>JBGSQP010000013.1:0-66272 GCA_041738095.1 Waddlia sp.
TGTAGGGATTCAGCAGCATCTCGATACTGATCCCTTGACTCTCGGAGTGCTTGTGGGTACCGGATTATTCGGCGCCTGCCTAAATGCCACTCTTTTGGGGACTTTTTCCCCTTTTGTTTTTGCAAGATTAGGCATTGATCCTGCTGTAGCTTCCGGTCCTATTGTCACGGCATTCAATGACGTATCTTCTTCACTGATGTTTATATTGGTGGCGCGCCTTGTCTACTCGTTCATTTATTGAATTACTTTGGATCCGATGGAAAACTTCCTGGTGGAATTTTAAGGAATTCCTAAGAGTCTCTCGCCGTTTTTATCCGGTAAACGGCTATGGACGGAAAGACCTCTATCTATTGCGTCACTACTTGCTGGAGAGTCCCTTTGGCATCAGCAAACGTTATGCGGCTCAACAAGGGTATATAGGGGATTATACCTATGGGGAGACCCCGCTAACAACTTTAGAAAAGATGTCTAAAGAGTGCGGTGTGCATTCACGCGATGTGGTGTATGAGCTTGGCTGTGGCAGGGGGCGCTCCTGCTTTTGGCTACAGCACTTTATCAGCTGCAAAGTGTTTGGCGTGGAGATCATCCCTGCATTTATCAAGAAGGCGCAGTCCGTTAAAAAACGTTTCAACACAGAAGATGTTAAATTCTTATGTCAGGATATGCTGGAGGTGGATTTAACTAAAGCCACGGTTATCTATTACTATGGGACTTGTGCTGAAGATGAATTCATTAGACGGCTCTCTAAAAAATTTGAAAAATTGTCCCCTAAAACAAAAATTATTACGGTGAGTTTTCCCTTAACTGATTATTCCGACGCGTTCAAGATAGTTAAGCGTTTCAAGGGTCAGTTTCCCTGGGGCGAGACGGATGTCTTTCTTCAAGTAAAAATTAGTTAGCACTTTAGATCGTATTTTTCACAATTATCTTAATAAAAAATTAATAAATTTTTGATGTATTCGTGTTTTATAAAACAAATAAAGGAGTTTTTATGATAGAAACATTGAAAATGTTATTTGCGGAAGATGTTGTTGATATAAATTTTCCTGTAAATCAATTAAGAAATATTCAATTCAGGGATCGTATTGCGGGGGATGAACTCATCGATCCAATACGAAAAAATATTGATGATATTCGTGCTCCTTTTAGAGCAAACACATTCAGAGATTTCATAAATGAGATATTTTCTAAATTAGCTGCTATATTTTCAGCTATAAAGAATGCTCCAAGCGCGATTTATGGAATGATACAAAAATATAAGAAAATTGAACTTTTACGTAATCCAAATTTCGTGCATGAAGGGATTGATCCGTCCCCTAGATTTAAAAATCTTATAAAGGCGGTATCAATATGCGAAAAGCTTAAATTAATACCCGATGATGAACAAAAAAACCCTTTTGCTCAAGAAGAATCGTTATTCTCCCAAATGCCGCCAGAAATTTTCAATGAAATGGCTAAGCATCTTAACGCAAAAGATGTGCAAAACATAATGGCTACATGTAAGCCTGCAATGGAACTGCGGGTGCCTAAGGATGTTGCTGAGAACATTAAATTCAACTCATGACTTAAAAATAAAGAAGCGCTAAAAGGTTTTTAGCGCTTCTATTGAGTCGATTAGCTTCTTTGCAGTACTTGCATGCAGGCTTGATGAGAAGCTTCTAGAGCTTGATGCCAGCTGCTATTTGCCGCTGAACATTGCTCTCTATTCTGCCGTGCGGAATCATCACGGTCAGAGCGTTTACGTTTGATTTCTTCAATTAAGACATTGCAATAGGTGCGGCGCGATTCATTGGAGTCGCTGCCTATTTTACCAAAGGCGCCTGTTCCCTGACCGACACTTCCTATGCCGCCACCAACAGCAGTTAACATTTTGCCCGAACTTTCTGAGCTCAGCCATCCTAAGGCGTTTGGGGCTGAGTTGGCAAGTGACTGGCCGAGGCCTGTACCGGGAATTGCCGCACCGGCGCCTACTAATCCTCCGGCGATTGTCAGCGTACCCGATGCAATGGTAATGGCTAAAACACCCCAAGAATTATACGTTTCCTTTAACTCGTTTACTTGTGCAAAGAGCTGAGGTTCTTGATCCAGAACATAGGTGCGATTCGTTTGTCTTAGCCGATGGCTCATTAACATCAGGATTTTATAGGCTTGCTCTAAAACCGTTCTGAAGTCTGCTTTAGGGTCAGCCAACAAAGCATCCATGGCAATCAACTGCACATCAATAGCTTCTTCAATCACATTTTCAGTAAGTAGGGGAGGGGTTTTAGTGATTAATGCACATTCTTGAGTCATAATTATCTCCTATTTTCCGATTGATGCCGCATGGCAGTTTGTCGAAACATCTAGTAACATTTTATAAAGCTTAACGATGGCGTCATGGTCTTTGCCGAATTCCATAGTGCTTTCCTGGATTTTCTCCGAGTTTATATAGCGCTGGGTTTCAATTTCTTGTAGTTGGGCCTTCGATTGATCATTATTGTAACTGAGGATGCCCTGTGTAATAGTCATCGATCCGGAACCGACTGCAAGTGCGGCATTGATGACAATAAGCACCGTGGGCAGTGCAGCGCCGGCGGTTGCAATGGTGAGAGCAATCGAGGCGACCCCCGCAACAGCTAACCCCCCCCACAGGGCGTAATTCACCCAGCCTAAAACTTCGTTAGTGTTCGAGCGGGAAATAAGCTCATCTTTGACATCGAAGTATTCTTTCATCTTAAGCTTGTTTGCCGCTTGCAATGATTGGACATGTTCGAATTTCAAAGCGGTATGATCCTGCCGATTCTCCACTTGTGTTTTCATACATGCGATAAGGAGTTTGAAAAGATCAATTTCTGACTGATTTCGGTCTTGAGTTTCCGCTTCAGAGCTGCTGCTCGCTTTGGGGATAAGATGTTTTTCAAATTCCTCATAAATGGCAGGGAGCTTTCTGATATCGAGTTGGGGGGATTCGAGTTTAGGTCTGGTGAGGAGAGATTCGGGAGTATAGGAAGTGAGTCCCGGTGCAATAAACGCCCATGCCTCTTTGCTGTCTTGAGTAATCGATAGAGAATCCTTTCGGAAGGGGAGTAACTTTGCCGGTGGCTGTATTTCACTCGGATCCCAAGTCAAAGGGGCAAAGGCACGATTGCCATCTATTCTATCAACCATGGTTTTTCCTCACTGGATTTTTGATTAAATCAATCCGTATTAATAAATTTTCGTATTGTTTTGGGTGGTTCCGCGCTAAGTTCTCGGCCACTTGTAAAGTTTCTAAAGCTCTTTCTTTTTCACCTAAGGAGAACATGCATTCAGCGGCATGAAAAGGAGCTAGGGGGTCGTCGGAATCTAGTAAGCCGGCATAGCCGTAGGCTTGCAAGGCTTTGGCAAACTCTTTTTGGAGTTGGTATGAAGCGGCAAGTCCCATCCAATGTTTTCTTGTGTTGGTATCGATAGCTGTTAGGAAACGGAAAAAACGGGTGGCTTCTTCATATTTGCCGTTCTGATAGTATCCGTGGGCAAATGCGTAGAGGGATTCGATCGCTTCGGGCGATAAGGTTTCCGCAACCGTCATGAAGCTCCTCTGATTCCGCGGGCATAAGATGTTTTGGCTTCGTGCAGCGGTTTTAAAATGCTGCGTGCCATTTGATACGATTCGTAACGTTCGTTGGTCAAGCGGGAAATGGTCTGGAGTTGCATATCGTTTTGGACGTTCAGATCTTCTACAGTCATGCGGATATTTTCGACCAGCCTTTCTCGCTCTTCACGGTTAAATGATGTTTTGCCTTCAGCAACATCAGCCCCCAATTCTCTTGCCTTTGCAAACATTTTTTGCAATTCCGCATTGCCGGAGATTTCAAGGGTTCCTGTTTCTCCGGTGGCTTTATTAATTGCTTTGAGGATGTCATGCAGCTCTTTGACGTCTTGCTGTCTTTTTTTTAATTCCTGAAATTCAGTTTGTGTTTTTTCTTGTAGGGAGTTGAGGCGTTCCGTATTGATAAGCAAGATAAGCGCTTCTAGGGAGATATTATTGGGATCGATTCCCTCAGGATCATTTGCAATCGATGATGCAAGAACTTGATTTACTGTGTCTTCTGCCACATTATCCTCCTAATATGAGAATCAATTTAAGCACATAAGTGTTAAGCTTTCTTTAAGTTTCTGTTAATTTTGTGTAAATGTCAAAGGTTATTGGAAAGGGTATTCCTTAGCTCTTCTTTAGTTATCCCCGTCTGAAGTTTTTCAAGGAGATCATTAAATCCCATTTCCTGTAACCGGGAGAGAAAGTATCTCCATGTTTCATCTGTTCCTTGAGCTGCAGCTTTTGAGATAAGCTTTTTAGTGTAGGTTTTTTCGTGCATCATTTCCGGGTCTGTTCGGAGCTCTTCGTCTTTAGGGGTTTTAAGGCTTAGCGCCCGCTCGACTTCTTTAAATTGTAATAGGATAAGAGGCTGTGTCCATTTTTTTAGAAGTTGTTCTATTAAGGTATTGCGACCTATAGCGCAGGCCACAGCAACGGAATACCCCTTAGTGGAAGTGCCAATTTTTATAGCCAAATGACGGATACAGCTCTCCGCAAAGGCTTCCGAATGATCAAGGTGGCTTTGCCTATATTTATAAATCACGTTTCGGTAGGCAATAATATTGCTGCTATTCTGGATGAATGTTTTTACCCCTTCGAGTTTTTCTAAAGAGTCTAGATCACGTTCATTATCCAAAACACGAATGAACGGCTCTAGGGCTTCCCTGCTGCTTAACATCTTAAATTTATATTCGGTGTTTTTTAAGCAGACATCCCAGAGTTTGCCGGTAAGTCGAGAAATCTCCTTCCGTATTTTAGGTTGACGATATTTTGCATTCCAGATCAGGAGAGTACGGCTGGCATATTGTAGGAATTGCATCTTTAGAGGCTGTGTGAAGAGCGTGTTTTCTTCAGATTCCTCTAATCCCCAAAGAATAAAAAAGAAGCTTTGGGCGAAATTTAGTACACCTCTATGGTGTCCATTTGACAATGCAATCAAGAAGTCCAGCTTCTCTTGCATAGAAGCTTCAGCGATATAAGACTGCACTAACGGGCCGAATAATGAGCCTAAAGGGGCTAAATTTTCGTCGCGAGGAGAATGGCACCACTTAATTAAAAAGTTGCCTAGCGAACTGTGCAGGCGTTTACGGTTATCTTTACCTGACTCTTCTTGAGGGGGGGAGTTAAGGTGCAGAATCATCCGATATGCCAGTTTATAAGCAGACTCCTGAGTAAAATCGAGATGTTTGATGCTGAGCCAAAAAGCGCGAACCTGATCAGGATCTCCTTTAGAAATCCAATGGAGAAATATCTGGTGATTGGAGACTGGAATAGGTGCTGAAATTTGTTCCTGCGCGACATGTTTGGCAACTGCAGGGAGTGTTTTGGCTGGTAGTGAATCGAGACTTAAAATAAATCTGCACCATTCTCTAGAATCCTGAGGTTTTTCCTTATAGATACGTTTAGTGATGATCTCAAAAATGGTGTCGCAGGTCTCAAGCATCTGAGGATCTTTTTTATAAAGTTCAAGGAATCTATCCCTTGCAATCAACAAGCCTGAATCGAAAAAAAGAAGCCATGAAAGGTCTTTGACAAGATTGCGGTTCTCTTTGCCGGGAATGTAATTTGCAATCGATCGCATCACCAGTTGGTTGGCAATGTTGTGTTGCTTATAAATCAGGCATGCTTCGACAGTCGGGCACCTTGCTCTAAATTCCTTGTCGATTAGCTGCTTTAGGCTTCTCCACTTCACATCAAGTAAAGAATTTCTCAAAGCAGTTAATGCGGCAGGAAAATCCCTCGCGTGATTTTTTATGATGTTAATAAGAGTTTGCATGAATTTAGTGTTTTTTTCTTTGGTCTTTAGTATCGATTGCGGCTCTTGAACCAGTGTTTCGAATACCATCAAAAAAGAGGGAAAATAAGCAGAAGGTTCCTGGAGGAAGCCCTCCAATAAGAGATCGAAGGCTGTATTGTCTTTTGTCGCTAAAAAATACCGTGACAATTGATCAGCGTTCAATAAGGACGGATTAAAAGAAAGATCATCGACTTGCTCTGACGTATAGATTTTTTTTTGCGGCCTGTAAGCGTTTACGACACTTTTTAGGATAAGTTCCAGAGCATTAGGATCCCTGGTCCTGTAGAAGTATAAGTCCAGCTGCTTAAAGTCCATAAACTCAAGATCTGAGCGTACTCTGTCTTGCGTCAAGGCTTGAAGGGGCAGTCGGCTATCCTCTCTGCCAAGGAGCACACCCCACTCAAAAATTTGCTGCATTATCGTCCCTAAGTCGTATCGGTGGGTCTTTGAAGCGGATTCTATGAATACCGGTGTATTGCCCTCTGATGTGAAAGTTCCGGAGGTCGACGTAAACGGTGGAAGGCGATAAGTTGGATGCATGGCTTTAATGATGAAACTTTAATGATTAATTTTAGTATTATAAGCGGATTACCTTTTTTAATAAACACTCAAAATTACGTGTTCGTTTGACTCAAAGAGAAGATTGCTTTGCTTTAAATACAGCGCTCCTATTTAAATGATGCTAGTTTTATTAAATGAACTGGGTTTTACTTTTAAAATGACAAAATCTTTTATTGAATCAACGCTTGCAAAAGGAGATGCCGTATTTGAAGTGCCTCTCCGCCCCCAGTCTTTGAATGATTTTCAAGGACAAGACCAGGTACGCGACAGGCTGGAAGTTTTAATTACTGCGGCAAAGCAAAGGGGCGAGGCCCTCGGTCACTGTCTGTTTACAGGCCCTCCGGGATTAGGGAAAACGACATTAGCGAATATTTTATCAAAGGCAATGGGGACTAATTTGATAACGACCTCGGGGCCAATGATTGAAAAAGCGGGAGACCTGGCAGGGGTGCTGACGAATCTTAAGGCCGGAGACGTTTTGTTTATTGATGAGCTGCATCGTCTAAACAAAGCTGTGGAAGAGTATCTGTATAGTGCGATGGAAGATTTTACTCTTGACTTAATGATAGATGCCGGCCCAAACGCAAGAAGCGTACAAGTGAAATTAAACCCCTTTACGTTGGCAGGGGCAACAACACGCTCCGGCCTATTAACCGCTCCTCTTAGATCCCGTTTTCAATTCAATTGCCGCCTTGATTACTACCCTTCTGATATTTTAGAAAAAATTATAAGGCGCACCGGAGCCCTGCTCAATCTTAAGCTAGAAAAAGAAGAATCATATCAGATCGCCAAAAGAGCAAGAGGGACTCCGCGCATAGCAAATAATCTGTTACGCTGGGTAAGGGATTATGCACAGGTAAGGGCGGCCGGAAGAATAGATAAAACAATCGTTAATGAAGCGCTCGATATGCTTGAGATTGATGAAATCGGTTTAGATGAAATGGACAAGCGGATTTTGCAGATCATGATCGAACAATTTGACGGAGGTCCTGTGGGGGTCAATACAATTGCCGTTGCTGTAGGTGAAGAGGCGCACACGATTGAAGAGGTGTATGAGCCTTTTTTGATTATGCAAGGATTTATAAAACGCACTCCGAGGGGACGCGAAGTGACATCCTCGGGTTACGCTCACATGGGAGTGGCGAATAATTCGACTCCAAGTTAACATCAACTTCCAATTGTCAATGAGGAGAGATATTCAATGCAACTGAAACTTTTAATGTTTTTTGTCGCCCTAATGCCATTTTTACATCTTGAGGCAGGTATGTGGGATAATGTGCGAGGCTGGTTTGGCTCGAATGTAAAACCTGTGCCCTCAATCGAGGTATTGATTGTAAATGATAAGCCGGGTGCTATGATCGAGGTTAAAGGGAAATATGCCCTCTACAACCCCCACACTAACAAACTGATTAGCAAACGATCCGTTGGAAAATATAAATTAATGCAGCCGTTCTCAAGCGGTATTAAATGGGGAGAGGAATTTCCCGGTGTATTCCAGATAAGAATTGTTCCGGAAGATTATGCCGGGACGGTCTTTGTCGATGGTATTGAATATAAGGGAGCCATCAATATTTATGACATCGGAGGGAGCTTAAGCGTCGTCAACCAAGTGCCGATTGAGGATTATCTTAGATCTGTCTTGCCTTCTCGCTATCATGAACCACTGCCAGACGAAGCGCTTGCAGCCATTGCAATCACGGCCAGAACTGATGTTTTTTACCTGGCACAGAATCCGAAAAATAAATTTTGGGCAGTTGACGCTCAAGCCGAAGGGTATCGTGGTTTGCAGTCCGCTGAAACGGCCAGTGATATCGATCAAGCGATATTGGCAACCCGCCACATGGTATTGAGCAGAACTGGAACTTATGAAGGTGTCGTCACTCCATTCCCGGCGCAATGGGGAGCCAAGGTAGGTATGGGCGTTCAAGCCGAAATCTCCTTGGAAGAGGCGGAAGAATTAGCAAAAAATGGTCAGCACGCTGCCAAGATTCTTTCTAAAGCTTTCCCACGCAGCCACATTGAGCTGATTTATTAAGCTAAATGCCCTCTTTAAGTAGAGGGCTTCTTTTCATTTCACCCTAGTTATTTTTTCTCTAAACAGCTAAAATGTAAGCTTATGCAGTATAATTTAAGCTCTTATCAATTTGATCTGCCGCCCGATTTGATCGCGCAGCACCCCGTAACGCCTCGTGATCAATCCCGCCTAATGGTTATCGACCGTAAAACAGGCGAGATCACTCACGGAAAGTTTAGGGATATACTGAACTATTTAGATAAAGAAGATCAGTTAGTCTTTAATAACACCAGAGTAATTCCGGCCCGTCTCCATGGGAAAAAAAATACAGGAGCTGCGATTGAAGTCTTATTGGTTGAGCCGCTGCAAAATGGGGTATGGTTAGCGTTAACCAAGCCGGCTAAAAAAGTTCCGATCGGCACACAGATTGTCTTTTCCGATACCTTATCATGCGAGGTCCTCGAGGAAAGGGCAGAGGGTATGCGTGTTTTGTCCTTTAATTATGAAGGAGACTTCGATCAAGTATTAGTGCAGCATGGCGAAATGCCTCTTCCTCCCTACATTCAACGCCCTAACCAAATTTCTGAAGATTCCGAACGGTATCAAACTGTTTACGCTTCCCAAAACGGCGCAGTCGCCGCGCCGACTGCCGGTTTACATTTCACAGAGGAGTTGTTAAAGGAATTAGAGCATAAAGGTGTGGAAAGAACAGAAGTCACTCTGCACGTTGGCATTGGAACGTTTCGTCCTGTATCTCAAGAGGATATTCGTCATCATCCCATGCACGAGGAGAGATATCACGTGTCTTTCGAGGCAGCCGCCGCCTTGAATCTGCCGCATCGTAGGCGTATTTGCGTGGGTACTACCTCATGTCGCACACTTGAAAGTGCAGCTCTTGCAGATGGAACGATTATACCCGGGATGGGTAGGACAGATATTTATATATTTCCAGGCTATACATTTAAAAAAATGGATGCTTTGTTAACTAATTTTCATTTGCCGGGTTCTACTTTACTGATGCTGGTGGCAGCTTTTTCCGGTTATGAGCTGGCAATGAGTGCCTATAGGATGGCAATAAAGGAGAAATACCGTTTTTTTTCTTTCGGTGACGCCATGCTAATTTTATAAGATCATGAATTTCAATCGTATGAGTTTTTATCGGTCGATTACTAATCTTTTTTAGTATTGCAATAAAGGTTGCAACGGGTTAACGTAAACCTAGTTAAGTATGAAATACCGCCGTAGCATGTTGTTGTCTATGGTTGAATCCTTTTGGAGGTTTTAAAATGTCTATTGAGAACGCTAAACAGAACCTTGTCGAATTCGGTAAAGAGCTGGGTCTGGAAGGGCTGGAATTTGATGAAAACAACACATGTATTTTAGGGATTGATGACGAGTTTTCTCTGCATTTGACGTATGAGCCGAACTCTAAGCGTCTTTATCTCTATTCACCCCTATTGGATGGGCTTCCAAGGGATGATAAAACACGTCTGAAGCTTTATGAAACACTTTTGGAAGGTTCAATGTTGGGCGGTCAAATGGCTGGCGGCGGAGTCGGAGTTGCTGTAAAAGAAGAGTTGATACTGATCCATTGCACACTTGACATGGAACACGCTGTCTCCTCCTCATTAAGAGCTTTTGCGCCCCTTTATGTAGAAACAGTCGAGAAATGGCGCAAAATTTGTGCTGATGTTTCGGAAGGAAGAAATCCTTCTGTAGGCGCTACAAAATCTCCGGGTCAATTACCTGAAGGTCCCCCAAAAGGAATTAAAATCTAAGATTTTTTAAGACAAGGCGTTTGCCTTGTGTTCACATCGGTTTCATTCCAAATGGTACGTACGCACCATTTGGAATGAAACCGATATCTCATTATAACCTAAATTTTTTCTTGCAAATTGAGTGCGTTTTGTAACGACTGGTGGGAAGGACAGTAGGAACTGCATGAGTGATCTGCATACCACTTGACTTGCCCGATAACCTCGCCTAATCCGATGACGCAGTGACGATGTTTTTCGTAGTAGTCCTTCAATGTTGTTAACGATTCCATGGAATCGCTCATAAAATCAACAAAATTAGCGCGGCGTGAAAACAAGCAATCGCATAATATGCTGCGAAGCTGCAGCTCTGACAAGTGTCTGATCGCGTGTTTCTTTGTTAAAGGTATCAACGCAATAGCCAAGCAATAGAAGGTGATTTCCTTCCGGAGTTAACTCAATAAGCTTTTTGTTTAATTCCAGCATTTCATTTCAGTATACCTTGATGCGCAGTAGCATAATCCCCATAAAATCGTATTTTTATATTCCATTTTTTATACAGACTTAAAAATGGCTCTTTTAAAAGCTCTTGAGAACCTTCCAGGCATTTTAATAAATAATCTTGACTCCTTAAATAATTGAAGGGAAAGAGGGCGGGAGACATAAGAGTTTCAATGCCGTGAGAAAAGATTAAATCATGCACTTTGACGGCCGCATGAGCTCCTGAGCTAGCATAATGTTTTGTGTTTTGAAAATCCTGTATTGCACTGCCGGCATCGTTTTTGGTCATTTGCGATAGCATGTGATGTCGGCGCGTACTATCCATGGTGATCATCATAGATAATTTTTTATCCCGAATATGACGTGTGATCTCAGAAGAAGAAAAGGTATGCCAATCCTTTATGGTTGGAATAATGGGGAGGGGAGCTCTGAGATGACCAGGGTAATCTGCTGATTCTGTTACCGCATGACGGAGAGCGTAGAGGGCGCCTGTAATGGCTGGGGATACAATGAGAGTTGGGCAAAAGAGCACTTTAGCGATCCATAAAGGAGCTGTAGAGGGGTTTTGGTTTTCTCTTTTAAGGAATTCATTGGATTCAGTAAGGATACGGTTTGAAACCTTGTTTCCTTGACGGTGCCAAAAACATAAGGCTAAACTCGCAAAAGCAGATTCTTCGGCTGTAGATAAATTATAATAGCCCCAACCCCCATCGACATTTTGATGCTCGATCTACCAGGTAATGCAAGAGGAAGCGAGTTCATTTTTTATACCACTTAAAGCAAATACTAAACGGGATACAGAGTAGATAGGCTGTTGCGGCGGGAGATCCAGCAACGGAACCGTTTTTTTGCAAAACTCTATCGGGAATAGAATCGATATGATTGCCCAACATTTCCAGGCTAAACCACCTCGATGCAGGAGAGGTAAAGTCTCCTTTTGCGATCAATGCCATTTTTTTTGCTGTTTTTTGCGCGTATTTTTGATGAATCGCAGTGCAACCTTTCGGTAGTTCCAATTACATTGCCGCCGCTTCTTTTACGAGGGTAGGCAATAGCAGCTCAAAGCCGGTGGTTTCATAAGACTCAGCCTCTAATTGGAAAGCTAATCTTTCTAGTGCTTGAAGGCCGTGCTGTATGCGCACTTCATCTTCTTTTTGACCCCATTGCTGCAACGCTATGACCGCGGATAAGGTTTCGATCGTGCTGCCGTGGGCGTTGAGTGGTTGTTTTGTTCCCCATTTTCCATCGGCGCACTGATGTTTGCGCAGCCATATTAAGGCTTGAGGAAAAGCGGGTTCGTTTATATTCGGAAAATTAGGGACACGCGCTATCCAGGCCGTATCCTAGGCAACAGGCTCACACCTGCCTTGACCTAAATTTGCAATTAAAATATTTAAACGCGACTCGATTTCTTCAAGCATGGGTATCTTTCTTATGAGTTTTTAAACATCAT
This sequence comes from Waddlia sp., assembly GCA_041738095.1. Taxonomy (GTDB): domain Bacteria; phylum Chlamydiota; class Chlamydiia; order Chlamydiales; family Waddliaceae; genus JTS-AC334. The sequence goes on from JBGSQP010000013.1 coordinate 12,139, forward strand.
TACGATTCACAAGACTTAAAAATTCGGTGCGCGTATTTATGTGGTCACGGAATGCGCCTCGCATGGCAGAAGTCACCATAGAGGAGTTCTGCTTTTCGACGCCCCTCATCATCTTGCATAAATGCTTGGCTTCCAGAATGACCCCAACGCCCTTAGCTCCCGTAACTTCCATTACGCAGTCTGCAATCTGTTTGGTAAGGTTTTCTTGGATTTGGAGTCGTCTTGCGTAAAAGTCTACAATCCGGGCAATTTTTGATAACCCGATTACTTTACCGTTGGGTAGATAGCCGACATGGCATTTGCCGAAAAACGGTAAAAGATGATGTTCGCATAAAGAGTAGAGTTCAATATTCTTAACAATCACCATTTCGTCCGTATCGGATGAAAAAATGGCGCCATTGATTATTTTATTGATGTCTTGATGATACCCTTGAGTAAGAAATCGTAGGGCTTTGCTTGCGCGTGCCGGAGTATCTCTGAGTCCCTCTCTTTCAGGATCTTCACCCAAAAGGCTGATAATATTTGTTATATGATTTTCCATTAAATTCTCATTCTCCCTTGTATTACATTACGACGTGCATTCAAAATCTAGTTTAAGAAAATTAACGCAAAATTTTGAGCGCACGTCGTCAAGCAATCGAATGTTTCCCTAATTTGCTACTCGATTTGAAAAATGGGAACTACAAGATATCTATTAAATTGTTTTTTGCGTAAGAAAATATTGTCTTTACCTACTGTTTTGTCAAGATATAGAGGGTGCTGTATAATCATGTTTTGCTTAAGCAGGTCATAGGATAAAAGTGGACGCGCAGGGGGTAAATATCCATACGGCTTATCTAATGTTGGGATCGAATAAGAATGCCGATAGAAATTTGCCGGCGGCACTAGATATTTTGCGAAAGTCGGTGCATGTTATCGGTTGTTCGAGTGTATGGGAAACACCGGCAGATGGTGTAGAGGCGCCGAATTTCCTTAATGCAGCCATCGTTGTTTCCACCAATTATCCTGAATTCGATTTAAAAGTAGGCATTTTACGGAAAATTGAATTGATGCTGGGTCGTACCCAAAGAGAGCGTACGACTCCAACAATTGACATCGATATTTTGTTGTTCGACGGCCTTTTAATTGAGGCAGATCTTTTTAAAAAAATTCATTTGATCATGCCTCTTGCCGAACTTTTGCCGGAATACGCAGATTATAAAAGTGGAAAGACGTTGGCTCAAGCCTCCAGTCAGCATCCTTCTGCGAGTTCTATAATCAAAAGAAGTGAGATTCAACTCGAGCTGTTTTTAACTGTATAGCCACTCCGTTAAGCTGGATTTAGCCTGATCCATTCCATTCTTGCAACCCGCTTTTAATCCCTCTAGATCTTTTTGACACTGATCGAGCGCTGATGCAATAGGGGAGTACGCTTTCTCAATTTTAGAATATGTCCATTGTTGTTGCATGACTTCTTGAAGTTCCTGCGTTACTTTTTGGAGGGCCTTGTAGACATCTTCCTGATTGCCACCCTTTTGAGCCAGTAAAAGGGTTTCCTCTAATGTTTTTAAAACTTGAGAGGATAAAGGTTTTAACGATTCTAAGCTTTTAAGAATGGAAACTGCAGGGCTTCCCCCAAAAATACCGGCTAAAAACCCACGTGGAGTAGCTTTCTTTCTCTCATATAAAATGGAAGAAACGTGTTCCTTGATTTTCTTGGTCGCCTCTATCAATAGATCGTTGAGGGCGTTCTTTTTGCATTGTACATTTTGCTGGTGAATTAGCGCTTCATAAGCAGAGCGGCGGTCTGGAAACCGTTCGAGAATGGTCTTAACGAGTTCTTCCTGGAGTTTCTCCTCCAGTTCCACAGACATTGCTTCATACTCATCAAGTTTTTCGTCCACTTGGCGGCGCGTCGCGCGTACGTCATGGAGTTTTTCCCGCATTCTAGAGATATCTTCAGTATTTTCTATGCCTTTGCGGTAATAATCGAGCGTTTCCTTTTCCAGGTCATTTTCCATCTGAAGGATGATACTTTCAATAAGAGTTCTTTTCTCTAATAGGGTATTCCACAAAGCTTTTCCTTGGTTCGCGAGGCGCAGCTCTTGTCTAAGGCGGGAGACTTTGTCATCAAGAGTTTCGGGCATGATTTTTCCTTGATTGATGAGGTGTGATGCAGTATTCTATAGCCTTATTGACCTATGAATTCATAGAGTGATAAGTTAATAGCATATTTGGACGAATGAGGTAAAGAAGATGAATTATGTACATATAGTTGGACGCTTAGGACGTGATCCCGAGACGCGTTTCACTTCAGATGGCACAAAAGTAGCCACTTTAGTGGTCGCGACAAGTGTTCGAAAAGGCGGAAGCGAAGTCACAATCTGGTGGCGGGTTTCTATTTGGGGTGACCGTTGGGACAAAATGATGCCCCATCTAACGAAAGGCAAGCTGGTCATGATCGGCGGTGAACTTTCCAATAAGCCTGAAATTTACAAAGATAAGAACGGCGAAATGCAAGTCTCTTCGCTTGAAATACGCGCAGAATATGTACGGTTTGTTCCTTCTTCAGGTAAAGGCGATGAGCAGCAAGGTGGCGGAAAAGAGACTTCACAACGTTCAAATTCATATGCGGCTTCTTCAGTAGATTCCGGCATGGGTGAACACGATATGGATGACGAACCATTACCCTTTTAAGGATTTATCATGGATTTTACCGGCGTACCCACACTAAAACAGCGTAAAAAAGCAGATCTTCTTGTCATCCCTTTTTGGAAAGGAAAGAAGAAGGCAGAGCTTGCCGCAAGCGCTCCTGATTTTGAACAGGAGTTTGAGCTTCCTTTAGATACCGAAGACTTCAAAGGGAAGGAAGGCGAGGTGCTTGTTCTCTATCTTAAAAATGGGGCGGAAAAAAGACTGGCGCTGCTGGGTCTCGGTGAAAAACAAAAATCATCTGTGGAGGGTATGAGAAGGGCGTATAGTTCTCTTGTAAGGCAGTGTTTTACACGTAAAATTGAAACATTGAACGTGCTCCTTCCTGAAGTCGAAGGTTCTATAAAAGGAGCGTCAGAGGGATTGCTTTTAAGTAATTATGCCTTCGAAAAACTAAAAAGAGATTCCTTAAAGGATAAAGCCACCCAACTGCTGACGTCATGCGCTTTTGTCGGTGCGGGGTCCAAGGAAATAGCGGAAGCCAAAAAAGCTGCTTTGGTGTGTGAATCGGTTGCCTATGCCAGGGATTTGGTTAACGGCAATGCCGATGATGTCACGCCGCAAACATTAGCTCAAGAAGCGCTTGCTCTGACAAAGCAATATAAATCCCTTAAAACGACCGTTTTTGATAAGAAACGGATTGAAAAAGAACAAATGGGTTTGCTTTTGGCGGTGAATCGCGGATCGCATACAGATCCAGCATTCATTATCCTGGAGTATAAAGGGAATTCCCGCTCAAAAGACACCACTGTTATTGTGGGCAAGGGTGTCACTTATGATACCGGAGGCTTGAATATTAAACCTACCGGATCTATGGAAACCATGAAGTGCGATATGAGCGGCGCTGCCATCGCCTTAGGCACAATGCGCGCGGCAGCAGCTATTGGACTTAAGCAAAATATTATCGCCGTCATCCCAGCCACGGAAAATAGCATCGGATCTAATAGTTATAAACCGGGGGATGTGTATTTTGGGTACTCGGGAAAGAGTGTTGAAATTGCCAACACGGATGCCGAAGGACGTTTGATTTTAGCGGATGCACTGGCTTACTCAGTAAAAAATTTAAAGCCTAGTCGCATCATTGATTTTGCTACATTGACGGGCGCAGTGGTGATTTGCCTGGGTGAAGAAACAACTGGTATGATGTCAAATGACGATCAGTTGGCAGAAGCCTTGACCAAGGCAGGGGAAGCAACGTTTGAAAGAGTTTGGAGACTGCCTTTATTCGACGAGTATAAAAAGCAAATCGAATCAGAGATTGCAGATATTAAAAATTCAGGCGGAAGGCCTGCTGGGACGATCACGGCAGCGTTATTCTTAAAAGAGTTTGTAGGGGATGTTCCATGGGCTCATCTCGATGTTGCAGGAACCGCGTACCTCTCCAAGGCGCGTCATTATAATCCCAAAAACGCTTCCGGCGTGGGTGTACGACTGATGATCGAGTTTTTTGAGCAAATGAAGTCATGATTCCTGTAGCGGTGCTTGGAGCTACGGGAAGCGTCGGTCAGATGTTTCTTAAGCTACTTGAAAAGCATCCCTGGTTTACAGTAAAAGAGGTGGTGGCTTCAGAGCGTTCCGTGGGACGTAAATTGGGGACATTGACTGTCCAGAGCCTAGCTGATCCGATCAACTCAAGGATAATTTTTTCAGGCCTTGATTCTGCTGTTGCCGGCGAGGTAGAAAAGCAGCTTGCTCAAAAAGGGCATTTGGTTATTTCTAATTGCCGCAACTGGAGAATGGATCCAACCGTTCCCTTGATGATTCCGGAGGTAAATCCTGAACAGATGCAGCTTTTGGATAAACAACCTTTCGAAAGAGGCAAGATCATTACCAATCCGAATTGCTGCGTTGTCGGGTTGGCTATGGCGCTTAAGCCACTTCATGAAAAGTTCGGTATTGAACAGCTGCACGTCGTTACTCTTCAGGCTATTTCAGGAGCCGGTTTTAATAAAAGAAAAGAGCTGAATATCGATGACAACGTGCTGCCGTTTATATCGGGAGAAGAGGAGAAAATTCCTCTTGAGTTGGAGAAAATTTTAGGATTGACCCGCGTGAGCGCCCACTGTAATCGGGTCAACGTAACTGACGGCCATTTAAAATGCGTCTCCTTAAAGCTATCCCGAAAAGCTACAATTGAGGATCTAAAAGAAGCCTGGGAGTCTTTTCATCCATTGCCTCAGCAGCTCAAGCTACCTAGCGCGCCTTTGAAGCCTGTTCACTTTTTTGTAGAGGAAAATTTTCCGCAGCCTAAAATTCATCGGGACTTAGAAGGGGGAATGGCTGTGAGTGTCGGTCGTCTTAGGCCTTGTACCCTATTTGATTATAAGTTTTCCATTTTATCACATAACACGATAAGGGGGGCTGCCGGCTGTGCCATTTTAAACGCTGAACTTTTAACCCATTATCAAAAATAACACTTATACAGGTTCTAGATCAATCACCATCACCGTAACGTTATCCATGCTGCCACGTTGATGCGCAAGCTTTCTTAGCGTATTCGATGCTTTTTCAGTAGCCATTCCTTTAATGGCCTCCGCTGCTAGTTGAGGATCCACGACATCCCATAATCCGTCGCAGGCCAATATTAATTGTGCGCATTTTTCAGTCACTTTGGTAATGGTAGGCCTTGCTGATACCGAAGGATGATCAATATCGCCAATCGAGCGCGCCATATCCAAGCAGCCATCGACACGATCATGAGCAACGAAACCGCCACGGCGGTAAATTTCTTCCATATATTTTGGCATGGAAGGCTTGGCAGGTTCAGTTAGCAATCTTGGCGTGCCGTTGCAGGCCAGCATGGCGCCCGAATCACCCACATTGGCGATCCAAAGATCTTTTTTATCGATGATGATCGCCAGGGCAACAGTTGTACCTGAATAATCCTTGGCTGACGTTTCCTGCAGCGGAAGTTTTTTCCACATGTTATCGGTCGTTACAAACGCCTTAACGATTGCGTTATAAAGGTTAGTATCGTTAATTGTGTGCATTTTTTGAAATTCGGCAAGCAATCTTTCAGGTAAAACGGCAGCAGAAAAAAGCGCGCAGCCCAACCCGCCGTGTCCATCTAAAACGGCAAAAAGATGTGCTGTGTGTTTTTCCGGCGCCATAAATGATATTTTTTTAAGGAAGTGAGCGTCTTCCATTTCTGCTCTAGGCCCTTGTGCGCTATCGAGAGCTGCCGTGTAAGGCATTAAGCGCAGCAGCAAGCTAACGGATGAGCCTTCTTGCTGCGGAGCAAATTCTTCAACATAATAATGAGAGGGGATTTGTTTATGGATCACAGAGTTTACGCAAGCCTGGTCTGCAATGCGGTGATCCTCAGAGTAACGGATCATAGCATAATACCGGTGTTGCAATTCCATTGAAGCATCATCTTGAAATTCAGGATCAAGTTTTAGATAGCATTCCAGAGCCTCAATCATCGCCTTCTCGGCAGACTCTTTTTCACAGATTAATCGTAAGATGGCGTTAGAATATAAGGAAAAAGCTTCCTCATACCGCGCCTCTTGGCGCGCTTTTTTAGCTTTAGCAAGTGTTTCGTTGATTCCTTCCATAGTATTTTTCTTTATACGTGTTTGGCATGACTTTTGCAATGTCAGAGAAAAGAAAGGAGGTCGTGCTATGGCCATTAAGAAGAAAGTGCCGGTTGCAAAACCGGTTCCATCGAAAAAACTACCTACTCCCGTAAAAAAAGTAGCCCGGGTTCAACCGGCAAGAAAAGCGATAACCCCTTCTGAGCCGCAAAAGAAACCGGCAGTAAAAAAAGAAGTAAACGAACCGCAGAGATTATTGACTGCTGAAGGTTGGAAACGAAAAATGATGAGTGAAAGAAAAGGTAAGGTTAAGAAAGTAAAGTGATTAATTTAATTTTTATAGTGGAGTGGGGTATAATCAAATAAAGAGGTGGGTTTGTTGTGCGCTCACTTTCACATCGACCATCTGGCTTTGAGCTCCCACTAAAAGCCAAGTTAGAATTTATTCCGGCAAATGATATACCGAAATAAATTCAAAAATCAGAATTTTGAATTCATTTCGGTATAAGGGGTTGGCTCTCTTTTCTCCGGTTCAGGAAAGTATGTCTTCAGAATCGCATAGATCAGCATTGGACGAAGAAAGTCTTTCAGAAAATTCAGCTGCTCCTATTGCCAGGCTTTTGGCCCAGGCGGCAAAAGACATAAGGCGTTCCGATTCCTTTGCGGATATCACAAGCATGGTTAATGCTCTTTCAGAGGCTAAAGAATTGACAATTTCAGCCCCTTTTAATCCCCCAAAAGAATTTCAATTCCTTAAGAGAATTCTTGATAAGGCTGAGGCGTAGTAGGATAAGAGTACCAATAACATGCTTGATGCACTGGTTTTAGAGATAAGGCAGGTTATAGAAAGCCTTGAAGACTCTAATTTTCTTTAAAGAGTTAAAAAACTCTTTTCTCGATCAGCTTTAACGATTAGTATCATGTTCAAAGATAAAGCGAGAATCTCATGGACTATTTTATCCCCCCCATCAAATTATCGACAGGAAGAATCATTGGAAAAGGGCATCCTGCTTATGTCATTGCAGAAATCGGCAGCAATCATGATGGGGATTTGGAGCGCGCAAAACAACTAATCGGGATAGCTAAGCAAGCCGGTGCCGATGCCGCAAAATTTCAATCGTTTAGCGCGCTTACTTTACTTAATCCTACTTATAAGTCGAATGGACAATGGAAGCCTGATCCTTCTTGGTCCACAATCGAGCGCCTTACGTTACCTTTGCAATGGCACCAGGAGCTTTATCAGGAAGCGGCAAGATTAGGGATTGATTTCCTATCGACGCCTTTTGATTTGGAAAGACTCCAACTGTTAGTCGATTTAGGGGTTCCTGCTATTAAAATCGCTTCGGGAGACCTGACTTATTTAGAATTGATCCGGGCGGCAGGACAAAGTGGCAAAGCGGTGTTTCTATCTACAGGCCACGCGACCTTAGGGGAGGTGGAAGGAGCTCTCAAAGTTCTTTGGGAAACAGGTTGTAAGGATATCGCTTTATTCCATTGCGCCTCAGTTTATCCGGCAGATTTTAAGGATGCTAATCTTCATGCAATGCGTTTTATGCATAAAGGATTCCAGGTTTTGGTAGGATGCTCGGATCACACACCAGGCTCTACGGTGCCTATCGGAGCCATTGCACTTGGCGCAAATATCATCGAGAAGCATTTGACAGATGACAAAACAAGAGAGGGTCCTGACCATTCTTATGCTCTTAATGGGGAAGAATTTGCGCAAATGATTCGCCAGATTAGGCAATTGGAAAGCGCTCTAGTCGGCGGAATAAAGTCCCCGCGTCCAAGTGAAGAGATGGAGCGGATCATGGCGCGACGGGCGCTATATGCCAATGAAAAAATTCTTAAAGGAACTCCATTGGAAAGAAAATTTATCAAAATTGTCAGGCATTGTTACAGTGAAGGGATCTCGGCCGATCAGTTGGATCGTGTCCGTGGAAAAGTCGCAAAATGCGATATTGAAGAAAATGCTCTGATTACTTGGGATATGATTTAGCCTTGGAAAATGTGCTGGTCACCAGTCTTTCGGGAAAGGTTCCTCTGGTTAAAGCCATTAGAAACGCTTTGGAACGTTGCAATAGGGAAGCTGAAATTTTGGGCGCTGATGCAAATACGCAATGCGTCGGTCGATACTTTGTCGATCATTTTTGGCAGATGCCTACCTTGGAAACCTTAACATTCCAAACCTTACTGGCCTATTGCAAGGAGCATCGCATCCAGGCCATCATACCTACGCGCGATGGGGAATTGTTGTTTTTTTCAAGTTTGCGTAAGGCTTTATCTCATGAGGGCGTGCATGTCATGGTCTCTCAAAAAGAGTCGATTACTACCGCTTTGGATAAACTTAAATTTTATCAATTCCTGCAGAGCAGGGGTATTCAGGCAATTCCCACGGCCACCGACATCGATGCGCTTGACTGTTTGACTTATGTTGTCAAAGAACAAACAGGTGCCGGCAGTCGTAATATCGGCTTGAATTTAAATAAAACAGCAGCCATCAAGCATGCGAAACAGCTTGAGCATCCGATTTTTCAGCCTTTCATACATGGGGAGGAAATCAGTGTCGATCTTTATCTCGATCTTTCAGGAAAGGCAAGAGGTGTTATTTTAAGAAAGCGGGAGCTGGTTATTGGCGGTGAATCGCAGATCACCTCTACTTTTAGAGATCATGCTTTGGAAAGCCTTTGCGTCTTGCTGGCAGAAGCCTTTCAATTCACCGGCCATATCATGTTTCAGTTAATTCAAAGTAAAAATGGTACGTTTTATTTTTTGGAATGCAATCCCCGTTTTGGGGGAGCTTCGACTTTAAGCCTTGCTGCGGGCTTGGATAGCTTTCACTGGTTTTTTCAAGAAATTTCAGGGGAAAATCTTGAGCCCTTTAAACGTGCCCAAGAGGAAAAACGGTTAGTGCGGTTTCCTGAGGATTTGATCCTCTGATGAGCTACTGTTGTTTGTCCAAGCAAAGTTTCAACTACGGATCATATGTTTTAAGAACGATTCAAAAAAAAGAAATGCCTTGTATTGGAAAGTGGCGCAATGCGCAATTGGCAATCTTACGGCAAAAGAAGCCTTTGACCCCCGTCGATCAGGAGCGTTATTGGGAAGATACCCTCATTCCTTCATTTTCCCATCAAACACCTGCTCAGATTCTATTTTCTTTTCTACATGAGGAGCAGATGATCGGTTATGGCGGTTTAACCCATATCGACTGGGAAGCTGAACGCGCTGAGGTGAGTTTCCTGCTAGAGCCAGGGCGTGCACAGCAGAAGGGATTATACGAAAAAGACTTCTGCGCTTTTTTAAGGCTATTACAGGACGTGGCTTTTGAAGAATTGAAACTGCATCGTCTTTACGCTGAAACATTTGATCTGCGACCGGGCCACATCTTCATTTTAGAAGAGTGTGGCTTTACGCCGGAGGGGCGCTTAAAAGATCATGTCAAGATCGAGGGACGCTATGTGGACTCTCTTATACACGGGATAATAAACAATGAGTAGAGTGTTTGTCAGCGGTGGTGCCGGAGTTATCGGAAGACCCCTGGTCGGTAAGTTGCTCCAGCTTGGAGCAGACGTACTGGTGGCAGATCTTAAAGCTGAGCCGAAAGAGTGGCCCAAGCAGGTCGTTTACTGGCAAGGGGATATCAATCAGATGGACGGAGAAAGGCTTGCATCCTTTGATCCGGACGTTTGTTTCCATTTGGCGGCAACTTTTGAAAGGACTGCTGAAGCTCCGGGATTTTTGGAAGATAACTTTTATAATAATGTTCTCCTTAGTCATGCTCTTTTGCGCGCGTTAAAAAAATGTGGAAATTTGAAGCGCGTGGTCTTTGCCTCCAGTTACTTAATCTATGATGAAAAGTCGTATCTATTTCAAAAACCTTCCTCTCCGGTGCCTTTAAGTGAAGAAAGTCCCATCAACCCGCGTAATTTATGCGGCATGGCCAAACTGCTCCACGAAAGGGAGCTGGAATTCGTTTCAAAAAATGGAGGGTTTTCAACGGTTGCGGCGCGTATTTTCAGGGTGTACGGAAAAGGGTCTAAAGATGTGATTTCCCGCTGGGTAAGAGCGTTGTTAAAAGGCCATGAACTCGAATTGTATGGCAAAGAAGGCTTTTTCGATTACATTTTCGCAGACGATGTGGCAGAAGGTTTGATCCGTTTGGCAGATGCCGATCATCAAGGGGTCGTCAATCTTGGAACGGGCAGTGCCCGCAGTGTAAAAGAAGTTATCGAGATCTTAACAAAACATTTTCCCGACATCAGAATAAAAGAAAGAGAAGGGCAGTCGTCTTTAGAATCCTCTCAGGCGGAAATGGCGCTTTTTCAGGGTGTCACCGGCTGGAAGCCGGCTGTCACGCTAGAAAAAGGAATTGCCAAAATCATTGCCTACGAAAGGGGATCTTTACCCTAAGGGGCACTTATTTCTCGTGCTTTGATCCTTCTGCGTTCTTTTAAAATTTCGATACCTTGGGTGATATACAACAACATTCTTTGTAGAAAGTTTAAAGGGGTGGCTAATGGCCCTTCGGTAAATCCCTCGATAAAGAAGGGGGAAACTTTCATGATTTTCGTGCCGGTATTGTCTCGAATTATTTTAACCGCCGGAGAATCTTCCTTAATTTGTCCGCGCATAAATTCAGCGCGCGCTTCTTTTGAGAACTGCGCTTTTTCCATCACGCGATCGGCTACGCAGGCCGAAACAAAGCCTGTGCGGTCTTTAGCGCTTAAACAGCCACATGAGACTTTGTAGCCAATTTCAATGCCTTTGAATATCATGTCGGCAGCGCTAGTATAGCTCGTGTTTTCCCGATCCAGAGACTTACTCAGGGGATGGGTAAGGTCCATCTTTGTATCGAAGAGAGTTGCTTCATTAATTTCTTGTTGCGTCCTGTCGTTTTTGGTATTGCCCTGTACCGATTGATTAAAAAATAAAGCCTGCAGTGATAAATCGCCTCCAATATTTGGAAGATGGATATTGCCCTCAAGGTCGATGAAGGGGCCTTTGTTGTCTTGAACCAGTTGCTTTCCATTGAATAGCTTGAAGATCTCTGCCATGTCCAGCATTTCATTCTCTTCATCGTGGTTCCAGCCGGTGGAATCGATTTTTTTAGATTGCTGGTTCAAAAGGCTGACGTGCAATATTTTAAGTGTTCCGGATTCGATATCTTCCGGTGACAAGTGCTTGGATTGCTCCATCACGATTTGCAAAAACTGGGAAGATAGCACTTGTTTTCTTTTTTCTACCGTTTCTCCGATTATTTTTTTTGCCCGATCGTCAAGGGGAATATCGAGTTTTCTGGAGATGAATGCCCCTTTGATTTGACCTGGAGTGTAGCCAAGCTGCTTTAAGGCATATCCCGCAGAGGCGTCTACGTTATGCTTGCCTTTTTCTTTAGCCTTTCCCCATTGGGTGAGAATATTATTTGCCATTTCATTCCGGAGAGTATCTGGATCTAAATTTTCATCAATGGCAGAGCTTAGTTCATTTAAAGCTTTCAGGTTGGTAAAGCCATTGCTCATATCGCTAACTACACCAACGCGCAGCCAGCCGGCCTCTTCGGTGCCGGCTTGGCACTTATGGTAACGCATGTTGACGGGCGGGGCAGCGGGATAATAGTTGTTCTCAATGATTTTTTCGTAGGCTGTGATAACGGCATCTGCTCCTTTTTCAAAATTTAATTCCGCCTTGCCTCTTAATTTGTCTCTAAAATAGTCTGAATTTGCCCATGTTGTTTTTGCCTCTGCACACTTTGCAATTGTTTTATCAAGCGCTTGTAGACGGGTATTAATAGTCTGAATTTTTGCAGGATCGCTTGTTTTCTTCTGTAAGTCTTTTAAGTAGTCTTGCTCTTTATGTGCTGCTTCTTGTAAGTCTTTAAAGGTGTCAACGCGATCTACGATTTCTTCAGCTTCACCCCCTTTTTCATATCTCCATATCTGCCTTATACTGCGGAATTGATCATTTAAAATCACCTTTGGTGCTTTAGCCGCAGTAGCGGTGATTCTGTCGGCTTCATCTTGTATTGTGGGGTCACGTTCCACAGCTAAAGAAATTGGGGTAGATGTTGGAGTAGGTGCAAGAGGTTTCAAGGTTTGGTTAAAGAGGCGGCTGATGTTATTTGCGGATTCCAATAGGGAAGAATCAGAATCTTTAGTTAGTGTATGATCGTTTTCTTCATGAAAAACCTGCACGGAGTCTGTTTCAGGAGCATTCAGATTCATTTTAATTTGATGCCCTACAAGTTTGATCAAGTCCTCCGGCTTCATTTCCTTAACAATTTTATCGATAGTCTCAAGGACTTTCGGGTCTGTTTCGATCTTCATTTGAGAACGGAGCGCTGCATTGTTATAGCCGACGGTCACTTGATAAGGCTGTCCGTCGATATGGACCTTGTAGATTATCGTGGTCTTTTCAGCTTCTTTATTTACAGCTTGATCATTCCAATTAATCGCGTGAGGAGCAGTGCTTGTTGTAGGAGGAATGCTTGACATTTTAAAACTCCTAATTAATTTACACTAAATTATAACATAATTAATAATTTAATTATAATCGCATGACTGTTAATGGGTTGCTGTATTTCTGAGCTTTGCGTAACATGAAATGGTGTAAATCTAGGCAAACTGCTACAATTCAAGGCTTATGAAGCTTAATAATTTAAGAGCCTTTCAGAAGCATATAAAAGAGGCGGCGCCAGCCCACTTTTCCCCCATCTACCTGCTAATTTCCCAGGATGAATTTGAACGCGCAGACGCTGTGTCGCAGTTGACGCGCGCTCTTTTGGAAGATAAGGAGCGAAATGGCATGAACTGTACTGTTTTTGAAGCGGGCAGGGGATCGCTTAAAAGCTTGATGCAGGAATTGCATGCTCTTTCCCTTTTTTCTCAAAAACGGGTCGTGATTCTGGAAAAAGGAGAAGAGCTTAAAAAAGAAGAAGCCTCCCTTTTAGAGGATTACTTTGCTCATCCGCAGCCGGTAATTTATTTCATCATTTCAGCATCGGTCATCAATCGCGCAACGCGCCTTTATAAACAGGCTGAAAAGGCCGGAGTGATTCTTGATATCGAGCCGGAAAAAGCCTGGGAAAAGGAAGCTTCTTTGGTTCAAAAACTTATAGAGAAGTCTCTGGCTCAAGGGAAAAGGATCGATCAGACCGCAGCGCTTGCTTTGGTTAAGTCGGCCGGAGGCGAGGCGTCCATGCTCACCCAGGAGTTGGAAAAACTTTTCTGTTATACTGAAGGGAAAAATGAAATTTCACTCCAGGATGTGCAGACGCTTTGCGGCTCTCAAGGAGCGCAAACAATCTGGCAGCTTGGTGATGCGGTTTTTGCCGGGCAAGGTGCAAAAGCTTTGGAAGCCGCTCATCAGCTTTTGAATGAAGGAGAGCCTCTCTTTTCGCTTTTAAGGCAAGTGAGGACGCAGTTCCAAAGCCGTCTTATCGCAGCGACAGCGCCTCAAGAAGAAACGTTGAAACGGTATCCTTATTTGAAAGGCAATATGCTGCAAAAGCAGATCCAGCAAGCGCGCCAGTTTGGAGTGGAAAAGTGCCGCAAGGCCATTTTGCTGACCGACGCAGCCGAGCTGGAAGCAAAAAACAGCGGGCTTTCATCTGAACATATTTTCGAAAAACTTATCTTAACTATCTTGGTATAAAATGACACTTTTACTCCTCCCTAATTTGCTAGGTGAACACCGGCATCATGAAATATTTCTTCCTGCAAGCGTAGACCGGGCTGTGGCCACATTAGACGGCCTAATTGCCGAAAACGAACGGGAAGGACGCAGATATTTAAGCCGTTTTCCAACAAAAAAACCGGCCAGTGAAATTCCGATTGCTCTCTTTCCTAAGCATATGAATGATGCCGAATCCGATTTCCTTTTAGAGCCGGTTATTAAAGGAGAAAGATGGGGCGTGGTTTCCGATGGAGGATTGCCTTGTATTGCAGATCCGGGTTCCCATTTGGTATTAAGGGCAAGAAAAAGGGGAGTGCCGGTGCAGGCATTTGTAGGCCCTTCGTCGATAACGCTGGCACTGATGCTTTCCGGTCTCCCCGGGCAAAATTTTTCTTTTCATGGGTATTTGGAAAAAGAGACTGCATTGTTGAAAGAATCTTTACTTCGCTTGGAAAAAGATCCAACGACTCATATTTTCATGGAGCGTCCTTATCGCAATAAGCAAACATTGGATGCCCTGCTGGAAGTGCTTTCAGATAAAACTTGGCTAAGCATTGCCTGGGAGCTGACAATGCCGGAGCAAGGGGTGATGACGCAGGAAGTGGGCGTATGGAAAAAGTCGCCTCTGCCAAATCTGGACAAAAGAAACGCGCTGTTTCTTTTTAAAAACGATATGAAGAAGTAGTTATACGAGTTCGGAGGCGACAGTGTCGTAGAAAAGAATTCCTTGCGAGCTGAGTTTAACCCGGCTCCTCTCCTGGATAAGTAATCCTTTTTCCACTAATTCTTTTAGCGCGCGGAGCGTCTCCGGCTCTAATGTGTAGTCTTCAAGATCTGCGCCTTCCATAAGGCGCAGACGTATGGCTAACAATTCGTTGTTTCTAGAATTGCTAGAGAGCTCTTCTTCGAAATCGATAGGGGAGTTCTTTTCTTGAAGCGCACGGTGCCATTTATGCAAATGGGCTACATTTCTAAATCTCTTTTGGTTCCAATAGCTAAAAGCCGAAGGGCCGATTCCTAAAAAGGGGCGTCCGGTCCAATACCCTGTATTGTGGATGCTATGCTTTCTGTTTCTGGCAAAGGCCGAGATCTCATATTGTTCAAAACCTGCCCGGTTAAGCACGTCTTGCGCGGTGCGGTACATTATGGCGCTGACTTCTGCTTCCGGCATGGCGGAGGTGATTTTCTCTTTGTATTTAAAAAAAACGGTTTGGGGTTCGATGGTAAGGTTGTAAAGCGACAAATGGGTGATGGGTAATTGCACCGCCTGTTCGAGAGTATGCTGCCAACTCTTTAAGGTCTGTCCCGGCAAATCATACATCAGATCGATGGAAATATTTTCGATGCCGGCTCTGAATGTGGAGTGGACAGCATCTATAGCCTTATCTGCTTTATGTGTCCTTGAAAGCCTCTGTAACAAAGCGTCATCAAAAGACTGAACCCCAAGGCTGATTCTGTTGATGCCGGATTCTTTAAAGGCGCGCATTGCCTCTTGCGTGACATCCTCAGGATTAGCCTCTAATGTAATTTCGATGTTGCGTGGTTCAATCCAGGAAAGAATCGTCCGGATGGCTTCCGGACCGAGAAGAAAGGGAGTGCCGCCGCCGAAATAGATAGAGCATAAGGTTTGGTTTTGGAGATGCACTTTCCATGAGTCCCATTCTAAAGAAAATCCCTGAAGTAGAGCTTCTTTAAAAGGCTGCTTATCAGGGATCACATAAAAATGGCAATAGTCGCACTTTTTTTTGCAAAAAGGGATATGGAAATATAGACTGGCCTCTTTACCACTCATTGGCGTCAGGGTCGACGATATTGCCTCCGCGGCGCCAGCGGTTTTTATCGCTGAAATAAGATTCTTCGTCTTCTTCTCCTGCGGCTTCTTCTTCGTCTTCGCCGTCTTCTTCTTTAGTATCGCCTAGGGTAGTCTCCCCTTCGCCGTGATCGGTTTCAGCATCGTAGTTGGACTCTTGATAGTTTCCACCATGAGTCTCGGCCATGTCGATGTCAGGCAGGGTAGGCATTTCCGTATAGGCGCCGCGCGTAGGTGCGCGTTTGGGTGTGATGTATTCTTCTGCTTCTCCGCTTTCTCTTAAGAATTGAAGCCGTTCTTTTTCTTCTTCAATTTTACCCGTGATGGAGCGTATTTCTTCTTTGTGTTTATCTAGATCGCGTTTGGGAACCAGGCCTAATTTAAGCCATTGCTCAAGATCGTTCAGTTCAACTTCAAGTTTTTTTAATCGTTCGCTTTTGTAGTGTTTCATAGATTCAACCCATCAAAAATTTTATTGCAGACTAAGAAGTGTTTTCTCCAAGTCGCTTGAATACGTCATCTTTCTTTTTATTGACAATCTTTTTTAGAGAATTTCGGAAAATTCTCAGCAAAGGGATTCGGCTTCGAAGTTCAAATATCAAATAAAAATAGCAAGGAGCCATATTTTGCCGAAAGACAGGTTTAAAGGCAAACTTTTCTTCTGTATGTTTGCTTTAAGCAATCTTAATAATGGCTTAATATAAACTTCATGGTAAACCATTACTATATTCATTCATATATCATAAAAAGGAACAAGAATGAATCCTGTATCGAATAGCGAAAGAACTGCTTCTTTTCCAGCAACGGATCTCTCAAGTTTAAATCCAGTCGGAAAAAGGGCTCTGACCTCGATTCTTGCTTCACTAATGTCAAGCACATCGCCCCAAAGCGCGGAAGAAAAGGGGCAATTATTTCAAAGAATTATGCTTAAAGCGGCAAACGATTCATGTGATGAAGTGTTTCTGACATCATTAAAATCTGCAAACAGTCCTCAAAAACAGAGGTATATCGGGGCAAGATATGAACAATATATGAAGGACAAGGACACTCAAATCCGCTTGGGAGCGAAACTGGCCGGTCGTAGCATTGAAAAGTTATTCGAGGAGAGTAACCGTCAAATGGAAGCGGCAATACCTGGGATCGAGCTTGCTCTTAGCGAGGCTGACAAAAAAGGGTGCTTGCCTTGCCAGGTAGTAATTGATAGAGAAAAGATACAGGAAGAGCTGATACGTGATGAGGAAAGCAATAATAAAGCGGAAGCTGCTAAAAGGAAAGCGCCGAAAGGCCGTCTGGTAAAACAGCCCCTCAAGAAAAAAGAGACCGAGGAGAAGGTCGCGATAGAAAAAGCAGTTCAAAAGGAAACGTCCGATCAGCACAAAGCGCGAATTTTGAGTCAAATCGTTGCTTGCAGATCTAAGTACGGCCTTCATCCCCGTGTAACTAAACGCTGGAGGGTAAGTGATCCAGGGGTAATCCGTGGTTTTACCGATAAGGATTCAAGCGGTGGTGATGTTTGTCGCTACGCAAAACTATCGGCCGACGCAATCGATTGGCAAAGATCCTGTCACTTTCTTCCCGGGTTAGAAAAAATACTTTCTATAGACAGGTTAGTAAAGAGTCACTCTTTCAAAACAACAACGGGTTTTGGCATGCTGGCTCAATTAGTTTACCATAATCAACCGCACAATGGGATCGTGTATTTCGGCATAGGAAAAGACGGGGTTATCATCCATCGATATTTTGAAGAGAAAGAGGAGATCTCGTCAGGGGCCGCTTCATGTTTTACCGATTCTCAGATGACCCACATTCACGATGAGGAAAAAGCAGAGGGTTGGATCAATACAGCCGACTTTAGCGTTGAGTTGGAATCAAAGGGGATTTTGAAATTTCTTTTTTCAAATGAAGTCCACTATATTAAAATATATCCATGCAGAAAGGAATTTCTTACAATTTAATAATTATTTTATTACTATTTCACAGTTAATTAAAGGTGTGTCATGAATTTTATAATGCACGGGATCGGCGGCAATCAACGCGAACATCTCCGCCAGCAGTTTCCGCAAGAAAAGAAAAGTATCTTTCGCGACTCCGGTACTTTCGAAGGAAAAGTCGTCTCTGTGCCTTGCACTGATGTTCAATGTGAAGAATGGGATATCGATGGTGTGGTCAGAATTAAAACTGTATCCGAGTTCACAAGAAGCGCGCAAGAGAGTTTTTGGCAGGGTCTGCATGAAAAGAGTAACAAGACTTTTGCTGCCACTTTAATCACGGGATCAGTCCTTCTTACCGGCGCTATTGCCCTTGGGGTTTTGGTGCCGCCTTTCCTTGCTGTTGCAGTTATTATAGGCGCTATAGCGTTACCAATTTTAGGATTCTCTTTTTTTATGCTGTATCGTCGTCATCAAGCCGAGGAACAGTTGTTGCAATGGAAACAAGACCCTGTTTCTGAGGTTTGCCGCTTGAGAACGGAAGCGGGCAAGCAAGGATTCACTTATGTGTTTGAGAATAATCTGAAAGGATATGCTGTTTCAAATGCGGAAGCCAGAGACAAGTATCTCCAAAAAATGAGTGATTACGTCTTGGAATTTCAGAATACGGAAACAAATGTAAAATCCTCGCAGGTTCGAGACTTCATGAAGACAGGTTTGCTGAAAAATGAAAAGGTGGATTACGCATTCGGCAAAGAAGTTCTGCCTACTGTAATGGATCTGCAGGCTGCATTTAAACCTCTCCTCAGCCAATATATGCGGCTGAGTGAATTCATGAATAAGCAAAAGAAAGAGATCCGCAAGATTAAGCAGGAACAGTTGCATTCTAATGATTTGCAAAGAGAAGTTTTTTTAGCCCCTATAAAAAAGGATTATGAGCAACGCAGAATTGCCATAAACGAAGCCATATTGACAACAGATCTTTCAGGTGGCATTAGGCAAGTTCCAGGCATCGATCAAAAGCGTTGTCTGCAGATTCAACTGCGTCAAATCGAGCAGATGTTCGAATCATTGACTCGTCCCATTCATGCATTACATGCCTTGAATAAATCTAAAATAGAGAATTGGGCACATGAAGAACTGTTGCGTATCGAAGCAAGTGATGATCGAAGCGTGGAATGCTTTTATGAGCCGATTGCAAGATTGTTGCAACATTATGAAGGGGCCGTAGCCTATCAAAATGCGCCTATAGTTGATTTTAATATCCCTGTGCCTTCCGCGCCTCTACTCGAAGAGGCTAATTTTAGGTATGATCGAACCCATTGGAATCAGGTTAGCTTATGAATCTAACCGCCACCCTTTCCCAGCCCCCTTATGTCCATGCACATTTAAGCGGGGGCTCCGCTTTACTCAATGGGCAATTTGGATCCCCTACAAAAGTTGAGCAGATTAGAAAGCGGCATTTAGAAGATGCCACACAGTCTTCTTCCCCTTTTAAAAAAGCTCGGGTGACTTGCTATGGAGAAGAATCTTTAAGCAAAAAAGCGATAGAGTATAAAAAAGAGCATGATTTAACAACGGGGCGGAATGTTTCTATTGTGCTCTTTCCATCTCCAAAGTCAAAAAAGCAAAGATATATGATTGCCGCAACAGCCGGCCATCCTTGCAATCCCCATGCTGAACTTAAAGTATTGGGTATGCTTCCAGAGAATATAAAAAAAATCGACCTTCTCTATACGGAAAGACAGCCTTGCCAAAAAGGTTCCGACTGCCATCGTAAGTTAAAAGGGATTTTAGATCCGTCCGTTGAAGTTTCCTATAGCATTCCATATCCCATTGATAAAGAAGAAAGGAGAAACTCGGAAGCAAAATTCCGCCAATTGCAGCAAGAGCATGGCATACGCGCTGCAAGAGTCAAGAAGCAAGTTAAGAAAGATTCTGTTTAATTTGCATTTTAGTGCACATCCAGATGGCTCCAATAAAAAGAAATTCTGCTGCAAGGTAGGCATAATAAAAAATTTCCCCGCCGTTTCCAAAACCATAGCTGTGCAACCCTGTTCCTAAAATGTAATTCACTCCATACCACGTGAAGCTGATAGCGCAAAAGCCGGCGATGGCTCCGACTGCCAGCCCGAAATCGCGGATGAGGCTGAAGCGGTACGCATGGATGACAATGAGATAGACGCAACCGGAGATAAAGGCCCAAGACTCCTTTGGGTCCCAATCCCAAAAACGGCCCCAGCTTTGCGCAGCCCAAACGCCCCCTAGAATTGTGCCGGGGATAAGGAGCGCAGTTCCAAAGTAAAGCGACTGAAGGATCATTGAAGCTAAGGAGTTAAGGGAGGCGTGTTCACTTTTTCTTCTAATGGAATCCACAAGATAAATGTGTCCTAACACCCCGGCCAAAGCAAAAAATCCATAACTCCCCACAACCATCAATACATGGATGGTAAGCCAATACTGCGAATCCAATACAGCTTGCACATTTTCCAGATTTCCTTGCAGCTGAGACGCTTTTAACAACACAAGCAGCATGACCGCCACAACCGATGAAGCTACCATTGCCCACATTTTTTTCAATAAAAGGGATCCCAACACTGCAATCCATGGCACATAGATGATGGTTTCAAACATGTTGGAGACAGGGGGGCGCTGTAAGATATAGCAGCGCAATGCCAATACTAGACTATGGAGGATAAAAGCTAGAATGAAACTGCAAAAAGCCGTGCGATTCCAGCGAACAAGCGCTCCCAAAATGGCACCTGTATAAAAGGCAATGCATAAATAGAGCCATGGGAATGTGAAGAGCCATGCTTCTATTATTAACTGCCAGCTTGTCGGGTAATAGAGCGATTTCCCTTCAGACTTCAGGTAGACGCTGCCGGCAATGGTCGCATAGCCTTCTTCAAGCTTCTTTTTTAGAAGAGGGATATCTCGCTCTTTATAAGCCCTTTTTATTTCTAGAAAAAGAGAATCAGGATAAGGCGTGAAATTGTGATTTGAGGAATCGGATAGAGCTTGCAGTGAAACCCATTGGCCGGCAACTGATTTAGTGGGGAGGGCCAAGAATGCATCCTCCGACTTTACATACCGGTCCATCTTAGTCCGCAATTCCGGAAATTCTTCAAGTAGAGGGGAGTAGGCATTCAGTTGCTGGCCTACTTTAAGATGATGCCAAGGAGCATTCTTAGGGGTTGAAATGACTTCGAGCATTTCCCCCTCAAGAGAGAGCCAAAGCTCTGAGGAAAGTGCGGGCAAAGATAATGTGGTTTTTCTCCCTTTATTGGAGGGGTCATTGTAGGCTTTCCAATAGTATGCAGGGATCAAAGCCTGCATTAAGCGTAAGTTGGATTCTCGATTGACCGCTAGCGCCTCGTTCAGTTCTGCATAGCTGAAACGGTTCTTTTTTGTATCGAGGCCAAGAGCTTTTTTCAAATCAGCGCTATGAATAAAAAAAAGTGGGGCCTGATCGTATGCGGAGTGGCCATTAAAATGAAAATTCCAGACCCATTCTTCCTGGCTACCTGTTTGAAAAAGTGCTTGATCTGCGGGTTTAATGGATTGGTCGGAGTATAATTCAGCTAAACGCAGGCGGGTATAAGCCTCAAAAGGGCGGAATCGGCCATTATAGGCCAGCGGAAATGTGCCCTCCAGGCATACACTAAGGAAACATAAAGTCAGTACTAAGATGCGGATCATGGTCGCATAATACTGGATTTGGGGCGAAACCAAAAGAGTAAAATGATTCCCAGGCTAACGATAAATCCTCCTGGATAGGTCAGAAGGTATTTGGCCGGGTCACGGTTGATGATAAGGTGTACCCTTTTCACTTCGGTTTCATCACTCGGCGCTATGCCGGATAAATAAATGCGCGTGCCATCCCAAGTTTCATAAACTTGATTCATGCTAAGGAAGGCTTCGATGGGTTCTTTCTCGCCCGGTCGCGTGATCAATAAATCGCACTCGTAACTAAAAGGCTGAGAGGAATTGGCATAGCTGATTTTTTTGGCATTTCTTAAGCGGATATGAAACGGAAGGTCAATCACCATGGGCTGAAAACGTACCAAATATTCTCCTCCTAATATAGGCCAGCATAGTCCTGAGCCGGAGCGATCAAAGCATAAGGATACTGTTTCCTCTCTTGATTCTTTTTTGCATCTAAAGGTAGCAAGCGGTACGTTATCCTCCCATTTTGTAAGGGGAGGGGCCGGTTTTCTGATGACGGTAAGCGGGCATTCTAAGTTCAAGTCATCTTTGCTGAATGGGATCTGCTCTAGGGGAGGTATTAGGTGATCCAAATGAATCCCGTAAGCTCTTAAAAATACCGAAAATAATCGTGCCGGTTCCGTCTCAGGAGCCTTTGGAAGACGATCTGCCAAAGAGAGGATTTGGCAGGTTGCATTTGTCAGGATCTCCTCATCGTTATTACCGGAAGAGGGTAGCGGCCAGCCGCTTTGTGATAAAGCCTCTTGGGCGGTAATGCCCTTATTCATGAGTTGCTCTAATTGACAAAAGAAATAAGAGGCCCAGTAGCCTGCTGTTTCCATGCCCTCCCAGTCGATTGAAGGCGCCACCGTAATGAAGGAAAGGGGGTCTGTAATTTTTTCAGGAAAAAGCCATCCGCTTTGACGATTCCAAACCCACAGATATTCTATAAAACATTTTGGGAAATCGCATCCCTTTTTTTCGCATGCTGCAGAAAGCCACCTTAGAGGGTCAGGAAGCTCCTTTATATCGACTTTTCGTAGCTGGTCCTCCAAGAAAATCTTAATTTTTTGTTCTTTCGTTTCTCTATCTTCATTGAAAATGGAAAGGGTAACAGCTGCCGCATAGCCTCCGAATCCTTCATCATACATTGCTAATGAACGTAAAACGTTTGCGTCGAAACAGCGCGTACTGATTTGGCCGTATTGATTGATCGCCATTACTAATGTATCACCTTGTCTATCTTGTAAAAAGGCAATTGTCGGCGTGTGCTTAAGGTCGATCTCCTGTTTATTCAGCAGGCTTTCTATGCCATCTATAGGAATGGCTATATTCTCGATTTTGCAGCAAGGGTGTTTGATCCCTATTCCGGGGGTGTACTCAAATACAAGGTTCCCATTTGCAGGATAGAGTCCTTGACGATAGACAGCCTGGGCAGCGCTGATCATTTCATCTACCTTTAAAGCGATAAGGTTCCATTTTTGATCCTTCAACATCTGCACACGTCCGCTGACTGGGATTGGATCTTCTGGACTCCACTTGAGAACAGGAAACGGGGGCAGTCCTGAAATCACGCCTTGATTCCCTTTTATCCACGTTTCTAAACGTTCAATGGAGTGGGGAAAATAGGAGGCGATTTCAATTTTTAATTCATTTTTCAAGGAGGCTTTCTTAAGATCGAAATATAAAGGCTTTTGGACTCCTTTTTTTTCAATGCGGACGGACTGAGAATCGGCAAGAAGTAGCTCGTTGCTGCCACTGCCCTCAACAATGGAAATAACTCCTTGCGTTCCATACATCACCTTAAACATCACGCCTGAAATGATCATCAAGAGGCCTAAATGTGTGACTAAAAAGGGTATATGCCTAACTTTAAATGGCCATCTGCGCATTGCAGAAAACAGAATATTTACAAAAAATAAAGAAAGCAAAATGATGAAGGCTGGGTGACTGTAGGCGTATGCAGCGGCAACTTTATGCGAACCAGTTTTTGATTCAAGCAGGGTGCCTACAGCAACAGCAACCGCAGCCGTTCCGATCAGTAGAATAGCGCACTTGATACCTCCTAAAAAATGGAACGCCTTTTTCATCTGCTCTTAGGGATCTCGTGGATTAATTCGAAGGAACGGGCAATCTTTGAGATTTCATTGCGGTGATTTTTGATCTGTTCTCTCGGCCCGGAGGCTTTGATGGTGATGTCTGAGCGCACTTGTTGTGGAAAATGAGAGTGCAGGAGGTTGTTGTAATTTTCAATACCAACTTGTAGGCTCCAGCCTAAAACGGCGCTGTGCGCGCCGATTCCTTCAAAAAACAAGCCCTGATAACCGCTAAAAGACTGAGGTGAGGTCGATTCCGTTTCGAGATGCTCGATTTGCTGCGACCATCTTTGGGCTTGGGCCTTTGGAGGAATTCTGCTCTCTAAAGTCTCTACGGGGAAATTGTGAATGGTGATTTTTATTCCATCCAGCACAAATGAGCATAAGGCATTGCGTGTATCGATAAGGGATTCATCTTCTTTTAAGCGCTGCCATTCTGCCGGGATTTTTACTCTGTAAAGAGGGATCCTCTCAGGTTCTCTCCCTGAGATTTCCTGCCATGATCCGGGATTTTTCTTCTGCGGATCCGTGCAGGAAAGCAATGATAGAAGCATTAGAAAGAAGCCTAGGTAATACAAGATAATCCCATTTAAATTGACCGTGAAGAATAAATTTACCGAAGAAAAATAACAAGAACGAATCAATTAAAAATAATTATTGACAGTCATATTTTTATTTTGTATTATAAGAATTGAAGAGTGGAGAGAGTGAAATACTTTCAGGAGGATAGAATGAATAGTTTAAAATATTATTTATCAATGTTGGTTATAGGTTCTAGTTTGGCTTTATTTGCAGAAACTGTGGCGCCGACGGCAGAACCGGAATGTCCAGAAGGACAAGAGTTTGATGCAGTTGAGCAGAAATGTGTGAATGAAGCAGACGATGCGGATGAACTTGAAAATGGGGATAAATTAGAGTAAAAAAATTAAGCTCTGAGAGTTGCAGGTATAATTAATGATTATATTTTTAATAAGTATTATTAATTATTAACTGTGCTCAAGGAGCCGAGTGCCATTCTTCTCTACCAAGGGAAGGATGGTTTATTGAGTAAAAGTTAGGCTCCAAACAGCTTGTTATTTAAGTGAATTATGCCAACTATCTTTTAGTAGGTGTAATTTTTTAAATACGCTCAAGGAGCTGAGTGCCATCCTTCTCTACCAAGGGAAGGATGGTTTTTTTTTGAGCCTTCATATACCCTAAAAATATGAAATTGCTTTGCTGCGCTATTATACAAGCACGAATCGGCTCTACGCGTCTTCCGGGAAAAGTTTTAAAAGATCTTTGCGGCAAACCGCTTCTATGGCATGTGATCCAAAGGGCGAAAGCCTGCGAAAAAATTGATCAAGTTATCGTTGCTACAACTCAATTAGATGCAGATGATGCAATCGAACAATTGGCCGGCGAGTGCTCTGTCATTTGTATAAGGGGTGAGGAGCAAAATGTTTTAGAAAGATATTATCGCTCTGCCAGATCATTAAGTGCCGACGTGATAGTTCGCATTACCGGTGATTGCCCCCTATTTTCCCCTGCAACGGTGGATGGAATGGTCGAACTTTGTATTCAGCAAAAAGCGGATTATGTTTGCCATGATCCAAATTACCCTACTTTTGAGACAGGCGTTGAAGTATTGACGTTTAGCGCCTTGCATCGGGTGTATCAATCTGCCCATCACCCATATCAAAAAGAGCATGTCACCTTGTTTATTCGGGAACACCCAGAAGAGTATATTATTGCTCTTGCCAAACCTCCATTGGCTTACCGTAGAACAGACATTAGGGTAACGGTGGATCATCAAAAAGACCTCGACTTTATAAGGGAAATCTACAAAAGGCTATATCGGCCGGGAGAAATTATCACTTTGAATCAAGTCATTAAGTTGATCGATGAAAAGCCTGAACTAAAGCAAATCAATGCCGTTGTGGAAAATAGCGTAGCCAACCGCTATTCGGCATCAGACGAGATCAAACAAAAGTTATCCAGGGCCGCCAAAATTTCAGAAGACATAAATACCTAGCTGACAGGTGTGTTATCTTAATTCAGTCAGTTTATTGCCCAGGATTTTGCCTCTCTCCCAAAGTCAAGTTGAGAATAAATGATTTATAAGCTAAAAACATAATTAATAAGGGGCTGCTTTTTATGGGATTAGACGCGTTGATTCGTAGTGGGTTTGCAAATATCGAGCTCATCGATGAGATGTATGAAAAATATAATGCGGATCCGAATAGTGTAGATCCTAGCTGGAAAAAAGCATTTGCAGGCCATGTTGACGATTTTCCTCCGGAGCAGACCAATCGTAACGCGCCCGGAGATCTACGCATTGAAAAGTTAATCAATGGGTATCGACGCTGGGGTCATCTGAAAGCCGATGTTAATCCCATCAGAACAACACCGCTCGAATCTCCGTGGCAGCTGACTCTGGATTCTTTGGGGTTTGCAGAAGATGAACTTGAGAAATTTTTTCCCACTAATAATTTATTGGATCGTCCTGAGGCTCCGTTAAAAGAGATCATTACTATTCTTGAACAAATTTACTGCAGTAAAATCGGCATAGAGTACATGGGGATACAAGACCCTCGGTTGCTCAGTTGGATTCCCAGACAGATCGAGCCGGCGCGATTTAAGATCAGTCTATCAATCGATCAAAAAAAGTCGATTTTACAGCATTTGAATAAATCTGAACTTTTCGAAGTGTTTTTGCACACGAAATACGTTGGTCAGAAACGTTTCTCTTTAGAAGGAGGGGAAACCCTCATTCCCATTCTTGCAGCCTTAATTGAAAAAGGTTCAGGGCTAGGTTTGGAACAATTTGTCCTAGGAATGGCGCATCGGGGTCGACTAAACGTTTTGGCAAATATTTTGGAAAAGTCCTATGGCACCATCTTTGCTGAATTCGAAGCAGGGTATATCCCCATTTCATTCGAGGGAAGCGGGGATGTTAAATACCATAAAGGCTTCACCTCCTCTATACAACTTAACGGAAAGACTATCGAAGTCGCTCTGACACCAAATCCTAGTCATTTGGAAGCTGTCGATGCAGTCGTTGAAGGGCAAGTTAGGGCAAGGCAACTATTAGCAGGCGATACCCAAAGGGAAAAGGTCTTGCCGATTTTAGTGCATGGTGATGCTGCTATAGCGGGACAGGGGATTGTTTACGAAACCCTGCAATTTTACATGTTGGAGGGATATACCACTGGTGGCACCATCCATATCATCATTAACAATCAGATTGGATTTACTACCCTGCCGAGTGATGCCCGCTCTACTTATTACTGTACCGATATTGCCCGTACGTTTAACGCGCCGGTTTTTCATGTGAACGCCGAAGATCCGGAGGGCTGTGTTTATGCAACGCATTTAGCAATGGAGATAAGGCAGAAATTCCACTGCGATGTATTCATCGATTTGAATTGCTATAGAAAATATGGGCATAATGAAGCCGATGAACCGGCCTTTACCCAGCCGCACGAATACCAACTGATCCGTTCAAAAAGGCCCATCCGTGAAATTTACCGTGATGATTTAATACATCAAGGGGTATTGGAAAAGCAAATGGCCGAGTCACTGGAAGAAGAGTTTAAGGATGCCTTGCAAAAGGCCCAAAAAGGAATTCAAGCCAAAGAAAATACAGCCAAAAAGCCCCCTCATAAAGAAAAGATAAATCCCCCACCGCCAGAATCGACCGGCTTAGACTCTAAAACTTTGGAGGAAATAGCAATCAGGTTTTGTGCTGTTCCAGAGGGGCTAACGGTCCATAAGAAACTGGAAAAAGTGATAAGCGAACGACTGGAAATGGCCAAAGGAAAACGTCCGATTGATTGGGGAATGGGGGAAACATTGGCTTATGCTTCTCTTTTGTGGGAAGGCAGGCATGTCAGGTTGTCAGGGCAGGACTCATGCAGAGGAACCTTTAGTCATCGTCACGCTCTTTGGAAGGATCAGGAAGAAGAGAAGGAGTATATACCTCTGCAGCACTTAAAAGAGGGGCAGGGTAAGTTTGAAATTTATAATTCCTCTCTTTCGGAATATGCCGTTTTGGGATTTGAATTCGGCTATAGCCTTGCGTATCCAGGCGCTTTGGTCTTGTGGGAGGCTCAATTTGGAGACTTTTGCAATGGCGCACAAGTCATTATCGACCAATTTATTTCCACCAGTGAAATGAAATGGGGGCAGAAAAACAGTGTTGTGATGTTATTACCGCACGGGTATGAAGGGCAAGGGCCTGAGCACTCCTCAGCGCGTATGGAAAGGTTTTTAACTCTTTGCGGTCATAATAACTTGCAGGTAGTTAATCCGACTACGCCCGCCCAGCTATTTCATTTGCTGCGGCGTCAAATCTTAAATCAGGTGAACAAGCCGTTGATTATTTTTACTCCAAAAGGGCTTTTGCGCCATCCGGAATGCGTCAGTGCCATTGAAGACTTCACCTCCGGTAAATTTCAAGAGATTATCGAAGATCCTATAGCGCCAGATACCATCGATCAATTGGTGTTTTGTTCCGGGAGAATCTACTATGATCTGATTGCGGAACGGGAAAAACGGCTAACGCAAAATATGTCTATCATAAGAGTTGAGCAGTTGTATCCTCTTGATGAAGATCAGCTTAAAAAAGCCGCTAAAAAAAATGCTAAGCAGGTTTATTGGGTGCAGGATGAACCAAAAAATATGGGCGCTTGGGTATTTATGCGTCCCTATCTGCAAGAGGCCTTTAATACGGAACCCCGTTACATTGGCAGAGAGCGTTCTGCATCCCCGGCTGCAGGATCTTATGCATTACATCAAAAGCAGCATCAATCCATTATCGAAGCGTTATTTGGGAGTGAGACAGAATGAAACAAGAAATTAAAGTTCCTGCAATGGGCGAATCGATCGCGGAAGCAACGATTGGTCAAATCATTAAGCCTTCCGGTTCAGCTGTAAAGATGGATGAAGAAATTCTAGAGCTTGAAACCGACAAAGTCAATCAAGTGCTCTACGCACCGCAAAACGGAGTGATCACGCTCACCGTAAAACCTGATGAAGTTGTAAAAATCGGAGCGGTCATCGGCTATGTGGAAGACGATGGGAAAGTGGAGGTAGAGACCCCTAAAAGCACTCCTAAAATAGAAGAAAAACCGGTTGAACAGAATACTCCTACAGCCCCACAACCTACTGAAACAGGAACGCTCCGCATCACAAAAGAAACCTATGTGCAAGAAACACTTTCTAAAAGAGAGCAACCGATCACCCACAAAGCCCCGGAGCCTCTAGGGGAGCGTGGTGAGACTCGTAAAAAGATGTCGAAAATTCGTAAGGTCATTGCTCAAAGACTGGTAGAAGCGCAGCACACTACTGCCATGCTGACAACCTTTAACGAAGTCGATATGAGCGCTGTCATGGAGCTTCGCAATAAATACAAAGAGTATTTCCTAAAAGAGCATGGCGCCAAGCTCGGATTCATGTCATTTTTCGTAAAAGCTGCCGTATCGGCATTGCAGGCGTTTCCGGATGTTAATTCTTACATTGACGGCGATGAGATTGTGCATCGAGAGTATTACGATATTGGGATCGCCGTGGGAACGGAAAGGGGATTAGTGGTGCCTGTCGTGCGTTCCTGTGACAGCCTCACTTTTGCCGGAATAGAGCAAGGTATCGAAGAGTATGCTCTCAAAGCTAAAAACGGCAAGTTGGCAGTCGATGATCTTCAAGGTGGTGGTTTTACCATTACAAACGGTGGCGTGTACGGCTCTCTTCTTTCAACGCCGATATTAAATCCGCCGCAAAGTGGTATCTTGGGGATGCATAAAATTGAAAAGCGACCCATTGTCGTTGAAGATGAGATCGTCATCCGTCCGATGATGTATCTTGCGCTAAGTTACGATCACCGGATCATCGATGGGAAAGAAGCGGTTTCCTTTTTAGTGCATATCAAAAATTGTTTGGAAGATCCTGCTAGATTGCTGCTGGAGGTATAAATGGACTTGATTATAATCGGCTCAGGCCCCGGTGGATATGTGGCGGCGATTCGCGCAGCGCAACTCGGCTTAAAAACAGCTATTGTCGAGAAAAACAAAACTTTTGGCGGCACGTGTTTAAACATTGGGTGCATTCCTTCCAAAGCATTGTTGCAATCTTCGGAGCATTACGCCTTTCTTAAGCAGCATGCTCAAGAGTATGGCATCGGCGCAGAAAACACTACCTTCGATTTGAAGCAGATGATGCAGCGGAAAGAAAAAATCGTCGACGGGCTTGTGACGGGAGTGGCCGGTCTACTTAAAAAAAATAAAGTGGAAATCATCAAGGGCGTCGCGCGCTTTATTTCACCTGAAGAAATTGAGGTGGAAGGGAACCGTTATCGTGCAAAAAACTTTCTTTTGGCCACCGGGTCAGAACCTACTTCCTTGCCCTTTTTGCCCTTTGATGAAAAACATATTGTCTCTTCCACCGGCGCCCTCTCCCTTTCAGAGGTGCCAAAAAAAATGATCGTCGTAGGAGCCGGGGTGATCGGGGTAGAGCTTGCCTCTGTTTATGCCCGTTTAGGCAGCGAGGTGACGATTGTTGAGATGTTGGATCGCATTTGTCCCGCAATGGATGTGCAAGTGGGAAAAGCGCTGCAGCAATCCCTTGTCAAGCAAGGGTTGACTTTTCATTTAAATGCGAAAGTCAAAGAAGGGAAAGTGGTAGATAATCAGGTAGCGCTTAAAGTAGAGTTGGGCGGAAAGACAGAAATATTCACCGCAGATGTCGTGCTCGTTGCTGTGGGACGCAGGCCCTATACCCAAGGTCTTGGCTTGGACAAGGCCGGGATTGAAGTCTCTAAAGGATTTATTCCGGTAGATGGGTATTTCCGCACGGTCCAACCCCACATTTTAGCTATCGGGGATCTGGTGGATGGTCCCATGCTGGCGCACAAAGCTTCAGAAGAAGGAATAGCGGCAGTGGAATGGTTGGCCGGTCAAAAGCCGCATATCAATTACATGTGCATTCCAAACATCATTTATACCCATCCGGAAGTCGCTGCTGTCGGCTTGACGGAAGAGGAGGGGAAAGCGCTTGGTCTTGAGCTATTTAAAGGAATCTGTTTATTACGCGGAAATCCCCGCGCGCGCTGCTCAGGCACTACGGAAGGCTTAGTAAAAGTCATTGGAGAAAAATCTTCAGGAAAACTGATCGGCATGCACATTTTCGGACCCAGTGCTTCCGAAATGATAGGGGAGGGTGTTATCGCCTTGGATAAGCGCATGACAGTTGCTGAATTGGCAAATGCTTCCCATGGCCACCCCACCCTTAGTGAAGCCATCAAAGAAGCTGCCCTAAACGCTTTGGGCAGAGCCATTCATTTTTAATCAAAAAAATGTGTAAGTTCAAGATTCTAGCCGAACACTTAGAGGACAAAAATACATAAAAAAGCCATAGCTTGTTCCAAAACTAAAAGGTACAAACTATGGCCAAGTATACTCGACTCTGTTATGCCGAGCGTAAGAGAATTGAGCAACTAAAAAGCGAGGGCAGAGGTGTTCGAGCTATTGCTCGCATTCTCAGTCGCAGCCATAGCTCAATCTTTTATGAACTAAATCGCTGTTTTACAAATTATAATTCGACAACAACGCAAAGAGATGCCGTCGCGAATCAGAAAATTAGAGGTAAAAACCTAAAATTACTGGCCCTCTCTAGGCTATGATTTTCTACCTGCTAACAGGCGTCAGGTGTTCGCCAGAGCAAATCAGTGGTCAACTACACTGTTCATATCCTGATATGCCGGAGTTTCATGTTTCTCAAGATGCCATTTACTTGTGGGTGTGCACTCATCCTCAGTGACGACTATTAACGGATTTTTTCCGAAGAAGACACAAGGCTCGCAGAGGAAGAGATGAAAAGAAATTAAAACGCGATGGAATTAAAAATCGGGTCAGTATCAAAGAGAGACCTCAAGAAGTAAATGCCAGGTAAGAGATTTTTAACAGGAACAGGCTCTAGTGGCTTATTTCTTATCTAGTGTTCGGTTAGAAGCTTGAATTCACCATATTTTTTCTAAAATTTCTAGGGAAATGGGGGACAGGCCTTAAACTACAGAAGACCCAATAGTTAGTAAGATAAATTTGTTTAAAAACATCGCTAGCATTGCTGGATATATACCGATTATCGGCACAATTGTTGGAATAGCAAAATTGGTATTTATTTTTACAATCCAAAGAGAGCTAGAAGGTGATGTTATGTGGAAACGATTCAAGGCTCTTACTGCAGATTATTTCGCAGGACAAAAAATTAGAAGTGTGATTGAAGCCGCATCCTTAGGCATTTTACTATTGATTTCAGAACTGATCTTTACTACTGGACGAAATATTACCTCGTCACAGAGTGTCTTGTAGTGTTTTTTGAAGATTAGCTTGATCGCTAGATCAAGCTAATCACTATAGGATTAATATCCGTGCGAAGTTCCGCAGCCGCAGGAAGAGCGTACGTTGGGATTGGTGATTTTGAAGCCGGCGTTTTGCAGGCCATCGATATAATCGATTTCGCATCCGATTAAACGATCGACAAGGGAGCTGTTGACATGGATTTCAATTCCTTGGGATACGAAAACTTTATCGTCTGGTTGGGCTTTCTCTGAATAATCCAGGACGTATTCAAAGCCGCTGCAGCCGGCCATTCTTTCTGCAAACCGTACACCCCAGCCGATTTTATTGTCTTCTTCTAGAATTTCTAAATATTTTTGAGCTGCTTTCGGACTCATTGTGATTGTTGAAAGATCGGAAGTCTCTTCCGCGATTGCATTCAATCTTTGTTCCATTTTGACAACAGCGTCTTCTGTCATGCCATGGCCCATCATGCCGACTTCAAGAGTCTCCCAGGTAGAAGCCTGGCAGCCGACGCACTGAAGGCCAGCGCGCGACATCTCATGAGCAAGTTTTTGTGCTTTGTGAGGATACTTGGAAAGTATCTCTTCAATGGTCATTTGGCGGTGAATTTTCTTGGTGGTTGTGCTCATGATATTCCTTTAAAAAGCGATGGTTACGTTGCCTTTCATAATTTTACATTGGCATGCTAGCCGTTCGTCGCAGACGCCTGCGCCGAGAAAATCTTCTTCTTCTTGTGTAGGAGTCGAGAGGTTTTCCTTTCCTTCCTGCACTTCGATGACGCAAGTGCCGCACACACCTTCAGTACAGGCGAAAGGCACACCAGCCTCTTCGCACACTGCTTGAATGGGTGAGTCGTCAGGAAGTTCAACCTCTTCGCCGGTAGTTTTAAATTTAAGTTTTGCCATGTTTAGAAATAGGGTAAAGTTAAAAGATCATTATATTCTATGCAGGCCTTAAGAGCAAGGACATTTTTATAAAATGCTTATTACATTAACAAGACATTTTATAAATTGATTATTGGTTAGGTGTAGGAAAAATCTAATAAACAATTTATTCTTTAGACAAAAAAAGAGAGGACATGGAGAAATCCTATCTAATCAAAAAATAGGAGCTCCCATCATCTCCATTGGTAGTGTAATATTCTTTCTGTAAATTCAATTTTTCAGATTGAAGGAAAAAGTTAGAGATCAGACTCTCATAATCGTAAAAAAGGAGAAAATCATGATCTCAAACAAACTGTTAACCCATTAATCGTAGAAGCTGTCGAAGACCTCAGCAAACAAGGTATTGAAGATCTTTGTCCGGCTCTTCCTCGACTCTTTATTGAGCTGATGAAAATTGAGTGGGAGCAAGCCCCTTGGGGAGAGCTCGGCGAGGCGCGCAAGGTGGCTTGGAAAGTATTAAAAAAATGCGAAAACAAGAAAGCGAGTGCGTAGATCTCAAATTTTACAGAAAAACTGTTGCTTAATCGTTACCAGTTGAAAGTTATCATTTTTTGCGTTTGAAATTTTGTGTCTGACAATGCGTGGAGTTCGAACTGTACTTGGAAAAGTAAGAAAATGGATCAATTTGAATTACCTGGAGATGGGTCTATAGACTTAAGGATTGTTCGAGGGAAGCTCCTCTTGAGAGCCCCCACTATCTGAACCCAACTGTAATCGTCTCTATGTAACGCACACCCGATCATAGATCAACAACGCTCAAAAAAATGCTGGGGAGTCCATCCCTTATCGTTCAGCAAAACGGTTTAATGCCATCACTTATACGACCATCTCGTTCATGCTTATGCTGATACTTTAGTTGTCCTGGTTCGTCCAAAAAAGTTATGCGTACTTTTTTTCTGTCAACGCAATGGTTTGCCAACTCAAAAATTTGATTCAACGGCGGTACAGAGAAAGGATATCAATTAAGGTGTTAAATTCTTTTAATTTTTTTTCTAATTTTTTTAATGCCTGTTGTCCAATTTTCCCATTATCAGCACGTTCAATGTTTCCATTATCATCAATTTTCCCGTATTTTGTTTCTAATGAATTTTTAATTTCAACCAATGATTTTAAGTCCTTTTTTTCATATAGATTTTTCATGACCGTATCTAATTGATCCATTTCTTTTAAGAATGAATCTTTTTGATTCAATGATAGATCTTTGCTTCCTTGTGCTGTTTTACGAGGGCGACTCTGTTCTAATTGATTTGGCTGAGGTTCCGGTTTAATTTTTTTATCCGAATTAACAGGTGTATTAGTTAAGTCATTTGGGGTTTGCTCGAACCAAACACCTTTTCTTTCAATTTGTGACTTTGTAATCGGCTCAAATTTTTCAGTTATAATCTTCTTGAAAAACATTACAGCTTCACGAAATGTCTTCAAACATGAGGAAAGAAAATTCCCTTTAGATCGTTGATTAGCATGTATTACTAGATGAGTTGCTTTTTCAGTGTAATTGGTCTCCTCAGGTATTTTAAAGTTCCCTTCCTGTATTGGATTCTCGTCATCTTTAATGATATCACCAAAAATATTTTCATCTAAGATCAGGGATCCTGGAGCAAAGTTCAATTCATCTTCTGTGGCTAGTGGATATTCGTCGGAGCTCAAAAGAGAGTCTTTAGAGCCGTCTAGATAAAACTCAGGTTGTTCACTTAATTGACTTTGCATTGCGTCAAAATTTCTTGTCAGCTCTTTATCTTCTTCCAGAGCTTGATGGATTTCATAGTTTGCATTACCTAACTGGCGCAGAAGTTTATCGAACTCTTTACTAATGTCATCAACTTTGTGTTCAGATATAGGTGTTGAAGGTTCCTGGGATCTTTCGACCTTCATTGCGACTGCGTTTGTTTCTGCGTCGACACGTTTTGGCGTGGGGGGCAGCGGTCTTGCAGATACAATATTAATTGCTGGGAGTAGTTGAGGAGGGGGGGAGGGATTAATTCCATCCATTTTTATACCTCAAATTTAATTTATAATGTCATACATATATTATAAAATTAAAAGTATTTACTTAGCAATAACAGGTATGGGAAAGAGATAAGATGAAATTAAATGGTAATACGCGTTTTATTATTGCGCTTAAAAAGTAAGTATAGGCCAAATACAATGAAGGGAAGGCTCAAATACTGGCCTGTTAAAAGAATGTTTTCTTCGATGATCAGGCTGGCAGGGATTTTTACAAATTCGATGAGGAAGCGGGAACCGAAAACCATGATCATAAAAAGTCCGACAAGGGTGCCGGATTTTAATGTATCGCCTTTTTTATACCACAATAAGTAAAGAATACCAAAGGTCAGCAGATAGGCAAATGCTTCGTAAAGTTGGGCGGGGTGGCGGGGCTGGCCGCCTATCGCTTCCATGGGATGGGCAAAAACAATAGCCCATGGCACTGTCGTTACCGGACCTACAATTTCTTGGTTGAAGAAGTTTCCAAGACGGATCCAGACAGCCGTCATGGCCGTGGGGACCGACAAAATGTCGAGGAGCGTTAGGAAAGTGAGTTCTGGAAAATGATTGCGAATTTTTCTTTGGTATAAAAAGAGCGCAAGCATAACTCCCAATGTGCCGCCATGGCTGGCAAGGCCACCTTCCCAAACCTTTACAATATCGAGCGGGTGTTCTTGATAGCGGGGCCAATCATAGAAAAGCACATGGCCCAGGCGGGCGCCAATGATTGTGCCGGCCACCACAAACCAGGTCAAGCGATCCGTCAAAAATAAGGAAATCTCCCGAAGGGTGTAAAGTCCTTTCGGAAAAAATGACTCTAGTTCTTTTCGATCAAATTTTTTGCAGTTTAAAGCTTGCAGAATATCGGTTCTGGTTTCTTGATTGGGGACTTGCTTGAGCTTTAAAGCAAACAATGCACTTTGTGTATTTTTGCTGAGTTTTGAAAATAAGGGAAGCGCATTATCGGTTTTAAATAGAGTGGCAAGTATAGGCCAAGATGCAACGTCGCGCTCGGTAATAGTTGTTGTTTGCACAAGTTTACGGCGGACCATCGGCAAAATGATCAGAAATCCAAGAATAAAACCAAATGCAAAACAAAATCCGTAGATAGCCACAGGATGGTGGATAAAAGGCAGATGAAATAAGATGCGGGGAGGATCCCAATAAATCCAAGCCATAATATTAAAAGAGAAAGCTCCTATATTTCTATAGGAGCTATTCATTCGGAGCAGAGGGATTCGAACCCCCGACCTACTGCTCCCAAAGCAGCCGCGCTAGCCAAGCTGCGCTATGCTCCGAAAGTTATGCTAGACATTCTAGCAGAGAGCCGAAATCAATACAAGTATCCTTCGCTTTTAAAAGGACCATTTTGTGAAATTCCTAGATATTCGGCCTGATCGGGGGTGAGTTTTGTCAGATGGACGCCTAGTTTATCCAAGTGCAAACGGGCGACTTTTTCATCTAAAATGCGCGGCAGACGGTGTACGCCGATCGGATATTTATCGGAATGCTCCCAAAGTTCGATCTGAGCCAAAACTTGGTTTGAGAAGGAGTTAGACATGACAAACGAGGGATGTCCATTAGCGCATCCTAAATTCACTAAACGCCCTTGTGCTAACAGGAGAAGGCTTTTTCCTGATTCTTTCCAAACGTAGTTGTCGACTTGAGGCTTGATGTTGATTTTGCGTAGCTGTTCATTTTGATTGAGCCAAGCAACATCAATTTCGCAGTCAAAATGGCCGATATTGCACAAGATAGCCCCATCTTTCATTGCTTCCATGTGCTCTTTGCGTATGACATCTTTACAGCCTGTTGCTGTTACAAAAATATCGCCTTGCGATGCGGCTGTTTCCATAGTGACCACATTGAATCCTTGCATGGAGGCTTGGTAGGCGCAGATGGGATCCGCTTCGGTGATTAAAACCCGCGCTCCATAAGCTGCCATGGCATTTGCGCACCCCTTTCCTACATCCCCATAACCGGCAACTACTGCTATTTTTCCGGCTATCATCGTGTCTGATGCGCGTTTGATACCGTCGATTACCGATTCTTTGCACCCATAATAGTTGTCGAATTTCGATTTGGTCACAGAGTCGTTAACGTTAATGCAGGGGACGCCTAAGCGCCCTTCTTTAGCTCTTCTTAACAGACTTCTGACTCCTGTGGTGGTTTCTTCTGACAGTCCTCGGATCCCTTTGAGAAGGTCGGGATATTTATCGTGCACTAAATTCGTGAGGTCGCCCCCGTCATCTATGATCATATTGAGGGGCTCATCGCCAAACATTAAGGTTTGCTCTATACACCAAACATACTCCTCTTCCGTCATCCCCTTCCAGGCGAAAACAGGAACCCCTTTTTTGGCAATGGCCGCCGCCGCATGGTCTTGGGTGGAATAGATATTGCAAGAAGACCAGCGAACTGCGGCTCCTAAGGCAAGCAAAGTTTCAATGAGCACGGCCGTTTCAATTGTCATATGAAGGCAGCCGGCAATACGTGCGCCCTTAAGAGGTTTACTGGTTGAAAATTCTTCACGCAGAGACATTAATCCCGGCATTTCTTTTTCAGCCAATTGAATTTCACGTCGTCCCCAATCAGCCAGGGCTAGCCCCTCGCCTTTATGAGGATCCAAATTCTCTTTAATTCTATGGGTTAAGTTTTTTAGCGATACCATGATGAGCCGCAGCTATCTCCTTGTTATTGCATTCCACGCCCTCCTGAATCAGGCGCACACTAGACATTACAGTTGAATGATCCTTACTAAACAATTCTCCGATTTTTGTAAAGGGAATGCCAAGTCGATTGCGGCAAAAAAACATCGCGATCTGACGGGGAAGGACAGTTTCCCGCCTTTGCGTTTTGCTGAAAATGTCCTCGGTTTTAATGCCGTAGTATTCGGCTACAGTTTGTATGATTTTTTCCGGCGTCAAGGCTTTTTGAGCTTCCTGATCGATAAAATCTTTTAGTAAGTATTTAACTGTTTGTACAGTGATGGGTTGCGGCGGCTTGTTCTGCTCTTTAAGTTTGAGATGATGGCGCAAGATTAGGGCTTCTAGCGCTCGGGTTAAAGATTTTGTGTTGGTTGTAAACGTTTCAATTAGAAATTCTTCTACTTTGGGGTGTAGGGGGGAGCCATAGGCATTAGCTTTTGCTTCTAATACCTTTTTTATATCGGGTTCGGGTAAGGTCTCTAAGGGAAGAACAATCCCCCACTCAAAGCGACTGACAAGCCTGGCTTCTATGTACTGTAATTCCAGAGGGGAGCAGTTAGCGCTGAGTACGATCTGCTTGCCTCCTAAATGGAGAGTATTAAAGGTGTGAAACAGTTCCTCTTGCGTTGCCCCTTTTCTTGAAAATACCTGGACATCATCTATAAATAAAATGTCCACATTGCGGTATGCGTGCCTAAAGATGCTCATTTCACCGGCTCGGATTGCGGTGACGACATGTTCGGTAAACGTCTCCGCTCTTACGTATAGGATCTTTAGGCCTCGGGTTTGCAAGGCATGGGCGGTGGCCATTAAGAGGTGAGTTTTTCCGGTTCCATGGCCCCCGAAAAGATAGATCGGGTTAAAGGAGGCTAATTCTCCCGATGAGGGGATCACTTGTTTGGATACAGAGTCATAATTGGATATTTTGCAAAGTAGTTTATAGGCTAGCAGGTTGCATTCTGAAGGCACAAAATTTTCAAATGTAAGCAGGGGATCAAGCTCATCAAAAGACAGGATAAATCCGGGGGGAGGCTCTTCCCCTTTCTTAAGCGTTGGTTTTTTTAAATTTTTCTGACTATTTTTTGTTGCAATGTGGATCTTGATTTTTCTTTGGTTGTTATTGACCAATTGGTCCGCTTTTTTGCGGATATGCTCTTCGAACCACATCACTTGAAAAGCATCTTTTGCCTCCAAATAGAGATTCATGGCGTCGAAATCAACGACACGCAAGTTCCTCAGCCACTTATCGGTGGTTTCGACACCTAACTCCTTTTCCAATACTTTAAGAAAATTTTCCCAGGCCTGCATAAATCTCAGTTGTTTAACATAATTTTAAATAAAATACTTTAATTTTGCAAGGCGAATAAAATAAAAGACGCAAAGACAAAGAAATTATTCCATGTCTTTGCGTCTTTGGTCCTTTAATATTTATTTACCTTTTTTGCTCTTGGCAGGAGCTGGGACAATTACAAGCGGGTTCCCTTTATATCTTTTTTGGGTCCACCATTGTTGGAGGATTCCTAATAGCATAGAAGAGAGCCAATAAATGTTTAGTCCTGAGGGGAAATGGTAAAACATGACTGTAAAGACAACAGTCATGACGGTGCCCATAACTTGCTGCTGTCTTTGCTGCTCGGTCATGAGGTTGGGGTCTTTAGGTCCCGTTGCCATCAGTTTTTGCTGAAGGAACATCACGCCGCCCAGTAAGAAAGGCAGAAGATGGAATTCATTGCCGATGAAAAAGATTGGCGTTTTCCATTTAAAGAGGACGTCCGGAGCAGCAAGGTTATCGATCCAGCCGGGAATAAAGGAGGCGCCTCGGAGCTCAAACGTCGACTTCAACAAATCGAACATTCCGATTAAGAATGGCAGCTGGATCAGCATGGGAAAGCAACCTGAAATTGGATTTACGCCTGCTTCCCGATAAAGATTCATGATTTCAAGCTGTGCTTTTTTAGGATCTTTCTTGTGCTTTTCCTGGATGCGCTGCACTTCCGGGGAAATAAGCTGCATCTTGAGCATCGATTTTGTCGACCAGGCGTTAAGGGGATAAAGCATGATGCGCAAGGCTACGGTCAAAAGAATAATCGAAATTCCCCAAGATCCTGTGACTGCATGGAAAAAGTTCATCAAAATAAACAGAAATTTCGCAAATGGGGTGGATATAAAAGAGAACCATCCATGAAACGTTTGTGAGCCAAGGTAATCAGGATTATAGCCGGTTGAGGCATCTGAATAAATCTGATCTACTTTTTTAAGGGTCGCCGAAGCAAAGGGGCCAGCGTAGATACGGAAATTCATGGTGCCGCCTTTCGGATTCAAGGGGAGCATCATTAGATAGCCTGGCAGGTCTTTCGATTTAAAACGTTCATGATCTTCATCAACCTGAACTAAACGTGAAGGCACCGTTGTGCCTGATACAAAGATCGAGCGTAGGCCAGGTTCTATTTCGGATAACGGATCTAAAATGATCCCTAAAAATCCGTTTGAATTGCAGATCCAATCAGGGTTGACAGAGCTTATTGTTGTGGAGTCTTTAGGTTTATCTAAAGCACTGACTTCGACTTTCCCGTTGCGTGTGACTCTATATTTTAAATCTGGAGCGGCTGCATTAGAAATCCATTCTACTTCCGGCACGCCGGTAGTTAACCACAAGCCTCTAGCGTCTCCTTCAACATGAATGCTGAGATTTAATACATAAGGAGCGTTGTGTTCTCTGTCTAATGAATAGGTTTTAGTGATTTTGCGGTTGCGCTGCCTGGCTTCAAAAACAATCGAGTTTTGGTCAAAGTGCGTTACTTTAAAATTTAACTCTGCCATTTCCGGATATTCTGAAACGATATTCAAAGCATAATACTCAGGAAGAATGCGTATGGACTGTTTGTTTCCGCCTTGGATCAAATCTCTACGCAAAAGAGGATAATACCCTCCTAGTTTTCCCTTGGATGTTTCAGTATAAGGACCGCGAGGATTTTCTCCAGGAGTGAAGTATGCAGAAGACGGAAAGCGCGCGTTATAAGGATGGTCTTCTACCAGTTCTCTATCAAATGCAATTTCTTTTATCATGCTTTCCGGATCGGCAGCAGATTGGAACGGAAGATTGATTTCAGAAAGGGCTCCCCCTTTTGTCGAAAATACGAACTGCTGATAGGCATTTTCTAATACATAATGCTGTTCTGCTGCTTGCGTTTCATCTGCAAGAGCTGGCTGTTTTAGCTCCGTATCTAAACCTTCCACCTGCTCTAAAAAAGTCAAGGATTGAGAGCCGGGGTGATAAACGCCGACCGGTAAATAGCCTTCTGGTGTTTTCATTAAGGCAAGGGCATGGCCCGGCATCTTTGGCATTTCATCTACGACGTCGTCCAGATCTCTTCTGATTTGATGTAGCGTAGCTTCCGGAATGGAGAGGCGTCCATCGGTGTAATAGGCAAGATTGACCTGAGGCTTCTCTTTGGTCAAAGTGACGAGTTGAAGTTCAAACTGCCCGAAATAAGGTAGATCCCCTACGCTGAGTTTATTCTCTTTTGATTTTTCGTAAAGGGCAGGTTCATTGGATTGGTTCGGTTGATAAGCTAAGGTGAAGGATTGACCGTTTACTTTAGTGGTTTTTGGCAGATCTTTATCCCAGGAAAGAGTGATAAGAGAGTCTCCGATGGCAATCCCATTGTTGAGAACATTGCCGGACTCATCTTTCAGTTGAACCAGGGGCAGATCTTTAATATTTGCGGTATGCTTTGCAATGTCTTCTTCCAAGACTTTTGCTTCTTGCTGCTTTTTTGTTTTTTGCTGCTGGTGCCACTCTTTAAGAGACTCTTGATTGCCGCTATCGAAATAGTAGTTGACGCCAAGAAGAGTTAATGAAAGAGACAGGACGAAAATAAGGGTACGTTTATCCATGTTTTAAGCTTTATCTTTTGCTGGTTGTTTGGAGAAAAAAGTTTAGCAGATCATCAGCCTATAGGGAAGAGAAAAAAATAGGGGGGCTTGATAGGAGGTTTTGGGTTTTCTTGGAACTAAAATAAATTCGTTAGAAGAGCCCTGCCTTAGATCCTATTTCTTGAACTAAATCTCTTCTACTCCCTATGATCTGATGACGATAAGAAATAAGCTCTAATTGGCACTGTTATGAAAGAATCGAGAATTTTAGGTGACTATCAACTTGTAAAACAAATTGGGCAAGGGGCTTTGGGGGCTTTATACTTGGCTGAGCACCGTTTTATGAAAAAACCTTTTGCCTTAAAGCTGCTCCCTGAGGATCTCTGTTCAGACAGAGGATTTATCCAACGTTTTGAAGAAGAAGTCAGTCAGCTGGCAACGCTTGATCATCCCCATATCGTAAAAATTCATAACATTTCCTATGATCAGGGATGTTATTTTCTTGTGACCGATTGCATCGTAGATGAAGTTGGAGAAAACACTAATTTAGCCCAGTACTTGCAATCTCGCGGCAATAAATTATCCGAAGATGAAGTTTATCGCATCTTGAGTCAAATCGCTTCTGCTTTGGATTACGCTCATGGAGTCAAAGGAAAGGGAATTGCTCATCGTGGAATTAAATTAAATAATATTTTAGTAAGTAAAGGTGAAGGGGGCATAGACCTTAGTCTTTCCGATTACGGCTTATCAAAAGTAGTGGGCACGGCAACTTTTTTAACCCGAGCTTATAAAATCGTTGCGGAATCGCTTGAATTAGGGGCCTCCCTACATACGGGTACTGTAGACTCCCAAAAAATTTCACCCCTGCACGCTTCTTTCTTGCAAAGCTATCTTTTCTTGGCCCCAGAGCAAAAAAAATTCGATCATCCGATAGGTAACCAGGCAGATACTTACGCCTTGGGCATTTTAGCTTATTATTTGCTGACCGGTGAGTTTCCCGAGGGGTATTTTGAAATGCCTTCCGCGAAGCGGCTTGGTTTGAAATATGGCTGGGATGAGCTGATCCGACAATTCCTTGCAGCAAACGCTTTAAAGCGTCCTTCCGAGCATGTCGCAATTTTGGAGCAAGTCAAGGGGAAAGTACTATCTTTTGAACATTTGGCAGTCGCAAAAATTACACACAAAGAAGTGGAGGCCTTGAGGCCTGTATTTCATACGGCGCATCTAGAGCGACCTGTCCACGATCAGGATCCGGCAACCACAATACAAGTCGACACTGCGGTAAAAAAATACACGCCTGAGCAAAAAGAAGAGAGGAACATCGAACCTTTATTGACAGAGATGGCCATCGTGGAAGGTGGTGCTTTTACCCGTGGCAGCGTTGAGGGCAGTCGCGATGAAATGCCGCGCCATGAAATTACGGTTGATAGCTTTGCAATCGATATTCATCCCGTTACAAATGAGCAGTTCGTTCGCTTTCTTGAGGCAATGGGGGGAGTGAAAGACAGTAATCACAATGATATCATTCGCCTCAAAGATTCTCGTATCAACAGTAGTAAAGGCAAGTTCAGTATTGAATCGGGCTATTTAAAGCATCCGGTAGTTGGTGTGACCTGGTATGGGGCCGTAGCTTATGCTAAATGGGTAGGGAAACGGCTGCCGACTGAGGCAGAATGGGAAATTACAGCGAAAGGCGGACAGGAAAATCCTCTCTACGCGACCGGTGAGGAAATTGAAAAAACGCAAGCGAATTTCTTTAGTTTTGATACGACGGCCGTTAAAAGCTATCCACCAAATGGATACGGGGTTTTTGATTTGGCAGGGAATGTCTATGAGTGGTGTCAGGATTGGTATGGATACAATTACTATGAGGCCTCGGTTCAGGAACCATTCAATCCCATGGGTCCTTTGCAAGGGGTTTATCGAGTTCTGCGGGGCGGTTGCTGGAAAAGCCTGAAAGAGGATCTGAGATGCTCCAAACGACACCGAAATAATCCAGGTACTGTAAATAGTACCTATGGATTCCGTTGCGCAGCGGATGTTCAATAAGATGAGACCTTCTATCTTGTTTGTTTGCCTAGGCAATATATGCCGTTCGCCTTGTGCCGAAGGCGTGCTCCTACAGAAGGCTAAAGAAGCGGTGCCACCTATCAATCTGAGTGTGGCAAGCTGCGGGTTAGGGGATTGGCATGCAGGCCAGCTTCCCGATGAAAGAATGAGGAAAACGGCTGAATATAGAGGGATTACACTTGTAAGCAGGGCCCAGGGATTTAAGCCTGAATTTTTTGAAAATTTTGATTACATTTTGGCTGCTGATAACAGTGTGATGATCCAACTGCATCGATGGGCTCTGGAGCCTGAGCATAAAGGAAAAATCCACCTTCTTACAAAATATAGTAAAACGTTTAATGGCGAAGAAATTCCTGATCCCTATTATGGGGATCAAGGGGAATTCGAACATGTCATGGATATGATAGAAGAGGCGTGTTCGGGGCTCTTGGAGCATCTGAGACGGTCTTCTTAAAAAGGTCTGCACGTCTAAAAAAAACGCCCATTTTTCCTTTCCGTCATTAGGGGGAATGTGATACAATATTTATAAAATTAATGGATGGTATCAGGGTGAAAAAAAGCCTTCGGCGAACGCCAAAAGGATATGATGGAACAAAGCCAACCATTCAAAAACTCGGCGATGTACTTCCAAGGGTGCTTACATCAATTAACGCAATTCATAAAGATCGTCCGGATTTCATTTTGGCTTTTTGGCCGGAAGTGGTCGGCTCAGGGCTCTCGCCTTTGACAAAGGCTGTTTCTTTCATTGAAGGCGTTTTGACTGTAAATGTTAAAAACTCCACCCTTTTCAGCCTGCTCCGCCAAAATGAAAAGCCAAAACTCCTCTCTGCCCTTAGAGTCAAATTTCCAAATGTTAGAATATCTGATATTGTGTTTCGGATAGGATAGGCAGGATATAAACTAAAGGTTGTCTTATGACACATGATATAATTGATCAAAAGGAAGAAATCGTGCCCATGAAAAAGGAGTATGATGCCAGTTCGATCACCGTACTGGAAGGTTTGCAGGCGGTCCGCGAGCGGCCGGGAATGTATATCGGTGATACCGGTGTTGCAGGGCTTCATCAACTTGTTTATGAAGTGATTGATAATGCTATTGATGAAGCAATGGGAGGCCATTGTTCCGAAATCTATGTCTCTCTCCATAAGGACGGATCGGTCTCTATTGAAGATAACGGACGCGGTATACCCGTGGAAAAACACGAGAAAGAATCGAAAAAACAAGGTCGGGAGATTACGGCAATTGAAGTGGTGATGACCACGCTGCACGCCGGCGGAAAATTCGATAAAGATACCTA
Organism: Waddlia sp.; assembly: GCA_041738095.1. Lineage (GTDB taxonomy): Bacteria > Chlamydiota > Chlamydiia > Chlamydiales > Waddliaceae > JTS-AC334. The sequence continues at coordinate 56,796 of JBGSQP010000013.1, forward strand.
TAAAGTATCCGGCGGTTTGCATGGTGTGGGCGTTTCTTGCGTTTGCGCTCTGGCCGCTCCTATGTCGGTTGAAGTCTACAAAAACGGCAAGATCCATCGCATCGAATTTTCCAAAGGGAAAGTTATCGCCCCCCTAACTGTTACCGGAACAACTGCAAAAAGAGGAACTAAGGTCACCTTTATTCCTGACGGCGAGGTAATGAGGGCTACTGAATTCGATTACGATATCTTGGCAACAAGACTGCGTGAGTTAGCGTTCTTGAATCGAGGAATCAGTATATTCTTTCATGATGAACGCCATGCAGACAAAGAAGATGTAAACTTTCGCTACGATGGAGGGTTGGCCTCTTTTGTTACTTATTTAAACGAACACAAGGGCGCTCTTTTCCCAAAGCCGATTTACATTCAGGGGAGCCGTCCGGGCGATGATGCTCCGATTGAGATCGAAGTGGCTCTGCAGTGGAACGACGGCTATAATGAAACCATTTATTCCTACGTCAATAACATTGCCACACGTCATGGCGGAACCCATTTAACCGGATTTTCTACAGCGCTAACCCGCGTGCTTAATACCTACATTAAAAACCATAACCTGCTTAAATCAGAAAAGGTTGCCATTACCGGCGAGGATATGCGGGAAGGCTTAACGGCTGTTATTTCTACTAAGGTGGCTAATCCTCAATTTGAAGGACAAACCAAGCAGCGTCTAGGAAATAGCGATGTAGGTTCCGTTGTACAGCAGATTACCGGTGAAATGTTGACGACGTTTTTAGATGAAAATCCTGCTATTGCAAAGACAATTTCAGATAAGGCCATTTTGGCTGCAAAAGCAAGGGAAGCGGCCCGAAAAGCCCGTGAATTGACATTGCGCAAATCGGCCCTTGACAGCGCGCGCCTGCCTGGAAAGCTTACCGACTGTCAGGAAAGAAATCCTGAGTTTTGTGAAATTTATATTGTTGAGGGAGATTCTGCCGGAGGGTCTGCCAAATCCGGAAGAGATCGCCGTTTCCAGGCCATTTTGCCTATCCGCGGTAAGATTTTGAACGTTGAAAAAGCCCGTCTCGATAAAGTGCTGCAAAATACAGAGGTGGGGACGATGATTTCTGCCTTAGGCTGCGGCATCGGAAACGAAGGGTTTGATCTGGCAAAGCTCCGCTACCACAAAGTCATCATTATGACCGATGCCGACGTCGACGGATCCCATATACGTACTTTGCTGTTGACTTTCTTCTACCGTCATATGCCGGCCTTGCTGGAAAATAATTACGTTTACATTGCCCAGCCGCCTCTTTACCGCGTTACGCGTAAAAAGCATAGCCAGTACATCCACTCCGAAAAAGAAATGGACGAGTATTTGCTGAAACTTGGCATGAGTGATATTCATTTGACAATTTCAGGCCAGGATGCGCCTTTTGAGGCAGCAAATTTGGAAGAATTGTTGCGCACCATTCTGGATGTTGAATCCTTTATTCACCGCATTGAGCGTAAAGGAATCAGCTTCCGTGAGTTTTTAGCATCCAAAAATGCAGCAGGATTTTTGCCACGCTATCAAGTTGATCTACTGGATGGACGCCGCTATGCGTATTCCTCTGATGAGTTTGAAGCGCTTAAAGAAATCGATCTGGATGCTCAAAAGAAGCAGCACGCAGACACTCTGAGTTCTATTCCTGAGAACGAAATTACTGAAGAAATGCGCACATTCCGGGCAAAAAGGCTCCATTTCGTAGAACTTTTTGAGGAAGAGACCTTAAATGCTATCCTGGCAAAGCTTGCGGCCTACGGTTTTTCATTAGATCATTATTTATTCGTAAATGGCGCTCTTTTAGAGTTCAAAGACGATCAGGGAAATACAACGCCTTGCTTTACGCTTAAGGAAGTGATTGATCTTGTGCGCGAAAATGGACGTAAAGGAATGGAAATCCAACGCTATAAGGGTTTGGGAGAAATGAACGCTGACCAACTTTGGGAAACGACCATGGACCCTCTTAAAAGGACCCTGATCCGTGTAACAATTCCTGACGCCATCGGCGCAGACCATATGTTTACTATGTTAATGGGGGAGGAAGTTCCGCCGCGGCGCGCTTTCATTGAACAACACGCCCTTTCAGTTAAAGACCTTGATATTTAAGGAAAAGAGCAGCCATGAGTTATACAGCAAACGAGCATATCGTTCCTCGTAATGTCGAAGATGAAATGAAGGATAGCTATTTACGCTATTCGATGTCCGTAATCATTGCCAGAGCGCTACCCGACGCGCGTGATGGTTTGAAGCCTTCTCAGCGCCGCATTTTATATGCCATGAGGCAGCTTAATTTAAGCCCCGGCGGCAAGCACCGTAAGTGCGCCAAAATTTCCGGCGATACTTCAGGGGACTTTCACCCGCACGGTGAACAGGTCATTTATCCGACGTTGGTGCGTATGGCGCAGCATTGGATGATGCGTTACCGCTTAGTGGACGGGCAGGGTAACTTCGGTTCCATCGACGGAGATCCTCCAGCTGCGATGCGTTATACGGAAGCTCGTTTGACCCACGCTTCCGTTCAGTTAATGGAAGACCTCGATAAAAATACCGTCGAGATGATTCCTAACTATGACGAGACCAAGCAGGAACCCACTGTATTTCCAGCTAAATTCCCGAATTTACTTTGCAACGGCTCTTCGGGTATTGCCGTTGGGATGGCCACCAATATTCCACCACATAATTTGGGCGAACTGATTAAAGCCACGATGATGGTATTGGACAATCCTACAGTTACTATACAAGACATCATGCAAGTGATGCCCGGGCCTGACTTTCCTACCGGAGGCATTATTTGCGGCCATCGCGGCATTAAAGAAGCTTTCCATACCGGTCGCGGCAAACTTTTGTTACGCGGTGTGATTAGAGTGGAAGAGGATAAAAAACATCCCGGCAAAGAAATGTTGGTGATTGATGAAATTCCTTATAACGTCAATAAATCCCGATTGATCGAGCATATCGCTGATTTGATCACGAATAAATCGATTACCGGTATCTCCGATTTAAGGGATGAGTCCGACAAAGACGGTCTGCGCATCGTCATTGAGCTGAAACGGGGTGAAATTCCTGATGTCACGATCAATCAATTGTTCAAATTCAGCGACCTGCAAGTCACTTTCGGTTGCAATATGCTGGCTCTGGATAAAGGTTTACCGCGCACAATGTCGGTTAAAAATTTGATTGTCGCCTGGGTAGATCACCGTATTGATGTTGTACGCCGCCGCACCCGCTTTGAATTGAAAAAAGCGGAAGACAGAGTGCATATTCTTGAAGGCTACCTAAGGGCCATCGATAATCTGGACGAAGTGGTTAAGGTGATCCGCGCAAGCGATAATCGGGATCAAGCGAGAGAAGAACTTGTTAACCGCTTTGAATTTACGGTGCGTCAGGCAAACGCTGTTCTGGATCTTCGGTTGTATCAGCTTACCGGACTGGAACGTGGTAAGATTCAGGCGGAATATGATGAGCTGCTCAAAAAAATTGAGTACTACCGTGCTGTTTTAGCCAGTGAACAAATGGTTAAAGACATCATAAAAGAAGAACTTGAAGACATTCAGAAAAACCATAAATCCCCCCGCCTCACGCAAATTATCGCGGCAGAAGGGGACATGGATATGGAAGATTTGATTGCTAACGAGCAAGTGATCATTACCTTATCTGATGACGATTATATCAAACGGATGCCGGTTGATACCTTCCGTGAGCAGCGTCGTGGCGGAACTGGCGTATCGGGCTTCCACTTGAAAAAAGAAGATGATGTATTGAAAGGGCTATACGTTGCCAATACACATGACTATCTGATGATCTTTACAAACTTAGGTCGCTGCTATTGGCTCAAAGTATGGCAGATACCGGAAACTGGCCGCCGTTCAAAAGGTAAACCGCTCATCAACTTATTGGAAGATCTGCGCGAGGGGGAGAAAATTGCCACAATATTGCGTACTTCTTCGTTTGAAGGGGATGGCTATATTTTGATGTCTACCCGCAAAGGGACCGTTAAGAAAACGCCTTTATCCGGCTTCAGCAACCCACGCCGCAACGGCATTTGGGCGCTTGAAATTCTGGAAGGGGATGAATTGATCGGAGCGCGCCTTTTGAATCAGGGGCAGCAGGTCATGTTATTTACCAAGAACGGTATGGCGGTGCGCTTTGATGAAGCAAAAGTGCGTCCGATGGGCCGTATGGCAAGAGGCGTCAGGGGCGTTACCTTGAAAGGGGATGATGACCAGGTCGTCGGTTGCGAAGTTGTTTCCGGAGAGGAGACCATCCTGTTGGTTTGCGAAAATGGTTTCGGAAAGCGTTCCAATGTTAGCGAATTCAGGCAAACAAACCGTGGCGGTAAAGGGGTACGTTCCATTATCACTAGCGATCGCAATGGAAAAGTGGTCGGCGCCTTGTGCGTGACAGACAAAGATGGCCTGTTGATGATGTCGGCTCAAGGGCAGACTGTCCGCATCGGGATTGATGAGTTGCGCGTCCTCGGACGTAATACGCAGGGTGTAAAACTGGCAAATCTGCGCGAAGATGATATCTTAGTAGCTATTCAAAAACTTGAATTGAGCGAAGAAGAGGATGTTCATAACGTTTGAAGGCGGGGAAGGGGCCGGCAAATCGACGCTTATTAAGGGCGTAGTTGCCGCCCTCTCCCAGTTAGGATTTCCAGTGATATCAACTCGGGAGCCGGGCGGTACCCCATTTGGAGAATTTGTTAGAGAGGCTTTGCTTAACAGTAAAGCCTCTTTTTCTATGTGTCCAAGAGCTGAGCTGATGTTATTTTTAGCTTCCCGCGTACAGCATATAGAAGAAGTCATCCTTCCGGCATTAAAGGCCGGCGCGATGGTTCTTTGCGATCGATTTAACGATTCATCGGTTGCTTATCAAGGCGGGGGAAGGGGTTTGGGAATAGGCGCAGTGGAAGATTTATGCAATGCCGCATGTGAAAATTTACAGCCCGATCTGACCTTTTTCCTGGATTTAGAACCAGCCAAAGGTTTTTCCCGTATCAGGAGGGAAAAAGATCGCATGGAAGGGGAAGGAAATGCCTTTCATGAGCGTGTTCGGGAAGGGTTTAAAGAATTAAAAGAGCGGCATCCCGACCGTATTCATGTGATAGACGCTTCGCAAACTCCTGAAAACGTGCTCGAAGATGTCTTGCATATTTTATCTCAAAAGGTCGTATGAGCCAATTTTCAGCGTTAGCGGGCAATGATCACATCAAGCGGTATTTAGAGCGAGCCATCTCTTCCGATAATATCGCGGGTTCCCTCCTCTTTTGCGGTCCCGAAGGTGTGGGCAAACATCTCTTTGCCGTTGCCTTTGCAAAAGCGGTACTAAGAGCATCCCAGGATGAACATCCTGACCTCTTTTATTATCAGCCTGAGGGGAAGACAGGGATGCATAGCATCGATACGATGCGCAGTTTTACTCGAGAAGTGTATTTGGCACCTTTTAGCGCTAAGAAAAAATTTTTCATTATCGATGAGGCAGACCGGATGCTGCCTACTAGTGCAAACGCTCTACTCAAAACCTTCGAGGAGCCCCCCAAAGAAAGTGTGATCATCCTTATTTGCAGCCGGCCTGAAAAGTTGTTGCCAACCATCTTGTCGCGCTGCCAGAAGTTGGTATTTCGACCGCTAACTGCTGAAGAGCAAGAGGTGGCAGGTATTGTGAAGGATGACGCTAAAGAAGATCCTTTGAAAATGCTCCTGCTAAACGCTCTTTCTGATGGTTCTTTTAAGTCGTATAGCCGCATCGTCGATGCTGCCGATATGATTGCTGTGAAACTAGAGAAGCAGCTTAAAGAGAAAGAGCTGCTCCTGCGGGCCGAATTAATCGACTCTATAGGAGATCGGCTGACAGCCTCTCAAAAAGAAGGATTATCACGTGAAATTGAAGGGCAGCTTTCAAGGCAAAAAAATGCGCTTGTTAAAGATCTTCTTTTAGCCGTTTATTCTTGGCACCGTGATCTACACCTGCTCAATTGCAACGGACCCAAATCCCTATTAATGAATCCTCTGCATGAAGAGGTTCTGCGTCAAGTTCTGCAAAGCGAAGAGCTTCCCTCCTTACACAAAACGAAAAAAGCGGTAGCCGATGCGCTATTATCGTTAGAGCGTTCCACCACTCTTAAAATTTGTTTAGAAAATTTTTTGATGCAGATCAGTCATACTTAAAATCCGCTCTTAAGTTGTTAAGCTATAATCTCAAGCGATTTGGCATCTAATTTGCATGTATGGACTTTTAGTGTAAAAATACTGAGGTCATTCAATGAATTATGATTGTAAGCCCGAAGATTCTAGAGAATCTGCTCTCATCTTTGAAAATGCGCAGTCTTCTCCTTTTGAAAACTATGAGTCTTTCGGCTTTAATCAGCGTATAGAAACAATCTTGTTCGACAAGCCTGGCCTTGAGGATGTCAATCATGTCAAGTCAAACAGGCTCATTACTCTAGATTTAAGTGAAGGTGTGAAACAAACGGTGTTTTCTTTGTCAGGGATTTATCCTGCAGGGGATTTGTTGACAAAGATGAGGTTACTGAATTTTGAGGTATATCAAAATGATAATCCTTCGCTAGTTAAAGCTAACATCGATACAGATTTGCTTATTTTGGATTATGCAGATCGAGAGGAGGGTGTAGCCAAGTTGACAATACGAGGTACTTACTTGGATGGTCAAATTCTAGATACTCCCTTTAAAATCACGATTGACCCGACGGAGGTTGCAAATCATTGGCTTCCAGTGTTCAATAAGCATCAATGGGATAAGCTTCAAAAAAGTGAACCTGTTCAGGAGGTAGAAGCCTTTTTTGGGGGGCATTATACTTCCGAAAAGGATCTCGTTATTCAAAAGAATTGGCTGTAACCCTTTTTTTAAATGGCTATATATAGTATCCAAATCTTGAAGATACGATATGCCAATCCATGAAAAATTTTTCTGATGAACCCATAACGCGTTTTAGATTTCTTCCTTTGGAAGAAAGGATTGTGCTTGATGCTGCTTTGGTGGCAGATGTGGCTTCAGCCTCGGCAACCTCTGAACCTGCGGAAATGACAGATGTCAACGGGACTTTATTTTTTGCTGCTGATGATGGGGCATCGGGTAGGGAGCTTTGGAAACTCGAAGGCAATACGGCATCTCTTGTAGCCGATATTAACTCCGGTTCAGGAAGTTCCAATCCAACACAACTGCTTGAATTTAATGGACAAGTGTACTTTGTTGCAAATGACGGCGTAAAAGGAGGGGAACTGTGGAAAAGCGATGGAACAGCTGAAGGTACTGTTTTAGTAAAAGATATCAGGAGCGGATCGGCCGGTTCCGGCATTTCCAACTTAACAATCTCAAATGATATATTATATTTTACCGCAAGTGATGCTGTATTAGGTTCTGAACTTTGGCGTTCTGATGGTACGGCGGAAGGCACGTCGATAGTAAAAGATATCAGAACAGGATCAGGGAGCTCAAATCCTTATGAATTGACGGATGTTAACGGTACTTTATTTTTTGCAGCGACAAAAGCAGGACAGGGCACCGAGCTTTGGAAAAGCGATGGAACGGAATCAGGGACTGTTCTTGTAAAAGACATCCGTTCCGGTAACGCGAGTTCCAGTCCAAGAGAACTGACGGCAGTGGCTGGGGCTCTATTTTTTACTGCAAACAATAACGTTTCAGGAGTTGAGCTCTGGAAAAGCGATGGGACCTCATCTGGAACTGTTCTTGTAAAAGACATCAACATCTCTTCAAACAAAGCAAGTGCGAATCCTACCGAGCTTACCGCATTGGGCTCTACTCTATATTTCTCAGCTACAAATGGCACCTCCGGTTATGAATTATGGAAGAGCGATGGAACCTCATCTGGAACTGTGCAGGTAAAAGATGTTGTGACGGGATTGGCAAGCTCCAATCCCTCTCAATTAACCGAAGCTGGAGGGATGCTTTATTTTGTAGCAGATGATGCTTCCGGCAATAAAGAATTATGGAAAAGTGATGGGACTTCCGGAGGCACAGCTTTTTTAAAGGAGTTTACAGAAGCTCCTACATCGTTTGTAGAACACAATGATGCCTTATTTTTCGTTGCCAATGATGGAGTATCTGGCGCTGAATTATGGAAAACCGATGGCACTGTTGCAGGCACAGTGCTTGCAGCAGATATTAATACTGGAGCCGGATCATCGAATCCGATTTATCTTACACCTTCAGGAGGGGATCTATTCTTTCAGGCAAATGATGGAGTTTCCGGGGCTGAACTCTGGTTTTTTACAGACAATGAACAGCCTATTGTTTCTAATCCGATCTTAGATATCACAATTAATGAAGATGCCCCGCCTACTTTTATTGATTTATCTCAAGCCTTTTCCGATACCGAACAGGGTCCACTTACATATACTATAGTGAGCAATTCTAATCCGGCATTGGTTAGTTCAAATATAAGCGGAAGTGATTTAACGCTTTCTTATGCTACCGATCAAAATGGGACTGCAACGATTACTGTACGGGCAATCGACAGCCAAGGGCTTAGTATTGAGGATTCTTTTGTAGTCACTGTAAATCCAGTGCAAGACGCTCCTGTTGTTCAGAATGTTATACCCGATGTCACGGTTAATGAAGATTCTGCGAATACGGTTTTAAATCTGTCGAATGCCTTTGCCGACGTGGATATTCTGACAAATGCCGATACACTCACTCTGTCTGTAGTTGGTAATACTAACACTGACCTGGTAAATGCAACCTTATCAGGTACCAGCCTAAGTCTTGCTTATGTGGCAGATCAAAACGGTACATCTATTGTTACGATACGGGCGACCGATTCTGCAGGAAATTATGTAGACAGTTCTTTTGATGTCACAGTCAATGCTATACAAGATGTGCCGACTATTGAAAATGTCATCCCGGATGTCACAGTCAACGAAGACGCAGCTAATACAGTCCTGGACTTGTCGAATGCCTTTGCTGACGTTGATATTTTAACTAACAGTGATGTGCTTACTTTGTCTGTAGTTGGCAATACTAACACAGACCTGGTAAATGCAACTCTATCGGGTACTAGTTTAAGTCTATCTTATGTAGCAGATCAGAATGGCTCTTCTACAATTAATATACGGGCGACTGATTCAGCAGGAAATTATGTAGACAGTTCTTTCGATGTTACTGTTAACCCATTACAAGATGTTCCAAACATTGAAAATGTTATCCCGGATGTAGCAGTCAACGAAGACGCGGCTAATACGGTTTTAGATCTGTCTAATGCCTTTTCTGACGTGGATTTTTTGACGAATGCCGATACACTCACTCTGTCTGTAGTTGGTAATACTAACACTGATCTGGTAAATGCAACTCTGTCAGGGACTAGCTTAAGTCTGACTTATGTAGCAGATCAGAATGGCTCTTCTACAATTACTATACGGGCGACTGATTCAGCAGGAAATTATGTAGACAGTTCTTTCGATGTTACTGTTAACCCA
>JBGSQP010000029.1:0-25054 GCA_041738095.1 Waddlia sp.
GATAATTCCGGAGCCGCAATTGGTCACGCCAAATTTAAGGTCGTCTTTTTTGAACTTGAAGCTTTTGTGTTTGCTGCCGGATTTGCCGGAAAAACGGATCGCGCTGCCGTCCTCCTGGACGCTAGCAATAAAGTCGGGCAGATCTTCTTGCTTGATGACATCGATGCGGCTGGTGTAGTTGCAGTTCCACCCCCCGCCGAAGTTTCCTTGGTAAGTGGCGCCGCTGTTATAGGTGCGGACAAATTGAATAGGGTTAGGGCCGGGCAGGTAGAGGTCGACGGCAGAGTCTACGTAGTGGCCGGTGACGACATTGACCGCACCGCCTACAATGGCATTCGGCATGCCTTTGAGATCGACCAGTGTATCGACCGTTTCGTCTAGGGATTTATCTAAAAGCGGTTCGTCGCTATAAAGCGTTCCACACAGCATTAAGAAGCTGTAGACCATCCGCTTGAACATAGAATTTCCCCTTGAAACGGGCGCGGATATTATGAAGTGAATGGGAGGATGTCAAGGAAAATCGGTTAGATGTGGAAGGGGTCTGGTGTCTCAGGTCGTAAAAAGAATAATAATTCATTTCAGTATATTGACTTGTTAATCTAGTTAAAATTCATCTTATTTATAATGCTAAGAATTTTTATATATTTATTAGTAATGTGTGTTCTATGTTTGTTGTTCGCAAACAAAGTTTTTGCAGTTCAAAACCAAACGAATGATTCCATAAAAAGAATCGCAATTGTTAGTCTTTTCGCATGTAGATTTTATGATTATCAGGCAAAGTTTTTCTCTTTTGAAAAGCCGAGAAAAAAAATATTTTCCGCTATTTTAACGAATTGAATCAAGGCATGGAAAGGATAGCATCCCAAAGCTTAGGCGGTCGGTTTGAAATTGTTGAACTTGGTTTGAAGGAAAGGTAAGCGCGTCCGGATTTCTTCCCAGAAATAGAGCAAAATCTGAAGCATAACCAAGAAGCATTGAATGCCTTAATCAAGGTTAGGCAAATTGATGCCATCATTTTCGTTTATCCTTATTGGAAGAGTGAAAATAAAAACGGTCCTGAAGTGAGGAATCATCGTTTTATTACTTTGGATGCAACGATCTGATTTTTTGATGCGCGCTCTATTAAAAATGGACAGAACAGAAAGCCTCCTAAAGAAATCAGTCGAAAAAATTTGGGATTAGCGGTATCGCTGCCCAAGGGAGCACTTAATTCAAAAACGAAGAATATACGATATATTTAGCTATTCGCGGAGAGTTGCCAAAACGGGTGCCGAAGGTTCTTTCTTCCATGCGCATGATGCAGAGAAAGCTGAACAGAGGTCTTATGCAAGTGATGACTTATATTTATCTTCAGAGACAATCTCATTTAATAAAATAAAAAATTGGTAAAATATAAGTCCTGCGACTCCTTTGATGCCGGCTATCATAAAACACTCTTGCGTTTGCATGATTTACCTGAGGGAGAGGCGTTTGTTTTTGTGATGCACCGTCCATGCCTGGATGTCACTCAAAGGCTTCCTGTCCTCAGAGAAACGTTAACTTCAAATGCTCAAAAAATGGGAGTGACTGAGCCCTTCTTTGTGATTTCAAGTAGAGGATTTTTACCGGGGGAAAAAATCGAAATGAGAGTGGAAAATATGAAAGGGGAGTCCATTAGTCCACTTATTGAGTTTTTTCCGGAACCACTTATGGTGAGCAGTCAGGTTGATACAGGCCAAATCACTGCCGAATTCATCGGAAGAGATAGCTATGCTTTGCATTTAAAAGGTTTTACAGAGGGAGAGGTTTATACTTTTGATTCCCGCTCGTTTGGAGAAAGAATGCGTTATCAATGCACCTATGCTGAGAGTGAGGGACAGACGTATAGTCCGTCAGTGATGGGATATCAAGGGGGGATTGCCGAACTTGTTATTGTGAGAAAAAACGGAGAGCAATTGAGAATGATGTTTCCATGGGGTAATAAACTTAGCCCTATCTTAAAAGGAAATATCCCGCCACATCTGAAAGATTTCCCCATCCTTAGAATAACCAATAGGGGCAGCGAAATATCGCCTACTAAAGGGTCGATTAAAAATAAAGTGCACTATACGTCAGCTATTTAGTGAAAAGCCTAAGGCAAAAAGCTGACGCCAAAAATAAAAGGTATGCTTCAAATTAATGTTTTACTATAAAGCTAAGTGAACTAAAATTGGATTTCTGGCTTCGTGAATTTAAATATCTATAAAATGTCTTTTATTAAAGCCCTTTGTTGGTTGATTATTTTCTCTTCTCAAATATTCGCTCAAGAACCGCCATCAACTAATTTAGAAAAAAGCGATCCATCCGATAAAGAGCTTGAGGCTCCGGCAAAAGTCACTGTAAATCCTAAAGTTAATGACCAAGAGATTAGTCAGCGTCTTAGAAATATTCTTGAAGCCACCGGATGGTTCCATGAACCAAGGGTAGAAGTAAGAGATGGAATCGTTTTCTTATATGGAAATACAAAGAATGTTGAATTTAAAGAGTGGGCTAAAAACTTGGCAAGCAACACAGAGGAAGCCATAGCTGTTGTGAACCAAATTCAAGTTGTTGATACTACTATATGGGATTTTAGCCCCTTTATTCAAGGCCTGCATGAACAATGGAAAAGCCTTTTACGTACGATCCCTGCCCTTATTTTTGGATTAATCATTTTGGTTGTAACGTGGATTATTGCAAAAGGAGTGGTCTTTTTATCCCATTTATTTCTCCGAAGGCAAATTGATAATCCTTTGCTTCTGCGCGTGATCATCTGGGGAATTGGTACAGGGATTATACTCATAGGTTTGTATAGCGTTTTTAGGTTGATGGGATTGACAACTGTTGCCTTAACAGTTGTAGGGGGTACGGGTCTTTTAGGTATTGTCTTGGGTATTGCCTTTAAAGAAATTACCGAAAATCTTTTGGCCAGCATCTTTTTAAGTGTTAATAATCCCTTCCATAAAGGAGATCTGATTGAAATTGAAGGGATAACCGGCTATGTGCAAAATTTGAATATCAGAAGCACTATCCTTCTCAATTTAGAAGGTAACTATATTCAAATCCCTAACGCTAGGGTATATCAAAGTAACATTCGTAACTATACGAGCAACCCTAATCGTAGAGAAGATTTTCTTATAGGTATTGGTTATAACAATGCAATTTCTGAAGCTCAAGAAATCGCCTTAAAAATTTTAAATGAACATCCTACGGTCTTAAAGGATCCAGAGCCTTGGGTTTTAGTAGATAGCCTTGATAAGTCAGCTGTCAATTTGCGTGTCTACTTCTGGCTGGACGGAAGTAAACATAGCTGGCTGAAAGTGAGATCCTCAGTGATTCGACTCATTAAGCGTGCCTTTCAAGCAGAAGGCATTTCTATGCCGGATGAGCAGCGAGAACGTATTTTTCCGGAAGGAATTAATGTTTGGATGCATTCGCAAGAAAAGAATGAAATTCCTCCATCTTCCAACTCTCTTAATTTCTTGAAGAATGAAACAAAAAGAGCTGCTACAGAAGGGGAAGGAGAACTTCATTCCGAGGCGCAGAGCCTCCAGGACCAAAGTCGCAAGTCAGATGTTCCGGAAAAAGGAGAAAACCTTCTTAAAACGTCCCAGCTAGATTGAAATAACAAGGCTAGTGAAAAGGGTATCATGGTAAATTCACCGGAAGATTCCAACACGATGCATTCCATTCTTTTCTTGGCTTAGAAAACCTCCTTCACGTGTGACAGTCAATATTTCTTCTTTTTGTCACGCGCTCATTTTTCATGGCGTTCGTTATAAATTCCCCTTTGTAGAATAAGATTTCATGTTTAGATTTATACCGAAATGAATGCAAAAATCGGTTCTCGACTTGATTTTCATTTACCCGAAGGAGAGGCGATTGTTTTTGTTAAGCACAGGGTAATAAACATAGCCCTATCTTAAGAAGATATAATGCCGTATTTGAAAGATTTTTCTATTTTTCGAGTTTTTGGCTGCATCTTCAGCCGCTGACTTTGAGACCCGCCTGCATCACACAACTGATTGAAGTTGCGTTGTTTCGGCGCCGGCTTCGCCTGGCTCAAATTCAAGGCGACTCCTTGCCATATTCCCAAATTTTTAATTGCGTTCGGTATAGAGGCCACGCAATATAGGTGGATTATATTTTCAGCGAGATGAATTTTTCGTTTAGGTACTCTTTGATGCCGGTAGGGCCGCCCTCGCGGCCGAAGCCTGAGCTCTTGATGCCGCCAAAGGAGGCTTGGTAGCTGCTCGGCACGCCATCATTGATGCCGATAATGCCGGCTTCCAAAGCTTCGGCGATACGCGCTGCCCTGGAAAGGTTTTCGGTGAAAAAATAGGCGCAGAGCCCAAACGCTGTATCATTGGCTAGGGCGATCCCTTCCTCTTCGGTATTAAAGGTGGCAATCGGCGCCAGAGGCCCGAACGTTTCCTCGCTCCAAACGGCCATTTCTTTACCAATGCCGCTTAGGACGATGCCATTTTCACTCTTTGATTCCAGGTGAGCGCCTTTCTGGAGGGCATCGGCGCTGTGCTTATCAAATTTATCCTGCGCTGAGGGATGCAGGATAGGGGAGAGGTCTACATGAGGATCAAATGGATCGCCGCACTTTAGATTTTCTACGGCTTCTTTCAGTGCTTTGATATAGGCTCGGGCAATGCCGGCCTGTACGAGAATCCGGTTGGGGCAGACGCAAGTTTGGCCGTTATTGCGAAATTTACTTTCGATAGTCCCTTGAACGGCTTTTTTAAGGTCGGCATCGTCGAAGACAAGCAGGGGAGCGTTTCCTCCTAATTCCAAAGTCAATTTCTTTAGTGTATCGGCTGATTGGCGGAACAATAATTTCCCCACTGCGGTGCTCCCGGTAAAGGAGAGTTTGCGCACCAAGGGGGCGTCTAGTAGGACTTGGGAAATTGTTTTCGCGTCGCCCGGTAAAATGTTGACTACACCGGGCGGCAATTGTGCTAAACGGCAGATCTCTGCAAAGAGCAGCATGGTCATCGGTGTTTCTGCGGCGGGTTTGTTGATGGCCGTGCAGCCTGCGGCCAAAGCGGCGGCGATCTTGCGGCCGGCCATGGCCAAAGGAAAGTTCCAGGGGGTGATCATAGCGGCAACCCCAATCGGTTCATAGTGAATGGACAAACGTTTATCGGGAAATTGCGAAGGGATGGTTTGTCCGTAAATCCTTTCCGCCTCGCCGGCAAACCAACCGAAATACCCTGCGGTATACCGTGCTTCGGAAATGCCCTGAGACACCGGTTTCCCCATTTCCATGGCCATTACCCAGGCGAATTTCTCGGCATACTCTTGAATTAAAGCACCGATGTTGCGTAAGTAGGCGCCTCTTTGAGGAGCAGGCAGCCGTTTCCAATCGGAAAAGGCGAGGTGCGCACTTTGGAGAGCGCATTGAACATCGTCTTTGTATGCCGGAACGATGGCTTTCCAAAATTTTCCGGTGGCCGGGCTAATCAGCTTGATAGGTTGGCGGGATATTGGAGAAATAAATTCTCCGCCGCTGAAGAAACCGCATTGAGGCTGGTCTAAAAATTGATCAAGATCCATGATTTGACTATATGGTTTTAATTAGAAAAGAACAAGACGGCATCATTTGGTTTGAATTCGAATTGCTGGCGCAGTATCCCAGGCTGCGGCATGGGGTCTTTACACGCCGAGGCGGTGCTGGAGAGGGAGCTTTCTCTAGTCTCAACTTAAGCTTTTCTGTTGGGGATCAACCGGAGGTCGTTTCTCGTAATCGCGACAAGGTTGCGGCTTTGCTACAGTGCAAGGAATTGATTGCCTTAGAGCAGGTGCATGGGGATGAAATTGTGGAAGCGGGCGCAGGTACAAACGGGGACGGACTGATCACGGACCGCCCCGGAAAAGCCTTGATGATACAGCATGCAGATTGCCAAGCAGCTATTTTTTATGATCCGGTGCGGCATGTGCTAGGTGCCGCGCACGCCGGTTGGCGAGGCAGCGTGCACAATATCTACGCCAAGATGATCCATTGTTTGCATGCGCGTTACGGCAGCCTTCCTGGCAATTTGAGAGTTTGCCTCTCGCCCAGCTTATGTCCCGATGCGGCGCAATTTATTCAATATGAAAACGAATTACCGGAAGATTTTTGGCCCTTTCAAGTGCACCCTTACTATTTCGACTTCTGGAAAATCAGCCGGTGCCAATTGCTGAAAGAAGGCGTTTTACCGCAACACATTGAAGTCGCGGAAATGAGCACCTATCATCTGCCCGAGCTATTTTTTTCATACCGGCGCGATCGGCTGACCGGCAGAAATGGAACAACGGCAGTATTACTTTGAATCCTGTAGAATTTTTAGCCCCCTGCCGATATCTTTGTAGCAGGGGAATTGCTTATAAAGTTGCCGTACGAATACCGGATGAAGCTCCGGCTCTTGCTGCAGGGTGACAAGGGCCTTTTGCCCTGTAGGGGATTGAAAAAATGCGCTGAGTTTTGCATTGTTTAGGAATAAATCGCTCAAAGGCTCATTGATCGAATGGGGTGAAATTGCCCACAACGACTCCTAAGACGTCCTCGACTGAAAACGTATCATCTTTGCGGCCTTTATCTGTAATGCCTGCCATAGCGGGAAAACCGAAGAAGGACTGGCCCAGGGTAAATAAAACGCCGAAGAGTTCGTCTAAGAGGCTTTTAGAGGACTGGGGCCAAACGAACACAAATGATGAGGATATCGGACTCCTTGCTATAATTCCAAATTTTGAATCACGTTCGGTATAAGCGCTTGGCTTGTTTGATAACTTCCAGATCTACCAACGCACGCATTGTAGGCCAAAGCATGGAGGCGGACTTGGTGTATTGATATGTGCTGATGATGACCTCGTTTAGGGTCTTTAGAAGATGTTTGGGATCTTTATCTTTAAAGGCCTCTTTCAATGGGCAGTAGGCGCTCTCTCTCAATTTGAGAACCTCTGCTGCCAGTACGGGTCCCTGGTCCACTACTTTAGGATCGGCAATCTTGCGGCAAGCTGCCAGATCCCCCGGGTCTCCTTGGGCCCCGTTTAAGGCGTTGGTCAGCATGGTGCGAAAATAAGCGCGTGCTCCATGATCTGCCATGCCCGACTGTTCCATCAGGTATTGAAAAGCAGCAAGGTCCCCATTGGCCAGCTCTAGAAGGAAGGCTTCCACCTTGAGAAAATCAAAAACGATCGGAAAAAGTACCTTAGTGTATTTAAGCAGTCCCGTCCGGTCAAAAAACAAGTGTTTAGCCGTGAATTCATGAGGGGAAAGTTCTTCTTTGATCCACCATTGGACCATGTTGGCGACCGGTTTTAAGCTTTTATGGTCGGATTTAAACCATTTGCGACCGCTGAGGGGTTTAACCAGCTTTTCAGCCAACCAGCACTTACCCCGACTGTCGATCTCCACGGTGGACGCGCGGGGAACTCCCCAATGATGTTTTTTTTCCAAGTAGGCAATGATGGCAGGCAAGGCGCGGTTGTAGCTGATGACCAGTACGCGTTCCGTGTTGTTTGTTAACGTGAAAATGAGGTTATGATCAATATCTTGAGCTCTTTCATGCAGCTGTTTCCCTAAAATGTAGGTCGTTCCATTGCAATCAACCGTATCACCAGGCTGCAGTTGGCTGCGCCATCGTAGATGCGCCTCATCTGCCCTTTGAAAAAGTTTGGGGGACTTCTCCGCAAGCGTTGTCAAAAGCTTCGCATGTTCGGCTTTCGCGCCCAAATAGGCGGTTATCGATTCAATAGCGGTATAAAAAATATCAAAGGGCACCTCTGCGAGCATTTCGTTTAGAGCGTTTAACCATTTATCCAGACGCGCTTCTTCTTTTGCCGTTAATTTGGTGCCGCAGGCCAGCTTTGCGAGAATTTGCAACGGTAGAGCCTCATGCAAATACCCTTCTAAATTAATCAAAGCTTGAATGTGTTGGATTTCGTCCCAATTCTCCGGTACGGGAAAGAGAATACCGCTGCATAATGTTTTAATTTTTTCCCCGGAGTCTTCTTTGAGTAGTTTTATGAAGGGCGCGGTTTGGTGATTCCATTCGGTGAGGTACTGCCGGATGAGATGTAGGTCTTCGACCTCTTCACCCTGCATCCTTTTTTCCAGGCTTGCTTTATAGAGTGTGGTCTGTTTCTGAATTCCTTCCAGAGTTTCTTTGAACAATGCTTCCGTTTTTAAAAGGGTGCCCTTTAACTTCGAATCTCTTAATCCCAAGGAGAACAGCGCGTCCACGGCGCACCAAATCCGGCCCCAGCCACAGCTGGCATCGTAAACATCGGATCCGGAAACAGAAGCGACCAGCACTGCATCTTCTTCGCAAAGGCAGGCCGCGTAAATTTCCTGCAGGTTACTCCCGAGGGTATTCATCAGGGGTGTAGGTTTCCGTTTGCAAAGGGGCTACGTTGGAGTGGCGGTAGAGCCATAAAGGCACTCTATCTTCATCCGGTCCTACATCGATGAATCTTTGGTCACCGAAGATGCTTTGGAAAGGCATGAATTCCGGAGAATATGCGCGTTCCCCTATCCGTTTATACATTACGAATTCGCGGCTCTGATAGTAATATTCGGAGCGGCGATGCCAGCATGGCGTATCGCAGTCCAGGCCGTCAGAAGCTACATAATAGGCAATTCCATTTCTAAGGGTGGCCAGTCCGACTCTTTGCATGTCGATGTATTTATTATAAAAACTCTTGTGTGTGATGTAGACTTCCAGATCGTTGGCAGTCAATGGGGGGGCTCTCAATTGCGCGGTGATCGAAGGTGTCGTATTGAGGCGGGCAAGCAGCTCTTCAACGAGATCGACCAGCATTTCGCGCGCGCCCCAGAGATAAACATTGTCCATGGTGCTAAAATCGAGCCGGATCCGGTTGACGTAATGGTCATAGTAGACCACGGAATCTTCCAGCGTGAGCCCTTTTTCCCATTTCATTTTTTCACTTAATACCAGGATGACTCTTGAGATGTCCGAGGGTTCGATGCGTTTGACGAGATCGGGCTCGCCGCCCCAGAAGAAACCGCAACCGCTAAGCAATGACAGGGCGAGAAAAAGTTGAAGGTAACGTTGCATCTCAAATATCCTTTGCGTGTGGAGTTTTAGATACTATTTTTTATTCTGTTATTTGCAAAGCACAAAAATTCGAAGAACGGGTAAATTTTTCTTTTATTTTTACTATAAGTCACTGAATGTGATAAACTTAATTTTTATGAAAGATCAGCCTCAACTCGGACAGAAAATCAATGCGACCATCCAGCGCCTAGGAATACACGGCGAAGGAATCGGCTATTGGCACGGCTTCACCCTTTTTATCGATGGCGCTTTGCCCGGTGAAACAGTGCAGGCCCGTGTTATCGAAAAAAAACAGCGCTATGGGCGCGCCAGCCTCGAGCACATCGATACGGTGTCTCCGGAGCGGGTCGTTCCAGTCTGCCCTTTGTTTGAACGATGCGGCGGCTGCCAGGTGATGCATTTAAGCTACCCGGCCCAGCTGGAAGTAAAGCGGCAGCGCGTGCTGGACGCCTTGGAGCGGATCGCTAAAATCCCGGACGTTCCGGTGTTGTCTTGTTTGCCTTCGCCACAACCCCTCAACTACAGAAATAAGATCCAAGTGCCGATCCGTTCCGGCCCGGAAGGTTTGCAAATCGGCTTTTATGCGCGCAACTCCCATAATTTAGTCGAAGTAGAGGAATGTTATATTCATTGCCCCTTAGGACAGAAAGTGTATGCGGAGGCGCTCGCTTTGCTAAAAAGCTCTGATTTCACGGCCTTTGATTGGAATACGGGGAAAGGGGATTTACGCTACATGATCATCAAAACAGCCGTCAATACCGAAGAGTTATTGGTGATTTTGGTGACCAGCGCAATCGATGAAGAAAAAATTGCCCCTTTTGCCGAGAGCTTGATGCAGAAGTGCCCCGAAGTTAAAGGGGTGATGCAAAACATTAATGACGCCATGCAAAATGTCGTGCTGGGTGACAAGTTCCACTTGATTGCCGGGCAAGATAGTATTGAAGAAGAGATTTTGGGACTGCGTTTTAAAGTTTCACCCGCTTCCTTTTTCCAGGTCAATCCTTATCAGGCAGAACGTCTTTACCAAACGGCTCTCGAGTACGCGGAATTGACCGGCGAAGAGCATGTGCTCGATGCCTTTTGCGGCGTGGGCACGCTCTCCTTGTTGTTTGCGCGCCATGCCAAGCAAGTCACTGGCGTTGAGTGCGTACCGCAGGCGATTCAAGATGCCCGTGAGAACGCACGCCTCAATCACATCGAAAATGCCGTGTTTGTTTTAAATGAGGCGGAAACGTGGATTAAAAGCGCAAAACGCATCGATGTGGCCTTGTTAAACCCGCCACGCAAAGGGTGCGATCCCGATTTTATAAAGGAACTGGGACGGCTCAAGCCCGCCCGCATTGTTTATATTTCCTGCGATCCAGCGACCTTAGCACGCGATTTGGCGCTCTTGCGCCAAATGGGATGGTCTATCGATACCGTGCAGCCTATGGATATGTTTCCACAGACAGCGCACGTAGAGACCATTGTCAAACTATCCTTGAAAGTTTAGCAGCAGCTTGACATAGTTCATGATCATCTCCAATTGCTTGGTGTTTTGCACGAATTGCGGGCCTCGGCTTTGACGCCCCTGCATGATCACGCTCTCGATCATTCCCACAGGATCTTTTTGAAAAGCCACAGGGTCTTGCTTAAAAAGATGTTTGAGCGTTAACGAAGTGATCAAGGTTCCTGAGCGACCTATGCCGCCTTTGCAGTGGATGATCGGTTCTGAGCCCGGTGTTGTTCTTTTGTCGATTTCATCGATTAGCCTTTCCAAGCTGGCCAAAGGGGCATCTTCCTTATCCATCCAATGCATGAAGTGCAATCGCTGCACTGTTTTTGTGATGTTGGCGGCAGTTACTTTATAATCTGAAAGCATCACTTTATCTGCCTCAAGCCATCCGCCCGTTATCCATTCTACATGCACATCTTTGTAGTCTTCCGACGTTCGTGGCATCGGATAGTAAGCAAGCGGAAAGCTAGAGTGAAAGGCTTCGGGAAAGGTGGTTAAATCGACCACTAATGAATTGAATTGGGCTGCTGTTTTCCAAAACAAGGAGATGTCATCGGGAGCTTGCGCTGCAATGTAGGTCGTGCCGTCCGGCATAGGAATATGGTTGGCATGGACATATTTGAAACCGATTTTTACTGCTGTATCCTGGTGGCAGAGAACGTCATTAAAATGGCAGTCGAAATCAAAGTCGGTAATCGGGTGAAACCGGAGATGTTTTGTCTTTTCTTCAAGATCTCCATAAAAAACTTCTGCTTTAGGGAAGATTGGGGGAATGCTCATCATAAAGAATGATAGTGGCGGAACCATTTCACAAATTGAGGGATTCCTTCTTTTAAAGAGGTGCGTGGCGCAAAACCAAGCAGCTGCCGGCTTTTTTCAATGTCGGCGTAAGTGGCCAGGACATCTCCGGACTGCATGGGAGCGAAATTTAGCTGAGCCTTTTTGCCGCAGGCCCTTTCGACCGTTTCAATAAACTCCATCAAGGGAACCGGCTGATGATTGCCTAGATTAAAGAGTTCGCAGGATGCTGCAGAGTCGATGGCTGCCAGCACGCCTTGGACGATATCGTCGATGTAAGTAAAATCCCGCTGCATTTTGCCGTGATTGTACACATCGATCGGCTTCCCTTCTAAAATAGCCTTGGTGAAGGAGTAATACGCCATATCAGGGCGTCCCCAAGGGCCGTAGACGGTAAAAAACCGCAGGCCGATTGTTGGTATTTTAAACAAATGATGGTAAGTGGCAGCCATCAGTTCATTCGATTTTTTGGTGGCTCCATACAGGCTGGCTTGTTGATCGGACCGATCGTCTTCTTTAAAAGGTACTTTGCTGTTTAAGCCGTAAACAGAGGAGGAAGAGGCATAGATCAGCTTCATTCCAGGCTGATGACGGCACGCTTCCAAAACATTAACAAACCCTTCTAGGTTCGATTTCACATAGGTTTGCGGGTTCTCAAGGGAATAGCGCACTCCGGCTTGAGCGGCCAAGTGGACCATGTGGGTGGCTTTTGCGGTGGCGCGGCTTAAGGTTTCGAAAGAGCAAATGTCGCCTTCGATGATCTCAACGCCCAGTTTTTGCAATTCTGCTGCGCGGTCCCGTTTCAGAGCAACGTCGTAGTAAGGATTGAAATTATCAAATCCTATTGCCTGTACGCCGCCGGCATGCAAGGCCTTGATCAGGTGGAATCCAATGAACCCGGCAGCTCCTGTAACAAAGATTTTCTTTTCCATAGAGGGGAATTATCGCATAATAGAGGAATGAAAGAAATAAAAGAGAAACCTGTCATCGCCGCTTTTGACTTTGACGGCACATTGACCGACCGCGATACGTTATTTTACTTCTTGATCCACTGCTTTGGCTTCCGAAAGACCGTTGTGAAGATGATCCCTCTGATCCCTTTTTTTTTACTCTATGCGGTCGGCAAAAAGTCGCGGCAGCAAGTCAAAGAGGGCGTGCTTACCCGCTTTTTCAAAGGACTGCCTATCCGTAAGATCCGTCAGTGGGGAAAGGTATTTGCAAAACGAGAGATTCCCAAGCGGCTGCAAAAACCTGCCCTGGAAAAGTTGCGCTGGCACCAAAAACAGGGGCACCGCTGTCTTTTGGTCAGCGCTTCCTTAGATGTGTATTTGAACGCCTGGAGCCGCATGAACGGGTTTGAAACTGCCATCACCTCAAGGCTGGAAGTCGATCCTACAGGAAATGCCACCGGCAAGCTTCAGGGGTTGAATTGCCGCCGCCAGGAAAAAATCGATCGGCTGACGCGTTATTTAGGTCCTTTGGACCGCTACGTCATTTACGCCTATGGCGATAGTGAAGGGGATCGTGAACTTTTGGCTTCTGCCACCCATCCTTTCTATAGAAATTATAATTAATTAGACTTGATTTTTATGAATAAATTGAATATATTTTTAACATTATGTCAATTATTTGTAATAACATTAAAGCATTTAATGAAAGAGTCGATTGGTTTTTGCAGCCGCAAGAACCCCCTCTTAAGCAACGCCGGCTAGGTCTCTCACAACAAGCCGTTCGGTGTCACCGTTTACTGATAGATTTCCTCCATCAAAACGCCTCGTGGGTAAATGTCGTACGGCAATACCCTGCAATCCGTGAAAAAGTGGGTGAATTGGGCACTCGTTTCTCCACTCATTATTCTCTTTCGGAACGCCTTTTTCGTAGCGCCACGCCGGACTTGCCGCCCGAAATATGGCAAACGATTTTTCAAGAACTGCCCGTTTTCGATTTGTGTCAATCCATGAGTGTGTGTAAGGACTGGATGACCAGCCATCAACAAACTCTCTTATCCCGATTCAACGATCGGGAGATGACTTTGGGGCAAGCGGGGATCAGACATGCGCCAAAAGCCGTACAATTCATGCAGCTTTACGGGCCGGGCATCCGTTGTTTGAAGGCTCGTGATGTTGTCATGGGATTAAATCCGCTGCTAAAAATAATGCAAGCCGCCGGTCCCTTATTGAAAACGCTTGAAATTTCTGTGTCAGGAATTTCGTGTATCGATTCAAACTGTCTTCCCAAAATGAATTCCTGCGAGAAGTTACATATTGAGTCATGGGATTTAGAAGTGTTACATTTGCCTCGATTCGATTTCCTAAAAAATTTACAAATTGATTGTTTTAAATTAATCGAAACTAGATTCCCTGATTTTCCTTTGCTGGAAACCCTTCGCCTCTCTTCGGAAGCGATGCAAGGCGCCCTTTCATTACCCGGCATGCCTTTATTGAAGTATTTACGGGTGCATGTCCTAGGTCTTACATCTTTGGTTTTACAGCCGTTGCCTGCTCTTGAGTTCTTACAGGTCACCGGAATGTGTTTAATCCAATTAGAGCATTTTATCATGCCGTCATTGAAGACGATTAAAATCTCTTCGGAACAATTTCAAATGTTCAGCACCGAAAAATTTCCTGTCATTGAAGAGGTTGCTCTTACAGGCGCTTCCTTAAGGGCAATTGATTTAGCGCAGCCATCGGTAAAAAAAATCACTGTTAAGGCAATAAATTTGCGTCAGCTCGATTTGCCTGCTCACTCCGCTTTGGAACACTTATTTATTGAAGATCATGGCATGACTCTCTTTGAAATCCCGGCCAGTCTTCATCTTTCTAAAGCTGAGATCGTTTCGTATAGATTACAGAGACTGGTGGTTGGGTCGTGTCCCTCCTTGGTGGATCTTACCATTAAGGGCCTCTCAACGCTTAGTCTGGAGCTTGATCAGAGCGCTCCGTTAGAGGAATATGCCCTGAATGGCCAAAGATATGTTCTCTTATGAATAGTTGTAGCAGTCTGGAAGATTTTTGCAGTCGCCTACCCTCTTTTTTCCCATATGAACCCGCTCCTAAGCGGAGACGGATACAGTCCGATGTCGTAGAGCTTCATCAGCTCCTCGATCAAAACCCGGCATGGGTTGAAGCTTCCAGAGGCCATGAAGTTTACTTAAAAACCTATCAAGAGTTAAGCCGTCGATATTGGTTCAGCAGCGCCACGCTTTCTGTCCGTTTGCAGAGAACCGGATCCCCATGTCTGCCGCCTGAAGTCATTCAAGAAGTCTTTAGGAAAATGCCAGTCCCGGCGCTGCTAAAAGCATCTTCGGTCTGCCGTTTATGGTCTGAAGAAGTCCAGCTGGCGATCCTTTACCGGTTGAATGAAGAAAGGTGTTCCCTTACGGCGCTTGGAGTCCCTCCCTATAAAACGGCCGATTGTTTCACTAAATTTCCCTCCGGTATTCGCTATCTGGAGGCCTCTCCTCGAGGTCTTGAAGCTTTATCTAAAGGGCATTTTATTCAATGTGAAGGGCTCCAAAGGCTAACGATTGTTTCCGAGGATATGCACACCATCAGCTTGCCTCATTTACCTAATCTTCGTTACTTAAAGTTAGAGTGTGCGGCCTTAAAAACATTCGAATTGCCTCCGCTTGGTCAGCTTGAAGACGTGCGCATATCCGCGCCAGCTTATACCGGTTTTCTCACCATACCGGCGCTGCCTGCTCTGAGGCAACTGCGGATTTACATGGCAGCCTTGAATGCCCTGCAGTTATCTTCCTTGCCGGAGCTGCAACTTTTAAAAATCATAGGACTTTCCGTATCTCAAATGGTGATCGAGAGTATGCCATCTTTAAAAGTTCTACGTCTCTATTCCAATCATTTGAAGAGATTTTATGATCAGCCCTTTCCCAAATTGGAAACGCTGCTTCTTTTTGGGAAATCATTTGAAATGATTCATTTAAGCAGTTCCACCCTGAAAAAATTAGCGTTGCGCGTAAGTAACCGGTATGCTCTTGCCCTTTCTTGCTCGTCTTTAAAAAAGTTAGAAATCAGCAACCCTCAGCTCAATGAATTATCTCTGTCGTCGCTGCCTCAATTGTTACAACTGAACATTAACGCCGAAGTTTTAAACAAACTTACCCTGGGATCGGTTCCCTCATTAAAAATCGTGAACATTCACACCAATCGAGCGTTCACGCTTCAACACAATGAGACCTTTCATCCCGAAACCCTCCAACTTAACGGTAAACCATGCACCCTATAACACAAACTCCCGCTTTTATAGAGCGCCCCCAAGTGGTACAGCAGCCCTCAGATTTCTTGAAAAACGTGAGCGCGCGCGGCATTTATAAGCCCGACCGTAAAACTCGCACCCTCACCCCTCTACAGAAATTCAGCGCTCTCAAGCGCTCCTGCAAGGCACTGTTTAATTGCCCCGGTGTTGTCGAACACAACACGTCGTTTTCCCCCATGCCCGATGTCGGCATGTGCAAAAAACTCATTGCTTCGGCAAATACCTATTCCCATCTAGGCACCAGCGGCGTTGTCGGCTGTTTGGTCTACTGTTGTCGCGGAAAAACAGCGCAAGGGGAAGTGATTCTTGCTCTGGCTCATTCTCCCGGACATCCGCCACGTGATGTACTGGAGTCATTGATGGAGGACATGAAGCTCAAAGCGTGCATCAAAGACACTGTGGAAATTTATGTTATTGGAGGCATTGCCCCTTCCGATGACGATATCGACGGGTCGATAGAAGAGGAGCGGGAAGTCCTTTTACTTGCCAAAAAATTTCCCCTACGCGGCGTGGTCTTCAATGTGGCAGAACTTGACCGGACAACCCTGGATGTCGTCATTTCAAGTACAGGCGTCTATTACAGCCTCTCCCGCATTTTCGAAGCTCTGCCCGGTTTAGGTGAAGCCGGAGAACAGATTTAAATAAACGCTATAGGCAGCGTCCTAAGTTGGGGATTGACGGCCTATCAGATGAGATTCTGGAGCTTAAATTGCACCTGATGTGGCCTTGGATGTTTATAAGTTGACAGCAACAGGAAAGCAGTCTGCATTGTCCCAAGTTTTAACCAGGGCAAGTTTTTAAACGATGGTAAGGACCGGTATACCCAAAGTGTCGGTTGCCGGAAAAAATTAAAACTAAAGGTTTCATTAAGTTTCTATAAATTAGGGTTTTATCTTAATATTTTAAGCAAACTATCAATAAAATGAATTTTTTATTATAATTAACTCGTAGATGTAATTAAACGTTATATTAATTATGCAGCCAATTAGCCCTAAATCTCAATCGATTCCCCTAGTATCTGCGGCACAGGTCGTAGAGGTTGAAAATACTCCAGCGCCCCCCATCCCAGCTTCAGCAGAGTATAAAGAACAACCTCCTTTATCAATTGCGCTGACACCGCTCCCGATACTACCTTCACCTGCCTCTCTGGCAGAGAACCCATTATTGCAAAAAGGGCGAGACATTGAGGAACAATTGGAACAAGCCGAACCGGGCGCAGGCGTCGAATTTGCTTTCTCCGTCGCAGATTTGGCAATTGGTACCTCTGAGACCGTCTCCACCATAATTGAAGTGGGCAAAGACCTTGAAAGCGGCATCCAGGGAAGTCGAATGGGTCTTTCTATCGTTACCTTTGGGCTTGATATGGCAGTTATTGCTCATAAAAACAGGCTGCTCAATCAAGAAATTACCCGTCTAAGGGAACAACTCACCAGTCCCAATGCCGCTCAAGAAAAAATT
The DNA here is from genome assembly GCA_041738095.1 of Waddlia sp. Lineage (GTDB taxonomy): Bacteria > Chlamydiota > Chlamydiia > Chlamydiales > Waddliaceae > JTS-AC334. Next base: position 17,089 of record JBGSQP010000029.1, read on the forward strand.
AATGAACGCATCAAAGAACTCCTTTCTGACAAAAACGCATTAACCCAACAGGTCGCCTTTGGGGTAACAGATGCTGCACTGACCACAGCCGGTGCAGTCGCCGAAAAAGTTGTCGATTTAGCCACCCTTACCCCCCAGGCCGTCGATACACTTAAAGTCGCCGGCGGTATTACCGGTGTATTGGGAAGCATTTTAGGTTTGTTTCTCTCTTCTAAAGCCATTCATGAAAATCGAATGCTAAAGCAGAAGATTACCGCCGATATCGAGAACGTCACCCAAGAAATTAAGGATGCCCAGGGTTTAGAAAAAGAGTGTCTTGAACTGCGCTTAAAATGCTTAGAAAAACAGTTGGAAGAAAATACCGTAGGCACTGTTAAACATTCGATCTCTCTAGTGGGCAGTATTTTAGGAGCTTCGTTGGCGGTTAAAGTTCTGGTGGTCGCCCTAGGCGTTACCATTGGGGTGGGCGTCGGCGTGGCGCTAACAGCTATCGGGATCGGATCCGGTATTTTAGCGGGGGCGGGCTTACTCATCGGCATCGGTTATTTAATCTATAAAAACAGGCATGCCATTCAAAATAAGCTGCAAAAAGCGGCGCTAGCCCTGACTTCCCTGAAGTCATCGATGACCATCAAACAAATAAGAGGAGAAGGAACTGCTTCAATAGAAAAAATCGAACGAATTTATAAAAAACGTGTGCAGGTTTTTTCTAAAAATACCTCTAAACGAGAGCTTGAATACGCACAAGTCAGTCAAAACATCACAAAGCTTGAAGAGCTCCTGAAGAATCCAAACTTAAAACCGAAAATTTTGCAACGTTATGAACGAAGGCTCTCTGAGGAAAAAAGGACGCAGGCAGAGATCGGTGCAGAAATAAAAACCCTTAACGACTCTCTAGTAAAACTTAAGGAAAAAAGAGTTAAGGAAATAAAAAAGGAAAGCAATACCACAGAGGGGCGTATTTCTCTAATCCACCAATACATCCACCGAAGAGGCCAGGCACTTAATGAAGCTTATGTCTATGGACAGCATCTTGGTAAATTTGCCGGCGACGTCACTTTAGAAAAACTAAAGGATTTCGAAAAGAGACTTCGAAAAAATGGCCGCTCTTTCCAAAAAGAAATGCAAAGATTGACAGTTGCCACGGCAGCTTAGGAGAAATCATGGTAGAAGTGTCCTTAAATTCGCTACAGACCTTTCTTAATACACAAAACATTTCCTCGCGCCTAATAGAAAAAACAGCGGAAATTCCTTTAGACCGCCTGGTATTAACCTTAGGAACCGACGAAAAAAATAGACCGCAAAACCTAGATCTTTATGTCGTAGAAAAAGAGCTGGCATCTTTAACGCCGGACAAAAAAGGAGGGAAAGCCATCTTCTTACATTTGCGTCATGTGCTGCCTTTTACGCTGCAGGATCAGGCCATTGCGGAAATGGCGCGCTACATGCTTTTTATCAACAAGGGCCTGGAATATGAAGGATTTGGTATGAGTGAAGTGGACCGGATCGTTTATTTTCGCCACGATTTGCATTGCTCTCTGCGGCAAGTTTCAGACGAGGTCCTGATGGGTTTGCTGGGCTATATCTTGCTTATCATCGATGCCTTCGGGCCCAAGCTCGAGAAAATCGCGCATCTCCAAAAAACTTTTGTGGAGACCGTTAACGAAACCTTGGAGCTTAAAGACGCACGTTAAAGCGCTCCATCCATTTGCCGAAGCTGATCATGCGCCAGGGGAGCGAATGATACGGGAAGCTGCCTTTGATCACCCCATCCGCTTCTTTCACCGCATGATCATTCAAAATGCCTTCTGACGAATGCACAGCCTCCTTGACCAGTTGTTGAAAGAGCGCCGGGCTTGTTTCTCTTACCCAGACTTCTTCCGGTGTGGCAAAGCCTAATTTGCTGATGCGGGTACGGATCTTTTCCGGGAGCGTCCCCTTCAGCCCTTCCCGCAGCACCCGTTTGGTAATGCCGTCCGATAGCTTGTATTCAGCGGGCAGGCTTTGGACAAACTCTGCCAATCGATAATCTAAAAAGGGTGTTCTCGCTTCGATTGAATGTGCCATCGAATCGCGGTCTTCAAAATGCAGTAGCATAGGAAGATTGACTTTAGTCATCTGGGCGTAGCAGAGGCTCTGCAATTCCCCTTTCGTCGGTGTTTCAATTTTTGTCGGATCCCTGCGCTCAGCCCCCAATAGGCGGTTATTTATCCAGACCGATTCATTTACCGTTTTCTTTAAAGCACGCCTGATCGGTTGCTTGATCCAGGCCGGTAGAATTTGATTGAATAAAAGTTTTAAAGGAAATGAGATTTGGTGGAGGTCTCGGCAAGCAATTAGTTCTCTACGCAGCTGCAGTAAATTCCACCCCCTTGCCAGGTCATTCAACCTGCAAGCTAAAAAACCCCCATAACCGGCCAGCTGTTCATCGGCGCCTTGCCCATCCAGCATCACTTTAACATTGTTTTTGGCTACCAATTTAAACACTTCCCATTGGGCAAAGATGCTCGTCGTGGCAAAAGGTTCATCTTGATGCCACACGATCGCATCCAATTGATCCCACATCTCCGCCATATCGGGGTAGGTAAAATGCCCTTTAACATTGGTGCGGCTGATCACTTCCTCCATGTATTCCCGTTCATCGAACTTGGCGTAATGCGCGCAGGCCGAAAAGGCCATTTGCGGGTGCTTGCTGCCTTGTTCTTTCAAAATTTCATGCGCCAAACAAACGATTGTAGAGGAGTCGAGTCCCCCCGATAAGCACGAGCCGATCGAAACATCCGCGCGGCTTCTGATCCGGACCGAGTCTTTTAACAGGTGGAAAAATTGTTGCCCTGCCTCCTCTAAACTTCCTTTGAAATGTCCCACAGGAAGCCGGTACCATGGCTTTGCTGAAACCCTTAACGGCGCATCTTCTTCCACACGGCACTGAAAATAATGTCCGCCAGGGATATGGAAGACGCCTTGAAACATCGTTTCTTTCAGATGATTGGTCAAGCCGTAATTCAGGAAATCGTAGGCCGCCTGGCCATTCACCTTAGCCGACCAGCCCGGCAATACCGTAAACTGCTTGATCTCAGAGGCAAAAGCGCAAAACCCTTCCGGCGCTTTCCACATATATAGAGGCTTGACACCGAATCTATCCCTTGCCCCAAAGAAAACCTTCTCTTGAGTGTCGTAGAGAATAAAGGCGAACATGCCATTGAACTTATGCAGGCACTCAACGCCCCATTGCATGTAAGCATGAATTAAGACTTCCGTATCGGAATGGCTTTCGAACCGGTGCCCCAGTCGTATCAGCTCTTCTTTCAACTCCATGTAATTGTAAACTTCGCCGTTATAGGTCACCCAGTACCGCCCTGACGGATCCGCCATAGGCTGGTGGCCGGTCACGGAGAGATCGATGATCGACAGGCGTCGATGCCCTAAGGCAAGATCATGGCCGTCCTGTGCTTGAAATCCTGTTTTAGGCGCGTAGTTTAATCCTGACGTATACAGCTCTTGCGGGCTATCTTGTCCGCCAAACAACAACACATCCGGCTTGCGCAGCGAAAACAAGGAGAATCCTTCATCATCGGGCCCCCGATGCCGGATCACATCCGTCATCGGCTTGATGAATTTCAACACGGACTTATTTTTCCAAGAGATGATCGCTGATATACCGCACATGGACGCTACTTTCCTTTTTGGGTTTCCCAATGAAGTTGAGGACGGATGACGCCCCCATAACTGCCGAAATAATCCCCTTTTAACACTCCGTCGTCGATGGCTTCAAATGAGATGGCACGGTCAAGATTAAAACTATTGGCCCCCATGGCTCCAAATCCAACCAGGACAACGTAGTAGCGGCCATTATTAAACAGGTGGGGATAGAAGCTACAGTAAGTGGTATAGAGGCCCTTACTTAAGGCTTTACCATAAAAATTTGGCTCCTTGTTGTTCAAGGAACTGAAAACACAAGCACCTTCTTCCGTCATCACACTCAAGGCAAAATTCGCCTGCGCATCTTCTTCGATGACTTCAAAGGTGATTTCAATCGAACATTCTTCGGAGAGGTTGATGCTGTCAACGCGATCCTTTTTATCATTTAAGACGCTGAGTGAAACCAGCCGGATTTCTCCATTCCCGGGCCGCTCCTTTGCATTCCATTCCTTATGTCCGCCTGTTTCTAATAAGCTTGATAGGTAGCAATGCAGCACATGTTCAATGCTTCCTTGTGTTTTGATTTCCCCTTTTTCAATAAGGAGTCCTTTCTGACATAAGGATCGGACGGCAGGCATATTATGGCTAACGAAGATAACGGCCCGTCCCGACTTAGCCACATCCTGCATTTTTCCCAGGCATTTTCTTTGAAAACGCACATCGCCTACAGCTAATACTTCATCAACAACCAGGATTTCAGGTTCCAAATGGGCCGCAACTGAAAATGCAAGCCGCACATACATTCCCGAAGAGTAATGCTTAACAGGAGTGTCCAGGAATTTTTCTACTTGAGCAAAGTCCACAATCTCATCAAATTTTCTTTGGATTTCCCTATGGGTCATTCCAAGAATCGAACCATTTAAATAAATATTCTCTCTTCCGGTGAGCTCGGGATGAAAACCTGTGCCTACTTCTAAAAGAGACCCCATTCGGCCATTAATTTTTGCAAAACCTGTACTGGGGGATGTGATGCGGGATAAAATTTTTAGCAGCGTGCTTTTCCCCGCACCATTATTGCCGATGATGGCAAGAGACTCTCCATGTTCTAAGCGGAAGGAAATGTTATGAAGAGCCCAAAGTGTCTCATTAAGTCCGTTAATGCCGGAAGCATCCCCTTTGAGTAGATGACGCAGCTTTCGAATAGGCGCTTTCATGGTATCGGAAAGCGTGTCACGTAACGTTCGATAGGAACGGGAGCTGCCGATTTTATACGACTTGCTTAAATTTTCAACCTCGATGGCCGCGTTGCTCATTATACCACATCCGCAAAGTTGGTTTCTATTTTCCGGAAATAGAAAAGACCGGTCATGAAAATCGTTAAACTTAAGGTAAGCGAGGCGCTCATCAGCATAGGAGAGAGGCTTGTTTCCAGGCTCGGCCCTAAAATGACCCAGCGATATCCATCGATGATCCCTGCCATCGGATTGAGTCCGAAAAACGGTTTCCATTTTTCAGGTACGAGGCTTGAGGAATACACCACAGGGGAGGAGTACATCCAAATCTGCATTAAAAAGGGGATGATGTATCTTACATCACGGAACATAACGTTCACGGCGGAAAGCCAGAAGGAAATCCCAAGCACATTGATCAATCCCCATAACATCAACACCGGGAGCCAGAGGAAACGCCATGTAGGATAGATCTCAAAATACGGCATTGTCAGCAAAAGCAGGCAAAATGTGAGTAGGAAATCGAAAAAAGCTGCTGTAACGCTGGCACTGGGGATGATAATTCTGGGGAAATAGATTTTCTTAATTAAGTTGGAATCGCCCACAATACTTTGAGAGGCATTGCTGGCGCCATTGGCGAAAAACAGCCAGGGAACTAGTCCTGTTAATACAAAAAGAGGATAAGGAACACCGTCAGAAGGAATACCTGCCAATTTACCGAAAAAAAGAGAGAAGATGATCATTGTGCATAGAGGTTGCAAAATGACCCATGCCACACCAAAAAACGTTTGCTTATAGCGCACTTTGACATCTCTCCATGCCAGGAAAAAGAAGAGTTCCCGATATAGCCAAAGCTCTTTTAATTTCAAAACAGACCAACCTTTTACAGGTTCAATCAGGATTTGATGGGAAGGATTAGTCATCTTTTGATCAGCTCTGATTTTTTCGGGGAGTATATGAAAGTGAATTGTCTTTGTCTAGGAAAACGATCAAAGCCTTTGTAAAGATATTTCTTCGATGCGTATAGGATAGGATTACCGTATTTATGCGCAAGGGAACTCATTTATGATAAAAAAAACGTTTTTTTTAAGTGCTTTGATAATTTCTTACGCAAGTTTCTTATCTGCAATACAATTTCATCAAAGTGAAATTAAGCTTGTGAAATCCACCCCTTATGAGATCTACAATGTTTTTGAAGGCCGTAAAGAAGAATTCCTAGAATTTATCGGTCCTGCTTTTAAAGATTTCTCAAATGATGAAACATTTATGCTGTTTTGTGCGATGTTTGCACATCACATGGCTCCGTATGGGAAATATACCGGAAAGGATGCCTCTCTTCAAAGTCTTTTGGGTTCTCCCTATTTAAATTGCGGACAGTACGGAATCCTGGCTATTCGAATGGCTGAGGTCTCTAGACCAGGAATACATAAAGCAGTCCCGGTACACATCGTGGCATGGGGAGCAGGGGCATTTGGCAAACATCAAATGCAATTTCTCACTAGAAAAAACGGGGAGCAGGTCCTAGTAGATCCCACTGCTGCCTTAATCGCCAGAACGAATTTTGACGCAGTAGCTTCCGGTAAACCATTGCCTTCCTCCAGTATTATTACTTTTCCTCATCAGAATTATTTACATAATTTTCAAAGTAATGTTAGGAACGTCATTTTATTAGGTAGAGCTAGGCCTGGAGATTTACAGTGCTATTTTGGATCTATGGAACGCTATTTAAGCGACAAAACCCCGCGCCATCGATGGTGCACGCCTGCTGTTCAACGGGGCTTGGTTTACCCATTGCCGTTAGAGGATGAGGCTTATCAGAAAGAGAATGAGTTATATTAATGGTGAAAATCATTTTTAAGGTGATCTTTTAAAAAAAGATAGGCTTGTTGGCGTACTTCAAAAGGAAAAGAATGTTGCGCTTCAGGATAAATAATCAAAAGATGCTCCGGATATTGAGTTAATTCGTAAATGTGCTGTATGTAACAAGAGAGATTTTTTACACTCCACCACATAAAATTAGTATCGTAAAGTGGCGCTGAGATAAATGTAGATCTTGGAGCAATACAAGAGATCGCCTCATCGAAGTCAAAAGGGGGGGTATCAGAAGAATACCCTTCAAGATTAGGCATGTATAATTTTTGTGCCCAGTTAGATAAATTGCCATGATTGTAATCGCGAAACGAATCAAAACCACAACTGCAAATGACTACTTTAATGCGGTGATCGAAAACAGCCGTAAAGATGCCGTTATGACCCCCCAAAGAATGTCCTATAACTCCATAGTTTTCTTTTTTTACAAACTTAAGAGAGTCTAGAAAGTCTAATCCCCTTGAATTGTCTGCAATTGCTTTCATACTGCCACTTTCATAACCCATTTTAGGGTAATTCGGCTGGTAATCTGCCATTAAGGGGTAAGCCGGACAGAGAGCGACATAACCCTGCTTCACTATTTCAACGGCGATGTGATTTGCAGGATTACCGGATATGCCGGCAACTTCTTGGTTACCGTATGGATTCGTTTGATGGAGGCAAAGCACGCCGTAGTGTTTTTTAATGTAATCAATCTCCGTAGGAATAAATAGATACGCTGGCACAAAGGATTTTTTTTCTGCTTCGTAAAGTAGTTTATACCTTGTATATTTATCAAAAGCCTTTGCTTCTAAATAAATAACTTCTTGATTTTTTTTTGAAAGATCTGGGTAGGCCCCCATGATCTGTTGCATGCGTTGCTGGATGTCTTTCTTTTGTCTTTCCCATTGTTTTGTGTTTTTGATATTGCTGTAATGAAAATAATTATTTGTTATGGCTAAGCAATCATTTAAGGAAAAAATTATGTAGAGGAATATCAATCCAGCAATGAAGCGATAAGAATCATTAATCATTTTTGTTGGTTTCATTTTTGATCAATTTTTCAAATTGTAGCATTTTGCTTATTCCAAACAGTACATGGGCGGCAGGGAAATTGCATGAAGAATTTTCTTAACCCTCCACGCCTAAAATATTAAGCATATAATTTTTATCCCACCCAGCCTTTGACCGCTTATTTTTGATCCCTGCCTTGGTTTTTTTATCTGCCTTCAAAAGGTTCAGTGTAA
>JBGSQP010000030.1:0-199190 GCA_041738095.1 Waddlia sp.
ACCGTGGCGCGCCGAGCTAGCCCCTTGGGGAGAGCTCGGCGAGGCGCGCAAGGTGGATTTGGAAAGTATTAAAAAAAGGCAGAAAAAAGAAAGCGAGAGCGAAGATCTCAAATTTTACAGAAAAACTGTTGCTTAATCAAAATCTCCCCTATTCCATCTGGCAACTCATCGAACATATGCGACTTGCTCAACGTGATATCTTAGATTATGTTTCGGGCACTGATTATGAAGAAAAAAAATGGCCCGATTATTTTTGGCCTAAAGCCAAGACGCCCTCAAACGTCAAAATGCTGGATGCAAGCATTGCACAGTTTCACAAAGATCTGCAAGAAGCTTTACAATATGTAATGGAGTCAAAAGAACTCACACGCCCCCTACCTAACAATAAGGAAGGACATACCCTCTTGCGGGAACTTCTTCTCATCGCAGACCATAATGCTTATCACACAGGGCAGATCATTCTCATGCGCCGTTTATTAAGATCATGGACCCCAACTAATCATCATTGACCCATTTTTTGTGCTTTTTAAAACATCAACCCATTGCTTTGAAAATGTTAAACCTCCTTTGCATAAAGCGTACCTAGCAAAGCCAACTTCTCAGCCTAAAAAATAATACTTCAATATTTTTGTCCAGGGAACCAGTTTCGATTTACCGGGTTACGCTTAGCGTATGACTGAATAGGATGAAGAAATAATCTTCTTGAGTTCGAAAACACAACTCACTAGACTATTACCGATTATCGCTTGAAAACATAAATACATTGACTTAAGACATACCATATCAAATTTAGTTCACTCAATTTCACCGTTAGATTTACTAGAGAAAGAACATCTTGATTTTGCCCAAAAGTGGATCTCTTCCGGTGCCCCCCTCTTTCGCGTTGCAAAACCGGCAGTCCCTGAAATCCACTTAGTGTCTTATTTCCTGCTGGTTGATGGGATCAAAAATAAAATACTTTTAGTCCATCACAAAAAAGCGGAACTTTGGCTACCTACCGGCGCTCACGTTGAAATCGATGAACATCCTAAATCGACGGTAGTCAGAGAAGCTGCAGAAGAATTAGGTATTGAATCGATTTTTTTATGGGAAGACCCTTTTTTCCTGACAGTGACTAAAACGGTTGGTCAAACCGCAGGCCACACAGATGTTTCCCTGTGGTATGCTATAAGGGGTGATTCGGATCAGCTATTGCAGTTTGATCGAGAGGAATTCCATGAGATCTGCTGGTTTTCCTTTGACCGTTTCCCTAAAAACAAAGCAGAGCCTCATCTTCAAAGATTTATTAACAAATACCAAAGGATAGCTTAAATGACGATCCACGAGCGCACCACATACGAAGCCTTACTCTTTAAGGAGAATGAATATTTTACACCTTTTGAAATCAATCAGCTCAAATTCGCTCTATTTACAACAGACATTGAACGTAAATCAGTAACGATTGATCTTAAGGAATATAACGTTATAGTTTTAAATCCCATAAGATCAAAAGAAAACCTAGTGATCAACGCGACTAATTTGTTTGCCCTCGATCAACTTATTTCAGAAAAAGGGGGCTGCAAAATCCATGCAAGGGGAAAAGTCTACACAATTGGGGCAATGATCATTGGCACCGGAAATGTGCTTAGTGGAGATTATGGCGTTAAAATCCTTCCTTCTATAAATGGCGCAAGAGAACAGATCAAAGAAGAATTTTTAGAAGGATTAAGGACCGAATCTCCTCAAAAAATCGTGGAAGCTCTTTTCACTTTGATGACTGTGAGTCTCGATCCCTATCATGAAGGACTAGAAGATTTAACCGAAAGGCTTGAAGCCCTAGATATTATCCAAGGGGATCATGAGGGAAATGACACAGATGACAATCAGTGAAACTAAGAACATGCGGCGGGCCCATAGCCTATCATTTCCGAGGGCGAAACCGGCAAGAGACATCCCCAACCAAAACAGTCCAAACGCCATTACCACATATAGATAGGCGTACCCCGTATAGCCGAAAACAGTCAATAACGCTGAAGCAAAGATAAAACCGACGATATATAACACCGTGTGCACTTTTGTTTTTAGCATGCTTCTCACGACAGGCAATACCGGAATACCTGCAGCGCGGTAGTCATCTAAGCGATAGACAGCAATAGAAAAAAAATGGGGCATCTGCCAAAGAATCATCATCGCAAAGAGGATCAAGGCTCCTGCGTCTATTTGATTGCTTACAGCACAATACCCTACTACGGGAGGAACAGCGCCGGCTACGCTGCCTATAGCTGTTCCATAAATCGTGTGGCTCTTCCAAAGGCTGTAGATAATCACATACACAAAAAACCCCACCCCTGCTACAGAAACCGTCAGCGGATTGGTAAACAGAAACAAAATCAGAAAACCGCATAGACCGATGATTGAAGCAAACCATAGAGCACAAGATATCGATATAGTGCCGACCACCAGAGCTCGTTGTCTAGTACGTTCCATTTTTTTATCGGCATTTCGGTCGATATAGTTATTGAATACACAAGCAGAGGCCATAACCAGCGCCAAACCAAGTAGGGTTTGAAAGAAGAGGAAAAAATCGACTGTTCCTTTAGAGGCTAAAAGAAATCCAGCCGCCAGTGTGATCAAATTGCCGAAAATAATGCCCGGCTTAGTCAACAAATAATAATTAATCATGAGACCCCATATGCGACATCATGCGATGATCCAAATCGTTCATGATCCACAATGAACCAATTAAAACAATCAAAAGCACTAGAACGGTAAAAACAAAGAAAAGCGTTTCCCAACGCGGCTTGGCCTCTTTCCCTAAATGCAGAAAAAACACAATTTGAACCAATGCTTGTGTGATGCTTAAGCCGATGAGTGTGTAGATCAAATGATCGCGCGAAAGCACTTGATGGAGCACCAGGTAAAATGAAGTACCCGTTAATAGGAGAGAAAGGACAAACCCGAAAGCATAAGCTTTCAACGTCCCATGCCACTCCCTTTTTGTTTCTTTCAAACTTAAATCATGCGACATTTAAATGACTCCCATCAGATAGACAAAGGTAAAAATGAAAATCCATATCAAATCCAGAAAATGCCAGAACATGCTGAACAGGACCAGCCGGCGGAAAGTGATGACCGTGATCCCTTTAATAAATACCTGACCGATCATCACCGCTATCCATAGCAGACCGACGGAAATATGCAGACCGTGCGTGCCGACGAGGGTAAAAAAAGAAGACAAGAAAGCGCTCTCTGACCACAAGTGGCCTTCATTAACAAGCTGTGAAAACTCCAATAATTCAATAGCAACAAATACCGCTCCTAAAATACCGGTAATTGCCAGCCAAAAAATCACCTGATTCTTCTTACTATTTACGGAAGCCAAAACGCTTAAACCGCAAGTGACGCTGCTTACCAATAAAATTATTGTTTCTTTAAAGGCTGTCGATAAATCAAATAGATCTTTGGAGGAGGGCCCCCCGAAAGTACCTTCGTGCAGCACGGCATATGTGCAAAAAAGCGTCATAAATAATAGGCAATCGGTCATCATGTAGATCCAGAAGCCTAGCGAGGTCTTAGAAAAAGTATCCTGATGTGGATCAGGGGTCCGGGTATCGGGATAAGTTTCGAGCGTGTCTTGATGGTGAACGGTCATACGGATTCCATCTTTTTTATTTGTTCTGCGGTAATCACTTCGTGTTCGTCATCGCCGGATAAGCGGATGATCAGACAAACGATAATGGCTGCCAATGCGGCAAAAGCCATCCAATAGATGTGCCAGGTTATGGAAAAACCAAAAATCAGACTCAAGACACCAATGTAAAAACCCATCGGGGTGTTGACCGGAAGATGGATATCTTCGTATACTTTTAAGAATTTAGGAGAACCTTTTTGCTTTTCAGCCCACAAGGGATCCAGCTGATCAACTGTGGGGATAATGGCAAAATTATAAACCGGTGGAGGCGATGACGTGGACCACTCTAATGTTCTGCCATTCCAGGGATCACCTCCGGTGCGATCCCAATTTTTCTCTCGGTTATAGATACTCCAAAAAAGACCCAGAAATTGAATGGCAGCGCCGCATAAAATAATTAAAGCACCAAAAGCCACCACGATAAATAATGGGTGCCAACCGGTAGAAGCATCGTAACGATCGAGCCTCCTTGTAGCTCCCATAAATCCCAGCATATAAAGCGGCATAAAAGCGAGCAGAAAACCAATAAGCCAGCACCAGAAAGCATACCGGTTCAGTTTTTCATCTAAGTGAAAGCCGGTAAATTTTGGAAACCAGTAAGTCACTGCGGCAAAAAAACCGAATAAGACTCCCCCAATCACCATGCCATGAAAGTGCGCAATCAAAAACAAGCTATTGTGCACCTGAAAATCGATCGGCGGCGAAGAGAGCAAAACGCCTGTCATTCCTGCCACAGTAAAGTTAAGCAGGAAAGCAAAAAACCACAGCATCGGCGAAGTGAAATGCACCCTTCCCCTAAATTTGGTAAATAGCCAATTGAAAATCTTTACCCCGGTAGGAATAGCGATCACCATTGTCATGATTCCAAAAAAAGCATTGACGTGAGGACTTGCTCCCATTGTAAAAAAATGATGCACCCAAACAATGAATGAAAAAATAGCGATAAAAATTAACGCCCAGACCATCGAAACATAACCGAACAGCCGTTTTTCTGAAAAGGTCGGTACAATTTCCGAAAAGGCGCCGAAAATAGGCAAGACCAAAATATACACTTCCGGATGGCCCCAGGCCCAAATCAAATTAATGTACATCATGGGGTTTCCGCCCCCGCTTGCCGTGAAAAAATGCATACCTAAATAACGGTCTAAAGAGAGCATCAACAAGGTTGCTGTCAAAATCGGAAAGGCAAAAATCACTAACACCATGGAGCACAAAGCGCTCCAAACAAAAATAGGCATTTTCATCAGTGTCATGCCAGGACAGCGCATTTTTAAAATTGTCACCAAAAAATTAATGCCGGACAGCGTTGTTCCAACGCCTGTAATCTGCACAATCCAAATCCAATAATCGACCCCCTCCCCCGGCGTATACTCCAACCCTGAAAGTGGCGGATAAGCCAGCCAGCCGGCTGTAGAAAACGATCCCACTGCAAGTGAGATGAATGTCAATAGCGCTCCGGAGGCAAATAGCCAGAAGCTGACAGCGTTGATAAAAGGAAAGGCTACATCTCTGGCCCCAATCTGCAAGGGAATGATGAGATTAAGCAGGCCGAAAACGGCTCCCATGGCCACAAAAAAAATCATGGTTGTGCCATGTGCGGAAAACACTTCTTGAAAGTGTCCGGCAGAAAGAATTCCTTGGGCATCGCCTACAGCTGTAGCTTGCTGCATCCTGATCATCAGGGCATCGGAGAATCCCTTAAAAAACATAATCAACACCACGACAATGTACATGATGCCGATTTTTTTATGATCCACGGTCGTCAGCCACTCAGCCCATAGACGCTTCCATAATTTAAAATAGGAGATCAAGGCAAGGATGCCGATGCCGGTCAATAGCATGCCGATAACGGCAAATGTTTGCGTCGGCTCATGCTTTAAGGCTTCTAAGGTTAATCTGCCAAACATTATGATTTCTCTTCGGGATGCATATATTTATTCAAAATCTGATGAAACAATTTATCGTCATTGAGTTGATAAAACTCTTGCGGATGATCCTGACTTGGGGCTGCCAAACGTTCATAACTTTCAGTGTCAAGCCTATTACCGGATTCTTTTGCTGACAGCACCCATTTTTCATAGTCTTCCCGGGATGAAGCGCGGGTCACAAAATGCATGCCGGAAAACCCCTCGCCGCTTAAATTCGCCGAAGAGCCTCTAAAATCCCCGATCGTATTTGCAATCAGATATAATTCTGTTTTCATATTCGGCATCGCGTAGATTTGCCCCCCTAAGTCAGGAATCCAAAAAGAATTCATAGGAGCATCTGCAGTGATTTCAAAGTGTATGGGAACGTCTTCAGGAAATTGGACAAAATTTACGCTGGCTATTTTTTCTTCAGGATAAATAAAAAGCCACTTCCATTGAAGAGCGACCACCTGAATTGTCATTTCTTTATTACTGGACTCAATGGGTTTATAGGGATCTAAACGCTGCGTATAGACCCAGGTTAGGACACAGATAATGGCTGTCATTACTAAAGGGAGTCCCCACCAAACAATTTCTGCATAGACATTGTCTACTAAATGCGGATCGTACTTCCCTTTGGGGTTATCCGCTCGGTAGATCCATGAAAACACAAATGTAAGAATGTAGACAGGAATAATAATCAGTAGCATCAATGCCTGAATGATCAGCAACAGATTCCTCTGCTGGATAGCGATCTCCCCTTCCGGAAACAAAACGTCGATATAAGGACGGAATTGCAAGATGGTTAAGGGCTGCATGATCAGGATGCCTAAAATAATCAACCCTGAAAACAGCAACATGGTAAAAACAGGTTTACTTGTCTTATTCATTCACTCGACACGCCATAAAATATTTTTAAGCCAAAGCATTAAGATGGCACAACATCGAGTAAAAATTAAATTTTATTTAACGCAAGACATTAAATATGCCGAAATGAACTCGAATATATGGGAATTTTCCCTCTCCGGCAATAAAGGCAATTTTGATTTCTGACGGCGCCCTCAGCCACTGATTTTGAGACCCTCTTGCACAACGCACCTTCTTCGAGTTGCGCTTTTTCAACGCCGGCTTCGTCTGCCTTTGGGAACGGGAAAAGCATAAAGAGGCATACCTGGGTGACATTTATACCGAAAGGAATTGGGATATTTTAAGGATAAATAATTGTAGCTATTTCGTTAAAGACAACTGCTCCTTCCAGCTCTTTACAGCACTAAAGAGATCATGCCATTCAATCGAAAGGTCTTTTTTTGCTAGCGATCCGGGAGCTTTATACCACTCCGTAGCATAGCTGCCCCCAACTCTATTGAGAAGAAGACCTCTAAAAAAGATAGCCTCACGGATTTTTTCAGAAAGATGAATTTTCAGCTTTAATTCACTATCTATCGAATCCAAATAATTCTCTTTATCCTTAGAGGTAAAAACGATCAATGGCATATTGAAGTATGAGACAATATAATTCATTATAAGATGGTTGATTCTTCTTTTGATTGGATGAAAAAGATTTTTAGATTCGATTTCGAACAAAACTTTGCTTAAAATTGAAATGACATTAATTTCATTCCCATTCTCTTGTATGGAAGAGATTTCCTTCTCGATGCTCTCAAGTAAGCTTTTGATTTCTTTACGTTTTAGGGGTGCATTGATTTCATCAGGGGCAATAACTCCATGCCTCATCATTTCCTCGAGAATCGATTGCCTCCAACCTTCCACTATTTCAGCCGTTAAAGGCTGTTTTTCTAGGCCCGCAGAGACAGCTCTTACTAAAGCACCATAATATCCTTTATCCCCTTGTCTATTTTCAGGGACTGTATAATCAATTTTCTCTATAGGATTTCGTGCAAGCAAATTGCTACCTGACAAAGACCGGCCCGCCATTAAATCCCATTGTTCACTTGATCCATAAAGTTCATGTATCTTATTCATTATCATTCCCTGCCTTTATTTTTTCATATGATCTTTCCATACCGGTTAATACAGCTTTCAAAGCCATAGTAGGTGTTATTTCCGGGGGTGGATACCTGCAAGTACTATCCCCAAAGATTGCCACATTAAGTTCTTTATCTTCCATAGAAGGGGGAAGAAGACCTGCTTTCAGTAAAATATAGTCCATTATAAGCCTGCATGTTCTTCCATTCCCATCATAAAAAGGGTGAATGGAAACCATCTTTTGATAAGCGCATGAAGCTAACGCTACAGGGTTTTCCTTATTTTCTATTCCGCTATTTATCTCGGCGACCAATTCTTCTAAAAGAGGGATAATCATGCTATGATGAACATACACCGGTCCGCCCACCCCCCCGGCTACTACTAAGCCATCTCTAATTTGCCCGCTTCTTACTTCTTCATTCTCCTCCCCTCCATCATCTCCATGTATCAGAGCATTTAGCTTGCAAATAGCGCCTACTGTTAGCGCCTCAATACTTTCAGCCATTCCCCGCATATGAAGATCAGCATTTAGCCAATCACTATTTTTTTTGGGATTGGTTTGAATGGTATTAGACCCCCCGACACGGGCGGCTTGCAACTTTTCACATTGAATTTGATACAGAGCAGTTTTAGGATGTTCCGCAATAAATGTAGCAGTTTGTTCAAGCATTTCTTTTTCAATAGGTTTTGACCATTTTTTTTTGAGAGAAACACAAGCTTTCTCGAAAAACTCATTTTTGGACAATGCATCGTTTATCATCCGATGTGCATTCTGAATTGTATCACCTTTGATCTCAGACAATGCGTTTTTATTACGATAATAAATATCTAATTTAATCATCCGTTCAACACTCTGTCCAAGGTTTCCGGCAATATCTAAGGGATTTAAATCCTCAATTTTTATAAATGCTACTTCATGAGGTTTTAACTGTTCAAATTCATTTTTTTCCCGGACTTTAACAAGAGAAATAGGAGCAAAATGGTAATTAGACTTTAAACGTTTGAATTCCGCAGGATCGGAAGTAATAATTCCTTGCCCTATTTTTTTAAACACTTCATCTGCTTTAGATTTAATTACCAATTCAACTTCTTTGTATTGACTCGATTGCCACATAGCCGAAACGGAGGAGTACATTTTCGCCAAGAATGAACTAGGTTCAATTATTCTAGCGTGGATATTAAAATCTCCCATTCGAAAATCCTGATTACATTAAATTTAATATTATTATAAAGTTAATATGTTTAAATAGTCAATTTAATGAAATTTAGAAAGCGGCATAAAAGTTGCATCTCTTGTAAGATTATTTGGTGCCAAATCAAAAAAGGAGGGTTCTCATGCCCCGATTAGAAAAAAACACTTCTATCCTACACAATTTTTGCCTGCACTTTTTGCCGCCAGTAGGTAAAAAAGATCATAAATTGAGGGGGATCTGGCAGGAAGCCATTAAATCTTCAACCAAGATCACTAAACACAAGATCTACCAGGCATCCACTAAGGACCTCGAAGAACATCCGGCAACATCTCTAGCACTTAAAATTTTATTCCCCGGTGTATTAAAAGAGGAAATGATAAGAATCAACAACCTGCCTGAAACGACTCTGGAAGATAAAATCTTAAAAGAAAAATCTTTCCGGAACATGGTACTTAAAACATTCGAATGTAAACAAATTATTAACGATCAAAACTGCGGATTGCGTGCCTTGGTTTCTGCGCTTAACCGTGAAATTGATAGCGAAAGTGAAGCAATGGCGGCATCCATCTTACGCGGAGATATTGTTGACCATGTCCATAAAAATCCGGAGACTTTTCGTCCCTATTTGGAGAAGGAAGAAAAAATTACCCTCGATGAATGGAAAAAGCAAATGGCAACCTCTAAGCGGACAATCGGCATCTTTGAAATATGGATAATGAGCCAGATCCTGGAAAATCCCATTTACGTTTTTTCATTTGGCAAAACGCAGCTGGATACGGGCGGACAATGGCTCTCTTCTACCGAAAACACCTTTGGAACCGAGTATAACAAAGCCCCCATTTCCCTCTATTACAACCCCATTAGCACTCAGTACATGCCGATGTTTAAAACGCGGCGCTCCTAGGGTCTGTTTTCGCGATGATAGAACTTACATTTTTTTGATTAAAACCTTTATACCCTTCACGTCGCTGCAAATTTTCTAAATGACTACCCACTGCTCCGTATTTGCGGAATTTTTCCGCTTCTTCAACAGTAATGAATCCTTCTTGCAGCAAATGGTTGATCCGTTTTGTTTGCACAGGCCAAATTTCACCATGGGTAAACGCCTGCTTTAGATAGGTAAAATTGCTAAACGGATCCATCATTGCAATTCCCCTCTCATGTAAATCTTGGGATAGATCTTCGAAAAAGAACTGGGCCTCTAAATGGTGCATGCCTCCCATTAAAATTGAATCGCCATGCAAGGCGCACCAAAGTCCGACAGTGCGTAGCTTGTCTAATTCGGGTATAGGTTGGTGCGCAAAATCAATATGAGGTTCGTGAGCGGCAAGATCGAGATCAAGGAACAAGACTAGCCCTGAACGGGGATTTTCCATAACTTGAGCTCCCCAGCCTGCCTCATCTCCGGCATAAAAGCGTTCACGGCAATGAAATCCTAACATTTCAAAAAGACGGACGAGTTTCGGAAACAATTTCCTCGAAGAGCGGAACGTATGATGGTCATGATTGGCCCATCCCATACCTAGGCGGTCCTGGCGGTTCTTTTGCACCTGTCCGGCAATATTTTTGGCCTGCCAATACAACCGTTCACACTCCAGTACTAGCCAGGCCGATAGATCCTCGCCCAGAACGGAAACCAACTCTTCAACGATTTGGATCGCTCGATCCATAGCGGCTTCTTCATTCTCCAGATCCCGGGGGCGTGTCTGCCATTTCTCCTTTGCTTCTATGTATTGGTCAACGGCAATGGGACTGTTATAGATGGGCTCCATGGCATGGCCGGCTCTTCTCTCGACAACCCATAAAGAAACGTTATTCTCGGTCGAAACACAACTTCTACGATATCCACTTAAAGGAGTTCCCTCGATCCAGCATGTGAGTCCCCGCACCATTAAGAAATCCCCAATACTTTCGACCTTAACAGCAATCCCTGCTTGTAAATCATTCTCTCTAACCACAACTTTTGGCAACTGAGCACCTGGATGAATAAAAACTCGATAATCTGCCATAACGTGCTCACACACAAAACCTACTTCCAGCAACTCTCTTTCCAGTAAAGAGGATGCTTGGACAGCCAAATGATCTAACCAATCGAATAGGCGCGTGCTAGTGTGCCGCTGCAGTTCCTCTTGCAAATGAGCCATCATAGGACTTGCCTGGAGATACTGATTTAAAATCTCAAGTAATAAAGATTCAGCCCGTGGATGGCATGTCCATTGATAAAGACTCATACATTGCTCCTAAATTAAAAATGAATTAAATCAAATTCCGTTTTTTTATTCGATATTTTTCGCTTCATACCCTGAAAATAGAGGCCTTTTACAAATTAAATATAAAATGGTATAATCATTACAAAAGAATTAATGCAGGAATAATATTATGTCAATAGATCCAGCAACTAATAGAGCAGTACCCGCCGAACTTTCGACGATAGAGTTGCGTGATGTAACGTCTAGAGAGGTGGGAGGCTCCGCTGAGATTGGGGGCGTTGATGCGTTGGTTGCTACGGCATCGGCAGGAAAAATTCCCACCATGGATCCCGCTGACTCTCCTCCTCTTTCCAGTTTAACCGCCTCAGATATCACTTTAGGTGTCGAAAAAGCAACCGCAAGCCCTCTTTCGCTGGTTAGCGCTTCTAAAGAGGCTCCTAAAATTTCACTTTCGGTAGCAAAGGTTGGCGCAGAATCAATTAAAGAAGGCAAAATCCACATGAGCGTGGAGCCTGAGGATAAAAAAGCCATGTCAGCTAAAATAAAAAAAATGCCCGAACATAGTGATTTTTTAGAAAAACTGGAGCATTTCCTCCGCCAGTTTACTGCATCAAATCCGGGTTTAGAAGCTCTAATGACTCAGGCTAGAATCCACCATTAATAGCTCCCCGTTTTTCAATTCGTAAACCTCTGATGGCTTGAAAAGCTTGCAGAGGTGCTTAATTCCCCCGCTTTTAACAATCATATAATCGACATCATGAAGGGATGCTATCGTTTCTAAAAATACAGGCTGCGGATCCAGATCCTCCAAAGACAGCAATAAATCACCCTGATGTTGTTGCGCCAGTTTACGTATTGCCGAAAACAACGGGGCGCCCAGACCATCCTCAGAAGAAAGAGATAGAAGGGTATACTCCCGACCTTTTAAGGCTTCCTGCAGGGCAAAAAGATGTCCCTCGTCATACACTTTATTATCGACATCATTGCCTAAAAGACGGCGGGCTAGATCGGAAAGAGTCACGCGGGCACAGCCGAACCGTTCAATGGCGATGCTAGCAGCGACATTGCAAAGGCGCGCCGATTCTGCAAACGCTACGTTATTTGCAAGGGAAAGGGCTAGCGTTGCCAGCACTGTATCGCCTGCACCGGTCACATCCCGCACATCGTGTGCCTTAACCGGAAATTCTTCGCGGCAACCATCACGATAAAAAACTGCAATCCCCTTTTCAGAACGGGTAATCATGAGGATATCGACTTGGGTCGTTTCAATGATCCTGGCTGCTACCATTTCTAAAGGAGATTCTAAAGGAAGATTTGCAGCAGCATAAGCTTCACCTAAATTTGGCTTTAGTACATGGGCATGCTTGTACTTAGCATAATCAATCCCTTTAGGATCGGCTATCACCGGAATTCCCCTTTCTCGGGCGTATTTCACCAACGCTGACATCAGGGTAGTCGTAATAAATCCCTTACCATAATCGGATACAGCAACGACTTTTACACCCTCTAAGAGTAGTGGCAGCGACTCTATCACTTGCTGTTCAAGCTGTTCTTCTAGTGGTAGAATTTGCTCATAATCAACCCTGACCATCTGCTGATTGTCGGCAATGACCCGATTTTTTACAGGGGTTGGAAAATGGTGTTGGATGACAATGCCCGCTGTGCGGATCCCCTCTTCAGCAAGCGTAAGCCTTAATTTATCTCCTGATAAATCGTTGCCGATACGGCCGGCGATCAAGACTTCCGCCCCCATAGCTGCTAAATTTAAAGCGACATTGCCGGCTCCGCCCGGACGGTGTTCTTCCCGCTGGACATGCAAGACCGGGACCGGGGCTTCCGGGGAAATTCTACGAGCTTTGCCGATAGTATAGGTATCGAGCATCAAATCCCCGACAACAAGGATTTTTTGTGGTTTTAACTTACTAAACGAACTGAACTGACTTACCATTTTTTCCCTTTCAGTAGGTAATTGCGCACATAATCGACTACAGCATTTTCCAAAGGATCACAAAAAGCGTCTTTGCCCAACACTCCGGCTGTTTTACTCATATCGGCTCGGGTATAATTTTGATATTTACCTAAAAGATCCTTCGGCATGTCGATGTAATCAATTTTTACAGGTTTATCGGCGGCCTTAAATACAGCTGATGCCAGTTCATTCCAGGTTCCAGCTTTTCCTGTGCCAATATTGAATATCCCTTTTGCCTCATTTTCTAAAAATGCACACGTCATGCGCGCGGCGTCTTTTACATAAATAAAATCGCGACATTGATCCCCATCTTTTAATTGAGGGTCATTCGATTTAAACAAAGAGATCTCTCCCTTCTCGAGCACTTGCGGCAGCAGATGCTTAACGGCCGAGGCCATCCGGCCCTTATGCCCTTCGTTTGGCCCGAAAACATTAAAGTATTTAAGCCCGACGATTATATTAAGTGCCCCGCTATTTTTTGCCCAAAGATCGAAAAGGTGCTTGGAATAACCATACATATTAAGAGGCTCAAGCTCATCAAGCTTTTGATGATCATCTGAAAAACCCTTTGAGCCATCCCCGTACGTTGCCGCTGATGAAGCGTAGATAAAGCGTTGATTATGTTCTATGGCAAATTCTGCCAAACGGATGGAAAATCTAGTATTATTTTCTAAGAGAAAGTCAGCATTAGTTTCGACAGTACTTGAACAGGCTCCTAAATGGATGATTGATCGGATTTCGGAGCCTTTTCTTTTAAGAAGATCCATGCAGTGATCGATCGGGACAAGCTCAATAAAAGATTTACCAACAAGGTTTTGCCATTTATCATCACTTCCCAAATTATCGACAAGGATAAGTTTTTTACATCCTTTGTCGTTAAGAAATTTAACTACGCCAGACCCTATAAATCCAGCGGCTCCTGTGATGACGATCGTATGATTTTCTTCCATGGAACCACTACCTTATTAAATTGGGTTTTTCACGTACTTAAATAAGCCGTTTAATACCATTTATCAGGATCACGGCATATGAAATCAAAAGAAATGACTTGGATTTGATCAAGTCCTGATAAGTCGCCTTCTCCTAAGCAGAAAAAAGCAGGGCCACTGCCTACCATCACAGCAGCCTCAAACCCTCTGGAAAACAACTGGCTCTTAAGCAAGCCGAGCTTGGGATGCAAAGCAAAGGCCGCCTCTTCCATATCATTAAAATATTGCGGTACTCCATCGATATAGGCCTGCAAGGTTTCTTCTAGATTGCGATCTTGTAAATCAAAAAGAGACAAGCGCCCATAAAGCTGACTGACGGATAACGATGTATTGGGTAAAACGATTCTGGCGTTTATTTTCGAAGGGGGGGAAACGGAAGCGGTATTAGTTTCACCGCAATAACTCCGGCCAGCAGAAAAAAAGAAAGGGATCTCGTGATCGATCTCCCTTCCCCATTGCTCCAAGTCATGATCGCTTGCAGATTGGCCGGTTAACTGATTTAAGGCCCAAAGCATAGAAGCTGAATGACTGTACCGTTCACCCAGCCCTGCGTTCTCGGGAATCTTCCTTTCCAATAAGACAGAGAATTTTTGTTCAATTCCTGTCTTTTTTCTGAATAAAGAAAGCACCGGACCTAAATAACTTGCAGTCGGCTCCAAGCTGTCCTGCTCACTGCGGTTTACTTTAAGTAAATCGGATAAATCAATTGCTTGATTTAAAGCGACAGTTTCAGGAGATCCCTCATCGGAAATCCCTATTACTCTTAAAAAAAGCGGTATTCTTGCAGGTGATCTGACTGTCAGCATGTACTAAGCTACCGATGAGACCTCTTTAGAGTGCTTCGCACCTTCCGCATCCTCAGGGATAACGGTCAAAGTGACGGCAGCCGGCACGCCTTCCTTCAGCTTGATGCTGATGGGGTGGATTCCGGTCGTCTTGATCGGGTGAACCAACAACACATTTCTCTTTTCAATTGAGATTTTGTGTTGTTCAGCCAACATGTGTACGATATCGAGCTGCGTTACGGAACCATACATATGGCCTTCATGATCAACTTTAACGCTGATACTCAACGAAATGCTTTCCAAAGCCTTGGCCACTTCTTGGGCTTCTTTAAGATCTTCAGCAGCCTTAAGGAGTCTAGACTCTTTCAACTTGCTTTGTCTGCGAAGGGTATTAGCATCCGCAATTACAGCAAATCCTTGCGGAAGCAAGTAGTTGCGAGCGTAGCCCGGTTTGACTCTTTCGATAACGTCGCCGCTTCTTCCGAGATCTTCCACGTCTTGAATTAATAATAATTTAATCGCCATGATGTATCTCCTACGCTTCACCGACAAATGGCAACAATGCCATATGTCTCGCACGTTTAATAGCTGCGCTTAAAAGGCGCTGATGGTGCGCTGAAACGCCTGTAATACGGCGAGGTAAAATTTTGCCTCTATCCGTTATAAATTTGTACAAGGTATCGATATCTTTGTAATCGATCTCTTTGATTCCCGCTGTGGTAAAGGGGCATTGTTTACGCTTGCGCGATTTAAAGCCACCACCCTGCCTGTCGGAGGGTCCTTTACTATAGCTTCTCATTGGGGGCATTGACATATAATTATTCTCCTTACTGAATTTCGGCTAAAGCCTTAAACTCAATCTTTTCCATTACTTTCTCTGTTCTCAAGGTAACGAAACGAATGAGATCTTCATTCAAATGATATTCTCTCCAAATTTCAGCGATAGCCGAAGGTTTAACTTTAAAGTAGACGATAAAGTAATACCCTTCTCTGTGCCCTGAAATTTCATAAGCCATTCGCTTTCTCCCCTGGTCATGGACCTTGAGGATCTCTCCGCCACGCTCAGTAATCTCATTTAAAATGCGATCAAGAGCCTTGCTGCGCGCATCATCGCTCAGCGTTGCGCTGACGATATACATGCCTTCGTACAAGTTTTGTGTTTCTTCACCCATGTTATTTTCCTTTTATATTCACTTTATTCATGACGTTGCTTACCGGCTCGAGCAAAAGCAGCTCCAATGCCTTTATTCCTTTATTGAGAAATTCAGGCAGCTTTTCAAACTCCGGCCTTGAAAAGGGATCGAGAACAAAATCACGCAACTTACTGCCATGATCTTCCTCTCTTCCGATTCCCATTTTAAGCCTGGAATAGAGCCGGGTACCTAAGTGCAATTCTACACTTTTAAGACCATTATGGCCTCCTGCCGAGCCTTGGCTGCGCAAACGCACCTCCCCAAAAGGAAGGTCTGCATCGTCTGCTATCACCGCAACTTCGTGCGGTGAGAGCTTATAATAATCCATATAGAGACGAACTGCTTGTCCGCTCTCATTCATATAAGTATTCGGTTGGACAACATGGACTTCGCAACCATGCAGAATTGCGCGTCCTGTCCAGGCTTTCAGTCGATTGTCTTCTTTCATGGCAATTCCGTTTATACGGGCAAATCCATCAATGACGAGAAATCCTATGTTGTGACGCGTCATTTCGTAACGCTTCCCCGGATTTCCAAGACCTGCAAACATCCATTTACGCCTGCTTTCATCGACTGGCAAAAGCAACCTTACCTCTTAGCAATAACTACTGCTACTTCTTTAAGATCAGCCAATGGCCGCACACCCTGTGGTATCGTAAGATCGGACAATTTTTTCGACTGTCTAATTTCCAGCGAGCGAATATCCAATTCAAAGTTTTGAGGCATATCTTTAGGCAGGCATTCGACTCTTAAATTACGAATAACTTGTCGCAAGACTCCACCGAGCTTGATACCGACGCAATCAACTTCACCGACACACTCGATCGGAATGTTGACATTGATTTTCATGTTATCAATGAGTTCTTCGAAATCTAAATGAATCACTTTATAGGTTGTCACATCATACTGTATATCTTTCAAAATTGCTTTTCGCTCGACTCCTGCCTCGTCCACTAGAGTTATCTTCGTAGTAGATAGGTGTCCGCGTCTTACATTTCTAAGCAATGTTTCAAATTCAACAGTATCGAGTGCAATCGTTTCAGATGAACTGCCGCGCACATAAATCACTGCGGGAATCTTGCCACGGTTTCTAAGCTGACTGGCGTCGCTTTTTTTTTCCGCAGTCCGCTTGTAAATACTAAGTTTCATTTCTCATACTCCCTAAGGTTAAGGATGAATGCAGGAACACTCATTCCTATCAAAAAATCAATATTTTATGAGATTGAAGGCTCGTCCGATGTATTAAGCTCGTAGAGCGAAGAGATAGACTCTAGCGATAAAATATATTCTATCGCTTGTCCAAAAAGAGAGGAAACTGAAACAATTTTCAGTTTTGCTAATTTAGGTAACGATTCCCTAAGAGGAACAGTATTACTAACAAACAGCGCTTGAATTGGACTTTGCTCAATTTTTTGCAAGGCATCATCAACAAATAAACCATGCGTAACAGCGGCAAAGATCCTTTTCGCTCCCTTCCCTTGGCAGACATTCGCTGCTGACACTAATGTGCTGGCTGTAGAGCACATATCGTCAGCGAGAAGTACATCTTTTCCATCTACATTACCGATCAAAGTGATTGCTTCAACATGGGTCGCACTGCTGCGGTGTTTATCCACAATTGCGAAATCAACACCTAATTGGCGGGCGTAAGCTTTAGCCAATTTTATGCTTCCTATGTCTGGCGTCACAACCACTAAATTAGTAGGTTGCACTTGTTGTTTAACGGCCTTTAAAAGTAAAGGACGGGCATACAAGTTGTCGACCGGCACATCGAAAAAGCCTTGTAGTTGTTCGGTATGGAGATCCATTGTCAATACTCTAGCGGCCCCTGCATTCACCAACAGGTTTGAAACCAATTTGGCTGTGATCGGGACACGCGGACGATCTTTTCGGTCTTGACGGCAATATCCAAAATATGGAATAACCGCAGTAATTGACCGGGCAGAAGCCCTTTTAAGAGCATCGATAAGGATTAAGAGCTCCATCAAATAATTATTCGGATCCAGGGCAACCGTTTGCAAAACAAACACATCGCGACCGCGGACGTTCTCCAGTACCTGCAAGGAAATTTCCCCATCAGGAAACCGGCCGAGTTTTATTTTTCCGAGCTCTATGTTCAGATAATCTGCAACTTCTTTCGCTAAGACAGGATTTGAGGTTCCTGTGAAAAGAAGAGGTGTTTGATTATCTGAATCCATCAACGTCAACCTCTTTTATCTAAATTGGGGTGGAAGGATTCGAACCTCCGCGTGGCGGTACCAAAAACCGCTGCCTTACCGCTTGGCGACACCCCAAAACTGTAAATTCAATGTCAAAATGCTAAATGTTAGCGGAATTTAATGCAAGCATCTTTCGTTTGATTTTATTTTTTTTAGATATTCCTCTCAGGAATGTCAGGGAATTGTGATCGAATTCGAAGGGATAGATTATAATAAATAAATCCTGTAAGGTTATCTTTTTTAGAGGATTTTCATGCATATTGTCCACCTTGCAGCAGAACTTGCCCCCTTGGCAAAAATTGGAGGCCTTGGAGATGTTGTATTCGGCCTTTCCAGAGAAACAATGCGGCTTGGACATCAAGTTACAGTCATCATACCAAAATATGACCTAATCAACACGGCAGAAATCCAGGGACTTGAAAAAATCGAAACAGATTTGCCTTGTCATTTCGAAGGTCAAAACCACCTGACTGCCGTTTGGAAAGGAAAAGTGGAAGGGATAGATACGATTTTCATCGACCCCCTACACCCACGTATGTTTTTCAGCCGTGGGTGCATCTATGGATGCGATGATGACATTGATCGCTTTTTATACTTTTGCCAAGCTTCTACGGAATATATTAAGTCCTTAGCTTCCCCCCCTGACATCTTACACCTGCATGATTGGCAGACCGCAATCGTGGCAACCCTTTATAAGACCCAAAAATTTAAAGCATCTAAGATCATACTCACCCTGCATAATTTGGAGCATCAAGGGCGCTGCACACCCTATGAAATGGAAAAAGTAGGGCTGGATATAGAGACTTACTTTACTCAAAACTTATTGCAAGACCCCCTTTATCCTGAAGCCGCTAATTTGCTCAAAGGAGGAATCCTCTATTCCGATTTCATCTCCACAGTTTCACCAACTTACGCGAGCGAAATAAAGACTGTCGAGCTAGGAGAAGGTTTAGACGGGCTCTTGACCTCAAAGGGTAAAAACTTTAAGGGAATCTTAAACGGTATAGACTTCGGCTACTGGAATCCAGAGACCGACCCTATGCTGCCGGCCCATTTTTCCGCTAAGGAGATCGCCACAAAAGGCTATTTAAAAAAACGGTTGCGGGAGAAATTAAACTTGGCAGAAGTTAATCGGCCGGTGGTTGCCTCCATCTGCCGCTTAGTTCCTCAGAAAGGAATCGACATTATCCGGCACGCCTTGAACTCCTCGGTAGAAATGGGGGCACAGATTGTGCTGCTTGGATCGAGCCCAATCCCCCAAATCGATGCCGAATTTCACACCTTAAGGCAGCAACTTAGAGACCACCCCCATATTTCCATTAATTTAAAGCATGAAGAATCATTAGCACATCTAATTTATGCCGGTAGCGATATGCTCATTGCGCCTTCCAGATTCGAACCTTGCGGGCTGACGCAATTAATAGCGCTCCGCTACGGTACGGTACCAATCGTCAGAGAGACAGGTGGCTTGGCAGATACCATCAACGATATCAACGATGCAGATAAGCCGGAAAACCTTATGAACGGGTTTACATTCAAAGAACCCACCATTTACGCCTTTGACTATGCTCTAAAAAGAGCAATTCATCTATGGTATCACCATCCTGATCAGTGGTGGAAGCTCAAAGTCAATGGAATGCTTCAAGATTTTAGCTGGACACATTCTGCTAAAGACTATATAAAAGTTTATCAATCCCTTGTAGACCACTCCCCTCTTTAGCATTTCCTATGGATAAGATTTCTCATTTTATTATAATGGCATCATGACTATCGCAAATTATTTCACATTTTTCCGTATTTTCATCAGTCCTATATTTTTGCTTATCTATATAGCCCATGATGATATCGGCATTAGCAGCATATTGTTGCCCTATGTACTACTCTTTCTCCTGGGCGTTTCTGAATTTTCCGACGCCTTCGACGGCTATATTGCCAGAAAATACAATCAGGTTACCGATCTAGGAAAGATTTTGGATCCGATGGCAGACAGCATTTATCGAATCTCAGTTTTTCTAACATTTACTTTAGAACCTATCCGAGTCCCTATGCTATTAATCTTTGTATTTCTCTATCGTGATTCAGTGATCAGCACTCTGCGCACGATCTGTGCTCTAAGAGGATTTACCCTTGCCGCACGAATGAGCTGGAAAATAAAAGCCGTCATTCAGGCTATTGCCGCATTTACGATTATTCTATTAATGATTCCGCATTCCCTTGGACGCATCTCTACTGAAACTCTCCAACAGGTAAGCACCTGGGTGACTGCTTTCGCCGCATTTTATGCCATATTATCAGGTGTTGACTACATTAACGGAAACCGCTCTTATATTGTTAAAGTTTTAAGTCAACCTAGGTCAATCGATGGATAAGAAATACCACCACATTTTAGGAATCGGCACTCCCCTTCTCGATCACTTACTCCCCGTCAGCGAAGTATACCTAAATACGCTGCCCGGGAAAAAACATGGCATGGAACCTGTCGATTATCCCTCCCTAATTTCGATCATCGAGAAAAGCGGCTCGATTCCAAAACAAAAAGCTGGGGGAAGCTGCGCCAATACAATTAAAGGCTTGGCTGCGCTAGGCTGGGATTGCGCCCTGACAGGAAAATCCGGCAAGGATCCCGTCAGTGAAAAAGTATCCGAGGATCTACTACAAAATAGTGTTCAACCCTATCTTTGCACAAGTAACACGCCCACTTCCCACGTCCTTTGCCTGATCACTCCGGACGGCAAACGCACATGCCGCGCCTTTTTAGGAGCAGGGGGAGAGATGACGCCGGACGATTTAGATCCGCAGCTTTTCAAGCACACAAAACTTGTACATATTGAAGGGTACTCTCTACTATGTCCGGGGCTTACGCACCGCGCCATGGAGCTTGCTAAACAAGCCGGCGCTAAAATTTCTTTCGACTTAGGCAGTTTTGAACTCGTTGAAAATTACAAAGATTTGATCCTGCAGTTGTTCACTGAATTTGTCGACGTTTTATTTTCTAATGAAGATGAAATTTTGGCTCTTACGGGGCTAGATCCCAAGGATGGATGCCGCTCTCTTAGCAACTTAGGGAAAATCTCGGTCGTTATGATGGGCAAAGAAGGCTGTTGGGCGGGTCTTGGAAATTACCAAGTACAATGCCCTGCCTACCCTGTCGATCCGATTGACACCACTGGGGCCGGCGATCTTTTTGCCAGCGGCTTTTTACATGGGTTTCTAAAGCAGAAAACTCTAGAGGAATGCGCACGCTATGGCGCCATTACAGGAGGCTCAGTGGTCCAAGTCGTTGGAGCGGAGATTCCTCTTAACCGATGGCCGGTAATACGGAAGCGGATTTCTGATCTGCAGGGACCTTAAACGACAATTCTTTTCTTAATCTCCAAATGCCCAGGCAATTAATTAATAAAAGCAATCCTCCTGAAACAGCCATTACCGCTTGAGCCTTAGAGGTATCTATAAACACACAAGCAGTTAACGAAAGCGTCGCATAAAAATAAAAAATGAGTTTTCCCCACCGATTTGAAACAAATTCGGCACACTTTAAGCCCACACAGAAATAAGCCGTGATCGTCGAATACCCCAGCAAAAACAAAAATAGAGGCATAAAATAATTCATATAAGGAAAATGCCTTTCAAAAACCGTTTGAATTAGCATGCCGGCCTCTAAAGGCTCCTTCCATACACCTGTAGAGAGAATTAACATCACGCTCATCGTACAAATGGCAAAAGTATCCAGAAAAATATCAATCAATACTAAGGATGCCTGCTTTTCGGGAGAATCGACAGAGCTTTCACTATGAATAACAGAAGCATAGCCGACACCGATATCTGTGGAATAACACCCTCTTCTAACGCCTTGAGAAATCGTCATTATGATAGCGCTTCCTAAAATCCCGCCTGCTGCAGAACGGCCGGTAAAGGCTTCTGAAAATACAGCATGAAAAACATTCGGTAGTGCTGAGGCGTTGGCCCATAAGACCCAACCACCCATCCCCATAAATAATATCACAAAAAACGGGATAACAGCGCTTGAGATAGCACCAACGCGTGCTACCCCCCCGCTGCCCGCAAAAAGCACCATTAACAACAAAACACCGGCAACAAGTTCTTTCGGCAGATGAAAATTTCCAGCCATGCTTTCAGTGATCACCCTAAATTGATATAGCTCTACACCATAGATCGATAGTAAACAACAGGCCATTACTGGCACCCAGGTTATTTTCGTGGCTTTTTGCAGAAAATACATAGGGCCGCCGTCATAACCGCCTTTTCCATTTTTAACCCGGTAACGAATTCCTAGATATACTTCAGAATATTTAACAATCATGCCGGCAATGGCCGTTAGCCATATCCAAAATAGCGCACCCGGACCACCGGCCTGAATGGCAGTACAGATACCCACGATATTGCCGACCCCAACACAACCGCCTACACAGGCAAAGAAGGCTTTCAGCGGATGTATTCCCCTATCTCCGCTTCTGAAGGAAAAATACTTTACAAAGCGCACAAGCACAAAAGGGAATTCCCTGATTTGAAAAGCTCTCGACTGTATGGTTAACGCGATTCCTAGGAAAACAATAGCGGGCATACTAAGGTAGCCCCACAAAAAATCTTCAAAAAATTCCAGCAGCATTGATCTTTCTAATTAAATTGAATAAAAGTAAATAAATTCTATCAAAAGCATGACTTTACAGCAAATAAATTAAGAGACTATTAGAGTTTATTCTTGTTTAGAAATTGATCTTTCCAATGATAGTGATCGAGTAAACCTTCCGGACTCCTCCTCATTAGATAGTAAGAAGCATAAAGCGCCTCGACAGAGGCTAGTCCCTGATCAGGAACCGGACAATCCTCTTGTCGTCTAGGATAAGCTGTTCTTAAGCAATCCGGCAAGCGCCTCTTGGGAAGGTTTTGTTGAGATAATACGTAAGTTGTCATTTTTTGGGCATAGCGCCACGTGCCATCAATCAGCAAAAGCCCCATACTATGATCTTCTTCACTGAGCAAAGGAGCGGTTACATCCAAAATAAAGTAGCCTTTTAAATCAGGGAGCGTATCTTTAGGGTATGTCAAGAATAACATATCTTCACGGGCTTCCAAACCTCTTAGACTACACTTGTTAAGGTTTTCTTTACGATGTCTCAAGATAACAGTGGCTGGAAAATGGACTCCTGGAAATAATGGCATACTTTAATTACCTGATAAAAATTGATAAATTATAACAGGCAAGGAGAATTATAGGAATGAAAGTTCTTTCACATTTCCCTGTTCTTTTTACAGCCCTCGTATTTTATTTCTCCGGCGCACAAGCTGCGCAAGACGAGGGAAAGAAAATCGCTTGGCTTACGGACTACGAAAAAGCCGTCCAACTCTCAAGGGCAGCATCAAAGCCCATCGTCTTGTTTTTTACAGGATCAGACTGGTGCGGCTGGTGCAATAAACTAGAAAAGGAAGCTCTTGATACAGAGGAGTTCGCAAATTCCGCTGCAGACAGCTTGATTTTCGTCAAAATTAACTTTCCCATGAAGTCAAAACTTGACTCGAAAACAGCCCAACAAAACGAAACATTGCAAAAAAAATTTGGCGTGCGCAGCTTCCCCTCCGTTATTGTTGTCGATCCGGAACAGCAGGCCTTAGGAGTCACAGGGTACCGTGCGGGAGGCGGAAAGCAGTATGCACAGCACTTGCATAAGATGGTATCCGAATATACAGCCTACAAAAAACAAATGCAGCGACTAGGGCATCACCAATTTTCAGGCAAAGACTTGAAACGCCTGTATCAAAAAGCACATGAATTGGGCTTAGAAAACGACACGAATCTTTTAACTAGAGAAGGAATCAATTCCGACCAAGCGCATTTTTTTCTTGCGGAAAGATACCGCCACCTCGTTAAAGGCGGCCAAATGCAAAGCACGGAGGCCGTCTCTTTAAAAGAGAAGCTTTTAGGTATTGATCCGGATAATCTCCAGCTTACTCATTATCAAGTAGCCATCATAGATTTTGAAGGTTTAAGCGAGCAGCTAGAAATGGGGTCATTAACTCCCGAGATGACCGTAACCCCGTTAGTCGATTACATTGTTAAGCATAGCAAAAAAGACAAAGAGAATATTTGGCGCTTAAATATGGTGATCTCTCAAGTCTATTTGGAAAAAAACAAGTATGCCGAAGCACTGAAGTATGCCCAAGATTCCCATGCTGCAGCTCCCACTTCCATCCAACCTGAAATCTCGATGGCAATCAATAACATCAAAGAAAGAATAGAAAAAATCGCGGAAAAATAAAAAGACTTACTTGTCATAGCCAAGACTTGCCCTTTTATGCCTTGGCTATAACAACTTACTAAAAATACTTTCAATTTATAAAATTTCAATCTATTTTTTATTGATCTGCATCCTTATCAAACAAAGCAATTTTCCGCAAAAACTACGCCTTTATCCCATTGTGAACAACCAAATGATGTATGGTATGCAGACTTAAAAGGATGGTTACAAACAAAAGACAGAATCAAATGTGACCCCTTTACTGTTTCTGATGCTGATAGTCGTTTCCTTTTGTACTGTTCCATACTGCACACAGGCAAAAAATACGTAAGAATTATTTCACAAAAACGACCTTCCTAGATACCTCAGACACGATAATGGCCCCCCATTTGCAACCAGTGGTGCTGGAGGACTATCAGCACTTTCTATAAATCTTATCAAGGTGGGTGCATCCCTGATTGGATTGAGCCAGGTATGCCTTACCAAAATGGGACATATGAGCGAATGCATTTAACTCTAAAAACTGAAGGAGGTTTTCCTTTACAGTTGACGCTGAATGAACAGCAGATGAAATTTAAGGATTTTCCGAGATGTTTTAATTATGAACTCCCCTATGAGCCCCTTAACTAGGGTGTCCTGCTCGGAACGGCATTGGGACAACAAGTTGCGGTCACCCGAGCATAGCAAGGAAAGCCCTTCTATGCTCAGACCGAAAGGCGATGGGTAACGGATTTATCTTTTCAGTGGGCATGAGCCCCCTATTTTTTTTACAAATAACGTAAACCATGTGCCTTTTGGACCGTTTTTTTGGGCAAAGTTATGGGCACGGGCATGGGCAAGGAAACGAATTATGCAAAAAGTCTATTGTGAATTGCATGCGGCATAAATGATCATCTCAAACATTTCATTACGGCTGAAGATTACATGCTAAGTCTTTTCACTCTCGGCCAATTGAAACTAATGATGAATCATTAAGCCTCGCATTGAAAACAAGAATTCGTTCAACGTCCTTCTACTATAACCAACGCAAGATATAAGCTAGAAGGGAATCTAGAAAATTAACAGGGCTTGCATCTCATCAGAAATATCGAAGCAGGTCGCCTCTTTAGCATACAAGCGAGGTCTAATAATAAGATCTAGCCCTTCTGAAATGGTGGCATGATGGAAACGAAAGGCTTCGCGCACTAATCGCTTGAAGCGATTACGCTCGTGTGCCTTGCCATACTTTCTGGAGACTGTGATCCCTAAACGAGAATGGGATAAACGAGAAAAGCGCCACTCCAAGATAATCCATTTCCCAACGCGTTTATTTCCGGCGCGGGAAACTTCCTGAAACTGACGCTTTTGCCTAAGTCGGAGGTTTTTTGAAAAAAGCCCGCTCACACGCGCGTTAATGCTTTTCTTCCATGGGCACGTCTGCGGCGCAGAACATTACGGCCGGCAGCCGTAGACATTCTTTTCATAAATCCATGCTCTGACTTGCGACGACGTTTACTAGGTTGGTAGGTTCGCTTAACCATGATCTTCCTTTGAACTATTGGATTAAAGCACCGAGATTATCGTAAAGAGGCTTAAAAAGCAATCTCAAAAAACGAAGAATTCTTTTCTTTTATAAAAGGGCTTGAAAACAATTCCCCCCTGCGTTATAAGTTTAGCTTCAACCATTGCTGATATTAAGGTGGAACATGAAAGTGAAAGCGTCTGTAAAAGCTGATCCGTCGAAAGGCGATAAATTGGTACGCCGTTCAGGTCGGCTTTATGTGATAAACAAAAAAGATCCTAACCGTAAGCAGCGGCAAAAAGGACCTGCGAGGAAAAAATAAGGAAAAACATGGCAAAGAAATCATCCGTCGAAAAACAGAAGCGTCGCGAAAAACTTGTTAATCTCAAGTGGGACAAGCGTCAAGAACTAAAGAAAAAAGTTCTTAACATGAACCTCGACGAAGAAGAAAGACACGCTGCTGTAATCGCATTAAATAAGATGAAAAGAGACACCTCTCCTATTCGTCTCAGAAACCGTTGTCAGATAACGGGACGCTGCCGCGGATTCCTGCGTAAGTTCCAAGTGTCACGACTTGTTTTTAGGGAAATGGCTTCTTTTGGAATGATTCCTGGAATTACGAAGGCGAGCTGGTAAAAAGCCGACACCCTTCAACGGTTTCCCAATCGGTCATTCCTTCACACCAAACATATGTGTCGGTTGACACGTTACCGTTTTCCCAAAGTTCTTTAAGGGCCGCATAATCCAGCGGCCCAATTTGCTTTTGATCCTCTGATAAATAGTACCACATCTTCCCCTTAACAGGAAAAGTAACTGTTTTTTTTACTTCTAGCATTTTCCCTTCTAAAACATCCTTTTCTTGTGCGGAAAGGAAGTATAAAAAAAGAAGAGCGAACAAACCAAAAAAGAATCCGGCAAAAAACCAAGCAGTTGGGTCACGCCCTCGCTTTTTCGCCATTTTAACAGCGATGACCCCGCATACGGAACCTATGATAAAACTCATTAAGATTTGATGGATATCGAATTGCATAATTATGATAAAATGAAGAGTTGGTTTGCAGATTTTCTGACATAATGCTAGCATAATGGGAGTCAACCTGCATTAAAAATCTGGTAAAAACCAATGCAACTGTTCTGGGAAAGCATCTCTTAGAACTCTTTGTAGTATAGAAAAACTGGATTTTGCAGACCTTCAATTAAACTAGGGAGAACCTAAAAAATGAATTCAACGAAGCAGCCTCAGATTGGAAAGTTTGATCGGAAAGAGCTGGATTTACCCGAGACTGTGTTTGTAAGGGATATCGAAAATAAAGTTTTTCAAGGAATCGTGTTGAAGTGCCTGGAAAGAATTCAAGGGATCAGCTTTGTTGAAGGAACCTTTATAAATTCAATCCTAGGCCGAGACAGCCTGGAGGGGATCCGCGGTATCCATACTGAGCAAGATAATAAAAGGCAATGTGTCTCTATCCGCGTGGAAGTTAACGTTTCCTACGGAATTTCGATCCCGAAAAAAGCAGAAGAAATACAAACCCGCATCTCTGAAGAAATCGCAAAAATGACAGGATTGCATGTCTCATCGATTCATGTCGTCTTTAAAAATATTGCAACAGATGAACCTTCTCTGCTGAACAGCAATTCCACTACCGAAACCGCGCAAGAAGTCTTTTAGAAGTGTAAATAATTACCCATAATAAACCATCATGCGCACTCATTTTCCTCTTTTCAATACCCCCATCGATTTGAATCACAAGTATTGGAAGGAACTAGTAAAAATAGGCGATACCGTCATTGATGCCACCTGTGGTAACGGACAGGACACATTGCTCTTGGCAAAATTGGCACTCTCTCCCGATAAAGGGTGTGTCTATGCTCTCGATTTACAAAAAGCTGCTATTGACGCTTCAAAACGTCACTTAAGCCTTCAATTACCGATAGAAATTTTCAATAAGGTCTGCTTTATCCAGGGCTGCCACTCGCAGTTTCCTGCTGAAATCACCGCAAATTCCATAAAACTGATTGTTTATAATTTAGGATATTTACCCGGTAGCGATAAAACTTTGACCACAACCTACGATACAACCCTTGAGAGCCTTCTGGCCGGCTTGAATCTACTAACGCCCGGTGGCGTCATAAGCTTGACTTGTTACCCGGGACATGCTGAAGGACAAATAGAAGAAGATAAAATCATCGAAACCCTCTTGGCCTTGGATCCTAAAATTTGGAGCTTATGCCATCATCGCTGGATCAATCGCAGAAAAGCGCCCAGCCTGGTACTTTTACAGAAACAGTCTTAGTCCCAACGTGCCCCCATTACCGCGCGGTAACAAGCGATCAAATGATCGACTCCATTCATGGCCAGATGTGGGTATTTTTCTGTTGGAATATGATAGTGCTGGCTGATTGTGTTTTTAGACAGGTTAAGTGTTTCCGGCAACGTCTCCCCTCTCTCCTGCAGCTGTTTATTAAAAACAGTCCAGTACATGGAAGCCAAATCCAGCCAATGGTAGGGCCAATTTAATTTTTCTTGTGTATACACCGGGATGAGTTGACCGAAAAAGGCGCGGTCAAAAGCAGGATTTTGACAGATAAAGACAGTTTTCCCTCTTAACACCCCTACATTAGTAAACAAATCTATAATTTCCTGCGCTGCCTGCTGACGGTTTTTGCCTTGACTTACTTTTTCATAGGTGTATCCATTAATGGACAAGCTGGCGGGATCGCACCGTTCCCATGTTTCAGGAGTTTGCCAAATGACGCTTTGAAACTCTCCCTGGACTGCACCGGTGTTTAATGAAACGACCTTTAAGGCAACATCAATGGCCACATGTCTGACAGGATCCAATCCTGTCGTTTCGATATCTAAAAAAATTC
Organism: Waddlia sp.; assembly: GCA_041738095.1. Taxonomy (GTDB): domain Bacteria; phylum Chlamydiota; class Chlamydiia; order Chlamydiales; family Waddliaceae; genus JTS-AC334. Next base: position 28,748 of record JBGSQP010000030.1, read on the forward strand.
CCTGCATACTACTCATGGCCCGTAAAATTAGGCCTTTAGTTTAATAGTGATGAACATTATCAAATTTTGCAGGCAAATACAAGCAGCAAGATTGAACGAAAGGCTTCAACCTAGATTTAGTTTGCGTGTTTAAGCTGAAAAGGCTACTATGTTCAATGCTTCTTTATTAAAATAGTGTAAACTGTTTGCTTAAACTCATCTTCAAATATTGCGCATTATCCCCTGTATCGGGATTAAGCACGTAACAGCAGGATAAGTCATGAAAGCTATCGACGGTTTCTATAAGTTTTTTTTACGTTTCCGTTATCCTGTTACCTTGCCCGAAGATATAGCTCTAGCGCTTGGCGTGAGTTTGTCCAATCATGTTACTTTTGATGAATTTGTCAAATGTCTGACTAACCCTTCCTGTTGTCCGACAAATCTAACGAAACTGATGCCCCGCAAAAAGGCTGAATCAATGTTCTGCAGCGCACAAAGAAAAGAACTGTTTTCTCGCAGCACACTTGTCTCCTATTACTTTAGCGAAGGCTGGCTGGAATTCAATCTTCAGTTTGACGACTCATCTCGTTTAAGACGTGTCTATATTCAACATAAAAAAATCGAATCGGATCAGGGGCATGAACTGCCCTTGGCGGCTACAAAATAAAAATCACATGGCTCTACATCAACAAAAATTTCGTGAAATCGTACTACAACTGCTCTATGGCTTAGATCTTGCCGAGCAGTCACCTGAAGAATTGCAAAAACTCCTTTCTGAAGAACTGGAGGTCTCTAAAAGTTCTGTCCGCCTCGCTCAAACCCGAGTCGATCAAATTATAAAAGTTCTTAACATCCTTGACGACCTCATCAGAAAAACGTCCCTCTCGTATCAATTCGAGCGGATACCTACAGTGGAAAGAAACATCCTCAGATTAGGGGTATTTGAATTGGTTTATGATGACTCTATTCCACCCAAAGTGGCCATCACTGAAGCCATGCGCCTAGCAAGGAAATTCAGTTCGCCTGAATCCGCCTCATTCGTCAACGCCTTAATGGATACCCTCTACAAACAGCAGCAAGGGGAAACGGTGGATCAAAAATCCATTAATGAGACTGCTCAAACGATGCAAGACGAGATCGAAAAAACCCAAGAATTGATCGATCGAGCCCATCTGGATGAGTGACCACCCTTCCTTTCTACAAAACCGTCATTTAAAAGACTTTTGTACGATAGGGATAGGCGGTCCTGCCCGGTATTTTGCTGAAGTTTTCACCGTAGCTGAAATGCAAATGGTGTTGTCTTATTGCAATTCCAACAACTTACGCACTTTCATCTTAGGAAAAGGAAGCAATACACTTTTTGACGATAAAGGTTTTAATGGATTAGTGATCTTAAATAAAATCGATTTTCTTGAAGACTTGGGTAATGGAGCTTTCTACATCGGCGCTGGCTATAGTTTTTCACGCTTTGGGAGTTATTCAGCGCGTAATGGGTGGTCGGGACTTGAATTTGCTTCGGGGATCCCTGGGAGCGTAGGCGGTGCTGTCTACATGAATGCCGGTGCAAATGGTACCGATACTAGCACATGCCTTAGAAGCATAGACTTTGTAGACCAAGCAGGAAATTTCCATACATTTCAAAAGGACGCACTCTCATTTACCTACCGGACATCCAGCTTCCAATCGATGAAAGGCGCAATAGTCGGCGCTACCTTTAAGCTAGAACCTTCAGAAACAGCCAGACAAAGGCAGGTTGAAATTATCAATACACGCACCCGATCTCAGCCCTACAAAGACAAATCCGCAGGTTGTATGTTCCGCAACCCTCCCGGACACCATGCAGGGGCTTTAATTGAACAATGCGGCTTAAAAGGTTTTCAACAAGGGGGAGCAAAAGTTTCAGAAATGCATGCCAACTTCATTATCAACACCGGCACAGGATCTGCAAAAGACATTCATGAATTAGTCGAATTGGTGCGTTCTAAAGTCCGTGTCCAATACGGCATTGAGATGGAAACCGAGGTGCGCCATATCCCTTATGATAATGTTTAGAGCCGATTTACACTGCCACTCTACCTTTTCCGATGGAACACTGTCGAGTCATGAATTGGTGGATCTAGCGATTGCCAATGGGTTAACAGGGCTGTCCATTACTGATCATGACACTACAGATGCCTATCCCGAAGTATTGTCTTATGCAGCGGGCAAAGGCGTGGCTATGATTCCCGGTATTGAGTTTTCCGCAATGCACAAAGGCACAAGCGTACATGTTCTGGGGTATGCCTTTTCTTTATCGGAGCAAGCCATACCCTCATTATGTAAAAGACATCAGGAAAGACGTGAAAAAAGATATCATAAAATTCTCGAAAAACTTGCAGCGCAAGGGATGCCGATCGATGAAATAGAGGAGCCTATAGCCAGCATAGGACGTCCGCACATTGCCACAGCAATGATCCAAAAAGGATACGTGCAGAGTGTCGAAGAAGCTTTCAAAAAATACCTAAGCGAAGGGCGCCCCTGTTTTATTCCGGGGGAGGCCTTTTCGGTAGAAGAATCTTTGGATGCTATTCATGCCTCTAAAGGACTGGCTGTCATTGCCCACCCACACCTTATTCAAAAAACCTCGCTCGTTAAAGACCTTCTTTCCATGCCATTTGACGGCCTGGAAGGCTATTACGCTCTTTTTTTCCCAAAGCAGGAAGAGCGATGGGTGAAAATCGCCAACCATAAAAATTGGCTATTGACCGGAGGTTCCGATTTTCATGGTTCCATTAAACCGAAAATTCCCTTAGGATGCTCATGGGTCGGTGAAGAAACATTCAATATCCTACAGCGTCACTTTAAGCAACATGACTTACGAAACACTGCTACATAAACTTTATAGCGTTAATCTTAGAGGAGGCGTAAAACTCGGACTGGATTCGATGCGCTCTATCGCTAATACTTTTGACAATCCCCACCAAAAATTTCAGTCCGTCCACGTTGCCGGATCTAACGGAAAGGGAACGGTCTCGGCTAAAATTGCCAAAGGCTTAGAGTTCAAACATAAAAAAGTAGCTCTTTTTACTTCTCCGCACATTTCTTCTTTCCGAGAACGGATCCGGATTAATGGTGAAATGATCAGTCAAGGTGATTTAGAGCGGCTGCTTGGAAAAATCATTGATCTTCCGGGTACATTTTTTGAACTGACAACGCTCTTGGCTTTTCTTTATTTTGTCGAACAAGGCGTCGACGTTGCCGTTTTAGAAACAGGCCTGGGAGGAAGACTGGATGCCACAAACATTGTAACCCCCCTTCTCTCCGTGATCACTTCTATATCCTTAGAGCATACGGACATTCTAGGCTCCACTTTGGAAGAGATTGCAAGAGAAAAAGCCGGCATTATCAAGCCAGGAGTCCCCGTTGTTTTGGGCCCACGCGCTTCATTCATCCCTTACCCCGAAGCCTTTCGGGTAAATGGCGTTTTTAAAAATGTTGATGAAGAGAACAGAGCTATCGCCAAAGAGGCTTTGCAACTTTTGAAAGTTGAAGAGCACTTTATTCAAAAAGCGCTGACAACCCGCCTTCCTTGCCGCTTAGAACGGATTGCCTTCCACGATAAAGACGTCATTTTAGATGTAGCCCATAACCCCGATGCCCTCAGACGTCTATTTGATGAGATCAAGATCCCAAAAAAAGAACTCAATGTGGTGTGCGGCCTCTCATCCAATAAGGACCTAGAATCGTGTTTGCAGATTATCGGCACCCATGCAGCACACATTCATCTCGTGCGTTCCCCTAACTCACGCGGAGCTCCGGTGGAGCACTTAATGGAAATCCTTCTTAGGCAAGGGATTGGCCGCGAAGCGATCCACCCCCACACATCCATCGTGGCAGGGATGCATCAGGCCACACAAAGCATAGGGCAAACAACGGTGATCGGCACATTCTTTATTATGAGCGAGGCGCGAAGGTTCTTGGGATTTGAGGAACCATGCGACCCTTTTGACTTGAATGAAAGCTTCGGGATCAAACTTCTTTAAGATACCCTGCGGCCATCAAGATTTGAACCGCAGCTTGATCCGTCATGATAAAACTGTCAAAATAATCATCCTCTGAATCCCATAGCGTCGGTAAACTTAATTTTTCCATGCCCTTTTTTTCCCTCTCCTTATTCAGCTGATTATATAATTCCTCAAACTTAGAATAAGGACTTTTTTTGCCGCCATTTACTGCTAGATTATTAAACTCATGTTGATCTTTTTGATATTCCTTAATTAACCGTTCGACAAAAACTTCCGGCTTGATATGTTTATAATACAATTCCAAGGCAACATTTAGTTCGCAGGTTCTCAACTTGTGCGTAATACAACCTGAATAGGGGTCAAATTTAATATCATGCCGATACCCGATTCTTTGACCAATCAAATTCTTCAGATGCAGCACATCATGAACGTGCTGGCCTGAGGCCTGCTTCAGTCCAGTCAATTCCCGCATGAATGGAGTATCGCCAGCTAGTATATTTTGCAAAGAAAGCTGCACAACTTCATCCACGTAATCAAAACATTGCTCGATGACAGGATTGTCCGCAGGGCTTGCTCCATTCCTGAATTCATGAGGTAAAGCATTAAAGACATTGGCAATTCCATCTGTTTTGCCGGTGGGGCAATTCTGAATGGAAGCTGATATTTTAACGAGAGCGTCCTCTCTTGGCGATAAGGAGTCGTTTAACGCTACGTCATCCGGTAACGAGAAGATGTAACTGATAATGGAAAAGAACCTAAAAACTTCTCGCGGCACTTCATCCTGTGGATTTCCTTTGAAACTTATCAATCGTTTAAGATAATCATCCTCACAAAAGCTAAATTTAAGCCCCTGCAAAGATCCTCCTGTACTATTTTGAATGTAAGCTTCTACAAATTGCCTCACTTCTGCACCTAAACTTGCAACTCTTGTTTCTAGCTGATTGAAAAGCGCTGTGGGGGATTGTGCGTTAACATTTTTTGGCAGATGGTCGAACAGAATCTTCTTTCCCTTACTTTTAACCTCAAATCCTGCCGGACTTAATGCTACAGACACATTTCCTAGTTTTTGTATCGGAACGTCCACTTTGGGGGTTGGTTTCGCTTTTAGGCGTACCAGTTTAGCGTAAACATTAAACGGGGAATTATCGTCATCGGCAATGTCAGGCCCGTACATGATGACCATATCTCTGGCTCTGTCGAATAAAGGAACCCCTTCCATTATTCCGAACAAACGGCTATTGTCACATATAGCTTTTGCCAGGTCAAAGGCTCTTTCCCTTTCAGTGATTTCATCCAACATTTTTTTGAGGTGTTCATGGGTAGCCTGCATGATCGTAGGATCGGCAACAAACACAGTCTCCATCATACGAACCCAACTGTTTAAACCCGCTGGTATAAGACCAAAAGCCTGCGAGCGGCAATCAGGTGCAATCAAATACAGAGCGTTGAATAATTGACCAATTTCTGCCGCCGGACTACCTTTCACATGAGGGGCAATAATCTGCAAAACATGGGTACGCTGATGGGGCGGGAATTTTTTCAGCATATCAAGCACTTGCTTCCTCTCTTTGGGATCAGTGATACTGCTAAATAATTCAGAAACGGTTTTTAGTAAGGCGACTTTTTTCTCAATTTCATCGGGTTCAAAATCAAATCCCCCTTCTCTTAGCACTTCTAAAATCAGTAATTTATCTTGCAGCGAAGAATTTTCATGGGAATGAGGAAGGGCACATTGCACCATATGAAGCCTTTCAGCCGGTGGAAATTGGCGAATAGCTTCTAAAATGCGTAAAATTTGCCCCCCTTCCATGCCGTCCAAGAAATTCATTATAAGTTCAACAAGCAAAGACCTTTGCCCTTTTTCTATTCCGGAAATAGATTTAAGGATCATTGCAATCGTATGAGGATCATCTAAAGTCCCGGCAAAAGGCACTGCAAGGTCTATGGCTTCTTTCCTCTCTGCGGACTCAAAATGCTTAAGAGAATTTAAGATCTCCGGGACTAAACTAAGATTAGCAATATTTCCCAGTAATGGCATCGCATCGCTCAAAAGTTCTTTTCTATCTTTTCTTTCAATCCCTAAGATCATCTGAAAATAGATCAGGGACTCCGCCCGAAGGGGAGTTAAATCGTAGGCCTCACGAAGTTCATCGATAGAAAGCTTCTTAACAATTTTTAGTAATGGCTTAAATTGGTCAGATTTAATTACATTTGCAAAAGGGCATTCTGAAATGATCTGACGCTCCTCTTGTGTTAATGCAGTAAGCATACTTATTAGCTGATTAAACTCCTGTACATCTGTTTTTTCTAACTTTAGAGCTGCGCTCAATACCGAAGATCTTTCATCCATTGGGGGGCATTTAATGATATTTGCAATAAAATGATATTCGCTAGCTGGAAAACGGGAAAAAAGCTCGCGAATGACGCCTTTAGTCTTCTCGTTATGCTCTTTAATAGAAAACAACAACAGAGCGCGATCAACTTTCCCTTCAATGGTTAACGCAACGGCGGCATCTTTAACTCTCTTGGCTGTAGACCTTGCCTTATTTTTTACCGTAACTTCGGGTTCATCTTCCATTTTCTCGAAACGATATTTTTCCACCATGGCTCGAAAGACGGCCACTGTGCCAAATACAGGAAGGATTAAACTAGCTAAGGCAGCAAGAACAATCGTAATTATTTGTTTATTTAAGGTAAGTTCCCGATCGAAATACTTAAAAGACTCATATTTTTTAGAAAATGGACAGAAAAGACTGATGAGATCCATGCTACATACCTATTAAATTAAAAAAGCATGTTAACAATGAATTGTTAATATCTTATAAAGACAAGTGTTTTTTCTAAAAAATGGAATTAGAGATCGATTAATGCTCAATAACTGTGCGCATCCAGCTTAACTTTTCCTCTGAAGATATAATAAATGGCAATGGTGTACGAAACGATCAAGGGGATGCCGATAAGTGCAATAATCAGCAAAATTTTTAGGGTCAATTGGGAAGAGGCGGCATTCCACACCGTTAAACTCAGTCCCTCCGGATCGTTACTTGCCCTAACCATATTCGGAAACGTGCCGATACCATATAAAAACATCAGGCAAGCGATGTTAAAACAAGAGGAGATAAAGGCCAGTCCATCCTTTCCCCGTTGAATTTCACGCGGTATATTGGCAATGGCAAACATGTTCACCATGGCAATAATAAAAAAAACAGGGCGCTGTTGAATGGCTTGGGCCATATGGGGAAAATAAATGAGCGTAGCAACCGTTGTAATGGCGTAGGTCATGATAAACAAAATGATGCTGCGGTTTACCCAAATCCTTAATTTTTCATGGAGCTCTCCCGAGGTTTTCATCAAGACATAAATAACTCCATGCATGGCAAATAAGGTCACCGTCAATATTCCCACAAGAAAGGCATAAGGGTTCAATAATCCGGTAAATTCTCCGATAAATTCTTTCTGCGCATCCAAAGGGATCCCCTGGATCAAATTCCCCATCACAAGCCCCAATCCCAGGGAAATCACTAAAGAGGCTATACTAAAAAAAACATCCCACATCTGCCGCCACCAAACCATGGGCTGTTTGCTGCGGAACTCGATAGCCACCGCGCGAAAAATAATCCCTGTCAATAGAAGCATTATTGGGATATAAAACGCCGAACACACGGTCGCATACACATCAGGAAACCCCGCGAAAAGAGCTCCGCCTGCAGTCACAAGCCACACTTCATTACCATCCCAGACCGGCCCGATAGAATTCAACATGACACGCCTTTCCGTATCGTTTTTTGTAAATAAGTGCAAAAGTCCTACTCCAAGATCGAAGCCGTCTAAAATGGCAAAACCCGTAAGGAGCACCACAAATACAAAGAACCAAATTAACTCTAAGGGCAAATGTTCTATCATGGGGTAATCTCCTCAACAAGCGCATGTAATCCGTGATAAGGCGTTTCCTCTTTGACTTCCTCAGGGCCGTGCTTGATTTTTTCGTTCACTAAGTAAAGGAACATGGCAAACAGAAAGCTATACACAAGCGTAAACAAGATCAGTGACCCCAATACATGATTGGCGGTTACTGATTTAGAGAGTCCTTCAGAAATACGGAGCAAATCCTGCACGATCCATGGATAGCGGCCCATCTCAGCCGTTACCCAGCCTGCCTGATTCGCTATCTGCGGAAAAAATACCGAGGCAATAAGAGAACCTAAGACCAGGCGGCTATCAAAAAGAGTTCCTCTATTCCACATGACAGCAGCCGTAACCGAAACCATAAGCATCAAGACCCACATCCAAATCATTAGGCGATATGTCGTAAAAACCGTGGGCACATGAGGCCAATCGGCCCTGGGATAATCGGAAAGGCCTTTGACTTCGGCATTAAAATCGCTAAAAGAAGCATAACTTAAAAGCTTCGGAACCGAAACGCCGTAATCCACATTTCTTGACTGACTATTAGGCATCCCAAATAAAAAAAGTGGGGCGCCTTCCTGGGTTTTATAAACCCCCTCAATGGCAGCTAATTTGAGGGGTTGATTTACAGCCACCCCGCGCGCGCTTTTATCCCCTATGACCAATTGAAGAAGTAGAGACACCAGCGCGACCCATAGAGCAATTTTTAACGAATTGCGGGAAAAAATAGTATGTCTTTTTTTCATAAGGTAATATGCCGAAACGCTGATCACCAGAAATGCGCCTGCTAGCCAGGCGCCCACTACCGTATGAAGCAAGCGCTCCACAGAAGAGGGATTAAAAACCATTGCCCAAAAATCCGTAATTTCAGCACGTGCCTGCAATCCGCTACCAACAATGTGAAAACCGGCAGGCGTTTGCATCCAGGAATTGGCGACAACAATCCAAATAGCACTAAAGTGAGCTCCTAGGCACACCATTAAAGTAGCAAAAAAATGCGTTTTGGGACCCACCCTATCCCAGCCGAATAACAAGAGAGCCAAAAATCCAGACTCCAAAAAAAAAGCGAATACACCTTCAGCGGCCAGAGCGCTACCGAAAACGTCTCCGACGTAGCGGGAGTAGGTTGCCCAATTGGTTCCGAATTCAAATTCCATAACGATACCGGTGGCCACTCCTATGGCAAAGGTTACAGCAAACATTTTGGTCCAATAGCGGGCCATTTGATGGTACACCTTCTTGCCGGTCTTCAAGTAGAGACCTTCCATAATTACAAGGATCAGGCCCAAACCGATACTAAGAGGAGGGTAGATGTAGTGGAACATGATCGTCAGCGCAAATTGCACCCGGGCCAAAATCTCAACATTCATAGAACAACCTAAAAATTATACATCATATTTAAACTAAGGAATTATTAAGCTCAATAGTTTATGATCATCTCGACTCTGTCAAAAAATGTACAAAGTCGAGATTATGAAAAAAGCACTAGGCAATGTTAGACAGAAAAAGATCAACACTCATCATGGGCATTTTGAACGTTACGCCCGATTCTTTTTTCGATGGAGGACGCTACTTATCGATTGATGAAGGGGTTGCTCAGGGTATTCGCCTGTCGCAAGAAGGAGCAGACATTCTGGACATCGGTGGTGAATCGACACGCCCGGGAGCGCACCCTATATCCGAACAAGAAGAATTGGCAAGGGTGATTCCCCTCATTCATGCTTTGCATAAAAAAGTTCAAATCCCGATCTCCATAGACACCACAAAACCCGAAGTCGCTAAAGAGGCCATCAAAGCGGGGGCAGCTATTATAAATGACGTCTCAGGGTTAAGCCATCCTGAAATGGTTAAAATTGCGTTTGAAACCGGAGTAAAGGTGTGTCTTATGCACAGCCAAGGCATTCCCTTGACCATGCAAGACAATCCTAAGTATCCACAGGGCATCATCGAAGAAATGCTTCTGTGGTTTAGCAATCGTGTCATAGAACTAAGCGAGGCTGGCCTGGATAAAAAGAACATCATCCTCGATCCCGGTATCGGTTTCGGAAAAACAGTTGATCATAATTATGAGATTTTACACAATCTGACACGCATCAAAGCCTTAGGTTTTCCTCTACTCGTGGGACTCTCTCGCAAATCGTTCATGGGCAAAGTATTAGGCAAAAAAGCTGTCGATCTTTTGCCGGCAACGCTTGCCCTGAATACTCTTGCCATGCTGTCTCATACCGATATTATTCGGGTACACGATGTTCGGGAACATAAAGACTGCAGCTTGGTAATAGAAAAATTTTTAGGCCATAACAAAAAATGTTCATTTCACAATTTTTAATTCCCGGTTTAGAGGTGCTGATCATTGCCGTCATGGTCTATTACCTCTTAAATTTCTTCTGGAACACCAGAGGAATGGACCTGCTATTAGGAATTCTGGCAATCGGTGTTTTGTATGGACTTGTTTCTTTTTTCCATTTGCCTGTTTTACAAAAGCTTATGTGGTATTTTGTAAACGTAGCCGTGATTGCTTTACTCATTATTTTTCAACCGGAACTCCGCATTGCTCTTTCTAAACTGAGCGTTAAAGGAAAAAAATTCAGGGAAATCACCGAATTTGATAAATTTCTAGACGGCATTCTGCATGCAGTTTATCGAATGTCGGAACGCCGCATCGGCGCCTTGATTGTTCTTGAAAACCAAACCTCTTTAGACGAATTTGCCAATAAGTCCGTTCGGCTCGACGCACAATTCACACCTGAACTTCTTGAATCGATCTTCAGCACGACGACCCCTCTCCATGATGGCGGTGTGATTATTAGGGGCACTACTATATTATCTGCGGCTACAATTCTTCCCTTAGCGGATGAAAGCGCCCAATTAAGTAAATCCATGGGGACACGCCACAGAGCAGGCTTAGGAATTAGTCAAATCACCGATGCTTTAGTTTTGGTAGTATCGGAAGAAACAGGAAAAGTCTCGGTAGCCCGTGACGGAATTATGACCAAAGGAATTAAGCCTGATCGCTTCAAAGGAATTTTGAGAAGTGTATTCACTCCTCAAAAAGCACCCAAAGAGGGTAAATTCGGCATTTTAGAAAAGTTTAAGGCATGGAATCAGTAGGCTCAAAAGTACTTCTCAGTAACTGGCAACGAAAACTCATGGCGGTGGTTGCTGCCATCGTGGTTTGGGTATATGTCAACCAATCAATTACCGAAACGAAGATTATTCCCAATGTTGCGATACGCGTGATGAATCTCCCCTATAATAAAACAATCCCAGGCTTATTAGCCAATGGCTACATCAGCAATCGGATTACTCTTACATTAAGCGGGTCTAAAGACGTTATCCAAGATTTGGATCAGGGGGATTTAGAAGTACTTCTAGATGCCTCCACAGCTGAAAATACGCACTGGGTTGTCCAAGCTGGTAAAAAGAACTTAGTTAGCTTGAATCCATCCATTGACCTCAAGCACCACATCAACTCGGTCTCCCACTCGGAGTTCGTCATTACACTTAGCGATCTTGTCTCTGAAAAAATCCCTCTATGGATCAAACAACCGCTTGGGGATGCCCCGGCTGGTTATGAATTTTTAGATATCTGGCCTGAAAAACTCACACAAACCTTAAGCGGTCCAAAAGAAGCATTGCATGAACTGAAAAACAAAGGCCTCAAACTAACCTTCGATTTAAGTAGGATTTCTAAAGAAGACCTTGAGCGTCTAAAAGACCCCAAACGCGTTCATGATGATGAAATCAGCTTCATCATTCCGGAAAAGTGGAAACAAATCCCCATTCCGTTTAGACACGATGCCCCTCAGGAAATTAACGATCCCGATGCCAGACATCTCAGAATCGATTTCCTTAGAAAACAGCAGCTCTCATTGAATAAATTGCTGCCTCTTTCCGTTTTCTATCCTCTGAAAACAAGCGATACAATTAACCCCGGTACACGTCGATTGATCGAAAATCGCCTTGTAAGTTTTAAAAATGAGATTCCTGTTTTTACAGAAAAACTCTTTGCATCAGGCGTCAGCCGCCTTTTTCTCGATATTGTTCAAGACAATATCGTGATTGTCATTGTAGCCGCCCCCGATAAAGAAAGGGAGTATCTCCAATGGACAATCGAAGTGATCGATCCTCACGAAATGGAAGATATCTATGTTGCTTCCATATTATCTGCTCAAAAAGAATCTGGGATGCATTTGTCTGACCCCGCTAAAAGAGAAGTTGTCCTTCGCTACCGTTTCCGTGAATATATGCAAAAGCTTTCTCTGCACACTGAATCAGGAGAAAAGCTCTCCCTTTATCCTGTTATGGGAAAAGAAAATATAGAGCTAGCGGATAAATAAATTTATATAACACCAAGATCCTAACATGCCTATTGATCGTTTCTTTATAGACTCAGAACTCACAACATCTCCCGGAAACATTATTTTAGAGGATATGGAGTTTCACCACTTGGCCCACGTTGTGAGGATCCGGGTGGATGAAACGGTAGAATTGATCGACGGCAAGGGGTCTCTTGCCATTGCCAGATTGATCAAGCTTGGAAAGAAACAAGCGCACCTGAAGTTAGAATCATTGAAGAAAGAACCGCAGCCTTCATTTCGCTTGATATTAGCGCAAGCTGCGCCAAGACAAAACCGGCTCGATACGATTATGGAAAAAGGAACAGAATTGGGAATGACAGACCTTTGGCTCTTTCCCGGCTTATCGAGTGAAAAAAAAGAGTTCAAGGAAAACTTAAAAGAGCGTCTCAAAAAAATCGCCATTTCGGCCATCAAACAATGCGGTCGACTGCACCTGCCAGAAATTCACTTTCACCCCTTTCTTGAATCTTGGCGTTCCCCTCCTTTACCTCTGTATTTTGGAGATCTAGACCTGCAGGCAAAGAGTTTTCTTGAATGTTGGAAAGTAAATACTCCCAGTAACGGGCTTATTTTTTGCATAGGGCCTGAGAGCGGCTTTCAGGACAAAGAATTGGAATCCCTTAAAAGGATGGGAGGGGTTGGCGTAAAACTCCATCATAATATTTTACGCACGGACACCGCCTCCCTTGTTGCCCTATCTCAAGTGAGTATGTTCTTCCTTTAACAGTTTTTCCTGCTCCTTAGGCTCCACATTCCAGTCAAGATCATTGGTGAACAGTAACGGGAGGGCAAGTCTTTGGTTGAGGCTTTTATACCAATAGGAAAACAAAACCAAAGGCTGCAAAAGCAAAGGCTTCAAATCCTTGGAATTATAGATAACATCCTTAGTAGTTAAAAAGGTCTTCAGATAGCCGGTAAATTGCTTATCGTTAATAGCTGTTTTCCAGCCGTACATCAACATACCGATCGCGATTTGCTGAGATGTGCCGGCTTTTGCTATTATCGGGTCACTTGTTTGATTCAAAAACGCTTGCGATAGGTGGTCTTCTCGACCAAAAAGATGCAAACCGCTAGTTGCCCGCGGATTACATTCAATGGCAAAAAGCCCTTTTCCCGGTACTTCAATAAAATCAAACGCTGCCTGACCGGTATAATTCACCCCTTCAAAAAAACGTTTGACCCAATCTAAAATACCCGGGTGGTCGACAGCTTCGAAAGTCAGGCAAGAACTTCCATCTAGCGTATAGACTACAGGATACACAGAATGGGCTAACAATTTTCCGCCATGAGCAACACTATAGGAACAATACTTTTTCCCCTCAAGAAATTCTTGGGCAATCCATGGATTATCGGGAAGTATTGTAATCTCCGGAATCTGATCATCTACCACTTTTACCACATGGCACGCTGCTCTGGAATAGCAAGCCTTTAAGATATAAGGCTTACTAAAGGCCAGATTTTCCAGATCCTTTTTAGAACGTATCAATTCTGAACGGGGGGCGTTCATACCCAATGCAGCAAGCTGTTTAGTGAACAGCCATTTATTATGCAACGTATGCACCAAGTCAAAATTTGAGCAGAACACTTCACATGCGCCGGAGAAACGGTCGAGATGCCTGGACAGATAAAGGACCTCTTCCCAAACAGGAATCAATAAATCGATTTTCTCTCGATTGACAATCTCAACCAAAGACTCAATAAAATCGTCTTCATGATAGCGAGGGCTAGGAATAATGAAAAAATCCTTGATGCTGTTAGAAAATCGAGCGACATGCCAAGAGGAGGTATCGGCCGCATAAACTTCATGCCCGGCTTCTGCCAGATGCCGGGCAAGCTCAAGTGCGCATGGTGAGCGTGCTCCCGTAAGCAGGATTCTTTTAGAAAGTTGATATACTTTCGTTGATTTATTGGTCATATCTTCCTGAATCTCCTTCTCGCGGAATGTTAGTGAGCAGCGTTTTAATAAAATCATCCCAGTGACGATTTAATAAGTCATTTTGTATCAACTTAAAATCAATTTTAACGTTTGCGGCAAAATCCAGGATCATGAATTCATTTAAATTTCCAATTTCCGATTCTTCCTGCAAGCTGCCTTTTAATCCTTTAAAAAATTCCCCCCAGATCCAACTGCCTCGTTTTTTGATATTGTGTATGTGAACTTTAAGTTCCTCACTTGTAAAGACTGCCGTGAGAAACTTCAAAGGGTGAACATGATCTACGCGATCTCCTGTCTCTTCCAATTCAGATTTATACTTAAGCAAACCGGCCAAGGTTTTGGTGGCCATAGTCTTTAAAATAAAGTGAATATTACTGAATTCACTTGCCGTTACCGAATTCGTATAGTTGCGGTACCCTTGATAGGTTTTTTTCGGAATATCCTGTTTTAGTACCGCCCGCACGTCGTTATAGTAATGAGAGGTCAACTGAAACTCATCCTCGAGACGGACATCCTCTAAAAATAACTCAATATTTTCACTTTCGATAGACAAGGCATCTTCGATGTCTTGTCTTAATTCTCCGGCAGTCTGATTCTCTGTCAAAGGCCAGCAATAAGCATCTCCGGAATCGAATGTGATCACAAGAGAATTGGCAACTAATGAAGTGGATAGGATACAAAGCGACATTGCCGCTCCTGCTACACGACCGGTTAACATAAGGCCTCCTGATTCGTCTGTTTATAAATTTTGTACATTATTCAAGAAGACTGATCGATTCAAGTTATTTTTAAAAATATTTTTCACTTCACTACTAAAAATCTTACGTTTTAAGAGCCGGAAATTTAGATAGCCTTGACAAACAAGTTTACATAACGATATACCTAACATTTTAATTTTCACAGTATTTTGCATGCTTTTTAACGTATTCTTTGCATTCTTAATTTCTCTTTTTTTTTCAACGGAACTGACAGCCGTTTCAGTTCCATGCAAACCCCATGCCTTCTCATTAGGACCCGAGGTCTATTATCTTAAAAGGACGAAGGAAGGTGGAAGCTGGCAGGACGGGTGGTTATATGGGGTCAGCGGAACATATGAAAGATGGCCTTGCAAAGGGTTTTATTGGGCCGCTGATGGCTACTGGGCAACAGGAGAGATCGAGGGCAAAACGGCCTCAGGCAACCGTTTAAAATCCACCCTAACTCAGAGCCAAATCGAAGGACGACTCGGCTATTCCTATTGTTTCAATTGTTGTAAATCGCTCTTCCTTGCCGGATATGGCGCTTATGGATACTTCTCAAATGAAAATTCCTTTAAAAAGCCCTCTCCTATCCCTTGTACATTTAATGACAATTTCGATTATGGAGCATTGGGAATATTAACTCAGTGGCATTTCCGGGAATGTTGGAGTGCAGGACTGCATTTCAAAGCGCTCTTTATGAATGAATCAAAATGCAATGTAACGGATGATCCGGACTACCAAAACCTTACCCAAATAATCGGTTGTGAAAATCAGTACGAACTATATCTACCCTTAACGTATAGCTTTTGCTGGAACGGATTTCGTGCCGAGACGATTCTATCACCCTTTTACCGCTATCGCCATTTTGGATTTCAAGAAAATTTTCCCTTTGATTATTTCGATACGACCTACCACATCTACGGTGCAAAGTTGACGCTCCAAGTGGTATTTTAATATGGCTCGTGTTCAGTTCTTCGATGCAAAGACGATAGAAAATTTGACCTTTCCATCCAACGAAATAGGAAATCTCGCCCAACATTACCTAAAGCCTTTAATTTTGAATGGGTCAAAGCATTATTTCTCAAATATAAATACGCATGCGGAAGCCCTGGTCATTGATGATATCGTTTTACCCCTCATCATTGCCGATCACATAGATTATAATGCCTATGTATGTTCCTTCCATACCCTCTACGTTCAATATGGACTCGAAATCGTCAAAGAATTGCGCCCTGCCATATTCTATGCACCCGCAAGATGGATTTTAAAAGGTTTGGGTAGATTCTTGAAATGGGGCCAAATTGACAGAGTTGTTTATGTCAACAACTGGCTATTACCTACGAATTTATACCCTCCCCTCGCAGATGAGCTTTTAGAGGACATCACACAAGCACTCGTTCAGCGATTTCCCAGTCATGCGATAGCGTTTAGATCCCTTAGTTCAATTTCGACAAAAGATTTAGAACCGTCGCTTAAGAAACTTGGCTATGATTGCGTGTTATCTAGAGATATTTATTACACGGACGGCAAAGATCCTGAACCATTTCAGGCGCGCATGACAAAAAGCGACCTCAAGTTGCTTAAAAACAGCCCTTACACCCTATTAGAAAATGAGGAAATTCCTGAATCTGCAATTCCCCGGTTAGCCGATCTTTATCGAATGCTCAACATCGAAAAACATTCCCACTTAAATCCTCAGTATACCAATGAACTTATCGCAATTTTGCGCAAAGCTCCAGGGTTCACCCTGAAAGCATTTGAACGAGACGGCATAATTAATGGCCTATTAGGGTATTTTGAAATCTGCGGCACGATCACTTCTCCTATGTTCGGCTATGATACCTCACTACCACAAGAGGAAGGGATCTACAGGAAAATTTCAGCACTCCTATTAAAAGATGCAAAAGAAAAAGAATGTCTTCTGCATCAAAGCTCAGGCGCCGGCCACTTTAAGACTTTAAGAAGAGCGCAAAGAACTCTTGAATTCACCGGCATCTATTCCAAACATCTATCTTTAAAAAATCGATGCATTTGGAAATCACTTTCCCTTGCGGTCAACGGGATTGGCAAACCATTGCTATCACGTTTCAAGTCTTAAATTCTTATGTCAGCACAACGCCTTTATAGACCAAAGCCTTTTCAGGATCGAGAGTTACAAGCTGCCCTTCTTTTAGTATATTTAAAGCAGCGTCGGCCCTGACAATCGCCGGCTTCTTTAACTTTTTAGCTTGCTCAAGCAGATAGGATTCCGAGGCCTGGTCATCTATAATATTTTGTAAAATCACACCGCTAGCCTCTTTTAGATAAGGAAGGTAAGAGGCATCGCATTTAGCAATCACCAAAAGGCGATTTCTGACATTGTAAGGCTCAACCTTGACACCGGGAGCAAGCAGTACGATGACATTACCATAAACCTTCCCTCCCAAACCGGAATGCGCCCGTACAAGAACGTCTCCAATATTCTCTACAATCATCATATTGGTGGTGCCCGAAAAACCGAAAGTGGAACCGGCAATAGAAATGACCAGATCGCCATAAGAAACGATCTTTTTTTCCAGGGCAAATGTACTTATTTTTTCAAATGCCTCTTCATACGTTGCAGATTGACTACCAAGGTACGGAATGACGCCCCAGTTAAAAGCCAGCTGATGATAGCATTTCTCTACAGGCGTCATGCCGATGACCGGCATTTGCGGCCTGAGGCGTGACAAAAGCCTAGCGGTCGACCCACCGCTTGTAAATGCAAAAATAGCCTTGGCATGAGCACTGTAGGCGGTTTTAACCGTAGCTAAAGTTACGGAGGAAGGCACATCATTATAGGTAAGCGTTGAATGCACATCAAAGAAACTGCGATAATCAAAATCCCCTTCAGCTTCTTTGATAATATCCCGCATCATTTCTACCGTTTCAACTGGATACTTACCGATGGCCGTTTCTCCGGAAAGCATGACTGAGGATGTGCTGTCATAAATCGCATTGGCTACATCAGAGACCTCTGCCCTAGTTGGACGCGGATTGTTAATCATCGACTCCAGCATTTGAGTTGCAGTCACAGCCGGTTTTCCTGCCAAATAGCATTTCCGGATCATCATTTTTTGTAATCTGGGCACTGTACTGACCTTAACCTCAACACCCAAGTCGCCCCTGGCAATCATCACCCCGTCGCTGACCTGTAGAATACTGTCAAAATTATCAACGCCTTCTTTGTTCTCTATTTTTGCGATGACCAGTATATTACTGCTCGAATGCTCTGCGACTAGATTTTTTACCGTCATAATGATTTCCGGTGTGCGGACAAAAGATGCCGCTATGATATCGACTCCCTGCTCGCAACCAAATTTAATGTCGGCTTCATCTTTTTCAGTCACACCTGGAAGATCAAGACGCACATTAGGAATATTGACCCCTTTACCGGAGCGGATTTCGCCGCCATTATCAATCTGAACCACCAATCCCTGGTCATTTTTTTCAATGACTCTCGAAGAGATATAGCCGTCGGCAAAAAGCATGGTTGAACCAACAGGTATTCCGTCCAATACATATCCCGGACGGATAGAGACTTTTTCTGCACTACCTAGTACCGCTTCTTTCATCAACTGCCATCGATCTCCTTTGGATAAGATAGCCATGTCCCCAGACAGTTTACCCATACGGACTTCTGGACCACAAGTATCCAACATAATCGCCAAAGGCACCTCGAGATCTTTTCGGGCCTTTTTGAGTAGATCTATAGATGCTTTGTGCTCCTCATGCGTACCATGACTGAAATTTAATCGAGCCACATTCATCCCCGCCTTGATCAGTTTTATGATCATCTCATAACTCCGAA
Organism: Waddlia sp.; assembly: GCA_041738095.1. Lineage (GTDB taxonomy): Bacteria > Chlamydiota > Chlamydiia > Chlamydiales > Waddliaceae > JTS-AC334. The sequence continues at coordinate 47,503 of JBGSQP010000030.1, forward strand.
CCGAAGGACCCATAGTACATATAATTTTTGTGCGAGCAGGCATTACAAATCTCCTAGATCTGATGATACAAGAAAAATATTAACAGAGGGATTGTTAAATTTCCACATCTACCTATATTTTTAATTTGACAGATAAATTAATACCACTTATTGAAGTGCTTAAGGAGAATTTTTGATGCGCAACATTATCTACCTAACTGCACTTAGTCTTTTATGGATGACCCCTCACCTTTTTGCCGAAATCCTTCAGGTTTCTGTTTTTTGGGGCAGCACATCCTGCAATCCGAAATGCGCAGAACTTCTGGAAAAAAATTTTAAAAAAATGCCCCAAGTTGAAGAAGTTGCCGTCAATCCCGCCGCAGGCAGTGCACTATTTAAATGGAAAGCGGGATCTCCTTTCTCCTATAAAATCATAAAAAGCCAGCTACAAATGGCAGGTGTCGGCGTGGATACGATACGCATCCGCGTTAGAGGGCAAGCTGTCGAAGATGGAAAATGGATCAGATTTACCTCTCTCGGAGATAAAACGACTTTTTCCCTTATTAGCTCCATGCCCCATATGCCTACCAAATTCACCAACCTGCCTAATCCGGCGTTTCTGGTACTATCGCCTGAACTCAAAGAAAGCATTCTAAAAGATGCAGCAGATAATAAAATTATCGTCATTGAGGGACCTTTATACCGTCCCCATCGTTCTCCCCCGCTCTATCTCATAGTCGAAAAAATACAAGTAGAAAAAAACAAATAGTTTCAGCACAAGCGGTGAAAAAATGACCCAACCTCTTCCCCCTATTGAAATCATTAAAATCGCTTCGAATCAAGGTAAAACAAGCAAGACCCCTTACACAAAAAATGAAAGTGAGCATTCGATTCAAACTCAGGTTGCGTTAACCCTCATAAAAAAAGACCCTTTTTATCCAACAGAAGATAGCAGGAATAGCAGACACTGGGAACATGTCATCGCAGCCCAACCCAAAGATAACAACAAACAAGGCATCAATGCTCTAGAAAGGTTGAAAAATCAAGGATTCTACCATTTAGCGGAAAAGCTGAAGTTAATGAAAGATCCCCCATGGGAAGATATCATCAATCTGGATAACCCCCTTTTAATTGAACAACTTTACCATGTGCATCAGCTGCTTTTAACTAAAGAAAAATTCTTGCAGGGAAGTAGTAAACAGATTTTCTCCTTTGCCGTGCACCTGGCATTTTCTTCAAAGGAATCAACCGTTCCACTCTTGGGAAAATTAGTAACACTTCTTAATGAAGACCCGCAGAACGTGCTGAATAACGGACCTAACATTGAATGGATCGAAAAAGAATTTAAAAAAACAATCGATAAAATTAAAAATGATTTAAAAATACACCGCAATCATCATGCCGCCGCCGCTCTTCAAAATGATAAAAATGCTTATTACGCTAAGCTTGCTCTCGAAATTTCCAAGATTTTAGCAACCGATACCCGACTGATCAACGTAGGCATCATCGATTATCTGATTCAAGAATTCACCAGCCTACCAGAAAAAGCTGTAAATCAAGAACTTAGCCTTTCAAGAGCCCTGCAACATCTTCTGTCCCAACCGAATTTAAGAGAAAAAATTGCCTTAGCTCAAAAACCAAGCTCCTCGAAATCCCCCGCCAACTTAATCATACAAGCCACCCTAGCCCTATCCCCTAAAACTCCATGCACCGACCTGCACGCGATGAGAACTATTTTGGCAGGATTCCTATCTCACCTGAGACAGGGACGGGATGGTTCCTGTTTTTCAATTCCTCTTTCCATTTGTTTGCTTAAGAATCAACCGGAACATTGTATCGATGATTTTTTAGAACTGCTCTCTTCCGGCAAATTATCTAGAACAATCAATAACATGACTTGTGATTTTCCATTTTTAGTCCCACTCAACGAACATCATCTGCAAAGAAATCTAACAATTGATCACTTTGGAATAATCCAATCGGATGATGAAACAATTGAAATCACAAAGGCTCCCAATTTTCTAGCCTCCCTCAAGGCTATCGGCGGGGATGAGTCATTACTTATGCAAACAGTACAATCTTTTTTTAAAGATGTTAAAAAAGACCAACGAACAATACGAATTTCGATTAAAGATTTACTACTGGAACTTTCAAAACAAGCTGCTGCAAATGGCTCAACAGGCATCGGAAAACTTTTTTTAAGCGCCTGTTTAGCTTTTGAAACGGAAGAAGTAAACCCGTTATTATCGGCCTGGAATAATGCCATTGCCGGCATGGCCGAAGCAGATGAAGGGAGCATGATACGCTCTGCTGTTGTACGAACAGTAAAAGAAATCTTAAAAACTAAATTTTCTACACATGACTGCAAGAAGCAGATTTCTAAAACACTCCGGCAGGAACTGATCGAAAGAATCCACCTTCAGTATGATCCTCAAATAGCGGAAACGATACGTGCCCATGATCAACATTCCACAGAAGGAGCCTTTGTTCTCTATGATAAAAACCATTCAACCACTCCCCTTTCCTGGGTACGCATCGATAATCCGCAGGCCTTCCAAAGCTTTATTATAAGGATTATTGAAGAAAGTCAAAAAAAACTTAAAGAAAATTTTGATAAACTTTTATGGAAAAACATCCCTGCTACTTTTGAAAAATTAATTAAGTATGCAGCAACGACAGAATTCCTCTTAGATTGCTTAAATGCGTATTACCCACCTAATGAAGATCTGATCCTGCCTCTTAAAAATTACAAAGACATTAATTTCGCTCCTTGGGTCACAAAATCCGGAAATAACTTAAACAAAGTGATGCAAGTGTATGCACAGGATGAAAAGATCCTTCCCCTTCACTATATAACGCCGGCCAATGGAAAAGAACTCTTAAACCAATTGATAGATTTCTGCAAACACCGAAAAGAAAAGGCACCAATCACCTCACCTGTACGCATTCCCGGAATTCATGCCTTTACCCTCGATTTCACCCATCCCTCTTTCATATCTTCTTGGAAGGAAGCAATCCCCACAGAAGTATGGGTCCAAAAACATTTAATCGGACCTGGCACGACTATAGCAAATTTAACGATGGATTCTTCTTATAGGGAACGTGTCGTTCAGTATCTCTTAAATCATTGCATTCACTTCAAAAACAAAAAGGCTTTTCTTCATAACATGAAAGAAATTTCCAAAGAGTCAACGACCAAAGAGTTCCGGGATCAATTATTGCAATTGATTCTGACCCTGGAATCAGAATTCTACCACTCCCCTTCGCAGCTAATCTTGCAATTAGACGTCAGTTTGATCAAAGAAATGTCGGAAATTCAAAAAAACCAATTTAAGGAACATGTTATCTATATTGCCGATAGCAATTGGGCCGAAAACGCTGATGATCTCCACTTTTGCTTTCTGGTCAATCCGGGCAGTGGTGAGATTGAACTATGGGCCGCAACTGTAGAAGGGGGAGAATTTTACCCTGTGAAACAAGCGCAATGGATGGGCAATCACATTTGGGAGATATTTTCTTAATTTCAAACAAGTGCTTTTAGGTCAGATTGTAAGTAAAATTCAGGGATCGAAATTCAAAGGCCGAAAGTCCTGTTTAAAAACATATCAAAAAGGATTGCCTATAATGCGTTTTTATCATAAACAAGCATTATACCGAACGTGATTCAACATTTGGAAATACGGCAGGAAGTCGCCTAGAATTTGACCTAGGCGCAGCCAGAAACCAAATTGTGATTTGCGTTCGGCAGATAAGAGAAATTTTTAAGTTTTAGGCTTGCTTTCGGTTCAAATGTATTATTCAAGCATACACACAGGCCCCTATCTTTCACCACAACACATCTATCCGGAAGGCTTCATAATGCATCAGGGAAAACTTCGAACCTCGGGTGTCTTTTCACTAAAAATTAAAGAGCACGAACTGGAATGTCAGCTTGATGAAAACGGGCATCCTCAAATCTGCTTTAAAATCGATCAGGATTATTCAAACTATAGATGCGTCGGGGCCTTGTTGAAAGCGTTTCCGGCCCTTTTAGATAAAGACTATATCCTCGACATGGCCAAAGTTATCAATTTTCTATGTAAAGGCATTGAGTATCAAGTCATCGAAGAACCTGACGTCTATAAAACCAACTACAAAAAAGAAATAGATAAAGAACAAAGCTGCTGCAATCTTGCAGATTTTTCATTGACTCCCTATGGAGAATTTGATGTAGAGGAAATTTCCCTTCCTCGCATTGAGCATGGGAAATTAATTTTTTACGTGGAAGGCAAAATCCCCCAACGTGTAACCTGTGAATACCCCTTCAAATCCGATTATCCGGTAATTAAGTACGAAATGCTTCCCTATGCATGAGCTTTCGCATCGCTTCTTTTAACTCTATATCACTAGCCCCTGATTTTTGTAATGCGTTCAAAGCAGAAAAACCGAATTTAGCCATATTCAATTTAAAAGCATGCCAAACCTCAATAGAGCCCTGAAGCACAGCATCTAGAAATACTTTGGATAGCAATGCTTTTTCATCGATTAGAATGGGATCATTGGGGTAACTATCTTCATTTTTGGAACGTAAATGCCAGATCTGATGCAATGCCTCCAGGCGACTTACTGTAAACGGTAAAACTCCCCAATCTAATAGAGATTGTTCTGCCATCACTCTTCTGCCTAATGCATAGAATCTAACGATATAAACTGAAAAATCCTCATCATCGATCTTGTAAAGCTCGGCTTTCAACGCATTTAAACAGGTTTTAGAAAAATCAACCGATAAAGATTCCTTGATTTTTTCCTTATACTCGACAATTGCTTCTGCGTAGTGGTTGATTAAAGATTCCTTCTGGATTGAATTCATTAGCATAAGAAGAGAATCTTCTTTACTTAAGCCTTGGCATATCTTGTTATAAGCTTCAAAGCACCTGTACAAAGTATTTTGATCCTCAAGCAAAATATCCCAAACAGCACGATTCTTTCTCACTCTAGCCCAAATCTCTTCAGCCATTGTGGCAATAGGTTGCTGCTCCTGACGGGAATTTATATCGAGGCACCGCTCTAAATCTAGGATCATTCCAATAAATGCATTCCCTGAACAACCTTTCCAAAAATCACGATTTTCAAACTCTTCAGCTAAAAATAATTTAATAAAGGCCACTGTTTGCTCTGAATAGAAAGATCGTAAAACCCCCTTTCTTAAAGCTTGGAGAGCCTCAAGGCGCTCACCAAAGCTGGCTTCTTTACAATACTGCTGCCAAAATATAGCAAGCTTTGGCCCTAGGCTGGATGGATTCCATTCCTGGGGAGCCAAGCCCCAAGCTAAAAACAGTTTCGAAAGAGAATTCTTAAAGCAACGATCTAAAGGGAACGCGACTTGCAAAACACCAAAAATAACGGCATCAAATGTTTCCCTTGAACTTAGATCGCATTCTGCAATTGAGAGCCAAAAGGATTCAGCTTCCCAGACTTCCGATCCTTTGATCCATTGCTCTATCAGGGGAAGCTTAATCAACGCTATAGGCAAACTGTTTTGACTATATACTCTTGCAAGCAAATTGGCCGCATGACTCAAGAAACCAGGAGGTAGCCTCCCCAAAGCAAATAATGTTTCTATCCAAGGCAAGAACTGTTCTTTTTTCTTATCATAGATGAAAGTAGTCAGCGTAAATAATAAGGTTTCTGCCTGCAAAATCAATGCGGGATCTTTTTTAAAAATTTCCAGCACTCTATCTCTTGCCAGTAACGGATAATGAGGAGCCAGAAGGGCTATGTGCTCGAACAAAACATTGTAAGAGTGTCCGCCTATATGCTGTTTGATTGCCTGCGCAAGGTGCGCATTTGCCAAGCCCATCTCCCCATACAACAAACACTCATCGAAAGAAAAGCACAGTTTTTTAATTTCTTTATCTAATTGCTGCCGTAAATTTTTCCATCTGCTTCCCTTGATCTTATCCTTCAACTGCAAAAGAAATCGAGGAAACGTCAAGTCTTGATCAAATACAGTTAAAATGATCTTTCTGAATTCTTCCGATTTCCCTGCAAGGGTGACATTGAAAAACAGTGAGGCGCTTTCTCTAAAAGGAAGTAACTGCCTAATTAGGCCCATTAGGGACTTAAAACCCTCTAAGGGGTTGCCAATTGCGCATTCCAACATGGCAGCAATATCTGCCGATACGACTGCAGGTATAGGAGCGCGCGACCCCTTTGCCACCTCACATAACGCATAAGTCAATCTTTTTTCCGGAGGCAGCAACGACAAATCAAGGGGAAGCGTTTTCGTCTCATCTGCAATCATCTCCAACACTTCAAAACATTGTTCTAATGGCTCTGCGGAAGCAATCTCCGGCTCTGCAACAAGGCTTTGATTCCATCGAAGACAAGCATTAAGATCTCTGTTTTCCTCCAGAAGGATGTGGATCCTTCTTTCCATCAAGTTGTAACTACACAGATCTTGCTCATACTGGACGCGTCTGCCCAGTCGATACGCGCGATCTAATAAACTCCCTAGATCGTAGCGATGAATTTCTGATGCGCTTTCAATAAATACAGGGTGTCCATTGTCATAGGTGAAATCACCCGAAGGGCTTGTGAATGCAGGCAAAAAGGGCAGTTGATTCATTAAAACGCATCCGCTGCCAAACGGAATCCTGTGTGATGATTAGAATCGCCATTATGCATGGATATCGATTCTTCCTTGCCAAAGACTTGATGGGAAGAGGAAAAACAAGACCCTGCTCTTGCAGACTTAGATACTAATGTGTCTTTGAAAGTAGGCGTAGAGGTCCATTCTGCATATCGCTGGGGTTGATTACTGGCAATTCTCCCGCTCTGCATGGCCTTCTCTAATTCTTTGTAGGTGGGCAATCTTTTCCCTGACCAAACGGAATATAAATACGCCTCTTTATAGGTCACATTGATAACGGGTTGATTTTCCGTACCCTTGGGGATTTTTCCTCCCACCCAATGATGAGGAGCTTTTTGATTAACCTCGCGTATGAACTGCTGGTATTCACTGTTAGTCACCAAACGCGGAGCAATAAAAAATCCGACCGCGGCATTATCCTCAGAACCTATATAGAATAACCCCTCAAAATCCTCCCGAGCGTCTCCCGGAAAATACCCTTTTTCACGCTTTATGAGAGAATCAGCCATCGCGATTTCTGCGTCATCCACTTTAAAAGGAATTTTAAAAGAAGACCCGTAGGAGATAAACTGGATCTCGTCTTTTTTATTTGTCTCAGCTTCAGTCTTTTTCTCCCGTTTTAACTGATGATCTAATTCCTCAAGATCAAAATCTTTACCGACCGCGATTAAGTGGTCGTTTCCAATCTTGAGACCTGCAAACTCCCACTCCTCATTATTTGTTTTTTCCGCTTCGATTTTTTTAACCTCCTCATCCAAGTCATCGAGATCAAAATCTTCACCGACTGCAAGCATAAAATCTTTTTTTACAAAACCCAAGGACATAAACTCAAATTCTTCAGCGGAATTTTTTTCTGTTTCGACTTGCTGTTCCACGCCATTCAGATCAAAATCTTCCCCTACGGCGAGCAGAACATCAGACTGTGCCTGTTCAAAAAAAATATCGCGCAGCAAACATTCTTCTAAAGCCTGTGAGAAGATAGGTTCGGGATAAGATTCTTGATCGACAAATTCTTTCTCCTCTTCAGTGCTATTAGCCTCCGTAAGATCACCTAAAGACCCGTATTCTTTTTCGCAGATAAAGTCTTTTTGAACTTTAAAGATATTGGTCCAGGGCATGCGCAGCGAATGTTTACCGTCTAAAGTGACAATATTCACGATAGGCGATTTGACAAAAGAAAGCGGCAACTCTTCCGGTATTGCGCCCTTTCCCATCAAACGGCCATAAAGCCCCCCATTGAAAGAGAGTTCGATGATTTTCTTCGGTTCGATGCGCTTTGTTGAAAAACCGTCCGTCAACTCGATTGCAGGATCTACCATTAAAACCGGAAAAGTCTCGTTGTTATGCAACGTTAAGTGCAATGCTTCTGAATGAGACGCCGGAACATCCTGAGGCTTCATTAAAACAAAGGCGATTTTTTCTAGAGAAATCGAGCGTTCCTCATGTCCTTTCGGACCCATTTCACGAAAAACGATTTTTTGGCCGGCGGCTTTACCAATGTACGCCTCACCCCTTACCGTCTTAACGAGTACATAACCCGGCCTGCTGCTTATTGTGGAAATCAAGTCGATTTCCTTAGGGGGAATATTAACGGATCCGAAAGAAAACGACAACGTAGGGGTGCCGGTTAGTGTGCCCTGAATTTGAGTCCCATCTTTAAAAACCGCCAGATCACTTAATATTCTGACTTGCGCGCCAAGTCCGTGCGCTTTGGAATAAGCAAATAACAAACATTTAGACTCTAGGTCCTGATCAACGGCTTCGATTTGATGGAAGCCTGATAACAAACAAAGAATCAATGGAATCCGCATTACTGTCCTATGGGTTATACACAACGCTCCGATTCAAACGCATCTCTTAAATGGGCATTTTACGGAACAAATATGTATAGCTAGATAGAAAAAAAAAGTCGATCAGGAATTCATAGACTTTAATTATATATCGTTATATCTTGATATATCGACATATAAGAGTTTATCCATGAATTTCATTGACTTTGACCAAGCAGCCCTCTGCCTAAAAACGATCGCCAACCCGCATCGTCTTGCGATAATCCATCTTTTAATCGAACGGGGCAGTGTCTCTGTTGGAGAGCTCGCGAAAGATTGCAAACTACAAAGCCATGTGGCTTCTGAGCATTTGAGCCTGTTGAAAGACAGAGGGTTTCTGGAGTGCCGAAGGGAAGGACGCTGCACACTCTATACGATAAAAGAGCCTGCGCTTCTTCACATCATGGAATGCATTAAAAAGAAATTTACCATCACCTAGGAGTAAGAATGAAAACAATTTTAAATAGTGATCGGTGGTCCCCCTACCTTGCGGGATTCCTGCTCGCGGTATTAGCCACATTATCCTTTCTGTTTACAGGAAGGTTATTGGGCACGACTTCTGCCCTAGCCAGAATTCCGGCAGCTATTTGGTACATATTTGATCCGAGCCACTTGGAGCAAAACAGTTATTATACGAGCCTTCTTCAACATAGCGCCTGGATTAACCCCCAAGTCGCCTTGGTGATCGGCATCCTCATCGGCTCTTACATAGCAGGCGCACTCTTTGGCAAAAGTCCTATTGTGCATGTTCCCGAAATTTGGCGCCAAAGTTTTGGACCGAGCCGCCTCAAGCGCTATATCGGAGCCTTCATAGGTGGAGTAATCATCATGTATGGAGCGCGTCTTGCGGGAGGCTGCACATCTGGTCATGCCATTTCCGGAGGCATGCAGTTAGCGACAACAAGTTGGATCTTTATGATCAGCTTTTTCGCCACAGGCGTTCCGACCGCTTTAATCCTATACAAAACAAAAAAACAAGGGAAGTCATCATGATGGACACCACTCTTTTTAGCCCTTTAAGCCAATTACTTAGCGGATTATTTGTAGGGATTTGCTTTGGATTTCTACTGCGTAAGGCCTATGTTACCCGCTTTCCCATTATTGTAGGCCAATTATCGCTTAAAGATTTTACTGTAATGAAGGTCATGTTAACTGCTATTGCCTTTGGAGCGCTCGGCATGCTATCGATCCATTACGTTTTTCCTGATAAATCTCCACTGATCATCTCAACAACAACATTAGCTGCGCTTAGCGGCGGGGGAATTTTCGGGATCGGCATGGCGATTTTGGGCTTTTGCCCCGGTACGGCCTTGGGAGCTTTAACGGATGGCGCGCGCGATGTGATTTTTGGAATTTTAGGAATCTTTGTAGGGGCTGCGCTTTTTGCAGAAACCCCCTTATGGATCACTGATTGGATCAAACCGGATGATATGGTCATCAAGACCACATTACCTCAAGTGACCTCTGTGCCGGCATGGATATTTGTAGCACTACTTATCACTGCCGTCTTTGGCCTGATACTGATCGATCGCAAAACCCTAAGAAACTCCCCTTAAAATTTATTCCGGGATGATCAGCACCGACCCTAATTTTAGTTGATTGGAGTCGCTAATGATCTCCCGGTTTGCTTCGTAGATATCTCCCCAACGGTGCGGGGTATGATAGTGCTTCATCGATATATTATTTAAATTCTCCCCTTCAGCCACCATATGGTGCGTTTTTGCCTGTTTGACGTGATCAAGCGAAATATCTACATTTACCGAGCGGGCACTTTCCAGATCGGAAACCAGGTTGATATGAGATTGTTCGATTTTAGTTAATACAGCCTTTTGGGCTTTTATACTTGCAGTTAAGCGATCTATTACCTCTTTTTGGACAATTCTTTGTTCTTTTTCCTTATGCAGCTCTCCTCTTAATCCAGCGTAGGCATTTTTAAGCTCTTTGTTTTCACTGGACCATTGGGCAGCTTGATCTTGCGAACGCTCTAAAGCCTGCATGGTTTTAGTCAGTGACTCACTGGAAATCGCAAGCTTTTTCATGAGCTCTTCGTTGATCTGCCTTTCTGTTGCGACATCTGCTAAATGAAATGCAATCTCTTTTTGTATTTCTTCAATCTTTAATTCGAACACCTTAGATTCTTTCTGTTGTTTATTCGATAAGGCAAGCAGCTCATCTTTTTTTTCCACAACCATTGCCTGCAGAGTTTCGATTTGAATCGAAGACTCCAAGTTGACCTGCACTTGATTTTCCAGTTCTTTGGATAAAACTAAATTTTCGATTTCTCCAACTTCTTGCGCTGTCCTTAAATCCGCTAACGCAGTTGCCATCCCCTTTACCTGTTTCTTCAAAGCTGAAATTTCGTTTTCTAAATCTAAAGAGACATTCCCTCTTGCTGCCAGGGAAGATTCTAAAACATTTTTTTCTTGCCGGGCGCATTTTAGGGCTGCTTCAAAATTTTCCGATAATCGCTCGAGTTCTTTTGCCAGCGATTGTTTTTCATTTTGAACGGCTTCTTGCTCGATGCGCAATTCCTTTAATTGCGTCTTACTAAATTGTTGCAATCCAGTCAGCTCACTTTCCTTCGATTTCAATTTAGCAGACAAAGCCTGTATTTGCGCTAAGAACGCTTGCGACGTTTCAGCATGTTCATCATCTTTTAACGACAAGGCCTGCAGGCGCCTGAACTCGGCTTGCTGTAATTCTTGCTTATAATGAATTATCGACTCTTCATAAGCTTTAATTTGTTTTTCTTTATGGGTTAAGGACTGAAGCGCCGCTTCCAGCTTTGAAGACAGCAAATCCGCTCTTCGTTTTTCGTTTTCGATGAAATTGTCAACTTCAAACGTTGGCTGGGAAGCCGTTTGGACAACCATCTCCGACTGTTCGGAAAAAAGTAAACCCATTTTACGTTTTGCCCTGGAATGCCAGTCGGACAGCGCCCTTTTATTCACCACGTTCTTAGCTAATAACGGCGTGCTATCTCTTTTAATGGAAAAAATTTCCGACCAACGAAATATCAACTTTTCTTGATTGGAGGGATCGACTGCATTAAAAACCAGATCTTTCACAGTGGAAAATTCAAGATCTTTTTCATTTTTTTGAGAATCCATGATCTTTCCATAAAGCCCTCCATCGAATTTCACATCGAGAAGCTCACTACCCTCTATAGAGAAATCGTTCCAGCCATCATTCAGAAAGATTTTCTCCTCTGTTAAGATGACCGGTATCGATCGACCATTATTCATCTCTAGATTATGAATCCAGACATCCTGGCCAAGCAAACAAGAGGGAAAACATAAAATTAAAAAATAAAGATGTTTCAAAAGGCTTCCCTATTTAAGGATTCAAACCTTTGGATTATCCCGACTTTACAATTTTTTGGGGAGCAGTTTAATACCAAGGGTCAAGTTGCACCATATAGGCCTCATTTATCAAAGAACACTTTCTAAACCAAATAGTTTCCAAGCGAATGAATTATCCATCGTCTGGAAACTACTTGCAGCGATTAAATTAAGAATCCGCCATCTTTTTCCAATTGTGGTCCGCTGTTTTCCTTAAACTTTCACCTGCTTCCGTCCATTTTTGCATGGCATCGTGGGAACTAAACAAATACAGTTTATTATCAATAATTTTCCATACATGCGGCAATCCTTCCATTTGACTGCCGTTTGCCATGGCCCAAGGACAATTCCCTCGATACTGCGCAATGTAACGATTTGGACTTTGCATGAAGGCATTGAGATTTTCTTTACTAGAGAATCTCCATCGGTTTCCATTGAACTCATGTTCGTAGGTTGCCATTCCTAATCGTGGTTTACCGCCACTATAATAATGGAGCGGATCGTACCCATCGATTGCAATTTTAGATTGGGGAGTTTTTTTGGAAATAATTTCTTTGGGCACGAAAATTTCGCTGCGCGCCTGAGGCAGCTCAGCAAGAGCGACAGGTGTAGGCGCTTCTTTTTTAGGCGTGGCATATACTGCCTTTTGAAGCTTCTCTTCTAGCTCGCTAGATTTTTTCAACTCATTTTCATATCTCGCCTGCAAAATCGCTAAATGAGACTTTACTTCTTGCCCTTTTTGCGTCTCATTTTGTATTTGCTGTTTTAAGTTTAGAATTTCAGAAGCCAATTGTTTTTTATATGCCTCTTGATTGGAGGATAGCTGGACTAGCTCCTGTTCTTTTTTTGCAAAGGCTTCTTTAGAAGACAACAACTCATTGGATTGCGCCTGGAAAGCATCCTTCAAATGCTCCATTTGCTCATAAAGAAAGGTCTGTCTTTCATTTTTCTCCTCTTGCTGCTGTTGCCAGGATCCTTGCATCTGCTTGATGGCCATTTCAAGATGCGCCTTTTCCTCAAGGGCACGGAAATGGTCTCCTTTGAGCTGGGCGATTTCCTCTTCAAAATAACTGCATTGGTCTTGATGGCTTTGCTGCTTACGCTTGAAATCTTGCTTTATTTTATCAAATTCAGAGGAATTTTGAGCTAGGATCGATTCCAATTGCTGATTTTTATCTGCCGTTGCAGTGTATTTCTGCTCGATTGCCAGATAATCCCAATCTTTCCGTTCTAATTCTGCGGTCAATGTCTCAAGTTTTGCAGCATAGGCTTGTTTTTGCGAGCTGAAATTTTCACTTTGCCCGTACATATCCTTGCTCTTGTTCTCAATTTGCGCTTTTGCCCCCCTCAACTCTTGCTGAAGCTGCGCAGATTTCGATTCTGATGCGGCCAGCTTTTGTTCCAACGCATTTTTAAGGTCTGATAAAAACAGGATCGATTCTTGCGTCTTGCGATGATCCGCCGTGCTGTCTGACTGGGACTGCAACTGGCGGCGTAAAGCCTCTCGATCCTCCTCAATTTCTAAAATCGTATTTTTATAGTGTTGCAAGGTGGCTGCAAATGTCTGTTCTTGCTCATAAACTATTTTTTGAAGACTCGCAAGATCACTTTGCTCCCCTTTCATGACACCTTTTGAAGCGGCCAGTTCACTTTGCAGTTGGGAAAGTTGAACTTCAAGAGCATACTTTGCTTCCCGTTCCTTCTCAACGTCAGATCTTTGGGAGACAGAATCTTGAGAAATCCGGGCAAGTTCATTCTCAAGCTGATTGATCTTTTGCTGATGTTGACCCTGAAATGCTTCCCGTTCTTCTACTTGGTATGTTAAGGACTGCAATTGCTGATGAAGGGATTGATTTTCGGCGTTTTTCCGTTCGAGTTCATTTGCTAAAGCATTAAATTTACTTTTTTGTAAAGCCAGCGTTTCTCCAAGCCCGTAAAGATCGTTATCTTTCGCTTCTAGAGCTTCTTTAATGGAAATCAATTCCAATTCCAGTTGCGCATATTGCTGTTGCACTTTGGCTAAATCTCGTGTCCGGTGTTCAACGATCTGCAGGTTTGCGATCTCATCTTTTAGCTGATCTCTCTCCGAAATAATCAAGCTTTTTTCCTTAGCTAGTTGCTGTAACTTTCCTGAAAAGTCTTCTTTTTGCGAAACTAACGTCTCCCCAACCCTATACAAATCGTGATCTTTTTCCTCTAAAAGATCTTTTAAGGACTCAAGCTGTTTATCAAGCGTTGCTATTTGAGACGCTTCACCTTTTTGAATAAAGGGCATACGTTCACTTTCAAGTCGGCTCACGTATTCCATCAAGCGCTGCCTTTCGAATTCCGATTGTTCGATTTGTTGCGTTAAACCTTCGATTTCTTTATGAAGTTTATCTCCAATTTCAATCAGCTCTTTATCTTTTTCCCCGATCGTTTTTCTTGATGACAATAACTCTTCTTCAATTTCTAAAAAATTCGATTCCGCAGAGGCCAGCTTTTCTTCAAGCTCTTTTTTTTCGAAAGTTAATGCCTGCTGTTCCTTTTGAGCCCTCGTGATTTGTTGAGATAATTCCTCTACAAGAACAGCACGTTCCTGTTCAAGCTGCAACGCGTATTCCTCGACATGGCGGCTATCAAATTTAATTTTCTCAATTTGGAGAGCTAAGGCGTCAATTCTTTGCTGGAGCGAAACCTTTTCCGCCTCTTTGCGGATAATTTCTTCCGACAAACCCTGAATTTTGTTGCTAAAGCTTTCTTTTTGCAGCGTCAAGGTTTCACCGATGGCATAAACATCTTGGTCTTTTGCAGACAATGCATCTTGCGTCCACATAAGTTCTTCTGTAAGAGAAGCAACCTTTTCCTCAAAGAGGATCAATTGATCTTCCAAAGTTTTCTTAGTATTGGCAGTAATCATTTGTTCTTTTTGAAAGAGTGACTTTTGCTGATTTAACTCATCCGTCAAGTATTCTAATTCTCTTTCCAAGCTTTGCTGGCGCTCTTCTTGACTCTTTTCTCCCTGCGTTAATTGACCTCCGAGGGTATCTAACTGGTTTTTCAGCCCATTCCGCTCTGTCTCTATCCTTTCCAGCGTGGTAGCAAGCGTTTGGATTTTATTATTGTAGGCTTCTTTTTGCGCGGAAAGCGTTTCTCCCAAGCCAAAGATTTCATGATCTTTGGACTCTACAGCGTGCTGAAAATAGACCAACTCCTGTTGTAAGGCGCCCAGCTTAGCTTCAAGATCCGCAGCGACTTCTTTGCTTTGCGCTCCCCCTTCATGAACTTGCTTTGTGATAAAATGTAATTCTTCTTGCAAAGATTGACGCTCAAGCTCTTTCCGCTCCAGCTCAGAAGAGAGGGCCAGTATCTTAGCCGACAAAAACTGTTTTTGCGTATCCAGCGTTTCTCCAAGCCTAAAGATGTCTTGGTCTTTTTCTTCGAGAGCTAATTGATAAGAATTCAGGGCGTTTTCTACAGAGGATGCTTTGGCAAGCGCTTCTTCGAGTTGACCTTCCATTAAGTTAAAAGTCTCTTTTATATCGTGAAGCTCCTTTCGAACAACGACTGCTGCCTCTTCATTAAAATCGGCTCTTTCTTTCTCGTTGGAAGCAAGTTGGGACAATCGCTTAATTTCATCTTCGAAAAGGTCGTACTGACTTTGCAAACTTTGCAGTTTAGCTCTCATCTCCATGCGCGAGGCTGCCAATTCATACTCATCCTTTGACAATGCCGTCTGCAGTGCACTTGTATGCACCGAATACCCTTGCAGCTGAAGCTGCAGATCATTATTCTCGACTTCCTTTTTATCGAGCGTGTCGGTCAAAACCTGCAGCTTTTGTGAAAAGGCCTCTTTTTGAGCAGTCAGAGTTTCCCCTAGACTAAATATATCTTCATCCTTAGCAAACAACGCATCTTTTAAGGAAACCAGATCCTGCTGCATTTCAACTATAAATGTTTCCTGATCATGAATTTTTTGTTCAAATCTCTCATTCTCAGCAACCCACTTTACGTTCTCTTCTTGAGCTTTTCTATTAACAAACTCAAGCTGCAGCAGCACTTGATCTAATTCTTCTTGTATCCGCGCCGCCTGCTCTGTATGCAGATTCCTATTGACCTCAGTTTCATTAAAACGTTGTGAAAGATCAGCGATCTGCTGCTGCAAATCCACTTTCTCTTGCTCTTTTAATTCTAATGCAGATGAGAGTTCATTAATTTTCTCAGAGGAGGACTCTTCCTGCATCGCTAGGGTCTTTCCTAAGCCAAAAATATCTTCTTCTCTACCGGCCAATAACGCACCTTGAACGCGCACTTCATTTTCCAGCGTCTCGATGGCTGTTTGAGACGTTGTCTGTTTCTCGTAAAGCTCATCGCGCACGGCTGTCAGAGCCTCTTCTAACTCTTGGATCTTGTTGCGTTCATATGAGAGCAGGCCATTCAGGCGGGCCGATTCTGCCGCTAAAATATCTTGATGGGCAAACTCCAGCTTCTCTAGCTCTGCCGTTAATTGCTGTTTTTCAGCAGAGAGAGCTTCCTCCCGATTTAAATGCTCTTGCGCGCCGGCAGTCAACAATTCACGCTGATGCTCTAGCGCCTCTTCCAAAGCGGAAATTCTTGACTGGGAGGCAGCCACTTTTTCTTCAAATTCTTTTGCGGCATTGGAAAGGGCAGCCAACTCTTGGTTTTTGCCTGCTAATTCCTGCTCCAATCCTTGAGTTAACTCTTCCCGCTGGGCATTTAGCTTTTCCAGCGTCTCGATGGCTGTCTGAGACGTTGCCTGTTTCTCATAAAGCTCATCGCGCACGGCTGTCAGAGCCTCTTCTAACTCTTGGATCTTGTTGCGTTCATATGAGAGCAGGCCGTTCAGGCGGGCCGATTCCGCTTTTAGTATATCTCTATAAGCAAGTTCTTGCTTCTCTAGCTCAAACGTTAACTGCTGTTTTTCTACAGAAAAACTTTCCTGGCGATGGTTTATTTCCTGTTCGCTTGCTATGAGATCATACTGTTGCCGCTCTAACTTTTCTTCGAGCTCGGAGAGTCTCTGCTGTGCTTCCGCAATTTTCTCTTCATATTCTTTTCCGGTTAGAGTCAGGTTGGCTAATTCCAGATTTTTGGCTTCCAATGCGTTTTCGAGACGACCCACCATTTCTTCAGCCTGCTGCATTCTCACATAAAAAGTGGCCACATCACTTTCACGCTCTTCGGCCTGTTTCAAAGCGGAAGCTAAATCTTTTTTGATCAAATCGGCACGTTCTTTTTCCTCGGAAAATTGTTCTGCTAAAAGCTCCATTTTCTTTTCCAAGGGCTGCAGCCGATGATTTTCCTCTACAGCTTGATCTAGTTGCCTTTTCAGTTGCGTTGCTCTGTTAAGGCTCTCTTCAAGGGAAGCGTGTAAGTTAGTGAGTTGATATTCAAGACTGCCATTTTGTGCTAACGCTTCGTCGTTATAACGCGTCAAATCCTGAATTTTTGCAATAAACTCGCGATGCAAGGCGTCTCGTGCCTCTTGCTTTGATTTTGCCTGGGAGGCCGATGTGCTATTTGTGACTTCTTGGTATTCTGCAAGTTCATGCTTTATATTTTCCAACGCTACACGCTCATTTCCAGAAAGGACTTTTTTCTTCAACGAACTGTTCTGCTCTTTAGCGGCCTGCCACTTGGCATAGACATCAGAAAGAGACTTTTTAAGAACCTGAGCGCGCGTCATTTCCAATTCTATTTGGGTAGCTAAATTCCCTTCCTTCCGATGCAGTTCATTTTCTACCGTCTCAAAAGATTGGATCTTTTGCGCCAATTCCTGGTTGCTATGGGTAAGGTTGCCGTTAATCCGGCGCATATTCTGAAGTTCTTGCTCTAAAAGCATCCTTTCACGGACAGCATCAACCACTTGTTTTTCCAAATCCTTCGAACTGGTTTTGAAGGCTTCGGCTTGCTTGAGAGGTGCCTGTTTATTGGAGGTATAGGCGATCTCTTGTTTCGACTTTTGGGCGGGACCGTCCTTTTTTCCTAAATAGCGTAAGGAATCCTTAAATCCTCTAGGATCTTCTTTTTTGATCGAGATCAATTGATTCCACGGAATTCCTACGACTTGCGAAGACTTGACCACCTGTACATGCAGGTAAGGGTCTTTTACAAAGGAGAAATCGAGTTCTTTTTCCTTTCCATTTTGATAGACCGTGCCATAAAGACCTCCATCAAAACTGAGGTCTATAATCTCTTCAGGCTTTAAAGAGATATCCTCCCAGCCATTGCTTAATCTGATGGTATCCTCAGCAATCACAACAGGAATCTGGTCTCCGTTATTTAATTGCAGGGTGTGCAATCGGCTCGGTCGTGGGGTTGTCGAGGCCTGTCGTTGCGCAAATAGAATATGGCTCACCGCGCGCGGATCCAGCTCCTTTTTCATATTAGGCAGCAGGAGTCCGATTTTTTCCGAAGGCATGTCCACAACAAATAAATAGCCGTCTCGTGTGATGATTTGGATTTTATCCTTCTCTGAGTCATTAGAAAAAGCAATGGCAAGGGCGTCATTTAATTGAAGCGGGATTTTGCCTATTTTAAAAGGAATCAAGGGCAATTGAGGTACTTTCCCCTTTAAGACCGTCCCATCGTAGAGGACAATTAAATCCTCGCCTTCCTTTACATGTTGAAAAATAGTCTCCATCTCCCCTTTTGTAAAGAAAGTTCCGGATTTGTGATTGATCACCTGATCGGCGGTCAAAGGAGTGCTGATTAAAAGTCCAGCTAGGAACAGATCACGACGGTTTACCACGGGTTTTAATCCTCCACGTTGCGGGATTAGGACATTATAATGTAAAATTAAAGGCCATTAAAAGAATGCCTTTATAGCGAGAGCCGAGAAATAAATAAAGTGAATAATCGTCAAATTATTTTAAAAAATGTTGCAGTCCATAACCTCAAAGGCGTTGACCTTACCCTCGACACTAATGAGCTGATTGTCTTTTGCGGGGTATCCGGTTCCGGAAAATCCTCCCTTGCCTTTGATACCATTTACGTAGAAGGTCAGAGACGTTACGTAGAATCACTCTCCACATTCGCCAGGAGGCAATTAGGAGAAATGGCCAAGCCGGAGCTGGAAAGTGCTGACGGCATTTCCCCGACCATTTCGATTGAGCAAAAAACAGCCGGACGAAATCCGCGCTCAACTGTCGGGACGATGACGGAGATTTATGATTATTTAAGAGTGCTGTATGCCCGTATTGGAGAACCCCATTGTCCAGTAAGCGGTGAGAGAGTCTCTCCCCAAAGCCGGGAACGCATCATAAAAACCGTACAAAACCTGCCCGAAGCTTCTCGCCTACTGGTCCTGGCACCCCATGCCAAAGGAAAAAAAGGGGAATTTAAAGAAGAATTTCAAGAGCTAGTGCGTAAAGGGTATATGCGCGCACGCGTTGACGGCAGTTTGGTGAATTTGGCCGATGAAATTTCTTTAGACGGCTCTTTAGCTCACACGATTGATGTGGTGATCGACAGAATTGCTGTTTCGAAGGAAAACCAGTCCCGCATTGCCGAGTCGATCACGGCAGCACTTGAATATGGACAGGGACTATGCAGTATCGTCGATACCGCAACAGAAGAAGAAACCTTATTTTCGATGCATGCGTATTCCCCGGCATCGGGCCTTTCATATTCCTCGCTGGAGCCCCACGACTTCTCCTTTAACAGTCCCCAAGGAATGTGCCCTCGCTGCAATGGGTTGGGTAACGTAAGGGAATTTGAACTCGACAAGGTGATCGATCCCAATCTTAGTATTGCCGAAGATTGCTGTTCCGTAGCTAGCTCCTATCAAACAGTGAAATTCGGCAATATTTACGATAACCTGGCCGAACTCTACGATTTTAGTGTTCACACCCCTTGGAAAAAACTTTCCGCCGAGGCAAAAAAAATATTCCTGTATGGAACACAAAAGAAATGGACGCGCATGCGCTTTGTCCACCCGGAAACAGGCGCCGTGTGGATCGATAATGTCCGTTGGCAAGGAGTGCTCTATGAAGCGCACCACCGTTTTACCGAAGCCAAAAGCGACAGCTATAAGAAAAAAATGCAGCAACTGATGTCTGAGCAAACATGCCCGGATTGCCAGGGTGAAAGGCTCAAACCCTATCCTGCAGCAACGCTGTTGCACGGGAAAAAAATTGCGGCCCTTTCCTCCATGACAGTAGCTGAAGCCAGTGCATTTTTTACCGACCTCAAACTGCCTGCGCAAGAAATGCAGATCGCAGAGGAATTATTAAAAGAGATTAAAGAGCGTTTAAACTTCCTTTTAGACGTTGGACTGCACTATTTGACGCTGGAACGAACAGCACCCACTCTATCCGGCGGCGAAGCGCAGCGCGTCCGGCTAGCTTCCCAAATCGGCAGCGGTTTGGTAGGCATTACGTATATTCTTGACGAGCCCTCCATTGGCCTCCATCCCCGGGATAATGTTCGGCTGATTCGCACCCTTAAACATTTAAGGGACATGGGAAATACTGTCATCGTTGTCGAGCATGATGAAGAAACCTTGTGGGAAGCTGACCGTATTGTTGACATCGGCCCCGGCGCGGGATCGAGAGGCGGTGAAGTACTGGTCAATGGCACACATGCCGATTTGTTAAAATCCAAGCGTTCCTTAACAGCTAAATACCTAAGTGGCGAGCTCGCAATCCCGGTACCCAAAAGACGACGCAAACCACTTAAGGAAACTATTCAGATTAAAGGCGCATCCCATCACAATCTAAAAGGGATCGATGTTAAAATTCCACTGGGTGTAATGATTGCGGTGACGGGCGTATCCGGCTCTGGAAAATCATCTCTGATTTCAGAAATCCTTTATCCTGCCCTATCCAATCACCTACATAGTGGCGAACACACGGTGGGCAAGCATAAAAGCATCGAAGGAATCGATCATATCGATAAAGTGATCGCCATCGATCAGTCCCCGATCGGGCGCAATCCTCGCTCCAATCCGGCCACATACATCAAGCTTTTCGATGAAATTCGGGATCTGTTTTGCCAGTTGCCTGAAAGTAAAGCGCGCGGCTATCAGCCCGGCCGTTTCAGTTTCAATGTGAAAGACGGCTCTTGTCCGGAATGTGAAGGGATGGGAGCGGTCAAGATCGACATGGACTTTATGGAAGATGCCTTTGTGGAATGCCCGCAATGCAGAGGGCGCCGCTTTGATTCGGAAACCCTTTCCGTTTATTTCAAAGGGAAAAATATCTACGACATTCTGGAAATGGAGGTAGGCGAAGCGCTGGAGCATTTTCAAAACATTCCTTCAATTAAACATAAACTCGAAATGCTGAAGAAAGTAGGCATGGACTACATCAAGCTCGGGCAATTCTCCACCACCCTTTCAGGCGGTGAAGCGCAACGGATCAAACTGGCAAAAGAGCTCGTACGTCCATCGACCGGCCGCACGCTTTATATCTTCGATGAGCCGTCTACCGGACTCCATTTTCACGATGTGAAACAACTGCTTGAAGTCCTCCATACCTTAGTCGACAAAGGCAATACGGTCCTAATCATTGAACACAACATGGAAATCGTCAAAACAGCGGATTGGATTCTCGATCTAGGGCCTGAAGGTGGCGCGGGAGGAGGAGAACTCGTTGCCGCAGGAAAGCCAGAAGCCATCGCAAAAATGGAAACACCCACAGGCCAAGCCATCAAAGATGCCCTTTTCCATGACTTTAAAGCTAAAATTTCCTCTGCCTTAGAAAAATCAAAACTGAATAAACGGCGCAAAAAAGAGCGTGACCGGGCGGCCGTCCATCAGATTACGATTACCGATGCGGAACAAAACAATTTAAAAAATCTTAATATTGAAATTCCGCGGGAGAAAATCACCGTCTGTACAGGCCCTTCCGGCTCGGGAAAAAGCTCCCTTGCCTTCGATACGGTTTATGCCGAGGGACAACGCAGATATATCGAATCTCTTTCCCCTTATGCGCGCCAATTTGTCAAACAAATGCCCAAACCCAAAGTCGGTCAAGTCAACGGTCTTTCTCCAGCAGTGGCGATCGAACAAAAAGTACACGCTGGAAATCCCCGCTCGACAGTAGGCACGATGACCGAAATTTATGACTATTTACGCATTCTTTATGCCCGTATCGGCATCCCCCACAGCCCTGAAACAGGTAAGGTGATACGATCGATCAGTAAAGATTATGTCGTCGAGCAAATCCTTACCTATCCGGAAAATCAAAAAATCCAGGTATTGGCGCCCATTGAACTGCGCAAGAATGACACCTTTGAAAATACGATTGAAAGGCTGCGCCGCCAGGGATTTGTGCGCGTCCGTTTGAATGAAAATTATTTCTCGCTTGAAGAGGGAGCCTTGCTTGAGTCGTTCGACAGAAAGCGCAAGAATGAACTCTACCTGGTCATCGACCGCCTGGTGATAAAACCAACGATCAAACACCGTTTATTTGAAGCGGTGGAAACGGCGGCAGACATCGGCCGCAACAAACTTTTGATCGTAAGAGAGGAAGAAGATCTCCTGTTCAATCTGGCTTTTGCCGATCCGCAAACAGGAAAATCGTATCCGGAAATTACTCCGCACACCTTTGCTTTTAACGCGCAAGAAGGCATGTGCCAGGACTGTCTTGGCCTCGGCTACCAGTATGGAGCGAATTTAGCCAAAAATCCGGAGCTGATGCTTTTCACTCCGGTGGGTTTGATGCGCATGTTTTGGCAGGATAAAAGCAACAAAAAAGCCGTCGCGCATTTCGAACAATTTTTAGAAGAAGAAGGGATTGCCCGCGATGAGTCGTTAAATACCCTAGACAGCAAAAAACTAAACCTGATCTTGAATGGCTCTAATCAGTGGTATACTCGTGAAGAAGGCTATGAATTTTGCTGGATGGGTATTAATCAAACGCTGGCAAAGGCAGGCAGGAACGGGAAAACGGAAGTACGGGAACCGCTAACACCTCTTCTAGATGAACAGTCATGTCCTTCTTGCAACGGCTCTCGCCTTAATCCCTTAGCCCGTAATGTCACTATCAATAAAACTTCCATTAGCGATTTATGCGCCTTACCGATTTCAAAGGCACTTCCCTTTCTGGAGACACTCCACATCCCCGAAGGAGAAAGAAAAGTTTTAGAAGATGTGCATTTACAATTGCTTAGCCGCATGAAGTTCCTTGAAGAAGTGGGCCTGCATTATATTGCGCTGGACCGCAAAGCCCCCACGCTTTCAGGGGGTGAAACGCAACGAATCCGACTGGCAAGACAGCTGGGAAGCGGCCTACGCGGCGTGCTCTACGTTCTAGATGAACCGACGATCGGCTTACATCCTCGCGATAACGACCGCTTGATTGCAGCTCTCTATAAACTCAAAGATCTGGGCAATACGCTGTTAATGGTAGAGCACGATCCGCAAACGATTGCCATTTCCGATTACATCCTGGATTTCGGCCCGCAGTCCGGCGAACTTGGGGGCCATATCACCGCAAGAGGAACTTATCAGCAGATCCTAAAAAACAAAAATTCATTAACCGGGGCCTACCTAACCGGCAAAAAACAAATCCCTGTCCCCAAAAAACGGCGCCTTTTTAAAAACAGCAGCCTGCGCATCGAAAACGCATCAAGTCATAACCTGAAAAAGATTTCGGTTGAGATTCCTCTCTCGACATTGACCTGCCTTACAGGGGTTTCAGGCTCGGGAAAATCCACACTCTTATTGGATGTGATTAAACCGGCCATCCATCAAGGCCTGCTGACGCAGGACTCTGTTTCTTTGAATCAATCGGCAACCGTTTCAGGCATCGATAACTTTGATAAACTGATCGTCATCGATCAAAATCCTATCGGGCATACAGCCCGCTCTGATGTCTGCACTTACGTCGATGTCTTGACCCGTATGCGGGAATTTTTTTCTTCAATCCCTGCAGCGAAAATGCGCGGGCTGCAGCCTAAACACTTTAGCTATAACCATCGAAGCGGCATGTGCACCAACTGTTGGGGGCTGGGGTATAAAAAAGTGGAAATGTATTTCCTGCCTCCAGTAAAAGTCGTTTGCGACCAATGCCGCGGCATGCGCTTTAATCCCGTAAGCTTGACGGTGGAATATAAAGGGAAAAATCTTGGGCAATACCTAGATACGACAGTGGATGAGGCGCGAAGAGTTTTTGCCGATCATCCACGGATCACCCGCGTCCTGGATACGTTGATCTCGGTAGGTCTTGGCTATCTTAAACTCGGGCAAGAAATGGCCTCGCTCTCAGGCGGGGAAGCGCAAAGAATCAAGCTTTCCAGGGAGCTGGCCAAGCGCTCTACCGGCAAAACGCTTTATCTATTAGATGAACCGACCACAGGACTTCATAGCGAAGACATTTTAAAGCTGTTGCAGGTGCTGCATCGCTTGATTGACAAAGGCAATACAGCCATCGTGATCGAGCATCACCTTGATTTCATTAAAAATGCCGATTTTGTCATCGATCTGGGGCCGGAAGCCGGCGAGGCGGGCGGGGAAGTGGTCTGCTCAGGAACACCGGAAGAGATCATGCAACATCCGACTTCATTAACGGGGAAATATCTAAAGATGATTCCTTAATCATTTTGGCCTCTTTGGTTCTCTAACTAAAAGGCCAAAAATATGGAATGAGCAAGCTCGATACCACCCAAAAAATGATATTGAGAGGCAATCCCACCTTAAAGAAGTCCAGATAATGATACCCTCCCGGCGCATACACCATGGTATTGGTTTGATACCCGATAGGAGTTAAAAAGCTAGTCGATGCGGCGAAAGCTACAGCAAGAAGAAACGGCTTAGGATCAACACCAAAGTGCGCTGCAAGAGTAATCGCTATGGGGGAAAGCAGCACGGCTGTCGCATTATTGCTCATCATTTCCGTTAATATCGTTGTGAGAAGGTAGATTAAGCTTAAAGCAACATAGGGACCAAGATCTTTTACCTGAGACGTCAGCTGCGTCACAATCAACAAGGCCGCGCCGCTTTTTTCTAAAGCGATGCCTAAAGGAATGATTCCGGCCAAAAGAAAAATAACAGGAAAATCTATCGAGTCATACATCTCAACGATAGAAAGACACCGTGTAAGCAAAATCAATATACATCCGATGATTGCGCTTGTGACTATGGGCATGATGTTAAGAACCGGAAGCAAAATAACCATCGCTAAAATCAGCAATGCCAAAGGGGCTTTCTTTTTTAATACGACCCCTTCTTCAATCGATTCCATGATGATGAGATTTTTTCCGCCGCGCAGTGACATGATATCGTCTTTGTGCCCTTGGAGCAGTAAAATGTCGCCTACCCTTAAAGGAACATTGGCAATGGTGTCGCCCAATACCTGATCCAGACGCCTGATTCCCAGGACGATGACATTATATCTTTGCTGGAAATTTGATTGTTTCAAGGTGTATCCATTCAATCTTGAATTTGGAGGAATTAAGGCTTCTGCTAGATCAATATCCTCATCTTTCAATGTCTCCTCTCTAAGCTGGAATTCCGGCTCTATTTCCAACCCCTCGAATTCCTTTAGATTCAGTAAATTCTTGATTTTCCCTTTAACAAGCAGTAAGTCATTGGCTTCCAGAGGCCTGAATACATGCTGCGGAACGGTTTTATCATTCCGGATCAGCTTCATGACCTTGACATCATGCTGACCGACTAATTTTGCTTCCCGGATCGTTTTCCCTATGAGGGAAGAGTTTTCTTTTACACGTAATTCCGTGATGTACTCCCCCAGATGATAGGCTTTCGTTTTAGATCCGCTCTCTCTTGTGGGCAGCAAAAATCTACCTATAACGACAAAATAAACAATCAAAAAAACTACCAAGAGTAGCCCTATGCGCGCCATCTCAAACATACTAAATGGGGGAAGCCCATAATTTTCAGCAATCGAGCTGACAATAAGGTTCGTTGAAGAACCGATCAAAGTACACACTCCACCTGCCTGAGAAGCAAAAGAAAGGGGGATTAACAATTTTGAAAGAGGAATTTTGCTTCTGATAGCCAGAGTCGAAATGATAGGAAGAAAAACAGCTACGATGCCGGTATTATTGATCAACGAGGAACTGATTGCGACGATCCCCATCATTAGCACGAGGAATTGTAGAGGAGATTTCCCCCACTTCAGCAAAAGCTGGGCAACAATTTGTAAAGCCCCCGTTTTAACCAATGAACCGCTTACCACAAACATGGAGGCCACAGTAATGACCGCCGGATTACTAAAACCGGAAATGGCTTCTCGCGGGGTGATCTGTTGGAACAACAAAAGCGCGCCTAAAGCCATGAACGCCACAAGTTCGACCGGATAATATTCAGTTGCGAATAGAATGAAAACAGCGATCAGAATGCAAACAACAATCAGAATATCCATATGGTTTAAAGGCTCCCCTGAGAAATCAACTAAATCATATTTATGGATTTATTCCGAAACGAATTCAGATAGAAAGAGACGATTGAAACATAAAGTCACTAAGATGCAAAGAGTTTAGTTTCTTTTAAATACCAAAACTTGACTGGGAAGATAAATAAGAACATCGTCACCTTGGAGCTTAAGATCAACCTTAAACGAACGTTGATGATTAACCAGTGCCAGCACTTGTTCATCCTGATGATACTCTTTAGGAACGACCACTTCGTAACGTTTCCCTGAAAAACCTATGAAATTCCAAAACGAAATCAACGGACAGAGAACTAATTTGATTCTCCTGCCATTGAAAAACAAAGAAATAGAGTGTGTCATGTTGGAGCCAAATTGATGGAGTACAGCATCGTAAAACAAGCTTTGATAATTATGCGCCCTCCTCTCTATAGGTGGTGTCATAAATAATCGAGAAGGCAGAAATTTTGCTCCCTCCAAGATTAAATCACCTCGAATAAATGACCAGTTTTTCTCGCAGATTTTTTTTGCAAGGTACCCCCCTTCCACATGCACTCTCAACTCACGAGCGTCATTGCCCTCTCCTGTCTGCAAAATGGTGATGATGTCCGTCAATTGATAACCTTTGGGCATATCATGTTCGAGCCAATCGACTACAGGGTTCAGTACCCGAACATCAGCCTCTTGTTTATCTGAAAAAAAACCATATTTAAGCCAAGGATTGCCTCCGGAAGTATCAATATCATAGAGAAGGGTCAGTATTTTTAATGTTTTAATGCCGGTCATATGATCAAAATTGTATCCGATGGTCATTACTGTCGACGCGCTGACACTTATTTTTAACGCTTCGAAAGTCGTCGATGGCGTTGCCGGCAAATGTAGAGAGACTTGAGACCACGTAGGTGACCAGGGATCATAAAGTCTGATTGTAGAGCCATCACGGGAAAGCACATATAGCGTAGTGACCCCACCGATCTCCAGATGGGGCCTACCTGCGGCATCTTCGCAGTAACCGTTATATCTTCCTCTATGGGAAACAGCAAAACTTCTAAATGCGGACAGCGTCAGCCTTTTAGGAGCGACAGTTTGAGTGAGGCGATTGACGTAAGGTAGAGTAAACCAACGGTCTTTCCAATTATTTTGAGAGGCTTTATCTACTGCCAGGTAAGTATTCTGATCAACCTCCGCGCCATCCAGGTGGCGATTCGACAAAGCATGTATCTGTGCGGGAAAATATTCTTTAATCACCTTTTTATAATGCACCTGGTTGTATTGATCCAGGACCATCAAGTTGGCCCCGTCAGCATCGATGCGACAGGGTCTCTCTCCTTTCAAAAAACCGTCGAAATAAAGGGGAAGCCATTCCCTTTTACCGATAATCCGATACCAAATCACCCCATCCTCGACGGCATATTCATGCACATGAGTGAATGCGCGACAACCTGTTTTAAATAGTACCTGTTCAGAAAGCAGAGGTGGGGTTTTGTTTTTAACAAATGAGGCAAAGGCTTGCTCAGAGGAAAGGCGACAGGCGAAACTCCAAGCGCGCAAAGCAGCAGGAAGACCGATTAAACTGAAAGCAAAAGCCACACCTTCTAAGGCAAGAAGTGCTTTTTGAGTAATTCCTTTACCCTTTAAGGAAGCAATGCGCGATTCCAGATAGTTTAAAGATGAGGGTATATAAGGGACAACTTGTACAGACTTCAAATAATTCATGAGATTTATGTAGCAAATAGTGCTGCTTAACGCAATATGTATATACCGGTTCCAGTTCAAAGTTTCATTATTTTACGTTTGAAATTTTTGTGTCTGACAATGCGTGGAGATCGAACGCAAAGTCAGGTACAGAAAATCCAGGAAAATGGATAATTTTGAATTGGAACCGGTATATTTTGCTTTCTTCGCAAAGCATCAATAACCCGTGTCGTCGTTGACATCTGCCGCCCTTTTTGTTAAGGTTTTGCCTCACACACAAAAAGGAGCTGTTTCATGTCAGTATCATCCATTCATCAAAACACCCCAAACACATCACCGCTTCCCTCTCCTAAACCCCATGATGAAGACACAGATGGCCTTGTTGCATTATTTTCCTTGGCTTCCGAACAAAATGAATTAAAAACTGATATAAACCCCTTGAAAAGACGTAAATTTGAAGCCCTCGTTTCCGACCAGGAAGCTCAAACTGAAAAACAAGAACTCGAAACACAAGAAGAAGCCATAAGTTCCACAGAGAAACTGGCGCTTAAGGGAACCGAAGAATCTACCGATGAAGAATCTGAATCAGGTTCTACAGGCTCCGTAGTGGAGCATCCCGATATTCCGACAGAGGAATCAGCCTCATCGGCAGAAGAGCAAG
The DNA here is from genome assembly GCA_041738095.1 of Waddlia sp. Classification (GTDB taxonomy): domain Bacteria; phylum Chlamydiota; class Chlamydiia; order Chlamydiales; family Waddliaceae; genus JTS-AC334. The sequence goes on from JBGSQP010000030.1 coordinate 75,975, forward strand.
CTTCACCTGAGGAGTCTGCCTCTTCTGAAGAGCCGGAGGTTGTTATTGATATGTCAAAACCGGTGCAAAAAAAATCTCTTGATTGCGTGAAAACTTTGGGTTGGAAAGCAACTGCTATGGCCGTGGGGGCATTTGCTGTCCTATTGAGCGCATTTATCCTCGCCAACGACCAAAGCCCTAACTAAACGTGTCCCATTGCAAAAATCTAAAAGGAAAAGGGTCCCCTCTTTTCCTTTTTCATGGATGGGGACAATCGCATGAGAGCCTCCAACCGCTAGCAGAATTACTAAAGCCTTGGGCTTCCCCTTATCTTTTTGATCTCCCCGGATTCGGCGCTTCCCCGCCGCCTCCAAAAGCATGGAGCGCCTTCGATTATGCCGATCACTTTGTCAACATCATGGATGAAAATGGAATTGAAAAAGCCGCCCTTCTAGGTCACTCTTTCGGCGGAAAAGTTGCCATGTGCCTAGCTGCAAAATACCCTCAGCGTGTCGAAAAACTGATCCTCATTGCGTCTTCAGGCATTCCCCCCAAACGTTCTTTGTCAAAAAAAATACAACTTTTCGGTATCAAATGGGGTGGAAAAAGCCTTGCAAAAATCGATTACCTTTGCAGCACTTCACTATTTTCCACCTACTTTACGCCAAAATTCGGATCGCGTGATTATCAGCAGGCAGGCGCGATGCGCCCTACACTCATCAGAGCGGTGAATGAAGACATCACCCCTCACCTGATCGCTATCCGCAGCCCAACCCTTCTTTTGTGGGGGGGCAAAGATACGGAGACCCCTCCGGAAATGGGACGGCGTTTCGCAGATCTAATCCCGCAGGCCAAGCTGCATTGTTTTCCGCATCATACACACTTTCCTTTTCAAGATGCCGGATCCCACTTGTTGGCCTCCTATATCGGACGTTTTTTATGATCCTTTTCATCTTAGCAAGTTTGCTATTTGCCCATCGGCGCATGCTGCGCTACTTACGTTTTTTACAGCAAGACTCTTATCTCACCGGACGCTATATCCAGTGGTTATGGAAAGAAAGAGCCTTCGATAGGCGGGGCACAGTTTGCGTGGTAAGCGCCCTCCTTCTATCCATTTGGAATCCTACCTACTCTTGGACACTTGGGGGTGTCGCTTTACTGTCTATTGCTCTACTCGAAACTAACCCTTTCAAAGAAGGCAAAATTCGCCTGAACATGACCGCCAGGGCTAAAAGAATTCTGCAAACAGCCTATGGTCTTTTTTTACTTTTTCAATTTTTTGCAATTTTGGCCGCAGGCCCTTTTTTTTGGTTAAGCCAAATTGTTTTGATTCAATTGATCCCTTTTCTATTAGTGATTGCGGTTAGAATACTTTCCTTCGACGAAAAGAGACGCCAAAAACGTTATTTGCATAAAGCCAAAATTAAATTCCGCCAAACGAACCCCTATACCATCGGCATCACCGGAAGTTACGGAAAAACTAGCACCAAGGATGCCCTGGGCCATCTATTGCAAATCACTTTGGGCTCCGTTTACTGGCCTTCAAAAGGCATCAATACCGAAATGGGAATTACAAGAGATATCCGCGAACGCCTGCAACGTGGTACGCAATACGCCGTTATTGAAATGGCGGCCTATGGCAGAGGCTCCATCAAAAAATTAACGGAATTGACACCTCCTTCGGCAGCTATTATCACCTGTGTGGGAATGGCCCACCTGGACCGTTTTGGCAGCAGGGAAACCATCTATCAAGCCAAATCAGAACTTGCGCAAGCCCTTCCGGAAGACGGCATCCTGGTATGCAACGGCGACGATGCGGGGGCACGTAGAATGGCAGCAGATTGTCCTAAAAAAACTACCCTTCTGTACGGACTAAGTAACGACGCGAGAGACCTCGATTGTTGGATGATACCATCATCGGCTTCCCCTGAGGGTACGACATTTAGTCTGTTGTGGAAGGGGAAAACGTATTACGGCACGACACCGTTGCTTGGCAATACGGCTCTTCTTAATATTGCCGGGGCATTTACGATGGCTTGCGCCCTCGGGGCCGATCCGACATTTGCGGCAGCGGCCTGCGCTGCATTGAAACCGGTTGAAAACCGTCTTCAACTTACAAACGAACAAGACGCTTTGTTCATACGTGATGCTTATAACTCCAATCCTCAAGGTTTTCTTGCCGCTTTAGATGTGCTGCAAGCATTGCCAGCCAAAAAACGGTTATTAATGACTCCGGGAATGATCGAATTTTCAACCCTTCAAGAAGAGCTGCATGAAAAAATCGGGCGTCGTGCAGCCGAAGTTTGTGATTTTACCATTTTAGTCGGATCCACCAACCGGGAAAGCCTAGCCAAAGGAATGCTGGCGGGCGGGATGTCAAAACAAAATATCATTGTGAGCGAATCGCGAGAAGAAGCGTTTAAAGAACTGTATGCGCGCTTAGAAAAAGGAGACGCAGTGTTAATTGAAAACGACCTTCCAGATCTCTTTGAAATGCAGGAGCGTTTCTAATGGAAAGAGTAGCCCTTTTATATGGCGGACGCTCGTCAGAGCATGAAATTTCAGTCATCACGGCTCTGCAGGCTGTTCAAGCCCTAGACTCTGAGCTCTATTCCATTTTTCCGGTCTATCTGGCATTAAACGGCAAATGGTATACCGGCGCTAAACTTTTCGAACGTTCCTTCTACAAAAAACTTCCTGCAGCTTACGCAGAATTAGAAGAAATCACTCTCCTGCCTGACCCCGGCATCGGCGGCTTTACGCGTCTTTACGACAATAAAGTCCTTGCTGCAGACCTTTGCCTGCTTGCATTTCACGGGCCTTATGGAGAAGACGGATGCGTTCAAGGCTTGCTTGAGCTAGCAGACCTCCCCTATACAGGCTCTGGAGTCTTTTCATCTGCGGCATCGATGAGCAAATACCACACCAAAGCGCTGCTTAAGGCTCATGATTTCAATGTTTTGCCGTCGATGATGGTTAGAAAAAAAGATGCGATCCACTCCCTTGCCAAAGTAAGAGATAACATCATAAACAGTTTGACATACCCCCTTTTTGTCAAACCCAACAACCTCGGATCCAGTATCGGGATTTCAAAAGCGGTCGACGCAAGCTCTCTAGATGCGGCTTTAGCGAAGGTTTTCTTATACGATGAAACAGCCCTAGTAGAACCTTTGATGACAAAATTTATCGAACTCAATGTTGCGGTTTTAGATGATGATCCTCCTTTAGTGTCCAAAATTGAATGGCCTATTGCCAGTAGAGAAGCCCTCAGCTATGAGGATAAATACTTACGCAAAGGGAATAAATCTTCAGGAACTAGTGAAGGGATGGCCAGCCTTACACGAGTCATTGACCCTGCAGACATAGATGATGCCGTAAAGATCAAACTGCAACAGGAAGCTGTTCGCGCCTTTAAAATTTTGGAATGCTCAGGAGTTTGTCGTTTTGATTTTATGCTTGATTTGAAAAAGGGGGAACTCATTTTTAACGAAGTGAATTCCATCCCGGGTTCATTTTCCTTTTATCTTTGGGACAAAGGGGAACAGCCTATGCTTTATACCGAACTCTTAAATCGACTTCTCGAGCGTTGCAAGAAACTTAAAGCTGTTAAACGATCTCTAAAAAGGGAATTCGGTTTTTACGCCTTGTAAAAACTATCCGGCTTTAACCTTGTCCCAGGCCTGAATATAAAACTTGATCGCTTCACCCGGATCCTGAATGGTTTCCATTTTATCCAATTCTTCAGATGTTGGAAAAAAGACACGATTTTCTTGTTTAGAAATATCCAGCAAGCCGTAGGCAGGTTTTACCGGCATTAGTGATAAGGTATACTCCATGTTTTGCGCGGCGATTTCAGGTTCCAGCATAAAATTAATGAAGGCGTAAGCGAGCTCTGCTTGGGACGCTTTCAGTGGGATAGCCAAATAATCAACCGACATTATGGCTCCTTCTATAGGGTATAGAAATCCGATTCCCTCATCCTCGACCTGCACTTTTAAGATATCTGGTGAATACCCCTGAACGACCAAGAATTCTCTACTGGCAATTCCGTCTTTGTACTGCTCGCTTTCAAATTTCGCCAGATTCTCTTTCCAAGCGATCAAAACATTAGCCGCTTGGGCTACTTCTTCGGGATTAACAGTATTGATGCTGTAGCCAAGATATTTTAACGCCGCTCCCAGAGCTTCGCGCGCATCATTTAACATGGTCATTCTGCCTTGTAAATCGCTACGACTGAACACTTCCCAAGAAGCCTCAAGATCAGGCAGACGATCCATACGATATCCGATGCCTGAGAATCCGACAACAAAGGGGACACCTCGCAGAGATTCCTCTTCGGGAAAAAAGCGTGGATCCAGATTTTTGAGATTGGGCAAACGTGCAACCTCGAGGGGTTGAATCATTTTTTGTTTTTCAAGAATATCAAGATAGTAGTTACTGGGAACAATCAAATCGTAACCGCTCGAGCCGAGCTTAAGCTTGGCATACATTGATTCATTCGAGTCAAAAAGATCGATGACGACACGGCAATTATAACGCTTTTCAAAGATCGCAATGACCTCAGGATTAAAAAAACTGCTCCAGGTAAACAAATGCAACGTCGGCTTTGCAGGACCTCCGCAAGAAGCGCAGAAAAGCAATACAATTAAGAGTCGAAGAATCATAGAGTTTCCTCTTTTGAAAAAGTCTGATAGAGCCATACAGAGAGAAACGTCAAAAGCAGGATCAAGGTGCACAGCGCATTGATTACAGGGGTGGAACCGTATTTAATCATGCCATAAATATAAAGCGGCAATGTGGAAGCGCCTTCGCCGGCGACAAAAAAGGTGATGACGAAATCATCAATAGAAAGGGTAAAGGCAAGCAATGCTGCCGCAATCATGCCGGGAGCTATCAATGGAAGGAGCACCCTTCTAATGACCTGAGGCATGTCCGCGCCTAAATCTTGCGCCGCTTCCATGACAGAAAAATCAAAATTCTGCAATTTTGAAAGCATCACCATTGTCACATAGCTGATGCCGAATGTAGTATGCGCAATAAAAATGGTAAAAAGCCCCAATTTCACGTTAAGGGCAATAAAAAATAGCAGCAGACTGATCCCCATAAGAATATCGGGTACAATCAAAGGGATATAGATCATTCCGTAATGGAGTTTTTGCAAGGGGGTTCGGTACCAATGCAAAGCAAAAGCAGCAGTGGTTCCTAAAACTGTGGAAGCCACGGTTGAGCTGATACCTACAATCAAGGTATTCATGAACGCTTGCCACACCGAGGCATCCGTGAAAAGTATTTCGTACCAATGTAAAGTAAATCCCGTCCAAACACCCCCAAAGCGGGAGCCATTGAAGGAGTTCGCCATCAATAAAATAATCGGCAGATAAAGGAAAATAAAGACGAAGAAAGTGACGGTTAGGCAAAAACGGCTTTTTCTCATTCCCGATTCCTAGCAGCAAGTTCGAGTTGACGGTTTCTCTTAGAATATAAAGAAATTCCTGCGATCGGCAGCAGGATCACAAGGCCGATTAAAAGCGATAAAGCGCTGGCCTGAGGCAAATTTCTTTCCATGAAGGTTTTTTGCGCGATTTTATTCCCGATCATTTCGCTATGAGTGCCCCCAACAAGATCCGGAATCACATAAGTGCCGAAAGCGGGGATAAACACCATCACGAAACCTGTAACAATTCCTTTACGGATGCTGGGAACAAACACTTGTATGAATGCCCGAAAGCGGGAAGCACCCAAATCCATGGCCGCTTCGATGAGTTGAAAATTAAACTTCGAGGCCGCGGAGTAAATCGGCAACACGGCAAAAGGAAGAAACGTATAGACCATTACCAGCAACACAGCAAAAACATTGTAGAGTAACGTCGTGTTGGGAGCAATAATCCCTAGAAATGCTAAAAAGTCATGGAAGGCGCCTTCCGGATGCAAGGCGGTTTTCCAAGCGAAAATACGTATGAGAAAACTACTCCAGAAGGGAATCACGATCATCATCAATAAGAAGTTGCGCAATCGCTTCGATGCCGAGGCCATTTGATAGCTTAAAGGCAAAGCCAGCAAAAGGCAAATACAGGCGGTTAATGCGCTAATCCACAACGTGCGCCAAATGATCGTAAAAAGGTAGGGGTTGTACAAATCCTTTAAGGTTTGCAGCGTCCAACCTTCTCCTACCCCGCCATACAGGTCTGCCGGTTTAAATGCATAGGCAGTAATGATGCCGGCAGGAATAAAGAAAAAGAACGCCAGCCAGGATAAGGAGGGCAGCGTAAGCAGTGCTTCCTTTCTAGCCATTTAACTCTCTTTGGTGCGTTCGAAGATAAATCCATCATCGGCATGCCAATTGATCCATACCCGATCGTTCCATTTCAACTGGGCTTGGTCCAAAAGAAAGCGGTTATGTTGCTGTGTCACAGAAATTTTATGGCCGGCAACCTTCACACCGTAGTGCGTGTGATCCCCTTTATAAATCTTGTCATCGATGATCCCTTCAAAAGCATTATGCATGGAAGAGGCCATCGGCTTTTCCCGAGAGATTTGGATTTTTTCCGGCCTTACGCTCATGTGCACCAAATCGCCGATAGAGAGCTGCTTATCGTTAAAACATTTCACGGCCGGAAAATCATCAAATTGCAAAACGCTGTGTTCCTGGCCGGCGGCAGCGGCAACGGTGCCATCTAAAAAGTTCGTATCTCCGATAAATTCTGCGACAAAGCGGTTTTTAGGCGTCTCATAGATTTCCATCGGCGTGCCGATCTGCTCCAAACGCCCTTTGTTAAGCACCGCAATACGGTCCGAGACAGCCATCGCTTCGCTCTGATCATGCGTTACGAAAATAAAGGTAATGCCAACTTCGTCGTGAATGGCATCCAAGTCAATTAACATCTTTTGACGCAGCTTCAAATCCAAAGCGGCCAAAGGTTCGTCCAAAAGAAGCACCCGCGGATGATTAACTAATGCGCGGGCAATCGCCACGCGTTGCTTCTGCCCTCCGCTAATCTGATCAGGCATTTTTTGAGCGTGTTCCCGCATTTGGATAAGCTCAAGCATACGGTCCACTTCTTTTTTAATTTCTTTTTCGGAGCGTTTGGCAATCCTTAATCCGAAGGCGATATTTTCTCCAATCGTAAGATGGGGAAAAAGGGCGTAATTTTGAAATACCGTATTGATGGGGCGCCGGTTAGCCGGCAAAGAGGTAATATCAATATCGTTTACTAGAATTCTGCCGGAGTCCGGCTTATCAAAACCGGCCAGAATACGTAAAAGGGAGGTTTTTCCGCAGCCACTAGGACCTAGGATGGAAAAGAATTCCCCCTTATCGATCGAAAACGAAACGTTATTTAAAGCGGTGCTGGAACCGAATTTTTTAGAGATATTTTCAAATATAACGTCATTTTCCATCTCTTATAAAATTCACTCCTGCGACCCTGCCGGCGAAAAATTTTCGCTGACATTATTAATTCATAATCTAACCGATATTCTATTGAAGAACACGCAAAATATACCCTTTTTCCGTGAATAATACAAGTGAAAACCAAAAAATTATCTTTTGGCACGAATATAGCATATTTAATTAAAAACAAATAAAAAAAACATTTATAATATTATTATGAATAGAATTAGTAATAATTACGTCATTTCCAGTTTCAGCTTGATTAATGAGGATGATTCCGCGAGTCACTATAAGTATCTAAAATCAGGTGTCGGCTCGAAAAAAATTGAAGATCTTATGGTTAAAGTGCAAGAAGCGGTTGCAGAATTTCGTACACCCAGAGATTTGGAAACTCTAGAGAAAGGGCTTACCTACCTAGAGAAAAACATCGAAAAGATCGTCGATTCCGAAAAGGGGTGGTTCACCCGCCTCATCCTTAAAATTTTTCCCCATTTTGAAAAAAATCCTCTGCAAAAAATTGAATTAAGAAACCAGATCCGGATTCTTAGGCACATCGTTGAAGGAAAAGAACTTAAGGGATTGCTTGATAAAGGAAAGGTTTATCAAGATCTGCAATTTACGCCTAAATTTTCTCGAGCGGCTGCTCGATTTATAGGAAACGTTACACTTCACTCACACTTGTCCAAAGAAGACCGGATCAAGTTTATTCATAAGCAATTGGAAAAAATGCAGAAAACCCATCCACAAACGATTGACTTTCCTACTGCCGTGCTACTTGCCTCTGAAAAATGGATAGATAATAAAGTATTAGGCTCTTTCCGCGATTTAGTCACAGAAGATAAAGAGCCGGGATTTATTAACGCCTTTAAAAACATCAATGAATTTGCCAGGGTCGAAGGAGTAAAATCGTTAAAGCTCTTAGATAAAGCAGAAAAAGGCTTAAGTGAAAATGATCACCCTTCAAATGTGCTTATTTTGTCCTTGATCAAAGATGAAAATTTCCGTTCCCGTTCAGCGGCATTAATGAAAAATTTATTAAAGCCTGGGGATTTAGACAAGATAACACAACTTTTTCAAAAAGAAAGGGATGTGCTCATGCAGGATTTCCAGCTTAAATCAGAAAATTTATTGGATATTTCCATAGCGCTACTCCTGGGATCCAAAGAATCCATGAGTCTTAAAGAAATAGAGGCTCTTCATCAGTGGGTGACTACGTTTTCAGATGATGAAGAGATAAGCCTACTATCTAATGCCTTGGACAATATTAAAGAGTATGCAAAAGATGCTGAAAACTCTCAGCGAGCTTTAAAAGCCTCCGACGATTTGAGGCATGGATCCCTTGATAAAAACGCGCTGCGCTCTTTATTAAAGCACCTGGAGGATAAACCTTCTGTGCCCCTAAACAAAGGGGAAAGATCCCTACTAACCCAACTGGTATCCCTACTAGGAGAGGAAAAAATAGCGCCGGAGTTGCAAGAAATGCACACGTTCTTTTTCAATAAGGCCAAAAAACTGCACGAAACACCAACACTCCAAAACCTAGGAAGTGTTGCAATCATCGATAGAAAAGCTCTCCCTACCAAAGATCAATTGAAGACGGCTTTCCAACTCGCCTTTTCACAAATGCCCTACCTGATGAACAGCCGCTCCGACATGGATAGCAGGATCTTTGCGGCTCATGTGATCCAAGTTATCTTGTGCGGGCAAAAGGTGGCCGGCGACCTCCCCTTTCCCTCAAATGATTCCTTTCAGATCAAAGAAATAAAAGACCGGGAGAAAGTAGCTGCAACTCCTATACGACTCGCACCAGGGGAAAGCTTCCTGTCTTTCCACATAAGCTCTCAAAAAGACACTGTCACATTTGCCTTAAATGATTTTTTCTCGAAGGAGTTTAAACAAGAGGGAGTTCCTCTTTTTAAATCGGCACTGCATACAATCTCTCAAAACACGGTGGAATTTGATCAAATAAAAACGATCCTTCGAAACGCTGTTGCCAAAGATATTTTTCCCACAAACTCAGAGTATGCCGCAAAGTTAATGCAATGGATCGATCGTGCCGAAGGTGAAGACCTGCGCAGACTTCAGAAAGCTATAAAGGAAAAAAGCATCATCCAGTACTTAGGCAATTTTCTTTATGACTGCGTTCAAAGAAAAAACTATACATTTTCACTAAATAAAAAAGAATTTGAAGTATTTAAAAAACAAGCCGGCGTTTTTTTCAGGGCGTATAGAAAGCAGCTTTTTAATGAATTAATTGAAAACCCCCTTAAAATCCAAGAGCTGCTGCAATCGAACAGGGAACAAGAACAGAGTACAGGCATCCCTCATGACCTGACCAAGACAACTCTTGATGATTGGATGATACGTTCCAAAAAAAAACCAATAGAAGCAGAAGACATTTTGCAGTATACTACCTTTACAGGGCGACAACTAAAAAAACTGGCAGAGCTCTCCGGCGTCCCAAAGAAACAAATTGAACCGCTTCTGCGGGTAAAAGCGCTGCAGTTGATGATTGTAGCCAATCAGAGCACGCAAGCCCTTGAAGCTTTAAATTTTGACCCTGCAGCCACTTTCCCTCTGCAATCAAAATTCCTAAACCCTCCCCTGGAATTTCTTACCGCGCATTATGAAGTGAACATAAGAACATTTGTTCTTTCCCCTTCACTCAACGCTTTATCGGTTCGTCTTGGAAATACCTTAGTGATCGCCACAGACGAGGCACGCGAAAAAAAATTCGCTGTCCCCTCTTCTTTTCGCGGTGAAAGATTCCCACTGGGCACACTTGTTAAAGAAACGCGCATTGACACTCTAACTAACGCCTCTACGGAAGAAGTCGGCACCTTTTACGAATACAAAGACTTTGGCGTCAACCCTAACATGGTTGATCATATGGATGATCTCATGACGCTTTTCCCTTCCGTCAAGAAATAAAATCGATTATCTTTCTCAATATGCGTATTCTCCTTTATTTACTCCTCCCCTTCACACTGCTAGCCACGGAGGAAATCCCTTTCACCTTCGAGACAGCTATTACTAACGAAGAGCTTGCCTGGGGATTGATGGGGCGTCAAGCGCTTCACCCTGCGCATGGCATGCTTTTTATCTACCCCAAACCTCGCCTCCTTTCCTTCTGGATGTTTAATTGCCGCATTGATCTCTCGCTTGCCTTTTTTGACCATAAGGGATACATCGGAGAGATTCACGAAATGCGCAGCTATCCCGAGAAAATGGATCCAAAGCGCCCGGTAGACACCCTTGCCGATATGGAAAAATATCCTCCTTGGGATCCTATCATTCTTTTTTTTCGCGCAAAGAACATCACTTCGGCCCGAAAGTATCCCTACGCGCTTGAAATGGAAGGAGGCTGGCTCAAATATCATGCAGTGGAAGTAGGAGATCAAATCGCGTTAAATTTAACGCGTAAAACAGGAAAAATCATCAAACGATAGCGAAGATTCTCTGAATTGCGTATGTTAGCGTTATAGGTCCGGAAACTAGGAAGTACCAATATGAGAAGACCCCCACTATCAAAACATAAAGCGCATTCCATCTCTAACGGGATTTTTTTGGTCAGTCTGGGGATCCTGATTCTGACCGGCCTTTGGTGGCCCGGCATTATTTTAGCGATTTGGGCTACGATGGCCTCCCGCCAGTACCTTTCAGGAAGAATCTACTACGCCTCGTTAACGACCTTTGTTTTTATTGCTCTTTTCTTTCTGGCGCTTTTAAAGTTTGATTTCGATATCCTTGCTCCCGTCCTTCTGGTCGTAGCCGGGATATTTCTAATTGTGAAGGAATATTACTCGCCTGACGATACGGACGGGGAAGAAAAATCGGAAGAAATTATTGAGGATGCCGAGTTAGATGGGAGAAACAAGTAATAAGCCCCTGATCCATGCTGCCTACAAACTTGCTCCGAAACAAGGTTACAGTTTGCTGTTACTACGCAAGGAATCACCTCACAACTACTTATGGTGGGAAGAAACAGATTCTACAGAGACTTCTACCGAACTGAACGCACCCTCCACAGAGGAGGCATTGCGCCTTGCGCACAGCACATGGAAAAATCAATCATTTCGCACCATTATTTGCGGCTTTCGCTACATGCTGCCTGAAAGGGACGAACACGGCATTAATGCCTACTTTCATCAAATGACCGCCTCCTACAGCTCTCCCAATGGTGTATATTTCGACCAAGATCTTGGACATCATTGCATGGTGCAGTCCGCATCGCAGGAAGCCCTTGCTTTATGGCAACGCCTTAAACAAGCCGGCCGAATGTAAGGATGATCTATGATAGCCAACGAAGACTCCCTAACACCATTCGATTCCTCCTCATCTTTTATCTCAGGGCATGCACCTGAGCAAAAAGATGTGCAGTTTTCCATTGGCCCATATCAGATTTTGGGACACATTGGACAAGGCGGAATGGGGGAAGTTCTTTTAGCCTACGATCCGAAATGCGGCAGGAGAATTGCGCTTAAAAAAATCAGAAAAGATCTCACGCAGCATTCCAGACTGCAAAACCGTTTCTTAAAAGAAGCACGGATTACCAGCCAGCTTACCCATCCGGCCATCATGCCGATCTACGCGATTGAAGATGAAGATCATACAGTCTATTATACCATGCCCTTTGTCCAGGGCGAAACGCTGAAGCAGATCTTACGTAAAACACGGGAACAAGAAAAAACCGGTGAAGACCTCCACCACATCGGCGGATCAATCCCTGCCTTGATCCGGATCTTCATTACCGTATGTCAAGCGACCGCTTATGCGCATTCCAAAGGGGTTTTACATCGTGACCTGAAACCTGAAAACATCATGGTCGGCAAATACGGCGAAGTCCTAATCCTGGACTGGGGTCTTGCCAAACTTATAGGCACCAAAAGAAAAGGCTCTGTTCGTTTACGCACCGACACCGGAGAATTGACTCAGGCCGGAAAAGTCGTCGGTACTATCAGTTACATGGCTCCCGAAAGAGCAAAAGGGGAACCTGCCACTATTCTGACCGAAATTTATGCCCTGGGGGTCATCCTCTACCAACTACTGACTTTAAGAAGCCCCTTCCGCCGCGGCACACTTGAAGAATTTCGGAAAAAAATGGATCGGGAAACTTATGAAGATCCCCTAACCGCTGCGCCCTATCGCGACATTCCCAGGCTTTTAGCCCGCATTGCCACTAAATGCATGGAAACCGATCCTTCACAAAGATACTATTCCGTAACCGAATTACTCAAAGAGCTTGAAGACTATATCGAAGGACGTTCCGAATGGTTTTTAATGGCCAAACTAGACATCCACCAAAAAGCCGATTGGGAATTTCAGGAAAATGTGCTGATCGCAGAGCATATCGCCATTACCCGCTCTACAGATCTTTCCGAATGGGTAAGCCTCATGATTTCGAAGGGATCTTTTACCGAAAATACTAAAATTGAAGCGAGAGTCACCATAGGAGATAATGGGCGGGGTATCGGTTTTTTGATGAGCATACCCGAGTCTGCAGAAAGGGAACACCTTAACGATGGCTACTGCCTTTGGATCGGATCTGACCTCAACAAGACCACTAAATTGCTTCGTTCCACGGTCGAAGTGGAAGATGCCCCTGAGATATTCCTCGAGCGAGGCAAACCATATATTGTAACGATTGAAAAAATTGATAATAACATTTACTTTTCCCTTAACGGACAACTCCAGTTTTCGTACATCAGCCCCCTACCTTTAATCGGCACGCACATTGGACTCCTTTCACGGGACGCCGATTTTACCATTGAAGATTTAACCGTTTATGTCGGCAGTTTAAATGTCACCTTGAATTGCCTGGCAGTTCCGGATGCATTTCTGGCCCATAAGCAATTCGATATCGCTTTAAGCGAATACCGCAGAATCGGCTACTCTTTTCCGGGCCGAGCCGAGGGGCGGGAAGCCATGTTCAGAGCAGGGATTACCATTCTAGAAAAAGCAAAAAGCACTCGCGATACCGTAGAGAAAGACTCTTACTACGAAGAAGCTTTACTGGAATTTGAAAAACTGCACTCAACACCGGGAGCACCTTTAGAGTATCTGGGAAAAGCACACGTCTATCAGACCATGCTAGACTATGAGGAAGAAATAAAATGCTATGAGATCGGATTTAGACGCTATCAGAAGCATCCTTTACTTCCTGTTCTAGAGGAACAGTTGCTATACCGCATGCATGAAATGTCACGTATTCACAGAAAAGCTGCCTACCGATTTATGCTCACCGCATTAAAACATCTTCCGGAAACTTCTATAGGTAATCATACCCGCAAACTCTTTTCGAGCCTTCAAAAGTACTGGGAGCCTCTCCACTTTGTCATTGTTGACCCCGGCGCACAAGCTTCCGATGCCCTAAAAAATATTGACTTCGGCATCCGCCTTTCTTTTTGGCTAGCCAATCCTTTTGCGTTAGCCGAAGCCATTGAAGCTTTAAAGTCGATAAACCCATTAAATCTTAGTATCTTATCCAATGGTTTATTTTGTTTGATCGAACTCGGGGCCTGGAAGCAAGCCAAAGAAGTGATCGAAGCGCTTTCGGATGATGAAAAAAAATCCCAGGAAATCTTAGGGATTTTAATCGCATTGCTTTGTCATCAAAAAAACCCCCAAAGTGCTCTTGAAGCCTTCTTCCTCACAGCACCAGCCCTTATTGGGCCGGCAGAGGCGCGTATCGTACTGCATATCGCCGAGACCGCTTTGAAAGCGGGCAATACCCGCCTTGTCCATGAAATGGCGCAAAAAATTCAAGGATACGAGGTAGCGGCAGATCTACGGCACTTCTTTGATAATTTGAGCATTTGGGCTCACCTTTACGATCACAACTGGCTGGAAGCGGGAGCCCTGCTCCACCGTTATCCCCTTCCGCTTTTAACGCATGAAAATTCACTACTTTTCACCCTATATGGCATATTACTGGCCGCAACCGAGGGCCCTGACATTTCCTACATCCATTTTTCGGGGGTGTTAGATACGGCTTTTCCACGCACCTGGTGCTTACTGGCTTACTCTATCATCGGGAAAATCACTGAAGGCGGCTCTTGGGAACAACGCGCATTTCTATGGGAAAAACGGCAGCTTTATTCACAACTGGCTTTATACTATCGTGTACTAGGGAATGTGGAGCAAGAACAACACTTTAAAAAATTGGAACAGGAACACTATCTCTAAACCCTTTTAGGATGAAACGGCAGCTGCACTATTTTTTCCTTATCGTCTATCCAGTCGATCCATTCAAAGGCACTTTGACAGCGCGCTTGATTCATGTGGACATTTGCAGCTTCACCTATTACCCCCTCGACCCTAACCTTGAATTCTTCAGCGGAAATATTATCTCCAAACTTAAGCCTTACAATCTCTCCGGCTTTCTTGCTGGATATCGGATGTTTATAAGTGGCGCTAAGCTTGTCTTCTATCTCCTTCCATTCGGTCATGATCCAATTTTTGAACCCAATAAGCTCCGGGGTGGTTAAGTCCTCTTTTGCAGCTAAAATCATCGCCATATAAAAATAGCTTTCCCATAGGTCCATTCTTTCACCTTTAGGTAAGTACTTACCCGCTAATTCGTGAAAGGAATTCCTTAGGTAAAGCATTTTTTTATAAGAGCTGGCTTCTCTTGAAGCAACAAAATCTTCAATAATGCCACTCGAGTCGTTAGAAAATGATTCATTTTTTAGTAAATTAGAAATAAACACTCCCTCTTCCGTTCCATGGCTTTCAATTAATTCCCTGATTGTACCGAGCTTTTTTTCAAACTGCAGGGTAGCTTTCTCTAATTTTTGAAAATTAATATCTTCAACCTTTAACTTTACATCACGCACCTTATCAAACGATTTGGATTCTTGTATTCTAGCTTCCTTGGCGGCTTTCATAAATGGAAATAAAAGGTGGAACATCCTGCTTAAAATCCCCTTATCCACGTTCCAAAGAGTTTTATGATGATCCTCCAGTTTCCTCATGCTCTCAACCATCTCTTTTGAGATGAATTTATCTTTAACAACCTTTTCAACTTTTTCGATAAGATCCACTAGAGATTTTGCACCTGTGAGTTTTTTTAATTCTTTATATGTCTTAACAACTTCTTTGGTAGAATCTGATCTTGCTAAACGCAAAAAACTATTTATATCTAATTTAAGACTTTTTGAAACTGGATTCATAATTATCTCACAATTTATCTACATCTATTCAACTATAATTATAATAAATTATTTAATAGATGACTATGGAAAATTTGACATTAATTATTAGCAGGTTATACATTGAAAAAAATTGAGGGAGAAACGTATGGCCGATCTACTACGCATTTTTGTGACCACCTGTAAACCGATGTGGCGGGTGGAAAAAGCTTTAGAGTATTCAGTGCACAAATTCTGCACGCCCCCGTTTGAAGTGCATTTTCTACGTTCGGGAGATCCGGGCTGGGAGACAAATCCCGATTTAGATATTTCCCATAAAGACAGCGCAGCCATCAAAAATGCGAAATGCTGGAATGTCGGCCGCAGCCATCCACGCCCTTATAGCGGAGAAGGGTGGCAAACGCCCTTTACCTGCTTCCGTTTTGCCATTCCGGAATTGTGTAATTTCGAAGGGCGTGCCATTCATATGGACGCTGACTTTATCGTACAAAAGGACCTCAGAAGCATTTTCGAAATGCCGATGACACATCCGGTAATGAGCCCACATAAACGCACCGATTTTATGCTGATCGATTGCGGACGCTTTCAGGAATTGCTGGCTCTGGGAGCTTGGCCCACCATTGACCAGATGAAAATTTCAGGCGATACCATCGAAGCTTATCGCAAAAAGTTAGATGCTTATATGTTTATGGGGGATGCGCCGGAAACATGGGAAAGTTGGGACGGAAAGAATCTGACTCAAGAGAGCTATGCCATTCATTATACCGACATGAATTCTCAGCCCTGGAAGCCTTATCCCGAATATTTCAAATACCCTACTCACCCCAACCCCTCGGCAGTCATTATATTCTGGGAACTTTATGCAGAAGCCTTAGAGGCAGAGGCACGCGGAGAGATTTCTCTCCAAGCAAAAGACCCCACCCCTATGAAAAGTACGCCTCTAGCTAAAACCCGCACTGTTTAAAGGTGCAATGAACGGCGCGGCTTTTTTTTCGGAGCCTTCATCCAAGAAGAGGAATATTCCACAGGCTCCGGGGCATAATACTGCGGCTCCACTGCTCTTTCCGGCTCAAAGGATTCTTCTGGAGCTGCCTGTGCTTGTTTTGTTTCGATAGGAACCAATTGCAAGAGCATGACGGTAAAAGGATCGGCCACTTCTAATCCGGGAAAGGTAGGCAATGCTTTATCTTCTTCTCTTGCTAATACCTTCAACTGCAAACCATTTTCTTTAGCAATAGAGTGCAAGACATTAATGTCGCCATGGGAGGGAGCAAATCCAAGCAAAAATCGTCCGCCCGGCTTTAAGAACTGCCGCCCTTCTCTAATGTATTTTTTAACGCCCCGATAATGAGGATCAAATAAGGTTTTGTCCATAGCAGTCAGCTTTGCAGGATCTGTATCGACATGCATGAAGGGAGCAAACCAGAAAATCGTATCGTATTGAGAGCCTTTAGGAAGCGGATCAAACACATCCCCTTCGTAGATTTTTACATTTTTGGCGATACCATGCTTAAATACATTTTCAGTCGTGTTCTTAACAGCATCAGGACTACTATCCACCGCAGTGACTAGACCGGCGCCTCGAAGTGCAGCCATGACCGAAATTAAACCGGTACCGCTGCCGATTTCAAGGAACGATTCATGAGGAGTGATGGTTAACTGATCGGCAAACCAATAAGTGTCGGGAAAAAATTTAGGTGAAAAAACGTGGGGGTAAACAAGAAAGTTCAGATTCTGATATCTAACGGTATAGGGCGCTTTAGCCTGATCGTTTTCTCGTAATAACATCTTGGCAGTCAATACTTCCGCAGGCCTTTCGTCAAGCGCCAGGCAGACATAATTACTTAGTAAGCTACTGACGCTCAAGGCAGTGATGAAAATAGATTTATGCATAAGGCTCTCCTGCAGATCAAAAAAAACAGGTATACAAGAGTTTGGAAATAAAAAAAAGAGAATAGGATATACTGAGTTCATATGGTTAAACTAACAGATGTAAAAAAAATCACCGACACCATTTGGGAAGTTTCCAAAGGGTACAAAACCGGCATGCGCGTTCCTGCGCGTCTATTTGGTTCAAAGAAAATTATTCAAGAGATGGACCAAACGGTATTAGAGCAAATTGCCAATGTCGCTACACTACCCGGTATTACGAACTATGCGTACTGCATGCCTGACGGCCATTTCGGCTACGGATTCCCTATAGGCGGCATGGCTGCGATGGATATCAGTCAAGGGGGTGTGATTTCTCCTGGGGGAATCGGTTTCGACATCAACTGCGGCATGCGTCTGTTGGTGACAAATTTAACGCTGAACGATATTAAGCCTCACATTAAACCCTTAATCCAAAAACTTTATTCCCGAATCCCTGCCGGGGTAGCGACAAAAGGATTTTTAGAGATCTCTAAATCGACATTTCGCGATGTGATTGAACAAGGAGCGCATTGGTGCGTAAAAGAAGGCTATGGATGGAAGGAAGACCTTGAACTGACGGAGGAAGAAGGACGCATAGAGGGGGCCGACGCCCGTAAAGTCAGCGAAAAGGCTATTGAACGAGGCTATCAGCAAATCGGCACATTGGGATCGGGCAACCACTATCTGGAAATCCAGTATGTGAAGCCGGAACATCTTTATGATAAAGAAACGGCCAAAGCTTACGGGATTACCCAACCTTATCAAGTCGTCATCATGTTCCACTGCGGCAGTCGAGGATTTGGTCACCAGGTCGCTACAGATTACCTTAGAGTATTTTTGAATGTGATGCAAAGCAAGTACGGCATCGAAATCCTTGATCGAGAGTTGGCCTGCGCTCCTTTTGATTCACCCGAAGGGCAAGATTATTTTGCAGCCATGAAATGCGGTATCAACATGTCTTTTGCAAATCGGCAAGTGATTTTGCACCGCATTCGTGAAGTTTTTGCAGAGTATTTCCATAAATCCCCTCAAGATTTAGGGATGCGTATGGTTTATGATGTAGCGCACAATACGGCAAAACTTGAAACCCACGAAGTCAATGGGAAGAAAAAAAAGCTGCTTGTCCATCGGAAAGGTGCCACCCGCGCTTTTGGGCCAGGCATGGAGGGAATTCCGGAAAGATACAAGGCCTTTGGACAGCCCGTAATTATTGGCGGTAGCATGGAAACAGGTTCATATCTAATGGCAGGGGTTCCTGGTGGCAAGGAAACATTTTTCACCACCGCACACGGTAGCGGCCGTACCATGAGCCGTACCAAAGCACGACATCAATGGCATGGAGAAGCTTTATTCCATGAAATGGAAAAAAAGGGCATTTATGTGCTCAGCACTTCCTGGAGCGGACTGGCAGAAGAAGCGGGCGGAGCCTACAAAGACATCGATGAAGTCATTGATGCGTCAGTAGATGCCGGCATCAGCAAGAAAATCGCCCGTTTTACACCCATCGGCAATATTAAAGGGTAAGCTATGCGTACACCACTCACATTAGTTACAGGCTCATTAGGCAGCGGAAAAACCACGCTTTTACGCCATATACTGACCAATACCGATCGAAAAATCGCCATCATCATGAATGAATTCGGTGAAATTGGCATCGACAGCAAAATCGTCAAAGGGAAAAACGTAGAGATTGCCGCGCTTGACGGTGGTTGCGTTTGCTGCTCGCTGCTTGGGGAATTTGAGGCTGCCGTCAATGAAATCATCGAAACGGTGCAGCCCGATCTGATCCTATTGGAGACAACCGGAGTCGCTGAACCGGATGCCATTATTTTCGACATTCAAGAAAGTCTTACTCAGGTCCGTTTAGATGGCGTTATTACCGTCATCGACGCAGACAGTATGCTGCGCTTTCCGGAGCTAGGGCGTACCCTGAGAATACAAATTGAAGACTCCGACCTCATGATCTTGAATAAAGAAGACATCGTTTCAGAAGAAGCGCTGACTCAAATTGAAAATACTCTTAAAACCCTCAATCCTACATCCCCTATCATTAGAACGCAGTCTTCCCGTGTCGATACTGATCTATTGTTCGGATTGGATCGAAATAAACAGCTTTCAGCCCCCAACCATCGACATCAAAACGACTATCAAACGATTTATTATCAGGGGAATAAAATGCTTGACCCTAAAAAATTCACCCTCTTTGTCAACAATCTCTCTCCTTCCATTATCAGAGCCAAAGGCTTTATTCAATTCCCAGGCGGCACCTCTTTATTTAACTACGTCGCGGGCAGATGGGATTTGGAACCCTTTGAGGAAGAAACAACGACTCTTGTCTTTATCGGCAAAGAACTCAATACCGAACAAATCCTATCACAACTCAAATCCTGCGAGATTTAATGCCCTATGTTTTCCTTGACGATCTAGCAACAGCGGACGTCGCTTTTATAGCCGAAGAACCCACTCTAGAAAGACTGTTTCAAACCTGTGGGGATGCCGTGATAAACGTCATGATCGAAGATTTAAACAGCATCCAAGTAAAGAAAACATTGCAAATCGAACTCAATGAAAAGCAACTAGACCTTCTTTTATTCGATTTTTTACAGGAGTTTATTTTTTACAAGGATGCACAGCAGTTGCTTTTACGGGCGACAACGATAACCATTTCCGAGGGCTACCACCTAACTGCTACTCTAGCAGGAGAATTCCTTGACCTCGCGCGCCATCAACAGCTGGTGGACGTAAAAGCCGTGACGTTGCATCAGTTCAAGCTAGAACACAAAGATTCAACCTGGTCCGCTCAGATCATCCTGGATATTTAAAAAAAGAATCGGGAACAGTGTTTAACAGAGTGTTTTTGGTTCTTAGGAAGAATTGGGGGCACGCTTTCCCAGAGATTCCCCAAGGGTCATATTTTACTAGCCCACCAACTGATATTCTTTTTTGTGAAGATTATATAGTCTTAACTTAAAATATTCCTGATCTCGATAACCATAAGCCTGTCTTTTGAGGACCTTAATCTTGTTATTGATACCCTCTGCCTTACCGTTATCAATTCTATGCTCAAAACAACTTAATAAACCGGCAAAATGATGCAGAAGAGTTCGAGCCGTTCTGGCCAACTGTTCCACTCCTGACTCAATGGCTTGTATGATCCACCAACCAAGAAAGCGAGCCCCTTCTTTTTTCGATTTGAAATCCCAAAACGATCGAAATTGTTCTTTCATACTGAGCTCTCGCTAAAGACTGATTAATCTCAAGAAGCTTCTGAAGACTGTTCTTTTGCACGTCTTCTAGATCTACAAAATTCCGTAACAGTAAAAAACGTTGCCCCTTATACACGCGCAAACCTTTGTTCTGACATTTTGCGTATTCAGCGCGCCTGATTTTATCGATAGTATCATTAAGCAGCTTGGCAACATGAAAGGGGTCAAAAATAATTGATACATTTGGAAGGTGCTTCTTAACCGAGCTGGAATAGGCAGCACTCATATCAATTGCAATCCCCCTAAGGCGTTTGGCTTTTTGGAAAGTAATTTCAAGAATGGTCTAAGAGCTTCCTCGCTACGACCTTCTACAGCGTGAATAATTTGACCTGTCGATATATCTGTAAAGATGGTCATATATTTATGCCGTTTCTTGATCGCAATTTCATCGATGCTAATATATCGAATTTTTTTGAAAGAAAACTGTTTAGTCCTTTTGCTAAGATTGGCCTTGTCTATGTTTTTACAGTCTTCCATTGAAGACCTAAGAAAAGCGCAACACAAAGAAGAGTGGTCATTGCTGTTAATTGAATGATGTAATGCACAAAAGACTTGGTCATTGGAAGCTTACCGCAAGTAAAAGGCAAATCAATCCAAGCTTTACTGTCGCAGTTTTGGCACCAAACTTTATGGACGTCGATCTTTAAATGAGTTCTTTTCTTTCCTAGATTCACCAATCTGAAAGTTCGTTCTTTTGTTTCCTTGATACGCACATTAAACGATCTGCAGCATGGACATCGTTTTATGTTTTTCCGCAATCGGGCATGGAAAATTATGTGATCGGCCTTGAATTTGGAGGGCATTCAATAAATTTCTGACCTGTCTATCGGAAATCTTGAGAATCTCCGCAGCTTATACTTGTGTTATGCATTTATCCCTCACTTGCTGAAGAATATTGCATCGATATACTTCTTTTTCCGTCATCTTCAGTACCTCCTCCAAAATTACCTCCACTTTTGGTTTAGATCGATGCTCTCGACCTATACTCAAAACCGGAAATTTCTACTTTGGAGAAAACCGGAAGCTTCTACTTTGCTACTACAAAACTATAATAATTAATTTACGTTAATTTTTGGATGTGTTATGCTTTTATTTATGGACCCATATTACGACCGTTTTATACCCGATCGCATCTCTACAATAACGCCTCTAGCTAGAGCTAAGCTAAGCACTCCCGACTCCTCCTTGAACGATGCTTCGCCGATAGGTAATACTCCCTATCAAGACGCTTTATGCAGGGTTTTATTCGGAAAGACAATTGAAGAGGCGCAAAATGAACCCCTTCTTAAAATGAATCACCGAAGGCGTATAAGCACTTTAGAGACTGCTGCTACCCAAAAAAACTCTCCCCGCTCCGTCTATCAATTAAAATTGCTAGAGGATTTAGAGGCTCCTGAAATTTCCAACGACATTTATAGCCATCTTTTATCGTGGTCAGAGAGTAAACAACTGGCTTTAGGCCTGAAACACAAACTGCTTTCCTATGATTTTACCACCAAGCAGGTAACACGCCTGACTAACTTTGGAATCTTTGATAGGGTTAAGGCAGTGCAGTGGATTGATGGAAGTCATTTAGTGGCCGGTAGCGATGCCAATGAACTTGTTTTTGTTGATGCGATGACTCAGCAAAGGTATCGAGAACTCCACTTGGCTCACAATATAACCCTCTTTGAAAAATGGGAAAATCGAAAGGACTTTCTCTTTGCTGATGAGATAGGCGTTTGTCATTTATATGATACGCGGCAATCTAAAAGTCATAGAGTCACCAAAAATAACGCCTCCATCACCACACTAAAAACATTTGGCGGAAACCTCATGGCTATTGGCCTTTCAAACAACAACATTTCAGTTGTGGACCTGCGAAAGGGAGCCATTCCTCTTGCCACCTTAAAAGGTCATCAGGCCGCTGTCACAGCCCTTACATTCTATGATCAACATTGCATAGTAAGCGGCGGAGGGTACGATGATCAAACCATCAAGATCTGGGATTTAAGATCTTTTAAAGAGTACCAATCGATTCCTACCGATAGCCAAGTGTGCAACTTGCATCTGACACATCATAAGATACTCATTTCCACGCATGGTTTTGAAAGCAATGAAATTCGCGTTTGGCAGATTTCTGAAGGATCCATCCGTTTGATTCAAACATTAACAGGCCATAAAGACCGAGTCCTTTACTCCACCTTGAGCCCCGATCAAAAATATCTAGCCACCGCGTCTCCGGATGAATCTTTAAAAATTTGGGATTTGGCAGCAACGCCTGCCTAAACCTCAACCGCTTTCGGTTTCCAGAGTGTAATTTCTGCGCTAGGGCCAAATTTCATGGTTAACTTTTTCTTCTTTTCTTTAGGAGCAACGGATAAGGCTTCCTAAACCGCGGCCGGCTTTAATTTTAGCCTATCGGGCTCCCAAGTTCTAAAAGCCACATCTTTTTGAAACTGCTTTTGATAGACACGTTTTTGATAATCCCACATTTCAGAACTTGAATCCGGAACCAGTTTTTTTAATGTTACCATAAGCTTCCGCTCGGCAACGTAATCCATAATCATCACCGCGATACTTAAGACGCAGCCCACTGCAAGCAAAGAAAAGCCGAGGGGCGCTAGTGCCGTAAACATCAAAACTGCGGTAGCTACCAATGAGACGACGGCGATAGTAATTTTTAAAGCATGGCTCCAATTTTTTACTGTTAGGCGATTTTTAAGAGCCTCCATTGTCTTTTGGCTTTCTGCCACATTATTGCGTTTGAAAATGGCACCCAAGCGAGCCTTTAGCTCCTCTCCCTGCGACACCCCGAAAGCTTTTAAAAGTTTTTTTCCTGTAAGCGACTTCATCTCCTTCAAAAAGTCCGAAGGAGCTGCAAAATTCTCTACAACACGCTTGCGCAATTGAACACCGTCGTGTAAGAGCTTCGATTGAATGGCGATCGTTGCCAATGATAAAATCGCGCTAACAACACCCAATGTGACAGAGATTGACGCCATTGTGTTCGCAGGAATCTTATCAAAAACACTTGTAATAGCCTGCAGTGCACTGGAGTCGGTGAGCGGACGTGCAATTTCTGCAATCGCCATCGATCCGGCGAATACGTTTTCAACAGAACCCACTACACCGCCTAAACCCTCCAAAACTTTCAATCCTTTCATGCCCAATGGTTTGGGTTTTATATTTTCTTTACCGCAAGTTTTAAAAAAGGCGATGGATGCTGAAATGGTCCCATAAACTGCTTTGGGAAATGAAATGATACTGAACATGCGGCTCCCTTTGGCAAAAGGAATCATTTCAGGCATTTTGATGGAATTCAAAAATTCCTGCCCCGCCAACACAGAATCACGAAAAAGAGCAATGAATGTTGACGCAACTTTAGTCACAAGATCGACCAACTGAACGACCTTTCCCGACAACGGACCAACAAACGCTATTTTTCTTCTAAGATTTAACGGGATTTTTTCTTCATACCAATGGGTGAGCTTCTCAATAACATTTTGAGATGCGGTTTCAATTTTAGCCTGACTTTTTTTTATGGGTACATCTAGGCCTAAGCGATCAATTATAGTGTACGATTGGTGTGCGACCGGTGGGTATAGATCTAATGCAGCTAGAATCATAATATCATTCCTTATCTAAGAAACCATATTATAAATCAGATTTGTTATGTTTAAATAAATTTTTTATTAAGTTTTATTAAAGATATTCGACGGGTGATATAAATAACGATTCCAATCCCAGGGGGGACTTCTTAAAAGTGAGATATGACGCACCTCCCCGTTCTTTTTTGGGATCCACATCCCTCTCCAAGATCCCAAAAGAAAAAAGAAAAAACTGGCAATCGACCATCGAATTCCATAGGGAAGAGTGACAAGAAAATTATAGATAACTCCGGGGGTGCCCGAAATAACAAGTTGATCGATAGAGATTTGAAATAGCTTGGGAATTCTATCGTCTCCTAAATGGTGATGTATTTTTTTCCAAGCCCACTTACAGCAATTTTCGCAAAGGAATTGAAAGGCTAGATCATTTTCCCGCGCCCTCAATAAATCTTTGTGAATCGAGCGCATGATAGCTCGTCCCTCCGCCTCGCTTGCAGCTGCGGCTTTCCAGGCATGCTGCCTATGTGTGTTAAAAATATTTTCATCAGGGAAACAGACCACTGCCGGCAACGTTTGCGCAGAAACTGTTAGATTTTCCAACCAATTGCGCGGAAACGCAGCAGCCATCTTGCCAAAATCAAAGATTCGATAGCTCCCATCAATAGGAATCGCCGCCTGAAGCCATCCATGAGCTCCAATCGGCAAATGGTCTCTAGCCTCTCTGGTAGCATGGAGAGAGAAGATCCACCGTTTCCCGTCTGCCTCCAAGCCATATCTTTTTGATGCCTCTTCAGACGTCAACTCTTGCACTACAGGCAGCGCCTCCCACCATCGGTCTTGTTTAAAATCGAGCGGAATGTGTTCCTTTTTTTCAGCATCAAACCAGCTGCAATTTTTAGCATTCCAGTTACAAATTCCTTTGGCAAAATATTCCAAGTTGCCTATTTCCAAATTCCTTTCCTGAAAAACCTTAAAAATTTCGGCAATTCTCAACTGATACTTCCCTCGGAATTCAATAACGGCGTCTTCATCTAAAATATTGATCCGGCGCCCCTCGAATGGCAACGTCAACGCACCATTGACCATTTGCAGACCATCGCCCCCAAAAAACCCTATACGGGGCGACAGATTGCAGGCCAACAGTCTTTCGGCAATGTGCGGGTAATGAGCGAATGGCTCAGGGCAATTTTTGTCCCTTAAGCTCCAATTAAAAAAACTTTCCTTGAGCTTCGTATTTTTAATAATGAGGTCCGTAAATTCGGGAAAGGCGCATATCCGGGAAAGTATGCCACTTTCCTCCCCTGTTAACTCCTCTTGATCAAAGCATGTCTGCTCCCTCTTCCACTCCCTTGCTAGACTTTCGATCAGCATCAACTGATCCTTTGCCGGCAGTGATTTAGATTTAAGTCCTGAACGAGTCAACAGTGCGCATAAGTTAATATTCAATCTGTCAAGCTGCGCTGCCACTTTTGGGCTTTGGTTCGACTCCAAAAGCCGCATCACACCATCCCCTGCTTGAATGAGGTGTGGCAATTTTGCATCCGAGGCTTTTTCCAAAACTTTATTAAACGCCGAGCCTATTGCCGCCAATCTTTCTGCTTCCCCCCCAAATAACACCCTTACGTTATGCTGGTAGTAGGGAAGCACATACCACGCGCCATCATTTGTACAGTAAACGTCTTGCGATAAGGATGCGGTAAACGCCTGCAAGTCAGAGTCAATTGCCTTCACTTAAGCTCCTGCTAGAAATTGCTTTCCGATCCATGTCTTAAAACCTCTTGCTAGTGCAACTTTCATGCCATCGGTCTTCCCACTGCGGCTTTGGGATGGATCCAAGCTTTGGGTTGATTTGCCTTCTGCGATATTGACAACCGGCGCCTCTTTTCGGAAAAAAATTTCCCCCAAAAGAAGAATGGAAGCTCTCTGTTGTGCACGCTTGAGCCTGCTGAGAGAAAAAATTCTTTCCGTGATCACTTTCCCGAGGAAAGTCACTCCCATAGCT
Organism: Waddlia sp.; assembly: GCA_041738095.1. Classification (GTDB taxonomy): domain Bacteria; phylum Chlamydiota; class Chlamydiia; order Chlamydiales; family Waddliaceae; genus JTS-AC334. The sequence continues at coordinate 102,263 of JBGSQP010000030.1, forward strand.
ACGAAGCGGCCTATATGGCCTAATTCTTGCTTTTTATGTAACATCGAAGGGTGATAAATCACCACGTCGTCCCAGAAGGAGTGATGGGTTAGAGACTTCCAAACCGCATCCCCCTTCTCGATAATCCAACGTCCCTGCCTAGCGCCTAGAGGCAAGTGGCACATCACCGTTACAGGGGTCTGCATCCAGTAAGGAAGCTGTTTGATCCATCCGAATATTTTTTCCATAACACCCGAAGGCTCCGCATCAAGCAGCCTCATACGGAAAATTTCCGGCAGGCGCTGATATCCGAAAATCGTTTCAAGTTTTTGATAAGACCATTTCGCGCAGTTTTCCGATTCGATCTGGTAGACGAAATGGCCTTCTCTCGAAAGATTCATATCGCTCTTCACGGAGCGCATATAGGCTAAACCTTGCTGTTCGTTCAACGCATGACTGTGGCGCGTTTTCTGGCGATGCGTGTAGTACACGTTATCATCAGGATAAGCGACCGTCGCGTGGGAAGTCCTGCCCATGGTCATCAATGCTTCCAGCATAGTTTCGGGAAATGTGGTAGCGTATTTACCGAAAACATAAACAACATACTTTCCATCGTCTTGAGGGATCGCAATGCTGGTATAAGCATGGGCATTTTCATAGTCAAGATTAGGCGAGAGGCGGGTCGAAATCATCGCCAGATTCCATTCACGCCCTGTCAGGTGGTGTCCGAATTTCTGACGGGCCTCCTTCAGCGTAAGAATATCAAGATGCGGCAGTTGTTTCCACCATTCAGTCTGCTGCAGATCAACAATATGATGTTCCTGCTCAGCGGCATCCCACCATCCCCATAAGTGCGTGTTCCAGTTGATGATCCCGTCACGCATAAACTCCAGGTTGCCGGGCTCGTATTTTTTATTTTCAAAGACTTGAAAAATCTCGCTGATCGACAAGGCATAGTTGCCGCGAAACATCACCACTCTCTCTTCATCCAGAAGACTGATTTCATGCCCCTCAAATGGCAGCGTGAGAACTTTCTCGAGACCTTCTTGATTTTCTATCTTTTGTACTTTAAGGAAAGTGCCGCCCAGACGGCCGATGCGGCCATTCAATTCGGCCTTTATGATTTTTTTCTGAAAATGCGGAAAGGCGACAAACGGTTCGATAGATATTTTGTCCCTTAATGCCCAGGCAAAGTAGTCTCGCGCTAATTCCTCATGCGAAAGAATCAAATCCATTAGCTCCGGATAGCGACTGCTCTCTTCAATAATTGATCTATCGCTAATTGTTAGCTCTTTATTTCTATAAATAGATTGATTGCTCTTCCACAGCTGCGCAGCAGTGGACAGTTTTTCAACCAGCAGTTTGTTCGGTTCTGCAGGATCAAGCCCCCCGTTGACTGCCTCTAAGCGATAGAGCAAGGCATACAGGGCTCTGGTTAAAGCTATCTTTTCTCGTTCAGCTTCCTGAGAGCTGAACGGGAAGAGCCTCTCTAACACTGCATAAGACACCTCTACATATAACTTAAAATCAACAAGTTGTGCTGAACCACTAAATCTTACGGGAATTTTTTCAAGAGCATCTAAACGTAAACGAAAGGCGCGAGAAACTTCCAGCCAGCGTATTTCTTCCCGGCCCGTGAATTTCCAAAAGCAGCTTATTAAATAATTTTGGATGTAATAATTTCCATCCTCCACTGCTCTTAGAGGACTATTCTCTTTCAGGTGATTTAAAAAATTTTTAAGTTCCAAGTCGATTGAGGGCATTATTTTAAACCTCCCCTGCCCTTTGAGGCAGCTTGCCTTCTTATCTTTAATATAACCGATTTTTACATACTTTTACAGGATGTTATATAATAATTTTTTACACAAACATACTAATCGTGACGCAAGTCGTTAAGGGGAAATTTTTTCCGCTTTGTGATTTGCAAATTGAAGTGAATTGTGCTAAATTTTCATTTATTGTTTTTTTAGAGTTAGGGAAATATGAAAGAATTAAAAGAATTACCCAAAGCATATAACGCAAAAGAAGTTGAGCCTAAATGGTACCATTTTTGGGAAGATAGCGGATTCTTCAAAGCAAACCCCGATTCAAAAAAAACGCCCTACTGCATCGTAATCCCTCCACCCAATGTCACAGGCGTGTTGCATATGGGACACGCTCTTGGAGGGACTCTTGAAGATATCCTGATCCGCTGGAAACGAATGAGCGGGTATGAAGTTCTATGGGTGCCCGGTACCGACCACGCAGGTATTGCCACTCAGACGGTTGTGGAACGTCATCTGATTAAAACGCAAGGGAAACGCCGCGCTGACTTCTCAAGAGAAGAGTTTCTCAAACATGTGTGGGAATGGAAAGAGAGCAGCCAATCGCGCATACTGGCCCAATTGAAAAAACTCGGTTGTTCCTGCGACTGGAGCCGTCTCCGCTTCACCATGGATGAAGGAAATAACAAAGCTGTCCGGGTAATGTTTAAAAAATTATTCGATCAAGGGCTTATATATAGAGGCGATTATTTAGTAAACTGGGATCCCGTTACCCAAACCGCTTTGGCCGATGATGAAGTGGAATATGAGGAAAGAAATTCTTTTTTGTGGTTTTTTAAGTATCCTTTTAAGGATGGCACGGGATTTGCACAGATTGCCACAACCCGTCCCGAGACTCTACTTGGGGATACAGCCGTTGCCGTCAACCCGAACGACCCCCATTTTAAGCACTTGATCGGAAAAACCGTAGTACTTCCCCTTATGGATCGAGAAATCCCGATCATCGGCGATGAACGGGTCGATCCGGAATTCGGCACGGGAATGGTCAAGGTCACCCCGGCACACGACCCTAACGACTACGAGATGGGCCTTTTACATCAACTCCCTTTCATCACCATCATGACCCCCGATGGTAAAATCAACGAAAACGGCGGCGTCTTTTGCGGACTAACGATGCAAGAAGCCAGAGAAGCGGTCGTCAAAGCAATGGACCAATTAGGCTATCTGGTGAAAAAAGAGCCGCACATCAACCGTGTGGGTATTTCTTACCGTTCCAAAGCGACCATCGAACCGTACCTTTCAAAGCAATGGTTTGTCGATATGAGCCATTTTGCCCCCAAGCTCCGCACAGCAGTCCAGGATGGAAGGGTAAATCTTACCCCTTCTAACTGGCAGAACACCTACTTCCATTGGATCAATCATTTACGTAATTGGTGCATCAGCCGTCAACTCTGGTGGGGACATCGGATTCCTATTTGGTACAACAAAACAGATCCGACCAAAATCATTTGTCATGCAGAAGAAGGAATCCCCTCTGAAGCCCAGCAAAATCCCGAGGAATGGGAGCAAGACCCTGATGTGCTCGACACCTGGTTTTCCTCTGCTCTTTGGCCTTTTTCCACTTTAGGCTGGCCTGATAAGACCCCTGAACTCGAGCGTTTTTACCCCAACTCCGTAATGGTCACAGGACACGACATCCTCTTTTTCTGGGTAGCGCGGATGATCATGATGGGAGAATATGCTTTAGAGAAATCCCCTTTCCCGCAAGTGTATCTACACAGCCTGATCTTTGGAAAATCGTATTGGAGAAAAACAGCAGACGGCGGCATTGCCTACTGCCCGGAAAATGAACGGGTAGCCTTTGATCTGGGAAAAACGCCGGTGCCTAAGGACGTTCATAGCAAATGGGAAAAGATGTCCAAATCCAAAGGCAACATCATCGATCCCCTCGAGATCATCGATGAATATGGCACGGACGCCATGCGTATGGCTCTTTGTTCCAGCGCCTCGCCCAGCTGGCAAATCGATCTTGACCGACGCCGCTTTGAAGAGTTCAAAAACTTCACCAATAAAATCTGGAACGGCGCGCGCTTTGTTTTAATGAATCTAAACGAAGGCGATCCCTTAACACCTGAGCAATTCAGCGAGGGATTGAACGAAAATTTGCTCGCCTTAGAAGATCGCTGGATTTTGTCCACCTTAAACCGTACAGTGCAAAATGTGGTCCGGGAACTGGAAGGATTTAACTTCGATCAAGCGGCTACAGTTGCCTATGATTTCTACTGGAGCGAGTTCTGCTCCTATTATTTGGAAATTGCAAAACCGGTTCTTTTTGGCAAGGCAGGCACACCGGAAGAAAGGAAAAATAAGCAGAAATTACTCGCTATCGTTTTGTTGCAAGCCCTTCGATTGATTCACCCGATGGCCCCCTTCATCACAGAAGAACTTTTTCAAATGTTAAAAGAACGTTTTGCGGGAGCAAAAGAACAAAATGCCGATCCGTATACGGAAGAGGCGCTGCGCGCCCTTCAAGCGCCGGCCTGCATGGTGGCGCCATATCCTCAAACCGTAAGGGAAACAGATATTAATGTAGAGATCAATCAGGCGTTTGCCCTTATGGGGAAAATCGTCTATGCCATCAGAAATATCCGCGGTGAAATGAAGATCCCACCCGGCACAGTTACGGAAGTCCACATTATCGGCAATCCGGCTAGCAATACTCGAATCATCGCACAAAAAAATAGCGCCATCATCGGCGCCCTTGTGCGCACTCAAAGCGTAAAATTTCATAACGAGGAACCTCACATCGGTTTTGCTTCTATCGGCATGGCAGAAGATCTCAAAATCATGATCCCAATGCCGGAAGAGTTAGCCAAACAAGAGATCACACGCCTGGAAAAAGAACGTGATCGCCTGGAAAAACAAGTCGCAAAAATCAAGATACAATTGGACAATCCGGAATTTACCGGCAAAGCGCCTCCGCAATTGATCAATAAAACAAAAGACGTGCTCGAGCAAAACGAAAAAGAGCTCGACGAGGTGGTCACTAAACAAAATATGTTAATGAAATCATAAACAAAGCTGATGCTATTTTATCGACTACTCTTTAATTTTTTTCCGGCTTATCGGGGCTCAGGAGCAAGAGTTACCTATATTGCCAAAGATTGGAAAGAAATAAACATCAGACTGCCCCTAAGTTGGCGCAACCGCAATTATGTTGGAACGCTATTCGGAGGCAGCCTGTATACGGCAGTAGACCCAATGTTTATGCTGATGCTGATAAAAATTTTAGGGCCGAATTACACCGTATGGGATAAAGCGGCCTCCATAAAATTTATAAAACCCGGCAGATCCACCCTCTACGCCCATTTTAAAATTACCGATCAAGAAATTTTAGAAATTAAAGAAAGCCTTAAAGACCACCCCTCTATTGATCGCTCCTTTCATGTAAATCTAGTGGATGGGGAAGGAAAACTGCACGTTGCCGTAGAAAAAACCCTTTACATTTCAAGAAAAAATTGATAGATATCGGAGTATGCATCCGCTTTACTCCTTACAATTTTTACCTTGGGTCCTAGGCGTATTGATTTTATGCGGCATCTTTTTTATTTTGACCTTGATCAGCATTTTTATCGTAAAAAAGACCGTTTCTGACAGCGACTTAAGGTCGCACCAGGAGGTCGCCGGCTTTGTTTTTACCAACATCGGCGTACTTTATGCGGTTCTTCTCGGGTTTACAGTTGTCAACGCCCAGCAACGTTTCGATAAAATCAAAGACACCATCCAACTGGAAGCTAGTTATTTAGGAGAACTCTACCGGGATGCTGAAGTTTTTTCAGAAGACGACAGGAACAACATCCAGCGTTCCCTTAAAAAATATACGGAAAGTATCATCAATGAAGAGTGGGATTCGATGTCCATTGGACTCCCCCATTCTGAAACGGTTCTTGCGCTTAATGACATATGGGGAACTTATTACGCGCTAAACCCTGTTACAGCCAAAGAACAAGCTTGGTATAAAGAATCCATTAACAAATTAAATCAATTATTCACCGCCCGTATCGCTCGCCTACAAGGCAGCCAAGAATCTTTAGGTGTAGAGATGTGGTCATTGCTCTTATTCGGCGGGATTATTTTAGCCACCTTTATCTGTTTTTTTTCCCTGAACGCTAGTTCTCACATGCTATTGGCGTTCATGCTTTCAGCGACCATTTCGTTTTTACTGTTTCTGATTTATTCGTTTGACACGGCCTATATAGGAGATATCAATATCCCTCCCGGCGCATTCATCAGAGCACTTGAGGGCTTTCAAAGGGAAAGTTGATTTAATTTTCTTGCAGACCAATTTCCACTTTCATTCACGGTAAAGGGAACCATAACACAGTTATCAATGATCCAATCCATGCTGGTCAATTCCCATCAAACAGCAAGCAGCCCCCGTGAATGCCGTGCATAAAACCATAGACAGGCTCTTTTGAAGTTTCTATGGCCTGCTTGGCCAGCACATTCATTTCCTGCCAAATTTGCCAACTCAATAGGAGCCGCTGTTAAGCTAGAGCAGACAATTACACGCATCTCTTTGGTTCTTATCAATAGACTTTAGCAGACCGATTAGACCGAAAGACATGCAACAATCGGTTTAATCAACTGCGCTTGTTCGCGTCCTATGGTGTTTAAGGAGATATCTCTTTTTGTAGGAGCATACTATTTCTTCAATCTTGCATAGTGTATTAACGATTCTCTTCCCCCGCCAATCAGCTGCAACGATTCAATCTCATCACTTTTTACCCATAAGAATCGAGTATGTTCCGGAGACAGAATCACCTCAGGAACCTTATTAAGATGGACTTGATACATATGGTAAATATAGGCGCCTCTTGGTTTTTGCACATAAAGCTTACCGATTTGCTCAACCTGCGAGGGTAACACTTTAATACCGGTCTCCTCCCTCAATTCTCGAAGGGCTGCCTGATGAGGCGCTTCTCCCTGTTCTACTTTTCCGGCAGGCACTCCCCAAGTTTTCCCCTCTGCTGAATTGGAGGCACGTTCCATCAATAAAATCCTGCCATTAATCTCTACATAACAGGCAGAAACCTCAACATGCGCATGAAAATTTTCCGGAGGGGATTCCCAAATTTGGGTAAAGTGACCGGTTCGAATCCGATAAAGTGCATGCCTTCTTAGGGCATTTCCAACAGGTAATTTTGGATGATCAAAAGCGTTTTCTTCATCATGAACCATTCCAATTTTTTCCATCACACGTCTTGAGCGCCTATTATTTACTGAAGTGAAAGAAACAATCTCATTTAAATGCAGCTTTTCAAACCCGTACTTCAAGGCTGCTCGAGCGCCTTCGGTCGCATACCCTTTACCCCAAAAGTCATACGCTAATCTCCAGCCCACCTCAATGGCAGGGGTAAAGCCTGCGTCAAAAGTTACAGGATTCAGGCCGATATAACCGATGAAAGCAGCACTGTCAGACAGTGAGACGGCCCATAATCCCCATCCCTGTTCCTTCATCTTCTTGCAAATGCGTGCAGCAAATTGATTGCTCTCCTCTCGAGTCAATACACTTGGAAAAAATTCCATAACCCGTGGATCGGCATTTAATCGCGCGAAAGCGTCGAAGTCTTCTTCTTTCCAAGGGCGCAAAATAAGGCGTTCTGTTGAGATCACTTCTGCATCACCCTCCATTTCCACAACAATTTCGAGCATTCCCCTTCAGATAACGCCATCAGGTCCGCCCAAACATGCTGCAGATCTCCCCCTTTATCCTCATTTATTGGTCGACACCCTTTTACTTGATAAATCATTCCAATCTGATAAAAGGAGTCAACATCCGCTGTAGCCGTCAAATTGTCGATCAAATGCAACGCATCAAATTCCATGGCCACCTCTTCGGCAAACTCGCGGCGCAGGGCCCCTTCTGCAGTCTCACCGAATTCCATACCGCCGCCGGGAAAATCAAACTTTCCTGCATAAGGTCCGCACTCCTGCTTGACCAGCAATATTTTCCCTTCATTTTCTGCGACACCGTAGACACCGGTTCTGGTGATTTTCCTGGAAACTGCCGCGCCGTTCAAAAACTTTTTGAGATAATGAAAGGTCGTATTTTTAGCATATCCTGCCCTTGAAAATTCGATGGTAAACCCCATTTTTTGATAAAAAACCGGGGCTTGAAAACTCATTGTTTCAACGAAAGCAAAAGAGTGTCCGCGACTTTTTCCAAATTCCAATGCATGATTCATGAGTTGGCGGGCGACTCCCTGATTGCGGTAGCTTTTCTCGACATAAAGATATTTGATGTGCAATTGCTCCCAAAAAGGCTGCACAACAATGGCGCCAACAAATTCCGTTCCATCAAAAATTTCAAATGAAACTGACTCTTCGCTAAGGCCATCGATGCCGTTAGACTCAAGAGCATGTTGAGCGAAACCTTCGAAAATTTTCTTTTTGACGTGATCGGACATCTTAATTTGATTAACTTCAAATAGTTTAGATTTTTTCAACAACTCTCCAGCTTATGCAAATTCCTGCTGTCTTTCTCTTTCAAGCTGCAGTAAAAAGGATTTCGTCTCGGAAATCACAACACCCGAAAGAGCTGTCAGGCCGATCAGGTTAGGATACGCCATCAAACCGTTGGTGATATCAGCGATCTTCCACACCAGTTCAAGATCTAAAACTGCCCCAGGTATAATGATGGCAGTGAATACCATCCGGTAAATAGGCACCGACTTCGCCCCCATCAAATACTCCATGCACTTTTCGCCATAGTAGGCCCAGCCGATCAAGGTAGTTAACGCAAAAAGCACCAAAGCAATCGTTACCATATAACCACCCCATGGAATGACCGATTCAAAAGCGGCCATTGTCATGGCAGCACCATTCAGAATCTTTCCATCGGGCCCGAGAGTCCCCATCACACCGGTGACAGATAGTACCAGTCCAGTGACCGTGCAAAGAATAATAGTAGCGATAAAACTGCCGGTCATGGCCACCATGGCTTGCCTGCCGGGCTCATCGGTTTTTGCCGCAGCTGCTGCAATCGAGGCCGTTCCCAGTCCTGCCTCGCTGGTCATTAATCCCCGGCTTAATCCGACACGGATTGTCAACAACAAGCTAGAGCCGGCAAAACCACCGAAGGCCGCTTGTCCGTTAAATGCGTGATGAAGAATCGACAAAAATGCATCTGGAATCCTGTCATAACATTTTACCAGGATAATTAAGCCGCCGCCGATATAAAACAGCGCCATGAAAGGCACCAAATACGACGCTACTCTGCCGATACTTTTAATGCCGCCTAGTAAGATCAACCCCGTCACTGCCGCTAAAATGACTGCCGTTGTCCACGCCGGCATATCAAACATCCGGGTCATGACAGCCGAGACGGAATTGGCCTGAATCATATTGCCTCCGCCAAAAGCTGCGCAAGCACCGAAAAGCGCAAAACTGGAGGCTAGCCATTTCCATCCCAGCCCTTTTTCAATAAAATGCATCGGACCGCCGCACATTTCCCCCCGCTCATCAACCGTGCGGTACTTTACAGCCAAAATGGCTTCCGCATATTTGGTTGCCATGCCTACTAAGGCCATCACCCACATCCAAAACAACGCACCGACACCGCCTATTGCAAGTGCTGTTGAGACCCCGGCTATATTGCCGATCCCGATAGCAGCAGCCAACGCTGTCATCAACGACTCAAAGTGACTGATGTCTCCCTTAGCCTGACGGTCCCTTTCCTTGTCAGGAAATAAAACGAGTTTAAAAGCATACGGCAAATAACGAAATTGCAACCCTTTCAGGGCAAAAGTCAGAAAAAGGCCGTTCCCTAGCAGAAGAACAAGCATCGGAATGCCCCAAACGATATTATAAATGGAATCAAGCACGGCCATTTTCACCTTCCTTGGCTTCTTTTTTCAAAAGATCGATAAAAAGATTCGTTTCACTTGATATCACTTTTGACAATGCGACTAATGCTATTAAATTTGGAACTGCCATTAATCCATTGGCGATATCGGCCAAGGCCCATACCAGATCCAGTTCGAGCGCAGCTCCCGGTATGACAATTAACGTAAATAGGATGCGATAAAAAATAACTGCCTTCTCCCCGAATAAATACTCGCAGCATTTTTCTCCATAATAAGCCCAGGCAACAACGGTGGAGAATGCAAATAAGATCAATCCAATCGATACAATGTAATCTCCACCGCGGATGGTGGAGTTGAAAGCCGCGATAGCAAGCGATGCGCCCTTTAAAGGTATTCCTTCACTGTCAAAGGCTCCAAAAAACCCTGTCAGTGTGATTGCAAGCCCGGTAACAGTACAAACGATAACTGTTGATAATAAGGTTCCCGTCATGTTGATCATGGCTTGTCTTCCAGGAGAGTCTGTGCGTGCCGCAGCCGCCGCGATTGAGGAAATGCCAAGGCCGGCTTCATTTGAAAAGACCCCACGGGCCACTCCCATTTGAATAGCCGTCAGGATCGAGGCGCCGGCAAAACCGCCCATGGCAGCCTGTCCGGTAAAAGCGCTTTTGAAAATCTCGTAAAAAGCGTGAGGGACATGATTTAAATGCAGACCGATAATGACTAATCCTCCGGTTAGATAGAAAAGGCTCATGACCGGAACCAATACCCCTGCAAAATGACCGATGCTTTTGACTCCTCCCAAAATGACCAGACCCGTGATCATGGCGGTCACAATACCGGTGGTCCAGGGATTGATCTCCCACATAGAGAAAGCCACATCGCCAATGGAATTAACCTGTACAAGATTTCCTGTCCCGAAGGCAGCTATAATTCCCAAAAAAGCGAAAGTAACAGCCATCCAACGGAGCCCCAATCCTTTTTCCATATATTCCATCGGACCGCCGATCATTTCGCCCCTCTTATCGATATCGCGGTATTTGACCGCTAATAACGATTCGGCATACTTAGTTGCCATCCCAAAAAAAGCCGTGACCCACATCCAGAAAAGGGCACCCACGCCCCCGATCATCAACGCCGTCGAAACGCCCACTATGTTACCGGTACCGATAGCTCCGGCCAAAGACGTCATCAAGGCCTCAAAATGACTAATATCACCAACAGAACCGTCCCGTTTTTTTGCAAAGACCTGCCGGATCGCTGTGCCTAGATAGCGGAACTGCATCCCCTTAAGAAGAATCGTAAGATAGGCTCCGGTTCCGATAATCAGAAGGAGCAACGGAGGACCCCAAACCCAATCGCGCGTCGTTTCAATTACAGACCTAAATGAATCCATAGAGAGTTCCACTTTAAAAAATTAAAAAAATACTATTAAACTATACAGTAGATACTATTATTTGTGAAGGATATACATTTATTCAGCACTCAGGAAAGGTTTGTTCATAAATTTTACGCATCATGCTACCTTCTGCCCCTTTACTAGGCTGACTTAGCAATGCCACTTTGGCACCCGATCCTATCCCTGAATTCCCCATCTGCCCAATCCCTGTCCAAAACGATTCCAATAAATCTTCCCCATTCAAGACGTTAACCAAAGGGAGATGATGGGATTGCAGAAAATGTAGAACCTGCCTACGGGCATCCCGGGCAAAAAAAGTAAAATATTCTTTAAGCGAAGGAAGCGCCTGATCTTCATCTTTAGCGGCCAATAGTTGGATCCGGTTTAACTGCGCAAGCAAGCTATCAGCGAGCACGCGGCATTCTTCGGTAGGCATTTTTTGAGTCAACGAACGGACCAGACTCAATTGCTTGGAGGCGTTTCGTACCTCATTTAGCAGTTCGACCCCCTGCATCTGCGGATGATAAGCGGCGCACCAAGCTTCAAGAAGCCTACGCGGCGAACGTCCTCTCGAAAGAGATTGACCTGCAGTCCATAGGGCCCCATCCAAAAAGGCTGCCTGATCGGGCACTGTTTTAGTCATAACGATGGCGCCTTGAAAAGGAGGATTCTCCAGATGGGAAATGACACATTCTAAAGTATCCACTGGTATGATCGGCCACAAACCATCCCCCTGACCTATAGCTCCCCCGTTAATTACAGGTAGTAGCGGGGTGTAGCTGATATCAGGGCATTTTCTCAACATCTTCCATAAAGGATTTTCAGGAAGATGATCTTTAGCCGGATCACCTGCCAACGCGGAAAAGGCAATCATGGTCTCTTTTCCGGATTCATCCAAAAATTCAGGAAGCCATTCGGCGCAAAGATCGTTCGGAAGCTGGTATATCAAAGGGAAATGACCTGCTAAACCTACCTGCAAAGCCTCCAATTCCATTACCGCCAGGTCGTATTGCAGCAGATCCCTGGCCTTGGGATGGTTTAAGAATGTCGTTTTTGTAAAACACCCTTCCCAAAAAAGAGCATCGACGGGAGGCAAAAGCGCAATTTTTTCCGCAAAACGCACCGGCCACTCTTCATCTAAAGGACAAAAATTGCCAAGATCTTCCACTGCAGGTTTAAGAATTAAGCGGATGCCATAGGCTTTGAACACTGAAATGTCTTGCGGGACTTCTTCCAAAATGACCGCGTTAAACCCTAACCTTGATATTTTCCGGCACAAAGAATCGATCGACAATAACTCATGGGCCCCCTTAAGCCATAAAATGCGCCAAGAAAAGATAGCTTCTTGCTTTCCGATAAATTCAGAAACGAATCCGCTCTTCAGCCCTATTTCAAGAGCCCCCAATCCGCTTAAAACCGTATGCAACGCATCGGCTGCCAAACTGACATCATGTTCATTATATTCAATCTTATAAGTGTCGTGCATTTTGCGATTTAGTTTCACGGCAACTTGCGGGCCATAGGGAAATTCTTTATCCCAAGCAGCTAATCGCTGTTCTAATGCTATTCCAAAAATTTCCGAATTTGTTATTGTCATCGTTTTATACCCATTCAACTATGAAACCATTAATGTCCAAAACACCAGTGTCCCTTACTCAATCCCTTCCAACTCCGAAGGCTTTGCTGCAAAAGATGCCGGCCACATTATCACAAAAGAATTTCGTTGAACAGACCCGTAGCGCTATAAAAAGGACTCTAAGCGGAGAAGACTCCCGCCATCTTTTAATTACCGGGCCTTGTTCGATTCATGATCCGAAATCTGCCTTGGAATACGCAGAGAAACTCAAACGACTGGCCGAAGACGTTTCGGATACTTGTTTAGTTGTAATGCGCGTCTATTTTGAAAAACCACGAACCATCATGGGATGGAAAGGGTTTATGTACGATCCCCACTTGGATGGTTCTCAGGATGCTTTGATGGGAATTCATTGGACACGCGAATTGATGCTTAAGCTGACCGAAATAAAAATCCCCATCGCCTCAGAGTTGCTAGACCCCTTTTCTTGTCATTATTTTGGGGATTTAATTTCTTGGGGCTGCATCGGAGCACGTACTTCCTCATCACAAATCCACCGGCAAATTGCCTCAGACCTTCCCTTACCCATAGGTTTTAAGAACAATACCGACGGGAATGTTGAAATTGCAGTCAATGGAATTGCAGCAGCTTCTGAACCGCATGCCTATTTTACAATCAACGAAGAAGGCGTCTCTTGCTGCGCCCACTCCACCGGCAATCCAGATTGCCACCTGGTCCTGCGTGGCGGCGAACTGGGCCCTAATTACGATCGCTCCTCCATCAAACTAGCCGAAGCGGTTTTGCGCAGAGCAAAATTACCGGCTAGAATCGTAGTCGATTGTTCGCATGATAACTCGCGCCGCGATCATAGGAAACAACCTCTCGTCTTTCGCTCGGTACTTGATCAGATTTTAGAAGGAAATGCGGCGATCAGAGGATTTTCCCTGGAAAGCAATCTATATGAAGGCAATCAACCCTTAAATCTTGAAAATTCCCTGCTTAAATATGGCGTTTCGATCACCGATGCCTGCATTGACTGGACAACAACGGAATCGCTGGTAAGAGAGGCTCATGAACATCTTAAACAAAAAAATATTAAAGAATCTGAACTTTCGCGGCACATGTGCTCTGTTTAGCTTAATTCTTCTATCGGGGTGCGCTAAAAGCCTGATCGAAGTCCATACCGACTATATTACAGAAGAGTCCTTGGCAAGCTATGTCATCGGCACACCCGACCCTTTACTCAACAACCCACCCTTCGGACAACGGCTGATTATTTCATGGTCGGTTCCTGCCGCGCTACTTCAAGAGCCGGATCCCCACCTCTTAGTCACGATTCGTTACCGCAACCGCCAGGAAGTACAGCTGCATTTAAAACTGAACAAACGCTCAGGAACATATATTCATACGCTTTTCAATCAAGAATATTGCGCGACCCGCGGGATACTGACGTACAAGGCAGACCTCATCGCCGGTGGGTCCATTTGGGAAGCATGGCGCCACCAGCTATGGGCAGACTTAATCCTTTTTGAAGAATCGACCCCCAAAGAGGAAGAAATCATTTGGGAGTAGCTTTCTCATAATGATTGCGTCCATTGTACCAAACATGGACTGCCGGGGTCGCAGCGTCTGGATTTAAAGCCACTTCTCGACTATTGACACGATCAGCACCCCAACCGGGCTGATGCAGCACCACATTCATCTTCAATGACTCAGCCAGAGCTTGAAGTTCCGGTTGCAGTAGATAACTTTCTTTTTTCTGCAGTTCTGCCAAGTAAGGCTCAAAAACCTGATCTGTAAACGCTTCGATGCGGTCTTCCTTCTCTTTGCTGCTTAAGCGATTGAAATCTGCCGGAAGCCCTTTAAAATCGACCCTACCTTTAACACCATCAGGTACGAACTCCCAATGAAGAAAGTAATCCCGTAAAACGTTTTTAATACTTTCCGGCAACTTTCCTTCCTGCTTTTTATCTCTCAACCATTGGCAAAACTCTTGTCGTTTCGTCTCCACATCAGGACAGGAAATTACTCCGTCCTTCTCCTTGCCAAGCAAGGCATGAAAAGCGCAAGAGCCATCCGCTACGGTAGGATGCCGCTCTATGGCCATTGTCGGCAACGGATCGACTCTATCTTGAATTTCAAACTGCTTTTTGATCTCCTTCAACAGATCCGTTTTCTTGTCATCGGGAAATACAAACGCTGGATCCTCTTGTTTTTTATTCTCTATGTAGTTTTCTAACAAAAAACCGGCCGCCCTGTCCCCATCGGTTCGATCGACCAATTCCCACAGATGTAATAGCTCAGATTGCTTGTCCCAAAAACCCTCAATGGCGTCCTTATCCACTTTTCTCAATTTGATCTCAATTGTTGCAGCATCCGCTGCCTCAGGCACCGCTCCACCTTCCTCCTCCACCTTAACTTCCAGCTCAGGCTCTTTTTCTGCAGACGCTTTGGCAGACTTTATTTTAAAGTGTCTTTCAAAAACATCATTTACCTTTTTGAAGGTTGTGTAGAGTTCATCCGCTTTTAAATCCCGTTCTTCTTTTAGATCGTCGACCGGTTTGAAGTTATTGCTGAGAAACTTATAACGCATCCCGTCTAATCCGCTTAAAGAAGAAGAAAAGGTATACCCACGAAGTTTTACTAATTCATCTTTTCCGATCTCGTTAAAGATGTCGCGTATTTTTTGATCCACATCCTTCTCTTCAATGCCATACTTATTGATGATGGCTGATCGAATATACTTCACTTCCAAGGTATGCACTTTGCCGCCATATTCAAAAGTAGCTATTTGAGTGGTCTTATTTCCCCCCCTCTTGACAGCGTCTTCTTGCCAATTCAAAGCTTCTCGTATCGATTCTTTACGGTCTGCCGGACTAGTCATACATCTCTCCATTTTGATAATTTATTATAATCAAAAATCCATTTAATTAATACGCACTATGAATGGCATGAAAATTGCTAAGCTAATTATAATTTAAATAAAATAAAACAATTAATAAAAAAACATCAAAACTTAATACAGGGGAAAATTTTATGGGTTACTCGCTATTAAATACCACTCTAATTTTCTACATGTATATGATGCCCATAGATCCAAATCTAGCCAATAACGCAGAAATGCTTGATCTATCACCACAAAAAACAGAACAAATAATTGAAATAGAAGAGCGCAATGCTTATATCGTTGTCGTAAATAAAAAAGTTAAACTTAATAAGATCATTAATGAGATGGTCGAAGTGACCGGGGGTAAAATACTGCAGACCTATAAAGACTCTGTTTATGGATTTGCCATAGAAGTCCCTCAAGGGTTAACTGCAGAAGATCTCTATATTAATAAATATATTATCTCTGTAGAGAAAGACTTTTTATTTAAACCCCTAGTGGAAGAACAGGTATCCTCTTTTGCTCAATCATGGACTCCAAGCCCTGCCCGTATACATCGAAATATCAGCCCCACAGCCAAAATCAAACCGATGGATGTCAACATTGCCATCATAGACACGGGCATCCACAGTAAACACCCTGACTTGAATGTGGTGCTCACAAAAAGTTTTATCAGCGGAGTCGCCACCGGAGAAGATGACCACGGACATGGCACTCACGTAGCCGGTATTGCCGCTGCCAAAGACAATAATATCGGGATGGTGGGAATTGCCCCCGGCGCACGCCTCTATGGTTTGAAAGTACTGGGTAGTAATGGTTCCGGGTATTTATCCGATATTATCAAAGCGGTCGACTGGGTTTCAAGCCAATCCAAGCCTGCCTCGAGCAGCAGCAGTGCTAAAAAAAACTACGACACAAACATGAAAAACTATGAAAAGTATC
The DNA here is from genome assembly GCA_041738095.1 of Waddlia sp. Classification (GTDB taxonomy): domain Bacteria; phylum Chlamydiota; class Chlamydiia; order Chlamydiales; family Waddliaceae; genus JTS-AC334. The sequence continues at coordinate 118,674 of JBGSQP010000030.1, forward strand.
TTAAAAGCGCCAACTCATCCTATCAAAAATACACCACCTACAACAACCGCTACAAAGCCAGCGGGAAAAGCAGCGATCTAAAGAACGCTCAAAAAAATCTAGCCAACTACAATAGAGACTTACAAAGATCGCAACAAGCTTGGGATACCGCCCAACAATATAAACCGGTGACTGCATCATCCAGCAGGCTAAACCCTAATAAAATTGACGTGGTCAACATGAGCCTAGGAGCTGTCGGAAAAAATACTGCCTTGCAAAAAGCCATTAAAGCGTCAGTGGCTCTGGGAGTAATTTACGTCGTCGCTGCCGGCAATAACTCTATTGATATCTTCGGCAACGATAAAAAATATAATACAGCCGATGATGTCATCCCCGCCGCTTACCCCGAGGTGGTTACGGTTTCCGCTATGGCCGATACAGATGGTTTGAAGGGAGGCAAAGGCAAGATGGGGCAATGGAATACTCCCGATGATACCATTATCGGCTTCAGCAATCGCAGCGCATCTATTGCCAGCGGAAACCCGGTCAATTCACCGGGAAAAGGAATCGATGTCGCAGCACCCGGGCTGAGTATTTATTCAACCTGGAAAGGAGGCGTTTACATGACCCTTAGCGGAACCAGCATGGCGGCACCCCATGCTGCCGGCGCGATGGCTTTACTCGTTGTTAAATTAGGCCAAGACGTAAATGGTGATGGGAAACAAAACGCCACCGACGTTAAGATTTTTCGCCAGCTGCTCATTGATACGACCCAGCCGCAATCCAGCTGGCGATCCGGCAATACATTTGACCCGGACGGTTTTAAAGAAGGATTGGTCGACGTCTCCGGAATTTAAAAGCGCTGCTTGATTGGAAACCTGAACAGGAAGTATGCTGAAAAAGCACAACGCATAACAAAAGGGTTTATGATGTCACGAGTTACGTTCAAAGGAAATCCGGTGCATACTTCGGGTAAATTACCGGCCAAGGGCAGCCAAGCCCCTAATTTTACACTAGTAAAAACTGATCTTTCAGAAATTGATCTGAATACTTACAAAGGTAAAAAGAAAATCCTCAATGTATTCCTCAGCCTCGACACGCCTGTCTGCGCCGCCTCTGTTGAAAAGTTTAACCAGGAAGTGAAGGCGCATCCTGACACAGTGATTCTTAACATTTCCAAAGACTTGCCCTTTGCCCACCAGCGCTTCTGTGAAACGAAAAAAATCGGAGCCGAATCGTTATCTGATTTTCGCAATCCGGCTTTTGGAAAAGATTATGGAGTTGATATCGTTGATGGCCCCTTAAAGGGACTTTTAGCACGCTCTGTCATTGTTTTAGACGAAAACAACAAAGTGATCTATGCCGAGCTGGTTTCAGAAATCAGCCATGAGCCCGATTACAAAGCCGCCTTGGCTGTTTTATAAAAAAAACATCACAAAGCGCATACTGCGCTTTGTATTTTGTTATTTTCCGACCATCTTTGCAGGATCTACAATCTCGTCGAACTGAGCAGCCGATAGAAATCCCAAGCCAAGAGCAGCGTCTTTAAGTGTTATATTCTCTTCAAATGCCATCTTGACCACTTGCGCGGCTTTATCGTAGCCGATGACCGGATTGAGCGCGGTGGCAAGCATCAACGATTTATCCAACAATTCTTTAATCCTTTTTTCATTGGCCTCCATGCCTGCAACGCACTTATCATTAAAGCTGACGGCAGCATCTGCCAGAAGATGAATCGATTGCAAAAGATTACTGATGACGACCGGTTTATAAACATTCAATTCAAAATGCCCCTGCGAACCGGCAAAAGAAATCGTGGCATCGTTGCCCATGACCTGTACACAAACCATGGTTAACGCTTCACACTGTGTCGGATTCACTTTTCCCGGCATTATCGATGAACCCGGCTCATTGGCCGGAAGCAGCAATTCTCCGATGCCGCAACGAGGTCCCGACCCCATCAAACGAATGTCATTGCCGATTTTCATTAAAGAACAGGCCACTCTTTTTAAGGCCCCGCTCATTTCTATAGCAGCATCGTGGGCGGCAAGAGCCTCAAACTTATTTGGCGCAGAGACAAAATGTTCTCCGGAAATCCGACTGATCTCCTCTGCAACCAATTCTCCAAAGCCTAACGGAGCATTGATTCCCGTCCCTACCGCCGTACCTCCCAAAGCAATTTCAGATAAGTGCGACAAGGCATTTTCAATCGCTTTTTGCCCATGCTCGATCTGACTGATATAGCCTGAAAATTCCTGAGCGAGCGTGATGGGCGTTGCGTCCATCATATGGGTTCTGCCGACTTTAACGATCTTTTCAAAAGTCAGCGCCTTAATATTTAATCCGTTTTTTAAAGCCTGTAAGGCGGGAAGCAGTTTTTTCTTAATCAATAACACCGCAGCTATATGCATCGCAGCCGGGAACGTATCATTTGAAGACTGGGAGCGGTTCACATCATCATTCGGATGCACCGGAACTTTGCTGCCAACTTCCCCTCCCATTTTACGGATGGCCAGATTGCTGATCACCTCGTTGACATTCATGTTCGTTTGCGTTCCAGAACCCGTCTGCCAAACCACCAAAGGAAATTGATCGTCCCATTTTCCGTCTAAGATCTCGTCTGCAGCCTGGGCAATCGCATTTTTTTTATCAAGAGAAAGCAGGCCAAGAGAGGCATTCACCTCAGCTGCCGCTTTTTTAATCAATGCAAAGGCGTAAATAACTTCTAGCGGCATCAATTGGCCGCCGATTTTAAAATTCATATGGGAGCGCTCTGTTTGAGCGCCCCAGAATTTATCGGCTGGAACTTTCACCTCACCCAAGCTGTCTTTTTCAACGCGGAAATCTTTCATAACAGCATCAAAGCAAAGACGAAGGCAAATAACGCAAAGGATTCAATGATCCCCAATGCGGCAAAGCACTTACCGAAAATAGCAGGCTGTTTCGCAGAGGCAACAATACCGCTTGCCGCGGCTTTTCCCTGAAAAATCGCCGAAATCATAATTGCCAAACCGGAAGAAAATCCGATGCCAATTGCTGACAAAGCGGTCAAGGAACCATCTTTTATCGCGTCCCGCATGAGCAGCATCAAGATAAAGCCGTAAATAATTTGCGAAGACGGCATAGCGGCCATCGCAATAAATTTACCGTGCCCTTCTTCTACACGGCTCATCACCGCATGAGATGCCATTCCGCCAATACCGCAGCCAATACTGCTTCCGATCGCGCTTAGGCCCAAAGCCAAAGCCGGGCCGATCATATCAAAATCCATAATCTCTCCTTACTCTATTTCCGTTTTTCTCAAAGGGTTAAATTGTTTTCCTCCACCTTCAAAGCTGTAGTGATACCATTCGATGAAGTTTAAACGAAGGCCGTGGATAACGCCTCCGATGACAGCTAATACAATGTTTAGTCCGTGCCCCACCAGCAAAAGCAGGCCACCCAATACAAAATTTAATGAGCCGGCAATGTCATTGACCGTAATGCTGATGATCGCCCCGGCCAGACCAAGCGCATAGAGTCTTAAGTAAGACAAAACATCGGCAAATATCTGGATAATATTGGCCAAGTCCAATAATCCCCATAGTTTATTCTTTATAAGAGAAATGCCGATAGCGAGGCTTAATCCCAGACCCATCATTAACAGCCCCTCTTGGTATAGCGAATAGGAATCAAACCCGAATACGTAATGCATCAATGAGGTGGCATTTAAATAATAGGGCAAAGCCAAATAGGCTCCGATAATTCCCATGACCCAACCGATCGCACTCCAGTTGCGCCTGACATAGCGCAGATAAGACAGACTGATATGGATCACGCCGACCAATAAAGCCAGCTCCATCATAATACTATCGGAAAAGCGGTTGATCATTTCGTAAGACAGATTGCCTTCTTTCCCCTTAGCTGCGCCTTGCAGAAACGCTTTAGAGGTGTCCGCTAAAGCCAGCTCAGGATACTTCACGACCCACTCATCATACACCGGGGTTTTATTGACGAAATGATAATCGGCTTTTTTCTCTACCAACCAATTGACCAGCGAAACACGGCGTACAGGACTTTCCGGCCCAAAGCTAATACCGAAGAAGGAGTTGCTCAAAACCCCCCAAAGAATAGAAGCAGTCGTCAAAATCAACGCCAGCTTGAACAAGCGCGCGCCCTGCTTTTTAAAAGAACCCTGTTTATAACGTATGTAAAGTGCAGTCGCTAAAAAAATTAAGCCATATCCTCCATCGCCGATGATCATGGCAAAAAAAAGGGCAAAAGAGACCAACACCCAAAGGGAGGGGTCGAAATCGGTTGCGGAAGGCGTGTCGTAAATATGCACCAGATCTTCACCGACCCGATGCAGCCCCTTATTTTCAAGATAGGTGGGAATCACTTCATCTTCTTCCACGGAAACTTGCGCCATATGAACATCCACCGGTTCAAGAAATCCTTTCAACTCCTCTACGCGGTTTTCAGGCACCCACCCTTCGATGGCAAAGAGTTTCCCCTCCATCGGCTTGGTCACAAGAGATTTGGTATTCTCTAAATGAAATGCGTTGGAAAATTGAACTAGAATGTGATGTAAAAATTCGTGGTATTTACTATACCCTTTGAGTAGCTCATGCTGCTCATGCAGACGATTTTGCAGCTCTTGAATTTTTTGTTGCAAAGCAGCCGGATCGTGTTCGATCTTCATTTCAATCAGATTCTGGTAGTGCTGCAATTTTTGATTGATGGCTATATAATAATCGAGTCCATGATCACTAGCTACAAAGAATACATTCTCCGGGATCGTTTCCAAAGCCCCTTTTTTTGAAAAGAAAAACTGAATCTGGCGCGCGCCTTCCTTTTCGATATAGCCGATATCCTGTAATGAGAAATCCCCAAAAACCGCAGTTCTGGCAAGTTCTAGGCGGGTGGTTCTTAAGTCCTCTTCAAGACGGTCTACTTTATGCTTAATTCCAAGAATTTTTTTTGTAATGGACAAGGCTTCCGCCGCGTCTTCAGGCTCTTCCTGATTCAAAGCCGGCAGCTCGCGCACGACTTTAATCGCGCGGATAATCAGCTGGATCTCTTCAGGCGCTTCCTTGCTCTTTGAGGACAGCGGATCTATAAAATGCACCAATCCAATCTCTTGAGCTTTCTCAAAAAAAACCTCATGAGCTCCCCCGTAACCTATAAAAAGAAACTTTTTGACATCGATTCTCATGAAACGGCCATCTCCTTTTTGGTCTTAGCGACTTTGGCACGGGAGACGGCGGCCAGCTCTTGGTCCCCTAGAAAAACCTTGATCTTTTTAATATTGCCTAAAGCACGCGGTATCAAGATTTTTTCAAATAGATTGACACGGATTGAGACCATCCTGAGTTCCTGTTCGAGGGCGCTTTTCTTTTCTTCGGCAATATGCAGTTTAGCCTTCGCTTCCGCTACAGCCCGTAATCCCTCCATCACGGAATCCAGCCAAGGAGGCGTATCGAACAGGCTGTAGTCTACCGGCACAAATTCCACTGATGTAAAAAAAGGAACTTCAACACCGGCAATGTTTTCAAAGCGTTTATGCACCTTTATGATCTTGGCCAATTCTCCAGGAGGAATAGAAATTTTGGCAGAAAGCAAAGCGGAGTATGAGGTAACCTGCGCAAATTTTGCTTCTACCTCCAGCCGATTTTTTTCAATCTCTTGCCTGGCTTCAAAAACTTCTGCCTGAAGCATTGCTTTTTTTAATTGCAGCATCGGAAGATATTTTAGAAGCTGAGCGTAGCGTTTCTGCTGTGCCCTGAGTTCATTTTTAGTAAGTTTTATCTCTGCCATGGTTCCCTAGCCGGGCCAAAATTGATTCAGCACACTTTCCCTAACCCCGACTTCCTCCCTCTTGAAGCTTTTTGCCAACATGCTCCAGCCTAAGTCCAGAGCCTCCTCAAGGGGTAAATTGACATTCCAGTCCATCATCTGCGCCTCGAATTGCTTTGCGTATGTCAAGAGCTGCTCATCCCAGCGCGACAGCTTGAATCCCATAGCCTGCCGCTCTTTAGATTTTTTAGAATCGGCATAAAGACGGATCATCGTATTGGCCAGATCTCCATGATCTTTACGGGTCACCTTGCCAATTACCAACTGCTTTAAACGGGATAGGGAGCCGAAAGGATCGATACGCCCATCATGGAAGTAAAACTGTCCTTCCGTGATATAACCGGTATTATCCGGGACCGGATGCGTTACGTCATCGCCGGGCATGGTCGTCACTCCGATAATGGTAATCGAGCCGCTGCCCTCGATCTGCACAGCTTTTTCGTAGCGCGAGGCCAAATCGGAATATAATGAACCGGGATAGCCTCGATTTGAAGGCACCTGATCCATGGTAATTGCAATCTCTTTAATGGAGTCGGAAAAGGCGGTCATGTCCGTTAAGAGGACCAAGACATTTTTATTGTTGATCGCAAACTTTTCCGCGCAAGCCAGCGCCATATCAGGAACCAGCAAGCATTCAACTGCCGGATCGGTAGCGCGGTGGACAAACATCAAGGTCTTGTCCATCGATCCCGCTCTTTCCGCGTTGTCGATAAAGGCCTGATACTCTTTAAAAGTCAGCCCCATGCCCGCAATGATCACCACATCAGCATCGGTCTGATTGGCAATGCGCATCAAAAGCTCATTATAGGGTTCGCCGGCTACCGAAAAAATGGGGATTTTTTGCGACTTTACCAGCGTATTGAACATGTCGATCATCGGAATATTGGTCCTTACCATTTCCCTAGGAATAATACGGCGCACAGGATTGAAAGACGTCTGTCCGATCTCGATAGGATCACCGATGATTTCAGGTCCGCCGTCTATGGGCTTTCCGGCTCCGCTCAAACGTCTTCCTAATAGAGAGTTTCCAAAAATGGCCTGCATCTGACGTTTTAAGAAAGTCACTTTATCCTCAGTTGAAATGCCGCGCGTGCTTTGAAACACCTGCAAGGTGACTTGTTTCCCATTAATGCGCAGTACGGACGAGTAGACCGATCGCCCATCTTTTAAATCGATTCTGGCAAGTTCACCTAGCCCCACTTTATCAGCGGTGACGGTGATCAAGTTACCACGCATGTCATTTATTCTATCGTATACGGTTTTCACTTTTTACCTCTTAAATCGCTGATTTTTCTTTAGTCTGAATCAAGTCTTCGACTTTATTCAAAGCATTCCGGTATTCGTTGGAATCGAAGGTCATATAATTCAAGTTTTTAACCTGGTTTTGAAGCGTCAGGAAAAATTCTCGGGCTTCATCGTGGGCATTAAAGTGCAAAGGCGCATCAAAAATTCGATGGATCAACTGAAACTGCTTAATTTGCCTTTTAAGAGGGCAATAAGCATCTTCTGCGTCAAAAGCGTTCTGCTGTAAATAGCTGAAATCGTAGAGTTCGGCCTTCAAGTGAATCACCATCTCTTCAATGGCTGTGCCCTCTTCGCCGACAACTTCCATTCGTTTTCTGATTTCATCGCCTGTTCTGATGAACCACTCGGCTTTTTCCACTCGTTCTGCCCAGCCTTCCTGCTGAGACTCCAATTCCCGACTGACATCGCCGATATATTTCGACCAGGAGATCAAAGGATCGATGGCCGGATAACGCCTGGCATCGGAGCGCTCGCGCGAAAGGCCCAAGAACGCTCCGACTACGGTCAACGTGGCTTGAGTAACCGGTTCTTCAAAGTTACCTCCGGCCGGTGACACCGCGCCGCCCACCGTTACGGAACCTTGCGTTCCATCTTTCAAGCTGTAAACACCCGAACGCTCATAAAAATCGGCAATCCGGGAAGCTAAATAAGCAGGAAACGCCTCGTCTCCGGGGATTTCTTCCAATCGGCCGGACATTTCCCTCAAAGCCTGTGCCCAGCGGGAAGTGGAATCTGCCAACAGCAACACATCCCTGCCCATTTGGCGATAATATTCAGCCATGGTCATTCCCATATAAATCGAAGACTCGCGAGCAGCAACCGGCATCGAAGAGGTGTTGCAAACGATCACAGTCCGCGTGATCAACGTTTCACCAGTATGCGGATCGATCAAATGGGGAAATTCGCGCAACATTTCCACCACTTCTCCCGCCCTTTCGCCGCAGGCCACCACAATCACGATATCAACAGAAGAGTATTTGGCCAAGTGGTGCTGCAGTACGGTTTTTCCCGCTCCGAAAGGACCAGGACTGCAAAAGGTACCCCCTTTGACGACCGGCACCTGCGTGTCGAGAATCCGGCAGCCGGTATCCATCATTTTTGTCGGCTTAATTTTTTCTCCCTCATACAAAGGAATTTTAATTGGCCATTTCTGCAGCATTGTAAAACTGTGCTCGTTGCCATGCTCATCGGCGGCCTTTGCAATGACGGTCTCTACAGTATAAGAGCCTTTTTCTATGATCCACGTAATTTTGTATTTGCCATAATGAGAGAACGGCACCATGACATTATGCAGGAAGCGTCCTTCATGAGTGGTGCCCAGAGTGTCCCCCCTTTTGACAGCATCGCCGATCTTAACCTTAGGTTCGTAATCCCAGCGTTTATGTCGATCGAGCGCATTGAGATAGAGTCCTCTTGGCAAAAACATCCCCGCTTCTTCAGCCATAGCGGCTAAAGGATTTTGTAATCCATCAAAAATAGATGACAATAGTCCGGGCCCCAGCTCTGCTTCTAAAAGATCTCCTGTAAATCTCACGGGGGTTTCCAGCTTAACACCTCTGGTGTCTTCAAACACTTGTATTTTTGCCGTATCGCCGGAGATTTCGATCACTTCAGATTTCAGTTCCATCCCATCCAGCTGCACCATGGCCACTTCCCCTTGACGGATACTGCCCTCAAAAGCAACCTGGAGAAGGTTACCAAAGGCTTTCACGACTTTACCGGTTGCGTTTTTCGATTTCTCTGCTAATTTCATGTTGCGTCCTTTACAATTGTCTCTATGACTTCTAATCCTTTTTTCTTGTCCAGCTCCAGCCATTTTTCGACAATGATCAACTGGGCAAGATAGACTAAGATCCTATCTATGGAAAATAATTCAATACCGTACATCTCCTCAATTTTTTGAAAGCGGTAGTCGCAAAGCGCCTGATGCAGCTCAAAAGGTCTTGAGGAATATTCATCGAAAATCACTTTTAAATCGCCGTAGCGTGTAGGCGGTTCATAGCTTTTGGCGTCTTTTTGCGCCAAAATTTGCGCCACGATATCATCTTGCGGATCTTCATGCTGCAGCTCAAGCAGTATATCCCGCTGCTGTTTCTTGGCTCGAAAACCGGTCAGTACCAAACGCCACTCCCGCTCAAACACCAAATATTCTTTTAAGAAACCCTCTGCATTCTCGATTTCCCGCTGATAGTAAAAAGCAATCAACTCGGGGAATTGCTTTAAGCGCATATCGTCGCTTTCATACTTATCCAAAAAGGAAAAAACATAATCCTGCAATCCCATTCGTGTGACCAGCGCATCTTCTAATTCATTGAGGTCATAATTCCCCCGCGGGTCAAGATCTTCCTCTTTCCATAAGGCGCGGATGTTTTGCAGATCGTAGTAGCGGCGCATGACCATTGCCTGGCGATAATCCTCAGGGGTCAAATTGGTTTTCATGAGAAAATCAAAAGACTGGAAAGAAATATCGGGCGGGTAGCCGATCTGCAATTCCGGTAAAATAGAGGCTAAAAAATAGTAATCTTTTGTAATCATCACAAAAACTAGTCTTTAAACAATAGTTTACGGAAATCTTTCCGCACATAATTAGATAACAGCTCTAAAAGCGCTGTGTCGGAGACGTCGATGGTCATCCTCTGATCGTGCAGTTTTACTTTCACACCGCCTGAAAACGTATCCAATGCAACCGAACCGGACTTCAAACGGTTTAGGATTTCTTTCCCTAAAAGCGCATTGACTTGATCTGTAGAAAGTTTTTTTGGCACCAGCGCCGATAAATTGGCAGTGATCCCCTCTTTCTCGATCGCGTGAACGATGGCTTTAATCAGATCGGCAATGATTTGCGGATCTTTGGTACTTTTTTCCACCAGCTTTTGCAGCTCGACATCAAACAGTTCCGTTTCAATGGCCTGCCGCAATTCTTCTTGCGCCTGCCTGGAAGCTTGTTCAAGAGAAGAATGGAATACCTTGCGTTCTTGCTCCATAGTTTGCTTCGCAAGCACGATCAACTTGTCCGCTTCCATTTTTGCTTCGGAGAGAATGCGTTCGGCATGCTTTTTGGCCTCTACCACAATTCTTTCAGCTTCTTCTTTTGCCGGTTCAAGCGTTTCATTTTTGAGGGCCAGACAAATTTTTCGGATCTTGTCTTCCCCTTTTTCTAATGTCTTTTCCATAAGGGCACCTAGCTTCATGCGTTCTCATGTATTCTAACAAGAGTGTTTTTTTTGTCGCTAGTTCTAACTCGGTTTTGCCCATTTTGTTTTTTTTCTTTCCAATATTTTGCGGCGGCATTATAACCCCATGCAAAAAACTTAAGGGGAATTACTTATGTATAAACACCTTGCCTTGGTTTTGATCGCGGTTTTCAGTAGCGGTTTTGCGACGCCTGCCTCTCAAGTCGTAGAAAAATCGCATGACCAGGACTTCGATAAAATCGCTCGTGAGCCGGGCGCTGTTGTATTCAACCCGCCGAAAGGCTGGAAGATTGCCGACTCCGAAGCGCTCCCCGAACAAGTACGGCTAATGGTTGTAGGAAAAGGGAGTAAAGAATTCCCCCCTTCCATCAATCTCAGCACTGAAGAATTTGACGGTTCAATGCAGGACTATCTTAAGATCGTGAAGGAAATCAACGCCTCCCAAGGTTCAGAGTGGAAAGATCTTGGCAAAATCCGCACGCAAGCCGGAGAAGCAAGCCTTTCACAAGCAGATGCCGTCACCGAATGGGGGCCTATCCGGATGATGCATGTGATCCTGGAAAAAGGGGGCGTGATTTACATTTTGACAGCCGCTGCCCTTAAAGATGAATTCCCTAAATTTTACAAAATCTTCTTCGATTCCCTTAAATCGTTAAAGATCACAGAAGCAGAAAAGACTGAATCTCAGGCACTTCGAAATGAGTAAAATTTATTTTATCCTATAGATAAAAGAACTTTGCAAATAAATTCAAGTTCATGAGATACAGAAGTATATAACTTTTTGTAAGTTAAAAAATTATGTCCTAAGGAGTTCTCTATGAAAAATCTAAAAAAAATCATTTCGTTAGCCGTATTGGCTGCCACAATTACATCGGCCACTCCCGCTTTACATGCCGGCACTAACAGCTGCGGCCAAGGCTATGAATGCGGACGCAAAGCCTCTTCAATTACCCCTCTAGTTGCACTGGGCGTTGTCGGTGTAGCTGCCATCATCGCCGTGATTGTACATGACAATGACCACCATCACCACGGCCGACGTTCAGAATCTGGCAGTGGTAGCAGTGTATCCCATGGCCATAGCCATAGTTAATTGCCTTTATGGAAAAAAGCCCTGCGCTTTTTTCCTTTTTTCTTTATTCCTCCAGCACCCGCAGAACTCTATTTCCTATTCAAAATAGGTTTTTTGGAAATTTATTGCTTTAAATTTCAAATCTATGAGATACCATGCCCTGAAATGTTTTGCTTACAATAAAATATTAAGTTTCCCGCAGGAGTTCTATATGATAAATTTTAAAAAAACAATCTCTTTAGCTGTGCTTGCAGCGACAATAATTTCTGCCACACCACAATTGCATGCCGATTCCAACCATTCCGGACACGGCTATGATAGCGGTCGCAGAGCCTCTTCGATTACCCCCCTTTTAGCGTTGGGTGTTGTTACCGTAGCAGCCATTATCGCTGTGATTGTGCAAGATAATGACCACCACCACCACCATCGTAATGGAAGCGGAGTCGACTCTGCGCATGGCCATAGCCATTCACACGGTTAATCTCTCGATCACTATGTACACTTATTTGAGGAAAAAAGCATGGACGGCTTTTCTCCTTTTCCTTTATTCCTGCGCTGCAGCTACTCAAGCCAAATGGGAATACGATGAAGTCATTTCTCATTACCCGGCTGTCAGCTCCGCTACATTATATTTCGAACCCTGCAACCTGTTCCGCGAGATGCGTCTAGAAATCTGCCGCACCTGTTCCGGACTTAAAACCTATTTAAGCATTTTTTCCCTTTCACTACCGCAAGAAGCGTCAAATCCTCATAAAACCTCAATCACTTTGGCCTGCGATGGCTTAGAACTCACCTTCCTTGCCGATAGGCTTGAAGGGGGTCAGAGGCTTTTACTTCCAAAAGAAGCCGAAGAGGCTTTGATCCGCTGGATGCTGGAAGACCACATCGTGACGATCACTTGCGGCAGATTCCAAACGGAAGTGCCGCCCAAAGATTTTCTAAAGCTCCACGCCCTTTTCAAACGATAGTTTTCCAAAAACATTTGCCGAAAAACGGCGACATGTGACATAAATCAATTCTTTTAATCAGCAGGACGTGATGTAAACATGCGTACAAAGAACTTTTGGATCACTCTTTTGACGCTATGCGCTCTTTGCGCATGCCCACCAAAAACCCAAGCGCGCGAGTACTGTACAAGCACCGGCGGGGCCGCTTACGAGTCGGCGTATCAATCCTGCTGTATTGCCCCGGCCATTGGATTTGCTCTTTTAGCCATTGCAGGCATTATAGCTGTTGGCGTTCATAACAGGCACCACAGCAGCCATTCTCATGGGGATGATGATTCAAATTAAGAGCTGTCTTTTATCTATAGTATTGACAGGGACTTTTTTGTTTACCCCCGTTGCAGCGCAGGCAGAAGTGCGCTGTTTGGATTGCTGCGGGCACGCGTATCAAGACTCCTTCCAATGCTGTATGCTTGGTCCGGCCATCGGTATAGGAGCGGTTGTGATCGGGGGAACAATTGCGCTACTCTTTATCAACCGTACCTCCAGCCATCACGCCCACAGCGCAACCGAATAACCGCTTTCTTATATTTCTAAGATAGGACGCAAGGCATTAAGCTCGCTATCGACGGCTTCCAGGTACTGATCGACAAATAATAATTGATTTCGCAACATTTTCCCTTCAGAGGCATACTGCTGCAGTTCTAAAAAGAAATTGCCAAATACGTAACGGTATTCGAGCAATTCATAGGAACGTTCAGAGATAAAAAAATCTGCCTGCTGTTTTGTCTGCAATTCCACCCCAATGCGCTTAACATCCCCAAGAAAATCGTGCAAAGACATCTTAATGTCATTCCTGTTCGCTTCAATTTCTTGTACATGGCGATGTGTGGAACATTTTTTGAGCCAACCGTTAATTTCTTCCAATTCTTTTTTAAAAGTGTTCATGCGCTCTGAATGCAGCCTATTGTCTATAGGCCCTTTAATTCCTACATGTAGACTGTACAATTGATGAAAAAGGGGGGCTTCAAAAAGGGATTGAAATTGCCAATCAGCACGCATTGCCTTTGCCAAAGAACTTCCCACCTTTTCGACAACAGCGGACTCGAAGGATCCGAGCTCGTTCATTTCCTCTAAATGACTCAATATTGTGGAGGCATGATGCTGCATAATCTGCTTTGAGGTAAGCGGCTGCTCCATCTCATGTAAAACCCCCTCCACTTGCTGCTCAAGATTGCCTATAACCTCTTGATCATCATTTGCGGGTCCTTTCTGCACGGAATCCCCAAGCCTTTCGAACATTTTATTGAGGTGTTCGACACTGTAAAGCAGCTCCAATAATTCCTTAGCAGGCGCAGGTTCAGGGCCGACAATCCACTCCGCAAAGCCCCAACGGTTACGAATGTAAGGATTTGGATGCGTGCGCAGATAAAATTCCCGATATAACCCAATCATCACTGCTAAAGTGTGAACTTCTGCGCGCATGCCCTCGATCTCTTCATAGGCAATTTTTCGGCCGGAATCCTTAGGATCTTGCTTTAACTTGCGACTTCTTTCAAACAACGCATCATTTAGGGACTTATAGTACTCTGTAAAAAATTGCCTTGATTGCTGCGCTCCGGTAGCATTACGCAAAGCGCGCACAGGCTCGCGCTTCGGCAAGTAGGCGGCTTTCAGATTCTGCTGCCAAATTTTTAGTAGTTCGTAGAGCCCTTCAATTTCTTTTTGGACATCTAGCGGCAGACGACCAAACACTTGATAACCTCTAAACTTAACCATCGAGTGTTCGATTTTTTGCCTAATTTTTACAAAATTTGAATAGCTTGCGCAAAAGCGCCGGTAACGGCTATTTAAAAATGTACGTGTACGTTTTACAAAGGAGCCAAGAGAACGATCCAGCAACGTTTGCCAAAATAACAGTCTACGTAATATCCCTTCATCCCCTCGATAATCACGCAACAACGATTCTAGGCGTTGAATTGTCGATGCCAATTCCTCCAGGCGTTGATCGAGAAGTTCCTTAACAGCGCCTATACCCTGAATCAGTTCCTGATTCCACTTTTCAAACCCGATTTGCTTGATTTGCTGATCAAGCTCAGTCACGCTGCCTTCCACTATTTCAACGTAGCTCCAAAGCGCGGTGCTCATTTCATGAGCGATGTGCTCATAATCAATACCTTTTCTGACCGGGTTTTTATGAAGGGTTCTGCTAAAGGTTTCGAGAGCATCGTTAAATTTCAATGGCACGACCGGAATCGAGGGAATAGAAGGAAACATTTCTTGAATTGAATGAAGCAGGGCTTGCGCCGCTTTCGACTCCCTGTCTTGTAAAAAACGATCTAATTTTAAAACCAGGGAATGGTTAAATAACCCTATTTCCTGAAAATCTGTAGGCGACATAAGAGCAAACTCGCGTGTTGTATCCCTTATGTCATTGTGTGTCATAGAAATATTTTTAGCAAATACTTAGACGAAAAAACCGTTTATCACGCAAATGGCATAGGTTTAATATCTTACTTATTTCAGTAAGGTTTTTTCCAAGAGTTGTACTTCCTCATCGGTCGCATCTTTGCCGAAAGCTAAACCCTCAAAGGTTGTTAAGGTAAAGGCTTTGTCTTCATCCTTAAACGGCACAATCGCCGGAATCTCTAGTGTGCACCTGAAACGAGCAACCTGCCGATCATATTTGCCCGCTTTAATAGTATAAACAGAATAATCCGTTTGGACCTTAACTCCATTCAAATCAGGCTTTACTTCATAAAAAGTTTCGCCCCACTTAGACATCTTCGACCGCCTGATTTCATTAGAAAAAATTGGGGACCAATCCTCTAACGGGGGATCGAATCTTCTAGAGATATCGGCTGTCCTAGTCATTTGGTTGACGGTCATCATCATGTTGAGCAAAGCAATTTTTGGTAGGGCCAGTAGGTAATCTTCTAAACCCTGCAACGCAGGATTTTTAGCAATCAAGTCAGATAGCAAATGATTCGGCCTGGAGCACATGACAGCTTGCTGAATCCACTTGATTGCGCTCAAGGTATATCTGTCATTAGAATATTCATTCTCATCTATCATAAACGCAGGATCCCGGCAATGCTCTCTTACATACTCAACCAATTCGGGTTTCCTTTCAGAAATCGAACCGTTGATCAGCAAGTCGATGAATTCCTCCTCGCTCAAACGATCAGAAATACCGGTATGGCGCGCCAAATTTTTATAACTTTCGATTATCGCCGGAATTTTATCGCAATTTTCTAAAAGATAAGCATAGTAGCGCTTAAAAAGGTCTGAAACAAATCCGGGAATATCTTCTTTATCAAAAGGCTTTCCTTCCTCCACACACCAGTTTTGCCGGAATAAATCCGTAAAAAAAATTTCAATACAGGAATTAACTTTTTGTTGCTTCAAACCGCTAGGGATACGATCCAAGAATGCGGCATCAATCTTTTCTATAAAAGCCTCAGGAAATGCCTCGGGTCTTCGATCAATGATTTCCCTTTGGACAAGCTGTTTAAGACGCTCTAAGGGATTCTCAGAATCTAAAAAATCTTCAAAAGGCTTATCGTCTTCGATTCTGATACGCATGGACATATTGAGCGACAAATCCGGCAATTCCTGCTTGACCATCTCCAGCACAAGATCTGCAATGCGTGATTCTCTTTCCAGGTGCCAATCCAGAAAATGCTCATAATGGGGCAGGGAAATTTTATCTTCCCGCTTAAACTTTTCTTGAATACTTTCTCTTTTAATATCAGGAGCTTTCACAGACAGCGAAACATCGGACTCCTGCAAGTTTTTTTTGTCGCTATACTTGCTGAGGACTTCCTTCCGACTTTGTGATACAGCATATCCTAAGGAGCCAACTCCTGCCAAAATGAGAGTTACGGGAAAAATCAGCACACTTAAAGCGACACATACGATGCGCTCTGCAAGAGACCGCTGAGCTTGGCGGAATGCGTTAGGCGTCATAACATTGACAGTCTTTCCTAACCCCAAGCGTAGCAAGCCGAAGCCCAAATCCCCTGTTTTTTCCCAAAAATCCGCTGATGGTAAACCTTCAAGGCTCCGATTAAATTTTATTAAAAAATCTCCCATCCATTAATCCTGTTTTGATAAGGTTTTTGCCAAGAGATGCACTTCCTCATCGGTCGTATCATCACCAAAAGTTAAATCGGCACCGACTGTGTAGGTGAACGCTTTATCCTCTGGACGGAAGGGCACGAGGACCGGAATCTCCAGAATGCACCCGAAACGTGTTCCCTTATGATCCAGATTGTCGATTGCAGATGTAGTAAAATCCATTTTGACCTTTAATCCATTCAAGTCAGGCTTTACTTCGTAGGATAAACTATTTTTTAACTGAATTCTCAACTGATTCGTTTTAGGGAAAAGATCCCTATACCATGGGGACTGTGGGGGATCGAACTTTTCAGGCTCAATAAGAATCCCCCCAACGCATTGGTTGACGGTCATCATCATATTCAGCAATCCAATTTTAGGCAGGGCCATTATGGAGTCCTCAAATCCCTGCAGCGCTGGGTTTTGAGCGATCAAAATAGGCAACAAATGATCCGGCCTCGAGCACATGACCGCTTGCTGAATCCACTCAATTTTTCCCAGGGTATCGATATCAAAATCTTTGCTTATATTATCCCTTAAGGAAAAATCCCAGATATGCTCTTTTATATAGTTAACCCTTTCGCTTCCTTTGTGGGAAATCGAACCCTTGATCAGGAGATCGATGAATGCTTCTTCACTCAAAACCTCAGGAATGCCTGTGTGGCGCGCCATGTTTTTATAAGTTTCGATTATGGCCGGAATTTGATCGCAATTATTCTCTAGGTAAGCATAGTAGCGCGCAAAGAGATCTGTAACAAATCCTGGAATATCCTTTATATCAAAAGGCTCGCCGCCTTCTATAAACCATGTTTGACGGTGAAAATCATGAAAAAAAGCATTAATGTAAGTATGTAAATTGTGCTGCTTCAAGCGGCTGTCTATACGCTGCAAAAAACCGGCATCGATCTTCTCTAGAAATGTAGCAGGGAAAGCATTTGGCTGACGATTGATAATTTCGCTTTGGATGAGCTGCTTAAGCCTCTGTAATTTATCCCCTGAACCAAATAGCTCTCTCCAAGCCGGATTGTTTCCGACATTGATATCCGGGTGTAACATTAGTTCCTGTTTGACCATGTCCAGCACAACCCTTTCGATTGTCGAATTGTCCACTAGTTGCCATTCAAGAAAATGCTCGTAATGTGGCAGAGTAATTTTAGTCTCTTGCTTAAATTGCTTCTGTAACGCGTTACTTGTAATATCTAGGGGCTGCACAGACAAGCAATTCTTTAAGTGGGAAGTATTGGACTCATTTATTACCCTTCGCTTCAAAGCTAAAGCGCTTCCGTGGTAAATGTTGAAGATGTCTTTACGACTTTGGGATAACGCGTAACCGAGGGATCCAACCCCTGACAGAACTAAAGTGACAGGAAAAATCAGCACACTTAAAGCTATAAACACAATACGCGTAGCAAGCGACTGATGAGCTTCTCTAAAACCGGTGTTTGAAGAAGAAACGACATTAACTGTTTTTCCCAGCGCAAGATGCAGCAAACCGCAGCCCACGTCCCCAGTTTTTTCCCAAAAATCAGGGAATGGTAAAACTTCAAGATCTCGATTAAACTTTATTAAAAAATCGACCACAAAAAAACCTTACTAATATTAAGGAGTAATTATACTATAGATAATATTTAATTTCAATTTTAATTTAATATTTCTAATTGACCAATTTGCTCCCATTCCGCTTTAGATTGCAAAACAACGGTAATAAGTGCACCCTCTCCATCTTGCACGAGAGCCAGACTATACAGATCTGCAGTGACTTGTTCCGGCGTCAAACGAAAAATACCGCCTGATACAGCGTCCACTACAAGGCCAAGCGCTCCGCCAAAAAAATAATATTGCCAAATACCCAGCCGCTTAATTGCCTGGTCAGAACAATCTCATAGGGCAAAAACCCCGGCAGTTCAAGACGCACAAAGTGATTTTGGTTCCTTTTCAAATCTAATAAGATCGGCGTGTTGCCATTATACCGACCATTGATCCACACCTGCGCATCGCTGGGCGCACTGGAAATCCCTACAGTCTGCCTGGTTCCGTGCATGATCGTAGCGCAGCTTGTTAACAACAAAAATGGAGCAATGATTTTAATTATTTTTTTCATATTCAAACAGTCCTTTTATTAAACGACCGTTAAATATAAATGAGAAATGTAATTACAGCAAAATGTATTATTTGAAGCGAATTATCTTACTTAGCAAATAGCGGCGCTTCGGTATAATTTCTTGAGAATTTGCTCGAACTATGATACGATTCTAGCGAATACACCAACACGAGATCTTCATGCAAAAAGGGCATCACCTCGAATTTCATTGCCTAAGGTGCCAAAACCCTGTCCAGTTTTCCGTCTTCGAATTAGACAAAAGCGGAGAACCGCTCCTTTGCGCCCATTGTTCAAAAAAATATCTTCTTGACGATGACGATTTAAAACGGCAGCTTCGAAAATTTGAAGCCTTATGTCGTCAGGTAGTGGAAAGTGAAGAAATTCTAGGCAAGGCCTGCATTGGCATCAACGTGGGGGAACACCACGTTAAAATACCTTATAAATTACTTCTGACCCGTTTAAATTCCGCTCTGGACTTAACCATCGGCGATGAAAATGTAACGATTCAATTCCGCTTAGAGCCAAGTCTCGAGCTGAAGAGCATGTTTAAAGAGGGAGATAAAGAGTGAACAAACTAGAACAGCTTAGATCAATGACAACAATTGTGGCCGATACCGGCGACATTGATTCCATCAAACGTTACGCTCCAACCGACGCCACGACCAACCCCTCTTTGATCTTGCAAGCAGCAGACAAACCACAGTACGCCCACCTCATTGAAGAAGCTGTCAGCTACAGCAAGCAAAAAGGGAAATCGACAGAAGACCAGCGCCATTTGCTGATGGACAAGCTTTTCGTTAATTTTGGCACTGAAATTCTTAAAATTATTCCTGGCCGTGTGTCGACGGAAACCGCTGCGCGCTTTTCTTTCGATGTCGAGGCCAGTATTGCCCAAGCCCACGCCTTCATTAAACTTTACGAATCGATGGGCATCCCCCGCGATCGCGTTTTAATCAAACTCTCTTCTACTTGGGAAGGCGCTCAGGCGTGCCAGGTTTTGGAGAAAGAAGGGATCCATTGCAACATGACGCTCATGTTCAGCTTGGCCCAAGCAATTGCCTGCGCAGAAGCCAAAGCGACATTAATCTCCCCTTTTGTAGGACGGATTTTAGATTGGTATAAAAAAGCGGAAGGCGTCGAGGGATATCCGGCAGAAAAAGATCCGGGTGTTCTCTCTGTTGTCGAAATTTACAACTACCTCAAAAAGCACGGCCATAAAACGCAGGTCATGGGCGCCAGTTTCCGCAATAAAGAAGAAGTGCTCGAACTGGCCGGCTGCGATCTATTGACCATTGCGCCCTCTCTTCTTGAAGAAATCCAAAAAGAAACAGGTACGTTGCCTCGCAAGCTTTCTCCGGATCAAGCGAAATCATCCTCAAGCGAAAAGCAATCTCTGGATGAAAAACATTTCCGCTGGCAGTTAAATGAAAGCGCCATGGCGACCGAAAAGCTCTCTGAAGGGATCCGCAAATTCGGCCAAGATCACGACAAACTGGAAAAGACCGTTTTAGCCAAGTTTTCCTAAAATAAAAAAAGCATTTGGTGCATGGTAAGGACTTTCCAACTAGGAGGTCCTATGGTCTTGCCTTGCACATCCCATTCCGATGCTGCGCGTCTTTATCCCTTCCAACCTACCACTTTAAATCGCCCAGCCCGTCTCTTATCATTGGACGGCGGCGGGGTGCGCGGTATCATTACATCCAAGATAATGCAGCACATCGAAGAAAGGACGCATCAACCTCTCTGTAAAAAATTTGATTTGATTTCAACGGTATCCACCGGCACGATTGAGGGGCTAGCCCTTACAACTCCGGCCTGCCCGAGTTCAAACGAACCTAAATTTAGCGCCGAAGACTTGGTCAACCTCTATCGTACCCGCGCCAAAGACATTTTCCCCCAACCTTCCATGTGGACTAAACCTTGGAAGTGGTTTCGCGAAACCACCTACGCCGAATACGATCCGACATCCCTGGTCAATGTCGTCAAGGAATATTGCGGCGAATCGCTGCTCAAAGACGCGCTCACCGAAGTTCTTGTTCTTAGCCAGGAAATCACTGAATCAAATCCCTGGTATTTTCAACGCAGCATCGCGCGGATGGATCCTCATTATGCTACCTTAAAAAAAGTTGATGTGATTCGCTGCGCAACTGCCGCCCCCACCTATTTCCCTCCCATGCCCATGACATTCGGAGAGAATGCGTATGCGTTTATCGACGCGGGCGTTGCCGCAAATACGCCTTCCGTTACGGGTTATATCGAATCCAAGCATCTCTTCAATACACCGGATGATCGATGTCTTGTGGTTTCTATCGGCACAGGCATATGCAAAGAAAAAATCCCCTATACCGGAACAACAAACTGGGGACTTGCCAAGTGGGCGCCAAAAATGATCGACCTGATGATGCAGTCTTCAAGTGAATTGGCGCATAAACAAATGTGCTCCATTTTTCCCGACATCTCTCATGGAAAAAATTATTTCCGCTTTCAACCGGAGATTTCTCCCGAGCTCAACATTTTGGACAACTCAACCCCTGCCGTTTTAGATGCGCTGATCGAATGTGCTCATGAACTGATTGAAAATGAGACCGATCAATTCAATCAATTGTTTGAAAAATTAGACGACAACTAAAAAATTTCTTCTTTTAAAAACCTTCTTCTTGTATGAAAAAATGTTTACCAATTTTTACACGTCAACTTCAGGAGAAGGTATGAAACTTTTAAACAAGATAATGACTATGCTTTGCATGCTTGCCATGCTGGAGCTGGCCGTTCCTGCAAAAGTGCAGGCATCTTGCGGCAGCGGATTTTATGGCAATGACTGCTGTCAATTGATTACAACACTCTTATTTGCAGGCGCCATTGGTGCAGCTGCCGGTTACGCAGCCAGCGATAGCAATGGGAAACGAGGCCACAAAGGCGATACCGGCGATACAGGAGCTACCGGACCACAAGGACCTGCCGGCCCAGCTGGAGCTACTTCGTCCTCTTCCTCTTCTTCTTCCTCTTCAAGCGGCGGGAACTGCGGTAGCTGTAATGACTGCTGCCTTACACCGGAAGAACAAGCTGCACAAGACCTACTACCATTCGTTGCCGATATCGGTGAAACATTGACCTTTGATGTAAATTTGTTATTAGACGGGGAAGCAACAGGTGCTGGTACTACAATTATCCCTTTTGTTTCCACTCCTGATGGATTGGTAGTAGAGGGGATTGCTTATCAAAATGCAGTGATTACAGAACAAACACGTACGATAATTATTACCGATCCCGTCTACGGTACTTACCACGTGGGAATACAAGCCTTCAATGATGACGCAATCTCATTTAACATTGATTTTGCTGATGCCGACGTTACAGCTTCCAGCGATGGATCGGTAACAGTAGCTCCGATCACCGACTTCGCAGTAATTGGCCTAAGCCAACAAGTCCAACTAAGCGGTGAATTCACCTACGGTGAAGGCAACGTTCCTTAACATCCTCTCTCATAAGGCGCTTGTGCACTGCGGTGAGTAAGCGCCTTTTCGTTTCAATTGCGGAATAATTTCTTGATCATTATCGTGAGTCGTTGATTTGCACAAGACTTACAATGACTCGCTATATCCTTTTTCTTTTATTTCCATTTTTTCTCTACACTGAAGAAGCCCCTGTGGTTGTTCTTACAGTAGAAAATACGATCCAATATGTACTGACCTGGAATCGGGACGTTTTGGATGTGCGTGATACTCTGGCCAAATCTTACCTCAGCCTGGAAAATGATGAAGCGTTTTTTTCCTGGAAAATAGCCCCAAATAGCGTGCTGGGCTATAGTAATTACGATAAGCGGAGTGAGAATCAACTCTCTTACGGCTTGGGATTCTCCCTTAGCAAAAACACACAGTGGGGACAAAGAATCTGCATCAGCCCTGCTGTCTATAAAAAAGGGAAGGGCTTTCAAGTCAATTCCGACGTCAGCTTTAAGCAGCCCCTTTTAAAAGGCGCCGGCAAACAATATGCCCTGGCAAGACTGCATGCAGCCAATTTTTCTTTACGTTCCACGCTACGTTCTACGTTTACAAGACAAATTGGGATCGTGCATGCGGCATTGCAGGCACTTTATAATTTAATTAAGCAGCGGGAAACCACTCAGCTGAATAAAGAATCTGTAGAACGGCTGCAAAAATTTTACCGTATTTCTAAAGCAAAAGAAAAAATCGGGCTGAATTCCGCCATTGACCTGTACCGCGCCGAGCTGGAACTTAAAAATACGGAAGAGAAATTAGCGCAATCTAATGAACAGGTTAGAGATGTTGAGGAACGTTTAAAGGAATTGCTAGCCCTTCCGACAGAAGCTTATTTAGAAATTGATGTCGCCTTAGATTACGAAATCCCCTCGCTCGAATTGCAGGAAGCCATTCAAACAGCCCTGGATAACCGTATCGAAATGGACCAGGCGCTAGATGCTTATAACGAATCGAGGCGCCTAGCTTCCTTAGCGAAAGGGAATTGCCGTCCTCAAGTTGATTTGGACATGACATTTTCCAACATGAGCAGCTACGATTACTTTCGGGGCATCCAACCGGATCGGCAGCAGAATCTCTGGAAAGTCGGCATCGTAACGTCCAAAGAACTTTATTCCGTTTACGACAGTAACTTGTACCGCTTAAGCCGCATGGCTGAAAATCAGGCACAGCGCATGATCGAGAAAACGCGCGATTCGATTATCCATGAGGTAAAGAGAGCTTACTTTGCGTTGGAATCCTCCAAAAAAAAGTGGGGCCTGCAAAAACAGCAGCTGAAAGCCTCGGAATGGGGACTTAAACTTTCGAAGATGAAGTTTGAAAGAGCGTTATCAGATAATTTTGATGTGGTGGAAGCGGAAAAAAACTTGCGTCAAGGGCAAGTTCAACTATACTCCCATGGAATCGATCTGATTCTAAATCATCTTAAGCTGAATGTGGCGTTGGGGCTTTTTGCCGAAAAACCGAGGATTCCTTACTAATGGTACAATTAAACGCAAAGACGCAAAGACACAAAGACTTAGATAAAAATCCCCTTTGCGCCTTTAAGTTTCAATCTTTTAAGAAGGAGCAATCATGACCTCTTTCTTCAGGAATAAAAAAACTCTGATAGCTCTTTCCGTTGTTCTCCTTCTGATGATTTTTTTTATTACAAAAGTAACCGGAAAAAAGGGGGATACACTCCCCTTCGCCCTTGCCAAAAAACGCTCGTTTGCCATTGAGGTCTATACCACCGGGGAGATCGATGCTGAAAAATCGATTACCATCTGTTCCCGGCTTAAAGGCGAGGCCTGCAAACTCATCGAGCTAATCCCTGACGGCATGTCTGTCAACACCCATGATGTCATTGCACGGGTCGATCCTTCCCCATTTGAGGATAAAATCCATGATCTGCAGATGAAGATTCAAGAGCAGGCTCTGAAGGTGGAGGCGCTGGCTAAAAATAGAGAAAGGGAGCAGGCCCAATCGCGCTTCGATATCGACAATGCCTCGCTTGAAGTGGAAGCCTCCGTCATGGAATTGAGAAAGGTGAAAGAAAGCGATGCGCCTCTGGAACAGTCGCGCCTTAAAAACGCCATGATGAAAGCCGAAAACAAATATGAAGAAATTCAGTGCTATCATAACGAATTAAAAGAGATGAGCAAAGATGAGCAGTTTGCTATCGGCGAGCTTCTTCAGTGCAAAAAACAGCTCGAGCAAGAACGAGAAGCCTGGGAAACCGCCAAACTGCAGTACGAAAACTTTATCCAGTACATCAAGCCCTCCATGATCGCTAAAGCGGAGTTGAATCTGAAAAAAGCCGTCTCCCGCCAAAAAGATGTGGAAGCGGCCGCTCTGTATCGCGCTGCCGCGGCAGACATCACTTTAAATCAGGCCGAGGGGTATTTAACACTGCTAAATACCTCTTTAAGGATCGCTGAAAGAGAGCTTGAACTCACGGTAATCAAAGCACCCAGCCCCGGCATCATCGTTCACCGCAGCGAATTTCGCGACGGCAAACGACGCAAACCTTTGCTGGGAGATCAACTGATGAGAAATCAATCCCTGCTCGAGATTCCCGATTTAAGAAGATTGATTGTGCGCACCAAAGTGCGTGAAATGGACCTGCACCGCGTGAATGTAGGCAAAGAGGCCACCATCGAAGTAGATGCCTTCCCGGGACAAATTTTTACCGGAAAAATCGTGCATTTAGGGGCTTTGGCCCAAGTAGAGATAGGAGCCATTTCCAAAGAAAAACATTTTGAAGTTACCGTGGCCTTAGACCCCAACGAATCTCATCTACGCCCGGGAATGACCGCGCGCGTGACGTTGATTTCTGGAAAAGTAGATCAAGCCCTATCGATTCCATCCCATGCAGTATTCATCCAAGATAGAAAAACCTTCTGCTATCGACCGGATAAAAGCAGGCAGGAAATCGTCACCGCTCCCGGCAATGAACAATGGACCATTATCACTTCCGGATTGGAAGAGGGCATGGCTGTGCTGCTTTACCCCCCGGATGAGTAAATAATGACTCCCCTTTTGCACGCCATCGATATGAGTAAATCGTACAAAGATACCCGTCAGGAAAAAGACGATGTCTCCGTTTTGAAAGAAGTGAACCTTTCCGTTTATCCCGGCGACTGCATTTCCATCATGGGCCCCTCCGGTTCCGGCAAATCAACTCTTTTGCATATCTTAGGCTGCATGGACCGTCCCACATCTGGCGCGTTTTACTTCAAGGGGAAAAATACGCAAGATTTGGAGGATAAGTCCCTTTCGGCAATTCGCGCGCAAGAAGTTGGTTTTGTGTTTCAATCGTTTAACCTGATCCCCTATCTAAATGTGTATGAAAACGTGATCCTCCCCTTCCAATATTTGGAAGAATCGGAACGATCAATCCAAGAAAAGGCTTTGGAGGCACTTGAGCAGGTAAAATTATCCCATCGTTTAAAGCATCTTCCGAAGGAACTTTCCGGTGGAGAGATTCAGCGGGCAGCCATTGCGCGCTCTTTAGTAAAAAAGCCTTCCTTAATTTTAGCTGATGAACCGACCGGAAATCTCGATTCTGTCAATGGGCACTCTGTCATTGCCCTTTTGAAGGAACTCAACAAAAACGGAGTGACATTGATTGTCATAACGCATGACAAGAGCATCGCCACCCAATTCAACACCCACTATAAAATTCATGAAGGGAAAATATGGCAATGTTCATAAGTTCCTCACATGGCCGTAAATACATTAAAATCTTTTTGCAAACCCTCCAATCACTCTCTAAGCAGAAATTTAGAACATTTTTAAGCGTTCTCGGCATCATCATCGGCGTGGCGTCCGTCATTGCCATGTTGGCGGTGGGCGAAGGGGCCAAACAGGAAGTGCTGCGCCAAATCGAGCAGATGGGAGCCAACTCCTTAATCGTGCGCAATATGAATCCCGATGACGGGGAAAAAACACCTGGCCTAACGAACCTTGATCTCAACGCCTTGCAACATTATTTTCCGCCGCGGAAAGTTTCCGCCTCTAAAGACATCGAGGAGAAGCTAAACCCTCAAAATATGAAATTGAATGAAAAAATCGTCGCCGTCTCGCCGAACTATAAAGAGCTGCGGAATCTGCAGCTGCAGGAAGGACGGTTTATCTGTGATCTAGACGTTAAAGAACGGCATCATGTATGCGTGCTGGGCTATGAAATTGCCAAAGGACTGGGAGTTTCAGGCAGTGGATCGGGGCGCGTTGAAATCGATCAAAAGCCCTTTAAGATTGCCGGGATCTTAAGCCCCCGCGAAACGCAAAAGGAAAATACAGTACTTTCTGCGCACGACTACAACCACATGATCTTTTTACCGTTCGGCATAGATGAAACGTTTGGCAAACAAAACGCCTTTTATCAAACCGTCAGTGAAATGATTGTAAAAGTGCCTTCAAAAGAAGATCTCGGCACAGCCTCCAAAATCATCAAGAATGTGCTGTTGCATAATCATCAAGGCGCACAGGATTTTCAAATCATCATTCCTCAAGAATTACTGGCCCAGCAGCAAAAAACCCAGAAGACTTTTCATCTGGTCTTAGGCGCCATCGCCGGCATTTCTCTACTGGTGGGCGGCATCGGCATCATGAATATTATGCTGGCGATCATTACAGAGCGCATTAAAGAGATCGGCATCCGCAGGGCGCTTGGCGCCAATCAAACCCACATTATGAAACAATTTTTAATAGAAGCTGCTGTTTTGACTGCCATCGGCTCATTTTTCGGGGTCTTTTTAGGGATAACTGCTGGCGTTGCCATCAGTTTCCTGACTCAATGGAAAATTGCCATTACTTTGTGGTCGATTTTATTATCGATGGGAGTGAGCACTATTGTGGGAATCATTTCCGGCCTCTATCCAGCTTTAAAATCAGCTTCCATCGATCCTATCTTAGCGTTAAGACACGATTGAGGTATCACTTGGAAAAAATAACGTTCCATGACATAAAGGGTTTTTTAAAAAAATGGAGACTCCATGAAAAAATCGCAACTCTTTTTCATCCTTACAATGTTCGCCCTACAACTTTTTCCGGCACCTAAATTAGAGGCATGGCTGCAACGCGTCGGCTGTCCCTGTGTCGATATGGGAGGCTATGGATATCGTGATGCCTGGGATGATCGTTATGCGTGGAATGAAGAGCAAGAAAGTTTGGCGACCGAGCAAGACTGCCACAACCTGCCTCCTCCGGAGCCTTTTTCAAGAAAAAACGGCTGTAATTGGGGCAGCAGTAGCAGAGGATGCTCTAGTTGCAATCGTTGAGTTGCAGCTGCAGTAGATATTTTTTAATTTCTCGTTTTTTGTAATGAATGGCGAATTCCAAGAGGGACCTTCCCCATGGATCTTTTATATTGCAATTTTCAGTCCAAGATAGAAGGTACATTAGGTGAACGATATTACCCGAAAGGATGGCCTGATGTACGGGAAATAATCCTTCAACATCTGGTAGATCAAGGGATCCTCCGGATTGCCGGAGGCTCTCTAAGTTGGATATGGAAATAGAATTCTTAGTTTTGGCAGCATAGTGAGCCGGAGTTTGACCTTGGGCATCCGGCGCATCGGGTGAAATCCCCATCGACAAAAGCTGCCTTGTGAACTCGCAAGGTAGCTTTTCTGCAGCCCAGTGAAGAGGCAATTCCCCTTTATGATTCACTTTCTCCGCTAACTCTTTTGGACATAATAGAATGATATGCGGCATTAAACGATAATTCCCTTCGCGTGCCGCATAATGCAATATCGTATTTCCCTGATGATCAGCTGCCATCGGATCGCAAATGGAAAGCAATTTAATAAAGACCTTCTCATTCCCTTGTGCGGCAGCCCGGTGCAACGGTGTTGCTCCAAAAAAATCTTGACAGGGAACGATCCCCTTTTCAAGAAAAAAATCTACTAACAAAGGATTATCGCAAAGCGAAGAAGCATGCAAGACGTTACCACCGCTTCTATCGCAAGCTTCAATATGTGCACCCGATTCAATCAAATAGTGCACTACATTAAGAGCACCTCCCGACGCTGCGGCATGGAGAAGCGGATAATCCTCTAGGGCGATCCACTGATTGCTCGTACCAATGAGTTGTTTAAGAAGACTTAAATTCTTTAAATAAGCAGCTTCGTGCAGGGGGGATTTCCCGCTTTTGTTGGCAATCACCGGATCAGCTCCTGCCTGCATTAACAGTATGGTCCAATCATAAGCGTTAGCTCTAACCGCCAAATGTAAAGGAGTATCTCCTAGAATATTCTGCTGATTAATAGACTCCGGATTTAAGACCTGCCCGGCGATTTGAATTTGTTTTTGTACAATTGCAAGGTGTAAAGGCGTGTATCCATTGGTTGTGTCAGCTAAAGCAGGACACAAGCCCTTGTTTTGCAAAAATTGCTCGGCATCGTAAGATGCAAGCCCTACCCCTTTTTTGATTTTAAGCTCCAAAACAATCCCCTTCACCGATCCCGTTAATCGTTGCAGGATTTCCAGAACCGGGACAACAGCAGCTGCAGTAGGTTGGTAGTGTCCGCTTTTATTGCTGATCCGGGTAATTACTCCCTGTTGCGCTGTAATTTCTCCGGCACAGAGGACTTCTTTTCCACCTAAAAAAGTGGAATGATGGCGTTCATATTTTAATTCATGATTTACATAAAACTGTCCATCGGTGCCTAAAGCAAAGATATAGTTGGAATTCTTTGTATCGAACAAATCATCATTTAAATAGGCTCGTCCATCGACAAACCGTAGTTTGAAACTCTCTCTTTCCTGTTCCGTCTTGCAATATTTAATATAATGCCTAAATGGCGCATAGCTATTCAGCCCTTGATCATTTTCTATCGTTTCGAGAAAGATAAAGTAATTCGGGACATTTGACACTTGCCAAAGCGCTATCCTAAGCTGAACCTCAGGACCAGCGCGGTGTAAAGGATCGATCAATTCAGGCCAATAGTGATCATCGACATTAAGAACTTCGTATAGTGTTTTAAACATAAGGGATTTTGTACAACGAAAGTCAGCTGCAAAAGGAACCAGAGCTTCTAAATAGTTACGCTTAGCCTGAAGCGATGTTCTTAACTCCTGATCGAATTCAGAAAAAGCAATAACAGCGTCAAGCGCCTGAATGCGTTTAATGAAATAACACTCCGGGTACTCCCAAAATTCTTCGGGGGACTGGTCAAAAGACCGGGTAGATTCATAATGATCTAGCGCCTCTCGTAGTGAGTTAGGGGTAACACCATATACATGGGAAAACAATAGGAGAAAAAAAAGAGCTAGTTTAGTCATACTTATCCTCTTGCCCATGCAACTTCGCACTCCTCATTCAAACAACAACAGCCACTTTCACGATCTTATGCAAATCGACGGTTGCGGTCAACTGACCAAAACAAGTAAAGATAATTTTATTCTACCATCATAGTCTAAGTGGTTTTGTTATAGAGAGTTTTGAAAAATGGATAAGAATTTAAATCAGCGTGGAGCAAAAAAAAAGCGATGGCATTGCTGCCATCGCTTTATGAGAAAACTAAAAAAGTCTTAAGGAACGCTGACGAAGTCGAAGACGAGTTCTTCTTCAAGCTCTCTATCTACGAATTTCTTCACACGCTTGTGCCGTTCAAAGCCTGTTCCACCCGGGATGATATGTCCCATGATGACGTTTTCTTTGAAGCCGAGCAAGTAATCGGTTTTCCCTGCACATGCAGCTTCTGTAAGGACACGCGTAGTGTCTTGGAACGATGCCGCAGAGATAAAGGAATCCGTGCTTAGGGAAGCTTTAGTGATCCCTAAAAGGACAGGGGCTCCTTGAGCTGCTTTACCACCTTCTTGGGTCGTCTTAAGGTTTTGGAGTTCAAACTCTTTCCTGTCGACTTCTTCTCCGAAGAGCAAGCTCGTATCGCCCGGATCCACTACACGCACTTTCTTCAACATCTGGCGCACGATAATTTCGATATGCTTATCGTTGATGTCAACCCCTTGTAAGCGGTAAACTTCCTGTACCTGATTCACCATGTATTTTTGAAGTTCGCGCACTCCGCAAATTTCCAAAATTTCATGAGGAATAACAACACCGTCCGTTAACTGCTGACCTTTAATGACATGATCCCCTTTCTGCACAATCAAGTGCTTGTTATGCGGGATCAAATGTTCTTCTTCCATTCCGGTAGCATCATCGCGCACAACGACAATTCGCTTGTTCTTTTGAACACCACGGAAGTCGACCATACCGTCAATCTTAGCAATCTCTGCGTTGTCTTTCGGTTTACGCGCTTCGAACAATTCCGCCACACGAGGCAAGCCCCCTGTGATGTCCTTGGTTTTCATTGCGCCGCGCGGCAAACGTGCAAGCATGGTACCGGCTGTAGCGTATTGACCTTCCGCAACTGAGATGATGGCTCCCGATGGAATCGGGTAAGTGCCCACCAATTCAGTAAATTGATCATCAGCATAAATAACGATCTGAGGATGCAATTCACCTCTATGCTGCTTTACAATCAACTCGGTCTGGCCGGTTTGCTTATTGACATCACGCTCGGTTGAAATTCCTTCGACAAGATCTTCATACTTCAGGTAACCGGGGCGATCGCAAATGATCGGGATGTTATGCTGTTCCCACTTCGCGATTGTCTGGCCAACTTTTACTTTAGAACCATCTTCATTAAGGATTTTAGTTCCAAGCTCAATGTTAAACGTTTGCAATGGCTCAATCGATTTTGTCGAAAGGAGTTTTTTATACTCTTCCAATGCACGTCCTTCATCGCGAACGATGTTCAGGCAACCGTTTTTATTCAAGGCCACCCACTGCCCTTCATCATTGCGCACGGTTCTTAAATCGGAATAGATCAATAAGCCGTCTTTTTCAACTTCAAGTTCAGGGCTCAAAGAGGATGAAGCGATACCACCCAAGTGGAACGTTCTCATGGTCAACTGCGTTCCGGGTTCACCGATGGACTGCGCTGCGATAATGCCGACAGCCTCGCCCTGGCTGACCATCCTGCCGTTGGCCAAGTTAATGCCGTAGCATTTTTGGCAAACACCGCGGCGTGTTTCGCAGGTTAATACAGAGCGGATTCTGATAGAATCCAAGCCTGCATCGTCGATCGCTTCAGCTTGTTTAATGTTTAGGGTTTCACCCACATGAGCCAGTACTTTCGTACGGTCGCCCGGCTGGTAGATGGTATCACAGACAGTACGTCCGAAAATACGATCTTTAAGAGGAAGCAATTCCTCCTGGCCTTGTTTAATAGCTGAGACTTCAATCCCGTTCAATGTGCCGCAATCGCCTTCTGTAATGATCACATCTTGAGAAACATCGACCAGACGACGGGTAAGATAACCCGAGTCGGCTGTTTTCAAGGCGGTATCTGCAAGACCTTTACGCGCTCCGTGAGAAGAAATGGAGAATTCAAGCACCGATAATCCTTCACGGAAGTTAGAGGTGATCGGTGATTCAATAATAGCGCCTGACGGTTTTGCCATCAAACCACGCAAAGCTCCCAACTGACGAACCTGGGATTTGTTACCCCGGGCACCGGAATCCATCATGATGTAAATCGGATTCAAACGGCTGTCTTTGACTTCACAAACTTTCTCAAAGAGTTCTTCGGAAAGTTTCTCCTGGGCTTCTGTCCAGATGCTGATCGTTTTAGACTTTCTTTCCCCTTCAGTGATAATCCCATCTTCGTACTGTTTTTTAACAACAGCCACTTTCTCGTGAGACTGATCAATGATCGTATTTTTATTAGCCGGAACACAAACATCGCAAACGCCCATGGAGATGGCCGCGCGGGTGGCTTCGGAGAACCCTAATGTTTTCACATCGTCAAGGAATCTGACAGTACGTTCCAGTCCGGCCTTCTTATAGCACTGCAAAATAAGCTCACCCATTTTCTTTTTGGGCAGGCTGTAGTTTTGGAATCCTAATTCTTTTGGCACAACTTGGTTGAAAATAACGCGTCCGGGCGTCGTTTCAATGATCCCGAC
The DNA here is from genome assembly GCA_041738095.1 of Waddlia sp. GTDB lineage: Bacteria > Chlamydiota > Chlamydiia > Chlamydiales > Waddliaceae > JTS-AC334. The sequence goes on from JBGSQP010000030.1 coordinate 150,680, forward strand.
ATCAGTACGCAACTTAATCAACTCGTGGATACGCAAACCGCGGCTTAGAGCCTCATGCTCTTGACCGGGTTTACCTTGGTGTCCCTCTTTATGCTGGTCTTCATACCAAGTATAACTTCCACTGGAGTTGATGGCCATAAGCACTTCTTCAGCGTTACGGAAGACGCGGGTCTTTTTACCATGTACTTCAGGGAAATAGAGCGGATCGCACATTAAATAATACAAACCAAGGGTCATATCCTGTGAGGGGATGGCTACAGGTTTACCGGAGGAGGGCAAGAAAATGTTATCCGGCGCCATCATCAACAAGCGGGCTTCGATCTGAGCTTCAACAGAAAGCGGCACGTAAACGGCCATCTGGTCACCGTCGAAGTCGGCGTTAAACGCAGAGCAAACCAACGGATGGATCCTGATCGCTTTCCCTTCAATCAATACCGGTTCGAACGCTTGGATACCCAAACGGTGCAAAGTCGGCGCGCGGTTTAGCAAGACAGGATGCCCTTTGATGATCTCTTCCAATACATCCCAAACTTCGGGAGACTGGCGTTGAATCATTTTTTTGGCTGAGCGTATGGTGTACACATGTCCGAGATCTTTCAAACGCTTTACGATAAACGGCTCAAAGAGTTCCAAAGCCATGAGTTTCGGCAACCCGCACTGGTTGAACTTTAGTTCAGGACCCACAATGATAACGGAGCGTCCAGAGTAGTCAACACGTTTACCGAGCAAGTTTTGACGGAAGCGTCCCTGTTTACCCTTGAGCATTTCAGATAACGACTTCAATGGACGGTTTCCGGCGCCCATAACTGGGTGACCGTGTCTGCCGTTGTCGAACAAGGCATCGACTGCTTCCTGAAGCATCCTTTTTTCATTACGAACGATCACTTCAGGCGTTTTCAGCTTTAAAATTGCTTTTAAACGGTTGTTACGATTGATAACGCGTCGATAAAGGTCATTCAAGTCGGAGGAGGCAAAACGTCCGCCGTCCAAAGGCACAAGTGGGCGCAACTCTGGCGGGATGACCGGTACGCATGACATCACCATGTTGTCCGGAGTATTCGTCGATGTAACGAAACTCTCAACAATTTTCAGTCTTTTTGCAAGTTTCATACGCGCTTGCTGCGACTTTGTGCGTCTGAGTTTATCTTTTAATTCAACCAGCAAAATGGACAAATCTTCAGTAGAGAGTAGATCTCTAATCGCTTCGCCACCCATTTTGGCAACAAACGCATCACGGCCCCATTTTTCTTGAGCTTCACGATATTCGATATCGTTAAGAAGCTGTTTTCTTTCCAACTCAGTGTGGCCGGCATCGATGACGACATACTCTTCGTAATATATAATTCTTTCTAAATCTGCTGTCGACATCCCTAAAACGTTACCGATACGGGATGGCATCGTCTTAAAAAACCAAATGTGCACAACAGGCACGGCCAGATCAATATGGGCCATGCGCTCGCGGCGTACTTTTGATAGGGTCACTTCTACGCCGCAACGGTCGCAGACAATCCCTTTATGTTTAATCTTCTTATATTTTCCACAAGCACATTCCCAGTCTCTTGTAGGACCAAAAATCTTTTCGCAGAACAATCCGCCTTTTTCTGGTTTAAAGGTCCTATAATTAATGGTTTCAGGCTTTTTAATCTCGCCATAAGACCAATCATTGCGAACCACTTCATCAGAAGCGATCTGAATGGTCAACTTGTCGAATTCAGCCTCTTGCTCTTTAAATTCTGCCATAACTTATAAACCCTCTATACCGATTCATCTACTTTTCTTGTACGCACATCCAGGCACAGCCCTTGCATCTCTTTAATCAAGACGTTGAAGGACTCTGGAGTTCCTGAACGGAGCAGGTTCTCCCCTTTGACGATCGACTCGTATATACGAGTACGTCCCATCACGTCATCAGATTTGACGGTCAACATTTCTTGCAGCAAGTGAGCGGCGCCATAAGCTTCGGCAGCCCACACTTCCATCTCCCCGAAACGCTGTCCCCCCATCTGCGCTTTACCTCCCAGCGGCTGCTGGGTAACAAGCGAGTAAGGACCGACTGCGCGTGCGTGGATCTTATCAGCAACAAGGTGGCTTAGTTTCAGGATATAAATGTAGCCAACGACGACGGCATTATCGAATGTTTCGCCCGTACGCCCATCCTGCAAGAAGAACTTGCCATTTTCAGGCAATCCTTCTTCTTTCATCATTTTCCAGATTTCCTTCTCAGGGAACCCTTCGAATACCGGACTCTTGATATTAATCCCTTTCAACTTAGCTGCAAAACCCAAGTGAGTTTCGAACAACTGCCCGATGTTCATACGGGAAGGTACGCCAAGAGGGTTCAGGATAATCTCAATCGATTTTCCATTCGGCAGGAACGGCATGTCGGCTTCAGGAACGATGTTGGAGACAACCCCTTTGTTCCCGTGGCGACCGGCCATTTTATCGCCGACTTGAAGTTTTCGTTTCGAAGCGACATACACTTTAACCTGGCGGATAATGCCGGCTTCTAAGTCTGTGTCTCCTTTTTTCAAGTACTCAAGCTGCGTTTGATATTGCGTATCCAAGGTTTGGAACTTAACATCGTACTCATGCAGAACTTGTTTAAGGGTCTGATACATCCTGTTTTCAGGCATGATCAAGTCTTCAACGGCAGGTTCTTCAATTGCTTCAATCAACTCTTGGGAAATGATAGATCCTTCTTCAACAATCACCTCCGCAGTTTTGCGGTGGACGATTGTGCCAGGAGCCGTATCATTAAGCAATAAAGCGCCTAAACGTTCATGCCTTTCCATCTTCAATTCACTGCGCTGCTGCTTATAGTCGCGCTGAATGTCTTTAAGACGGGTAGCTTCCTCTACAAGTTCTTCATCTGTCTTAGATAAGCGATCGCGGCGGCTAAAGACTTTAACATCCATAACCACACCCTCGGTACCCGGAGGCACCACCAGAGAGGCGTCTTTAACATCAGCGGCTTTTTCACCGAAGATCGCTCTTAAAAGGCGTTCTTCAGGAGCCAGTTCCGTTTCCGACTTAGGTGTGATTTTACCCACAAGGATGTCGCCCGGCTTAACTTCGGCGCCGATGCGGATAATACCATCGTCGCCCAGATTTATAAGCGCTTCTTCTGCAACATTTGGAATATCTCTTGTGATCTCTTCTTTACCTAATTTGGTATCACGTGCAGTCAATTCAAATTCTTCAACATAGATCGAAGTGTAGGCATCTTCTCTTAATAGCTTCTCACTAATGATGATCGCATCTTCAAAGTTATACCCCATCCACGGCATGAACGCGACCAGCACGTTACGACCGAGAGCAACTTCACCGCAGTCAGTCGCTGGACCGTCTGCAATGACATCGCCGGGTTTAATCTTGTCGCCAACTTGGCACAAAGGGCGCTGATTGATGCATGTTCCTGCATTGGAACGCATAAATTTGTTAAGATTGTAGGTTTTTTTCTCCAGAGGATTTTTCTTAGGAGTTACTACAATTTTGAAACCATCCACGTAATGGATATGCCCTTCTTCTTCAGCAATCACTACAGCCCCTGAGTCGCGAGCGGCTCTAGCTTCCAAACCGGTACCTACAATAGGTGCTTCGGGCTTCAACAACGGAACACCTTGGCGTTGCATGTTTGAACCCATCAAAGCACGGTTGGCGTCATCGTGTTCAAGGAACGGAATTAAACCGGTAACAATAGAAACCAGCTGCTTCGGTGAAACATCCATATGAGTCACTTTAGAAGACTCGATCTCCAGAGGTTCACTGCGGTAGCGGGCCCAGCAGATCTCGCTTTTGAACATATGATACTCATCAAGCGGAGCTGAGGCCTGCGCGATGACGCACTTTTCTTCCTGGTCTGCCGTCATGTACTCGATTTCCTCGGTAACAACGCCATCTCTTACGATGCGGTAGGGCGTCTCGATAAAACCAAATTCATTAATCTTGGCAAACGATGAAAGGGAAGTGATCAAACCGATGTTTGGTCCTTCCGGTGTTTCGATCGGGCAAATTCTTCCATAATGGCTAGGATGAACGTCGCGCACTTCAAATCCGGCACGGTCTCTGTTCAAACCACCTGGTCCAAGAGATGAGAGACGTCTTTTATGCGTCAACTCGGCAACAGGGTTGGTTTGATCCATAAACTGTGAAAGCTGTGAGCGACCAAAGAAGTCTTTAAGGACTCCCGACAACCCTTTAGCTGAAACTATTTTTCCGGGCGTTAACGTATCGGAAGAAAAATCAAATAGGTTCATTCTTTCACGAATGATTTTTTCCATACGCGCCAATCCAATACGGCATTGGTTTTGGATAAGCTCCCCTACTGATCTGACCCTTCTATTCCCAAGATGGTCGATATCATCGACGTAAGAGGTATCTAAACCTTCCTTCAACTTGATCAGATATTTAATGGCTCCGATGACATCTTCTTTTGTCAAAGTCACCACTGAAAGAACTTGGTCGTTTACTTCTACACCTAATCTGGAATTCAGTTTATAACGGCCTACTCTGCCTAAGTTATAACGTTTCGGATCGAAGAATAAGCGCATAATGGCTGAACGCGCATTAGAAAGGGTCGCAGGTTCGCCCGGACGAATTTTTCTATAGAAATCTTTCAATGCAGATTCATACGAATCGGTGGGATCCTTTGCCAGCATTTTGATGACTGGGCTATTCTCATCAGCATCTTCAGCGATTTTAATCATTTCGATGCCGGCGTCTACCATTCTTTTCAGCATGGCAGTCGTGAGTTTTTCCCCTGCTTTACCAAACATGAGGCTGCTTTCTTCTTCAAGCACATCTTCAGCTAAAATTTTCCCGACCAATTTTTCGAAGTCTTTTTCGGATTTGATCTTAACTTTACGCGTGCTATAAAATTCCTCGATAATGTCGGCATTGGTGGAGTATCCCAAGGAACGAATGAAAGTAGTCGCTAAAATTTTACGACGGCGTTTCTTACGATCGATAAATATATGGATCATGTCGTTTGTATCAAACGCACCTTCCACCCAGCTTCCGCGATATGGAATGATGCGGAATGAGTAAATCATGTTTCCGCGTGGATGACGCTCCTGTTCGAAGCATATCCCCGGAGAACGGTGGAGCTGGGAAACTACAACCCGCTCTGCGCCGTTGATAATGAATGTTCCTTTATCAGTCATAATGGGGATGGTACCCATGTAGACTTCTTCTTCCTTAATGCCTGTTTCGTCTGTCAAACGGAATTTGACTTTTAATGTGACGTTGTAAGAGATTCCTCTTCGGATGCACTCATCGGGCGGATATTTCGGAACCCCTAAATTATAAGAAAGGTATTCAAGAATGGTCTTTTCATCGTATGACTTAATCGGAAAGATCTCCGTGAAAATTTCCTGCAATCCACTTACTTCACGCTCTTCAGGAAATTTATCTGCTTGGAGAAATTGACTAAACGATTTGACCTGGATTTCTATCAAGTTTGGAAGATCAATAATTTCTTCTCTCTCGATAAAGCTGACACGTTTTGGCGGCCTTTGCAACATAGACGAACGGACTCCCTGGGTCTAGAACTTTAATATCATCAATAAAACCCTAAAAATTTTTAGGATAAACGGAAATTCCAGGTCAAGACAAGCTCGTGAGAGCTCTCTGACCTGGATAATATATTGTAACACATTAACCCCTTAATATTAAAGGGTTAGTGTTAAGGGCTATATTCCCTTAAGGGTGACTTTCGCGCCAGCGTCTTCAACCTTTTTCTTGATTTCATCAGCTTCTGCTTTAGATGCTGATTCTTTCAATACTTTTGGCGCAGACTCTGTCAAGTCTTTCGCTTCTTTCAAGCCAAGACCGGTGATCTCACGAACAACCTTGATAACTGCAATTTTCTTGTCAGCAGGAGCTGATTCCAAAGTTACTTGAAATGCAGTGGGTTCTTCAGCAGCAACAGCTTCAGCAGCAGCAGGCATCGCCATCATAGCTGCAGGAGCTGCAGCAGTTACGCCCCATCGCTCTTCTAGTGCTTTTTTCAACTCAGCCATTTCCAAGATACTTAGATTGCTGAGCGTTTCGATCAAATCTTCGGTTTTTTTGCTCACAGTAAAATCCTCTCTAAAAATATGTTAACTTGTTTTTTTGGATTTGTTTTCCAAACAATATAAAATGCTGCACAACATAGAGTCCATAACTCCTAATGTTTGTTGCATAGGTGCTATAAGCACGCTTAACAATTGTGCACGCATTTCATCCTTACCTGGCAAGGCAGATAATTGTACGACTTGCGGACCATTATAAAGCTGGCCTTCAAAACGCCCTCCGACGATAGATACCGAATTGTTGGTATCTTTGCCGAATTTCAAAACAGCTTTCGCAGTTTGGAGAGCATCAGTTCCCGCAAATACGAGTCCGATATGCCCAGGCAGTGCATCCACATCGAGTTCAAGACCCGCGCCTTGCGAGGCCTTTACTAAAATTCTTTTATTGATCATTTGTACATCGCCACCTAATTCCGCAATCTGACGGCGGAATCCGCTCACCTGATTTGCGTTAACGTTGGCGTAGTTCATGATTACAAACGAACCATAGTGCTCAATCATCCCTTTGACTTCATCAAGGAGGAGTTGCTTTTCTTGTCTCATTTGCCGTGACTCCTTAAGTTACTTCAACAGAGCGAAGATCGATTTTAAGTCCTGGACCCATAGTTGATGAAAGCACCAACGACTTCATGTAGTGACCTCTTGCAGTTGCCGGTTTTGCACGCATGACCGCATCGAGCAAACTTTTTACGTTTTGCGCTAAGCTTTCGTTGGCAAACGATAGTTTTCCAACCATGGTGTTTACGATACCGTGACGGTCAGTCTTAAATTCGATTTTACCAGCTTTGAGTTCGCCAATGGCTTTGACGATATCAGTGGTGACCGTACCGGCTTTAGGAGTCGGCATGAGGCCACGAGGACCAAGAACCTTACCTAATTTACCGACATCGCGCATCATATCAGGTGTAGCAACGACAGCATCAAAATCTGTCCAGCCTGCTCCTACTTTTTCGAAGTATTCATCAGCACCCGCAAAATCCGCGCCAGCAGCTAAAGCTTCTTTTGCTTTATCGCCACGAGCGAAAACCAAAATCCGCGTTTTTTTACCAGTACCATTCGGTAACGATACTGTGCCTCTCACGTTTTGGTCAGATTTACGAGGGTCCACACCTAAAATCAACGCAATTTCGACCGACTGATCAAATTTCACCGGTGGAAATGTCTTTAATATTGCGATAGCTTCATTCACTGTGTGTACTTTTTGTACATCCAGATTCTTTGCTATCTCCCGAAAACGTTTACTTTGGCGTCCCATATTTTCCTTTAGTTTGCTAGTTCTATACCCATGGAACGCGCTGTGCCTAAGACGATATTTGTCGCAGCTTGCAAATTGCGGGCGTTAAGATCTTGCATCTTATCTTCAGCAATTTTTTGAGCTTGCTCGCGGGTAACTTTACCCACTTTATCGCGGTTTGGTACAGCGGAACCTTTTTCCAGTGACAGTGCTTTTAAGAGCATCCGTGAAACTGGGGGCTTTTTGCAATAAAATGTGAACGACTTGTCTGAGTAGACAGTGATCACGACAGGAAGAATATCTCCTGCCTTATCTTGCGTTTGTGCATTAAATAACTTGCAGAAAGACATAATGTTCACACCGGCCGCGCCCAATGCTGGTCCGATCGGCGGTGCTGGATTGGCTTTTCCTGCAGGAATTTGAAGTTTTATAAATTTAACAATTTTCTTTGCCATTCTATTCCCTATTGTTCTGCCTCTTCGGTGGCCTCTTCAACTTGCACGAATTCCAGATCGTCAACGCGAGTTTCACGACCAAAGATCGATACCTGGACGCTGAGGCGCCCTTTTTCAGGCTGCACGTCAGTAACGGTTCCGATGAAGTTAATGAAGACACCATCGATAATTTTGACTGAATCGCCGATCTCGAATTGATGCTTCTGAACGACTTTTCTTCTTTTTTCTTCTACGTCTCTCAAGATTTCTTCCACTTCCCTTTCAGTCAGAGGTGTAGGCTTATCGCCCCCTAAAAATCCGATCACGCCAGGCGTGCTTGAAATGTAGTCCCATGAATCGTCGTTTAAAGTCATTTTAACAAGGAGATATCCCGGCCACATTCTTTTTTCGACGATTTTTTGCTGGCCTCTTTTGACTTCAGATACGTTTTCAACAGGAAGGAGAACATCTTCAATGAGATCTCTCATTCCTTTTAGCTCTTTCTGTTCATCTAAAGCTTTTTTAACTTTTTTCTCATGAGCTGATAAAACTTGGACAACAAACCACTTATGCATCGCTAGACAATTCTCCCTTGCGCATCTATCCGGTAATCAATCTAATGGCGCCATTCAGACCAGTCAGGAACTGATGAATGATCACATCTGTAAAATATACAGCCATACCAAAAATAAAAGTAAAAGCGACCACTACTTTGGTGTATACGATCAGCTCGTCCCGGCTAGTCCAGGTAACTTTCTTAAACTCTGATTTGATACCTTCCAAAAAATCGAATGCTTTTTTGGCCGATGACGTTTCAGATTGATTTTGATTTTTTCTTTCTTCCATCGTGCTTACGCTCACAGAATGTTCTCCGTATACCACAGATTTAAGGCAACTTTTGTTTGTTACCAATACGAGTGCGGAGGGATTCGAACCCCCGACCGGCGGCTTTGGAGACCGCTGCTCTACCAACTGAGCTACACACCCATTCTACGCTTCCTTAGGAAGCGTAGAAAAAAAGACACGCTATAAATCGCGTCTTATTCGATAATTTCAGCTACAGTTCCGGCACCGATAGTACGGCCGCCTTCACGGATAGCAAATCTCATCCCTTTTTCCAATGCGATTGGAGAGATCAATTCAACTTCGATCTCAACGTTATCGCCAGGCATTACCATCTCTACACCTTCTGGCAGCTTTACAGAACCTGTAACGTCTGTCGTACGGACGTAGATCTGAGGGCGATAGCCTGTAAAGAAAGGCTTATGGCGTCCGCCTTCTTCTTTAGTCAGGATGTAAACGGGACCTTTAAATCTTTTGTGCGGTGTGCATGTTTTAGGAGCTGCAATTACCATACCACGCTCGATATCTTCTTTAACGACTGAACGCAAGAGAATACCAACGTTTTCACCAGCACGAGCTTCGTCCAATACTTTATTGAACATTTCGAGTCCGGTTGCCACGCTTTCTTTAACTCCGCCGTATCCAACAATTTCAACTTTATCGTTGATTTTGATGATTCCACGTTCAACACGACCTGTCGCAACAGTTCCACGGCCTGAGATCGAGAACACGTCTTCAACCGGCATTAGGAACGGCTTATCAATCTCGCGAGCTGGCTCAGGAATTTTTTCATCGACTGTCTTCATCAGTTCGACGATTTTAGCTTCCCAAGTTGGATCTCCTTCAAGAGCTTTCAATGCTGATCCGCGCACGATCGGAGCATCTTTATACCCTTTCGCTTCTAGCAGTTCATGCAACTCAAGCTCAACGAGGTCGATCAATTCCTGATCGCTTTCAGCTAGCATATCGCACTTGTTAAGGAACACAACAATTTTAGGCACCTGCATTTGGTGGGCCAAAAGAATATGTTCGCGTGTTTGAGGCATCGCACCATCTGTTGCAGCTACGACCAGAATCGCACCGTCCATCTGAGCGGCACCTGTGATCATGTTTTTGACGTAGTCGGCGTGGCCGGGGCAGTCAACGTGCGCATAGTGGCGTTTATCCGTTTCGTATTCTACGTGGGATGAGTTAATAGTAATCCCGCGGGCTTTCTCCTCAGGAGTATTGTCGATAGAAGCAAACGAACGGGCTTTTCCACCATATGTTTTGGCGAGCACCGATGTAATTGCAGCTGTAAGCGTTGTTTTTCCGTGGTCAACGTGACCGATGGTCCCGATGTTGACGTGGGGTTTATTCCGCTTAAATTGTTCTTTTGCCATGTTACTTCCTCCGTATAGGCTCCAGTGTCACAGTTAATTATTTTTTCTTCATTGCAAGTTGCCCAGAATAGGAATCGAACCTACGACCGCTTGCTTACCATGCAAGTGCTCTACCACTGAGCTATCTGGGCAAGATAACTTGATTCTGCACGATTATTTCAACTCGAAAGCTTGTTAGTGTAGAGAGTTATGTAAATAAAATCAACAGCAATGATCCGCTTTCCGACGATTTATTTCTGCCTGTAAATAATGCGGGCTTTTGTAAGATCGTAAGGGGACATTTCCACAGTGACCGTGTCACCTGCCAACACACGGATATTACGCATGCGCATCTTACCACAAAGATGAGCCGTTACTTCCATGCCATTCTGTAATTTTACTCTAAAATTCATATTGGGCAGAAGTTCTTCGACCGACCCATCCAATTTAATTGTGTCTTCTTTTCCCATACACCGCTGCTTTTATCTTCTTTTAATAGAAGCATTTAATAAGAATTTTCCATTGTTGTCAATGGGAGTTTTCGATATAATAATAAAAAATATACCGAAATGAATTCAAAAATCGGAATTTTGACTTAGAGGTATTTTCTTTTACGTAGAGCGGAAATCGATATCAGCTTAGAAAAGTTGATGAGATTGAGCGCAAAGTCAGGCGGCAAAAGATCAAGTCGAAAACCGATTTTCGAATTCATTTCGGTATATGAACTCGACTTTGTACTTTTTTTTACAAAGATATCGAGAGAGGAATTTCGAAGCATGGTTAGAATTCTCCTTCCCAAGAATTTCATCCAGCCGGATAAATCTTATCTCTGCAGATGAGTTCAAAAATATACAAAATCGAGTTGATCGGTATGAACGCAAAAAAAGAACAGATCAAGGGGCAATTTAGCGATTGTAAAACATCGGAAGAGCTTTACCATAGAATTATTCAGTTAGGTAAAAGCCTCCCTAAGCTCCTCTCGGACTACAAAACAGATGCGTATCTAGTACACGGATGCCAAAGCATTGTCTATTTAAGATCCTTCATGAATGAGGGAAAAATATTTTTTGAAGCAGATTCGGATGGTTTGATCTCTAAAGGGCTTGCCGCCCTCTTAATCCATTTTTACAGCGGGGAATCCCCGGAACATGTACTAACTACCCCACCTGACTTTATTGAAGAGCTAGGACTCGAGTCTGCCCTCACGCCTAATCGGGCTAACGGGCTGCATAGCATCCACCTGCGTATGAAGCAGGAGGGTTTAAAAGCGCTGGTCTCTTCAAACTAATCAGATAACGTAAATTCTAGTCCTGCGCGTCTCGTAAATTATGGATCTCTACCAAAACGGATGAGTCGTAAATCGAGGGTATCCAGCCGGCAATGCCGAAAATTTCAATCAATAATGCTGTACCAAAGAGCAACGAGAGAAAAATCAGAAAGCCTTTTCCGCCGGGCACTTGGAAAGAGTTTCGGTAATTATATAAATACCTTCCCCTCCATACCAAAAGAATCGGAATCAGCCCATTTAATATGGAATCTCCAAATCCTCCCGATGCGTCCATTGCGGTCATAAAAGCGCGTTCAAATTGAGTAGCAAATAGAATGGTCGGTACAATGACGATCATCGCAATGATTCCTTTTCCCATGGCATTGCGCTTTATTTTAAAGCCGTCCGAGAGGAAGTCGAACAATCCCAGGGAAATCCCAAGAAAAGAGGTCACAATGGCGAAATACGCGAAAAATTCGGCGACAGAGGATATCCACTTGCCCTTAACATGCTGCCTCAAAAATTCTGTGGCGGGTAGATTTCCCTGTGCAAGCGCAGCCACAAGGCCCTGCTCCCCATCCACCGGAACGATGCCTAAAATAATCCACTGCCATACGGCGTAAATTAAAAAAGCCACAAAGGTTCCGCCGATAATGGCAATACGCAACCCTTTAACGTTGCGCTTCAAATAGGGGGTTAAGCTCGGCACCATCGTCTGGAAACTAAATGAGGTCAGTAAAAGAGGTACAGCGGCCAAGGACGTTTTCCAATTGCTGTGCAGTAAAAGATCCTTGCTTACCTCATCAACCCCCATTGCTACCAAGGCAAAATAAGCGCCTATCATCGCAATAAACAAGATCGAGTTCACTCGGCCCACAAACCAGCTTCCCATACCGATCACTGTTGTAAAGATCAAAACAAAGGCAATGCAGCCCATGTCTTTTGAAATCGGCAAATCTAAATAGTAGCGGCAGACAGAAGCCATTTGCGCCCCCCCCCCGGCAGTGTAAGCGACTAAGGAGGCATAGCAAATAAAAAGATACAAAATCCAGCTAAGCCCTTTGCCAAAAGGCCCTAAGAGGCGGGATGTCATCGTGATGACATGCGCCCCTTCTTCAAACCATAAACTTACCTCAAGCAGCAAAAGGGCAGTAGAGGTCATTGCAAACCAGCAAAGGGCCATCATGGCAAGAGAAGGGAAAAAGCCGCTGATGCCTGTAATGATCGGCAGGGCCAGCATCCCGCCGCCGATACAGGTTCCGGCCACCAAAAACAGAGCTGACACCACTCCTCTTTTGTGCTTTGCAGATGAAGATTCCACGATGATCCTTTTAGGAAAGGTGTTTAATTAATTATTTGATAGATGAATTTGACGTTAAAGTGTAACAGAATAACGGACAATTTGCAATCAACGGTTACTTAGCTTTTCTATAAGCGCTACTGAGGCAATATTATGAACTGATAATTTTAGCGTATTAAGAGGCATCCCACGAAATAGTGATCTTAAACTGTTTCGCTCAATAACCTGGCTTAAAGCTCGGGTCGTCAAAAAATCGTAAGGAGCGGATATAATACCCACAACTACCGCGACCTTAAAGCCGATGACCACCATTTGCGAAAGACTCAGCGGCTCCTGCTTATTCCGTTGACTGTCTCTAAAATAACGTTGAGCCACAAGAAAAGTACACCATCCCAATATCAATTTAGAGCAATGGGTTTTCCAACCCTGCCAAGGACGATAAGGTATCCGTAGCGGCTTTCCCTTCTTGACAATGGCTTCCATCTTCCATCTCTCGAAGGGCGTTGTCAGGACCGTATCGACTAAAGAAATGCTTACACCTGTGATCACTTCCTGCCCGTAAATAGGAACCCCTAGGCGTTCTAAATAAGGTGGGATTCCGATAATCATAGGCCATGACCAGGCTTGCTTACAGGATGTTTTGACCAATTGAGGAGTTATACCGCGATAAAAAGTCCATAGCCCCTCCTCTTGAAACATCCGCTTAGCAATGCAATACGCTTTCTCCGGCTGGGGATTGATTTGCTGCCTGATCTTAACGACTTCTATGGGGTAAAGGGCCGTATGGACAACCATTCCTCTTAACGCCCCCAGTAAGCTGACTTGGAGGGTATTCTGATCAAAGAGGGTATTCATAAGCCATTGATTGTTTTTTACTCACTTTTGCAATGCCAATAGCGCAAGCCACCGCTAAAAAAGTAATATACCAGGCAGCGCTTGTCACCATCCCTGTATGTTTAAAAAGCCAAAGCGATAAAGCTGTCGTCGGCGCACCGACCAACTGGGATCCGACAGCATACCCAAAAGATAATATTAAATATCTTCCTTTGGAAGGAATTAAACGGCTTGACCAAGCATAAAAGGGAGCAAAAAATGCGACGCCTAAAAAAACAAAAAGCATCCTTACTGCAACGATTGTGATAAAATTGCCTTCCTGCAAAAGAGTAAATAGTGGAATCGAGGTGATGGCAATCAGCCAGGCAGCGCAAATCATGACTTTTTCCCGGCCTAATTTAAAGGAAAGCCATCCAAAAAAAGGCAGCGAGGCAAAATCTAAAACAAGCAAGGCCGTATTCAGCATCGCCATTTCGGCTTTAGTATAGGAGGTGACTAGAGGGATCAAACCATTCATTAAAATTAAAGCGATGGAATACGTCGCATAGCCAAGACCAGAGCAGAGCATAATGGTGAACAACGGCCCCTTTGAAAGTGTCATCACCGATACAATTTCCTTAAAAGGAGAGGTGCGCGGAGTCAAAGGGTCTGCCGGTGAGCCGCTGCGCAAAAAACAACCAAAAAGAGCCGTTGTGCACCCGAACCCGTACAACCATCTCCACCCCCAATCGGTAATGTTTAAAATCCCAAGCAGACCGACACCGGCTCCGGCCAGCAAAATGCCACCAATCGTAGAGGCATTAAAAAGACTACTTTGAATGTCGTGATATTTTTCGTCGCTATTTTCTAAAACAAAAAGAGCCCCACCCACAGTTTCTCCGGCAGACAGGAAGTTTTGCAGAAATTTTCCCAAACAAAAAAAGAACGGAGCAAACAGGCCTGCCTGTTCGTAAGTAGGGCAAATGGCCAGATATCCTGTCACCAAAGCCATTCCCAGCATCGATAAAAATAGGGCTCTTTGGCGTCCTTGGCCATCTCCGATGTATCCGAAAGCGATAGCTCCAAACGGACGGGCAATCATCCCTATGGGAATCATGGCATAAGTATAAATCAAAGCGGTAAGCGGATCAGTCCCGGGAAAAAAGAGAGGAGCTAGAAATGGAGAGAGAAAACCAAATAAAGCCGTATCGTAATGCTCGAAAAAATTGCCTAGATAGGCACTCCACATCTGCAATTTAGAAAGCTTCATAATAGTTCATGCTGTTATGGGGGAAGATCGTAGCTAAGCCGGATAAAGTTAGCAAGTTAGAATCTCGATCGCCTCTTGCACGCCCCCATTGATTTCAACCCTGCTGTCATTGTGAATATAGACATCATATTCGAGCCGCACACCAAATTCTCCGGGAAGATAAATCCCCGGTTCAATGGTAAAGCAGGTTCCGGGAATTAAACGCCTTAGTTCTTTTGTCTCAAAATTATCAATATTAGCCCCGCTGCCATGGATGTTTTCATCTAGATTATGCCCCGTGCGGTGGATAAAAAAATCACCATAACCGGCATTTTCTATGATATTGCGGCAGGCCTTGTCCACCTCCCAGCCAAAAAGAGGCTCGCTCTTTGAAAACCTTTCCTTTACCAAATGCATTGCGGCATCTCTTCCGGCCTTCACGACATTAAAAATTTCCTGTTGACGAACGGTGGGTTGCTCCGCTGCCACGCCTACTCGGGTAATATCGGCATAAACGGCTTGCGCTTGATTTTTTTTGCAAAATAGGTCGATCAAAATGAAATCCCCTCTTTTGATCGGGGCAGAATTGTCGACATCGGGAAGGTAATGCGGATCGGCGGAATGGGCATTGACTGCCACAATGGGGGGCTCATGCGCACTACAGTTTTGTACTTTAAATTCGTTGAGGATAAACTGTTGCACTTGGTACTCGTCTATCCTCTTTCCTTTGGCAAGGGAAGATGCGATGAGTCTCCAAGTTTTTTCCACAGTTTGACAAAGCACCTCGGCGGCAAAGAGGTGGCTTTCATACTTCTCTCGATTCCAAACACTAGTATAGGTCTGCAATAGATCTCCGGAGCTGACGACCTCTATTCCCCATTTTTGTATCAGTTCGACCGTTCCTGCATCCACTTTTGCAATCGTGGGCACCGCATTCAGCGGAGAATACTCCATGGCGATCTTCTTACTTCCCTTTAAAGTTTCCTTCAGTTGGGCATGCAGTTCTTCCCAGGTTCTAAACACTCTTTTCTTACCGGGTAAATGATCCAGATTTCCGGATTCAATGGCGCTTACGATTTTTATAGGTTCTCCCACTGCCGGTATCCAATACATAAACCTACGGGTCAGCATGCGGTTCCCTGGAATTTCAAGGAAAGCAATGGCCAGCTCATTGCTTTTACGAAAATCAAATAGGAGCCAACCGTCAATATTTTGGAATCTTAAGGCTGTTTGCACCTCAATCAAATCCATCACCCCCCCTTAATGATAAAGACACTGTAATAACGAAGCCGCGCCGATAATCCGCAAAGTCGGATGCGCTTCTCCAAGCCTTTCCACGAGAAAAGGCAAGGAACTTTTAGCACCCACACGCCCAATTCCCTCAATGATCCGTTCTTTCATCTCCCGATCAGCAGAAAGATACGCTTCTTGTAAAATAGGCAAAGTGTCTTCTCTCCGTCCCCATATGGCCAGGATCAGCGCTGCTTGCGTTCGTACCCTCGGGTGGGGATCGTTTAATAAAGAAGCGATCAGATCTACCTCAGCGGCCTCCCCTTCCTGCAAGAGCAGGGCCGAAGACATTCCAGTCACTCCCCAATGGGTGTTTTTTAAAAAATTCCTGACAGCGGATAACGCCTGCGGGTCTTCCAGAACTAGCAGAATATTGTACAACTCCAGGCGGGTCATTTGATCGACGGACTCAGGTTGATGAGGCATCCATTCCACATGAGGAATGGTACTTGGCCCCAGAAATTTAAAGCTGCCCTCAGTACGCCACATAATGCGCTCTCTAGTATTGTTTAAACCATCGAGAAGTGCCGCGCAAGCTTCTGCTAACGCTTCCCGCTGCTTGATCAAACCCAGAGCCAGATTCATTTTTACAAAGGGATCCCGAGACTCCCGAAAGGCTTTTAAGAGATTTGATTTACCGAATTTTCCCGTTGCAGAAAGAGCTCCCGATGCTAATAAACGAATTTCTTGATTAGGAGAGCGAAGCCAGGGGCTAAAATCTCGCGGAGCATCCAATAACGTTAAAGCCCATGCTGCCGTGATAGCCACTCTGGGACAAGAATCCTGAAATAAGAGCTTGATTTTTTCGATACTTGTCTTAATACGCAGATAAGCAAATGCCTCTAAGGCTGCCTGACGTACGTCAGCGCACGAGTCGTCAAAAAGAGGAGAAAGAAGCGAGGCATCCTTAACTTGACCGGTATGTAAAATGACCCGCGCACCCAGCTCTCTTAAAGAAGAACGTTGACTAAATACAAGAGTGGAAACCGTTTTTGCATCGGCATGGTCCAGTAAATGCAGGAGGGATTGAACGGCTGCTTTTTTTTCTTCGGCCCTAGAAGATGGGCTGACCAAAATAGCGATCAACACCTCTTCGGATTTAGGGATTTTCATTTTACCGAGGGCCTTAATGGTTTCAACCTTGACTTGCAAATTTAGTTCTCTTTGCAGTAAACGCAGTGTTTCGTCTTGCAGGAAGGGATCACGCAGTTGTGCGCAAAGCTGGATCGCCGCGCCTCTTACATGCGTATTAGGATCGGAGAGCGCTACCCTTAAAATTTTGACTCCCCTTGCATCTTGCCCGAAAAAGGCACCCAACAATCCATGAATGCGTACAATTGGGGATGGGGATTTGGCAGCTTGATCGATTAAACCCCAGGCCATCCCCTCCAGAAGCTGTCTATTATCTGATCTTTCAGGCCAAAGCTGCGCGTATATTTTCCAACGTGCCAACATTTTGTGTTGATCGCCGCTCGCTGCCAATGCCAGGATACAGGCCTCCCAGCACTCAGGCACATCGGAATAACGGTTTATGGATTGTTCAGCAAATCGACAGGCGGAACACACATCGCCTATAGTAAGCAAATTGTGTACCCTTTGCGAGACCTCATTAGAGATTGCGGTTGGAATAAAAGATAACAATTGAATGATAAAAACGGAAAGACCTAATAAGCCGCAGCTCACTCGCATCGGCAATTACAAGAAGTGGACTGGATCAAACGGCTAATCTGCTTAAATTCAGAAGACTGAGAGTCCCCCAACAGCTCAAAAAGAACTGTTTCGCTACTACTGATGCGCGCGCCGCAATCTCGCAGCTCTGCGATCGCAGAAGAAAAATCATAAATTGAGCGGGAAGAAACCGCGTCATTCACCACTACAACTTGCTTGCCGGCTCTCAAAAGATCTTTTGCCGTCTGCAAAACGCAGACATGCGCCTCGATGCCCGACAAAATCCACTGTGAAACCGGCATCTCTAAAATGTGCCTGCCAACTTCTTTATTTCCCAAACAGGAAAAGGAGGTTTTGCTTAAAACGTGGCAAGGGCCTAATAACTGCCTTAATTCAGGGATCGTGTGCCCTAGCCCTTCCGGATATTGCTCGGTCGCAACCATCGATAGGTCAAAAATCCGCGCACCTTGAATAAGTTTTGATATGCCTAGGTACACATCCTCTGCTCGGTCGATTTTAGGAAACAATTTTTCCTGCACATCGATCACCAGCAGCCCGGATTTGCTTTTGTCCAATGTGAATGAAGTCATTTATGCCATTCCTCCAAGACGCTTGCCGCCGATGAGATGGAAGTGCAAATGGGAAACTGATTGTCCGGCAAAGGGGCCGTTATTCACAATCAGACGGTACCCTTCTTCAAGATTGTGCTCTTTAGCTAAGCGCTGCACCACTGAAATGATTTCTGCTACAAGAGGAAGATCCTCTTTTTCCAGCGATTGCAGATCGGCAATCTCTTTTTTAGGCATGATTAAAAGATGTACAGGTGCTTTAGGAAACAGATCTTTGATCACAAGGATCCGCTCGTTTTCGAAAATCTTGTCGGCGGGCAATTCGCCGGAAATAATCTTACCGAAAATCGTCGTCATTCCGCTTCCTTTTGATTTAAAACAGCATTTAAAGCCTTCAAAGCATCCTCGCGTGTCTCCCAAACCGAAATAAATCGTCCCTTATGACAAAAAATCGCCCCAGGGATGCCTGTGGCCTTTTGTAATTCATCTTCCAATAAACCAGCCCACGCATTCGGAAGAGGCATTCTCACACTCATACGATCTTCATAAGATGGGGGAATTCCCCTGAGATTCCAATGGGAACCGGACGGCATAATGACAAAGAGTGCAGGATGGTCGCGCCCGCCCAGCTCGAAAAACAACTCCAACCAAGGAATCCCCTTTTCAAACATCAAAAAGGTGTCGCTCTTTGACATGGCTTCCTCAACCTCAGTGCGGCACGACTGAATGTATCGATAACGCTCCCAGAGCCTTGAAAGATGTCCTAAAGCAAAGTTAACGGCTTCGTAAAAGGCCCTATCCTGCTCTTCCGGGGAGGGGTCATAAGGAATAGGACAATAATTTGCCACCACATGTGAATAGGAACAATATCCGGGGATTTGCAGCTCTTTGCCATTATCATGGGCATCGACCCCAATAATTAGAGCTTCGTTGAAAAAATCGTACAATTTGGAGTTTAAGGCGCCACTTTCTTTCAAATGCAGCAGGATCATTCCTGCACTGCTCAAAGGTCCCCGGTAATCGGCTTGATGGTGGTCGAATAGCTTTTTGGTACTGTCGTAAACGCCCCCGACATCGCAAACGTAGTCGCAGGAAGCTAAGACAGCCCTTTCGCGTGTACGGTAAACTTTGTCTTCGTCAATCAACTTGAACAGCAACAGAAGCGCGCAAGCTGTTACTTCATCCGCATGGAAAGTTCCATCGTGGGTGCCAAAACTGCGTGGGATTTTATTATCTTTCATCGATCCTATCACATGGAAAACAAACGCATGATTATGGCAAATGATCCTTTTCTAGGAAAGGCTTTATTCAAGGTAAAATAGGGAAGAAATCAGGCATTTTTACCGATCCCTGGATGACAATTGTTTACAAAACTGCTCCCTAGTTATGAACACTCCGTCGCACATCATCGAAAACCCCTACATGAAAGGCTTCTAGAGGTGCCCTTAAAAAGGGATTTATCCTAAGTAGCACATAATAAGCATTGTATGAAAAACTCGCCTGTACAGTTCCGCAGCCTTATGGCAGCACCTTTTACATCTACTATTTTTTTTATTCACAATTTATCATCAAACATCCCACAGGAAAGACCCACTAGGAGTCAATGAGTTACCTAATAATAGCGTACATAAAGCATACATACGCATCCTCAAATCATCAAAGCTCTGAAAATCACCTACTTAAACGATAAATCCCCTACAGTTTGGAAGATGTTTTCCCAAATTCACTCATTCGCTATGATCGCCTCTTTATTTCAAAAGCCAGTATGCCCTATGGAATTACATCTCGGATCGCCACATTATGACCTTGTCACCCCTGACGGAACTATTACCAACCTGACTCATGTCGATAAGGAAACAGTCGATGCGATCGTATTCATCGAAAATATATCCCCAGTGTTTGTCGGCTTTGAGATCGAACCGGAAAATGTTTTTTTTAATATTAAAAGCACCCTTGCACAATTAGGCGTAGATGGTGTCGGCCTCGAGCAAGAACTTGACGCGAAAAGACATTGCGCTCAAATCAAAGTACGCCTGAAAGGCTTCGGTCAAGTCGGACGTGAAATGTTAAACCTGATCAGAGAAGGTTCCACAATCGGCAAACTTTTTGCTGCCGATGAAAGACGGCGCGTCCGTGATCCTGTTTATCTTTCACGTATGTTCGGGCGGTCGGACCGGAAAGGGAAGCCCCTTCTCTCTTTAGGCGGCCTGCACGGCAGCACAGACCTCATTTTGGATAAGGTCGATGGCCGCACTATTGCCTACCTTACGCTGCAAAACGGCAAAATTGAGTATGAAGAATCGGTCCATGGATTCTTGCCTACGCTCTCTAAAGCCTTGATAGCCGATCTTCCCATGAGGGAAATTGTACGGCTCCATCAAGAATGGAAGCCCATGATGCCTCATAACATTGAGAAAGGTGAGCTTTTATTGGTACGCACGCTACCGCTCCATATACGTACAGTATTCGGACGTGTGGTCAATGAACTGCTTTCAGAAGGATACCGGCACACCTCTGCATCCATCCTGCAGCCGGACACTTCCGCATCGGGCGATATCTACGAACTTTTTGGACAGAGCAAGAGAGAATTAACCGATATCCCGCTTGAATTTTATACACTAGAACCTTACAGGGAATACGTTTTTTTTGAAGACCGTGACCAATTGCAAATATGTTTAGAAGACCATGAAAAAGTTTTCCGTGCCTTCGACACTGCTCCTAAACCTATGGAAAAACGTACGGCAGTCTTTGTCGTAAAAAGCAATCAAATGCTTAATCTGACAGAAAGTGACTGGATCTCGCGCATTCCGCGATTTCATGATTTCCCAGGACTACCTCATGGGGAAAGGCAAGCTCTGATGGTGGAGCGCTACATTGAACAACAGCCTTCCTATCCATTTCTTAAGGCGATGGTCGATGGGAAGATCACGAGCCAGGGCGTTATGTTTATGCGCTATTTCCCATCGCCGATGATGAAGCGCATGCTTCTCGGTGATCATGTGCAAAGATATCTGAAGGGACTCTATTTCCAGTACCCCTCCCGTTCCTTCAGTGGCTACTTCTCTGCAGAAGACAGGGCTCTTTTGCATGACTTATATAAATTTGCCATTCCTGTGTATTGGGCCGATCAAGAAACCAACCAAATTTTACAATACGTTCAAAAGCTTGACCGCGACTCGGGCATGTTTGTGCCGCTCGATCAAATCGATGCTTTTTTAAAATCCACCATGTTCGGTATTTATGGCTCCAATTTACTGGAGGGGGAATTTGAAAAAGAAATCCGCATTCTTTTAGAAGGGATTAAAAAAATGCGCAGCGAAATGAACCATCCCCGGTTGAATAAAAATACCCCCCTTGCCATGGTAACGGGTGGCGGCCCAGGAGCGATGGAAGTTGGCAACCGGGTGGCTAAAGAACTAGGCATCTTATCTTGCGCAAATGTTGTCGACTTCCGCCCAGCGACAGAAAGGAATGCCGTCATCAATGAACAACGTCAAAATCCCTATATCCAAGCCAAAATGACGTATCGTCTGGACAAACTGGTAGAAAGACAGGCGGAATTCAATCTCGACTTCCCCATTTTCTTAAAAGGCGGTGTAGGCACTGATTTTGAATTTACTCTAGAAGAAGTCCGGCGCAAAGTGGGCGCAGTGGTTCCTACACCGATTCTGCTGATGGGGGAAAAAGCGTACTGGGAAGCGAAAATCACCACCCGTTATCGCTGCAACTTGGCATCCGGCACCATCCGTGGCTCTGAATGGCTCAGCAACTGTTTTTACTGTGTGCAAAACGCTGAGCAGGGATTAAAAGTTTATAGCGACTATTTTAAGGGAGTTTTGCCTATCGGAAAAGACGCACCTGCGCAAGAAGATGGGTTTGTAACGATTGAGCCTTCTTAAGACATAACATTTCAGCATCTTATTGCTAGCCGTATCCTTTATATTTGCCGCCACATGTAGCGGCGAAATGTGATTCAAATGCAGTCTCTGAATGCGGCGTCAGCCGCTGATTTTGAACCGGCCTGCGGCGCCGGCTTTGCCTGGCCTCATTAAAAATAAAGAGATGTCTACAAACATAATGGCAGATACCGGCTCCGTTATGATTTTTTGCGTTTGAAATTTTTGTGTCTGAAAATGCGTGGAGATCGAACGCAAAGTCAGGCACAAAAGATCAAAGCAAATGGATAAGTTTGAAGTGGAACCGGTCTATAGCAAAACGGCTTACAGGAACGAAAAAAAATTTAACGATTGAAGCTAAGTTTGACTATCGTTAAATAAAGCAACCCTTAAGAAGGCCGGCAACTCGTTTTCAGGAATTTGCCTTTCCGGACCTTCGGAATCGTACCCTTTAAGATATTCCGGATACAGATTCCTCCAATAATTTCTGGCATAGTGGGGATATTTTTTCAGTAATCTCTCTACATTTTTTGAAGAAGGAGCGAACTGATTGATTAAGTCCCCCTCCTTAAAATAATTTTTCCACCCGATAAATGCCTGTAAAATCTCTCTGGGAAGTGAGTTGCTTAAATCTTTCACGCTGATTTCCGGTAATTCAGCAACCAACTTCTTATATTCCGCAGGTGCTTTTTTCCAATTTTCCGGCTTCCACTCTTCTGCATAAGCCAAAAATTCGCGCATTTCCTTAGGCGCTACATTTCTTTTGAAGACGTAACTGCCTAGCAACCTTTTCCAGGTGTGGTATTCGAATAAAACTTCCGGAGGAACCGCCACCCACTCTTCTGTTTGCGCAATTGCCGGTGTTACAGACGTTCCAGTTTTAAATCCCGGCAAATAACCGGTTTTTTGCTTCATGTGGGGCCGCATGAACTCCGTATGCTGCCATAGAAAAAGGGAAAAATTACGGTTTGTAACTTGCAGAAATGGACTGCGCTCTATTTCCTGTTTTGTCTGACTGACAAGCCAACTGCCTAACGAACCCGCAATCAGCAGAACGACTACCAATACCGTCATCCACAGCCACAACGAAAAGGTTTTTTTTGGTTTTGTCTCTTGAATAAAATCTTTTTCGGAAAGGTCTTTCATGAAATTTTTATTTCAAACTCTATAAAAGCTGAGAAAATTTTGCAATTAAAACTGCAGATAGCCTCTTTTGCATAATCCTCACACCATATAATGTGCATATGACTTTCTATTATCGGAGAACATAACTATGCAATGCGACCCCAAAATCTCTTCTCGTAAAATTACAGAAGATATCGTGAAAGGAAGCCTAATCGGATCGGGGGTTGTCGTGGGGTTGAACCCGTTATTTTATTGGAAAAATATGAAAATGATCGGACAGCCTTTTTTTTGGGCGCATTGCTGGCGAGGAGTGTCCTTAAGTGGCGCCTGCGTTATACCACAAACGGCACTGCAAGTTGCGATTTTTCATCAACTGAGCACTCATTCAAAACAACAAACACCTTCTTTTTTCCACGACCTCACTCTCTCGACAACAGCCGGTTCTATGTCCGGCTTAGCCACCGTCACGGTTGAGCTCTTGGTGCAAAATTATCAAAAACATCCCTCTCTTAAAATTACGGAAATCGCAAACGCCACGCTTAAGTCCGGTGGTCCCCTTAGATTTTTTTCCGGCGGCGTTGCTTTGGCAGCCCGGGAAACATTGTGGGTGCTTTCCTATATGTCATTAGGAACTGCTTTTGCCTCTTTATATGCACAATTTTTTGGAAAAAACATCTACAGCGACATCCTGGGCGCCGCGACCGGAGGAGCTTTAGCGGGAGTGGCTTCCACACCGGCTGATTACCTACGAGCTCAAAAACAAGATTATGCTATAAGAGCCATAAAGGTTCCTTCTTATTGGAAAATGATGAAATCCCAGGGGATAAAAAGACTGTTTACTGGCGGAATTGAAAGAAGTCTCGGGATTGCCCCGGCTTGTGTATTGATGATGCTTGGAAAAAAACTGCTCTATAGAGATCTGGAAGGCTAATGATTGAAATCGCCATTAAAATGCTTGTAGGCAATAGGGCAAAATTCCTCATGCTTGTGAGTGCATTGTCTTTTGCGACCCTTCTGATGACGCAGCAATCAGCTGTTTTCTGCGGAGCCATGCTCTGGACAACGGCCACCATTAGAAACACTGCTGTCCCCATATGGGTTGTAGATGAAAAAGTAGAACAAGTAGATGAAACCTTACCCTTAAGAGATACTGATTTGGCGCGCGTGCGGTCTGTGGATGGGGTTAAATGGGCAATGCCTCTGCACCAGTCTATACAGCAGGCGCGTTTTAGCAAGGGCTCATTTAAAAACATCTCCTTAATTGGCTTGGATGCCTCCACTTTAATCGGGTTGCCCTCAAAAATTTTAGAGGGCAAGGTTGAGGATCTTCGACAAAATAATGCAGTCATTATCGATAAAGCAGGGCTAGATGAAGTCAACCAAGAAAGACTCCATAAAATCGGAATCGGAGATCTATTCGAGATTAACGATCACGAAGTGAGAATTGTGGGGATCAGCGATGCCAAACCGTCTTTTTTCGCTGAACCTTACGTCTATACAACCTATGAAAGAGTCCTTGAAATCACACCGCGCACACGAAAAAAACTAGGATTTATTTTAGTAGAGCCTTATGACCTCAGTGAAACTGCGCTTGTGACCCGCCGCATTGAACAGGTCACTGGATTAAAGGCTTTTACTGAAGAGGAGTTCGTTTGGTCAACGATTAACTGGTACATCAACAACACCGGAATCCCCATATCCTTTGGAACGACGATCTTATTAGGTTTTGTAGTCGGTTTAGCAGTAGCAGGACAAACCTTTTATATGTTTATCCTAGAAAATATTACTCATCTGGGAGCTTTGAAGGCCATGGGAGCCGGCAACAACCTTTTGCGCGCAATGTTGATCGCTCAAGCGCTTCTTGTAGGATTCATAGGATTTGGCATAGGACTAGCGTTTAGCAGCCTTTTCGGTCTGTTGGCTTTAAACTCGAAAGTAATCCCCTTTTTCTTACCTTATCAAGTACTGATCGGCTCCTTTGTAGGGATCTTGTTAAATTGCATACTGGCTGCCTTCTTAGGTATCCACAAAATAAGCAAATTAGAGTCTGCTTTGGCATTTCGCAGCTAATTCGATCCGTTAGAACAAATTATTATTATTCTTAAAGAGGGATGTGTTGGACAAGATCAGACCTTATCAAGTGACAACCTCAACTTGCCCCCTCATCGCAGCAGGAACAGGCGCGAAATTCTCAATGGAGTCAATGTGCATAGCGCGTGCAATGTTAATACTGTGAATAAATTGATGCCAATCGTATAATTTTCCCAAAAGTTCTCTACTATGTTCTTGCATTGGAACCAAAAAAATAATCCTCAATACATTTTCATCAAACAAAACAGTGACGTCAATCTCACAAATAGAAGAATTTTTTCTCCCATAGAGATAATCCCAAATCAAAGAAAAAATCCTACGAATAGCAGTATCAGGAAGGGGCTTTGCAAGTGGTCCGCAATATTTAACAGGGTCGTAGCATACACCTTGGGGAAACAACTCAAAAAATTTCAGGACTACTTCATTGTCATTTAAAAAAAATTTCTGAATATTATTTTTCGAAAATGCTTTTTCAGCTATGTCTTTTAATATAGAACAATCGATAAAGGAATGATCTAGTTTTATCTTTTCAAAAGATAATTTATTTGTAAACACAAGCTCTTTGTTAAATTGCGTAATCAGACCTTTTCCCAATTCCGCAAAGATGGAATCTCGATGCAGAATACTTTTCTCAGTTATATCGAAGTAAATTAAGATATTTTGCTTACCATAAAGACAAACTTGCTCTCCTGAAAGATTTAATGCTTCGACCAGCCTTCTAATAATTGTAATTTTGTCTTTGAAGAATGCTTTATCAGTTAATGTTAACTTGCAGACTTCTACGAGGTTGTTACAAGATTTAATATTTGATAGCCAGGAATATAGATTGGTGTGAAGTGTTTCCGTTTTAAAAATAGGCATTTTTGACAGTCGATAGCGTTTTAAAAAGCTTTGCACAATAATCAAAACGATAGTTACATAAAAACTTTTATAATAAATATTCGGCGTTTTTGATACTGCCACAAGGGTATAACCCCCTAAGAGCATAAAACCACTAACTATGACATCAAAATAGTAGGATCCACTAAAATCTTTTATATGTAAATCCGCGATAATTCCCCGTAAGATAAAGGCGGGCAGTAGAGAAAAAAGGACAAAACCTGCTTCCGGTGAGATTAAAACGCAGCAGCCTATTATAGAATACCCCCACATAGAAAACCCCATGACCCAGGCAACTTTTTTGATCACGCTGTCATACTTCTCTGCAAGGATAGTTAACTCAACACTATCAAGTTTTTTTCTATCAAAGTAGAACAAAGTTGACCAATCTGAAAGTGCTTGTATTAGCGGTGAAATAAGATATAAAATTTGCATCAAATAAATATACTTATTTTTTCCTATTAGAAAATAATAGAAACCAATGATTAATAATGGATCCATATTGGTCATCAAATTGGCAAAACCAGCTATAAAAAACTTTGCCACAGGAAGTCCGGCAATTCTTTTTTTGAATTCATTTCTGCTTGGCTTGATGGGCCAAAGATCATAAATTTTATACATGTAATGGGTGTAATAATACGTCAAACAGGAGGAAATTAAAGATTGAGCTAAAATAGAAAGGAAAATTGCATTGATCCTAATAAGAGGCCAAAATAGTATCAGGACACTTAGCCCGAATATATTACTAATAATAACGGAGAAGTGGGGTCTAATCACTCTTGAGATTGCATAGATTCCCGCATGAAAAACAGAAATTGGAAAGTGTAAAGAAAGAGCGATACATGTGATAACGACATAAATACTTTCGACCGATGACACATTATAACCATAAGGATGCATCCAAATGTAGAAATAGTAAGCCCCAAAACCTAAAAATGGTACGGTAATGATCAAAGCTAAGACTAGCCAAAACCCGACAATTCGATTGATTTCGTCCCTATTTCCTGACTTATAAGAGATTCTCACCGAGGATCTAAGAACCTCAAGCCCCCCCCACCACAACGCAGTAAATATAATTTTGCACGAATATACGATGACTACGAAAGTAAATGTTTTTGAGCTCAGCTCATGAAACATGTAATAAAAGAGAACGGAATGCGTAAGAAATACGAACATTGTCCGAAAAACAAATAAACTCAATCGATAAAGCGGATACTGAAAATTTTCCTCCCCAAACATAAAGTCACCTAGGGATGAAAATCGCGCCTGCCTTTGCTGATGTTTGAGAATCCAGTCTTTTAAGATTGCCATAACAAAAAACTTTAAATAAAAAAGCAAAAGTAGCATACATTATTTTTTCAAACAACAAAGCACTCGACGTGAACGCAAATAATATCTTTACACTCCTGGCCTGCACGCTATTTGCAAACGGCTGCTCCTCATTAGCTCCAGGGATGCACCTGAATACAAACCACTCTAATGGTCAAAGTTTTGTAAAAAACGCCTATTTCCCCATGCCAATTATTGAAATAGACGCTTGTTTGATACACGAAATGCAAAAAAACCAATGTTTTTTTTCTCAAACAAACACAGACTTCTTTCCACAGCCCTCCCTCTATAGGGTTAAAGCTCCAGATAAGCTTTTAATCTCTGTTTGGGGACAGCCAGAACTCAATAAACCCTCATCACCGGATCTAGATGACCAACCTCTTTACACAGTTGATCAAAAGGGAAACATCTTCTTCCCGTTTGTGGGGAATATACATGTTGCCAATAAAAGCATTGACAGCATTCGGGAAGAACTTGTTCATGCAATTAAAAAGGTCGTACGCAATCCAGAAGTCACCATCAATGTCGCAGAATTTCGCAGTCAATTTGTAAACGTCATTGGCGAAGTAAATCTTCCGCAAATTATACCCATTTCTGACGTTCCTCTTACACCGTTGGATGCCATCACGCTGTCTGGGGGTGTAACCGAGTTCGGCGACCTTCGCCACATTATCCTGCAGTCAACTGATGGGGTTAAAGAATATAATTTTATACCGACTATTGGAAAATCAGATAAACCATTTAAATACCTAGAGCATGGCGATGTCATTTATGTTCCTAAAAGATTCAACCAGCAAGTTTATGTTCTAGGGGAAGTAATTTTCCCACAATCTGTTGTAATGGAAAGCGATGTAATGACATTAAGTGAGGCCGTCTCAAAAGTCGCAGGCTTGAATCCTTTTTCGTCAAACGCAGAACAAATCTTTGTTTTTAGAGAAAATGAGCTTGGAGAAAAACTTGCTTATCATCTCAACGGATCATCTCCTGCAGCACTACTATTAGCAAATAATTTCATCCTTCAAAAACAAGATATTATTTATGTTGGTACATACAAACCTGCGCTACTGAATAGGATCATGATGAATTTCTTATCTACTAGCCAAGTCCTGCAGAACTGTAGTCGATCTGCTCGCGATATCAACGACATTATTCAGGGTAGAAATAACTAGTGAATAAAAAAAAATCAAACCAAAGTGAGATTCCCAGCAAATTTAACTTCAGCTGGAATATTAGAAATTATGTGAACTACTCAAAGTTTTTAATCCTGACGACGACACTATGCTTCATAGTCACTGGGACTTATTACGCAATATTCATGAGTCCGATTTATCAAGCCGATGTCATCTTGAGCTGTAAAGTATACAATTCATTAGATGCCGAAGCTCTTTCTAAGGATAAAACTCTCTCAATAGAAGATAGATCCATGACAGGGCCCACGGAACTTGAATTGGTTAAGTCAAGTACGGTGTTGTCAAAGGTTGTCGAAAAGCTAGATTTGGACACAGACAACATTAACAGCATACCAACAACCCAATCTCCATTTACATTCGGAGAGTTCAATGTTTCAAGGAAACTACACCATGAGAAAATGATTTTAAGATCTTTGGATGCCACTAAATACGCCTTGGAAATTCCTAAAGAAGGCTTCGTCAAAGAAGGATTTGTTGGGGAAAGATATCATTGGATACTTCCAAATCAGGAATCAGTTAATGTTTTGGTAAATGTGCTCCCTATAGAAACAAACACAGTTTATCAATTTTCCAAAAAACCTAGAGACGAAATCATTAATGAAATTTTGTCTAACACCATATTCGAAGCTATCGGCATTGAAGATAATCTACTCACCAGTTTAATCAAAATTTCTTACAAAGGAATGAACCCCGAACAAATCACTGAAATAGTGAATTCCATCGCTGAATCTGCCGTTGAAGTTTCAAAAAAGGAAGAGCAGATCCAAGCAGGAAATGCACTAGAACTTGTTTTAATTGAACGAGATCAGGCAAAAAAAGCATTAGATGAACAAATCAAACGCCTATCTCAAGTTCAAATCCATTTAGACAAGCTTAGCGTTAATGAAGAAATCAATGCTCAATATATTGCCAGTCAAATGGCTGAGATCAAGAATAACATCTGCAAGCTTGAGGCTCAAAAAGCGAGCTTAAAAGATACCATAACCGATCAACATCCAAAAATGATCTCCATAGAAGCCAGCCTTAAAAGCTATAATGATTTATATGAAAAGCTCAAAAGGAATGCCCACGAGTCATTGGCCCGAGAATCTGAAATTCTCAGTTTAGAGAAGGATATCGCTATTTACACACGTATTTATGAAAAAACAATGCAAGACTATCATTACTTCAAAGCACGCTACGAGTCTCCTGTTGGAAATTTACGGGTAGTGGAACTTGCACATATTCCAGCAATCCCTATCAGCTATAGTAAGCCGATTATTATCCTCTTAAGCGCACTGATCGGACTTGTGTGCGGCTATGTGATTGCATTGGTTCTTGATTAGAAGCACGGATATTTCCATAAGTATTTTTACTTATGCCCTGATCTCAATTGTCGTTAGTACTGACCCTTCGGGGTAGGCCTAGGATATTACGTACATGATTGAATATCCGTGCTTTTTTATGCAGGGAGAAAAATTCTGAAAAAAATTTTAAACTTTAATAACATTACTTTTGAGAATTTACACGATCCCAAACGTTATGAAATTCAAATTGAAAAAGTCTTCAACAAACTACTTAAAACAAAAGGAGTAGGCGCCTTATTTGAAATAACACAAGAAAATATCCCAGTTTTTACTTTTGGTTATGATAGAACTGAACTTGCAAAGACTCTTGCCGAGACGGTACGAAAAGAAAAGTTTTTATTCAATCCGCCACAACGATGCATCATCCACATCAGAAGCAAAAATAAATTCCGTGTCATTTACAAATTTTCCCCATTGGATAAAATTGTAATTGGAGTGATTGGACAATTTCTTATGGAATTATTACGTCCCTATATAAGCAAGCATGTCTACTCCTACCAAAAAAACAGAAGCAACAAGGATGAAATCGAGGCACTTGCAAATTATATCAAAAAACAACGAAAAGAAAACGGACACAAGAGTTTCTACATTGTGCAAACCGATATCGATTCTTACTCTGACGCTGTTAACGTATCCAATAAAGCCTATTTTTGGAATGTTTTGGCTAAGTATTTTAAATCACTGAACGTTTTTCCCTCAGAATACCATTGGTATCTGATAACTCAGGCAATTAGGCCTGATTACTTAAACGAAGAGGGGGCCATGCAATGTAATATCCGCGGTTTACCTACCGGATCCCCTATCACTCCTTTTTTATATAATTTCTATATCGCAAGTTTAGATGACCTCCTAACAAGGGACCCTAGTTTTTTTTACGGACGATATGGGGATGATGTCATCCTTTGCCACCATAATGAAAATTACGTAGATGAGTGCTTCAGAAAACTAAAAATAGAACTGGAATATTTCGACCTAAAGGTGAGTGAAAGAAAAACCTACCGCTATCACTTTTCACCGGCAGGCAAGTCAAGTCCTGATGGATCCTGGAAAGGGAAAAACCGCATTGACATGTTAGGGTATTGCATCTCCGCTGCAGGCCAGTATGCCATTTCTTCAACAAGACAGAAGAGACTGCTAAGGATGGTAAGATCAAAAATATGGAACTCTGTATCTTTATTTGATTTTGAATCAATAGATGAAAAAGGCTCAATCATTTGTAAGATGATCAACGAGTTGATCACAGATACAACATCAGGCAATAACAACTTTATTCTTGCCATGAAAAGCTGCAGCGATGTGCAGACATTAAAACAAATTGATCGTTTAATTGCTCAATCAGTAGCAGAAGCTTTAAGTGGAATATGGGGAGTTAAAGCATTTCAACGACTGGGTTACTCAAAGATTAGAAATGAATGGGGTCTCATCTCTCTTGTAAATACAAAAATTAATCTTTATAAACAAAAAAATATTTCACCAAGAAATTAATAAACGCATTGCTCTATTCAATATACCGTTCGCGATTAAAAATTTGAAAATACAACAAAGAGTCTCCCTGATTTAAGCCAGGTAAAGCCGGCGCCGAAACAACGCCACTTGAACAAGTTGAGTATGCAGGCGATCTCAAAATCAAAAGCTGATCGGAGTATAAGATAAATGAACGGGAAAATATAAAAATAACTGTGTAAACTCACTTATTCACTCACTTCATCATGAAACCTGCCTTCATACAGAATAGCAAATTGCGATATATATCCATATTCAAGATTGTTTAAAATATTAAACTTCTTTACAATTTATTTGTAAAATTTAATTATATTCTCATTTTATTAAGCTTAAAAAGTTATGAAACTTAAAACTAGCTGCATTTCTCTCACTAACCGCGTTGAGCAGTTTTGTCTTCGTGATTTTTCAGGCAACACCTGCGTCGATGGCGTGATCAGTCGCCTTGCCACTATGCTGTTATCGCCTGCAGCCGCTATTGATTTAGCTTTTCATGGAGTCTGCATTCCCATCGCCTTTGTATATTCTGCCGGGAAGTTAATCCTACAAAACAAATCAGACTTTTCTCTAGCCTGGGAGCACTTGCAAAGAGTGCGGGAAGCTGTTTTCCCCCTACTCTTCGGCAGTGTGCTTGGCCTCGTTCATCCTTATTTAGGAATTTATACTGCAGCATCTAAAAATAAGCACATTGCCAGCGGCATGCTCATCCCTCCCGAATATCCCAGGATGTGCAACATCGTATCGCCCCTCAGCGCTCTTAATCAAATCTCGCAAGTCCTCGATAGAACAAACGGTAGTTTTCCCATAGAATATCAAGGCATTATTGAGGAAGCAGCGGACTGGGAAGAAAACTTGGAGGCCATTCAATCACTAGAAATCTTGGAACTGAACACCGCAAAAAGCCTCATCGAACGCTTAGAAAACGCCCCCCCTTTAATACAGCGCATTGCTTTTATCGCCTATCCCCTATTCGCCGCTTTAGACTTAGCTGTGCATGCAGCGACTGCCACCCTTTTTCTAACTGCTGGCATCATCCAATGGATCGGGGGAGCAAGCCCAGCCTATCTGGAAGCTACCCACTCCCCTTTAACCCACCTTTATCAAATAGCCGGCTTAATCCTAAAAGCTATAGGGCTGACCGCCGGATTTTTCGTAGGGATCGTTTCCCCAAAACATAGCCTGATCCTTCAGAAGAAACTTAGCCCGGTACAGCTCTTCCTGCTGCCGCAATTTCTTAAATTGAAGTCCCGACTTGCCGGCATGGAAGACGGCTCAAGATTATTACTGCCTATAGTCACCCAGAACCGTGTTAAAACAGATGAATTCTCGCTGCTACCTACCGTTAATTCCCATATGATGTATCTTCTATTGCAAAAGAACCGCAAGAGTTTCTACGCAGAGCTTATTAACAAAAGCGCTGAACATCGCGCAAGCCAAAAACTATCCGATCAAGCTGCTTATGATTTAGCAAAACGCGCGCTCAGCCTACGATTTGCCGATTCAGACGAAGAGTCGATTCACCTAGATTCAAATGAGAATTTAATTGACTTAGGCTCCCAAAATACAAATAAAAACTGCGTTCTTACGAATCTGTTTGCCGCTTTAGAAATTTTGAATCAGCGAGATCATCACCCTCCTGAGATGCACCTGGAAAGAATGAAAGCTTTTCAATCTCAAGTAGTGGCGCAGTATGACTTTTGTCGCTATGATTTCTCTCCTTTCGGCAGCTTAGATCACATCATAAAGGAAATTAATTCATGAAAAAAATAGTTACCATCCTCTTATTAATCGCCACCAACCTGACGGCCGGCATTCCGATGGAAGGGCCTTACTTAAGCCCTTCCGAGCAGCTTATCAGACGAGAGACGCGCCTGCGAATCGAAAGAAAACTCAACGACATGCACCTTCCTTTAGATTTGATCCCGTTTTTCGATTCGATCGCATCGCTGGAAGATTGGGGACATCTCGGCTACCATGGAGCCAATCAGGGATTTCGCGTTTATCAAGACATCATCCGCTTTACAATTGAAGAACTTGTCGGGATCCCCATTCGGGAAGACTTTCATTTCCTCAGGGTGCCAGGGGATCCGGATCTGAATTTAAATTCGATGAAGGAGTTTGAGAACTACTGGGGGAAAATTGACAACACATCAGAAAAAAGGGCAAAGCAGCTACTCTCGATGAACTTCGGCATTTATTCAAATTTCGATGTAAAGGGCTCTTGCTCCGTTAATTTATTCGTGAAAGATATGTCCAAAACAAAAATCAACTATGCCAAAATCCTTGCCCCCTTTTTTAAAGATCTTGGCTTGCCACAGACAGCACTTTCTGCACTCTTTGAGATTGGCCATAAGTGGTTCGATGAAGAAGGAGGCATCCTTCTCCAGGTTTCTGAACGCTCCCATCTTGATGACATCAGCAACGAGGCATATAACTTTGCCGATACGCAAGGCTATCCGGCTAAAAAAAGAGGCTACCGTTACGGCACAGCCCTCCTTTCGAATCATTTTGAACGTTTGATGACAGATCAATATGTGCAAAAAAAGCTCGATATTTCCCCGCAGTTACGCCTGTTGATCAACACACGCTACACTTTAAACCCTTTTTCCTATCTTAACATAAAACGGTATGACCTCTACGATTCTCAAACGGTTTCCTCTTATGAAGAAGAGATGCGGAACCTGATACGCAGCCTTCCCTATGACGCACTACAAATTGAAAAATTCCAACAAGAGCTTTTAAAACAATGGTTAGACTAATTATCCCCTTTTTGATCCTTTGCGGATCCGTTGCGCAAGCTGCAGCACCGGCCACACACGTGCTCTATGCGCAGCTATGGATGGAACAAAATTATATCGCAGACCCCCAACTTTTTGTGGCAGGCACCTTATTTCCCGATATCCGGTATTTGGGCACAATTTCGCGTGCGCATACACACGAGAAAGGAATTACTCCAAAAAAAATTCGACAAACCGCATCCCCTTTTAAAGCCGGCATGCGCCTGCATGTTTATTTAGACGAAACAAGGGAAAAGTTTGTAAAGGACTCGAAAATCGAGAAAGAGTTGACAGCGATTCCAAAAAAATACCGGGTACTGTTTTTAAAAGTTTTGGAAGATGAAATCTATTGGAACCAAGTCGATACGCAACTTGCGCAGAATGCGCTAGCCATTATTCATGACCAGGAAATTGAAGCCGGAGTAGATGAGGAGACAGTGTTGGCTTGGCACAGATCCTTAACCGATTATTTTGATCAACGCCCTTCGCTGTTTTTTAAACAACTAGCTTTGGAAGGAAAAGGATTTTTGCAAGCCGATGCAGAAACCATAGCTCAATGGGCACAAATCCTCCCCAGCTACGCTCTAAACAGAACCTTTATAGATTATTCCAATAAAATGAAAAAGGCAATCAGCCTCATTTAAGTATAGAAATGATACCGGAGTGTATTTTTGAATGCATTTCGGTATCTTTAGGCGCACTGGACGACTAATCCACAATATTCCTTAGTACAGCATCCTGAACCCTTCCCTGAATAACAGATACTGCAAAAGCAGGAGATTCGACAACATCTGAAGTGATCAATATTGAATCCTTACTAAAACGCTCCCACGATTCCACCAATCTTTCTCCGACTTCCTTCGATTTAAAATATACCATTAAATCGTCGTCACAAACCACACTTTCCCTTTCAATATTAAAACTGCCGGTTACAGATTTCTTGCGATCTACAATCATGACCTTTGGGTGAAATAAAATGTCATGCTTTCCGTATTCCCTTATCTCAAAATGACCGTTTGACGTTTGCTTTGCAGCATTCATAAGACTTTTGTAGTGCACCCTATTTCTCGGGCTTAATGTTTTTGATGCAAATGAAGCTTTTGAATGATTTCCATTCGTAATCACTTTTACCGAGATACCTCTTTTTATGGCCCTTTTTAAAGAACGAATGATTTCTTTATGGTTTAGGCTCATGTTTGCAATAAGAATTTCCTTATTGGCACCCTCTATCATTTTCAATAGCTTCTTCTTACCAAAATTATCCTTTCCCTGTTCCGGCATACTTAAGATTAATTGGCACTCTACTTTGTCAGCAATTGGCTTCTCGTGCATTTCGGGCATTTCTATTACAGCCTTTTCTGTAAAATACTCAAAAGTGTGACCTGTATCAAGGGACGGTTTTTCAGACAGTTGTAATAGTCTTTTCCATTTAGACCAAAGCTGATCAAATTGCTGCTTCATGGCTTGAGCAATCTCACCTTTTGAAGCTAAGTCAATATCTGCTGTACCGTCGCATATATCAGAAAACGGCCCCCCTGCTTTTGTAACTTCTCCATGGGAAAGGAGCTGATTATTAAGGGAAGTCCCTCCCATTACACACCAGCATTGATCAGCAATGACCATTTTAACATGATCTTCATGGCGTATCAGATCGGGATGAAGCGTCCATAGCCCATTATTAATAATAACCGCTTCAAAATTCCCTGGATAAGATAAAGACAGCCTTTTCACCTCTTCCTTATCTTCTTCACTCATAGTATGAGTGTTGGTCATGATGCGCGCTTTAAAAAACTCATTTCCACGAATTTTATTTTCGAGAAGCTGTAAAATCTCAAGAAAGGGCTTTCCTCCGCAATAACCGGAAATTTCAACCGAGTGTTTAGCGTTTTCCACTAATGCTTTTTTCCACGCTAAAGAAGCTTCAGGAGTGTCTAAAACCGTCAAATGACGAAGCGTTGTCTTTTGATTGCAGACAGCCGAGTCGACGCCGGTATCTGAATAGGAAAGATTTTTAAGCCTTACCTTTGCACCTGAGACCAACAAGTGTAAACCCACGAATGGAAGCATCAGAACTTTTCTCATCAGTTCAAAAATATGGAAAATAGATTCTATTTTTAGCATTGTCTCTTTTTTGCCTAAAGAAGAGACCTTTATAGGAGCAGCCTTAAAGTCATGCCTTATTTTATCCGTAAGAACTTTTGCAAGACTTTTAGAACCTTCTAGAATGGATGAACAATGAGAATGGTATTTAGGTTTCCAAAGCGCAAAGAGCGAGTTGATGATCTCCTCACGATTAGCTACAGATTTATGAACAACTGAGGGCACATGTACTTTTTTACCGAAATTTCCCGCAGTTTTAATTCCCAAAAAATTGATAACGAAATCTGTAATGCCTAAAAGAGGATTTCGATTTTCTTTAGAAATAATATGTGTGACAAAATCAACCGCTTGCAAGAGCTTTTCGGTGCCGATTTTTTTTTGCAAAGCAGGATCCAGAGAGAATGAATTCAATACAACTGAAGGAATCTGCTGCTTCAAAGAGACATACTGGGCAAGAGCACCACCTACATTTTGCCCTGTAAGAGTGATTTTTTTATCCTTATATTTCTGATCATTTTTAATCTCCCCCATCCATTTATCGGCCATCTTAAAAAGAGCGTCTTTATTCATGGCGTTTTTAAACTGATCAACCACGGCAGACTGCATTTCATTTGAGGTATTAAAATCAAACCCGTCAAACACAACCAGAAGCTCATCGCCCTTTTCACACAGGGCCATCTTAAGTCCTGTTTGACTATCGCAACGTATTTCTTCATGGATTTGAAATCCAAACCGCTCAACCAACGAGTACTCATTGCGATGCAATGCAGCAGCAGCCGAAGCATGCAGCAAATAATGTTTTGCCTCTTTCTTTGAAAGATTCTGGTATTCAAAACGATGATATCCTTTATCGCAGAGCAACAGATCCCGAAAAGAACTCCCTGGTTTGTTTTTTCCTAAAGCGTAGTTATAAGTAAGAACTGGAAGGCGAACAACAATACCCAGCAAGGAAAAGGTTTTAGATCCGATTAAACTTGCTTGCAACACTTTTGCTAAAATCGAAAAAATCTCAGCGGCGCATTTTGAAATGGCTTGAATTAGCAAATTCAACTGTGCGCTAAAAACGGCCCCAATTTTTGAAACGGCGCCCGGCAAATGAGTATAATCAGGATGGATAGTTGTAATCATGGGATTAATTATAACTCACTTAAATATATTATGCAATTTTTTATTTTTTATTGTATGACTAACTAAAACGGTTTAATTTTTAACAAAATATCAGTAAACAAGATTTTTACACCGAACGTGATTCAAAATTTGGAATTATGGCAAGGAGTCGCCCTGGATTTAAGCCAGGCGCAGCCGGCGCCGAAACAACGCAACTTGAATAAGTTGCGTGATGCAGGCGGGCCTCAAAGTCAGTGGCTGACGACGGAGCCAGAAACCAAATTGTGAATCACATTCGGTGTATCTCTAAAGGGCGGGGACCGAAAACGAAAAAAAAGATGCACCAAATTTTAAAGAGGTATATTTATGGATAAAAGGAGAATCATGATGCCAATCTCTCTATATATTTCACTTTTCGCTGTTTTGATGAGTTTATCGCAGTTACAGGCTACGATAGCAGAAGGGATTCCGACGCCAACCCCTAGCGCTACCCCCTTAAATCCCGTGCAACAATTGCGGCAAGCACAAAGGGAAAATTTCAAAGGCTTTGAAGAAGATCGTCGAGACTATGATAACGCAATTGAAATGAAGGACATGGAAGAACATCATGACTATCTGCTACATCCACACCCTTTGCAGGAGAAACCGCTGCCGCATAAAGGCATTTAAAATCATCCCGCCGGCTTCCAGAGAACCGCTATTTTTTCAATGATGATATCGCTTTTACGCGGCCTTACTTCTACCCTATCGAAGACCAGGTTGCCCGGATCGAGGAGTGCCAGGCTAGCTAATTCATTATCCAGCTCTCTTTTGACTTCTTCCAATTGTTGCTGGACCTCTGCATAACTTGCTTTGGCTCGAGCGATGTATTGCTGTTCTTTTTGCATTCTTCCCCAGCCTCGCATCGAAGTCCCCGCTTGGGTCACCGTCCCTCTTGTTACGCGCCTTCCGAATAGGGCCCCAAAGATACCGGTCCCTATATTGATGTAGGTTTGAGCTTTTTGGATTCCCGCCTGCTGTTCCTGCTCCTCTACTTTGTCTTCAAAACGTCTCAATCGGTCACTTAATACATCGATTTTTTTACCGTACTTTTCTTGTAGATCAGCTATTTTTTGATCCCGCATTTCACGTAAATCCATTGAGACTCTTATACGAAACTCCCCCTCAGTCTCTCCGGGGTTGGATACAAGTTTTCCATAACGCAATAACTTATAGGTGTGCTCTTGATACAGATATTGACTCAGGGTTTTGGTCAACTGAGGATATTTCTTTTCTTGAATTAACGCTGAAGGAAGATCACCAAAGGAGCTGCCGGGATTGGGAGCGGGAGATAGGTGCTGTTCCAGCATAGGCACAAGCTCACCTTTGCTCCAATTGACTATTCCTTCCGAGTTAATAGGAGCGACCACAATCACCTGTTCCCAAGCATCGATTTTGGATTTTGGCTGCACGTAGTGCAGCTTAGCAAAACCGGCCACCATAGGCAGATACTGATGCGCCTGCGCGGAACGGAAAAAATATTCCTTTAGATGTGAGGGCACCGCAGGTTTTACAGGAACGCTGCTTTTTAGAGACGCAGCGATGGCAGCCTCGGAAACATGAGGTTTTTTAAGACTGGCCATTTGAGCAAGCGTAAGAGGTCCGCGCAAATAGGAAAGGGTCCAACGGGTTTCAAAAAGCACCGGATCTTTCTCATGAATGCTGCGCATGATAAAAATTCTTTTACCGACTAACGCCAGAAGCTTATCGATCGCCGGAGCGTCGATTTCCCCATTAGACGCAATGCTCAGCCCCTCGACCACTCTTTCTTTGTCTCTTTTGGTCTGCAGCTTACCGATAAACCAGGTACCGCAGTTAGACAACCCTTTGTAATCTAAATCGACTGGATTTTGGGTACAGAGAACAATACCTAAACCATAGGCGCGGGCTTGTTTGAGCAGCGTCAGCATAGGTATTTTGGAAGGTGGCATCGCTGTCGGCGGAAAATAGCCGAAAATTTCATCCATATAAAAAAGGGCACGCAAGCTTGAGGTTCCCGGCTGTTTCCTTACCCAAGA
The DNA here is from genome assembly GCA_041738095.1 of Waddlia sp. Classification (GTDB taxonomy): domain Bacteria; phylum Chlamydiota; class Chlamydiia; order Chlamydiales; family Waddliaceae; genus JTS-AC334. The sequence continues at coordinate 190,179 of JBGSQP010000030.1, forward strand.
GATCAACTGATTAAGAAACAACGTAACAAAAAACATCCTTTCCGCATCGGATAAGTGGGCAATCGAAAGGATCGAGACACGTGGTTTTCCTTCACCTGTATAGAGAAGGCGTTGAATATCAAGTGACTCTCCTTCCATCCAGGCGTGAAATCCGGGAGAGGCTAATAAACCGTTCAAAGCTGCCGCAAGATTGCTTCTATCTTTGGATGAAATAAAAGTATCTAAATCCAGCGCTCCGATTTTTGAAAATGGAGGCGTTTGTACTTTATAAATCAGGGAGGCAAGATCCAGATCAATCCCTTCGCGCCAGGCCCTGTCAACGATGGCAGAGATTAAAATGTGCTCGCGGCTTTTGATCGGATCGGCATTAATCCCTACCAACCCCAGCAGACTCGAAGTTATGGATAACACCCTTTCCCTAACAGCACCGGTGTCTAAACGTAATTCCTCGGACGGCGCCTCAAACGAGCTTAAAATAGAAAGCGGAATCCCTGCATTGCTGGCCGGTGTATAAATAGACAAGTCTACCGCTGCATTAAATCTATTGATTCTATCCAAACCCTGACCCCATTGGGAAAGACCTGATTTCCATGTCTTGGCAAGATGAGCGGCATAATCGTTGACGCTCATCCCTTTTTGCTCGGCTTCTGCCTTATCGGCCCAAGGCATGAATTCTTTTGCTGTCTGCCCATTGAAGGCAAGCAGCAGATTTCCCAAATCCCCTTTAGGGTCAATAATGATAGAGGGAATGCCATCTATGGCTGCCTCTTCAAGAATACCGATACCGAGCCCTGTCTTTCCGCTACCGGTCATCCCCACACACACCGCATGAGTGGTTAAATCTTTTGATTCATAAAGCAGCGGCTCCCTTTGTTCTAGAGTCTTTTCGGGGTCGTAAATTTTTCCTATATAAAAGACGCCAAGTTTTTCATAATCTTCCATAATTGCCACCCCTCTTAATACAAGACTAATCTTATACTGGATAAAATCCAAAAAAAAACATAAACATTTAATAACCAACAGTTAAGCTTTAACTTACATTAAAATATATTTCAAATTATTAAAATTTATTATATGATCAAGATAGGGATATACCGAACGCAATTCACAATTTGGTTTCTGGCTGCGTCCTCAGCCGCTGATTTTGAGACCCGCCTGCATTACACCGGCTTCGCCTATCTCAAATTCAGGACGACTCCATGCCATATTACCAAATTCTGAATCACGTTCGGTATACAAGGAGGATATTATGTTACAATATGCTGTCATTTTTTTAGTTGTTGCATTGATTGCCGCAGCTCTTGGATTCGGCGGGATTGCAGGGGCAGCTTCTGGGATTGCCCAGCTGCTATTCTTTTTATTTATTATTTTATTCCTGGTTTCGTTGTTTATGGGTTATCGCGGACGGAGGATTTAAGCTCTCCGTTCTAAACAATTGCGGGTTGATCCTGACGATCTTGTCATCCCCTTTTTTAGGAAAACCACGATCGTCTCGATTACTGGTGGTCAAATAAAAATACCCATCAGGCCCTAAAACCAGGGCCCGCAATCTTCCAAACCGCCCCTTGAAATGCTCTTTTAAAAAGACATTACCCTGGTTGATGACTGCCTCATATAAGGCCTCGCCACGCAAACCTGTAAAGAAAATACTGCCGTCCCAATATAACGCGGCAGCCGGCGCCCAAGTCTCATCGGCACCCGACTCCACTACAGGAACCTCCATGCCTTGTTGCGTTTGCATGCCGCGGATAAGCGGCCAGCCATAATTCTTTCCTTTTTCGATTAAATTGAGTTCATCATGACCCGATTCAAAACCGGAGGGGCCGTGCTCTGTACTCCATAGCCTATTTTGGTCATCCCAGGCCAACCCTTGGGAATTACGGTGGCCATAGGAATAAACGGGATTGTTAAAAGGATTATCTTTTGGAAACGAGCCGTCCTCTGTTAAGCGCAGGATCTTTCCTGCCAGGGAGTGTATATCCTGAGCCAGCATCTCTTGTCCGGCATCTCCTGTCGTAATGTATAAGTAGCCATCCGGCCCAAAGGCCATTCTTCCCCCATCGTGGTATTTGGCTCCCGGTATATTTTCTACAATCAGTCTTGGATCGGTCAACCTCCCTCTATCAAAGCGGAAACGCTCTACACGGTTAAAAACACGTCCACTTTTTCTTTGCGTACTATAAAGATAGATCCAACCATTTTCTGTAAAACGGGGATGCAATACCATACCCTGCAATCCTCCCTCGCCAATGTGGTAAGCGCTGAAAGGGAGATGCTTGCGGCTTTCGCTTAACCAGACTATATTGCCTTTCCGCTCGGAAACCAGTATGCCATCGTCAGGAAGAAAAACCAAATCCCAAGGAACCTCAAGACCCTCCGCAATAATTTCATAATCATGAACTTCTGAAGCGGAAGTGGTTTTATGCTTAGGGAGATAAAGATAAGGCAGAATGAATCTTTCAGCGCTCAGCGCTAAACCCACTATAAATGCTAAGATCAAAAGAGACTTAACTATGCGTTCAAACATCAGGGGCCTAAATAGTAAAGCTTCCCGGCCTTACAACCGGGAAGCATGAAAAGACCTCTAACTCAACCGGATTATCGGCAAGTAGAGCAGCCCACTGGGGCACGTACAGGCTCGCATACAGGTGGGCATGCTGGAGCTTCAGGTAATGGGCAGACATCGAGGCAGGTGCGCTTTACAGTTGTGCAAGGCACATAGCGGCAATGTTGCTCTTTAATTTGTTTTTGACGGGTTTTAGTTTCCGTTACATAATAGCACTCAGGCACTTGTTTGCAATATTGCTTGGTATAGTACTGAGGTACATAACGGCAAAATTGTTTTGTATAGTACTTAGGCACATAGCGGGTGCATTTCTTTTGCACGCAATAGGGTTCTTCTACACAACGTGTTGTGCAGTAGTACTCCGGCTTAAAAGTCGTTACAGGACAGTAACATTCGCATGGTCCTGCAGAATATTCACGGTTAGGATCAACTTCGCCTTCATCGAAGACGCCGTTTCCGTTTGCGTCTAATGCACGAATGTGATCATTGTTGATTTGGCCTTGGTAGCCGCGGTTTTGGCCTTTGCCATGATAGGTTCCGCCATAAACGGCGAGTTGAGAGAATAACAACATAAGTAAAGAGAACAGAAAGAAATGTTTCGTTTTCATAATTCCTCCTCTTCTTGGTTGGATGTACATCCAGGTTAAATTCGGAGCTCTTGGCTCATATAACACCCTATATCAGGTCTCGAATTTAAAATAATTATTTTTCAGTATAAGATGTAAAAGACTAAGATTTAGTTTTTTAAAAAATACAAAAATCTAACCTTTTAAACTTTAGAAACTTCAACCCTTTCCTGCAGGCCAAAACCACTGAGGGCTCTCGGGCCGGTCAATACCATGCTCATGAGCATAATTAAGGCAATCCAACTGCATATTGCGCAACTTTTCCTTGATATGGGCTCCTGTCACTAAAAGCTTTGGCAGCCTGTTGATGACGTCGATCGCTAAACTGAAGCGGTCTATTTCATTAATGATGGCAAGCTCTAAAGGCGTGTTGATATGCCCTTTTTCTTTGTAGCCGCGCACATGCAAATTACCATGATTTGTGCGTCGGTAAGTCAACCTATGTATCAACCAGGGATATCCGTGGAAATTAAAAATGATAGGCTTATCTTGAGTAAACAAACTGTCAAAATCGGCATCGGAGAGTCCGTGGGGATGCTCGCGCGGAGACTGCAATTTAAATAAATCCACCACGTTGATAAAGCGGATTTTCAGTTCCGGTAAATGTTCCCTTAGTAACGCTGCGGCAGCTAATGCCTCTTTTGTCGTAATGTCTCCTGCTCCGACTAAGACCACATCGGGCTCAACCCCCTGATCGTTACTTGCCCAATCCCAAATACCGATCCCTTTTGTACAATGATTGATGGCCGCCTCCATCTCGAGAAATTGGAAATGCTTCTGCTTATCGCAGACGATGACGTTCACGTAATTTTCGGTTTTCAGGCAATGATTGGCAACCGAAAGCAGGCAATTCACATCGGGGGGAAGATAAATCCGCGTCACTTCCGAGCTTTTATTTAATACCACGTCCAGAAATCCCGGATCTTGATGGGTAAACCCGTTATGATCTTGCCGCCAAACGGTGGAGGTGATCAAGAGATTCAACGACGCGATGTTAGCACGCCAAGGGATCTCATTGCATATCGCCAGCCATTTTGCGTGCTGGTTAAACATGGAATCAATGACATGGATAAACGCTTCGTAAGAAGACATCAGCCCATGCCTGCCTGTCAAAAGATACCCTTCGAGCATTCCTTCTAACGTATGCTCGCTTAGCATTTCTATCACGCGTCCATCTGGCGCCAGCTCGCCCCCATCCAAATCTTCTACAAAATACTCTTCAATCCAAAATTTTTTACTGACTTCGTAAAGAGCATGCAGTTTATTCGAGGTGTTTTCATCAGGCCCGAAAACGCGGAAGTTATTCCCGTTAAGCTCCATAATATCGCGCAAGAAAGCCCCCAAAGGGACTGTATTTTCCGCTTCGTCTTTAGCAGGGACCGGCACCTTCACCGCGTAGCGTTTAAAATCGGGCAATTTCAGACTTCTTTTTAATATCCCACCATTGGCATGAGGATTAGACCCCATACGAAAGCGCCCTTGAGGAGACATTTCCTTCAGTTCCTCAATCAATTCCCCTTTAGCATCGAACAACTCTTCAGGACGATAGCTTCTCATCCACTTTTCCAGTATTTCCAGATGCTCGGGATTTTTCTTCACTTTGTTTAAGGGGATTTGGTGCGCCCTCCAATACCCTTCTATATAGTGACCATCCACTTCGCGAGGCGCCGTCCAGCCCTTGGGGCTTCTCAAAATGATCATCGGCCAAAGGGGGCGATAGGCAGAAGTTTGCCTTGCTATTTGTTGAAAATGGCGGATATCGGTCACGCATTGTTCAACGGTTGCTGCCATCGCTTGATGCATCGATTCCGGATCGGAGCCTTCTACAAAATAGGGATTCCACCCATACCCTTTAAACAAGTTCGTGAGTTCCTCTTGAGGGATACGGGCTAGCAACGTCGGATTATTTATCTTATAGCCGTTCAAATGCAGGATGGGCAGGACAGCGCCGTCACGCACAGGATTTAAAAATTTATTGATATTCCAAGAAGTAGCCAAAGGACCCGTTTCCGCCTCTCCATCACCTACCACTGCCGCAACGATCAACTCGGGATTATCGAATGCCGCGCCGCAGGCATGGGATAAGACGTAACCTAGCTCTCCTCCTTCATGAATCGAACCGGGCGTTTCGGGGGTACAGTGGCTGCCGATCCCTCCCGGAAAAGAAAACTGTTTAAAGAAAGCTTTCAAGCCTTCTTCATCTTCACTAATTGCAGGATAAATTTCAGAGTAGGAGCCTTCCAAATAAACGGGCGCCAACACACCCGGAGCGCCATGTCCCGGACCGGCCAGATAAATCATATCGAGAGAAAATTTTTTAATGACACGGTTAAGATGCGTATAGATAAATGACAATCCCGGACTAGACCCCCAATGGCCCAGCAAACGGTTTTTTATATCCTCGTGTTTCAAAGGCCGTTTTAACAACGGGTTGTCTTTAAGGTACAGCATGCCGAGAATCAAATAATTGCAGGCCCGCCAATAAGCATCGGTCTTCTTGAGTTCCTCAGGCAAAAGAGGAGCCCCCTCAATTGTGGCCCGTGCCATTCCAAACGCACTAATAGATGATTCTTGTTTTGTTGTCATAATAATTGGATAGCTTATTAACAGAAAACAAGAAGAGGTGTCAAGTTGGATTTGGAGAATATCCCGGAGACAAATATACTAGTACCTTCATTTTCCAGGGGTATTTTGATGTCATCAGCTATCACTAAGATGTCTACAACGAACATTTTAGAGTATTTTAGTCAACTTAACGCAGTGTCCCAATTAAGCGGAGATCTCACATGGGAAAAAATTGCAAATATGGCTTTACTTCCCGCGGCTTTTACAGGCCCTTCCAGTAAAGAATGTGAAGTTATCCTAGGTAAAGCCGCACAAAAGTTAAGCAACTGGCTTCTTACACGTTCTTCCAGAAAAAACATTGAAATCATCAGCCTCAATCTCATGGTCGGGGCAAAAACAAATACAACATGCATATTGTATCATAGTCCAAGCCGTTGCACCGTTGCGGAATTTATTTTAGAAGGGTCGCAAAGAGGGGTCTCTCCTCCCTTTCAGATTCTGAAACAGGAAAAATGTCCGTTAATGATGTATGATTACCGGGGTTGCGGATTAAGTCTTGAAGACAACAAAATGGCTCCTTCCCTGGAAACACTCATCCAAGACGGGATTCTTTTGCTTGAAAAAGCACTGGAAGAGTATCGAGAAGTCAAAGTATGGGGCAGCTCTCTAGGCGGCGGCATTGCAGCGGCTTCAATGGAAGCATATTTGCAAAAACATCCTGCACACTTTTCACGTTTAAGCTTGTATCATCATGACTCTTCCCCATCTGAACACGGATTCGATGCGCTTACACCCCTTATCCAACTAACTGCAAGAAAGGTACATATTTTTATTCTATGCCATGACCAAGATCCCGTGCTTCCCCGAAGGTACCGCATGGCTGAAAACGCCCAGTTGAAAGATAAAGAACATGTACGGATTATTCACAGTTCAGCCTTAGGACACGCCAATCTTTCAGAAGAGATGATTCAAAAATTATGGGGGCTGCCGAAAATATGATTTATCAATTAAAACTTAAGTACTATATTTTCTGTTTCGAGGAAATATATGAATATTGCCAAAGATGTCACCGCGCTGGTGGGAAACACCCCGTTAGTTAGAATTAATCGCCTCACATCTCATTGTCGGGCTCAAGTCGTAGCTAAGCTGGAATACTACAATCCGACGCATAGCGTCAAAGACCGGATCGGCGTTTCGATGATCGATGCGGCAGAAAATGCCGGCCTGCTCAACAGTGAGACCATACTGATCGAACCCACAAGTGGCAATACCGGTATTGCTTTGGCTTGTTTTGCTGCCGCCAGAGGGTATAAATGCGTGTTGACCATGCCAGAAACCATGAGCAAAGAGCGGCGCATGATCTTGAAAGCTTTCGGAGCCGAATTAGTTCTTACACCGGGCAGTGAGGGAATGGCAGGCGCCATAAAAAAAGCAGAAGAAATTGCCGCAAGTGATTCCAGATATTTCATGCCTCAGCAATTCGATAACCCTGCCAATCCTGAAATTCATCGAAAAACAACGGCAGAAGAAATTTGGCGGGACACCGATGGTAAGGTCGATATTGTGGTCTCCGGCATTGGCACAGGCGGGACAATCACCGGGGTCGGCGAAGTCTTAAAAGAACGAAAACCCTCAGTTAAAATTGTCGCCGTTGAGCCGGAAGCCTCCCCCGTACTTTCCGGAGGTCAAAAAGGGCCGCATCCCCTTCAAGGGATCGGCGCAGGATTTATACCAAAAATCCTGAATACCAAAATTTATGATGAAATCATCCGTGTTTCTAATGCTCAAGCGTTTCAAACAGCCCGAGACATGGCATCTCAAGAGGGTCTTTTGGTAGGGATTTCCTCCGGTGCGGCTGTTTGGGCTGCTTTACAGGAAGCCCAAAGGGAAGAAAATTCAGGAAAATTAATCGTAGTGATCATCCCCTCTTTCGGTGAGCGCTATCTGAGCACAGCCCTCTATGCGGACCTAGTAGAGTAACATGCTCGCAAGAATGAGAAATGACATCCGCACGGTTTTTGAACGGGACCCGGCTGCCCGGAACACTTTGGAAATCCTTCTCACATATCCCGGCCTTCATGCCCTTTGGATGCACCGTATGACACATTGGCTATGGAGTCATCAAATAAAAACCTTTGCGCGTTTCCTCTCTACGTTGAATCGTTTTCTTACCGGAATTGACATTCATCCCGGAGCAAAAATAGGTAACGGCTGTTTTATCGATCATGGCATGGGTGTTGTGATTGGCGAAACGACAGAAATTGGGAATAACGTCACCATTTATCAAGGGGTGACACTGGGAGGCACCAGCTTTGAATCGGTCAAAAGACATCCGACAATTGAAGATCATGTGCTAATTGGTGCAGGAGCTAAAGTTCTCGGCCCCATAACGATCGGAAAGGGATGCCGCATAGGAGCCAATTCAGTCGTACTTAAATCCACTCCGGCAGATTCCATAGTCGTTGGCGTACCGGGACAAATCATAAAACGCAGCAAACAGGCCGATCCCTCCAACGATCAGTATCCGGATGCCATCGGTGCTTCGATGACCTCCGTGCTACAGCGGTTAGAAAATCTGGAACGGTTGCAAAAATTTGCGCCTGAAAAAACGCCTCTTGTGCATGTCCCTCAGGAAGGGATTTGGCAAGGGGAAGATTTTATGATCTAATCAAACAATAAAATCCTAAGTCATTAAAAATCAACAGCAAAACTAATTTTTTACCTCTGCTATGTTTGAAAAAAAAATCAAAAAAATATAATATAATTTTTAGTGCTACAGGAGTATCTAATATGAATGTAATTGTGTACGAAAATCAAAAAAATCCATTCGGAAGTCAAGAAGATAAGCTGGAAATACTCTATCCCTATTTGAAAAAATTCGGAAAAGAAGCGCTTTCTTATTCCACATTACAAGAAGGATTAGAGTATTTTCTTGTTAAAGATTACGGCTATATTTCTTACATTTCTTGCAAAAATACAAAAGTGATACTTTCAAACCCTGTTTGCAACAAAAAAACATATAAAAACATAACTGATTTATTTACCAAACATTTTAACTGCAACTTTTTATTTACATTAATAGATGAAGAGTATTCCGACGTCCTACGGTCTTTACAGGGAAATTGCATGAAGAATTTTCTTAACCCTCCACGCCTAAAATATTAAGCATATAATTTTTATCCCACCCAGCCTTTGACCGCTTATTTTTGATCCCTGCCTTGGTTTTTTTATCTGCCTTCAAAAGGTTCAGTGTAA
>JBGSQP010000010.1:0-128417 GCA_041738095.1 Waddlia sp.
ACAATCCGACAGCGATGCTCAAGATTAGTCAGAAAAGCATTGTCATTTTCAAAGAAAATGGAAAATCATATAGGTGCAATTAAAATGTTTATCTGCGATTACAACAAAAATTTGAAATCACTACCTGTTTAGGACTACCAATTTTTTCATAAAAAAATATATTGATATTTTTATCATGATGCTTTTTCTTCTAGTAGTGAGAAAGCTATTCGTTTGCTCTACTTTTAGAACAATATAATTTACGGAGTTATTATGACGTTGAAAATTTTCGCTCTTGCTGCACTGACAGCCTTTACACTGACCGGATTTTTGCATGCAGACCACAAATGCTGTGAAAGAGCGGTAGTAGGAGCCTGGTTAAGTGAACCTTACGAGACTTTTAGTATTGATTCTGAGACAGATGATATTAGAGCCCGCTTATTTATTTTTAACTCGGACAACACCTTAATCACCTATCAATCCAATAGCTATTCTTTACAGAATTCCAGTGGCTTTCAGCTGACTCCTTCATTTGGTGTATGGAGATGCGATGAGAAAGGTTTAGTGAAAGCGGTCGTCTTTGATTTCTTCAACTTTGCCGTAGATTATGAGAGCGAAAGCGAAGCTCTAGATTCACCAAACGCCTTGGAAATCAGCCTATGGGATGACAATAGCCCTGACATCGGTTCATTTGTACCAGGAGAATACGACAGAACAATGTTTAAGTTCAGATTCTTCCATAAACATAAGGACAAATACACCTACGGAATTTTTAACGAAAGACTGCAAGGGATTGCAAACGATGTGGATCCTCTTGATTCAGATGTCGAGCCCACAGTTGAAGTTGAGCGTAGCAATGTTGCGATCCGTCGCATCAACTTGAGCGCCGGAGATTTTACAGGATTGGACTATCCAAGCCTTATAAACTAATTCTTAAAACAGGGAAAGATCAGATCTTTCCCTGTTTTCTATCTGTTAACTATTCTATGAAAAAAACATGATCCGTTTTCCAGCCAATGGATCGGAAAGACATTCTTGTCAGGTAGATATACTGAAATGAATTCATTTCAGTATATCCGAAGGCGAGACAATCTTCGACAATTTTTCTGATGAAATCGGCGGTTGTACAAAATTCTGTAATAGCAAAATTAGTTTTAGAAACACTTTTTCATAAAGATATCTCTTTACTCATAGTTCTGCTTTTTTAGCATAAAATTAAAAATATTTTTATTTGAAGAATAATCGATTATCTGAAATAAATTTATGAGATATATTGTTTTTATTGTTATAATTAAAATTATAATTTTTGAGTTTTGTCAATTATGGAGCGTGCTATGTTTGACATTTATAAATATTTGAATTACTTGCCCCTTATTATAAGCGGTCCTCTTTCACGCAGCCGCATTACCCTTCAAAGCAATGCGTTGAGAAATTGTACATTTAAGGTTGCCGAGACTAAAGAAGAGTTGGAAGCCGCCTATCGCTTACTCTATGAAGTCTATCTGGGTGGTGGACACATCCTGCCGAATAAAAGAAAAATGCGGGTTCATCACGCCATTTTTTTACCGAATACGACAACGTTTATATGTAAAAAAGAGGAAAGGGTCGTCTCAACATTAAGTATCGTGAAAGATTCTACTCATGGTGTCCCATTAGATGTCATGTTTAAGGATAAAACCGATCAGATTCGGTTAAAAAACGAGAGCTTTGCAGAGATCGGTGGGTTGGCCACCGATCCTACGTTTCGAAACTATAATCATAATATCTTTTATCACGTTGTGAAGCTTATGTTTTTGTACAGTGCTTTTCATATCGGTTTGGACAACCTTGTCATGGTGACGAACCCCAGAAGGTACTGGCTTTATAAAAATATTTTTTTATTTCAGGAGATCGGTGAAGAAAGAGAAAATCCTCATGTGGTTAACGAACGATCGATTGCGATGCGCTTAGACTTGAAAAATTTTAAAGAAAATTACCTTAAGGTGTACAAAAACAAGCCTGCACACAAAAACATGCACCATTTTTTGTTTCATCAGAAAGATCACAACATTCATTTTCCTGAAAACAACAAGCCTTTGGAGGTTTGGACACCGGAGTTGATAGAATATTTTAAGGCAGCGTAAGCAACATTAAAAGATGCTGGTCAAAAAAAATTATTCTCTTCAAGGTGAAGGTTTAATTAAGGAGTTCAAGGATGGCTTCGTTCGACTTTAACCAAGCATTTTGCAGAAATCTTGGTTTGGTCTCCCATTTTGAGCAGCAAGTGTTGCGTAATAAAACCATAGCCATCGCGGGTTTAGGAGGAGTAGGAGGCGCTCACCTCCTGACATTGACGCGCATGGGCATCGGACGTTTTCACATTGCGGATTTCGATCGGTTCGGTATTGAGAATTTCAATCGGCAAGAAGGCGCCTGCCTCTCCTCTTTAGGACAGGAAAAAACGGAAGTCATGAAAAACAGAGCCCTTGATATCAATAGTGCTCTCGAAATCAAAGTTTTTCCCGAAGGAGTCAATGAAGCAAACATTGGGGAATTTTTAGAAGGTGTCGATCTTTATATCGATGGCATCGATGTGTTTGCGCCCGAAGCGCGCATGATGCTTTTTGAACACGCTTATAAAAAAGGGATCCCTGCGATTACAGCGGGACCGGTAGGCTTGGGCACAGTGTACCAAATCAGCATGCCCGGCAAAATGAGTTTTGCCGAATTTTACGGCCTTGAAGGGTTAAAAGATGAGGATAAAGTCCTTAAATTCTTGTGCGGGGTCTGCCCGCGCCCCCTTTCGTTTTCCTATTTTCAAGATTTTTCCCGATTAGATTTCAGGCAGCAGCGGGTCTCTTCTTCTGCGAGCGGCTGCCAATTATCTGCAGGAGTGGCAGGCATTGAAACTTTAAAAATCTTGCTAAAAAGAGGTAGAGTCTACGCTCTTCCTCACTACCACCAATTCGATGCCTATCTGAACAAGCACATCAAAGGCTGGATGCCGTGGGGCCACAAAAACCCGCTCATGAAGTTGCGTTACGCCTTGGCTAAATACGCGTTTGGTCGCTTTAGCAAAAGAATGGAATCATTTTCGGATCAGCATGAAGATACGCTTTGGGACAAAATCCTTTTGGCAGCTCGTTGGGCTCCCAGTGGAGACAACACGCAGCCGTGGTCGTTTAAAATCATCAGCCCTACGGAATCCGTTCTTTCTATTAGCGATCCGAAAAATTCTATTTTCAACTCCTTCTATAATCATAATGCCTTGCATGCCGGGATTTTATTGGAAAGTATGCGTCTTGCCGCTACAAGGCACCACTGCCGTCTGAGTTGGGAATTGGAAGATAAGGGGGAAACGGATTTGACTTTCCATCTGTCCATTGAAGAAGACGCCACCATTGAAGCGGACCCTCTCTCTTATTATCTGGAAGCCAGGATGGTGAATCGTCGCTCCTACCGCCTTTTACGTCTAACCGATGAACAGAAAGAGCAATTAAAAAAAAGCGTCGAGGGTGTTTTTCAGGTTGTTTGGCATGATAACTGGATAGATACTTTCAAACAGGCCCGTCTTTCTTTTAAAATTGCAAAAATTCGTTTTTTATCGAAGGAATGCTACGAAAATATTAAAGATCTTATCGCTGTAGATAAAGACTTTGTAAAAGTAGGCATTCCGCAAGGCGCTACGGGCTTGAATGCCTTCAGTGCCCTGATGTTAAAAAGATCGTTACGCTCATGGCAGGCCACTCAACAGGGGAATCGTTACCTAAAGGCCCATATTGCTGCAGCTTTTGAATTGAGTTTCTTACCGGGTATTCGTTGCGGTGCATGGTTTACTTTGATTCACCCTAAGCAAAAAATCAAGGACCTCACGGTGGAAGAAGGGGTTGAAAATGGACAAGCGATCCAACGCTTTTGGTTGACCGCAGAAGCTTTAGGCCTGGCGCTGCAGCCTGACCATGCCCCCTCTATCTTTTGTCAGCAGTTTACCGCTGATAAATTTTTCTCCCAAAATGAAAGCTTGCTAAAGCGGATGCCTGCAGCCGTTAAAGCCATTAAAGCCATCTATGGGATAGATTATGAATCTATTGTGTTCAGGGGTAGAATCGGAGTCCCTAGAACTAGAAAAATTAGTTCCCGTTCTTGTCGCCGAGACGTCAACGAACTCAGAGAAGTTGCGCCGGTTTATTTGCCTTCTACGATCTATAAATAGGAAAATTTGGGTAGTGTGCCACTATGGGTACCGTTGTTTTTGATTTTGATTCCACACTGATAAAGCATGAAAGCCTGGAGCGTCTTCTGCTGGGTAAGCTTGCGCTGCAACCCGATTTACAGCAGAAAGTGCGCGCAATTACCGAAGAGGGCCTAAGAGGGCAGATTCCGTTCCAGATCTCTCTTTCTAAGCGATTGCTTTTAGCCGCGCCTTCGAAAGAGGATGTTCTCCATGCCGGCACAAATGCTTTGGACGCTGTGACCTCTGGGATGAAAGAATTAATCAATGCCCTGCAGACTGGCGGTGTGGACGTGTGGCTTGTCAGCGGCGGCATACGGGAATCTTTGCTGCCGGTCGGCAAGTTCTTAGGGATTCCTACCGCGCACATTTTAGGCGTTAGCCTGCTTTGGAACGAAGGTGGTGCGTTTAAAGGGATTGATCCTAATGATCCCTTAAGCCGCTCAAAAGTTGAGGGACTACGGGAGAAGGCCTTGACTTGGCAGCGTCCGCGGATTGCGGTGGGAGATGCCATGTCCGATTACAAGTTATTTGAAGAAGGCGTCGTCGATCATTTTATTCTCTATACGGAACATTACCAATGTCCCGAATTGCTCAAAACGGGCATAGATAAAGCTGCCAATACCGCTCAGCTAAAAAACATTTTGGAGAAGGAACTCATATGCTCTCTTTAGAAAAGGATAAAATACGGATCCTATTGTTGGAAGGCGTCGATCCGAGTGCTGAAAAAACTTTCAGAGAACAAGGTTATAAAAACATTGAGTCTCTGTCTAAAGCGTTGCCGGAAGCTGCGCTGATCGATAAATTGCAAGGCACTTATATCCTAGGGGTCCGTTCTCGCACGCAGGTGACAGCGGAAGTTCTGGCACAAGCTCCAAAACTTTTTGCTGTCGGAACTTATTGTATTGGTACCGATCAAATTGCTTTGTCGGCAGCGGCTTTGCAGGGCATTCCGGTCTTCAATGCCCCGCATGCCAACACCCGCTCGGTGGCTGAACTGGTGATCGGCCTAACGATCATGCAGATGCGTGATATCTTCGCTAAAAATAGCGCTTTGCATCTGGGTAAATGGCTGAAATCGGCGGAAGGCAGCCATGAAATTCGCGGCAAAATCATCGGCATCGTGGGCTATGGGCATATCGGCACGCAAGTCTCTATTTTGGCAGAAGCGATGGGCATGCGCGTTGTGTATTATGACATCGTCAGTAAGCTGCCTTTGGGCAATGCGGTGCCGCTTGGATCTTTAGAAGAAGTGTTGGCAATTGCGGATGTCGTGACCTTGCATGTGCCTGATACGCAACAGACCTGCGGCATGATGAATGCTGAGCGCTTTTCGAAAATGAAAAAAGGAGCCTGCTTGATCAATGCCAGCCGTGGCGGCGTGGTGGATTTGGAAGTCTTAAAAGTTTACTTGGACAACGGAACGATCAAAAATGCGGCATTGGATGTTTTTCCGCAAGAACCTGAAAGCGGCGCCGTGCCTTTTGAAAATTTGTTAAAAGGGGATCCCCGTCTGATTTTAACGCCGCACATCGGCGGATCGACCTTGGAAGCGCAGCATAACATCGGGATTGAAGTGACCCGTAAATTAATTTCCTATAGCGATGGCGGCAGCACGGAAGGGGCTGTCAATTTCCCAGCTTTAAGCTTACCCATTCATAAAGACATGCATCGCATTCTCAATGTGCATCGCAATATTCCCGGGATGCTGCAAAAAATTAACAAAGCAGTTGCCGATGAAAACATCAACGTCCACAGTCAATATTTGCTGACTAATCAAGAGATCGGTTATGTGGTTTTGGATATTGAACGAAAAATTTCCCAAAAGCTGACCGATACTCTGCGCCGGCTGGAGGGCTCAATCCGTACGCGGATTCTCTATTAAATTTTTACTTTTCATTTCTCCTTAAAGCTGTTATATCCCATTAATCAATTTGTACTTATAGGAGAAATTTCGATGAATTTTTTTAGATCGTTAACAAGTTTGGCCGCGTTTGCCGCGCTCTTGCCGGGCTTATTAAATGCGCAAAGCTGCGCCTGCAACCCCTGCGCCTGCGCACCCCGCCCGATTTACGAAAACAATGGCTGTAATCCCTGTGATTGGGACTGCAGCAACTGTTTGGGCGGATTAGAAATCGGCGTCGATTATCTATACTGGAAGCCCTTCATTGATGATCTCGATTTTGCCGCCACGGTTACCGTCGAAGAAGAGTTTGATGTTCCTTTTGAAGTGCTGAATAAGATCAATTATAAATCGTTTTGTCCCGATTGGGAATCGGGGATCCGCGGATATATCGCCTTTCCGGTCGGTTGCGATTGGGGAATTCGAATCTCCGGCCTTTACATCGATTTTAATCAACACAAAAATATTAGCGAGCAAGATGCTTTCATTATCAGCCCGCTGTTTCACCCTAGTTTAGCTTCAAATAATGAGCAATTTTCCGATGTAAGCGCACGCTGGCGCAATCTATATCAGGAATACGATGCTTTGATGACCTATTCCTTTGAATGCGGTCAATCTCACCAAATTGCGCCGTTTTTTGGAGTCGCCGGTATTTATACCGAGCAATATTTAAAGGCGGAATTTTCGAATCCGGAGAGTGAATTTGGCATTATCGCAGATTTGAAATGGGATTCTAGTTTTTGGGGTGTTGGACTTAAAGTCGGTTCGGAGTATGAGTTTACCGTTTGCAACTGCTTGCAATTTTTTGCCCATGGAGACGGTACGATTCTGGCCGGCAAGGCAGATAACCGCAATAGCCAATCTCTGACAACTTTTGATGGTACCGGATCAGTGTCCAGGGTGAAGTCCTTTGATCCTGACTGCTGGCATTTTGTGCCCGGTTATCATTTAGCTGCAGGCATTGCGTATGAGGCAGAATTGTGCGGCATCGGTTTTTCGGCCCGTGTCGGTTATGAGTTTACCGGCTGGTTTAACATGCCCAATCCGCGCCGATTCAGTGGCAGCGGTGTTAGTGAATTCGGTGAAGGAGGCTTGAGCGAGCCCGCCAGCACCATTTCCCATTCCTCCTCTTGGAATGATCGAATGATCTGTTATCAAGGTTTATTTGCCGGCCTCGGCTTTAGATTCTAGTCTCTTTTCTTAAAGCCGTCGGAAGCTTTGCTTCCGACGGCTTTTTACTTTAACTCACTAAAACATACGATACGCTTTTTTGGTCCGGCAAAGCTTTGGATAAGTGGATAAGCGGTTGTAGCGTATCTAAGGTTTCATTCCTGATGAAGAGTACCGAGTGGTCAAAAAGCTGCAATAAGCTTTCCGCTTCGGGAGAGAGGGCCGAAGCCTTTGAGATGCCGATGACCCAGTCATACTCTTTCGCTAAGGTATTTAATAAAGTGCGCAGCTTCTTGGACTGGATGTATTCGGCCGCGTGGGGGGTGATGCCGCCGGAGGCAATCCGTAGGCAAAACGTTTCCTGCTGCATCTTAGGGTTTTCCGCTTCGCCGTCCAAGACTTGCAGCAAGGCCGGCAGTTGGTCCTTGGCCGGGCGCTCCTGAAAGCGCAAATCGACGATGGCGACTTTGTCCCCTTTTTTAGAAAGCAGGGCGGCCAGTTCGCGGGAATGGTCGGGCTGATCACCTGCGACAAGAGCCAGGGTTTGTCCTTTAGGGGTAGTGCCTAAATGCGCAAACAAGCGTCTCCACGTACTTAAATTATGTTCCGGTAAAGGCGTGACGGTGCCGGCTACATAGAGCCCGGCTAACTCCAAATTCTCTTTGGAAGCCGGGATGCCGCGCGTCAGCGCTTGTGCCAAAAGAGCACCCATGCTAAGAAAAACGCCCAGCACGCCGCCGATAAAGCTGAATAGCAGGATTTTAGGCCGTATAGGTTTAAGGGGCGGCAAAGCCGTATCGAGGGGCGCCGATTGCACCATCTCTAAGTTGCTGGCGATATTCTTCGATTCCACGAGCTTGGTCATTTCCTCGACCATGGCCGTATTCATTTTCACTTGATGATCGATCAGTTTCTCATTGGCCCATTTTTGGGGGAGCTTGGCCATCTCTTGTCTGAGGATGTTTTCTTGCTGGACGATCAGTTCTTTTTCTTGATCAAGCTTTTCGGTGTGCGCGTCGATGCCCTCTTTAAGCTGATTTTCCAGGATGGATACTTGTTGGTGGATCAGTTCAAGGGTGGCGTTATTCAGTGTCTGGATTTTGTCTTTTAATAAATTTTCTCTTAATTGCAATAACTGCAGCGACTGGCGCAAGTGCAGGTCAAGGAATTTTTTTTGGGTCAACAGCTCTTTTTTTAGCCGTTCTTTCTCTTTGGGACCGCGGTTGGAATCATCTTGGATGGCCAAGACATTTTCACTGGCTTTATTTACCAGCGCGCGCGTAACGGGATCGTCTAAAACGGTGCTGAGAGAACACACCTCGAAATCAGGATCCTGGATTTGGTCGATCAAGAATTGAATCTGCAGGATTTGCGCTTCAAGGTTGCTAAGGTGACGGCTATACTCCATGTAGAGCGATTTGGAAGAGCTTAAGTCT
The DNA here is from genome assembly GCA_041738095.1 of Waddlia sp. Lineage (GTDB taxonomy): Bacteria > Chlamydiota > Chlamydiia > Chlamydiales > Waddliaceae > JTS-AC334. The sequence continues at coordinate 8,699 of JBGSQP010000010.1, forward strand.
AGCCCTTGAAATTCAAACTGCGGTGCTTGTTGATGGGAGAGGCGTTCCTGAACTGTTTTTTCATTTACTTCTAGAAAGTGGGAAAGATTGTTCAAATAGGAAGCGTATTGAGCTTTAAATTGGTCGCGTAGCTGTCTTTTGTGCTCTTTTTCCTCTAGAGGCGCCTCGATGATACTCTTTTCGCTGGCGCGCAGTTGGTCATGCCAGTCGCGCACCATGAATTTGGGATGATCCAAAAGAGCGATCTCTGAAGAGGGCGTGATAGAATGATTTAAATCTTCTAAGATTTTTTGCGTCTCTTCCGCTGAAAGGCGGATGTCTTCCAGTTCTTTGACCTGATCATTAAAGGTTATGTGCCACTCGGTCAAATTTTTTCCGGATGAGTTACGTAGGGCTAGTTCGATCGAGTCGCTTTGCTGCTTTAACTCACGGATGGCAGTCAACAGTTCATGGAGTGCGTGGGGAATGGCGTCTCCCATAAATTGCAAGGTTTGCGCCATTCCTTTTTCTTCGTAGCGTTGGCGCATACTCAGTTCTAAGTCGATCTCTAATTTTCTTCTTTTGTACTGTTGTAATTGTGCCGTAAGAAATGCCATCCCTTTTTCCGAGTCGGGATATCCTAAAAGGGACACCTCGGTACTGATTTTCTTGGCGTAACTTTGTAGCATCTCTCTTAAGGTTTCCCCCATTTCTTCCTCGCGGCTATAGAGATAGGCGATCTGTTCGGAGGAAATGCGTTGCTGTTCATCACGCAAATGGCCCTGATAGCTTTCCATGATCTGGTTTAATAACAGGCTGGCTTGCAGGCGATTGCCGTGGCGGTATTTTAGCTTTAACAGTGTGGGGTCATCTTTATGCGGTTCGATTTCGACCGCAGCGGCCAGTGCTTTTGCTGTATCCGCTAAAGGATTGAGGTTTAAGTAAAATGTTTGTTTGGCAAGTGGTGTAGGCTGCTGACGTTTTAAAATAAAGCCGAAATCTTGCGTGTGATAAGGCTGTCCCAGTTTCCCCTTCCCCAAGAGCTCTTTTTTTACGTTGTAAACGTCAAAATTCTCTTCATCCTGGAAGATGAGTTTTAAAGAAATAGGAAGTAGGCCCGGAAAATAAATGCCTTCGGCTTTAAGTGGTTTTTGCGCATCGACTAAAGGGAATTCCGCACGCTTAGCTGCGTATGAGTATTCAACGCGCAAATTATCGGCGATCGTACGGAAAAAAGGGAACCCCCCTTCCTCTTGGGAAATGGTGCCGTTTAGGCCTAACATGCGTACCACTTGTTCCATAAATGTACGGGAACGCATGATGGTGCGGGCTTCACTTTTGGAGCCCCCGGAAAGGCTGCTTATGAGAACGGTTGCCAAGGGATTGCCGCCGACAGATCCTTGACTGCTGCCTTTCTCTTTAAAAGTAGCTTCGGCTTCATATTGAATCGGTTTCGTAATCGCGTAGAATCCCAGAAGCGCTGAACATCCGGCGCCGCCGATGGCGATTTTCCACGCCCCTTTTTTAAAGAGGTTCAGGCAATCATTTAGAGTGATTAAAAAATCTTGCGCTTCTGTCGTTTGGTTACCCATTATTACTCCCTAGTCAAAAAAAAGGCGGTACATTCCATACATGTCAGAGGTGCCGTAAATGGAAGGTGTTAGCTGGCTAATAAAGCGGTTCCACTCGGTGATCGGTTTTGGTGAAACATACACCGTATCCCCCGGCATCAGCAGCATGCTGCGGTTGGGAAGATTGACGATGTGGTTCCAAGAAATGACATAAATCTTCGGGCAGGCCAAATCCCCTCTGATGATCTGAATGCGGCATCTGTCACCCGTAAAGGGGATTCCGCCGGCGCGTACGATGGCTTCCGGCAACGAGATGAAGCCGTAAGGCACTTCCACTGCGCAAGGATAGTTCACTTCCCCCATTACCATAATGACGGCATCGCTTGGATTGGCGATAAAAATCTTGTCGCCGCCGCGCATCACGATGTTTTGGCTCATGTCCCCTTCATTCATCAATTTATGCATGTCTAAAGGCAGCTGCCTGCCATCCCGTACGACGTAGCTCATGAACAGATTGGCGTTCGGGTTAGGTTTGGCTTTGGACAAGGTCTCATAGAGGCGGATTTTCCCATCCACCGGAATTACTGAAAGCATGACATTGCCGGCCAATTCTACTTTGCGCTGCAGACGGTCTTTGTAGGTGATGAAAATCTCGGCGTCATGATAATTTTTCTGAATCTCTTGCTGGAGTACATTACGGGCCTCTAATAATGTCAGACCGGCCACGCAGATCGGGTCAATGTCGGGCAAGTCCACCCTGCCATTAACGACGCGGAATCCCCCCACGGTAGCGTTGATGTATTCGAAAGCTTCGCAAAGTTCCCGACGCGTGGGGTGGTATAAGGCGATATTGAGAATATCATCTTCTGAAATGGTGTCTTGATACTCTTGCATGGCGTCAGGGGGAAGACAGCCCGTATCGACGCCGGTCATTTCCAAAATTGCCAGCTTGCCTTGACGAATGCAGTAAGAATCGGTCACAAACTCATCAGGGCCTACCACATTGTAATCGCAGCAGGGTCTACTGCAGGAAAAAAGAAAAATAAAAACAAAAGGTGCTAAAAAGAATTTCATATAAATTTGCCTGGCCAGTCAGGCTAAGTTTTTACTCTATTTTTCCTTTTTTGTCTCTTAGGAATCATTAGCTGCGATTTACCCTGCCACCTGAGAGATATAGGCTTTCCCATTCAGGGTCTTTAAGCTGCGAGAGTTGTATCACATGGGGGCCGGTTTTATTGGTAGTCACCGCATGCAAAAACGCCCCTTCCCCTAGGTAAAGGCCTACATGCGTCACTTTTTCGGGATTTTTGCCAAAAAAAAGTAAATCTCCCCGCTCAAGATTTTCTAAAGGAATCGCTTGCGTATATTTCGCTTGTTGTTTTGCATCCCGCGGCAAATAGATGCCCATTTGACGGAATAAGGTCTGTACAAATCCAGAGCAATCGAAACCAAATCCTGAAGCGCCTCCCCAAAGGTAGGGCAAACCGATAAATTGGTGCGCTTCGGTTAGCATTTCTTCCATGGTCAAATGCTCTTGTCTGAAATCGAAATCGGCGCACTGTCCGTAAACACACGTGCCATCTAAGAGCCGGGCTTGAAACCAGCGGCTATCATGAGTCGAAAGCACTTCGAGACGCGTGCCGTAAGGTACGGTAAGCACCGGTGGGTGGGGCGTGGTGTCCGGCACCCAGCAGAGATGGGTCCAGATATTTTTTACACGACAGGTTGGCGCCGATTCAGGATACCCTTTTTGCCGGTTGATCAACGTTTGATTCCGTACCCAGCCACGGTATATATCGGGAGTCTCTACATAAGACCATTCCGGATTTTGACTGATGACCAGGATGGGCGTTGCGTAGATGGCTTGCGAGACGATCTCGCTCATCGTATCCGGTTCGGCCTGCAGGTTGGCCACCGGTGCATTAATCCAAAAGGAAGCGGCAAACAATACATTAATCCACATAAGGGCTGCTCCAGTAAAAATCTTGACTGCTTAATTTGGCCTTTAGCCATTTGGGGCTATTCACATTCCAGCGCCCGGTCTGATAGCCGGTCCATTTTGCCATGATGTGTAAAACACCATAGGGTAGAAGATGGGGCTGATTGTTCCACAGGTGCTTGAACATTTCTTTGACAAAAGCTTGCCCTCTTTTGGTATCGGATCCGCCGACCGCAAGAAGATCCTGGCAAATTTTTCTTGCGATGCCCGTGTCAAAGTGGCGCTGAAATTCTTGCTTCAATGAATAATGATGCGAGTGTTTAACAACCGCATCGGCTTGATAGGCGACTTTGTGTCCTTGACGCAGTAATTTTGAGAGGGCTATGGTGTCTTCGCCCAGAAGGACCGGCTGGAAGCCGCCGATGGTGTCCAGAGCTTGGTTAGACCAGGCACAGCAGGAGTTGGAACAGAAAAATAAGTAGGCTCCATAGAGAGCGGCATCTTCAAGGCTGCGCACATGGCTTTTCTTCGGATAGTTAAACGCTCTCGGAAAGGCCTCAAAAAAGCCGGCGCCGTCGTGCGCGATTTGTCTGGCATAAGCTACTGAAGCATTCTGCTCTATAAGCGGCTGGATCAAACGTTCTAAAACCTGGTTGTCGCAGGCATAGGCATCCGGCGTTACCATGACGGCAATGTCTGTGCCCAAAGCTTTGCGGGCGCGCTCCCGCGTAGCACCGTGATTAAATTCTTTACGCGGAAACACTAAAGTCTCTGCGCCCAACCTTTGCGCTTCTTCCACCGTGCCGTCCTGGGAGCTGGAATTCACCACCAGCACTTTAGGTTTTAGATCGGAGTTCAAATAGGGAGGCAGGCAGCGGAGAAGATGGTGTTTGGCGTTGTGGGTAATCACCGCCACGCCGACTGTTGGTTTAGGGGGCATAGCGTCTCCTGTAATAATGTGCCAGATCGTCCCATGCAAGGGTTTCTTCCCATGCAAGGGCCTTCATATCCAAGGGATCGGTGTTAAGGCGTATGCGCGGTTCAGGGAAAGCGGTCTGTGTGCCGATTTCAAAGGGACAAGGCATCCCCCATCTTGTTTCCATGGCTGCAGAAAAACGGCGCGTGAAAGCGCCCTGGCTTTCCTGATACCCGCAGGGTCGAAAGGTGCATGTGCCCGATAAACTTTCGGCAAATAAGCTGTAAGCCTTGGCTAAAAGGGATACATGGATATTATCCCTAACATAATCGGGCGAGGCGACCATTGGGGTGTTATGTTCCAGCCACGATTGAGCTAAAAAAGTGGTAAAGCGTGACTCTTCAAAGGGGCCGAACGGATTCGGTATGACGAATTTTCCTAAGTGAAATCCAGAGATGCCGCAATAATAGTGGAACATATCTGAGGTGAGCCCTTTTGATAGGCCATAAGGGGAAACGGCGCGCAAATCATCTGTTCCCTGCCCTTCCCGTTGTTCGAAGACGCTGCCTGTCAGTAGAATTTTACGGCACCCTTTTTCCTTGAGAGCTCGCAAAACCTCCTTGAGTTGATGCGTGTTATTGGCTACAGCTTTAGCAACATCGAAATCAGGGCTTTTGTAGTCGGTGACAGCGGCGGCGTGATGACATAAAAGATCCCAAGAAGTGCTGCGGGCCAGTTCCAAAAAAGCCGGGCTGCCAAAGGGGCAGGCAAAAACAGGCGTGCTAAACGCTACCGTTTTTTCCATACGCTCTTGACGCAAACCGGAATACTCCGCGCGGTGGCGTGGAAAAGCGCAGGTCAATGCATGCCCTGCTAAGGCCAGTTCTTCCGAAAACCATAAGCCCGTAAAGGAACTGGCGCCGGTGAATAAGATTTTCATGCTGTCTCACACGGTTTATAGTCCGGATGGGCACGATCCCGTTCCGAAATGACCCGCGGTGTTTCCGGCCAGGCAATGGCAAAGGTCGGGTCGTTCCAGCGGATACCCCGTTCGTATTCTTGAGAATAAAATTCCGAGACCAGGTACAGGATTTCAGTGTGGGGTTCCAACGTCAAAAAACCGTGAGCGCATCCTTTGGGCACAAACAGCATGCGCCGGTTTTCGGCCGAAAGTACGGCGCCATAAGACGTGCCGAAAGTTGGGGATTCCGGCCGCAGATCCACAATCACATCATAAAGCGCTCCGGTGAGGCATCTGACGAGTTTGGTTTCCTCTTTAGGCGGCAGCTGATAATGCAGTCCCCGTAATGTGCCTTTGTCGACGCTAAGGGAATTATTGGCTTGCAGCACACCCGGTTCCAGGCCATGCTTTTTAAATTCTTCGGCGCAAAAAAGGCGCGCGAAAAAACCGCGCTCATCGCCTCTTTTTTCCAGATCAATGAGAAAAGCACCGTTCAGTGGCAGCGGGGTAAATTTCATTGGCAGTATCCATAAAAAAATTAATGTGTTCTTTGCAAACGTGCAGCATCTCTTTCTGTGCTTGATACGCTTTGCACCAGGAGACGGTTTGGGCTATGGCTTGTTCCCAATCATACTGCGGCTGCCATTTTAAACGGTGGGCGGCTTTGTCCCAATTTAATTTCAGCAGCCCCATTTCGGGCGTTGAGTTCGGACGGCTTTGATCGATCCACTCCCCATGGCCCCACAGTTCTATGGCCTTTTCCACCATTTGCTGGACCGAAATGCCGGCATGTTCCAGAGGCCCCAGGTTCCAGCTTTCGGCGTAAGCCTCCCCTTCGCTCATGAGTTTTTGCGCTAGCATCAAATAGCCATGTAAAGGATCAAGCACGTGCAGCCAAGGGCGGATGCTGCGGGGATTGCGCACTTCGATTGGTTGATTTTCCATTAAAGACTGCATGCAATCGGGAATAAGACGGTGGGAGGAGAAATCGCCGCCGCCGATCACATTGCCGGCTCTGGCTGTAGCGATCGGGACTTTCCCTTTGAAAAAGGATTCTCGATAAGACTTAGCGGCAATTTCTGCCATGGCCTTGCTAGCGCTATAAGGGTCGTTTCCCCCTAAAGGGTCATTTTCCCGGTAGCCCCATACCCACTCGTTGTTTTCATAGCATTTGTCGGTAGTGATGATTAGAAGGGCTTGAAGGCCTTCTGCATCACGGCACGCTTCTAATAGATTGACGGTGCCCAAAGCATTGACCGCAAAAGTCTCGACAGGTCGGGAAAATCCGTCTAAAACTAACGGTTGCGCGGCCAAATGAAACACCGCCTGCGGTTTTTCCTCTTGGATCACTTTTTTAAGCCGGGCTAAATCCAAAACATCGGCAGTATACTGTTTCAGATGGCGTGCCATGCCGCTTAGAGCGTAAAGACTGGGAGAAGTGGGCGCCTCCAAACTGTAGCCGATTACTTCAGCACCCAGTTGTGTTAACCAAATCGATAACCATGTGCCTTTGAAACCGGTGTTTCCCGTAATCAATACACGCTTGCCTTGAAATGTCTTATGAAGTTCTTGCAGCACTTGTTTTCTCCATTTCTGTGGTCTTGATCAGGGCCGCAGGCGCCATCCAGGGTGCTTTTCCACTTTCCCATTCCTTGTTGAGTTGGTCCCGGTCGCGTTGCGTGTCCATGCAGGCCCAGAAGCCGCGGTGGCGGAACATGTTAAGCTGATGATCATCGGCCAAACGGACCAAGGGAGTTCTTTCAAGAATGCACGACGTCTTTTTTTCCAGGTATTTGCTAAAAAACTCTTTTCTAAAGAAAAAGTAGCCGCCATTGATCCACTTTTCTTTGAACTCCGGCTTTTCCTCAAATTTAAGGACTTTATCCCCATCCAGCAAGATCTCGCCGAAGCGGGAAGGGGGATTTACGCCGAGTACGGTGCCGATTTTTCCATGTCCGACGTGAAACATAAACTCTTCTTTGAGAGGCGCATCGGTTAGTCCGTCTCCGTAAGTCACGGCGGCATGTTCGGCAGATCCAAGAAATTTCTCTGCCGCCAGGGCAATTCTGCCGCCCGTCATGGTCTCTTCGCCGGTATAGGCAACCGTAACTTCCCAATCTTCCTCATGATCGATCGAATGTACGCTCAAACTGTTCGTTTTCAAATCTACCGTAAAATCGCTGTGCATCGAACTGTAGTTTAAGAAATACGATTTGATCACTTCCGATTTAAAGCCGGTGCATAGGATGAATTTCCGGAACCCGTGTTTTCGGTAGCTGTGCATGATATGCCATAAGATCGGGTGTTTCCCGATGGGTACCATCGGTTTGGGGCGGAATTCCGTTTCTTCTTTGAGGCGGGTGCCCAGCCCTCCGCATAAAATAAACACAGGTGTTTCGGCAATTTTTTGCATGCGGATTCCTTTTCAAAAACGAGGGTTTTAGGTTCTTTTTGCGGCCATTCTAATGAGTGTGTATAATATCCGCAAGTCGTTGAGTTTATGATTGATTTAAAATAAAAAATAAGATAAATTCTTTTAATGCAAAAAATTGAATCTCCTTCTGTTGAACGTGCCGGATCGACCGTTAGCGGAATTTTATTGGTGGCCGGTACCAGCATCGGCGCCGGTATGCTGGCCTTGCCGATGGTTACCGGCTCTTCCGGATTTTTTCCGGCCATGGCGGTAAATAGTCTATGCTGGCTATTTATGATGGCCACCGGTTTGTTGTTTTTAGAGGCCACCCTGTGGATGGAAGACGGGGCTAACATCCTTTCCATGACCCGCCGATTTTTGGGTCCTGTAGGTAAATGGATTGGCGGCGCCTCCTTTATTTTCCTCTATTATTGCCTATTGATTGCGTATGTTTCAGGCGGCGCGCCACTGCTTGTTGAGGGGTTCCACTATTATTTTCACATCGAGATTGCCGGTTTTCCAGGGTATTTGCTTTTTGCCCTGCTCTTTGGCTGTTTGATCTTTTTCGGACACCGGGTGGTGGACCGGGTCAATTGGCTGCTGATGATCAGCTTGATCCTTTCCTATCTTTTATTGATCATTGTGGGCAGTACGGAAATCAACTCTTCCCTCCTTTTTGATAGCAAGTGGGGATTATCCCTTGTAGCAGCTCCCGTTTTGTTCAGTGCTTATGGCTACCATAATATTATCCCTTCGATGTCTACTTATTTGAAACGGAACGTTTCCAAGTTGAGATGGGCCATCCTATTAGGTACGGCGCTCCCTTTTGTGGTGTATTCCCTATGGCAATGGATGATTTTAGGAACGCTGTCGCAAGAAGAGATCGCCTGGGCTGCCGCTCAAGGGATTCCCATCACCCACTCGCTACAGGAGGCGACCGGCAGTGCCATCATTAGTGGTCTGGGCGGTTATTTCGGTTTTTTTGCTTTAGTAACCTCGTTTCTGGGCGTTTCCCTTTCGATGGTCGATTTTTTTGCCGACGGCTTAAATGTCAGCAGGGAAGGCGGCAACCGTGCGGCGCTTTGCGCCTTAGTATTTTTGCCTCCGGCCCTTTTTGCGGCCTTAAACCCTGGTGTTTTTATTGAAGCTTTAGGCATAGCCGGCGGTTTTGGCGAAGCTATTTTAAATGGGCTGATTCCAATTCTTATGGTGTGGGTAGGACGTTACCGCCTCGGCCTGGGCAATGCTAGACAAGTTCCGGGCGGAAAAACGATGCTGGTGTTCTTACTGATTATCACTTTGGTGATAATGGGCCTGGAAGTGCAACACCTGATTGCCGGATCCTGAATGGATTCACTTTGGCAAGGAAGCATGGGGGGAAATTTACAAGTTCGAGAGGGAGGGAGAAATGCCCTATATTCCCAAAAATATACGTCAGATGGCAAGAAGGCTGCGCAGCCGCATAGCGGAGGAAGAAGAGCCATCGACATGCGCCTTGTTTCTAATGCCTAAAGGGCTCTCCTTAATTAAGCTGAGGGACCTCGTGCAAATCACTGACAAACACAAAACCAAATTCAACGATAACGGATCATTCATATCTTTTAAGAGGTTTGGAGATGTGCCTATCGAGAAATCTTATGGGCTGTTGTTTAGTAATGACATCATGGAAGGTAGCGGTGAGGCTTTTATCGCTAAGAAAGCCGGGACAGAGCATCAGGTGCCTCTTTTACTGGAAGGGGCTGTTTGTGCCTTTATGAATCACGCCATTGCAGTGACAAGTGCCCCGGGAACTTTACGCGTTGTCAAGAGTTGGTCGAAGGCGTGCGATTGGCTGTAGGGGGTTGTGGTTCTCGCGGCCTCAATCTCTATTACGGCAACTTTGCCTTCGAATTCCGCAACTTTGCGGTAGGCGGGAAGTTTTTTTGAAACGAAGAGCCTCTTCTCGGTGGCTCTTCGATCTCAAGGGTGAAAATCTTAGTTTTTAAACTCGCTGACCAGGGCCGAGACACTGGCTTTTGCGTCTCCAAAGAGCATGCGCGTATTGGGCTTGAAGAACAGGCTATTTTCCATACCGGCAAAACCGGGGTTCATCCCTCTTTTCAAGACAATACAGGTTTTAGCCAATTCCACATCGATGACCGGCATTCCGAAAAGAGGGCTGGAAGGGTCTTCTTTAGCAGCCGGATTCACCACGTCATTGGCGCCAATCACCATCACCACATCGACAGAAGGCATGCGGGGATTCACGTCTTTCGGCTCCACCATTTGTTCGTAAGGGATGCTGGCTTCGGCCAAAAGGACGTTCATATGGCCTGGCATCCGGCCGGCAACCGGATGGATGGCGTACTGTACCTCGGCCCCATTGTTTTCTAAATGTTCGGCCAGCTCACGTACCATATGCTGGGCTTGTGCCACTGCCATGCCATAACCTGGGACGAATAATACGGAACGGGCCGCTTCCAAAAGAAAATAGGTGTCTTGGGCCGAGATCGGGTTCGTTTGGCCTTGGACCTGTTGTTTTTGACCGGTGGCGGCCGCGCCAAAGCCGCTGAATAGGACGTTTAACAAGGAGCGGTTCATGGCTTTGCACATGATCTGGGTTAAGATGATGCCACTTGCGCCGACCAGGGAACCGGCCACGATCAATACCGTATTGGAAATAATAAAGCCAGCAGTGCTGGCCGCGATGCCCGAATAACTGTTCAACAAAGAAATCACAACCGGCATGTCGGCGCCGCCAATAGGGATCACGGTCAATACGCCAAACACCAAAGAAAGCCCGACCAGAGATAGGAAGACGGCATAATTTTGCGGATCAATAAAGGTGAAATACAGGCCAAGACCTAAGGATAAAATCAGCAATGATCCATTTAGAAGCTGCTGTCCCTTGAACAAGGTGGGCTTGCCCGACATTTTTTCGGCCAGTTTAAAGTACGCAATTAAGCTGCCGGTAAAGGTGATACCGCCGACAAAGACAGTCAAAAAGATGGCAAATGCCGTGACCGGACCGAGGGCCGCGGTCATTTGAAATTCGGCCCAACCGACGAGTAAGCTGGCAATGCCGCCGAATCCGTTAAATAAAGCCACCATTTCCGGCATGGCAGTCATTTTGACGCGAAGTGCTGAGAGAATGCCTAGCGCCGTGCCGATGACTAAGCCGATGGCAATCCACTGATAATTGAGTCCGCTGTAAAGCAGGGTGGTAACGATGGCCACCAACATGCCGAGAGCAGAAATCCAATTCCCTTTACGGGCCGTTTCCGCAGAGCTTAACATTTTAAGCCCGACGATGAATAGCAGGGACGCGATAATGTAACTAAAATCAAAAAAGACGCTCATGGGGATTATTCTCGTGTTTTCTTTTTAAAGATTTTCAGCATGCGGTCGGTGACCAGGTAGCCGCCTACGACGTTGATGGTGGCAAAAATAATGGCTAGGGTGCCTAAAACGATCATTAGAGGGCCATCACAGCACCTTCCGGCGGCAATGATTGCGCCGACGATTGTGATGCCGGAAATGGCATTAGATCCTGACATCAAGGGGGTATGCAGCTGCGAAGGCACTTTGGCGATCAGCTCCGCTCCCGTGACCAAGGCTAATACAAACACAAAAAGCAGTAAACCAAGCGATTCCATTTTAACCCTTTATTTTAACAGGGGATGTACGATGTCCCCTTGATGTGTGATGAGGCATTTCTGGATGATTTCGTGTTCTAGGTCGAGATGGAAAAGATTTTGATCTTTTTTCCAGAAATGCTCTACAAAATTGGCTAAGTTGTTCGAATACATCTCGCTGGCATGCAAGGGCACGCGTCCCGGCAGATTGCAAAAACCGATAATTTTAACGCCGTTGGACTCTACAATTTCATTGGGAACTGATCCTTCGATATTTCCCCCCGATTCTACGGCCATATCGACTAGCACACTGCCGGGTCTCATGCCTTGAATCATCTCTTTGGTAATGATGCGCGGCGCCTTTTTGCCAAAGACTTGTGCCGTGGTGATGACGACATCGGATTGTTGGCAGATGCCGGCCATTGCTTCTTGTTGTTTCAATAATTGCGCAGGGGTCAGCTCTTTGGCATAGCCGTCTTTTGTTTGCGACATTTCCCCTAAGTCCACTTTTACAAATTTAGCGCCCAGCGACTGCACTTGCTCGGCAACTCCAGGGCGGGTATCAAAGGCGTCGACCCGCGCGCCCAGTCTCTTGGCTGTGGCAATCGCCTGCAAGCCGGCGACGCCGGCTCCGATGATAAAGACGCGCGAGGCATGGATCGTGCCGGCCGGCGTCATCATCATAGGGAAAATCTTGTGGGAATACTGGTCGGCCAGCATCACGGCCACATAGCCGCCTAAGCTGGCTTGCGAACTTAAAGCATCCATTTTTTGCGCGATGGTGGAGCGGGGGATCATTTCCATGCTGAGGGCGCTGATGCGTTGCGCCTTAAATGCCTCAAGCAGGGCCGGGGATTGGAAGGGATTCATAAAGCTGATGTGGACAGTGCCCGGTTGCATTTGATAGATTTCTTCTACCGTCGGAGGATTTAAGCGCAATACTAAGTCCGCGTGAGGGATAGAAGATACCTGCGCGCCGGTTTTAGTATAGGCCGCATCCATAATGTGAACACTCTGGCCAATACCTGATTCTACCGTTACTTTGCCCCCTAGTTTTTGCAGTTTATCGGCTCCGGAGGGTAGCAGCGGAATGCGTGTTTCGCCGAGTTTTTTTTCTTTAGGAATAAAAATACGCATAGTTACCTGAGTGCAAAGGATTTAATCAGGAAGAGTATACGCAAAAGGGGATTAATCTTGCATCAGGATATGAAGGGGGCTAGGATGCCCCTTAAGAAACTATGCCATTCGCGGCGTACATCTCTGAAATTAAATCGGCGTATTTTTTGGCAACGACTTTGCGGCGCAGCTTCATGGTCGGTGTTAGCTCCCCGCCTTCAATCGTAGGAGTTTCAGCAGCAAAACGCCAGGCGCGCACTTCTTGCCAATGGTCAAGTTTTTGGTTGAGTTGGTCTATAAAGTCGTCGACTTTCTTAGTAATCGCAGCTGATTGTAAAAACGTTTCCATGCTGACGTTTTCTTGACCCGATTCTTTTTTCATTTTTTCAATTACAAGCAAATTAGGGAATAGTATGGCGGCCGGATAAGGGAAGCCTTGACCGACTACCATGGCCATATCGATTAAGGGGCAGCGACTAAGTTCTTGTTCGATCGGTACAGGCACCACAAATTCCCCTTGAGAGGTTTTGAACGTTTCATTCATTCGGCCTTCGATGATCACATGGCCGTCTTCATCCAAATGAGCTGCATCACCGGTATGCAGCCACCCCGCTTCATCAATTGCGGCTTTGGTCGCTTCAGGGTTTTGATAATAGCCGCGCATAATGGTAGGGCCTGCTGCGAGCAGTTCCCCATGGGGGCTGATTTTAAATGAGACGCCTTCAAGCGCAGGGCCGACCGTGCCGATTTTGTTATGTTGAATACGGTTTACGGCAATCGTTGAGCCTTCCGTCAGGCCCCATCCTTGAAGGACGCAGATGCCGGAATTAAGGAAAAACCGATGTAAATGGGGATTTAAAGGTGCCCCGCCGCATAGGATCGAATGGAAATGGGGGCCAAATTTCTTCCTGAATTTTGAATAGACCAGCCGGTCTAACAGAGGATGGAAAAGGCTTTTTAAGGGGTAATCTTCTTTATGCGCCAATTCGATCGCTTTTTTTCCTAAGTATTTTTTGATTCCTGAGCCATCCTCTACGGCCTGTACGATTTTAGCATAGGCTTTTTCAAGGAGTCGTGGCACGCAGATCATGCGCGTAATAGGGACCTCGTTGGTGATGCGGGAAAGTTGCGTCAGATCGTTGAGCCAATAGACAGGGACTGCCCATGCCGTCATGATGAAATGGAGCTGTTTAGCAAAAATATGGGCCAAGGGCAGGATGCTCAAATACTTGTCTGATGGCCGCAGCATAAAATCATCTAAATGTACGATCGCCGTTAAGTTTTTGTGTGTCAGTTCCACGCCTTTTGGATTGCCTGTGCTGCCGCTGGTATAGATAATGGTGGCAAGATCGTTCGGTTGGATGTCATTTCCCAGTTGTTGATACCGTTTTGGCTCCTGCTTTTTGATTTTAGCACCCTTAGCGACCAAATCCATGAAACTGTGCTGGCCGTTAGATTGTCCGCTTTCCTCCCAGGCAAAAATGCCTTCAAATTCAGAGGAAAGGGCTTTCACTTTAGCCAAGTCTTGCGCATCGCCGATAAAAATCCAGCGTGGCTTAGACTGTTTGACCTGGTATTCGAAATGCTCGGCCGAAAGGTTATAAAAGAATGGAACAGTCACACCGCCCGCTAAAGCGATCGCAAAATCGGCCATCGCCCATTGAGGGGTAGACAAACCGCAAATGCCGATTCTATCCCCTTTTTTTAATCCTAAAGAAGTCAAAGTAAGCGCGATGCATTCAATGTAATCGAGCACTTCCTTGGAAGAAAAATGGGTCCAAACCCCTTCTTTCCAGTAGTTGTAGGCATACTCCTGTTGAGGAAATTGGCTATAACGTTTTAAAAGATCCGGGATGTGTTTGACAGGTTCCATGGGCAGACCCCTTTGTTATCTCCCTGTTAACACAGGTCTTCAAAAAAAACTATATAATTATTTTTTAAAAAGATCTGCCTAAGGGAGGGGGTTGATCGGTTGGATCATAGCCTAAAGGAGGAAGGATTACGACTGTTGTTAAATCATCCAAGCCGCCGCAGCACGGTAAGGCTTCTAACTCATAGCAGAAATCCCCTTCCTGAAGATTATGGACTTTTGTTACTTGGGCGACAAATAGCCCGGCAGGAAATACACCATCCATGCCGGTGGTGATAAGCAGATCTTCCGCAAGAACAATCGGGAGTGGGGGCAGGTGGGTATTATTCCCTAAAGGCTCTCCGGTGCGCAAGTCTCTTTCAGGACCTTCAGCATCGGCAAAATTGTAATTAAACCCTGTGCCTTTCAATAACCTGCTGTTTGTACGCCATTCGGTTTTGAGGCTGCCCTTTAATTCCCCTTTTCCCAAATGCCAGATCTTCCCCTCGATATTTCTTACGGCGCGCACAGAGGGGGTCAAAAGAGCGTCGGTGATCAGGCGGACACGGCTTTGTTTTTTGCCGACATACTCGACGACTCCAACAACGGCATTGCCGATAACGACGGGGCTGTTTTTAGCGACCACATCCCTGCCCAGTTTTTCATTATCCACCTGTCCAGCATGTACCCAAAGGGTGCTGTCCCATGAGGAGGGGGAGCGGAAAATCACTTGCGCTGGATAGGATTGCAATTCCAAAACGAGAAGCTTTTTTCTTTCATGCTCTCTGATTTTCCCCAGGTGCGGTGGTTTTTCACCGTTTTGTTCGGCAAGTTTTTCTATAAAAATTTCGTGGCCGAGAATTTTTTGAAAACGGCGGATTTCGTTTTTTAACTGCTGATTTTCTAGTTCAAGCCGTTGATTTTCCTCCTGAAACCCAGGGGGAGCAATCACTTGTTTGATGTTGTTTAATTGATTCCAAAAGGGGGCCAGCGCAGCGACTGTCGTCCCTTGCAGTCCTTCGGTATGTGTTTTTGACAGGCTGAACAAAAACAAGACGGCTGCCAATAAGTAAAGATAGGGGCGCGGAGATTTACCCTTTCTCATGAGTGGCAGCAAGCATAGAGGTTACGATATAATCTAAATTGCTGCCATTGAGCCCGCCTACATTGATGCGTCCGCTTTGCGGTAAATATATGGCACAATCTTGACGTAATTTTTGCACTTGTTCCGGTTTTATGCCTGCTAAGGAAAACATCCCTTTTTGGTCGCGCAGAAAGGAAAACTTTTCTAATTTTTCCGCAAGGGCAGAGCGCATCGCTACCATGCGTCTACGCATTCCTTCTACTTCGCCTTGCCAAAGTTGGTTAAGCTCTGCGGATTTTAAAATTTCCGTTACGATCCTTTGTCCGTGCAGGGGCGGCGTGGAATAGTTCCCTCTGATCACTTGACGCACTTGGCTGCCCACTTTTTCGGCTGCCATTTTGCTTTTGGCAACCACAGCTAAAAACCCTACACGTTCACCGTAAAGGCCGAAATTCTTTGAACAGGAAAAGGATAGGAGCATTTCGTGGCCTTCTTGCTCAAAATAACGGATGACTTTAGCATCTTGCTCCATCCCACTGGCAAAACCCAAGTAAGCCAAATCAAAAAAGGGAATCAATTGCCGTTCTTTCATCACCTCCGAGATTTTTTTCCATTCCTCAAAAGTAGGGTCCGATCCTGTCGGATTATGGCAGCAGGGCTGTAAAAGCAGCGTCTTGCCGGTGGGCAAGGTTTCGAGGGAGTTTAGCATAGCCGGAAAACTGAGCCGATGTTTGGCGGGTTCGTAGTAATCGTATGTGCCCGTCTGCATTCCAGATTTTAAGAAAATAGGCGAATGATTGGCCCAGGTAGGATTGGAGAAATAAATGGTATCGCTGATCCCTGTGCGTTTTAAGAATTCACCGCCGATGCGTAAAGCACCGGTGCCGCCTAAAGTTTGCGCGCCGAAGATAGCGTCTTTTTCGAGTCCAGGGCTTTCGGCGCCGAAAATCAACTTTAAAACCTCATGCACAAATTCCGGGTGGCCCTGAATCGGTAGATAATCTTTGTCGAGCTGTTGGTTAAAAAGGGCTTTTTCAGCTTTTCTCACGCATTGGAGGACCTGTGAGTTCCCTTGAGCGTCTTGGTAGACACCAATTCCTAAATTGACTTTATGTTTTCTGGGGTCTTCTTTGAAAGCGGCAATTAATCCCAAAATCGGATCTACCGGCATCATTTCAACAGAATCGAACTTAGGCATAGATAACCTGTATGGCTTTTTAAGAGGCTCACGAGAAGTTTACTGGAATGAATTACAAATGCAAAGAAGAATCCTGCGTCTGTTGCCTGTGTAAGCGATAGGAACTTTATGGAGCGTAACGGGATCGAACCGTTGACCTCAACAATGCCATTGTTGCACTCTACCAACTGAGCTAACGCCCCATAAAAGAGCCTATATTGTAGCGTCTCGGCTATTTCAGGGCAATACTCTTCGCTCGCTGTACTAGAATATTTAAATGAAAAGCATTATGTTGATGGGTTTTCTGATTAGGAGATGAACATGCCCCTTACTTTTAAAGATGCCTTTGGATTCCACACTTATGACCAGTGGATGGATAAGAAATATTCTACAGAAAAAAACAATGTGCCTGATTTGGATAAAGTGACTTTTGGAAAAAAAAGTGGCGGCGGGTACGCAAATTTCCGAACATATCAAATCGTCTATAATGGAATAGGGTATTTGCCTATGATAGGAACCATCGCAGGACTCGTTAAAATCATTTTATTGATCACGATGGTGCCGGAAAATTATCCTCTAAAAAACGCCTTTATTTTTAGGGCTTTTATAGAAACGACTTCTCTGGGGATATTTTTATTAATTCCGGATCTGATCATGACCTATGAACGGAATGTTTTGGAAGCTAAAGTTCCGGGTTAGGTCTTTCTTCAAATAGGCGCTCCCAGCGCGCCGTTTCCGTTTCCCCTTTGCGTTCATCTGCTTTAAGTTGTTTAAACTTGGGCATTTTTTGTTCTTCAGACATGAGTTTTTTAAGGTTTTTTTCAAATTCTAAAAGATAAAACCCTTGGCTTTCTTCTAATGTATCGCCTGGTGCCGGGTCAATGGGACCTAAGACAGGCACAGGCGGCTGAACGATGTGGATGCGGGGCACTTCCGCTCCGCCCTTAAGTTTTTTACGGAAACGTTTTTCCAGCCGTCCATAAAATTCCTCTACGGATTCAGTGTGCGCATGCAGCCTGCGCGCGCGCCACGCTAGACGATTGTCGGACGTGATCACTGTTTCGTTGCGCGGTGTCGGGCAAGAACGGAGCTCATTGAGGATGTAGTCATCGGCGGTTTCCCCTTCATCGGTAAAACAGATTTCTAAAAAATGGAGATGGGTTCGCGAGCCGAGGCCGAATCGATACTGGGCATCAAAAACCAGGGTCACATCGAGTTCGACCAACTCGATTCTTTCATAAATTTTGGAGATGATCGTTTCCCTATCTTTCTTGAAATCACCGCCGGCCAAGCCCATGCGGAACATTAAGTTGTAGCCGTCGATGTAATAGTGCATTTAAATTTTTTCCGATTCTTTCTTATTCTATATAAATTTTTTTATTTGGTAACCTAAGAAAACGATCGAGCCGCATTATTTCAGAAGATATAAAAATAATTTAAGGCTTATGGTTCTTAAGCCTTAAGGGATTCTAGAAAAGGGGTGAGCTTGTCAAGCGCTTTGCGGCGGTGGGAGATCCTATTCTTAGTCTGCTCATCCAGTTCGCCGAAGGTTTTATCATAATCGTGTTTGAGGAAAAGGGAATCGTAGCCGAATCCCTTGTTGCCTTTCTCCGCGGCAGCAATATAACCTTCACATTTTCCGGTTACGGTTTTTTTTATCCCCTTGGGTCCGGCAATGGCAAGGCTGCACTCGAAATAGGCGGCACGGTCCAAATCCTGGAGCGTGGCCATTTCTTTCAATAACTTGTTCCGATTACCCGAGTCGGTAGCCTCTTCTCCCGCATACCGTTGTGAAAAAACACCGGGCCGTCCTTGAATGGCCGGCACGACCAAGCCCGAATCATCCGCCATAACCCACATGCTCAAGCGCGACGCGGCATATTCGGCTTTTAAAATGGCGTTTTCCTCGAAGGTTTTTCCAGTTTCTTCAGGGAGTTGAATTTCCGGAAAATTCAAAAGGGACAACACTTCAATGTGTTTGAACCCTTTTAACATTTCCCGAAATTCTCGGATTTTATGCAGGTTGTGGGTGGCTAGCACCAATTCCATTAATTTGCCTCAAAAAAACTTCGGATCTTTTTAATCTCAAATTCTTCATCGCGAAATTTAAACCGATCGCCTGTTTTATTGCCAGCCATTGCTTGCGCCATTTGCGATTGATACGAAATAACGTGTTGATCAGGATCAGCTTCCCACGGACCGAGGATAGTATAGGTAACAGTCTGTCCTTTGGTGTCTTCAACTTCGACAATGCTACCTACCCCAACTTCACTGAGATCAATATCATCCGGAGTCAAAACCCGCGCTTTGCCAAGTAGTTTGGACAATGTTTTCATTTCGGACTGAAGGCGGGAACGTCTTTCAACTGCAAATTTATACTCGGCATTTTCTCTTAAATCCCCATGGGATCTTGCAGCCTCGACTTCTCGGGCATTGGCAATCATTTCGACTGTGCCGATATGCTTGACGCGCTGTTGGGTTTTTACATACCCTTCCTGAGTGGTCCATAGGACGTTCATATCATGCGCTGCGGTACTCTTCTTAGAAGGGGCTAAAGAAGGATGCACGACTTGGGCAAGAGAGCGCATGATGCTTTTATCGTGGTCATTGAAGATGTGGCATTTGGAGACCAGTAGTAAAAATTCCTTAATGAATTCTATTGTGGAGTTTTCGATCAGAGTGCGTACCATTACGAAATTTTTGGCAATCATCATAGTATACATCTTCTTTGTCAGATCGCGCCATTTTGCTTCATGTTCAATTTTATGCAGCAAGATGAGGAAGGCTTCAAAAAACTGCGCTTGCCCTTCCTGGCTAGAAAACGGGACATCTTCCGGAGTTTTTTTGCCGATTTTCTGGAAATACCAGATGAAAACCTCAGGTTGTTCTTCTGGACGTCTCAAGAGTTCTTTTAATCTTTTGATTAAGATTTCGCGGGCCACCGGGTCGGTATTCAATTCCTTTAGAATATAATCTCTTAAAGGAGCCTGGTTTACAGAATAAAGCATTTTTAAAAATAGCCCGACCCAGTCGCTACGGCTTTCTCGGATGATCGTGAGGGCTCTTTTTTTGAAGGCCTGGATATCCATGCCATTCATTAAAGGTTCGATAGGATCTGTGGAAACGATCATGTCTTTGGCAGATTTTTCCTTAGATTGGTGGTTGAACACTGTTTCTAAAAAGATAAGGATCTGAAGTTCTTGAACGGATGTGAGGTCCAGGCGGCTCAAAAGGCTGAGCAGTTTCTCTTTCAGCGTGTCTTTGACATCTTGTTTACGTAAAACATGAGGCAAGTCGCGAACGTAACTATAGGTTGTTTGCACGATATCGTCGATATCGGTTTTTTTTCGGATCGCTTCGTGCAGTTGGTCTTCGTGAGTGATTTCCACCTTGCGCAAACGGAACGGCTCTTTCAATGTGTTTGGGGTGTCTACCATGGTATCTTTTTTAAGACGGGCCCTGGCTCCTTGCCACCATTTGCCCCATTCGTCATCGGGAATCACAAGTCCGCTGATCTCTTCTTTGATTTCAGCTGCAGTTTTGGGGCCCAGATCGCGTAAAAGGGCTTTGATCACTTCCACCGGGTCTTTCTTTGCCTGATCTTCCAGAGCGTCGGCATCGGCAAAGCGGCGCGCAAGGAAATGCTCTTTGGGAAGGGGGATCAAGGTTTTGAAAGCATGGTCAAAAGATAAATGCTTAATGCCGGCAACGTTTTCGAATTCAACACCCACCTGTTCCCTGATTGGGGAAAAATCGACAATTTCTCCTGTTCCCCAACCGCTGGTGTGCAGTACAAAGTTGCCTTTGGACATATGATTAAGCAGTTCGTAATTGGAAATGGCCCCTTTAAAATCCGTCTGGCCGCGCATGCCGATTTGGCGCAATCTTTCCTTGTAAAGAGGATCTTTGCCGAATTTATTTTCCAACGCTTTCATCGCGGTCTCATACAAAATCGGAGAATTTGAAGTTTGCAAGTCGATGATGCGCTTTAATATTTCGTAAGAGAGCTTTTCATCTTCTACAATGTTCCAGAGGGGAAGAGCGGTTTCTGCAAATTGGCCAAATAAAGGGGCAAATTCCGATTTTTTCACCAGATTGAGTACAGCAATAAATTCTTCAGCGTCGGCTTGGTCGTTTGTGCAATACTCCTCCCATAGTTGAAAAAATTTATGGAAGTCATGATTATTGATTTGATTTTGGAAGTCTTCCAAATAACTCATTAGATTTACCCTTTGGGTTATGTTGCAAAAAGAGAAAAGAATATTGTCAGGTACAAGAAATATACAATCTTGACCCTTTATTAACAAGGAAGTCATGTACGATAGTTTTCGTTCGCAAGAATCACATCTCATTCAAGCTGTGATTGATAATCAACCGGAGCAGGTTAGGGCTTTGCTGTATGAGGAGGGTAAAAATATTATGGGATTTAGCGCGCTTGAAGTGGCGTTTTATCTTGATCGGCGGGAATGCGCGCGCCTTTTAGGTGATGTGCCAGTTAAAATTTTCAAAATACAGGGTGAAGGTAAAAAAATTAAAGAGCTGGATCAGGCCACTTTTGAAAAGTTTTTTAATCTGCAATATGTCTCCCACCTGCGATTTTGCTCTTATGATCTTTTGAAAAGGGTGGCAGGCCGACCTCCTTTTCTTTTGCGCTTCGGGCCTCTTAGGCGGGCTGCCCTGCAGCTTTTTGAACGTTTTGGTGATAAAATCGTTGCGGGTTGGGTAGCGCCGTCCTCGATCCGCTGGATCGATCCGGTTTTAGGTTATGGATTATTTGCCGAGAAGGGTTTTAAAACAGGGGACTTTATTGGAGAATATTGCGGCCAGGTCAATCCTCAAACCATTTTCAATCAGTCACTTAATGAATATTGCCTGCTCTATCCAAAAACATTTCCCTTTTACTCTTTATTTATCATCGATGCGAAAGAGTGCCGGAATGAACTGCCCTTTGTTAACCACAGCTATACCCCTAATCTTGAAATGCAGTTGGCTCTGAACAAGGGGTTGCTGCATATCCTCTTTAGCGCCAAGCGATCGATTGCTAAAGGGGAGCAATTCACTTATGACTATGGCGAAGATTTTTGGTCCAAGAGGGGGCCACCTCTAGATCCCTAAACACAAACGTATTGAAACGCTTCGAAACTTTGCGTTTCATAATTTCTATATCGATGGGAAAGATTATGGTGAAGATTTTTGGTCGAGACAGGGGAAAAAACGCAAAGACGCAATGACGCAGAGGGGGTATAGACGGGTTATAATGTACCTCACCCTCTTCGACACTTTGCGTTTTATATTCTCTTTTAGAAACGACCAGTCATTTCTGATTCTTGAGGTCAAATTTCGAATTCGTTTCAGTATGTTCCCCTTTAATTTGATTTTTAAAAACATTCTGTGCTAAACTAAAACGTTGAATTCTCTTAAAAATGAAATTTAATAATGGTTATTGCGGAAACTTACTCAAGAAAGAAAGAAGATTATAAATACGGCTTTGTTACCGATGTGGAAAGCGATCGGCTCCCTAAGGGGCTGAACGAAGAAACCATCAGGCAACTGTCTGCTATAAAGGAAGAACCCTCCTTCATGCTGGAGTTTCGTCTGAAGGCGTACCGGCATTGGCTTACCATGAAATTGCCCGAATGGGCACATGTGGACTACCCGCCCATTGACTTCCAAGGCATTACCTATTACTCGGCGCCCAAAAAAAAACCGAAGCTCAATAGTTTGGATGAAGTGGATCCTGAAGTGCTCAAAACCTTCGAAAGATTGGGCATTCCGCTGGATGAGCAAATGCGCCTCAGTAATGTGGCCGTTGATTTGGTGTTTGACTCGGTCTCTATCGGCACTACCTTTAAGAAAAAGCTGGAAGACGCAGGCGTTGTCTTGTGCTCTATGTCGGAAGCTGTCCATCTTTATCCCGATCTGATCAAAAAATACCTGGGTAGCGTGGTGCCGGCCGGTGACAACTATTATGCCGCTTTAAATTCTGCGGTTTTTTCCGACGGATCTTTTGTTTTTGTGCCCAAAGGGGTCAAATGCCCAATGGAACTCTCCACGTATTTCCGCATTAACGATAAGGAATCAGGGCAATTCGAGCGTACATTAGTCATTGCCGAAGAGGGATCGTCCGTGAGTTATTTGGAAGGCTGTACCGCGCCGGCTTTTGACCGGAATCAGCTGCATGCCGCCGTCGTCGAACTCATTGCTTTGGATGATGCTGAAATCAAATACTCTACCGTACAAAACTGGTATGCCGGCGATCCTGAAACCGGTATCGGCGGTATTTATAATTTTGTTACCAAAAGGGGCCGCTGCGCCGGACGCCGGTCGAAGATTTCCTGGACGCAAGTGGAGGTCGGCGCTGCCATTACCTGGAAATATCCTAGCTGCCTGCTACAGGGGGATGACTCGGTGGGCGAGTTTTATTCTGTGGCTTTGACCAATGGCAAAATGCAGGCCGACACCGGCACCAAAATGATCCATATCGGCCGCAACACACGCTCAACGATTATCTCCAAAGGGATCTCTGCCGATCAATCGAGCAACACCTATCGCGGCCTGGTCAAGGTGGCTCCCAAAGCAGAAGGGGCGCGTAACTATACGCAGTGCGACTCGATGCTGGTCGGCGACCGCTGCTCTGCCAACACGTTCCCTTACATTGAAGTCAGCAATCCTTCCAGTTCGGTAGAGCATGAGGCGTCGACTTCAAAATTGAATGAAGAACAGATTTTTTATTTCCTTTCACGAGGCATTTCGCAAGAAGATGCCATTAATATGATCGTTAACGGTTTTTGCAAGGAAGTGATCAAAGAGCTGCCTTTAGAATTTGCCGCCGAGGCGCAAAAATTGTTAACCCTTAAGCTAGAAAATTCAGTAGGTTAATACGATGTTATTAGAAATTAAAAATTTAAAAGTTGAAGTCGAGGGAAATCCTCTACTGAACGGCGTCAATCTGTGTGTTAAACCCGGCGAGATCCATGCGGTGATGGGTCCTAACGGCGCGGGCAAATCGACTCTGGCTAAAGTGCTGGCCGGTCATCCTTCTTATGATGTGACGGAAGGGGAGATCTGGTTCAAAGGACAAAATGTGCTGGAAATGGAACCGGACGCGCGCGCGCATGCCGGAATCTTTATGAGTTTTCAATACCCGATCGAAATTCCAGGCGTAAGCAATCTGCAGTTTTTGCACACTTCGTTCAACACCATCCGCAAGGCACGCTCCGAAACGGAATTGTCCTTAGAGGATTTTCAAACGCTTTTAGATGCAAAAATGACCACAATGGAAATCAAACCCGAGTTTAAGACCCGCAATATGAACGAAGGCTTTTCGGGCGGCGAAAAAAAACGGAATGAAATTTTGCAAATGGCCGTGTTGGAGCCGAAATTGGCGATTCTGGACGAAACCGACTCCGGCCTCGATATCGATGCCATGAAAATTGTAGCGCGCGGCGTCAATCATCTGATGAATGACGAAATGGGCCTTATTCTGATCACACATTATCAACGTTTACTCGATTATATCCACCCCCACCATGTACACGTTTTGCAGGGCGGTAAAATTGTATGTTCCGGCGGTCCGGAACTGGCGCTCAAACTTGAGAGCCAAGGATACGATTGGCTATGAATCTGTTTCAAGAGCACATCGAATCTTTGTATCATGGGGTGACCCATGAGGGCGCTTTAAAAGACGTACGCGGTAAGGCCTGGGAACAATTCCGTAAATTGGGATTGCCCGAAAAGCATTACGAAGTATGGCGCTCGGTTAAGTTGCGCAAGCTTTATGAAAAAACGTTTTCTTTGCCGGAAGCCCCGCAAATTTCGTTTGATGAAATTTCTCCCCATATTCTTCAAGGGTGTGAAGAGGCCTGTCTGGTTTTTGTAAACGGAAAATTCCGTAAGGAATTATCACGTACTGCGGCTTTGGGCGATCGGTTAGTGGTGGCCTCTTTTGAGGAAGCCAGTCGTACCTACGCCTCCTTTTTTAATCATCAGTGGGCCCGCTCGATTAAAGAGGAAACAGATGCTTTCGCCTTGATGAACGCCGCTTTTAGTCTAGGCGGATTGTTTCTCTACCTACCTCCAAATTGCGCGATTGTAAACCCGATTCAGGTCCTAAATTATATGGACGGAACAGCGTCGCAAGTGGTCCAGCCCCGTTTGCATCTTTTTGCCGGAAAGGGCGCTGAAGCTAAAGTCTTAATGACCGGCCACTCCTCAATCGGGGGCAATTGGATCAATCAGTGCACCGAGATTTTTCTGGAAGAAGGAGCTCATGTGCGTTTGTGCCAGGCAAATTTCCATCAAACTAGCGACATATGGCATTTAGAAGCTCTGAGAGCTCAATTGAAACGCAATAGTACACTTTCGACTGTAAATATCACCAACGGTTCGGAAACGGCGCGCTGCGACTATAAGATTGCCTTGTTAGGCGAAAATGCCGAAGTCGATTTGAACGGCATCTGGATGGTAGACCAGCAAAGGGAAGCCCATATCAATATATTGATCGATCACCAAGCACCTTCCTGCCGCTCCAACCAATTATTCAAAGGGGTTTTAAAAGACTCTGCCCGTTCCACTTTCGAAGGGAAGATCTTTGTCAGACGGGAGGCTCAGAAAACCAATGCCTTCCAGTTGAATAACAACCTTTTGCTGAGTGAGGGCACGCGCGCAGACAGCAAACCGAATCTAGAAATTTTTGCCGACGATGTTAAAGCTTCCCACGGGGCCACTACCGGGCCTATAGATCAAGAACAGCTTTTCTATTTGAAAACCAGGGGTTATTCCCATAGCGCGGCACAAAACATTCTGGTCAAAGGATTTTGCCAAGACGTGTTCGGCAAAGTCTTTCATCCGGGCTTAAAATCTTTATTGGAAAAGTCTTTGGGGGTTCCATGCTAGATAAATGCCGTAACGACTTCCCAATGTTAAAACAAAGGATGCACGGCAAACCCCTTATCTATTTGGACTCGGCTGCCACGGCACAGAAGCCGCAAAGCGTGATTGATGCCGTTTCCGGCTTTTACACTAACTCTTATGGAACAGTGCACCGCGCAGTCTATGAATTAGCTAAGCATTCAACGGAGCATTATCAAAAAGTACGTGAAAAAGTGCGTGCCTTCCTGGGAGCGGCGAAAAGCGCAGAGGTTATTTTTACCAGAGGCACGACCGAATCGATCAATTTAGTGGCCTATTCCTTTGGGAAACGTTTTGTAAAGGCGGGCGATGAGATCCTGATCTCGGCCATGGAACACCATTCCAATATCGTACCCTGGCAGATTTTATGTGAAGACCGCGGCGCGCATTTGAAGGTGATCCCTTTTAAAGACAATGGGGAACTCGATCTGGAAGCGTATGCTGCTTTGCTGTCGGATAAAACCCGCCTTGTGGCCTGCTGTCATATTTCCAATGCCATCGGCACATTGAATCCCATCAAGCAAATGGCGGCTTTGGCGCATCGGGCCGGCGCCTATTTTCTGGCAGACGGCGCGCAAGCGGCGCCTCATTTAGCCATTGATGTGCAAGATTTGGATGTCGATTTTTATGTCTTCTCCGGCCACAAGGCTTTCGGTCCGACAGGTATCGGTGTGTTATATGGAAAAGAATCAGTGCTAGAGCTAATGCCTCCTTATCAAGGCGGCGGCGATATGATTGAAACGGTCTCTTTTGAAAAAACCACCTACAATGTTTTGCCACTAAAGTTCGAAGCCGGAACGCCGATGATTGCCGAAGTCATGGGTCTTGGGGCTGCCATAGATTATCTGGTGCGTTTAGGAATGCATAATATTCACCGCCATGAAGAAGAGTTACGTCTTTATGCCGAAGAGAAACTTAAATCCATCGAGGGGTTGCAAATTATCGGCAACGCTGCTCAAAAAGGCGCGATCGTGAGCTTTTTGGTTAAAGGGATCCATCCGCTGGACTTAGGTACTTTTCTTGACTTGGATGGAGTCGCGGTGCGCACAGGGCACCATTGCGCGCAGCCTTTGATGAAACGGTTCGGGATAACAGGCACTGCGCGGGCTTCCTTTGCTTTATACAACACAAAGAAAGAAGTTGATCGGTTCAGTCTTTCTCTAGAAACCGTTATTCGCAAGCTCCATGCGCATTGATTGTGATCAGGCCTCTCTCCAGCTGCTGGATGGTCAAGTCGTCGCCTTGCCTACTGAAACAGTCTATGGATTGGCGGCTTCGATTGCTCAGCCTACTGCTATTGCTTCCATTTTTTCCATTAAAGGACGCCCTCAAGATAATCCCTTAATTGTGCATTTGTCTTGCAAGGAGGAAATTTTCGACTTTGTGGAAAATGTACCTGCCGGACTCGATCTTCTAGCAAAACATTTCTGGCCCGGGCCGTTGACATTAGTGCTTTCGGCACAAAAAGATAAGGTGCCCTCTATTGTCAGGGCCGGCCTTGATACGGTGGCTGTGCGGATACCGCATCACCCCTTAGCGTTGGACGTTATTAAGAAAACCGGCCCGCTTCTCATGCCTTCTGCCAATCTTTCGGGGCGTCCTTCAGCCACGGAACCTGCCCATGTCGAAGCCGACTTTGGAGCCGCCTTTCCGGTGGTAGACGGTGGTTCTTGCACCCATGGTGTGGAATCTACGATTCTGCTGTATCAAGAAGACCAATGGAAAATTGCCCGTCAGGGATTTTATTCCCAAGAAGATTTTGCTCCCGTCTTGGGGTATGTTCCCCAGATTACCGGCACTGAGGGAAAACGCCCCTTGTGTCCCGGTCAGCTCTATAAACATTATGCGCCTAAGGCTAAGCTGCTTTTAGGAACTTCCGAAAGATGCGGGTATGTGATAGGATTCAGTTCAAGAACATATCCTTCCGGTATGACCCTTTTCCCTTTGGCTTCGATGGAAAATCCTTTGGAAGCTGCGCGTAATTTGTATAGCATCTTGCGCCGACTAGATCTTCTAGGTATTTCAAAGGCATGGGTCGATATGGATTTTCCCGAAACGGGCTTATGGAAAACTTTAAGGGAAAGACTGCTTAAGGCAGCGCATACGTCTTAAGAAAAAAAATATATTATTTTTTCTTCTTTCCGGAAACATAGGCTGTCAATGTGAGTTCCATGGCTTCCTTGACCGATATGTCCACCGGCTCAAGAGAGTCTTTCGGAACAATAAAGGTGTACCCCCCCATGTTGTAACTCATCTGTACGTACACTGCTACTTGTTCTTTAGCACCGATTCCTTCTAAGAATTGTGCAGGTTCATTTTGAGTGACAATGCCGATTATTTTGCCTAGAGGTGTGTTTAAAATAACCACTTCTCCCCCGTTTATGCCCTTTTTAGAAAAAAGAGAGGTTAATTTGACGCTAGTATTGTAAATGGTTTTGATAAGGGGAATTTTAAAAAAGTAAGATCGAATTCGTTTAATGATTTTTTGGATGAAAGAGAGTTTTCCAATTAAGCCGATAACAAAGATCAATATAAGAGCTATTAACAAACCTAGTCCGGGGAAATAACGGGATTTGCCAATAGAGAGCAGAATCAGCCATTGTAAAAATTGTTCAATGCCAACAATAACCCAGTAGATCAGCAGCAGCGTGAAAAAAAAAGGAATGAATGCCTTTAAACCAGCAAAAAATATCGATTTTATGTTTTTCATGGGGCACTTAGAATTTCTATAATTTTATCGTAGGCCCGAGGATATCTATAATATTCCCAAATGAAAGGGCCTGCCTTGCCTGGCACTTCAATACGAAAATAATCGCTATTATTGAGAAATTCGATTTTCTGATAAGAATAGCTAGATCCATTTTCATCGCGGACAAAAATAGTCAAGGTTGCAGGGTTCTCTTGAATAAATTTACTTACTAAAAGATCATTTACAGAGAGATAGGAGCTAGGAGTCAACAGTTCAATGATTTGTTGATACTGCATTAATGAAACTTTAAAGAGTCTTTCTTGCTGCGCCCCAAGATCATAGTAATTAAATTCGATCCGATCAAATTCGAAAGTGGTTCCATTCACTTTGGCAAAATCTTTAAGTTGTTGAGCAGTGTATAGATACTCTTTTATATAAATCCCCTTCAAATCAAGGCGAAAAAAAAGAACCCCTAGAACTAATAAAAAGCCGGCCAAGATGGCTGTTATCATCAGAAGAAGTAAATGAGAAATTCTCTTGGTTGCGGGACGATTTGGCATAATCCGTTATTCTGCTACTGTATTTTTTTTAATAAGGGGAGCCTTTGGCCTCCAATGACAATCCCGGCGGCCAATAAAACCAAATTTTTGATAACAAATTCCCCTTCCATAGTCAAATAGAGAAAATGATCGGTTTGAAAAAAAAGGGCAGGCTTCAGAGCCATGCTGATAAAAGTACCAATCAATTGAACTACCAGCAGAACAAGTGTCAGCCTTAAAAAAAATTTAAACAGCAATCCCAATCCTATGCACACCTCCAGAATGCCTAAAAAATAAAAGAACCAGGGGTAGGGGAGGAAAGGAAATGATTTAAGGATGATTTCTTCTACTGGGCTTACGTCCAAAAGTTTTAAAAGACCAAACCATAAAAAAACTAAACCTAGAGACAAGCGAAGCAGCAGTACTCCCCAGTCATCCATCCAGCCAATGATTATTCGATCTATTTGATAAATTTTTTTATGCATACAGCCTCATCATTTTATACCGAACGCAATTCACAATGTTATTTCGGGCTGCGTCGATAGCCGCTGATTTTGAAGCGTTCGGTATAGAGGATTTTCTTATAGCAAATACGATAGCCTTAAGTCGATTCAAATCGGTTTAGCTACGCGGACTAAATAGATACCTTGGGGAAAACGGAGTATCCGCTTCAGGAATAACCTCTTGCCAATCTAAAATCCCTTCGATGATTTGTCCTCGTTCGCTATCGGATAAGTAAGGGGAAAATTCGATCTCATCTGTAATATGCAAGCTACCTTTCCATGAGTCTTCATGAGGTTCGACAGTCCAAGAAAAATGAATTTTAGCGGCTTCTATGCCATTTTGATTGAGAATTGAAATGCTTTTGTTTTGCGTAACCTTAAATTTGCGGGCACTAGAAATGTCGATGGATAATTCGGTCCCCTGCAAATATTTTATCTGGAAAGGGTGTTGATTTAAGCGGGGGAATAATTTAAATAAATACTCATGGGCATGGTACCAGCAACTGTTTGTGCATAAACGTAAAATCGAAACGACTGCGGAAATTCTATGGATCCATCCTTCATCGATTGGATCTGCTACCGGAAATTGGGATAAAAGCAGCGGGTTTAATTTTTTTTCCATGAAGGACTTAATCCGGCCTTCGTTCCAGCCGATACATTCGAGAAGTTTTACAATATTTACCGACATAGATTTCTTTTCTAATGCGGCGGATAAGAAATAGCGGAGGAATCGCCTCTCGTTGACAGCCTCTTCTCGTTGGAATTTAGCGAAAAATGGGAAAAGTTTGTGCAGGAGTTGAGCCTTGATCTCTAGCAGAGATGGGGAGGACTCTTCCGATTCCAGCCGGGTATGAAGGGCTTCGGCTACAGCATCGGCAACGCGTTCAAAATCTGCAAAATGTAAAGCATCACGCGTCAAAGCCGTATTTAGGCATTTAAGAGTTTCCGGAAAGATCTCTTGTTCCATCATTGTATCGATCTCTTTGGATTTCAACCCTAAAACCTTAAGACATGAAATCGTCTCCAACGGAATAAGAGGATAAAGCATTTCGAGAGAAAGCGCTTTAGGCTTGACTTGAATCGATTTGAGCGCTTTTCCAATCCCTTCTTTGAGCTTTTTTTCCAAGGCCGTTCGATCAAAAATCATCCATTCCATCGTTAATCCATCGATAAATTCCTCAAGAAAATTAGAGCTTAAATAATCGTTCAATACTGTTTTCTTAATTAAAGTCAGGTGGATGAATTTTAAACAATGCTCTTTGCATTGTGTGCGAGCTCTTTCTTTCAGAGTACTGAGGGTTTTATCTAGACTCTGAAGCATCAAGGGATGTAGTCTTTTAGCGACCAAATTTTCGGCATTTTGATGGCTATAGCCTAAATGCATTAAAAAACCATGATATACATCTAGATCTATGGATTTTTGAATATTCCCGATAAACAGTGTTTTTTTTAATAAAAGAGGGGCGAGTCTGCTGCTCAATGCTTGATCACAGAATTCACTGTTTGCGTCCAAATGCATAAATAATTCGAGATCGTCTCGAAGAAAATCGACGCGTACAGGATTTTTGCTCAGACCTGCCTTGTAAAGGGACGTAAAAAATCGTTCGAAAAATTCCTCTAAAGCCGCATCGCCTGTCGGTTTGGAGGCGTTATGGATAACTGTATTATTGACAGTGATTTTAGTGGGGATGATAGTCACCCCATTATCTTCGTTACCTAGGCATCGTATGATTTCGTAAGGGGTAATACCGCTTAATGATTGGGGGTGTTTTGGGTGCTGGATCCACTCATGTTGCCTTTCCTTGAGACTAGTCCTGGCACAGCTATCCCAACACCATGCCTTCATTTGCATTTTTAATTTATTCAGAAGCTCATCACTGGGGTTTATCCAGTTATTTAAAAATTGAATGAGCTCTTGTCGCGCTTCCGCAGAAACACCTAAACCTAGCGCAATAATGTCATAGGTTTTTATACCCTTTGATTTATCCAGGAGAGCTCCGATTTGTGCGAGGAAGGGCTGCAACTGCTTTTCGTAGCGGACTCCAGATCTTTCATAGACCGTTTCCGGAGCGATAAGCCCCGAGAGGATCAGGTATAATTCCTTCGTCCAATTGCTATATTTATTTTCCCTTTGAAGTATTTTAAGCAGCTTTGCTTGCAGAACGATGAACCTTTCGATTAAAGGACGGAGTAGAATCCCTGAGTTTTGAAGACAATGTTTAAATTCTTGAAATCGGGGTGAATCGGTGACCGGCAGTTTTTCAAGGGGTCTTTTTTCCTTCTTAATCCATTGATAAAGCTCTTCCTTGCCTGCTCCTTCTAGCATTTTTTTCAGGTTTGGAATGGAAACATCGTAACGATTAGAGTGCGCTAATTCCGCTTTTTGAATTTCATCAAAAAATTCATTTTTTAAATAGGCAATAGTCTTTTGATTGAACTTTTTATAGTTACCTTTAACCTGCCGCATGCGAGTAAAATCAAGGTCTTTGCAGCGCTCTGTTATATTATTATATTCAAGTAGCGGAAAATAATGTTTTAGGGAAAATAGACGGGTTACAATTTTTGAGGAAGTCGGTGATAAAGGACTCAAAGAAACAGATCTTCTTAGCTGCACTCTGTTGACCGGAATGAGGAAGTTCATCGCAGGGTTTCTCAGACCTTTACTAACTTCTTTTGTTAAGGGTTGCATCTCTTGTTCACTCTCTGTGGTGCTCACAAGAGAATAGTTCCTTTTTTTTAACTCTGCGTTTGAATGCACGCGTTGGTATCCATCTCTAGGGTGAATGAGTTTTTCTTTTACTAGAGTGTCGGATTTTTTACTGTCAGCAGGCAAAAGCACATTTGATAAAGGCCCTGTTCTTAAATGGGGAATGATGGGGGGATTTACGAGGGGTTCCATGCTTCTCCTAACGCTATGTCAGGAGTGTTTATGGAGTGTACTTAATATTTACGTCAAGAGCATTGAAAAAATGTTATGATAAAGATCTTTGCAGGATATTTGCGGGAAAAAAAAAGAGGGAAAGTTTCCTTTCCCCCTAAAACTCTTTTATAAAAGAGCACTTCTAGCTTAGAAGTTGGCTCCGAAACGCAGAACTAAGCCGCCTATGCCGAAATGGCCTAGGTCATGGCTCTCGTCCAGACTTCTCCAAGCATTCCAGCTCTGAACTTCATAACCGACAGCAAACGTAGCATCGATGTCGCAGAAAAGATCGCAGAAAGCGAATTCCAAACCTACGAACAATTCTTGTACGTCAACGTAGTCGCAATGGTGTCCGAATTCGCTGCTCAAAATAGAAGCGCTAGCTCTTGACAAGAAGGAAACCGGGATTTGGTTGTCGCAAGCGCTGAAGGCGCAGAGCGTCCAACGGAAATCGGCTCCAATTGTCAAACCATAACCTTGGTGGTCTAGGTGTTCATCATTGTATGAATGATCAACCCATGCCAATTTAGCACCGGCAAATGGTCTGAAAGTGGCATGATCGCAATCCCAATGGAATGTGTAACCAAATTCAATGTCGACTACGTCAAATTCGTTGTCGATTCTGGAATCGTTGTCAAAAGATGTCCAACGGATACCGAGATCCCAGTTTTTGTAGTGGGCGTAGCCAGCAAGGCGGAAGCCCCATTCCCAATCTGGGCATCCATGACCGGTGTCATGGGCACGTACTTGCCAATAAAGTGCATCAACATACACGTTATAGCATACATCGCAAAAGTCGAAGTCGCAGAAATCGCACTCTTCAACAGGTGTTGCGCAAGGACCGCAATCCTTCGCATAGGATACTTGGGTGCTGCATACGAGCAACAGTCCAATCAACCATGAAAAACGTTTCATCATACCTCCATTAACATGGTAAAAAGTTTAGAAATTCGGATTGTATGAAAAAGGGATTTTTGTGGATAGCAAAATTGTGAAATTTTTCATCGCAATAAAAAAACCCTAAGGTAATGCTGTGGAGGCAGTGGCCGGATCTTTGAACATCAGAATTAAATTTTCGATGACTTTTAACCACGCATAGGATTCTGTAACCATCTGATTTGTAAAAACTTGCCAACCAATGCAGATCACGGTTAATCCAAGCAAAGATTTGAGCGGCAAGCCTAAAAAAGTGATCTGTACTTGTGTTGCTAACCGATTTGCAATCCCTAAAAAAACATCAGTCATCAAGATCGCAATAAGTGCCGGCGACGCTAATTGCACCGTAATTTTCATTACGGAATTTAAAAGTTGAATTCCTAAAGTCCAAAACGGTGAATTTTTTTCGAAGAAGTAAGGATTGATAAATTTATCCGGCGGAACGATTTCATATGATTTAGAAATGGCTTCTATAAATAAAAACGGCCCATCGATAGAAAAGAAAATATAGATTAAAACCATGTTGAACATAGTTCCCAGGGGGGAAGATTGGTTTTGTATGGTAGGGTCGTTCACCATCAAACTGGCGCCCCCTCTTTGATGGTCGATCAACATTCCGGAGCCTTGTACAACAATAAATGGAATGCTGATAAATAAACCGATCAGGTAACCAATAAAGAGTTCCTTAGCAAAAAGAGCAAGGGATAATGGGTTGAAGAGCATAGGAGAGGTCGTTACGTCTAAAAGCTGCGGAAGAAATATGACAAACAATGAAAGGGCAAACGTCACTTTTACAGGATGGGGAAGAATCCTCGCGCCAAAGAAGGGCGACTGGGCGATAATCGGCAGCATGCGCGCTAAAAAAAGAAACATCAGCATGAGCAATCCGCCTGGATTTTCCGATCCCAGCGAACTGTTGATCAACATTGTCCAATAATTTTCGGTCACACGGCCCCCAGGCTCCACCTAGGAAAATTTTGGAAAATGTGGAAGGCAAACTGCATGATTTGAGCGCCGAGCCATCCCCCCATGAACATTAATGTCAGTGTAACGGCTACTAGCTTAATGGTAAACGACAGGGTTTGTTCCTGGATCTGGGTAGCGGCCTGAAAGATTGCGACAATCAAGCCGAAAAACATACTGATTAAAATAGGGGGCGCTGAAAGGATAAGAATCAGCAACAGGCCTTGGTAGGCCAATTGGACGACTTGAGTTTGAAACATGCTTTTACCTTAAAGTTGCTATTATAAATTCGTTATCTAAAGGTGTTAACGAGTCCTTCCACCAATAAGGTCCAGCCGTCCATCATGACCAGCAAAAATAACTTTAGCGGCATAGAAATGGTGACAGGTGAAAGCATCATCATCCCCATTGCCAATAGTACGTTGGATGTGACCAGGTCGATTACAAAGAACGGGATATAGATTAACACGCCAATTTCAAAGGCGTCTTTTAATTGGCTGGTAATATAAGAGGGCACAATAATGATAAAATCTTCCGGTGTTAGATTCACCCGGTATTTTTCAGGTAGTACCTTATACGACATCCGATAAAAAAGGGCTCTGTGCCTCACACTTGAATTGTCTTTTAAAAAATTTCTCAAAGGGCCCTGGGTCGCTTCGGCAATGGCAAGGATGTAAGTGGAAGAATCAGGGGAGATCAGAGACTCCGGAGTTTCCAGTTGAGCAACCGCTTCTTGTGAATTTTCATACATTTCCACAATGGTAGGGTACATAATGAAGAGGCTCAACATTAAACCCACGCCATTGATGATCTGGTTGGGTGGTGCTTGCTGAACGCCCAAGGCGTTTCTTAGAAGGGAAAGCACAATGACAATCTTCATGAAAGAGGTCAAGATCATGACAATAAACGGCAAAAGGGAGAGAACCGTCAAGACAACTGCCTGTGTAATCAAAGTGGGCTTTTTAAACGTGTCATACTCATCCATGATTTGACTGCGAGCATCGGCAGCAGAGCGCTGCTTGATGATAGGGACATCCGGATCTGCTTGAGCAATGGTGTCTTGATAGGTAGCAGAATTGACTGTTCGTTGCGAAAATAATTTTTCGGGGGAAAAACAAAATACAGCCAGTAGACAAAAGGCAATTAAAAAAGATTTAAAGGAAAGGCACTGCTTCATTCTTTACCTGATTGTTTTGCCCCTGCATGTTCGACGGGGGAGGTCCTTAAGGCCAATTTTTGAACGGCATTTTCTAGTATCATCCACAAATTTTCGAGTTGGGCATTCATGATGCCCGACTCGGTTTCAATAATGCATCCGCCGGTGGCGACATTGTCTTGGGGGATAATAGAAAGTGCTTCGAGATTTTCGAAAACATCCTTTATGCGGTCCCGGTTCTTTTCCAACGATTCGTAATCTTTTTTATTCACAAAAATTTTAATTTTTTTGTGCTGAGCGACTGCTTTTAGGGAATTAACGATGATATCGACGACCGCCGTATTTCTTGTTTCCAGTTCCCGCCCCACAATTTTTTTAGCGGCTTTTAAGGCGACCGGTACGATCATTTTTTGGGTATCTTCGTGGACTCTGATAATTTCAAGTTCAAGTTCCGTTATTTTTTTTACCCATTCAGCGTAGCCGTGCTCAAACCCTTCTTTATAGGCTTCTTCTTTGATCTTCTCACATTGTTCAGCCACTTCGATCCGGTAAAGTGCAGCGTCTTTTCTAACTTGTTCCGAAACATCTTGAGCTTCCAAAAGAGTTGAAAAGGCTTCTGCGGGAATTACTTTAGTCTCGGGGGCGGTATGGATGTCCCCCCCGCGAATGAAAGTAAAAAGTTTTTTGCTCACGGTTTACTCCCCTTTAAGGAATTGAACGGCATTTTGAATATGTTTTTTTAGGGTAGGGGTGACCCCGGTTATTTCTGTCGGATTGATTAAACGGTTCAGTTTTTCCCCTCTTCCGCTATCCAATATATGGATGATATGCCAATTCAGTTCTGCATTTTGACCGGATAGGCCATAGGCAAGGCGCACCATCCCTCTATGATGTAGCAATTTCATTAATTTTTCTGCATTTCCATCCCATTGTTCAAGATGAAGGCGTTGCGTCACTAATTTTTCTCGGGTATGCAGGCATTGTTTAAGATAAGCGGTTTTACTCTTCGAAAGGCAGTGATAAACATTTTCTAAAATTTTCTTGTTGACGATTTGATGGATTTCTTGTGCTAAATCATAAAGACCCATCAAATCAATAAGTGCCACCAATTCTTTTTTGTTCAAATGGGCAAGGGGGGTCAATGCGGTTTTCGGTAGGTACTCCAATGGCAGTATTTCAGTTAACCCTAGTTCGGGAATCAATTGTCGTGCTAAAAATGCTTTAATTGAAGAGCTTGTAATAGTGGGAACGTCTTGGATGTTTAGGGCTTTTCTTACTTTGGAAGCTTGTGGCTCGGTCAATAGGGTCGATAGTAAAAAGGCTTTGCTTTTAGGGAGTTCTTTTAATCGTGGCACTAACCAGGAATAATGAATTTTATCCAGCGCAAGTATAGGCCTTAAAAGAGCCGGCGCGGGATCGGCAGCGTCCAGTGTCAAAGCGCTCACTCTTGTAGCATCTTCAAGAGGAAGCGCTTTTAAGAGGGATTCTTGTCCGGCCGGATGGTAACGATTTAGTAATAAGCGCAAAATGAAAGTGCGTTTATCTGGCATCGGCGCTGCAATCATCCTAAGTCACATCAGTTGGAGGACGTTCTTCCTCTTCTTCTTCCGTCACTTCCTCTTCTTCAGCTTCGCTTTCTTCCTTGTGGATTTTAGGGGGAGCGGCAGAAGGTATGGGCGCCAACGTAAAGAGGGCGCTTAGCCCGCCATGCTCTTTGAGGATAGGGGAAATTTTCCAGCCGATCCACACAAAGGCAAGCAGTAGGGAAAGGATTAAAATTGAAAAACTAAAAAAGATGGCGCGGAAGCGTGTTAGTGAATTTTTTGCCACAATCACTGACCAAACGCTAACATACTCTTTTTCTTCATCTCTTGCGGCCTGCAAGCCTACTGGAAAATCGGTAAAGCGGGCGCGATCGGCAATGACGGTGACATTATCATATTTAAGGCCGGTGATACTGGCGGTCACTAATCGCTTGATTTTTGTTAATAGGAGCGAATTGGGGTCATCGAGCACACCGGAATGTTTTACGTAGATGGAAGAAGTGATCTCCCCTTTGGTTTTACCAGGATTGAGAGGATCTTCTTCCGGAAATGATAACTGCACTTCAGCATCCAGTACACCGTCGATCTTGCGGATTGTGCTGGCGATTTGTTCTGCCAAACCGGCTTGATAGCGTATTTTTTCATGCATTTCCGAAGGCACCAGCCCGGCTTCTCCGAAGATTCCCAGTAAACTTTGGCCGCGCCTTCTTGGCAATCCGGCCTGATTGAGGATCGACATGGCACGTCGCGAATCTTCCTCGTTAACGCTAATGTCCCAAAGGACTAACTTCGAGCCACCACCGCCGCCTTCGGCGCTTCTGATCTTTACGGCGTTAATCCCTTTGGTATCGAGAAATACGAGGATTTCGTTTGCTTCTTTCTCATCCAGAGCGTTGACAATGGTTTTTTTTGATTCGCAGCCCGTAAGTAACGGTAGAAAAAGACAGACAAATAACAGCTTGGAAATCCATCCTTGTAATTTGTTTAGAGACATCGTTCGTCCTCAATCATGTAGTGTATTTGGCATCCTAACATACCCTATATATTTTTCTTAGGGAAAAATGTGCGGCATACCCCACCTTATCGGGTTATAACGAAATGTATTAAAGAAGCGGTTTTCGACTAGATCATTTATCCCTCTGGCTTTGCCCTTATTGGCATCCACTTATTCCGATTTTTAATGCGTTTCGTTTGAGACCTTATAAAAATAACGCTGCCTGTTGCTGATGGATAACACTTGAGATTTGCTGTCATGCAGCGTACCATAAACATTGCAATCCATCTTGAAATAAAAAAATTTTTTCATGGCATTATTGACAAATCATCGCGAGGGAAGTTTAAGAGAGCTGTGCAGTCTCTCATTTCCGTTAATGCTCTCCTCTTTCTCTGTGGTTTTGATGA
Source organism: Waddlia sp. (assembly GCA_041738095.1). Classification (GTDB taxonomy): domain Bacteria; phylum Chlamydiota; class Chlamydiia; order Chlamydiales; family Waddliaceae; genus JTS-AC334. Next base: position 46,879 of record JBGSQP010000010.1, read on the forward strand.
TGTTTGTTGACAGGCTGTTGCTTGCACACTATTCGACCGAAGCCATGAATGCCTCCGTTAATGCCACCACTCTAGGTTGGGCGTTTATCGGCGGATGGATATCCCTAGCCAGCATTGCGGAAGTCTTTGTTGCTCAATATAACGGAGCAGACAAAACAGAAAAACTAGGGGAACCGGTATGGCAGATGATTTGGCTCTCTTTTGGTTCTGTCCTTTTTTTTATTCCTTGGGCTTTTTGGGGTGCTGATCTCTTTTATGGCCGGGGCGCTGAATATCTGATGGAAAGGGATTATTTTCACTGGATGTTATTTTTTGGCCCCAGCTTTACTCTCTATGGGGCCCTTTCTGCTTACTTTATCGGTCAGGGAAAAACCCGTTTAGTCACCGGGCTGGCTCTTTTGACCAATCTGGTCAATGCCGGCCTCGATGTGGTTTTGATTTTTGGCATTGAAGGCGTCATTCCTTCTATGGGGGTCAAAGGCGCGGCGATTGCAACGAGCAGCAGTGGTGTCTTTCAAGCCCTGGTTTTGGGCTTCATCTTTTTAAGTCGTAATCATCGAGAAAAGCATGGCACTGCCGATTATGCCTTTAAGCCGGCAGCCTTTTTTGACTGCATACGCATCGGGCTGCCTTCGGCTATTTTTGTTGTGATCGAAATTTTGGGGTGGGCTGCTTATTACTGGATGATGACATTGATTGGGGAACGCTACATCACCATTGTGGGGATTTGTCAAAGTGTTGTCATTCTTTTTTATTTTTTTGGAGAAGGTATCGGCAAAGCTGCTATGACGCTTTGCGGCAATTTCATTGGCGCTGGTCGTGCCTATCTAGTGCCGCGCGTGCTTTCTGCCGGATTGCGACTCCATTTGATTTTTTTTCTCTTTATCATGGCCGGCTTTTTCACGTGCACCGATCTATTGATCGAATATTTTTTGCCCCATGCCTCACCACAAAAAATCGAGAGTTTGAAAGAGGCTCTCCTAACGTGCCTGTACTTGACCCAGTTTTATCTGCTTTTTGAGGGCGTGCGTCTTTTATTGGCAGGAGTTTTGACTTCTGCCGGCGATACCACCTTTCTGTTAATTTTCGGTTCTCTTTCGGTATGGGTGCTGCTGGTGCTTCCGGTGTATCTGATCGTTGTTAAAGGGGGCGCTCCGGTGGAAACTTCTGCCTTGATCAGTGTTTGCTACAGCTTTGCTGCCTGCCTGCTATATTTCTGGAGATTTTGGAAAGGCAGGTGGAAAGAAATCTCCATTATTAATTAATGCCATTTAGGATGGATCCCTTTAAAAATGCTTGAATATTTTCCAAGGTTGTATTCAAGATGCGCCGGATGGCTTCCTTGGTATTGAAAGCATTATGCGGCGTGATGAAGACATTAGGCATGCGCAACAAGACATGGTCTGCCAACATGGTTTCTAAATCATGCTGGGTAATAAAATCTTTTCGCAAAAGCTCTGTTTCTTCACGGATCAGCGGCTCTCCGGGCAGTACATCAAGTCCGGCTGCTGATATTTTCTTGTCGGATAGCGCACGCACTAGAGCCTTCGCATCGATTAGTTCGCCTCTTGCGGTATTTATGAGGACGGCCCCTTCTTTAATGGTATTGAAAGCGTCAGTCGATAATAAGCGATTGTTTGCGGCTCCGCCGGGAATGTGCAAGGTAATAATATCAGATTGTTTATAAAGTCTTTCGAGGGAGGTGTAAGTGAAATCTAAAGAACTCGCTAAAGCTTCTTGAGGTGCAACATCGTAGGCAACTACTTCCATTTCAAAGCCTTTGGCAATGCGGATCACATGCCGGCCGATGTTTCCTGTGCCGATGACGCCTAAAGTTTTGCCGCGCAGGTCGAAGCCCTGCAGGCCTAGGGTAGAGAAATCTCCTTTTCTAGTGCGTTCGACAGAATCAAATAATCGATGGCTGATGGCTAGCAGCAAGGCAAAAACGTGTTCGGCCACGGTATTTTCACCATAGGTGGGAACATTGCAGACGGTGATGTTATTTTGGCGGCAATATTCCATATTGATGTGGTCATAACCGGTGGAGCGTGTGGCAATCAACTGCAACCGGGGAAATAATGACAGCAGCGCAGGATCAAGAGCAGAGTAAATGAATACGGAAATAATATCTGCATCGGCATGTGCTGCGGTAATTTTCCCTTTTTCATAGATCACTTCGTGGGAGTCTTCTAAGGACAGAAAACTTTTTCTTTCCCAATCTTCCACTTCGGCAATGACAATTTTCATTTTTCTGCCTTGGAAATATTTTGCAGCACTTCGATAAAACTATCGGGAGAGACGGAGATCGAGTCGATGCCGGATGCAGTTAAAAATTTGGCATATTGGGGATGGTCACTGGGCGCCTGTCCGCAAAAGCCTACTTTGCAGCCATGCTTATGGGCTTTTTTAATCACTTCGGCAATCATGCTTTTTACTGCTGGATTGGATTCATCAAATAAGGTGCTTATCCGATCGGAATCGCGATCTACACCTAGGATTAATTGCGTCAAATCATTGCTGCCTATGGAAAAACCATCGAAGCGTTGGCAAAAACCCTCGGCTAAAATCACGTTCGCAGGAATCTCGCACATTACATAAAGTTCTAAGCCGTGATGGCCTCGTTCTAATCCATATTTTTTCATGGTAGCGATGACTTTATCGGCTTCTTCTAATGTGCGGCAGAAGGGAACCATGACCGTCACATTGTTAAAACCGATTTCTTCGCGTACCTTTTTAAGGGCTTTGCATTCCAATGCAAAACCTTTGGTATAGTCCGGGTGATAATAACGGCTAGCTCCACGCCATCCCAGCATCGGATTTTCTTCAGCGGGTTCAAAGGGCGCCCCGCCAATCAATTGGGCGTATTCGTTCGTTTTAAAATCACTCAGACGGACAATTACGGGATCCGGGTAACGGGAAGCTGCAATTTTTGCAATGCCGGAGGCAAGTTTCTCTACAAAAAAATCAGTTTTATTAGGATAGCCTTTCGTTAGTTTGCCGATCTTTGCTTTATCATTTTGATCTTTTAGAGTTTTCCAATTGACAAGGGCCATGGGATGAATCTGGATATCGTTGCTGATAATAAATTCCATACGCGCCAAACCCACGCCTTGGGCCGGCAGCTGCCACCAATTCATGGCCGATTCTGGGTTGGCAAGATTTAGCATCACTTTGACTTTTGTTTGCGGTAATTTGCAGATGTTCAATTCCTCTTTAGAAAACTCTGCTTTGCCCTCGTAAACATAACCCGTATCTCCTCCGATGCAGGAAACTGTGACCTCTTGCGACTCATTAAGTGCTTTAGTCGCTATTTCTGTTCCTACAATAGCCGGTAGGCCTAGTTCACGCGATACAATGGCAGCGTGCGAGGTTCTCCCGCCATGATCGGTAATGATGGCGGAGGCTTGTTTCATGATGGGTACCCAGTCGGGATCGGTATTGGCTGTAACCAGAATCGATCCGGCCTTAAAACGGCTAATTTCTTTAGCGCTTTTCAGTTTACAAATCTTTCCGGAGAGGATTTGTTGTCCGATACCGGTACCTTTTAACAGTGTTTTTCCGGCTTTCAGGAGCTTGAAATGGGTCAATCTGGTGTGCTTTAAATTCTGAGAATGAACAGTTTCCGGACGCGCTTGAACAATGAATAATTGACCGCTGATTCCATCTTTTGCCCATTCGATATCCATGGGTATTTGATAATACTTTTCAATTTGTTTGCCCCATCGAGCCAATTGCAAAATTTCCTTAGTGGACAATACAGGAACTTCACGTTGTGCAATAGGCACCGTCACCGTCTTAGTAGAAGTTTTTGCTTTTGCATAGACCATTTTCTTCTGTTTCTGTCCGATTTTACAGGCAATGATGGGTGTCAGAGAGGGATTTTCTAAAAAAGGCTTAAAGACACGGAATTCATCGGGCTGGACGACACCTTTAACGATCAATTCTCCCAAACCCCAGATTCCGTTAATCAAAATTAGATGAGGAAATCCATTTTCGGTATCTAAAGTGAACATGACTCCGGAAGCGCCTTGATCAGAGCGCACCATTTTTTGTACGCCGACCGAAAGCGCTATTTTTAAGTGATCAAATCCTTTTTCTTCCCGGTAGGCAATCGCACGGTCGGTAAAAAGCGAGGCTATGCATTTTTGACAGGCTTGCAGGAGAGCTTTTTCACCGGATATATTTAAATACGATTCATGCTGCCCGGCGAAGCTGGCTTCTGGTAAATCTTCGGCTGTGGCACTGCTGCGCACGGCTACATCATAAGGGCCGAGTGCAGAGTACGCCTCGAGAATTTCAGTTTTAAAACGGGCGGAAAGCTGTGCCTTTAGTATGGCTTGCCGGATGCCGTTTCCGGTGATTTCCAGAGTGGCTTTCTTTTTTTTCCAAAGAGAAATTTTTTTACGGATGATTTCTTTTAACCCATTGCTTTCTAGGAAATCCCAGTAAGCGGCGGCGGTGGTGGCAAATCCATCCGGAACAGAAATACCAAGCGGGGAAAGCCTCGTATGCATTTCTCCCAAGGAGGCATTTTTCCCCCCTACAATAGCGCTGTCGTTAGCAGAGATCTTCTTGTAGGGAAGAATGAAAATCGTCATTTCCAGTGCCCGGCAATGGTCTTGATATCGAGGATCACTGCTTTAGGTGTTGCCGGATCGTTGGCCAATGCAATAAACTGCCGGCGCAGTTCCTCATCGGCCAATCCTTCGCAGACTAAGGCTAAATAGTTGGCAAAAGGGACATGTTTTCTAGCTTCCGGTTCCTGCAGCATTTTAAAGCAGTTTTTGGCCACTTCAGGATCATCGCTAAAGGGTAAAAGGGCAATGGCTGCTCTTTCATTGTCATAATTGATCGGGCGTGCTTTCAGTACGTGCAATAAGAATTCTTTAGCGGGGGTGCCCACTTCTTTCAAGGCTTGCAGCAGCACATCCTCATTAAAAAAGTCTTCTTCCCCAATCGCCTCAAATAGGGAAATAATGGCGCGCTTATCCCCAATCAATCCTAGGCATTTGGCGGCCAGCATCGGCCCTTGCCCATAGCCCGGGAAGAGAGGATCGTAAAAAGATTCCGAATGGAGCAGCTCCAATAGGGAGGGCACGATTAGCCCTTTTTGCGCGATAATGGCATCAATTTCTTTTTGCGGGATAAGGTCTTCCGATAAAATTAAATCCGCAATTAAAATCGGGAAGCGATTAGCAGCAGAAGGGAGTTCATATAAATCGCGCAGATCTTGATAAGCTTGTTTGGCGCGGGCGATTTTTTCACTATCGGCGCCGGTAAGGATCATGGGGGCTAAATTTTGTTCGGCCTGTTTTTCAAATTTGGCCAGGGCGATGACCCGCGACAATTCAAAATCGGGATGAACTCCTTTACCTTCTTTTAGATAGTACTCAAGCATTTCATCAAAACTGCCTCCGAAATGCACATCACGGTGCATAAAAACGGCCGCGTCTTGAGCGTACTGGAGGGGATAGTCTTCAAATTCTGGGGTCATAGTGATTCACTTCTTCAAACACTTGTGCCGCGTTATAGCTGGACCTTACAAAAGGACCTGAAAAGATAAAAGGGATACCGATCTCTTTACCATACGCTTTATAAGCTTCGAATTGTTCAGGTGTTATAAACTGTTTTACTAATAATTTATGTCGGTTGGGCTGCAGGTATTGGCCGATCGTCACGATGGTGCAGCCGGCTTTATGCAGGTCGCCGAGCGTTTCTTTGACCTGTGCGTCCGTCTCTCCTAGGCCGACCATGATGCCCGACTTTACAAAGCGGGTCAGCCCCTTCTTATTTTTGTTAACATAGCGTAAAACCGACAGCGTGCGGTCGTAGGTGGCGGTATGTCGGACGCGTGGGGTCATAGCTCGAACTGTTTCCAAATTGTGATTAAAAATTTCCGGCTCTGCTTCCAATACGGTATCGAGCGCAAGCTGGCTGCCGGAGAGGTCGGAGGTCAAAACTTCAATGGTGGTGTTTGGAGAAGCCGCGCGGATGGCCAGGATGACTTTGGTCAAATGTGCGGCGCCTCCATCGGACAAATCGTCGCGCGCGACCATGGTGATGACTGCATGGCGCAAGTCAAGCTCCAAAACAGATGCGGCCACGCGCATAGGTTCGTCATCTTCCAGAGGCTTAGGTGTTTTAGAATACGCAATATCACAAAAGCCGCAACTGCGCGTGCATTCATTTCCCATAATCAAGAACGTAGCGGTTTTTTTAGACCAACATTCCAGTAAATTGGGGCACTTGGCCTCCTCGCAGACGGTATGCAATCTCTTTCCTTTGAGGATGGCGCCTGTTTGACGCAGCGTCGCACCGGTAGGTAGACTGCGGTGCAGCCAGGAAGGGAAACGGCCGGGGCCTACCGCCTTTTCCGGATCTGTCTCTTCCGGATTTGCCGGTAGGATGTTTAATTTATTATTTTTTACTTTGGGGCGGGTATCAAATAAATCGGGAGTCGTCATAAAGGAGCCTTTTCCCTTTTTCTAGGAGGCAGATGCAACGGTTCTTCGCCGGCAATGTAAGCCGCTTCCAACCACGCTTCAGCCACCGTGGGGTGGGCATGGATGGTATGGGTGATGGTTTCTAACGTCATCTCGTTAGCGATCACAATGGCCATTTCCGCCACAAGGGTGGAGGCTTCATGTCCTAAGACTTGCGCGCCAAGTACTTGGCCTGTCTTTTTATCGATAACAATTTGGGCAAATCCTTCCGTTTGAAGGGAGGCCTGTGATTTTCCCAAAGCCTGGAAGGGAAATGATCCTAAAGTTGCGTGATAACCGGCTTTAATCGCGTCTTCTAAAGAGTAACCAACGGTTCCAATTTCCGGCGTGGTAAAAATGACTGAAGGCACTGCGTTATAATGCATGCGCATCGGTTTGCCGATGGCATTGCTGGCAGCGACAATTCCTTGGTGGGAGGCCACATGTGCCAGCCACCATTTCGAAGCGATATCACCTACGGCATAAATCCCCGGCACGCTGGTTTCCATGCGGTCGTTCACTTCGATCATGCCATTTTCCTTTACTACGACACCGGCCTGTTCCAGGCCAATTCCAGAAGTGTTGAGTCTGCGTCCCACGGCCACCAAAGCCATCTCCGCTTCAAAAATCTTGCCGCCTGCCAATTTGACCGAAATGCCGCTGTCCGTGCGCTCAATGGTTTCCACAAAGACCCCGGTTTCAATTTTAATGCCTCGTTTTTTAAAGGCTTTGGCCAAAGCGTCTGATATGCTAATGCTTTCCATGGGGATGATTTGCGGCAATGCTTCCAAGATAGTCACTTCAACGCCGAATTCTATAAATAAGGAAGCAAATTCACAGCCAATGATGCCTCCGCCGATAATCACCAGGCTTTTGGGCAAATGCTGCACATCGAGCATAGTGGTGGAATCGTGGATCTTTTCTCCGTCGAATGGGAAAGCGGCCAAGCTACGCGGTTCAGACCCTGTGGCAATGATGGTTTTTTCTGTTGTGATTTCGAGGTTGTCTTGACCGGTGATTTTGATGCGACAAGGTGTGACAAATTTACCGAAGCCCTTGAAAAGAGTGATCTTGTTTGCAGCGATCAATCCCTCTAAACTTTGCCGGACTTTGCCGACAATTTGATCTTTACGTTGCACCATTTTCTGATAGTCGAAAGAAACAGCTCCGACGTTAATGCCGAATTCTTGCGCTTGCCGCACTTTATGCAGCGCTTCGGCGCTGGCGATCAACGTTTTTGAGGGTATGCAGCCTCGATTCAAGCAGGTTCCGCCCAGCTGATAAGCTTCGATCAGTGCCACTTTTTTCCCGGATTGGGCCGCTTTGATCGCTGCCGGATATCCGCCAGGCCCTCCTCCAATCACCGTCACATCGAAATGATTCATACGAGTTCTCCTTAAAGGATTAAGAATAACTTATAGAAAGGAATTCGAACAGTTTTTCTTCATTAGACAAGCCTTAACCCCGAAGGCGCCATTTTTGCGCCATCCTAGATAGAATTCCGAGGTGGTGTTTTTAGTGTAGCGTAAGCGTAAAGAGATGAAGGGCTTGCCTCCATGCAGGGTAAATAAAAAAGAGGTACAATTGCAGCCGTAATTTTTTGTAGCGCAAGGTTGATACCTTACTATTTTAACCCCATGGGAATTGAGGTTTAGAAAAGTAAACGCGCTATTTTTACGCTGCGCTGAACCGATGCCATAATGAAAAAAATTGTGGAAAGGGTTGCGCAGCCACCAATTCAGAGCTTTTCCCAGATTGTTTTTTTTGTGCGCTTTATAAATTTTGCAGGAGCATTCCCCAAAGATGCCATCGTCATCATTACCGAAAACAGCCCAAGCAGCCCAGTGAGGAGCGTCAAACCAGCGGATTTGGCAGCGGTGGCGCGGTATGATTTTATATAACGGCGGTTCCGGTTTTTTTTCCTCTAAAGTGCAAGCGTGTCTTTTATAGGATGCGCAGCCACTAAAAAGTAGCTGGAAAATGAGGAATATGGCACAGTTTTGTAAAAATCGCCCTTGCATAAAAAGAGTAAGTTCATTAATAAAAATATTTTCAAACATAACTCGCAAGACTTTATGACCGCAACTCAAAAAAAGAAATTGTGCTGGAACTGCGAAGGGCGCGTGTCTTTGCAAGAAGAAAATTGTCCCTATTGCGCAGTTTACTTAGGGCCTGCCCCGGATGATGCCGGAGGTAAGGATTCCTTGGCTCCTCCTTATCGACTCGTAGAGTCCGACGAGGAAGAGCGGCAAGTCCCTAAATCGCCTTATGCAGTGCAAGAAGCGGATAAAGAAGAAAGTCAAGTTGACGAGGTGACCAAGGGCGATCTGAAACAGGTGGTGCTCCCTTTGGTTCTGTTATCTGCCGGTACACTCTTTTTCTTATTCGGTTTAATCCTGGTCTTATTTTCCGATCAAGGGATCTTCACTTTAAGTTGGAGCGCGGATTACTGGTATTTTTATCTCATCTTTGCTGTACCTTTACTCTTTGCGGGCTGGAGAACACTTCAGCGTTTTGATGAAGACTCTGACGCAGAGTAACTAGGATCCTCTAAACCATTTTTTTCAGGGATTCAATCGTTCGGATTAACTTTGAAGGAAGCACGGTAGAACCTCCCATTTTTGGGGTTCAAACTTTCCCTGTTTATTCCTATACTGAAATGAATTCAAAAAGCGGTTTTCGACTTGATCTTTTTCCGCCTGACTTTGCGCTCAATCTCATCAACTTCTCCAACTTTAGACAATATTAGTAGTTTTGGTAATGATCTCTTTAAAACTTTCGAATCACCTAAACTTAAAAGAGAGCTCGAATTTAATCATGCGGCTTCAGCTATAGTGAAAGTTGCCGCGGTGGCCTTGGCCGTAGGGGTGGTCGTTGCCGCTGTTGTGCTATTCTTTCAGCTACCGTGCTAGGTGTAGTGCTTGGGCTGGCATTGGGCGGTTTGGCACTGGTTGCGCTTTATGATGTGTACCGCATAGCCGCTAACTTTCAAGGGTTAAATAAAAATTTTAGTAGAGATCGTTTATTGGGAATTGTTTTTGGAATAGAACCTTTTAGGAGTGACACTTTAATGGATAAAACTATCCTGGCCAAGCCAATTTTCAATTTTTTAAATTCCAGACCTTAAAATTTGTAAATTCAAGATTCTAGCCGAACACTTAGAGGACAAAAATAAATAAAAAAGCCATAGCTTGTTCCAAGACAAAAAGGATCTAAGCTATGGCTGAGTATACTCGGCTCTCTTATGTCGAACGTGAGAGAATTGAACAACTAAAAAATGAAGGCAAAGGAGTTAGAGACATTGCCCACATTCTCAGTCGTAGCCCTAGTACAATTAGCAATGAACTGAATAGGGTGGTTTTCCACCCTATTTACATGATTTAACGATATTTACCGAATCAGCTTCATCTAGCGTAAACTCGAAATATCCTGCATCAATGCTCTCGCATAAGTGACTTGGATCCTCTCTGACTTGATCACAGCCTACGATTTTCAGAGGGGCAGCTGCTGAAAAGCTGTCCAGATCAAGAGCCGTTGTGACAAAGTGGCAAGTCAAATCATCAAATCCATCCGGATTGGGATTTAGATGATCAAATAGATTCTCATCGAAACTTCCCACATCGTAAATACTGCATAGTTTTTTTGCGGTTTTGCCAACGCTCTTAATGGGAGCACTTGCCAGAGTGATTTGTTTGATGTCGATCTTGGAAACATCGAAATTCTCTGATCCCCAAATTGTGGTCGGAGTGACGCCCTTTGAGCACAGATTGATGCTATTTGGATCGCTGCCGGGCTTAATGTTTATTTTTACGTTAGGAATTTTACATTTTCCCTGCGATTGGGCTTCATAGAGCGCCAGAATTTCAGCGGCGCTTAAGGCGCGGCTAAAGATTTCAACTTCATCGATCCCTGCGTTTACGTATAAGTTTTCACATCCTGCTGCTGTGGGATTTCCGTAGTTGCCAATGACCAGATCGGTTGATGATCCGAATGGAAGATTATAAAAAATAGATTTTGCAGGATTGCTACTAGTTGTGCCAACTTGGACACCGTCTACATAGAGATTGCTGGTTCCTGTCGCAGCATCGTATGTCCCGGCCAAAAAATGCCACTCCCCATCCTCATAGATAGTGGTGTTGGCACTAGTACACTGTATTGAGGGAAGGTCATCACCGCTGGCGATATAAAAGGCGATGTTGCCGCCGCAGTTTGGGGACGACGTCCATAAAGCATACGAAGAGTGGGAGCAAGCAATTCCTCCTTTACTGACGATGTACTTGAAATTTCCGGGTTAACCATCGAATTTTACCCAGGCATCTAAAGTAATCGACTCAGGCTCTAAAGAAGGGGTATTGTTTACTTGCACCCAGGAATTAGTTAAAATGAAGGCATTCAGTACCTTGCCTGGAGCAAATGAAACTTCAGGGATTCCTATTCCGTTATTTTCAGAGCCACTGATATCTAAAAGATTGTCATCCCCCGGCCACCATCCGACCAGATTCTCAGGCGGAGGTACGCAAACCCCTGCTTCCTCAGTAGAATAAATAGGAAACTGCGTCATTAAAAGGAAGAAACTGCCAATAATGAAATTATTCGTATAAACCTCCATTTTTAAATAAAATGGTCTAATTTGAACAACTCTATAAACTTATAATAAAACAAACATAATTTTTTAATATACCGTGCGTGATTTAAAATTTGGAAATACGACAAGGAGTCGCCCTGAATTTATCAGTGATCAAATTTCTGACAACAAGACTGAAACGCAAGGTGAATGAGTAAACGAGTGCGGTAGCCCAACCATGGGATCGCAAAATTGCAGCCCACGAAAGCCAAATGAAACGGCTGAAAGACAAAATAAGAGGCTTAACCAGGTAAATGAGAGGCAATAAGATAGCATCCAAAAGCTTATTATGCCAATCACAAGAGGGTGGGTTAACTATGTTAGTATAGCAGAAGCACGAAGCCTTTTTGCAATCTTAAAGGAACGGATCATAAATCGTCATCCGGAAGGGCCTACGGTTTTCCTTCTCTTTTGCGCCACTCATCAATTTCTTTTTTTACAACCAATGCCAAGTGCCTGGGTGGATGATGTAAAAGTTTGCTCGGATCAAAAAAATCATGAAAAGAGGAAAGATGCGTTTTAATGCGGATATTTTTTCCGCGCAAGGACTTATCGATCATCATGGCGCCTAGGGCCCATTGTGCTATTTTGATAAAGAAGGCCGCTACGCAATGGCAAATCCTTTGCGCTACAGTCGGCGCTGTTTTGCAGTAAAATGGGGGTAATATGCCTTAAGACGTTATGCCCTGTAGGCAGCCGGATACCCGCTAAGGCCGCTTTAGAGTTTACATACTCTTGGCAATTGCCGTTAAACAATTGAAAACAGCACGTGTCTTCATTCTTTTTGTCATGTTCAATCGCAGGCTGGAGAGCACTTCAACGTTTTGATGAACATTCTGAAGAAGAATAAAATAGATTCACTTTTTTAATATTTAAAATCATCTTTACACTATATTAACAATTATTTGTTAATATAGTCTTTGTTTTTCAAACATAATATAAATAAGGAGTAATCTATGTCACCATTTCTCGAATCTGCCGGAAGGGCGGTTAATAATTTTACTAGAGACGTTATGGAATCCCCTGTTGAAAGAAGGGAGCGCGAAAATGTAAATGCCGCTTTAACTGTTTTGAAAGTTGCCGCGGTAGCTCTTGCCGTAGTGGTGGTCGTTGCTGTTGTTTTTTCTGTTCTTTCAGCTTCAATCTTAGGGGTAGGACTGGGTCTGGCATTAGGCGGCTTAGCACTGGTAGCACTTTATGATGTGTATCGCGTGGCCGATAATGCTCAAAAAACAAATGGTAATATATTCTCCAAAACTATAGCCGGTACTTGCAATTCTTATAAATATGAGTCCTTACTGGATAAAACCATCCTGGCAAAGCCCATTTACAATCTTTTCCATTCCAAATCCTAAATAGTTAAAGATTAGGGTGATTTCTTTCACCCTAATCTTTATTGAGATAATCGGTATCCGGAAGGGCGTACGGTTTTCCTTCCCTTTTGCGCCACTCATCGATTTCTTTTTTCACGACCAATGCTAGGTGCCTGGGTGGATGATACAAAAGCTTGTCAGGATCAAAAAAATCTCTGAAAGTGGAAAGATGCGTTTTAATGCGGATATTTTTTCCGCGCAAGGACTTATCGATCATCATGGCGCCTAGGGCCCATTGCACTGTATTGATAAGGAAGGCCGCTGCACAGTGGCAAATTCTTTGCGCTAGTGCCGGTAGGTGAGATAATAGCCAGTCGGCTCCGTTTTGCAGAGAAATAGGGGTAATATGCCTTAAGACGTTGTGTCCTGTAGGCAGCCGGATACCGGCTAAGGCGGCTTTCGAGTTTACATACTCTTGGCAATTGCCGTTAAACAATTGAAAACAGCACGCGTCTTCATTCTTTTTGTCATGTTCAATCGATGATTTAATCTCTTCAAATTGATCTTTAGAGATCTCCACAGGGATCCGGTAGATGGAAGTCGGCCACCAGATGCTGACGTCAGGCGCCATCAGATACCCTTTTTTTACACGCATGGGAAATTGGTAGGTTTCCAGCGAGCTCATCTTACCCGGGCGATAGAGCCCTACGCTATAAATCTCCCCTTGCGGGGTCTTGAGTTCTAGCCAGCTGTGATCCCCATTGAGTTGCACTGAATCGCCGCAGCAAGCGCAAAATTCGAAAAGGTAGCGATTTCCCCAGTCGTGAGTCTCCAACACTTTATAAGGCTCGAGACGGCTCCAGGCGTAGAGGTCTTTTCTTTGAACGCCTTGAGTGCCGTAACTCCATGTGAGACGGGGATATTCCGGCACGTCGTTGCTTGCTTGCTGCCAGCGGGCCAGGTTCACTTCTATTTTTGGCCATGTCGTATAGACGCCCTCGCAAAGCAGGGAGATTTCCAACGTGTCAGGGTTCACTCTTATCTCATGGTTATAATCCATGAGATAACGTTCTAAATGGCTTTTAAAGGCAAATTGTTCAAAGCCAGGATTTTTAAGAAATATTTTCAAGGAGAGTCCCAACTTGGCCGCTAAAAGCTGGCGGCTGCATGCATTGACCATAAGTGGTTGCTCTTTGGAAAAGTCGATCCCGCGTAAAAATTTTCTGGAAGCGCTGAGCGCGGGGTGTTTCATGGCGTCTTTCAGTGGAAGTTGCGGAACTTTGCCCAGGGTTTCAAACAGTCCTTTAGCAATATAATCAATACGTCGTTGATGATAGGCATGATCGTGACAATGCAGGAGGCGATGCCAAAAAGGTAGAGGTTCTATAGACCATTCTCCATGTCCATTTTTAATGGCAGAAAATGAAAGGTCTTGTGCAAGTGCGGTTTGAACCTGGGTAATAAATGTGGTATTCATCTTCTTTCCATAAATTCATAAAGGGAAGGAAATTATTCATTTTGGCAACATATCGTGCAAACGAATTCGAATAAATAAAATTTATGTTTATAATAAATGCATGAGAATTTTATATTTTCTAATCTTGTTTTCCTGGAGTGTACTGTGCGGTGCCGAGGAGGTCTGCAGCAGCGAGGTCGATTCTGCCGCAGAAACCGACATTGTGGTTTGCGGCAGGGACCTCTATCTAAACGGTGAGCTTTTTATCGTTAAAGGCGTCAATTATTCTCCTATTCCGATCGGAGCCTCTTTTGACGACGATGATAAAATTGGGGATGTGTTTTTTTCTGAGAAACCGGGTGAACCCGGCTACTTTCACCCTGTTCATCTTTTGGATCTTTCGAAAATGAAGGAGATGGGTGCAAATACGTTGCGCCTTTATGGGATGTTTCCCTGGCATCCGCAAAATGGACCCTCTCAGCCTAGAGACCATGCCGTATTTCTAGATCTGGCCCGTGCAAGTGGCATTTATGTCTGGATATCGTATCCACTCAGTACTAGTATTTTTCGCTATAAGAGGGTTGCTCAGGCTCCAAAAGAGGGAACTTGGTTCATGCAAACCGGCGCAGGGAGTTACTGGGTGGAAGATGAACGGCTAGAGCCCGGATTCCGTTGGCTTGGTCTCCAGACGGCCGAGGAAAGAAGGCTGTCTGATTTAAGCGCATATACTGTTCTGGCTGCCAAGTATAAAGATCATCCGGCGGTATTCGGTTGGGTGCTGGGCAATGAGCTGAATTCACCGCAAAATCGCGCCAATCCCCGCTATTGGAATTACCTGAATACCCTTGCCAAAGCCTTAAAAAAGATCGCTCCCAAAAAAGAAGTGATGGTGGTTTTAATTGATGATGGCATGGAGACGCTTCAACGTGTGAAAGAGATGAACGTTGATGTTTCCTCTATAGATATTTGGGGCATTAATTCTTACCGTGGTAGCGTACACCCGGATTTAAACAATTTTGGAGTGGGGCTTAATAGTATTTTCGAACAGTATCGTCAATTCAGCGAAAAGCCTTTGATCATTACGGAATTCGGGCCCTCTTCAACCACTAGGAAAGGCGCAAAACTGCCGGCAACGCCTACCGACTTTGACCTGCTTTCCAAACTTTGCCCTCAAGAAAAGATCATCCAATTACCGGACAATAGCGATTTGGCTGCCGATTATATTGAAGGGCATTGGAACGATATCATGGACCATTTAGAAGTCGCCGTAGGCGGTATTGTGTTTGAATGGCAGGATGAATACTGGAAAGGTAGTCGCAATCCAGAGGAATGGATGCGTCAAAATCCCTCGCCGAATACGAATATCGACTTTCCCGGCGGCTGTTGGGATGAAGAAGGGTTCGGTATCAACGCGGTCACGTTAAAGCGGTCCAACGATAAGAATGGCCAGGTGACATGGCCTTTTCCTCTAATTCCGGATGAACGTACGCCTCGTGAGCAGTACTTTCGTTTGCAAAAATTGTGGAAGGAATGATTACGGGATTGCCGATGACAATCCCGTAGATTCTTTACGAGGCCTCATCTTCGAATTGATGAATACCACAGCATTTTTTGTATTTTTTACCGCTACCACAGGGGCAAGGGTCGTTCCGGCCGATTTTTGGAATCACGGTAACCGGTTCAAGCTTTAACTCATGGGACCCTTCGGTTTGCCCTCTTTCCTGTAACGCTTCATATGGCAGGGGAGAGGGAGAGTCCGCTGATTGAGGCACTTTTTCGCCAAAATCGGTCAAGAAAGAGCGGTTTCGTTCCATCTGCAAACGGGAGAGCAATTGTTCTAGGGTCGGATGGTCAGGCGCGACAATTTCAAAACGGAACAGATCATGCGTGATCTCATTGCGGATTTTTTTTCCTAAAAGATCAAAGTGGCTGAACGCCTCGTGTTTGAACTCCATTAGCGGGTCGCGCTGCCCGACGGCACGTAAGTTTACATCGGAGCGCAGATGATCCATGGTCAATAAGTGTTCTTTCCAATACTTATCGATTTTACGGATCATTACGTGGCGCAAAGCCTCGTTAGCGGGCTTTGAAGGGAGTGTTATTCCGGCCGGGACATTCGTCAGGACTTTGTTGTTTTCATGATCTAAACGTTCTTTAAAGGCGCGCGCAATCTTATCGCAGGCGCGTTGCGCAAGTTCTTGCGTATCGGAGTGGTCATTATCAAATTCCCCTTTTTCCACTGTTACCGGGAACTGCTGCATCATCCAACGGTTGAAACCTTCGGCGTCCCAGCCTCCTTCCACTCCGCGGTTGCGGAAATGTTCTTCGGCCGCGTCGTAGCAGACTTGCTCGATCAGGTCAAAGGCAATGGCTTCAATCTCCTCCGAACGCAAAATGTCATTACGGAAACCGTAGATCTCTTGCCGCTGTTTATTCATGACATCGTCGTATTCCAACGTGTGTTTACGGATGGTGTAATTACGTTGTTCCACCCGCTTTTGCGCTGTTTCGATGGAACGGTTGAGAATGGAAGCAGAAATAGGCTCCCCCTCGGGCGGTCTGAATTTTTGCAGGATCTGCGTCATACGAGGTGAGGCAAACAATCTTAGCAGGGAGTCTTCAAACGAGATGAAAAATTTGGAAGATCCGGGATCTCCTTGACGGGCGGAACGGCCCCTTAACTGTCTATCGGTGCGGCGCGACTGGTGACGCGTCGTACCTACGACGTAAAGGCCGCCAATTTGAGCCACGCCTTCCTCTAACTTAATATCAGTACCACGGCCGGCCATATTGGTGGCAATGGTGATGGCGCCTCTTTTGCCGGCATGGGCTACGATTTCGGCTTCTTTTTCGTTATGCTTGGCGTTCAAAACCGTATGCGGCAACTTATTAAGGCGAAAAATACGGGAGAGTTTTTCCGAAACGTCCACCGATTCGGTGCCGACAAGAATCGGACGGCCGATGCCATGGACTTCCGTCACATCCTTTAAGATGGCATTATATTTTTCCCTCTCGGTCATGTAAATTTCATCATTGAAATCGGTACGGATGCAGGTACGGTTTGTCGGGATCTCCAACACATCCATTTTATAGATCTGTTTGAATTCGTTCGCTTCGGTCATCGCCGTTCCGGTCATGCCAGCCAATTTTTCGTACATGCGGAAGAAATTTTGCAGCGTAATGGTTGCGTAGGTTTGCGTTTCTTTTTGGATGGAAACCCCTTCTTTTGCTTCAATAGCTTGATGGAGTCCGTCTGAAAACCGGCGCCCAGGCTGAGGACGGCCGGTGTGTTCATCAATGATGACAATTTTGTCCTCATGCAGGATGTAATCAACATCTCTTTCCATCAAAAGATGAGCTCTCAGCATTTGGCGTAAATTATGGGAGCGCTCTTTCCGTTTGGCGTCATCTTCTTGCACGGCGAGTTTGCGGGCGATCTTTTCATCTTCGGTTAATGTGTCGTCTTCATCGATTTGCAGATATTCGTGGCTGATGTCGAGCATCACGAAATCATCGTTTTTGCCTTGTCCCTGCGTTACGGCTTGCCAGGTGGCGATCCCTTTGTCGGTCATTTCATATTCGTTGGCCTTTTCATCGATAACAATGTATAGCTCGGCCAGTTTTTGAGCGCGTTCCTCTTTATTGCTGTCGGAATAATAGTAAAGGTCCCATTCATCGATGGCAGAGCGAAGGTCAGGATTTTCTTTAACTCGCTTAAGGACTTTGTTGCGTGGTGTTCCTTTGCTGACAAGCCATAGTTTGCGGAAGGCTTCGTCTTCTTTTGATTTCTGCGCTTTATCTTTAGATTTATCTTGCAGCGCGGTGCGGTCGGTAAGATCGAGTACTTTTTTTGCTTCGCTAGCCAAACTATTGCATAAATCGCGTTGCAGGCGCACGAGCTCGGCAACTCCAGCTTTCAACTCATCGTAGAGTTGGCGGCTTTCGGGAGCCGGACCTGAGATGATCAGCGGGGTGCGCGCTTCGTCAATCAGGATAGAGTCAACTTCGTCGACAATGGCGTAGTAGTAGCCGCGTTGGACTTGTTCTTCTTTGCGGGTCGCCATCGAGTTGTCGCGTAAGTAGTCAAATCCAAATTCGGAAGCCGTGCCGTAGACTACATCGCTGCGATATAGAGCCGGTCTTTCTTCCATGGAGGTATCATTAGTTAGAACACCGGTGGTCAATCCCAGCCAACGTAAAATCGAACCGACCCATTCGCAGTCCCTGCGTGCCAGGTAATCGTTAACGGTTACCAAATGCACCGGTTTTCCGGTCAACGCATTAAGATACAAAGACATTACGGCCGTAAGGGTTTTACCCTCCCCGGTTTGCATTTCGGCAATAGAGCCTTTATGCATGGCAATGGCGCCCACCACCTGTACATCATAGGGAACCATGTCCCAATGCTGATCGTAGCCCGAAACGTGCACCGGCGTTCCCACCATACGGCGGCAAACATTTTTAACGACCCCAAAAGCTTCCGGCAAGAGCATATCGATATCTTCTCCTTGCTGCAGCCGTTTCCGGAATTCATCCGTTTTGGCGCGCAATTGCTCGTCGCTTAAGCTGCGGAATTTCTCATCCCATTCATTAACTTTAGCAACGATTTTGAAGTAGCGGCGCACCGTTCTGTCTTGGGCGGTGCCAAATAACTTTTTTAAAAAATTAAACATGTGTATCTAAGCTCGTTAAAACTAATGAAACTTTACCCCAATAAAAGGGTTTTATTCAATCAACATGATGCCTCTCAAGCTTTATCCTCATAACTTTTCCGATTTGCTAAATTCCGAACAGGGGATTTTAAGCGGTTATCGGGATCTTTTAAAGCGTTCAAACCAACAAAATCTAAAAGGACTTTTCAAAGTGGCAGAGCAGATGATTCTTGTTGAAGAGGCTCCCGAAGAGCTGGAAAGGATCAGGGTCGGGTTGCTGCAACTGCGTGTAGAGCTGAAAACTGTATGGGAAAATGAATATCCTAAGATTTTCCTCCTCTTTCAAAAAAATATTCCTGAACAATGGCAGGAGTTTTCTGAAAAAAAAGCGACAAGTGATTTGGAACAGTTGATCGCCGCATTGGAAATTAAATTAAATGAAGTCGGGCAAAAAGGCTCTAGGGAAATGGAACAATTAAAAACCGTGTATAGAACGCATTTTCCGCTGGCTGAGGTGTCGGCAAGAACCAGAAAATTGCTTGAGGATGATTTTTTTATAAAAAAGGCAGAAGATTTTATAATAGAATTTGCTTTCCAAGGAAGGGGGAACGTGGAACGGCAGCTGGAACTTTTAATTGGTGAGATTGATTCTTTACGTAATATTGCCGGCCCTTTGATCGGAAAAAAATGGGCGGAAAACAGTCCCTATTATTTGGGGGAAGAGGAAGAGCTCGATTTTATTGAGGCCGTAATAGCGGCCGGGAAGAGTTTTCTGCCTTCCTTTATATTGCAGCTACACAAGATCTTGCAAGACGATACTGAAGCAGGGGTGGGTAAGGGAGCCTTTTATTTATTAAATCTATCGGGAGCGATCCAGAAAATTGCAGGGATCACCCTGCCTCTTGGCAATTGAGGCCAGGGCAGCTCCTTTTAAACTAATGTCATAATTGGTGATCAAGTGGACTGGAATCTTCTGGAGCAGCTCCTGGTATTGTGGCAAGGGATGCCTGGTAAATTCCTTCATAAAAACGTCCGGAAACATATCGTGATTTTTGGCGGCGATGCCTCCTGCAAGATACATTCCCCCTTTTGCCAGTGTCTCGATGGCAAAATTACGGGCGCAGCGGGCATAAAACCTGACGAACCATTCAAAGGTAAGTTTGCAGCAAGGGCTTGCGTGCCGATTTTTTGAGATGCTTTGAGAGGATAAATTGTCCGCTTCTTGAGGGAATGCCGATCTCTGAAAATAACGGTATAAACGCTCCAAACCGCGTCCGGAAAGGATCTCTTCATAACTCGGCGGGTGCCCTAGCTGCAGTCCTTTGATCAGGGTAAATTCTTTTTCATTATAAAGCGGCAGATCGGCATGCCCTCCTTCGGAGGGATGAGGATGATACAAATGGGTGGCATCATCGTAAATTAACAGGCTTTTCCCCAAGCCGGTTCCGGCGCCCACGGCCCCTCGATTTTGCCGGGCTTCCTGCAGCCCGGCATTAATTGTAACAATATCGGTTGCTGTTAAGCGATTGATGGCATAGCCGATGGCTTCGAAATCATTGATGATCAGAACGTTTTTTAGCGGTGTTTTTTTGATAATTTCCTGAGCGTCCAAAATTAAATTGGCATTGGTCATGTGGATCCGTTGATCATGCACAATGCCTGCCGCCGCAAAGCAGGCCGTAACGGGTTTACAAGGGAGAGTCTCTAAATATTTATTGATCAAATCACTGAAATCTTTATAGCGGGCAGTCGGTTCACGCACGGTGTGGGAAATCGTCACTTCCTGAGCGCATTCCGCCAGGCCTAGGTTGGCGTTGGTGCCTCCGATATCGCCGCATATCACTTGCATTTGGTTCCTTGTGTTTCATCCAATGCCTCTTATAAACGTAATTCTAAAAAAAAATGAAACAGAAAGATCCAAAGTCACAGAAAAAATTCATCAAAATTTCCCTATTTATTCCTATTGTAAATTATTTCTTTAAATTTTCTTAATAATAAAAGATTATAATAACTATTTTGATTAACTAATAAGGTGTCTATGTATAAATATTTAATTCTTTTATTTCTTTTTACCTCCCCCTTGATGATTGCCGGCGCGCCTGTGGACAGAACCCTGTCGGAAGTCCGTTTTGTTGAAAGGATGAATGGTCGCGGTCTTATCCCGAAACCTATAGATAATTATCTATTCCAAAGGGAAGCGTACTGCTCTAATTGTGAACAGCAAGTGGAGCAATCCCAAAATGCCTTCAATCAATTATCAGAGATGCGTCCCAGCTATGTCGGTTTTAATTTAAGCGCTTTAGTTCCCTTTGACGGAGCCGGAACATGTTCTGCGATGGCGCTCGATTTTATGGCGCGCTACAAAACCGAATGTGAATTATTTCCCTCGGAAGAAGAGCGCTCTTATTGCATCCAAAGTTTTCAGCCTTTCTATCGCATGGATAACGACACCTTTATTTCCCGTCAGGCGGCTTATAACACGATTAGAATTGATCAAGAAATTGCCGGTAGCGCTCCGGAATTGATTAAGGCGCAGAAAATGCAATCTTTGGCAAATTTTCACCATTTACTGTTGGAACCGGCCACCGATTCTCTTCTCCTTTCAGAGATCATCGATCGAAAAGTGAATTTGGCGGCGATTATTAACAATCTGCCAGACGATACTTACGTGATTCGCGCCCATTATCCTTATGAAAATCATAAGGGGGAACTCTACGGCCATACGATGATCTTAGTCAAAAACAAAGCGCTCACTGTATTTTTCGATAACTCGCAAGGAGCGAAAAGGCTCCCTAAAAATTGTGGGAAAGCACTTTCCAGAGAATTGGTCGATTGGGGAATCCCCGAAATTCGTTTTTATAAAGCCGCGTGTGATGAGCAGGGATGCGTTAACATCTCGGAACAAAAAACCTAAAATATGGTACAATGATCCTCTAATCAAAATTGGAGGATCATTATGAGAACGTCTAATCCGGCTTTGCAGCCTGCTACGTTTTCCCACTTGGGTTATGCCGCAAGAGGGGAATCGATGACAGTGCAAGGCGTTGTCAATAAAACCGCAATTCTACTTTTCCTCACCCTTGCCACAGCAGGTTGGACCTGGATGAAATTCTTTCAATCCGGAATGGTCGCTTCCTCCGTTTCAGGCTGGATGATGTTGGGTTTGATCAGTGGTTTTGTTTTAGCCCTGGTGACTGTCTTTAAAAAAGAATGGGCGCCTGTTACAGCTCCCTTTTATGCCTTGGCCGAGGGGTTCTTTCTAGGCGGTATTTCGGCTACCTTTGAAGCGAGTTATCCGGGCATTGTAATCCAGGCGACCGGATTTACATTTGGAACATTGGCCTCTTTGCTGCTAGCTTATCGCTCCGGCTACATTAATGTGACCGAAAATTTTAAGTTGGGCGTAGTCGCAGCTACCGGAGGAATTGCTTTGGTTTATCTGTCATCGATCATACTGGGCTTTTTTGGCGTAAACCTCTCCTTTATTACCGGGAGCGGAGCGATGGGTATCGGCTTTAGCTTGTTTGTCGTGGTCATTGCGGCCCTTAACTTGGTGCTGGATTTTGATCTGATTCAACAAGGTGCAAGTCGCGGCGCTCCTAAGTACATGGAATGGTACTGCAGTTTCGCCCTCATGGTCACGTTGATTTGGCTTTATGTGGAATTTTTAAGGCTGTTAAGCAAGGCTAGGGAACGGTAATAATTCCCATCTGCTGCCCCATCAGGCAGCGGATTTCCACTCCCTGTTTTCCTGCTTCGATCAAATCTTGGTCGAAGCGGATTCTTCCCGGTTCAAACAGTAAAATCAAGGAAGAGGCTCCAAACGAAAAATACCCTTTTTCTGCACCTTTGCGTACTTTTTGGTCCGGTGTGTATGTTTGAATGATGCTGCCGACATTCGTTGCCCCTACTTCGATGAAAAGGGTTTTAGATCCGTCCTCTGTGGCCAGTTCGCAAATACTGCGTTTATTTTGGCTAAAAATTTGAATCGATTGCCTAAGCGCAATCGGATTTACCGAATAAAGATAGCCATTGATGACCCGGCTATTGCCCGGCAGGCAATCAAACGGAAAATGGAAACGATGATAGTCGGTAGGACAAAGACGCGCAATGGCCATGGAACCGCCCCGATACCGGTCAGCTAGCGCTTTGTCTTTTAATAAATGATCCAGTGAAAACATTTGCCCTTTTACAAAAATACCCTCAATTTTTGAAATGTCTTGGAAAAAGAAATAGCGGGCATCTGCTGGCATGACGGCAACATCTTGCCCCAAAGCCAGAGGACGTGCTTCCGGCTTGAGGCGGCGAATGAAAAAGTCATTAAAAGAGCTAAAGGCCTCTACCGGCGCTAAAAATTCCGATGGATCCACATCATATTTTTGAATAAAGGGCGCGATCTTTTTTTTGGTCCAAGGCATTTTTTGTAAAAGGCCATATGCCGCCGAAAAGAATGGGGTTCTCGAAATGATAAAAGCCAGACGGCGCCCGAAGGGGGATCCGTAGAGAAATTTTAAGGGCTTTTCTCCAAAGACTTGCTCTTCTTCCATTTTCCCAGTAACGCGATCGATAAAATAAATTTTGCTCATAAGAGGCCGAAGAGTTTTTTTGCGTTATTTCGAGTTGCGGCGGCCACTTCTTGCAGAGAGATCCCTTTCATTTGAGCGATCATATGGCCAATTTCCGGCAAATAGGAAGGTTCGTTCGGTTTGCCTCGTTTGCTTTGAGGCGCCAGATAGGGGGTATCCGTTTCAATCAGTAGCTGCTCTAAGGGCGCCATTTTAGCTACGGCTTGCAACGCGGCGCTATTTTTGAAAGTAACGATACCGCTTAAGGAGAGATACCAGCCGCGTTCGAAAACGTTTTCGGCTTCTTGCAAAGTACCGGTAAAACAATGCAGCACACCGGGAGCCAAAGCTCCATTTACTGTATATTCCGCATCGAGGATGGCAAACAAATCGTGGAAGGCTTCGCGGCAGTGGATGACGACCGGCAGTCGGCATTCCAAGGCCAGGTGCAGATATTTCACGAGGAACTGTTTTTGGGTCTCTTTGGCAGAATGGGCGTAATGGTAATCGAGGCCGGTTTCCCCAATGGCAATCAAATTTCCATTTTTGGCTTCTGCGGCAAAAACGGGAAAGAGAAGTTCCCCTTCTTTATCGACGTCATGCGGTGTGGTGGCACCGGTATTGTAGATCCAGGGATGGCCGCTTGCCAACTCCAACCCTCTGTTCAAACTATCGGCATCGGTGCAGATGTTGATCACATGTTCAATGCCGGCGGCCTGCGCCCGTTGTAAAATAGCGCTAATTTCGGGCCATGTTTGCCCCCCGCTTAAATGTGCATGGGAATCGATCCAATGGTTCATGCAAAAATTATAACAAAAAGGAACTTTTAGGAGCGGTTTTCTGTTCCGCTTCCCTTAAGATTTTGTACAAAGCAATGCTTAGCGCAGCATTAAAAAAGCACCAAACCGAGGTGAAGGTGTAAAAATAGATCATTTGCGCCGCCAAGAAAGAGGCTGTCAGCATCAATGCAAAGGCCCACATCCCCGCAATGCTAGAAAGAAAAATTGGAATCAGGGTGATCGTGTAGTAAATGTAATTTCCATAACTAGGGGAGTGTTCATAATAGAGGCTATTGCCAAAAATTTGCGGAGTGACCTCGTTGGCCGCTAAGAAGCGGATGTCCAGCGCCGAAATGGCAAGGCCAATCATTAGGCATATAGTGAACAAGGTTCTTTTCCAGGGTTTTTTTTCAGCAACCAGAAAGGCTAAAGGGACAAATGTCGGCCAGACAACCCAAGCCAGGATTAAAAAGAGTAGGACGGCACGTGTGTTGGGCGCAGTTTCAGGCATGGAAAGCCACACGAAACCCTCAATGATTTGATGGGTGCCGAATAAAAGAGGAATGGAAGCGATGAGTTTATGCGACCTGGTTTTGACCCGTACTAAAGTAGCGATCCCTATGGCGCATAGAACAGTTCCGACAGTAAAACTCGCTTCAGCTGAGAAACACATAAAACCTCTTTTAT
The DNA here is from genome assembly GCA_041738095.1 of Waddlia sp. Lineage (GTDB taxonomy): Bacteria > Chlamydiota > Chlamydiia > Chlamydiales > Waddliaceae > JTS-AC334. The sequence goes on from JBGSQP010000010.1 coordinate 71,437, forward strand.
TTTTTCTAAAACCACACCTTTAAAATAAAATCAGGCCTTCTTGTCAAGGATTCCTAAAAAGAGGGCTATTTTATGCTCTATTTTTTTTATCATAAATCGTTATGGAAATATTTTAAATTTTCCTGTTTAGTACAAAGCATGAAAATAAAAAAATGGGTGTTACTTCTCTCTGTTTGTTTGCTATCCTGCTGCCAAGTCCATCGCCCTCTCAATCCGCTTCTGCCGGTTGAAACCCCTTGCCTTTATACTCATGAGTTTACTGAAGGGGAAGTGGAAAAGCCGAGAGACTGGTGGACCGCTTTTGGCTCCCCTAATCTGAATCATGTGGTCGATTGTGCCCTATCAGGAAATTTGGAGCTTAAGGAAGGATGGTGGAGGGTCATCGAAGCGTTGTGGCAAACACGGGTGGTGGGTTCCCTAATTCAACCTCAGATCAATAATATCGCCACCGTCAGTCATATCCGGACGTCCAATCCTTCAGAGATATCCGGCGTGAATGTTCCGGGTTCGGGAGTGGAGGAGTCGGCTCCTGCCGGGAAGGATTCTTTTACGATCTACTCTTTGTCGACATTGCTGACTTACGAAGTAGACATCTGGCGCCGGATTCGCTCTTTGATTAAATCCTCTTGTTTAGAGTTGAAAGCCACTAGAGAGGATTTGGAGGCAGTGGCATGGATGATCAGCGGCAGGGCCGTCGATCTATGGCTGACAATTCAAGAACAAAAAACATTGCTGAAAGTTGTCGACTATCAAATTGACGTTAGTAAGACCTTGCTGGAATTGATTGAGCTGCGATTCGGTGTGGGGCTTTCTACTTCACTGGAAATTTACCAGCAGCGGCTGCAATTGGCATCTGCTGAGGAAGAACGGATCCCGATAGAAACGCAATATCAGACGGTTTTGAATGAATTGTATGTGCTGACGGGGTTGCCGCCGGGAGGCTGCGATCTGACAGATGAAGGCGGCTTAATGGATCTGCCTTCTTTTCCTTGCATCGGCACGCCTTATTTACTGTTGTGTAATCGGCCTGATTTACGCGCGATTTTTCGACGAATTATGGCAGCAGATTATCAGGTGGCTGCTGCTATTGCCGAGCGTTTACCTCGTTTAGAGTTGGAAATTGGGTACGATTTCAGTGCCATGAAGCTGAAAGATTTATTTCAAGAGCAGATGTCGCAAATTCTCGGATCTTTAGTGACGCCGCTGTTTGATGGGGGTCGCAGAAGGGCTGAAGTGGCCCGGCGGAAAGCGGTGGTGTGCCAGCTTCTGCAAGAATATGGGCAGCTATTTCTTAATGCCTTGTTAGAAGTGGAAAATACCTTGGTACAGGAAAAACAGCAGCTGAAGTTATTAGATCAATTAAAATACGAAGTTGATTTAGCCCAAAAAAATCTGGAAGAATCGCGGATCCATTATATATATGGTTTAAATGATTATTTATCTGTGATTGCGGCCACCCAGTCGTTGCAAAATTTGCAAAGACGGGAAGTTGCGGAAAAGAAGAGATTGTTATTGAATCGGGCAGTTTTATATCGAAAACTAGGCGGAGACTATTTGTGACGCAGCGGCACTATCAAATTTTTTGGATTATCGTTGTGTTCTTAGTAACAGCGATGGCTTTTACGGCAGCAGTCATTTTCAATGTCGAGGCAGAAAAAGAAGTGTCTGTCAGCAAAGCCCGCCACGTAGAAGTTATCCGCGCCAAAAAAAGCGATGCCCAAGTCGCATTCTCAAGTTACGGTACTGTCCAGGCAGACCGCGAAGTTACCTTGCAGGCAGAAGTAAGCGGTAGAATCGTCGATCAGTCTGCGCAATTTGTGCCCGGCGGTATCGTTAAAAAAGGGGAGATGCTGATTCGCATCGATCGCAGGGATTATTTGAACGCTGTCGAACAGGAAAAAGCTGCCGTAGAACGCGCGCGTTTTGAGTTGGAAGTGGAAAAGGGGAGGCAAGTGGTTGCCCGCAGGGAGTGGGAAGAGCTTTCGACATCTTTAAGTATGAAAAACATTAGTGAGGAGTTAGCGCTTAGGAAACCGCACCTCAGAGAAAAAGAAGCCTCCCTTGCCGCTGCGCAAAGTCGGCTGGCAAAGGCGCGCATAGACTTAAGCCGCACCGAAATCGTATCCCCCATGGATGCCGTAGTGGTAACGGAAACATTGGAAATCGGCGATTATGTTACCCCCCTAACGGAAATTGCCACACTGGCGGCTACAGATGTTTTTAGAGTGCAAACCAGTGTGCCGATGAATCGACTCTCATGGATCAAGCTTCCTAAAAACGGGGAAGGCGGCTCCTTAGTCGTGGTTTCTCAGGATTTGGGAAATCAAAAAGTAAAGAGAGAGGCTAAAATATTAAGGCTGCTGGGGAATTTGGAGGAAAGCGGGCGCATGGCGCGTGTTTTGGTTGAAGTGAAAGATCCCTTGGGTTTAGAGAAGCAGCAAGTGCCTTTATTGATTGGCGCCTATGTGAGGGTCGATTTTGCAGGCCCTTTATTAAAGGGGGTTTATACTTTACCGCGTTCTGCCTTGAAGGAGGAAGATAAGGTCTTGATCATGAATGAAAACAACCGGCTTGAAATCAGAAAGGTCAACGTTGTGTTCCGTGATGCGGAAAAAATTATAGTGGATGAGGGGCTGATGGAAGGGGATAAGGTGATTCTCTCAACGATTGCCGTTCCATTGCCGGGTATGGAGCTTTCTGAATGAGCGCTTTGTCTCCAAAAGGCCCCATTGCCTGGATGGCCAATAACCGCGTGGCCGCGAATTTACTGCTGTCGGTATTTATTATCGGCGGATTAATAATGGGTTCGAGAATTCAACAAGAAGTCTTTCCCGAATTTGAATTAGATATTGTGCAGGTTTCGGTTATTTATCAGGGGGCCAGCCCAGAAGAAGTGGAAGAGGGGATAATTCTTTCCATTGAAGACGAGGTGCGTTCCTTAGACGGGGTAAAAAAAGTTGATAGTACCGCCTTTGAAGGCAGGGGCATTGTCAACGTAGAGATCCTTTCCGGGGCATCTGCGGAAAAGGTGGCACAGGATGTAAAAAACGCCGTCGATAAAATTCAGTCTTTCCCGCTAGAGGCTGAGCGTCCTATCGTCAGCCTTTTAACGCGTAGAAGGCAGGTGGTGTCCCTTTTAGTACATGGCAGATCCGATAAAAAAGTGCTCAGGGATTTAGCTGAAAAAATCCGGGATGAATTGACGCAAATCGAAGGAATTACCTTAGTCGAGCTGGAGTCAGTGCCTCCGCCGGAAATTGAAATTGAAATTTCCAGCGATACCCTTAGAGCTTATAATCTAAAATTAGGGCAAGTAGCGAGTATCGTAAAAGCTACAGCGCTCGATTTACCGGGTGGGGGCGTAAAAACGGCAACCGGCGAGATCCTTTTAAGAACAAAAGAAAAAAGGGATTTGCCTAGCGAATTTGCAACTATTCCCATTGTGGCCAATGCCGATGGTAGCCGCGTGTTATTGCAAGACATTGCTTCTATCAAAGAAGGGTTTGAGGATACCGATGAAGAGGCGTATTTCAATGGAGAGCCCGCAGTGCGTATCGAAGTTTTTAGGGTGGGGGAGCAAAATCCTTTAGATATTGCCGCCAAGGTTAAAGCATACGCTGAGGCTCTGGATTTTCCTACCGGTATCCAAGTGGATGTCTGGAATGATCGTTCGGAAGTTTATCGGGACAGAATCAATCTATTGTTAAAAAATGCCGTCTGGGGGCTGTTGCTTATTTTTATTTTATTAGGTCTTTTTTTAGAGCCGTCTCTTGCTTTTTGGGTGACGGTCGGCATTCCCGTTTCCATCATTGGCGCCTTCCTCATTATCCCTTGGACAGGTGCTACGATAAATATGATCTCGTTGTTTGCTTTTCTTATTACCTTAGGGATTGTGGTCGATGACGCGATCCTGGTCGGTGAAAACGTGTACCATAATCGGGAAAAAGGGATGCCTTATCTGCAGGCCGCTGTCGAAGGCGCCAGGCAAATTGCCGGCCCGGTGTGCTTTGCGGTGCTTACTAACGTCGCGGCCTTTCTTCCCTTGTTTTTCGTGCCCGGCACTACCGGGAAATTTTTCTTGCAGATCCCCTCTGTTGTGGTTGCGGTATTGTTAATTTCTTTAATTGAATCGTTGTTTGTTTTGCCGGCCCATTTAACTATTGAACATCGGCTTAAGGGGGTTTGGAGATGGTTGAATAAGCCGAATCAAATTTTCGAAGCGTGGTTAAAACGCTTTATCAATTATGTTGTAGGGCCGCAAGTGAAAGCGGCTATGGAGTGGCGTTATCTGACGGCTGCCTGCTCGATTTGCCTGTTGGTAATGAGCGGGGGATTGCTGATCGGAGGCCATATTAAATTCAGTTATTTGCCGCGGGTCGACTCGGATCTGGTCACTGCGCAAGTCGTGCTTCCTTATGGCATTCCCATTGAAAGCGCCAGGACTGTTCAGCAACTTTTAAAAGATAGCGCCGTAGCCGTGTTGGATAACACTGAAGGATCGAAGATCAGCAGGGGAATCTATAGCCAGATCGGCAAGCCGATGCCCGGAGGAGGTCCCGGAGGAGGCGATTCCGGCACATTAGGCAGTCATATTGTCGGAGTGCAGCTTTTTTTAGTTCCTAGCGATCAACGGGAAATTAGCGGGATCGAATTTGCCAAGCAATGGCGGGAGCAAACCGGTGAAATCAGCGGGGCAGAAACCTCTGCATTCATCGGCATGACGCAAACTTCAGGCGCTCCGATCGAGATCCACCTTAGTCATACCCAGCAGGAACGTCTGGAAAGTGCGTCCAAAGAATTGGCTGAAACGTTAAAAAATTATAAGGGGGTTAGCGATATTGACGATGGCGCTGCCAGAGGAAAACCGCAACTGAGTTTTACACTTAAACCGGAGGCTAGAAGCCTTCAGGTAACCTCGCGGGACTTAGCCGAACAGGTGCGTAATGCCTTTTATGGTGCGGAGGCTCTAAGGCAGCAAAGAGGAAGGGACGAATTAAAAGTTATGGTGCGTTTGCCAGAGAGGGAAAGAAAAAATTTAGCCTCTATCGAAGAGTTGGTCATCCGCACGCCTCAAGGAGGAGAGATCCCTATCTCAGAAGCTGTCAATGTGGCCTATGACACGGCCTACACCCGTATCAAACGCACAGATGGGAGACGCATTCAGGTGGTATCGGCTGATGTGGATGAAGAGGTTGCCAATGCCAATCAGATTTTAGACAATATCAGGCAGACAATATTGCCCGGACTGATTGAAAAGTATCCCGGTCTCAGTTTCACCTTTGAAGGAAATCGTAGAGAGCAGCTGGAAACTCTTGATGCGTTGAAAGGCGGCATGGGGTTTGCTCTTTTTATTATTTATGCCTTATTGGCCATTCCTTTTAAAAGCTATTTGCAGCCTATGGTCGTGATGCTTAGTATTCCATTTGGCGTTATTGGAGCCTTTATCGGCCATCTTTTGCTCGGTTATGAAATCAGCATCATCAGCATGTTCGGCATCGTCGCCCTTGCAGGAGTGGTAATCAATGACTCTTTGGTCCTAGTAGTGACAATCAATAACAATTTGGCGGAGGGAATGAGCATGCTAGATGCGGTCGTCGATGCCGGAAAGCGCCGCTTTCGTCCTATTCTTTTGACTTCTTTAACAACTTTTTTTGGTCTGGCCCCCATGATTTTTGAAACTTCCGTTCAGGCCCGTTTTTTAGTGCCGATGGCCATTTCGTTAGGATTCGGGGTGTTGTTTTCTACGGCGATTGTGCTGCTGATCACCTCGTCTTTTTATTTAATACTAGATGATCTTAATAATCTTTGGTTTAAGAGCCGGTCCCATCCTTAAATCAGGATGTTTTTTGGCAAAATCCCGGAATGTTAGGCGAGCCATAGCTTGATAGCCACTGCACGGATACTGGCGCTCTTCCTTCGTAAGTAAAAATGGAAAGGTAGCCGAAGCGGGGGATTTTGCCGGCGCTTTTATGCAATTTGTACCGCCCGGGCCGTTCTTCGACGCAGAAGTTCGCAGAGACGCTTTCATGGCAGGCGTTATAAAACTTAAGTTCAAAGCGGCTGCCGAAGCCTTTAGACTGTCCCATCAACATTAAACATTCAGGCTGGGCAATCTGCAGTTCTTTTTCGTATGTCGTCTCTTCCTCTGGGTCTTGCGCGTTTATGGTCAGGGTCAAACAGCAAAAAAATAAGGGGAATAATAGGAAATGATTCATACGGACCTCCTGCAATCACTCCTTATTATATAACAGATTTGGATTCTACGTTAAATGGCTGATTGTAAAATGTTTATATTTTTTTTAATTCCTCGATTACCGCGTCTCCGCTCAAGACTTGCGGCAGGATGACGGGCTTTTCTTCCTTATCGGTTCCGTAAAGCAAATAGAGCGGTACCCCGCTTCTGCCATGCTTTTGCAGTTCTTGGGCGATGAGGGCATCTTTTTTGGTCCAATCTGCAATCATGCGCACCACGCCTTTTTCCTTGAATTTTGTGCTAACTTCATCCTGGTGCAGTACCATTTTATTGGTTTGACAGATCAGGCACCATTTGGCGGTAAAATCCACAAACACCGGGATGCCCTGTTTTCTCAGATCGGCTAGTTTTTCCGGTGAAAAAGGGATCCAGCGCTCCAGGGTATCGGAAGCATCTGCCATGGCGATTTCGTCTTTGGGCAGTCGATCGCTGATATAGTCTTGTGGCAGAGTGGAAGCCTGAACAAGGATATAACCGCCTGCGGCAAAAGAAATCAAGAGGATAGCTAGGCTGAAGAAACGGGTTGTTTTCTTTTTTAGAGGAGTGCCCCATTTGCCAAAGATCCAGCAGCCGATAGACATTAGGAAAAATCCTGAGAGTAGTAAAAAGACGGCAACGGTATCGGTTTCGGCTCCAAAGACCCAGATCAGCCAAAGAACTGTCGCAATCATGACAAATCCCATGATCTCCTTAAAGGTAACCATCCAATGGCCGGGCTTGGGCATAAAGCGTAAGAGTCCGGGAAAGATGCCCAACATCAGGTAGGGAGAAGACATGCCGAGCCCTAAAAACGTAAAGACAAGCAGTGACTGGAAAGCCGGCTGCGTCACGGCAAATCCGACCGCGGCACCTAGGAAGGGACCGGTGCAGGGGGTAGCAACGGCCGTTGCCAGCACACCGCTGAAAAACGATCCGACTAATCCGGCATTGGGCTTGGCGCTCGCTTGGCCGGCTTTGGCCGCAAAACTTGTGCCCAATTCAAAAACCCCGAATAGACTCAAGCTGAAGACAAAGATCACCGCCGCCAAGATGGCCACGAAAAGCGGCTCTTGCATCTGAAAGGCCCAGCCCACCTGGTTGCCCCAGGAGCGCAGGATTAATAGGGTACCGGCCAAAGCCCAAAAGGATAAAATAACGCCAAAAGAAAAGGCAAGGCCGTGTTTCATGATCAGCGAACGGCGTTGTCCGGCCATTTTGACAAAGCTCAGTACTTTAAAAGAAATGACGGGAAGGACGCACGGCATGCAATTGAGGATCAACCCTCCTAAAAAAGCAAAAAAGAGAGCAAAAGGCAGTCCCCCTTCAAAGCTGGATGCGTTGGCTGCCGAAATTGTTTGGGCAAGCGGCAGGTCGATTTCGTAGGCATCCGCACCGTTTACCAGCAAAATGCCTTTTAAAGAGGTAGCCGGGCTGTTTTCCTTCAAAATAACACGGTTGGCATCGACAATGGCAATTTGATTTAGGTCGATATGGTCTGAATTTTCGGGAAAGAAATCGACGCTTTCTATCGGACTGTCAAGATTCAAGACGATCAGACCTTGGTCGATGTGGGCTTGGATCGCTGTGTTTGCCTTGGGTAACTGGTGGCGGGCCTGGGTAAAATGGGCGTCATGTTCCGTATTTTTTTCCGGTGCAGCGGTGTTTACCGGCAAAGTGGCGGCAATTTCAGAGCCTCCGGGCAAACACGATTCGTGATCGCAAACCACCCAGGTTAACGCGGCGCTGATTTTGACTTGACCCTCAAGCGTTGCAGGAGGTGTGATTTGGGCCAAAAAAATGGTTTCATTTTCATAGCCGTAGCCGGTCGCGTCCATGGTAATGAATTTTTGTGGCGTGGGCCATTGCAGCGGGGAGGCGTGAAATCCAGGCGGCAGCGTCCAGGAAACTTGGGGTGGCATGCCGGCGGTACCCGGATTTTTCCAGTAGGCGTGCCAGCCCGGTTCCATTTTAAGGCGGACCCCTACCCAAAAAGGGCGGCCCGGCTGCAGGGAAGCGTCTTCATAAATCAGTTCTGCCTGAACAGGGTGTTTCTCATCGTCGGACTGGGAGGGAACGGATACGGCATTTGCCAGCAGAAGAAGCAATAGAATTGATAATGATTTTAGGCTTTTTTTCATTCAAATCCATAGTTTGTGATAAATTCGGCCCTATCGATATAATGCCCATTTATCTGTTGTGCAAAGACATACATTATAAAGGATTTTAAGATGTTTGTAAATAGTTTTATAATGTTCTCGATGAGCAGTCATTTCTTTCAAGCGTATATTCAATCTGATCTGTTGGGTAAACTAATATTTCTTGCGTTGTTACTAACCTCCATTATTTGCTGGGCGATCCTTTTACATAAAATCTGGGCAAATAAGGTTGCTCGCAGAAATGCCAATGACTTTCGGGAGACTTTGCAAAAACAAAAGGGCAATTTATTAACCATTGAGGAAAAGAAAAGCTTTAAGGGCTTGAATCCTTTTTTTGAGCTTTTTGCTGTTTTAAAAAAGCAAACCGTCGATCTTTTGAACAAAAATCGGCGTTTCTCAAAAGGGGAGGGGGTGTCTTATTTGTCCCCTTCGGATATCGACAGCATTGAAGGGCATATGCAGGCCGTTATCGCAAATCAGCTGATGGTTTTGGAAGGAAATCTATTTATCTTGTCGACGATTGTGGGCTTGGCTCCTCTTTTAGGTTTATTAGGTACGGTTTGGGGGATCCTTTCGAGTTTTTCGCAAATGCAAAGCAGCGCGCTTTCTACGTCCAGCCAAGTGGTGCTAGGGGGAATTGCGTTAGCCTTAACGACGACGGTATTAGGATTAATTATAGCGATTCCCTCCCTGATCGCTTATAACTACCTGAAAAACGGCATTCGTCATTTCGAAATCGATATGGAAGCTTTTTCCAATGAAATGCTGTCCTCAATTGAAATGCAATACCGCAAAGTGGATGTTCATGGCCCGTCGCTTTAAAAACCGCCAAAAAGAAACTGAAGAGCCCGGCATCAATCTCACCCCTCTGATCGACGTGGTTTTCTGTATTTTGATCATGTTTATTGTGGTCGCTCCGCTACTGGAATTGGATCGGATCCAGCTGGCCGATGCCGGGCACAATCCGGCAGATAAGGTCATATCGGTACAAGAAGGGGGGCCTATTTGCCTTCATGTACATGAAGATGATTCGCTATGGCTGAATAAACGGCAGGTAGAAATGCATCAACTGGCCGAGCTGCTGAAGCAGGAGAAAACCCGTCATCCAGGCGTAAGGCCTCAGCTTTTTCAGGATAAGAGGGCGCATTTCGGTACTTACCAATCGGTGAAAAACGCCTTTGAAACAGCGGGTTTTGATCAGCTTGATATTATTTTAAAGCCGGCATAATGATGGACCGGAAATTTTTAACGATCGCTATTGCCGTCGCTGCCGTCCACTTCGTATGGCTGGCAAGCGGCGCTTTCTATCCGGATCTTTTAAAAAACACCCCTCCTTCCCATAAACTCATCGTTAAAACGATCGCTCTGAAACCCATGCCCCAAACCAGGCCGGTCAGTGCGCCGATTGCCGCAAAAGCAGAGATAAAAAAGGAGGTTATCGCCAAGGAGAAAGCCGTGGTTGCCCCGGTGAAAAAAAAGGAAGCTGAAGTCCCTTTAAAGAAAAATGTTCCTGAACCCAAAAGGGAAGTCGTTAAAAAACCGGCCATAGAAGAAAAAAAAGATCCGGTCAAAGAAAAATTGCTGGCAGCGGCCAAAGAAAATCTGCGTCAAGCCCTTGCAACGCAAAAAACAACGCTTGCTCCTTTAAAAGAGATAGAGCCTGTGATTATTGAAGGGGAGGATTTGGTTGGGGAAGAAGAAATCGGCTACTTTGGCATGTTGGCAGCTTCCTTACAGCAAGCCCTGCGCCTGCCAGATACGGGAGATGTTAAAATCAGCCTGATTTTAGAGCGAAACGGTAAAGTGCAGCAGGTAAAAGTTCTCCATTCCCTCAATATTAATAATTCCCGCTATGTAGAAAAAGTGCTGCCTCAGGTACAATTCCCCTCTTTCGGAACTTTTTTTGACCAGGAACAAAAACATACTTTTACCATTACGTTGACCCATGATACATAAACTTTACTTCTTAATGCTTTGTGCCGTCCCGCTCTATGCAGCAGAAAGCGAAATGGTCGTGCGATTGGAAACGGACGCCAAAATGACCCCTGTCAAACTCTTTCCATTTGAGAGCGATGGTACAGGTCTGCAGATCGATTACTTGAAAGATTTGCACAAAATTTTACAGTTTGATCTGTCCGAGGGAGGTGCAGCGGTCTTGCAAGAACAGGGTGTTGCTCATGAAATACGCCCTAAAATCAGCGGCCGCCAGTTGGTGGTCCAGCTTTCATCTTTAGGTAAAAAAGAAACCAAAACACTCGATAATCTCTATTTGACCGGCTATATGGCAGATGACCGGTACGTGATGCATCAGGTAGCGGATGCGATCCACCGGCTCTTATTTGATGTGGAGGGAATTGCTTCCACCCGTATTATCTATGCCTTACGTTCTAAAGATAATGGAAAAGATCACTCCGAAATTTGGGAAGCAGATTATGATGGCGGCAATCCGCGTCAAATTACGGAAAGATCAGCCGGCTACTCCATCAGTCCCGCATTTCTCCCGCCCAAAAGCAACGCCCTGGCCGGTAGTTTTTTTTATGTTTCCTACGCGCATGGGATTCCTAAAATTTTTGTTGCGACGCTAAAAGACGGCAAGGGTCATAAACTATCAACGATTTCAGGGAATCAGCTGATGCCGGCTGTGTCGAAACAGCGCGATAAAGTCGCTTTTATTTGCGATGTGACAGGGAATCCCGATCTGTTCTTGCAGGATTTCAGTCCCGAAAAGGGAGCCCAAGGCAAACCGAGGCAGATTTTTACGGCGCCGTTTGCCACGCAAAGTTCTCCTACATTTAGTCCCGAAGGCAATCGAATTGCTTTTGTTTCCAGCATCGGCGGGTCTCCTAGGGTTTACGTCATGGACATCCCTGCAGCAGGAACACCGCTGAAAGCGATCAAGCCTGCCTTGATTACAAAGATCTGCAAAGACAATACCGCTCCCAGCTGGTCGCCTGATGGCACAAAAATCGCTTATTGCTCTTTGACTAATGGTATCAGGCAGATTTGGGTTTATGATTTTCTATCCGGCTTGGAAAAACAGCTAACGCAAGGGCCGCGCAACAAGGAAAATCCTTGCTGGGCGCCAGACAGTTTGCATCTGCTCTACAATACATCGGATGCTAAAGCCTGCGAACTTTTCTTGATCCATCTTAAACAGCCTGTGCCGGTTCAAATTACGTCGGGACCCGGGGAAAAACGTTTTCCCGCATGGGAGCCTAGGATTTAGAGTAGAATTCTTCAAAAAGTTCCAAAGTCTTCCATTCACCGCTGGTGCGTGAGAAATTGACTTGAGGGCGCTTGCTCTGCACGTGCAAAAATGCTTGCTCCGCTCCATAATGATGGTGTTTGATCAAGTAACACATGACTGTCAATGCGCTCCGTCCTCTGCCTGCTTTGCAGTGGACAATGACGTTTCTTCCTTGCGTTACATTCCAATGGATATAGGCTACCCCTCTTAGAATTAATTCGAATAAAATTGTTTGGCAGTCGGGAGAAGGAATTTGCAAATGCTTGATCGCGCATGCGGCGTAATCTTCCGGTTTGATAGGGGAGGTCAAAAAACCGTCGCTGTGATTTTCAAAGACCTCGACCACACTTAAAACAGCCTGGATGCCAAGTTCTTGGAAACTTTTAAGATCATCTTTCCCTTTTAGCGTCGTGAGGGGCAACGCTCCCAGGTACACGCTTCCATTTTCGAAATCACCAATTTTATTCCACCAGTCCCAACCTTTGGCTTCCGGAAGGATTCCGCTGAGGAAATTCAAACTTTGATTATAGAATAGCCCGATGGAGTAGCGTCCATAATATTGGAACATGCCCATCATTTCACTTTTTAAATCCGCGCTATTTTTTATGGCCGCCTCCCATTCTCCGTCATTGTAATCTTCCTCCGGACAATAGGGAGCAGCGGGAGGATTGACATGGCAGATCGATAGTTCGGCCAGTTTTTCATCATCGAAAAATTCTTTTTCTGGGATCAAATCCCTCAGTGCTTTCAGCGCGGCAAAGGCTTCGTTTTTCAGCCCTTCGATGGAGTTTTCCAAAAGAGTCTTGCAGGATGGGTAGGGAGTGTACGTTTCTGCTAGTCCTCTCAGGCCGCCTCCTGAGATTTTTCCTTTCAAGGCCTGGTTAATGGATTGATTAATAAAAATGATCTTTCTGAATACTTCACGGGAGGATGCCACGTTCTCCTGAGATTTTTCCTCATGAATCCTTTCGATCAACGACTCTGCAAAGGTGGAAATGTCTTCAGCGGTTTTCTCCGGCGAATGTCCTTTATAAAGATTAGCAAGCGTTTGAGCTCCTTTGATGTTGGAGTTAAAATCGGCAGTGGCAATGAAATGATCGTCACGGTTTTTGTGTAGATACGTATTGGGCGGCAGCGTGCTGAGCGTATGAAGTTCTGCTAAATAGTAACTGAGGGGGAGTAAGCTTTGCATAGATAAAGGGGGTTAAGGTTCTGTATTTACCCTTATAAGTAATTTATTTAAAAAGATCAATGAATAATGATTTTTTTAAAAACTGGATATATGGCTAGTTGTAAATTATATTATTATTTTTGTTATGTAATGAATTTATTTTGTTTTATATTAATTCTATTCATGTATTTTTTTACGGATATTGTATCACTTTTCATAAACACCTTTCCTGTTTTAAGGGGGCATTTTATATAATGAAATGAATTCATTTCAGTATACTGCCGCCCGACAATTCCAATTAGTCAGGTTTGGTTATGTCGGGATCGGCTCGAAAAGGACTTGGACGTCCTGAAGGGTCATTGCCGAAATCTTGGGGATCGCCTAAAAAACCGGGCATTAGAAAATGAAAGAGGCTCCAACGGGGTCCCGGTCAGGCAAAGGCGGTGTTTAGCTTGCAGCTTATTGACCAGTCTAGAGGCTTTCGAGGCAGCGTTTTTGATCGATTGGGCCTCGTCAAGGATCAATTAATAGTAGGGTTCTTTAAGCAAAATTTCTTCATCCCGATGCAGCAGGGCATAGGTGGTGATCGCCAGGTCGCAGTTTTTGATCGACTCGAAATGTTCGTCCCTATTAGCGCCATGCAGGACAAGGATTTTGAGGGAAGGGGCGAAGCGTTTGGCTTCTGCGGCCCAGTTAGAAACAAGTGAAGTAGGCGCTACAAACAAGGAAGGCGTGTTGAGCCGTCCTTGTTCTTTCTCAAGAGAGAGAGGCGCAAGGGTTTGGATTGTTTTTCCAAGACCCATATCGTCTGCTAAAATCCCTCCAAGTTGATATTCTCTTAGGAACTGCAGCCAGCTGAGCCCCTCCAGCTGATAATCTCTTAAAGCGACCTGGAAGGATTGTGGAGGCTGGGCAATTGTGATCCCTTTAAAATTATTTAATTTTTTCCTAGGGAAATCAAATGCTCGCCGCCATGCCGGCGCACGGAGCTGTTCTGCATAAGTTCTTGAAGGGCGGTTAATTCTGCGGCCTGATGATTGTGAAACCTGATCTTGCCGTTATTATTTAATTTTTTGAAATTGTAGAGGTTTTTGAGGTAGGTCAGAATCGTTTTTAATCTCTCGGCTTTGATTTCGATTAAGCGCCCCTCCTTAAGGGTGATGCGGCAATCCTGCATTGACTCTAGTTTTTCGGAAGCTTCAGGAGAATTAGGGATCAAGGCATTTTTCAGCTTATTGGGGTTTGTATAGTCGGCTGTAAATGGGTGCTGACCAGGCGAAGAACAGGGATGGGGGTTTTGCAGGAGAAGGGTGGCAGAATCATACACTTTCAAGGCGGGGATTTCCCCGATTTCTCCGAGAGGAGTTTTCAGTTTTTGGCTGACTACACGTGTTTCTCTGGGGTGGATAGCACAGTCTTGCGCTATATTCGTTGCAAGCTGCGGTAGCTCTACTCAAATTTCAACTTTGAAAGATTGAAAAACGCAAAAGCGCAAAGAGATCTTGTGTAAGATTGATTACAACAGGGCAATGTCTTTTTTTCTTAACCTGATTGCCCGTTTCATGCTACCATCCGAAACTTGCGTTTTAACATTTAAATCAATGAGGGAAAAATGAAGCAGCTAAAGATGATGACATGGCTTCAATTGGGCCTGATGCTTCTTGTTGTATCCGGATGCCATAGGCGTTCCGATGATGTTTGGGATGATACAAAAACAGCCAGCAGACATATTGGTAGAGGCTTTCGTAGTCTGGCAGGAAAACATGGCGATTCTCGCCAAGTAAGATGCCGCGAAGATTTCATAGCGTGCAACGGAGAATATTTTGAAGATTATTCAGCGCTTGATTTCGAACCGCTTCCCGATCAACACTTTGATAATGAAAGCGTCCATTTCCGCTTAGAGCCGGGACAAAATGGAAGGATTCCGGGCATTGAAGCCTTTCAAGACCCCTCCCGTAATCCAGAAATGCGCGGAGTGTTTCGTACACTGCACTTCCCATACAATAGCAGCCTGATCAAAGGTGGCGAAAACATGGAGATCGTTCGTTCGATTGCCTATTACATGAAACAAAATCCCGCCACATATATTTTCATCGAAGGGCATTGCGACCAAAGAGGCGCGGAAGCCTACAATCTCGCTCTTGGATCCCGACGCAGTAACGCCATTCGGGAATTGTTGATTAAAGAAGGCGTCAGTCCCGATAGAATGTTCACTGTGTCTTACGGCAAAGAACGTTTGCTGGATTTGAACAATACCGAAGAGGCTTATGCCATCAATCGAAGGGCTGAATTCAAAGTCTACAATACGCGCGGTTAGACAATGAGGGTTCTGATCATTACAGGAATTTACCTGGCTGCAAGCAGCCAGGCCTTCTCTTATCAGCCTCAGCCTCTGCAAAGGGGCGTCTATTCGGTACAAGACTCCATGGGAGAAATCCGTCATGATATCGACAATCATGAAGCGGAGATCCGTATGTTCGAAGAGCGCTTGGATACGCAGGAAACCATTATTGATTCCCTGAGGCAGCAGATGTTGGATGCCAGCTTGAATAATCGGGAGTTGTTAAAAGGCAATAGCTCAACTTTTGAATCCTCGCTTGCTAAAACGTCCATGGAAGTCAAAACGTTACAAAACCACTTCAATGAATCTTCAAAGGTTTTAAACCTTTACAAGCAAAAAATCGAAGCCCTTGAAAGCAAAATAGACCAAATGCAGACCGCTCTCCAGTCTGTGCTTAACGCGCTTAATATCGGTTCCAGTGAAGAGTCGTATGCTGTTAAGTCTGGAGATAGCCTGGATAAAATAGCCCGCCGCAATAACACGACCATACAAAAGATCAAAGACTTGAATGGGCTGAAAAGCGATCGGATTTTTATCGGCCAGCAACTAAAGTTGCCTTAAAATGCAACCCTTGGGTGTGTTTGATTCCGGTGTGGGGGGGTTGACTGTAGTGCGTGAGTTATTTGCGGCTCTGCCGCATGAGTCGATGGTGTACTTTGGGGATACTGCGCGCGTACCCTATGGGAATAAAAGCCCCGAAACCGTTATCCGTTATTCATTGGAAATTGCTGATTTTTTGGTCTCTTTACACTGTAAACTTTTGGTCGTTGCCTGCAATACTGTGTCAGCTCTTGCTCTGGGGGATTTAAGGAAACATGTTACGCTTCCGATTGTGGATGTGATTGAGCCGGCCATCGAATCTGCTGCGCGGTATGGGAGAACAACCCACGTTGCCGTATTGGGAACTAAAGCGACGATACGTTCGGGCATTTACCAGCAACGTTTGCAAGAAGCACTTCCGGGAGTGAAAATATCAGCAGTGGCCTGCCCCTTATTTGTCCCCTTGGTCGAAGAACGGTTGCATGAACATCCGGCCACAGCAATGATAGTACGGGAATATTTAAAGCCCTTGATCAAAGAGAGGGTGGATATGGTTATTCTGGGGTGCACGCATTATCCATTATTGACGGAAATGATTCGTGAAGTACTTGGGGATCATGTGGTAATCTTAGATTCGGCCCGTGCTTGCGTAAAAAAAATAGAGGCCGTATTAAGTTCTTCTCAATTAAAAGCTGCTGCAGGAAGTACGGTCCAAATCAGGTATTATGTTTCAGATGACGTGGAAACTTTTAAAAAGTTTGGAGAACACTTTTTGGGCAGATCGATCGATTCGGTAGAACACCTAGTTCCGCTACCTCATTGAAGGTTACGTATGCAAACATCACCAAAAGAGCAAGAATATTCAGCCAGTCAAATTGCCTCCATTTGCGATCACACGTTTTTGAACCCTGCCGAATTTTACCGCTCATTGGCAAAAAGCAATGAAAGTGCCATCAAGCTTAGGCAAAGCGCTTTTTTTCAATTTCTGAAAATGACTTGCGAATCACCACTAAAACCGTACGGAGTCTGCTTGAGAGCCGAAGACGTGCCACATGCCATTCAGTATTTCGATCGGCAAACGGATTTCAAGCCGATCCTTTCTGCGGTAGTAGGATTTCCTGATGGTAGCTGGTATAAGAGCCGCTATAAGTTTTTTCAGGCGCAATATGCTTTGAGCGAAGGCGCGCAGGAAATTGATATGCCTTTGAATTGGCAAGCGCTGCATCAAGGAAATAATGCTGCTGTTTTAGAAGAAATTCAGGGAATATGCCGTCTAGTGCATCAGGCAAAAGGAATTTTAAAGCTTATACTGGAAACCTCCTTTTTGAACGAGCGGCAAATTGAACAGGCGTGTCAATTGGCAGCCTATGCAGGAGTGGATTTTATAAAAACATCCAGCGGATACGGAACTTACGGAGCCCAGTCTGAAAGCTTAAAAGTGATCTTAAAGCACTTTAAAGGTGGCATTAAAATATCGGGAGGAGTCAATCAGATCAATGTAATTCCATTCATAAAATTATACGCTAAGGAAAGGGGTGAACCAGGCAACATATTCGATCCTCTGAAAATCAGAATCGGAGAAAGCACGCTTTTGCATCAATTAAGCGCTCTTTCTTCTGCGTAAAAAATATAAAAAGAATGCTGTTAAAGGGATCGCTCCGACGAGCAGTCTATGGGGTGAGCTTTCCTTTTCAATCTGTGTGGCCTGATGCAAATGGCAAGAACCGTCTTGATGTCTAAAGTATCCTTCAAGGGTAACGGCATGTCCCGGCAACGTGTCCTTAATTTCTCCAGATACGAGCAGCTGTTCCTTTTTTTTGTTAACATGGGCTACACAGCAGGTTTTTAGATTGGGAACGGCTGCTAGGACCCATTGATCTTCCTTTTTGTATAAAAAGCCGGTGAGGCGCACGCGCTTACCATGGAGAGTGGGAAAATTTTCCTGGCGCATCAGATCGTGAAAATTGATTTCAATGACTTGATCAGCGGCATTTAGTTGCTGTAAGAACAAAAATAACAAACAAAATGCCCATCTTTTCATTGCGTAATTCCTCGATGTTTGCATAAGATCATAATCAAACTATTATAGGAAAGCAATCATGGGAAATTATCTATTTACCTCAGAATCAGTAGCTATCGGACATCCTGATAAAGTTGCAGATCAACTTTCTGATGCTGTTCTAGACGCCTGCCTTGCTCAGGATCCTAATTCCCGCGTGGCCTGCGAAGTGATGGTGAGTACCGGGCTTGTTATCGTTGGGGGCGAAATCACCACAAAAGCTCAAATCGACATACAAGAAATTGTAAGGGAGACCCTTCAGCACATCGGCTATGATGATTGTAAAATGGGTTTTGATTATCGTTCCTGCGGTGTAATGCAGATTATTAACAAGCAATCGCCCGATATTGCTCAGGGCGTAGATGAAGGGTTGAACAAAGAGCAGGGCGCCGGCGATCAGGGGATTATGTTCGGCTATGCAACTGATGAGACGCCAGAGCTGATGCCCCTTCCGATTACATTATGCAATCAGATTGTTCTCGAGCTTAAAAAATTGCGGGAAGAAAAAAAACTGCCCTATCTTAGGCCCGATGCCAAAACGCAGGTCACTGTAGAATACACTGAAGATCATGTACCGCAAAGACTGCATACAGTGGTGATTTCAACCATGCATTCAGAAGAGATCGATCTTGAGACCGTGACCAAGGATATGATCAGCATGGCAAAAAGATTGGCTCCTTCAGGATTGATCGATGCTCAGACAAAATTTTATATTAATCCAACCGGACGTTTTGTCGTTGGGGGTCCCGCAGGGGATTGCGGCCTGACGGGTAGGAAGATCGTCGTCGATACGTATGGTGGCATGTCCAGAAGCGGTGGGGGTGCCCTATCCGGTAAGGATGCTTCGAAAGTGGACCGCTCGGCCAGTTATGCTTGCCGCTATGTGGCTAAAAATATCGTAGCTGCCGGGTTCGCTAAAAAATGTGAAGTGCAAGTTTCTTATGCAATCGGCATTTCTAAGCCTGTATCTATTAAGGTCGATACTTTCGGCACGGGACTTGTTTCTGAAGAGTTACTGGTAAAAGCGATTCTATCCGTATTTGATCTATCGCCAAAAGGGATTATTAACACTCTTAATTTAAAACGTCCGATTTATCGCACTACAGCCTTTGGGGGTCATTTTGGTCGCAGTGAGGAACTATTCACTTGGGAAAAGACAGATAAAGTGCACGAACTGAAAGAAGCACTGGAAAGTTATGGTATTAGCATAACCGCATAAATAAAATTTATGGTTACAAATGCCTTATCGTTATGAGTTTAAATTGTTTTTTATTTTTATTATACATTAGAGATCTTGTGTGTTTATTAATATCATAATAAAATGAAGGTAAGAAATGGTTAGAGGAAAGGGAAATGAAAGCTCTGCTCTGTACAATTTTAGGTATTTGCCTGATGACTGGTGCTCTTGCAGAAAGAGCGGAGTCCAAAATCCATGTTTCTTCTCTATACGATTTTGAAAATCCCTACCCTATAGCTGTAAATTCTCCCCTATTGCATGACAAATCTTCATTTACCTCTCTGGAGTATGTTCCAACGATAGAAAGCATTATGAGCGATGCCGGTATCTGCGATTTATCCACACTTGAAAGTAACATAGAAACTTGCTGTGTGCAGCAAGAAAATTGCTGTTCCGTTGACCCTTGCACTACGGATGCGGAATGCGGGCTTCCGGATGAGTGCTGTTGTGCACATGAGGAAATGAATGGTTTAGCTGCTGTAGGCTATGGCGGAGGTGGAGGCTACAGCGGAGGCGGCGTCTGGGGAGGAGGTTGGGGCGGAGCGGGCGGCGTTAGCGGCGGCGGTGGAGGTCAAAGTGATGACGATGATAACCCGCCCGACGACGATGATAATGTCCCGATTCCGGAACCTTCCACATGGTTGTTGCTTACGTCTATGATCGCCGGGGCAATTTTACTGAAGGGAAGAAAGCAAAATCAATCTTCGGTATCGTCATCGGTAAAGCGGTAACCGACCCCTCTTACAGTTTCAATCCAAGTGAAATTCGGCCCGAGTTTTTTTCTTAATGAAGCGATATGTACATCGATATTGCGATCGACAATGAAGGCTTCTTCGTTTTGCACGTCGTCAAGCAATTGGTTTCTGGTTAAGACTTTCCCTTTGTTTATCACCAACCGACGCAAGATGCCAAACTCCGATAATGTCAAAGAGATGGTTTTGTCTTTTTTTCGCACTTTGTAGCTTTCGGTGTCTAATACAAACTGGCCGAATTGCAAGGTTTTAGGTCCTTTTTCCGGCTCTTTACCTCTTCTGAGGACTGCCCGGATACGAGAAAATAGCACTTTTGGTGAAAACGGTTTTGTCACATAGTCATCGGCTCCCAGCTCCAATCCGAGAACAATGTCGAGCTCCTCACTTTTCGCAGAGATCATAATGACAGGGATCTCTTTGGTTTCGGGATTGCTTTTAAGTTTCCTGCAGACATCAAGGCCGCTTTGTCCGGGAAGCATAATATCGAGCACCACGATGTCGGGCTTTTCCCTTTCTACAGCCAGCAATCCATTAAGACCATCGACTTCCACATGGAGTTTATACCCTGAAATTTCAGCCTGAAGTTTGATGAGTGCGGCAATATCCTCTTCATCTTCTATAAGTAGAATTCTTGGTTTTTGCATGGAGTCCCGATGTTTTAATTTTCTTAGGTGTTTCCTTAATTATACCGAAATGCATTCAAAAATTGAAATTTTGGAAACAGGTTCTTGAATTCGTTGCGGTATAATCATATAGTTCACTAATTGAAAATTATGCAAAGACGTGAATATGGACAACAAAAAAAGACTAATCTTCCTGGTTTTTACACTCAGTTTCTGTTTAATCATTTATATATTTCTACCTGGGGGGAGAAAAGAGGAGCCCTTATGGCCGGCGGAACTTTTTAATCAAGGCCGGTATGAGGAATCCTTTTTAGTGCTGGAACAATCGCGGAAATCGTTGCCGGACGCTGCTTACTATTTGTATAAATCATATATTACCAGGGAGTTGGGGGATTTAAACGGATCCGATAATGCATTAAAAGCCGCGCTTCTCAAGTTGCAGGGTAAACAAGATCTGCATTTGCTGCCGGAACTGCATCTGAATCTTTTGCTGAATGCTTATTTAATGAAAAATGACCAAGAGCTTAAAAATCGCTTGTTTCAAGCCAGAAAGTTGATTACGGATGATAGGGGCTGGCTGCCGATTTTTTCTGGAATTGCTTGTTATCGGCAAGAAGTTTACGAAGAGGCCCTTGATGCGTTTTCAGCTTCGGAAAAAAGAGATTATCTGAATTCCTGGATGCGCACGGCTTTTGAAAAAGTGTTTACTCCCTACTGGTTTGACAAACATCGGGCTTATAGTTTAATCGAGTGCGGTCAATGGGATCAGGCGCGAGAGATTTTAACGGTTTGGGAAGATAGAACTCTTACGGAAAAAGAAATCCAAGAACTTCATTTCTTGTGTGGGATGAGCTATTTTTTTGAGAGTAAATCGAAGGACGGCAAAGCAGCTTATCCGTTGATTGTGAAAGCGTTTGCCTGTAATGAAAAGGCAGACAAAAATGGGGAAGCTGCCCAAGCGCAATTTAATGATCTTCTAGAACACCTTAAAAGGCGGATAGCGCAAGAGATTCAAGCAAAAGATTTCCGCATGTTTGGGCTTTATCTTAATGAATGGGAAAAAAGAGGCTCTAACGAGCAAGTGCATGCTATCGCCGTTCAGTTGGATGAGTTTCTTACAAAAAATCCTTCCTATCTTGGTAAAATTATTCCTCTTTTGCAAGGCAGCGCGCTTAAAATTGCTCTGGAAGAGAAATACAAGAAGAGGTTGTGGTCTAAAATAATAGAAAATACTCCCGATGAAATAGCGATGGATTGGGGTTTCGCCTATGCCTTTAGTAGCGATGAAACGGGTTTGCAAAAACAATGTGTTGCCCAACTTGAAAAAACCTTGCTAAACGCGGTCCAAGTAACGGATCGGAAGCAAAACGATCCATTCATCTCTTTATATCGTTCGGTTCAAAACGATCAAGGGGCTTGTTTGCTGTTTGCTGAAAAGATTGCCGATCTAGGTGAGGGATTATGGAACCGTCCAGAAAGGCGGCAACAGGCTTTAAACGCTCTTGAAATTGCCGTTGCCCTCTCATTTCCGCAAAATGCAGCTGCCTTTCATGAGGGGTTGGAAAGGCGTTTTCAAAAATTACATAAAAACGCTGTTCGCATGAGTAATATCGATGATTTGCAAGATCTAGTAGCCGCGGCGGAACGTCTGGAGATCGCCAGTCTTGCGAAAGAGAATAATAAGGAACTCTTAGGTCAATTAGAAGATGCAGAATTTTTGTATAGTAGCGGGCGTTTAGAAGAGGCAAAAAGGAAAGGGGAGTGGGTGTTGCAAGTCGACCCCTTGAATCAAAGAGGCCGCCGACTTTTAGGCATGATTGCCTATTATATGGCTGATTACCAGCTTGGGCTGGATTATATGCAGGATCTAAGCCTTTCAAGCACTGATATGACGGAAGCTCTGGGGGTCATGGAAATACTCCAAGGGGATCCCCAAAAAGGGGAAAATCTACTCGAGGAAGTCCGGAAAGAGCGTCCGGTTCGCGACGAAGCTTATCTCAGGCTGGCATTTGGGCATTTGACTCAAGGATCACCGATCGAAGCCCTTAAAATGCTGGAAAAAATTGAAAAGCAGACTGATGAATCTTTGGCAGGCAAAGTCTTTGCCGCGCATCTTGCCAATAGCTGGACTGAGGCTCTTGAACTTTCTAAGCAGTTAAAAGCCCCCTACGTGGCCTTGGATGGTTATAAAGGTCTTGTGATCGAGGCGCAAATTGCCTTGGGTGATGTGGAAAAAGCCCGTTTTAACCTGGAAGATTTGCTTAGAAGTCCGCCCCAATCGAACGAAGACCTTACTTCTTATTTTCTTGTTTTTAAAGAAAGGAAGCTAGACCAGTGGAACCGCAACTTTATTGCCGCATTATTCTATAAAGAAGTCGACTCTAATCTGAACAAATCCTTGATCTATTTCGACAAGATACAAAATCCCTCGCCGATTGCTGAAGTGGAAAAATCAGAAGTGCTGATGCGTTTGAATCGAGGTGCGGAAGCTAAAAACATCCTACAGAGTGTGCATCAAAAAATTGGCGCGTCTGTCAGTCAAGAAGAGCTTCTTGCCAAGGTTCTTCCCCTGCTAGGAGAGACTTATGTACGTCTCGGAGATTATGAGGAAGCGCAGCGCTATTATGGCCGATATTTTTTATTGGAAGCTGCCAATGATGTTTTTCGCGCTCCTTATATTGAATCGCTGAAAAAAATTCATCGATACGATCTTGCCTTGGAACAGCTCGAGATTCTTTCCGAAAATCAGTCATTAAGTGATCAGGAGGCGCTGTCGCAGATCGATTGTTTGGTGCACTTGGATCGATTTGCTCAAGCGGATAAGGCCGCCGGTCTCTTGATGTATAAAAAAGATGTTCCTTTAACGGTCAGTTTGCAGCTGGCACGCTCCATGATTATTACGCAAAACAAGGGGCTGCTAGAGAGAATTCAGGAGAAAATCCCCGAACCTTCCCAGCGCTCCTTGGAAGATAATTTAGAGTTGATTCTACTTTGGACCGATCAAGGGTTTTATAATGAAGCTGTCGAACTGTCACAGCTGCTTGAAAAAAAACTTGTCGAAAGCACGAAGGGCTCATTAGCGCTGGCACGCCTTTACATAAAGCTAGGTAGGCTCGACAAAGCCCTCGAGTTTGCAGAAAAGGCTTTGGAAGCCGATCCTTCCGATCCGGAAGCCATGGATTTTATCGAGGCGCACACAAAAACCTATGAAACACTAGCGCGCATGACCAGACTATTGGAAGATGAATTGAAAGAAGATCCCGAGAACCTTTCCTTGCAAATCAAGTATGCCAATTCCCTTATGGATCTTGCCATCGAAAGTTATTTGGCCGGTAATATTAAGCAGATCGAAAATTCTGCGGAACTAAAACAAGCACGGACCTTATTACAACGATTAGTCAAAGGAGCAATAGCGCTTCCAAAAGTACATTTTCTTTTGGGGAAATCGGCCTTTATTCTCGATCTGAATGAAGAAGCCGTAGCCAACTTTCAGTCCGCTTTAAATATCGATCCTTCATATACGGAAGCCTTGCAGAATTTGGCTCTAGTCTACGAGGAAGAAGGAAGAATAGAAGAAGCCACGGCGGCGCTCAGGCAAGCTGTTAAATTTGAGCCGAGCAATGCAGGCATTTGGGAACAGCTCTCTGATATTTCCTCAAATGCAGGTAAGGACTTGGATGCCATTGGAGCTCTGCAAACAGCTCTTCGATATGATCCTTTTGAACCAAGCCTCTACATAAAACTTTCGCGGCTTTATTTAAAGACAGATAACGCAGCAGGCGCAGTGGAAATACTGGATGGGTTATTATCAATTGACCCGCAAAATGTCGATGGACTTAAATTAATGTTAAGAGCCTTATTTGCTCCTGGCTATGAAGAGCAGGTTCAGGATTTAGAGTTTTTGAGAAAGAGGCGCATCGAGATTTATGACCGTTTGAAATTTGAAGCTCCCGAACAGGCTATCGAAGCTTTGCCCCCCGGAGTTGATCTAGAACCGAAGTAATAAATATTTTGTCTGCTTGGCTGCTTTGCGTTTTTATAAGAAATTCTGTATAATGTTACAATTTCTTAAGGACAAGAGGTTTAAATGCACTTAGTCGTACTGCTCTATGCTCTTTTTGCGACAGTGTTCACCATTTCCAAAACAGGTCTGCAGTACGCCCAGCCCGTTTTTTTTGTCGGCGCGCGCATGTTTTTTGCAGGCGCCGTGCTGCTGACATATCTTTTTTTCCGCGACCGAAGCCAGTTTTCTTTTAATAAGAGTACTTTTTGGCTTTTGATACGCTTGGCTGCCTTTAATATTTATTTGACTAACATCTTTGAGTTTTGGGGGCTGCAGTACCTGACTTCCTTCAAAACGTGTTTCATCTATAGCCTTTCCCCCTTTCTGTCCGCTTTATTTTCTTATCTAATGCTATCGGAAAATATGTCTTCAAGAAAGTGGATGGGTTTATTAGTGGGATTTATCGGCTTTTTTCCTATTCTCTTGCATGAAACCGCAGCTGAAGAGAGTCTTGGCCACTTGTTGGTCTTTTCTTGGGCAGAAGTGGCAGTTATGGGGGCTGCGGTCTGTAGTGTTTATGGCTGGATATTATTAAGAAAAGCCGTCAATGAAGGAGGGGTGACTTTTTTGATGGCAAACGGGGTGAGTATGGCAGCCGGCGGTGCGATGGCGTTGGTTCATTCTTTCTTTACCGAGTCATGGAATCCGGTGCCTGTTTCTGCCCCTATTCCTTTTATGGAATGCGCCATTCTCTTGGTTCTGATTTCCAATCTTACTTGCTATAATCTCTATGGCCATCTTTTAAAAAAATTTACAGCGACATTTATGTCTTTTGCCGGTTTTACGACCCCTTTATTTACCGCCCTTTTTGGATGGTTCTTTTTAGGCGAGATCGTTTCGTGGCCTTTTTATGTGTCTTCTCTAATTGTCCTGGCTGGGCTTTTTCTCTTTTATCAAGAGGAACTTAAGTACGGCTACACATTAACGCCCCAGGTAAGTTGACTTATTTCAAGCTGCGCCCTACTGTCTGAATTATCTACTTGATCCGGCTCGTGGGTAATTTTGAGCCGGACCCGGAGTGGATAATTAGATAGGAGGGCATCCATGTCTCATGTTCACCCAAAGGTGACGGAAGATTTTTCCGAAACCGCCCCTGAACTCCATTCAAAAAATGAGAGCTCGCATCAAAATGGGCTTTTAAAACGTATTAAATCTGCTGCAAGCGTTGATCCGCTTTCAAGAGAACGCGTTAAGGATTTAGTCGATGGCATTCCGCTTGTGATCTCAAAGCGTACACTTTTCAATATTAAGAGTATTTACGCCAAAAAGCGGCTTAGCTAAAGCGTCTTTTAGTAAAATATTGTTTTGTTTTTTCTCCCCAAAGAATTAGTTTATTATTTACAATTTTTTAGAGGAAACAGGGGAGATGCTTGTGATGAAAAAATATGTGGTCTTAGCGCTAATGTGCTTCTGCTTAATCAGCCATGCAGAAGGAGAAGCGACCTATTACTGGAATAACGGCTGCGGGAGCAGCTGCGCCGAGGATTCCTGTGGCGCTCCGTATGATACTTCTTGCGGCGCCACCTGTTACAACAAATGTCCTTGTGAATTCGATATTGGCGTGGATTTTTTGTGGTGGAAGCCTTGCGTTGAGGATCTCGAGATTTGCGGTCATCGTAAAGTAGAGTCTTCGGAAGTATTGGGCAGCCCTATCACTTATAAATTTGATTATCATGGCATTTGTCCTGAATGGGAGCCTGGTTTTAGGGTCTGGTTTAATTTTCCGGATCTTTTTTCCTGGTGCCATCTAGGATTTGAAGCCTCCTATACCAATATTGATTTCAAAAATTCTAGTCATCATAACGGCGATGCAATTCCCTTATTGCTGCACCCGGGCTTTGTCGAGGAATTGGATTTTAATCCTACCGGTTGTAACGGTACTTACGAAGCCTGCTATCAAGAAGGGGAGGCGCTTTTATATTTTGACTGGTGCAACAATGGCTGCAATACCCTTAGGCCCTATTTTGGTTTAGCCGGAGTGTATCTTGATCAGGAGTTAAAGAGTGATTCGACTTATGTTCTAGGCACAGCACCTACCGGTTCGGCACGTACTAAATGGGAATCGGAATTATGGGGGGTAGGTTTGCGTGTAGGGGCGGAATATCGTTTTTGCTATGCAAAGTGTTTGAACTTTTATGCGTTCGCTGATGGAACTTTTTTAGGCACCCATTCAGAATCGGAAGACAAACAGGAATTCTTTAACGGCATCCAAAATGAAATTTTAAAAACGAAAGATGACCATTGTTGGAGCTGTTTGCCTGGATTTCATCTGGGTGTAGGCGCTGAGTGGAATTTCTGCATCTGTGATTTTGACATGGGCATCCGCTTAGGCTATGAATTCTTGGAATGGTTCGGCGTGCCTAAACACCGAGTATTTACCGGGGATGATCTGGAAAATGAAATCGGCAGTTCTAGCCATGAAGATCGTTCTTTCGGCTTTCAGGGACTTTTCGCTGGCCTTGTCTTTCATTTCTAAGAACGCAATGCTTTCGGGGATTTTCCCCGAAAGCATTTCTTTTGTTATTCTCGTTGCTCAAGAGCCTTTTCAGCCATCGCTTTAGCAGCGCTCAAGTCTAATTTTCCTGATCCCAATAAAGGCAGTTCGTCAACACGGATAAAATTCTCCAGTTTCGGCAAGAACAGATTCGGTAAGCCAAGGCTGGAAAGTTTGGAAATGATTTCCTTTAGCAAACTGTCGTCTACAGTATACAGCACGGCTAAGCGCTCCCCTTTTTTTTCATCAGGCAAAGCGGTCACGGCAAATACGCGGTCATCCGTATCCACGGCCTGATGCAATGCTTCTTCTACCGTTCCGTGCGGAACCATTTCCCCGCCGATTTTGCTGAACCGGGATAAACGGTCAGTAATTCGGAGGATTCCCTCTTCATCCATAGTGGCCACATCCCCTGTGATGTACCAGCCGTCGCGCATGACACGATCGGTAAGTTCTTGTTGATGCAGATAGCTTTGCATGACATTCGGTCCTTTGACCATTAAAAGGCCCTCTTCACCGCAGGGCAACGCTTCAAAGGTGTCCGGACGGACGATTTTAACGGTGACTCCTGGCAACGGATGCCCGACGGTGCCTTTTTGTGTGCCGGGCTGGTAGACGCCGGGGTGTCGCGCATTAGGGGTACAGGTGGCAATAACAGGGGAGCATTCAGTGGTGCCGTACCCTTCAATTGGACGGATGCCAAAGCGGTCTTCAAATTCATCGGCCAGTTTGGAGGAAAGTTTTTCTGCTCCGGTTAAGATACATTTAAAGGCTCCAAATTGATGCGGCGGCACTCTTTGCATATAAACTTTTAGAAATGTCGGGGTGGTCATCATGATCGAGGGCTTATATTTGTCCACTAGTTGCCCTATGGCTGCCGCATCCAAAGGGCTTGGATGTAAGATTAAGTCATAATTATGGATCAGACCTAGCCACATTTGCATAAAGCCGAAAGAGTGAAAAAGAGGCAGTGCCATTAGAAGTTTATCTTGCTTTGCCAAGGGTGGAATGATTTGGGAAACGCCGCTGACATTTGCATGGATATTGAAATGGCTGAGAACGGCTCCTTTTGGTTTTCCGGTCGATCCGCTAGTGAATATGATGGTTGCAGCGTCATCCATTGTCTTTTTAATTTCTGCGCCGCAATAACGTTCGATGACTTTAAAAGGGCAAAAAAGAGCTACAATGACGCCTAAAATTTTGTCTTTTAGGCCGAGGCTTTTCTTGACATCTTCAAGATAGAGCAGCTTCAATTGTGGCGGGAGACTTACAGTGTATTTGCTGAGAAATTGGCGGCTGGTAACTAGCGTCTTGAGTTCTGCTTGCTCTACTGCCGAAGCGATGGCCATTTCACCGGAGGTAAAGTTGATATTAACAATTGTACGGCAGGAAAGGGAGGCTGCTAAATTTGCCAAAATGCCGGCTACTGAGGGGGGCAGCATTAATCCGATATTAGGCTGCCCTATCCATTCCTTTTTAAGAACATGAGCGATCATGATGGCGCCCGCTAAAGCTTTTAAACGGGACAGCGAGCCACTAATTTCGTCCACTAACGCGGTTTTCCACGGCTTCCAGTGAACTTGCCGGATCATTTGTCGGTGGACCGGTTCGGAAAAATTCTTCCTCTCGTTCCAGGCATCGCTGCCGAGTTCTGAAATCGCTTGCCGTACATTTACTGCTGAAGTTTCAGGGGGTAAAGGGCTGCCGAAGGATACAGTGAGCGGATAAGGGATTTGCAAAGGGATTTTTGTCAGCACTCGTCCTCCGTCAAAGGAAAAAACGCTGCCCCAGACCCTATCTAAATGGATGGGGATGATCGGGCAGCGCCTATCGCGCATGATCACTTCGATACCGCGCTGAAACGGCAGCATCATGCCCGTGCGGGAGATTGCTCCTTCAGGGAACACGCACACCAGCTGCCCTTCTTCCAGATACCCGCTTGCTTCCCGCATGCCTTTCAAAATATTTTTTGTACCGCCAAGGCTGGAGATCGGAATAGCCCCCATAATAGTTGCGATCGGTTTTACCCACCAAATACGGAAATGCTCTTCTTTCATCAAAAAACGCACCGGACGTTCCGCAGTTGCTAGCACAAAGAGCGCGTCGACAATGGAAAGGTGGTTGCAGGCCAGAAGCGCCGGCCCTTTTTTGGGAATATTTTCACTTCCTAAAACCTTGATGCGGTAAAAAGTCAGCGTCAGCAGAATGAAGATCAGGCGAATCAATGCATCGGGCAGGAGGCGCACAGCCCAAATAGTGCCCCAAAGAACCAGCAAAGAGGATAAAATCAACATTTCTCCTAAACTGATTCCAGCCCAGGCCATGCCTGAAGCTAGAAGGGAGCCGGCCATCATCGTTGCTATGTCTAAAACATTTCCCAGAGCCAGGATGCCTCCCCGTCTTTCTTTCGGGGCGCGCCACTGGATCATGGCGTGCAGGGGAACTACTACTAGCCCGGAAGCGGCACCCATTAGAATTAAGATCAGAACAGTGCCGAGAAGTTCGGGTTGAAGAAAGCCAAGGAGTAGCGAGCTGGCTGCAAATCCGAGGGCGCCTAGTGGAATCAGTCCGGTTTCAATACGTTCGCCCGACAATTTTCCCGCCAGCCAGGCGCCTAAGGCAATACCGAGTCCATAAGCTGCCGGTGGTATGCCCTGCATCAATTCACCCCGTTGTAAATCCACGACCAGGGACTTGGCGTATACCAAAACATTTTGACCCAGCAAACTCATGATGAACCAGTAAAATGCCGATCCGATGATCGCAAGATATAATACTTTGTCGGCGCGGATCGATCTCCAGGCGCCTTTGACCGATTGGCTCAAGGGCGTTGGATTTTGCTTTGGAGGGCAGGCCGGAATGAAAAAAGCAGAAAAGAAACCGATGCAGGAAAGGACTAGAAGGCATATCGGCGCGATAAATGTCAGGGAGCTTTGGGTGCCTTCCCGGTCGGCCGCTAAAAAAATAGGTCCTAGGCCTGTGCCACCGATAATGGCCAGCATGGACCACATTTCAAGCAAACTATTACCCTTGGTCAAGCGTTCTTTGGGCAATAGTTCCGGCAAAATTCCATACTTTGAAGGGCTGAATAAAGCGCTGTGCACGCCCATCAAAGCCAGGATGGAATAGGGCATTAGGAGTTCATTTGGGGCGACCCATAATGCATACGAGGCTGCCATCATGAGGAGAACTTCCAGACCCTTAGTTGAAATCAATACGGAACGCTTGCTGAATCTGTCGGCCAAAACCCCGCCCGGCAGCGAAAAAATCAACATGGGCAGCAGAAATAAGACAAACCCCAGGGTTGCCTGAAATTGGGAAGCGGATTCGAAATGATCCATTTCTGAAGTGAACGCCCGGGTGGCAAGCGTAAACACAATGAGTTTCCAGGCATTGTCATTAAAGGCTCCCCAGAATTGTGCGCTGAGTAAGCCCCATAAACCGTTTTGTTTTATTATAGTCATAGTTATACGTATTAAAAAAATAAAGGAGCAGTATAACGGATTTATTTTTATATTGAAACAATTGTGTCGCTCAATTGTTTCAATATCCAGCCAAGTTTTTAAAAAATAAATATACTGAAAGGAACTCGAAAGTGGACTTCTAGCCTCTTCGTCTGCTCCTTATTTTAGGCTCGTCTCATTTACTTAACCTATTTATTTTAAGTATTTTACGTAGAAGACGTTGCTTGGCTCAAATTCAGGGCGACTTCTAGCTATGATTCCAAAGAGTTCCTTTAAAGCACTACATCCATAGTCTTTGTGTGCGTGGATAAACCTCTAAGCATCGCTTGGTTCGAGGGGTAATAGTAGGAAATGAATTTAAAAATTGGGGAAACAGCAAGAAGTTGCGTTACCCAACCTTTTTTGAGACAGGCATAATAAGGAAACTCAAAATCCAATTTTGAGTTCATTTCGGGATATGACGGTTCCAATTCAAACTTATCATTTGCCTTGATTTTTCTGTGCCTGGCTTTGCGTTCGATATCATCTACTTTTCATTGTCCGAAAAAAAATTTTTTAAACGCAAAGAATAATCACTTTGAACTGGAACGGGTATCTAGTTAACTAGCTGGATTTCAATGGATAACAGTCTCGAGAAAGTCCTTTGAAATAATTTTGCAAATGCCAATTGAGCAAAAAAAACGGGGAAATTCGTGCTTAAAATGGAAAAGGCGGAAACCAATAGAACTTTAAATTGGATCGATTATGTTGGTTTATTCTTTAAATTAATTGCTAATATTACCTTGATAAGTTTAGGATTAGATTCTAAGTCACAAAGGTTGTGTGATGAGCACCGGGGCCCTCGAGAGAGAAGAAACATTTCCGTTTGATTCAATTTTTTTTCAAGATCAAATTGATAGCATTATCACGCAGATATTGCCGATCTTTAAACGTACGATCAATCAGCATGCCATTTTTCATCTGTTTTATTTTACGCTGGGATTGTGCGAAGCCCTTTTTTTTCTTTTTTACTTGACGGAACTGGTAAAGTCTTCTCTCTTAGCAACTTCACTTGCGCTCATTTTTCTGACTTTTTTCTCCTATTTCGTTATCCGCCTATATTTACAGAATAAAAAATTAAGGCAGCTGGACGAGATTCACGACTTGTTTTTGAATACATGTGAGGAATTGATCGGTTTTCGCGAGGATTTACCTGAACATCGGCTAGCCATTGCCACGGCATGCACACGCTGTGCAGCTGCCTTTAGGGGGCAGGAAGCCTCGATTTGGAAATTCCCTCGCTGGCTGCAGGTTTTCAAGCCCAGTGTAGCCTCCTTAAGCTCCTGGTGGCATTGGGAGAATGTGCACGCCCTTCAGGAAAGACTTTTGCTCAGCGCGGTGGAACAGCATTTAGAACTTGTAAAGATGGAGCCTACGAATTTGCAAGTGCATGCCGCTTTGGCCAATGCTTATGTGACCCTTTCAAGCATCTATTTGAATCCGCATCAGGAAAAAAGTGAAGAGGAAAAAAAACAACCGCATGAGGCAAGACGACATGAACTGGAAGCGAAGTTTCGTTTGGCCGCCGAGCGGGCGATAGAAGAATTTAAGATCATTAATGATTTTGCTCCGGATGATCCTTGGGTCCATCTTCAGCTGGCTTATAGTTATCGGGATCTTGGCATGCCGAATGAAGTGATACGTGAATTCGAGACGGTATACCGCATTTCCCCCGATGATGATGAAACGTTGTTTCAACTGGGCTTGCTGTATTTTCAGCAAGGATTTAATGCCAACGGGTTAAAGGTTTACGAACAGTTGAGACAGACGCATTACGCAAAAGCCGAACAGTTGATCCTGCATTATGGCGGACCTGCTCAAGTCCTTAAGGAAAATTAAATCGTTTAAAATATCATTTGATTTTTTAATCCGCTTCCTTTCAAGATAGCCTCATGAACGAAAGTACAGGTCATCCAAAATCTTCTTCACTTTTCCCCGGCTGGCTAAAGCTGCTGTTTGTTGTCGGCTTTCTGGGATTAGTTTTCAGTTCTATTGGAATGTTTTTTGCGGAAAATGTAAATGAAGTCGTCGAAAAGCAACTGACAGCCTTACGTGAACATAAAGTCTC
This sequence comes from Waddlia sp., assembly GCA_041738095.1. GTDB lineage: Bacteria > Chlamydiota > Chlamydiia > Chlamydiales > Waddliaceae > JTS-AC334. The sequence goes on from JBGSQP010000010.1 coordinate 103,923, forward strand.
TCAAGCTTATTATGAATACACATCTAAGGAATTTCAAAGAGCTACTTCTTTAGATCTTTTCCGTGAATTCTTGGCTCTTTATCCTGTGCTTTCGCAAAATAAAAGCGTTCGCATTGAAGACGTAAGCGTCACTGATGGCAAGAGCGCAATACGGGGAGTGATTGTTTCGAAAGAATTCCAAGAGATGGAAGCGATGTGGCAACTGGTAAAAGAAGAGGGTGGATGGAAAATTCAAAGCCTAAAGCTTACCGAGATGCTGAAAGAGGATGAAAAAAAGGCTGCCTTAGATGCCTTGACAAATCGAGTAATCGATCAATTAAAAGCAATCAGAAAAAACGATCTGATACAGGCTTATTATGGTTTTGTGAGCAAGGATTTTCAAAAGGAAACGACATTGCAGGTCTTTGAAAATTTTCTTAGGGAACATCCTATACTATTTAACTACCGTAAACTTGATGTAAAAAATACACGTATCGAAAATGATCAGGCTTATATCGATTTGAATTTGCTCTCCGATGGCGGGAATTATCTTTTAGAATACAAGCTGGCCCGTGAAGGGGATCAATGGCGCATTTTCAATTTGCGGGTTGTCTTGCCTGCAGAAGCTGCTGCCAAAAAAATATCCACAAATCCTGAGGCTTTGGTAACCCCCGTAAGAGAGCTTTTAGAGATGCTGGCAAATGGCAAGCCTTATGAGGCATACAATGGCACGGCCGAAGCCTTTCAAGAATCGACTCCCTACCCTGAATTCCAACAATTTCTGACGACCTATCCTGCATTGACAGAGAGGGAATTTGCCGATATTAAATCAGGCCTCATTGAAAATGGTACCGGTAAAATCCAGGCAAATCTACACGATGCATTCGGTTTGACAACTGTCGCCTTTAAAATGGGTTTTGATGAGGGGGAATGGCGCGTTTGGGGCATCGAAGTTGTTAAGAGCCCCGCACAGGAGTATGTCTCGATTGCCGCAGATGAAGAGCAGCCCATTGAAAACGAATTGTTGGATGTTGTTTTGAAATTGCAAAATTATTTACTTCATCAGGATGTTTACGAAGCCTACGGAAAAATCATGTCGGCAACGTACCGTCAAAATCATTCCCTTGATGAATTTATTTCTTCTTTATCGGTTTTACCCGTTCTTTTGGATTACCGTTCCTCTTATTTTAACCGCGTACTTGATAATGGAACGCAGGCAAGTCTGAAGGGAACGATCAATACTTTGCAAGACGTCACGTATTATGTACGTTTTGATTTCTCCTGGGAAGGTGATCTCTGGAAAGTCGAAAAGGTCACAGTACAAAGTGAACAAGAACCAATTGCTATGGGTGAAATCATTCTGGATAAGCCTGCCTTTGACTTACCGCCTAATCCGCCAAGGATACTGACTTTTTTAGTAGGAAGTGAAGTGAATGCGGAAGGTATGATCGTTACGCCGTTAACCGTGCTGAATGCCGGAATTCAATTGATCTACTTTAATGCAAGTCTTGTCAATGCTCCAGCTAGAACACAGGTTACACTCTTTTTAACCCATGTGGAATCAGGCTCAAGCGCCCCTCATTTATCGACGATGTTAGAGGAGGGAGGCAATACTGTCGTTTCATTTGCGTTTGCCGCTCCTCTAGAAGGTTGGCCACCCGGAGAATATATTGCTAAAGTGCAAACTTCCTCGGGACAGGAAAGCATCCAAAGATTTACGATTGCAGGGAATTAACCCCCATATCTAAAATGCATATCATCGCCGGTACTCATAAAAGCCGAAAAATTACTGCTCCGAAAGGTTTAAAAACCCGTCCTACCTCCGGTCAATTACGCGAAACGTTATTTAATATCTGCCAACACGAAATTAGTGATGCTGAATTTCTGGATCTGTTTGCCGGGACTGGAGCCGTGGGTCTAGAGGCTTTAAGCCGCGGAGCCAAAAAATCTGTTTTTATTGAGAAGGATCGGAGTGCCGCCGAGTGCATCCGCCGTAATCTTGAAACTTTCGGACTGCATCAAAGCGCTGAGGTCATCCAGGGGGATGTTTGGAAGTCTTTGGCTAGGTTAAGGCACCCGTTTGACCTGATATATGCCGATCCTCCCTATGGGGAAAAAATAGGGGAGGTTTTGTATAGCACGATGATTTTACGGGAAATCGATGCTTCCCGCATTCTGCTACGAAATGGCGGTCAATTATTCATCGAAGAGGGTAAAGAATGGAACGTCCTGCAGGAAAAGCTTGAAACGCTTACGCTCATCAGCAGCCGTCGCGCCGGGCGCACCATGTTATACCATTTTCAAAAAGTGATGCCATGAAAGCTTTGTTTTCTGGCACTTTCAATCCTCCTTCTCTGGGGCATCTGGAAACGATAAAAAGGGCTTCAAGCCTATTTGAAAAACTGTATGTCGGGATTGCGCAAAACGGCGGCAAGCAGCCTGCTTTGTTTTCTCTTAGTGAAAGGGAGGCTATGCTGCAAGACCTGACATCTGCTTTTGGAAACGTGCAAGTGGTGTCTTTTTCAAATTTAGCAATTGATTATGTTAAAGATCAAGGCATCGACGTCCTTATTAGAAGTCTAAGAAGTACGGCCGATTACCCTTATGAATTGCAAATGGCCGAAGCGAATCGGAAGCTCAGCGGCATCGAAACGTTCTTTCTGCTTGCCGAAGGCTCCTATACGAACATCAGTTCTTCCCTTATTCGGGAAATTGGCCGCTATGGGCGCAGGCTGCATGGTTTTGTCCCCGAAGCGATTGAGGAAAAAGTCTTCCAACGTTTGAAAAATTCGATCTAAGGTTCTTTGATGTGCAGTTCTTCTAGCCCTGAAATTACAATGGTAGCGCCCCTTTTTAAAAGGGCGCTACGCTGCCCTGATCGATCTACACCGACGACAAGAGCGTAACCCCCCTTTTTGCCTGCTTCCACGCCTGATAGCGAGTCTTCGATGACCACACTCATAGACGGTGCGATGTTTAGTAAAAAGGAGGCCTTTAGAAAAATGTCGGGTGCTGGTTTCCCTTGTAGTCCTTGCTTGATAACATCATTGCCATCTAGTACCACATCAAAGAGCGCTGCCGCATCAATTTTTTCAATGATGTTTCTGCCGTTTTTGCTGGATGAGGCAAGGGCCGTTTTTATCCCCAAGCTGCGTAGCCGGCGGATGAGGGTTAAAGTGGCAGGATACGTTTCCACCTCTTTTTTGCGAATGCTCTCCAAAAAGAGCCGATTTTTTTTATTGGCAAAGCCAAAAAGGGTTTCCGCCTCTTCAGAATCTTCGGGAGAGCCTAGCGGAAGGGTGATTTGGCGTGATTTGAGAAAATTAGCAAAGGCTTCATAACCTACCCTGCCGTCCATGTATTTAAGATAATCCGCGACGCTGTCAAACGACGCAAAGGGCAGGCCGTTTCTGTTTGCGTGGATTTTTAAAAAATCATCTAAAACGCATTTGATCGTTGCAGCATGGATTGCAGTCGTTTTGACTACAACGCCGTCCAAATCAAACAGGACGGCTTTATGTAGGCTAAGATCTATGAATGGATCCATCTCTTCTACAAGAGATAACATGCCTTTAGGCTTTCTGTCTCCGAAAAAGCATTAAATTGCGGATGTACGGGATTAAGGAAAACGAAATGTTGAAGATGCTGACGCTGTCGTGAATGCGCACAAAATAAATCAGTGAGAGCAGACTGCCTGCGATGCTGAGTCTCCAGAAGATTTGATTCAAGCCCGAAGCCCCCATTTTTTCCGCCTGCCGCCATTGCAGCCAAAAGCGGCTGGTGAATAGAATTTGCCCAGCCACGCCGAATAGATGCCAGCTTAGAGAGTGGTGTTCCCGATTGGCGTCAAAAAGTTTTACGGGCGTGCGGATCCAGTCTAATTCCCCGATAACCCAATGGCTCTGCGCTAAAAATAGGCAGGTCACTACCAGAAACGAGCTGCAAAATAAGACTAGCGCTGTTTTTGAAGAGCAGGGCTTTGGACTTTGCATTAAATTGAGGTTGCGCCATGAGATTACTGCATTGCTTCCTTGTAATAAGCAGAAAGGGTATTGCACCTGGATCAAATAATGGAGCATTAAGAGGATGTTTCCTATCAACGATAGGCGCCAAAATAGGGGGGTGACGATTGAATTGCCGGCCTTTTCACTTTGGATCCACTGCACGAAAAAACGCAGTCCAAAAAATAAGGAGGGGAGCAGGCCTAAAGGATAATAAAGCAGGAGGCGCCACTCTTCAATCATGGAATAAATCATTAAAATTTTTCTTTTGTGAGGGCTTTTCGCCGAACAAGCGTTGGGACACAGATTCAATGCCGCCTTCTTGCTTGAGAGGCTTCCCTAGCAAAACAAAGTCCTCGCAGAAGTTGCGCCCTTCACGGTCGGCAATATGTTCTGTTCCGGGAATCATACAGTCGTTTGGCAGGCCCGGTTTATAATTGCGGCAATTTTTGCAGCAATGGAGCCAGGCATTGCATTGATCACAGAGCGCTCTAAAAGGCACTTTGCCAAAAGGAGGCTCTTCCAGGTTTGTACCGCATTTCCAACAGTCCATTCTCTCTCCTCAAGCGGTTTCAATGTCAAATTCTTTCAGTACCGTAGTCGGTAAAAACACCGTAATAATAGCTCCGCTCACGTAAAAAATACCGATGATGGCCAGCGCGTATGTGGGAGCATTTTCGGTAAATAATTTCGTCAGCAAGCCACCGCCGCCGGGGCCAATTCCTTCAGAGATGCACCACACCATGCCCATTAAGAAAGCGCTGACCAGGCCGGGGCGGCTAGGCATGATCTTATTGCCCAATCCTACTGCCACCGGATTTCCGACGCCCATAGTAGCTCCTAAAGCAAATAGAATGAGCAGGAGCATATAAGAAGGCAAAAGGGGTGTAAATAAAAAGAAATAGAAAAGCCCGCAGCCCAGGATGTGTGCCACTAGCAGTACGGTGCGCGCTGAATATTTATCCGATAAGTATCCGCCGGGTATGACCATTAGTCCGCCGCCGATCACAAAAGCAAAATGGCCGGCGCCAAAGCAAATCCAGTAATCGTAGCCTTTGGACCATAGTACATCCGGAAGAAGAAAAATAGCGCCCCACATAACCGACTGTACACAGACTTGGGAGGCGTAAAGCGTTACCAGTTCTTTGCATTTGAATATCTTTTTCATGGCGGAGATGCCGAAGCGGCGTCCGGGGCTAGCCGGTACAGGCTGAGCGCCCGGCATTTGCACAGTTAAAATGTAGCAGAAAAGAAGCAATGAAGGGATGGCAAGATAAAAGGTGGTATTACCAAAGTGCGCATGCCAATTGGAGTAGATGAAATGGCTTAAGGCAAGCCCTAAAGAGCCTCCGGAAGCAAAAATACTAACAAACAATCCTTTGCGGCTGGCCGTTAAACTGCTGGCAATGGCTACTGCGGTGGGATGGAAGGCGCCGGATCCGATGTTAGTGAGCAAATAGAAGAGAAATAAAAAAACCGGATTGCCCGTATAGGCCAAGAAGGCGTCTCCGCAGGTGGCTGCAATGCCGAGAAGCAACATTATTTTTCGGTACCCTTTATCTCCCAAGGTGCCGAAAAGGATTTGCATGCCTTCCCCAATAAAAGGACAGATACCTGCAATGAGGCCTGCGATCGCTAAATCCATTCCCGCCATCGTCTTGTAGACTGACCAGAAACCGATCAACATATCGACCAAAAAATGGCCGCACCAGAGTATACCCAACGTAAAACCTACGGTGGTCAGATTTTTTTGAGGCTGCATGATTTAAGGTATCCTTATCAAGATAGAGGATTATTTTCTCATGTTAGTATATTTTTTATCAATCAAGAAATGTATAGGTAATGCTTGTATTTAACCTACTACTCTTTAGTTGTTTAAAAAAAATATTGTCAAATTGGGTGCGCTCCTGTTAAAGAGGGGATTACCGTATGCCCAAACTTAATGGTTTTCAGGGGGGATTTAAGCACTTCACGATAATTCCGACCTGACAATTCCTGACATAGTTCATATTTCAAACCCATTGACTCGATACAGATACCCTGCAGAAAACTAATAAATTCGGGTAAAAAGAGCACACTCTCACCGTTTAGGGTATGTGAGGGGAGAAATCATTTATTAGAGGAGGAATCGTGATGAGAAATATTTTAATTGCAGGATCTTTAATCATTTTATCTACAGCTTCTGTATACGGCGCAGCCTCGGGCACTCAGGTAAAAGACTATACTCAGACAAATCTTTACCAGTTAGGTAAAGACTCTTCTCAAGCCGGCGTGATCGTCTCCGGACCTAAAGGATCTTTGACAGAGGCCGAACTGCTGATCAGGCTGGACAAGGAAGGTCGCGATCATTACCGCAGCCTTTCCTATGAAGGAAAAAAACGGGTTCTTGAATTGGCTAGCCATACTGGTGCCTGGGACGCCATAGAGACGGTGGAAAAGGAGACTGTGCAAGGGCTGCTTAAAGATCAAGATCGTATGCTGAACAATGGCATGAACCGCATCAATGGGAAACCTCAGAAGCCGTCGAGCAGGTAATGAATTGTCTTGATTTCGATTTAGCGAAGATGATAAACAAATATTTAACCTACACCATAAACAAAATTTTAGGAGTACCATATGAAAAATCTCAAAAAACTGGCTCTGTTAGGTATCACAGGCGGAATCGCGCTGTCAGCCGGCCACGTGCAAGCTAGCGACTACAGCAACTTAACTGTACTTGCAGGCAGTGGATGCGGCGGTCATAGCGGCTGCGGCGGACATTCAGGCGCGCCAGTACAGCAAGGACGCACTTTTAATCAAAATACGCAAGGTGCCTACAGACAACAAAACGTCCAGGGCCAGCAGTATCAGCAAGAAGGAGCTCAACACTACAATCAACAGCACACACAAGGCGTCCAAACCCAAGGTCAGCATCAGAATACGCAAGGCGCCTATAGACAACAAAACGTCCAAGTTCAGCCTGGCGTACAAATCCAGCAAGACAGCGCTGCCGATGTCCAAATCGACGAGAATACATTCGTGACACAATTAGACGCTGAAGGGAAGCGTGTGTGGAATGGTTTAGATTTTGAAGGCCGTCAATTGGCTATCCGTCTTTCAAGACAGTATTCCAATAAGAATCAAGCTGTAAAAGAAGCGCAAAGACAGGTTAGCCTGAAGAAAGAGCAAGGGTACAATCCAAGAGTCCCTGCGAATTCTCCTCGCAATAATCCTACCCGCTAAATTTTTTAAGGCAGAGGAGGAAGTAGAACTTAATATTCTCTTCCTCCTTCTGTCTGTTTTTTCCCTCTACCGGACTTTTGAATTCTTTTCGGTATCTACAAAAATATACTAAAAGATTATGAGTATAGAAATGAGCGCAGTGGGTTCAATTAATGCTGGATTGCCGCAATTAAACACCGGTTTTCTGCAATCACCTGATATCTGGGGCTTTCATCTTCGCCTGCATCGTGCTTGCTGCGATAAGCTGCTATTATCGGTGGCTTATGGTTTCTCTTTTGCATGCCGATTCTCCGTGATCGATTATTGTTCGACCCGGATTTTAACGGCTATCGATCAGGTAGCGCTTAAAATCTTAAATCAATCGATTTGTTCTGAGTCTGCATTGAAAAGCCAATCCCGAATGAGGCGTCTTGAAGAGGTTGAAAAATTAAGAAAAGGGGTAGGAGAGGCCAGTGTTTACGCTCGATTTTCTAAAGTTACGGCAGAATATATCGGCGAGGTGATTCCTCGTGTGGTAGGGGAACGTTTTTCTTCTGTGCCCTGCCAAGTAGAGAATCTGTTGCTGTACCGCAGCGGATTGAGTGTGCGTTATCTTAACCACCAGTTGGATAAACAATATAGCTACCGGAAAGCGTTTATCGACTCCGAGTATGCCAAAGATCTCGGCAGCCTTTTAGGAGGTCTGCAGACGTATATTGCAGATTATTTGGTAGGGAAAAACAGTTTGGAATCTTTTGTGAACTGGGAGACCCTTTTGCTTTCATTATCCAAAAAAGCAAAGGAGGCTCAAGGGGGAAACTCCGAGAATGTGGCAGCAAAAGCCGTGCGATCATTAGCCGCTTCTCTTAAATGGCAAGAGGTAATCGGTACTTATATCAGCACACTCTCCTTAAAATCTGAGGAAGAAGGGTTTATAGCACGTCTTGAATGGCATAAAAAAAAAGGTTCTCTCCCCTTGGGGCTGCCGGATCCGGGTCGGGTCAGTTTAACCGTTTCAAATCTACAGCAGTCTTTAGATGAATCCCTGGCGGGCTATATAGAAGATAAAGTTGCGGCGTTTTTAGAGCGGTTCTCTCCTGCCGCCTTGAAAAGCGGATTGCTAGGAGTGGTCTATACATTGGAAGGAAAAGATCTGTTAGTTAAAGCTTTAAGCTATTTAATTGCTGAATTTGGCTATAAGCAGCTAGCTGATCCCCATCTTTTTGCTCTGGCGATTCTTTATTCCGGCGGGATGGAAGTTGCTGCTTATGAAGTGGACGGCTTCGGTAGGGGGAAAAAAGAGCTGATTCTAAAAACGGGTCGCGAAATGGTGGCAGAATCTCTTAGGCCCGAATCGACATTTCGCGCCATTGTGGCCCTTTTTGAACGGTCGGGTCTTAGAAAGGCGGCTGGAGGATTGGAAGAAATTTTACAAAAAAAAGAGGCTAAAGAACTTCTAAGAAAACATGTTGCTTCATTGATTTATGAAAAATTTAAAGAGGAAGATTTCCGGCATGATGGAAGGTTTAAAGGGGTGAGAGAAAAGGCCAGTCGAATGCCTTTAGTCGGCATGGCTACGGTCAGTTTGCATTTGGTGGTAAATGGGATGTTTTATTCGTTGGGTTACGTCTTTCGAAAAGAAAGTCAGAGCGACACTTCGTTTATATCCTGGATGTTCAAACACTTTTCAGGAAAGGACTTGTATCAATTTTTAGCTAACAAGATCGTTGACCTGATTTACCATCCCTCCTGGCGCATTACATTGCTCCAATTGGTGCAAGATATCATGGAGCCAGCAAACGATAAAAATATTTACCTGGAGGACTTTAAACAAGTCACTGAATTTATGTTCCGGCATCTCACCAAGGACAGCCAGCTGCCGTTTGATGCAGAGGTCGCCGCTTACTGCAACCGTTACGTCACGCAGGAGACTTTGGCGACGTTCAAGGAATATCTCAAACCCTCTCAGACCCCTCTAACAGAAAAATTATTGGAAGCTTTTTTACCTACGTTAAACGAGTTACGTCTTTATGGCCGTGTGCTCGATATGTATCGGAGGCAATGCGTTTCTTTTGCCGGAGATGCTAAGTTTTGGGAGGTATTCATTAGAGAATCCCTTAACGAAATGGTAGTCCAGGAATCTTGGCAAAAGACGGTGGCGCGTGAGGAGATCGTCAGACGTTTACTGGAATATGATGAGTTAAAATTAAAAGGGTGCCTTTCTTTTGCGCAAAAAACGCTTCCTGCAAAGGTGGACTGGAATTATTTATGATGGCTCATAAGACGGCATTATTTCGACTTCCCGATGAGTTGATTTTGCACGTCTTTTTTGAATTGGATTTTTTAGAGCTCAATCAAATGCGGCTTACTGCAAGAAAAGGCAATGCCTTAGTATTAGATAAGGGGCTATGGAAAGGGATGGCCTCGAAAATGCATTTTTCGGATGTCTCTCAGGTTTCTTTAGAAGATGTTGCTCGGAGCATTGATGCTGCTAGAAATCAAGCTCTAAAACACCCTGAATTACCGCAGGCTTTACATACCCAACTTTTCCTTGCTCCTTCCGTTGAAATCGTCCGAAATCTCAACGACTGGCTAAGAGTACGCGATGTATGTATGGTATGGCACGCATTAGGAGAAAAAATAGGACTGATCGTTGAAAAGATGGATCTTAGCGAGTCCTTGAGTGTCGTACTTGAGAAGTTCAAGATCTGGATGAAGACGCACGCACGCCTCCTTGCCACAGTGAAAACCCTGGATCTTTCATTGAAAAAACTCTCGTCTTTGCCTTCTGAGATTGGTTTTCTGAATGGCTTGCAAGAACTTGATCTGAATTATAATCAACTTGTATGCCTGCCTAAAGAACTCGGAAATCTCAAATCCTTGCAGAGGCTTAATCTGCGGTGCAATCTTTTAAGAGCTGTTCCAGAGGAAATAGGACGCATGTTATCCTTGCAACAATTGAAGCTGGATTTCAATCAATTGGTGGGTTTGCCAGGAACGATCGGTGATTTGTCCTCGCTGCAAGATCTCTCTGTTTCCTATAATAATCTGCAGTCGGTTCCCTCGGAGCTTGGAAATCTTACCGCAATGCGAAAGCTCAACCTGGATTTTAACCAGCTGAGAACTCTTCCGGACACCGTTGAGTATTTGAAGGCTTTAGAAGAATTTTCTTTAGGTTTTAATCCGCTGGAAGCTATGCCGAAGGGTTTGGCGCATTTAAGGGCAAATCTTTGGTTAGGGATCATCCATAAACAAAATCCCTTCTTTAAAGAGCTGGAAATGCTCTTGAAAATACGTTCAGAAAATGGAGGCAGCTCCGAAACCCATTTTCTCTTAAATTCGATGTAGTATATGACTGGTTTTTAAGGGCTTAATATGTTAAATTATTTTCCATATGACACTCATCCAAACAAAAAATCCACGTGAGGCCGCTTATTTGGCTTTGCTTGCCTCATTGCGGGAAGAGCAATTTATCGCCGATGCCTTAAAAGCCTGGCATCCTCAAGCAGGTCCGATCGACTATAATTTGGCCAGAGAGATCGCCTTTGGGGCGGCCCGCATGGCTCTTAGCTTAGACTGGATGGCCGCCCAATATTCTCAGCATAAGAAACTCGATCTGAAAACCCGTGAAAAAGCGTTGCTGCGAACAGCCGTTTATCAATTAGCCTATATGCGCGCCCCCGCTTATGCTGTCGTTAATGAGACCATGGAAATCGCTAAACTTCATTGCCACTCTACGTTTTCCCGTTTTTTAAACGCAACATTGCGAAAGTTAGCCGAAAATGTCCCTGAACTTCCGCAACACGACCTGAGCATTCGTTATTCCTATCCTCTTTTTTTCATCAATGAGTTGCTGGATCAGTATGGATTTCAGCAGACGACTTCTCTTTTGGAGGCGGGAAATAAGCCGGCTCCCACTACATTTCGCCTAAGAGCCGGAAAATTGCCGGCCGGCTGCGAGAAGATGCAGGAAACAGCTGCGCCGATGGGCATTGTGCGCGAGGCAAGCGCTATTCAAGAAATTGGCGCCTCTTCCGCTTATTATATTCAAAACGCTACGCCGGTGGAGTTGATACAATCTTTATCTAAAGGCATAAAGACTTCGCCTGTCGCTATTTTGGATCTTTGCGCATCGCCCGGCGGTAAATTATTGGCCGTGCATGATCTCTACCCTAAGTCTGCTCTATACGCCAACGATGTTTCTGAGGAGAAGTTACGGCCTTTGCAAGAAAATTGCGCAAAATATGGTATGCAGGCAGGGTTAAGTGTTTCGAAAGGCGAGGCGTTTCTAAGCCCGCAGCTTTTTGATTTAATCCTCTTGGATGTTCCTTGCAGTAATAGCGGAGTGCTTAACAAACGTCCCGAGGCCCGTTGGCGCCTTTCGGAAGCAGCCCTAAAAAAACAAGAGGAATTACAACTCAATCTTTTGAGTAAGGCAGCTACCATGCTGACACCCAACGGTGAAATCTGGTATCTGACCTGCAGTATTTTAGAGCGGGAAAATTTAGGGCTAGTTGAAAAGGCGTGCTCTGCGTTGTCGCTAAGCATTAAATATCATCAAACCCTTTTACCGAATACGGCCGGCTGGGACGGCGGATTTGGTTGTGCGTTAAAGAAGCCATGAAAACATTGTGCGTTTTCATGGCTTGCAAAATTTATCTTAATCTAAGTCTTAATTGATAGTCGGTTCCAGCCGAACGGGCACGAAAGTGATTAGGCTGTCCTACGATCACACGCTGCTGGCACGGCACATACACATAGTGAATGCCGCCGGTTACGGGATCGATAAATTCCTGAAGTTCAAAGCAAGGCGGCCGTACAATACGTCGGGGCTGTACATACACTCTATCGTAGGATTGTCGAAATGTAACGCTAGGTTCCACGTTTATTTTTAATGCTTCTGCTTGGCCGGGGACAAAAGCCGCCGCCATGAAAGCGCTAAAACATAGTATAGTTACTGCAATTTTTTTCATAACAAACCTCCTTTAATTATTAGGCTTGCGTTAGTAAAGAATGATAATTTTAATATGTTATGTTAATTAATGTAAATAATACTATATTTTTAAACTGGTTTTAATGTTTTAGGAATGTTATCTTAAGTTGTGAATTCGGGGGGTAAAGATGCGTGATCCAAGGGTTGATAAATGGGCGGAAGTGTTGGTGCATTATTCGTTGCAGGCCAAAGCAGGGCAGCATGCGGTGATCCTTGCTGAACTAGAAGCCTTGCCTTTGGTGGAGGCTTGCTATGAAAAGTTGGTGCAGGCCGGGGCAGTGGTCGATACGATCATCAATCCCCGTTTTTTAGCGGAAATTCAATTCAAATACGCAACTGACAAACAATTATCCTCCACTTCTCCCGTTTCAAAGTTTATTGCGGAAAACTGCGATCTCTATTTAGCTATCGGGGCCGATAGCAATTCCAAATTGCTCAGTTGGGTCGACCCTAAAAAACAAGCCCTGGCTTCTTTGGCCAGACAGCCGATTTTAAACGGCTTGCTCAATCGTGCAGCTCAAGGGAAGGTGCGCTGGGCCTATACCTATTTTCCGACGGCTTCAGCGGCGCAGGATGCCGAAATGGGGACACGGGAGTATGAAGAGTTTATCTTTGATCTTGGCCATTTAAATGAAAAAGATCCAATCGGCTACTGGAAGGGGATTGAAGAACAGCAGCAAAAGATGATCGATTATTTAACGCCAAAGAAACTACTGCATTTTCAAAACCAGCAAGGCACAGATTTGAAAGTGGACGTCTCAGGAATGAAATGGGTCAATTGCTGCGGCAAAATCAACTTCCCTGATGGGGAAGTGTACACGGGACCCAATCTTGAAAGTGCCGACGGCGGCGTCAATGGGGTCGCACGCTTTTCCTTGCCGACATTATATAAAAATACGGAAGTACATGGTATTGAGCTTTACTTTGAAAAAGGGGAAGTGGTGCAGGCTAAGGCGTCTAAGGGGCAGGAGTTCTTAAGGGAAATGATCGCGCAAGATGCGGGCGCTAAAAGAGTGGGTGAAATTGCGATCGGCACCAATTATCAAATGAATCGCGTCACGAAAAATATCTTATTCGATGAGAAATTTGGGGGCACCTTCCATTTAGCTCTGGGAAAAGGGTATCCCGAAACGGGAAATAGCAATCAATCAGGCCTTCACTGGGATACGATCTTTGACTTGCGTGAAGGGGGAACAATTAAAGCGGATGGAGAGTGTTTTTACCAAGATGGACAATTTTTACGATAATTTAATGAAATTTCACGTGACGGTGCTTCCGGAAGAAGTCGCGCTCATTGATGATAGTTTAGAAGAGTTGGCCCTTAGCCTGTCCTGGGATCCTGAAGGGCAAATGGTCGGTATCGTCCCTGCCGCCCTTAAAGGCGCAGTGGAAATGGTGCTGGACAGGCCATTGGTATGGGAGCCGTTGGAAAACCGCGATTGGCTTGAAGAAGAGGAACGAAACCTGCCTCCTTTTGAAATAGGCGCCTTCTTTCTTTATGGCCCCCATTTTACAGGGAAAATTCCGGCAGGGAAAATTCCATTGCCGCTGCGCTCTTCCCATGCTTTTGGCTCTGGCCAGCACCCAACCACCAAAAATTGCCTGATTCTTCTCCAAGCGCTTGAGAACATAGAGAAAGCGCTCGATATCGGTTGCGGCTCTGGGGTTTTAGGTCTGGCTGCGGTGAAACTTTTTAATGCCCGTCTGTGGGCGTGCGATCTGGACCCGGAGAGTGTCCGCCTGGCTAAGGAGAACGGATTGCAAGAGGTCGTGGAAAGTAATGGCTTGGAGCATCCTCTTTTGCAGCAGCAGGCACCCTATGATTTGGTGATGGCCAATATTCATTCCGGTCCTTTGTGCGCGATGGCCCAAGAGATTGGAAAAGTCTGCGGCGCGCATTTGATCTTATCCGGCATTTTAGAAGAGCAGGCAGAAGATGTGTTGCAGGCCTATCTAATGCTCGGATTCACTGTCAAAAAAAGAATCGATGAAGACAGTTGGGTGAGTTTGTTATTAACCAAATGATAGAAGAGAAAAAAAGATGTCCACCCAGCCCTTAGCCGACAAACTGCGGCCCCGATCGTTGGATGAAGTTTGGGGTCAAGATCATTTGCTGGGCCCCGGCGCGTTCATTCCTTCTGCCATAGAAGCAAAACGGGCGCTTTCGATGATCTTGTGGGGCCCGCCCGGTTCCGGCAAGACATCAATTGCCAGGCTGTATGCCAACGCCTTCTCTATGGAGTTTCGCGGCATTAATGCCATTTTTAGCGGTATTGCGGATTTACGTAAAATTGTGACCGAAATCAAAGAAACTCCTCTTTTCCGTAGGGGCTTTGTCCTTTTTGTCGATGAGATCCACCGCTTCAACAAAGCCCAGCAAGACGCTTTTCTGCCCTTTATAGAGGACGGAACTTTAGTGCTGGTCGGCGCTACGGCGGAAAACCCCTCTTTTTATCTTAATGACGCCCTGCTTTCCCGTGTTCGCGTCTTGCAACTGAAAGCTTTAAGCGATACCGCCTTGGAGAAAATTTTAGCGCGGGCAGAGGCGCCCCCTTTGACCGAAGATGGGAAACAGTACCTTTTCCAAATGTCTCAAGGGGATGGCCGCTATTTACTTAACCTGGTGGAAAATCTCAAGCTCCGAACTTCTGAAGAACCGCTGAAAGTAGAAGAGATCCAATCGCTATTGCAAAAACGATCTCCTCTTTTCGACCGTTCCTCCGATCAACACTACAACTTGATTTCCGCTTTGCATAAATCCGTGCGCGGTTCCGATCCGGACGCCTCGCTATATTGGTTCTGCCGCATGCTGGCAGGAGGGGAAGATCCTCTATATCTTGCCCGAAGATTGATCCGTATGGCCGCAGAGGATATCGGACTTGCCGATCCGCAAGCGTTGGTTTTAGCGATGGCGGCTAAAGAGGCTTATGAGATGCAGGGATCTCCTGAAGGGGAGCTAGGGCTTGCCGAGGTGGTGGTGTATTTAGCTCTAGCGCCTAAAAGCAACGCCATTTATACCGCTTTTAAAATGGCTAAAAATTTCGCGTCAGAAACGACGCAATACGATCCGCCCAAGCATATATTGAATGCCCCTACCCGTTTGATGCGCGAAATCGGCTATGGAAAAGGGTATACCTATGACCATGACACCACGAACGGATTTTCCGGGCAAAATTACTTTCCCGATGGGATGGAAAGGCAGCAGTTCTACCAACCGGTAGAGAGAGGTTTCGAAAGAGAAATGAAAAAAAGATTAGATTATTTTATGCAGCAAAGGGAAAAACATGGCGGCTCCAACTACTAAACGTCCTCTCGAAGGACCTTATTTTTCGCAAGAACCACCAAGTAAAAAGGGGCGGGTCGATAAGGGGGAGGCGGCGGCTTTGTACGAATTTTCCCTCCTCAGCGATTTGAGAAAGGGGGCAGAGCGCACTGACGAAAGGGTCAGCGCAGTGTTTAAGAGTCTGGAGCTGCCGTACCGTGAAGTTCGGGTGTTATTAAATTCTGAGGCCTTTGAATTGAAAAACGCCAAGGAATGGGATAGAATCGAAGGGCAGTATCTTGCTTTTGAAGCCGATCCAAAAATGGTGGAATCGAGTAAGAAATTCAAGACTTTTGCCGCCAGCCCTATGCTGCTGACCCAAAAAATTGCAGAGTTAAATACGAGCGATCCGCTATTCGTCTCTCTGAAGGGGTTGAATCACCCGAATGAAGACCGGTTTTGCCGTTTTAGCGTGATCGTTGAATTGGACAGCGGCCTTCACTCTGCCGAATGCTTTGCATTATTTGATGGACACGGCGGGGCGCAGGCGGCCGACTTTTGCCGGGATAATATTAAGGATTATCTTGCCCTGTGCCTGGAGCATTTCAAAGGTCAAGACCATGAGATCGCCAATGCGTTGATTCTATCTTTTGTCAGGTTGGATGCTGCCTTTAAAAAACAGCCGGTTCCTAAAGGCATCAACCCCGGATGTACGGCATGTCTTTCATTGATTGTAGGAGAAAAGCTTTTTGTCGCTACCAGTGGCGATTGCCGCGCTCTTTATTATCCCGGATCGATTGAAAAATCGAAGCAGCTGACCTATGATTTTAAAGCGTCCGATGTCTATGCCCAAAAAAACGTCACAAGCCGCGGTGGGATGATTATTCCTGTAAAATCGGTTATGCGCGTGCAAGGCAGTTTAGCCATTACCAGAGCCATTGGCGACGAGCATTTAAGAGACAAGAGCGGCATCAAAAAAATTACCCCGCGCCCAAAAGTGATTGCCTTGGATTTGAGTGATGTGAAGGAACACACCAGCGCCTATCTCTTAATGTGCACGGATGGCCTGACAGATGTCGCTACGACCGGTTCCCTTCTCGACTCTATAAATTCTTTAGAACAGGCCGGACGAAAGCCGCAGCAGATGGCTGAACGCTTTGCGCGCGCGGCCGCTAAAGCCGGTTCTATAGATGACATTACCGTTGGGATTGTGGATCTGAAAGCGTTGCTTGCCCAAAACATTTAAGTACCCGGTAATGGGAGGCGACGGCAGAAAAAAAACTGGGTTGTTCAAAATAAGGCAGCCCATATTTTTTTGCCGTACTTTTTAAAATCGGAGAGATCTGAGGGTAGTGCACGTGAGAAATTTTGGGAAAAAGATGATGTTCGATCTGAAAGTTCAATCCGCCGAATAAATACGTGATCAGTTTATTTTGCGTGGCAAAATTGGCGGTAGTCTCCATTTCATGCGACCCCCAAGGTTTGCCGATCACTCCTTCTGCGTCGGGAAGCGGGAAGGCTACCTCTTCCACAATGTGCGCTAATTGAAAAACGAGGGCAGCTAGCAGGCCGCCGGCCACTTGCATGGCAACGTAGCCTGCTGCCAGCTGCTCCGGAGACAGGGGACTAAAAAAAAGCGGCAGGAAAATAAACAAAGATAAATTTGCGGCTTTGAAAAGAAGTAATAAGGCGAGTTCTTTCAGAGAGATTTTGCTTCTTTCTTTCCACGCGTAAGCATAATCGCCATAAAGCATCCAGTTCATGCCGACTAATCCATAGAGTACCCAAATATAGTAATGTTGATAAGGATGCGCTTTATTAACCGGCTCATGTGGGGATAGGCGCAGCAGTCCGGGTTTATGGATGTCGGGATCGTGGCCGGAAATGTTAGTATAGGTATGATGGCCTTGATTGTGCGTCTGTTTCCAGACCCAGGAACTAAATCCTAGAAGATCATAGGTGATGAAGCCTAAAAATTGGTTGACGCGCGCCGATTTTGAGTAGGCGCCATGCACGGCGTCATGGCCGACGTTCATGGAAACTAGCACCTGATTGCAGCCGATCAGTATCCAAAGAAAGAGGCGCGGTACATCCGGCATCCAGCCAAACATTAGGCAGCACCATAAAAAAAGGCACGAACTTCCTAAAATCAACCCTTTAACATAGAGGGTGAAGTTTCCATTTTTAGAAATTTTAGTTTGAAGGAAGTGGTCGTCAACTCTTTTTTTTATCTCCAGAAGGAAATCATCCTTTTTGTCCCCTCTAAAATGCACTTTTTTTGTTTCGTGCGCTTTTAATACGGCCATTCTTTCTATCCTTCAAGAGTTTGATTGTAAAATTACATAAAAGGATGTAAACTATTTCTCTTTGATTGTCAAAGGATTGCAATATGCTGCAACTGTATCGTGAAGAAAAAACTCAAGAACATTCTCCCGCCTTCATCGTGGGAGGAAATAAAATCCATTTTATCAGTTTAGGCTGCCCCCGAAATTTGGTGGACACCGAGGTGATGCTGGGGATTTTATTGAAAGCCGGCTATGAGCCGTCTCAAGAGCTTGTTGACGCGGATTTCATCGTGATCAATACCTGCGGATTTTTAAAAGCCTCGCGTGATGAATCTTTGGCCACCATTAAAGAAGCGCTAGAGACACGCAAAAAAGGCGCCAAAGTGATCGTTACCGGTTGCATGGTACAAAAGCACAAGGAAGTGGTCGTTGAACATTTTCCCCAAGTTGATTATATGCTGGGATCGGGGGATGTGGAAGGGATTTTAGATGCTGTGCGTGCAGAAGAAAGAGGATCCAACGTGACTTCTGCCAAAAGTTATTTAGAAGCCGGCGAGGCACCCCGTCAAATTTCTACTCCTAAACACTTCGCCTATCTAAAGATTGCCGAAGGGTGCCGCAAGCGTTGCGCCTACTGCATCATTCCGGACATCAAAGGCCCATTGAAAAGCAAATCGGTTGAGCAGATCCTCAAAGAATTCAATATTCTTTTGAAAAACGGCGCTAAAGAAATTATCCTGATCGCTCAAGATCTTGGCGACTGGGGTAAAGATCATGGCTATAAGCGTTCCGAAGGGTTACTGCATTTATTGAAAGAACTATTGAAGGTGGAAGGGGATTACTGGCTGCGCATGCTGTACCTTTACCCGGATGAAATCACGGATGAGTTGATCGCCTTGATGAAGGCTGACTCCAGGATTTGCCCTTATCTTGATATCCCAATTCAGCACGTCAATGACGAGATTTTAAGGTCCATGCACCGTGCGACCAATCAAGAGCAAATCACTAGTATTATTGAAAAACTTCGCAAGGAAATTCCCGATATCTCGATCCGTACCAGTTTGATCGTCGGCTTTCCCGGTGAAACCGACGCACAATTCAAAGAACTGGAAATGTTTTTGAAGAAATACCATTTGGACAACGTCGGCATTTTCCCTTTCTCTCGAGAACCCGGCAGCCGCGCGCACGATCTACCAAATCAAGTGGAAGATGAAGTGAAGCAAAAGCGCTATCATAAGCTCATGCAAGTGCAGCAAAAAGTGGTCGATAAAAACAACCGCCGCTTTGTCGGCAGGGTATTGGAGTGCGTGGTCGAGGGTTATCACCCGGAATCGCAGCTGTTGATGCGCGCCAGACACCGCGGTCAATGTCCTGAAATCGACGGCCAGATCATTATCAATGACGGACGCAAAGTAAAAGCTTTTGGTCAAAGATATAAAGTCGAAATCACCGATGCCGCCGGTTACGATTTAGTCGGCCGCGTCGTCTAATAATAGAAACCAGCGCAAAGACCCCTGACTCTTTCCGCTGGTTTTTTCTTTGAAAAAGACAATGCTTTACAGACTACTTACTGTATGCATGACAAGTCATAGTCATTGATCCTCTTACTTCCAAGAAAGCTCTCTTAATGTGACCTTCCCGATCCATCTATGGTCTCTTATTTTTTATTGGAGAGTCTTTTAGCTACTTCGAAACTATTTACTGTTAAATATTTAAATATAATATAAAAAATTTGTTTAGGTAGCTTATTAAAAAATCGTATTTTATAATTGTTTAATATTTTTTATATATTAAAATTAGCAATGGGATGCTTTATAATTAAGGTAAGGCGCTTCTAATGAAAATCAAATTTTTCCAAGATCCGGATCTTTTAGCTGAGGAATTGGCGATTCTTGCGTATGCCTCTTCATGGAAAGACGCAGAGATAACCGTTAATGAATTAGATGTTTTAATCGAAAAAAACCTCCAATTAATTGTATCCCAAGTTGACAATGGGAATACAGCACCTCAATTGCAAGCCTGTATGCTAGCCTTAACCAAAAGGATCTCTAAAGAAAGCGATACCCCTGAAGGACGCGCCCTAGCCTTTAAAATTCAGGGATACGCCCAAGGAATTTTTAATCAGGGGAAAAAACCTGATTGGTCTGATTTACCAAGGGAATTATGGGAAAAAGAGATTTTTTCAGAAATTGTGCCTCAGGACAGTACCAAAGTTAAAAGCGGGCTTGAGTCTCTCTTTTTTGCTTCAAAAGCAATGTGCAAATCTGCATTAGAGGCACAAAAAACTTGGATAGACAAAGAGGCGATCTCTTTAAGGGCTTATGGTTGCAAAACCGCTAAAGAAGCGGTTCAATGCGTTATAGACAAAAAATTGACCAGCGCAAACCTTCTAGGCTTTTTCGATCTTGCGCAAGAAGATCTGAATAAGTTAATCGAAAACTGTCCAAGCCTTAAAAAATTATTTATAAGCTCCTTCAATATTAAGGATATACCGATTTCCCAGCTTAAAAACCTGACAAGCTTAAATCTTCAGGGTTGCACTCAAATCCCGGAAGAGAAGCTGGCAGAGGCTCTTTGTCAGCTTAAAAACCTGACTAGCTTAAATCTTGCGGGTTGCTATGAAATCAAAGGCGATAAGTTGGCAGAGGCTCTTTCCCAGCTTAAAAAACTGGAAAGCTTAAATCTTGAGGGTTGCAATGAAATCAAAGGAGCTAAGTTGGTTGAGGCTCTTTGTCAGCTTAAAAACCTGACTAGCTTAAATCTTGCGGGTTGCTATGAAATCACAGAAACTAATTTGGCAGAGTTTCTTTCCCAGCTTAAAAACCTGACAAGTTTAAATCTTGCGTGGTGCAGTCAAATCAGAGGCTATAATCTGGCAGAGGCTCTTTGTCAGCTTAAAAATCTGACAAGCTTAAATCTTGCGGGTTGGTATGAAAACCCGGGATTTAAGTTGGTAGAGGCTCTTTCACAGCTTAAAAAACTGGAAAGCTTAAATCTTGAGGGTTGCTATGAAATCAAAGGAGCTAAGCTGGCTGAGTTGAAGAGGAAATTTCCATGGCGATGGGGCTAACAGCCCTCTGCGATATTACTTGCAAAAGGATCTTTGGTGCAATTTTACGGAATCAGCCCGGAGAGTTCACTGATGATTTAATCGCCCCTCCGACTCTTATGCAAGGCGCGACCAAAGCAAATCACTAGTATTATTGAAAAACTTCGCGAGGAAATTCCCGATATCTCGATCCGTACCAGTTTGATCGTCGGCTTTCCCAGTGAAACCGACGCACAATTCAAAGAACTGGAAATGTTTTTGAAGAAATACCATTTGGACAACGTCGGCATTTTGCCTTTCTCCCGAGAACCCGGCAGCCGCGCGCACGATCTACCGCATCAAATAGAAGATGAAGTGAAGCAAAAGCGCTATCATAAGCTCATGCAAGTGCAGCAAAAAGTGGTCGATAAAAACAACCTCCGCTTTGTCGGCAGGGTATTGGAGTGCGTGGTCGAGGGTTATCACCCGGAATCGCAGCTGTTGATGCGCGCCAGACACCGCGGTTAATGTCCTGAAATCGACGGCCAGATCATTATCAATGACGGACGCAAAGTAAAAGCTTTCGGTCAAAGATATAAAGTCGAGATTACCGATGCCGCCGGCTACGATTTAGTCGGCCGCGTTGTCTAAAAACAAAAGCGCAAAGATTCCAGACTCTTTGCACTTCATAAAAATGACAATAGGTAGTTTCATAGAGTTTGTAGCTGTTATAGCTCATTCTCCTTCGCATAACCTTCGCTAAGTATTCCATTGGAAGATCCTACGAGCAAAAAACAATCTTACGTGCTTCCCATCTGCGCCTCCGAAGAAAAGGCAGTTCCTCGGCCTATGGCAAGGGGGCTGGCAGACTCTGTGGCATTATTTTCGATTATTGCAAAGGAATCATTGGTGCAATTTATCAAATAGGGAATCAAGCCGGAGAAATCACCGATACTTCATTCGAGATAGGTATATTAATAATAAACTATTGAAAAAATACAAAAATACAATTAAAATGATTCTATTTAAAAGAGGTTAATAATGATAGATACTAATCAATTCTATACCCGATTACCGAAAGAAATTACGTCATGCATTGTGGATAATGCAATCGATGGGGGTGGCTACTTTATAATTTCTAAAGTGTGTAAAGGATGGAAAGAATATGCCGAAAAGAAAGACCTTGAGGCGCTATTAGAAGATTCCATTATTCCACGCATAAAGGAACTTTCCAAAAGTTTGCCTACATTAAATAACAGTCTATTTAACGCGCGTGTTGCATGCAAACTCGCCAATCTTTGCGATTGGACGTTGTTAGCGTATGAGATAAAAGAATTACCTATAGCCAATAAATCATATTATATCTTCAAGCGTTATCTTGAGTTATCAGATTTATCCTCATTTCTTTATGACTCTATCCGAGACAACGGATACTCATATAGCCTTCCCTCCATTTTCCACGAATCCCTATCTTTGAGACCCGCAGAAATGACTCCGGAGTTTGTTTTAAAAGAGTTTAAAAAACTTGGCCTTATAAGTTCGCAACGCGATTCTCTGCCTGAAGAGCTAATGAAATTGGATCAATTTCATTATTCAGCAGCTTTCCGCGTTTCCTTGACTCAACCGGGAGTGATTACTTACGTCTGTTCGGGAGACAACAAAATTAGCCTCATACGACTGACTGCAGAAAAATTGAAAAGCTATTCATCTCTTATAGAAATATTTAACGAAGCTTTTAGAAATCGCAGATGTCGTTTCGGACATTTAGTCGCTTCAAATATTGAATTAAGTCCTCTAGAGGACATCTGGGAAGGAAAAAACTGTTTGTTCGCCTATAGAGGGGGCAGTGATCCGCTGTTAGAAACATTAAAAAACGCCAAACTGCCCAAACAAAGACAGAATCCCTGGTCAAAACCGGGAAAACTCTTAGAGATCCTCAAAAATGATAGCTAAAGCAACTAGGCAGGATTTTCGATAAGTCTTGCAAAGTGATGAGAAATATGGGCAGCCTTGTCGCTGTCAAGGAATAGGAACCGGTAGATTCCGAACGCAACGCACAATTTGGTTTCCGGCGGCTTCGTCAGCCGCAGATTTTGAGGCCTGCCTGCATGACGCCACTTATATAAGTCGCGTTGTTTTAAGCGCCGGCTTTGTTTGGCTCAAATTCAGGGCGACTGCTTGCCATATTTCTGAATTTAGAATCACGTTCGCTATAAAGTTGGCTGATTTCGAAACCGTTGATGATCAGCTCTCTTAATGGGAAGATGCAGGCTTCACCCATCTGCACTTCCGAAGAAAAGGCAGTTTCTGCATCTTATGGCAAGGTGACTAAAAGACCTCTGCAACATTTCTACTAAGAACCGGAGAGTTGTGCTTACCATCTGCCGCATCAAGTGGACGATGAAGTATAGCAATAGGTGGTGGAAGGTTACCATCCGGAGTCATAGCTGTTGATGCGGGCCCGGCAATGCGGTCAATGTTCTGAAATCGACGGCCAGATATTATCAATGACGGACGCAAAGTGAAAGCTTTCGGTCAAAGACATAAAGTCGAGATCACCGATGCCGCCGGTTACGATTTAGTCGGTCGCGTCGTCTAAAATTATAATCAAAGCGCAAAGGTTCAAGGCTCTTTGCGCTTTCTATTCTTTTCTTTTAAAAAATTATATTTACCTCTATGTATGTTAATAACTTCTTTAAAGGAGCATTAACATGCAAAAAATTCTGCTATTTGCCTTCCTGGCCCTATTGAATTGGGGACATGTGGAGGGTGGTGAAACGGAAGCTGTCAAGCAAAGAACGGCTTCCTACATTTCCTCATTCAACAAAAAAGACCCAAAAGAAATGGCGCAGCATTGGGCCCAAGACGCTTCCTATATAAATCCCTTGACAGGCACTGCTGTAAAAGGGAGGGCAGAAATCGAAAAACAATTGGCCGAGTTATTTAAAGGTATTGGCGATATCAATTTAAAAATTGAAACGACGACAGTGGATTTTCCTTCCACTAATAAAGCCGTACAAAGAGGCAAAGTCACTTTCTCAAAGGTAGGACAGCCTTCTAAGGAATCCCTTTTTCAGGCCGTTTTTGTCAAACAGGACGGACAGTGGAATATCAGTAAAATTGATGAAGTGGAGTGGCTCGAAGCACCGACTAACGCCGAGAAATTGAAGGACCTCGAATGGTTGATCGGCGAATGGGTCGATAAAAGCGATACGTTTGAAGTAGAGTCGGCTTACCAATGGGATAAGTTCAAAAACTTCATTACGCATCATTTTAAAGTCACCGTATTGGGTAAGCCTGATGTGGAAGGGCAGCAGATCATTGGATGGGATCCTGTGCAGCATGAAGTGCGTTCCTGGATGTTTGATTCAGACGGGGGATTTGCCCAAGGAAAATGGAAAAAGGAAGGGAAAAGCTGGGTCGTGGAAACTGCCAGTACACTGCCAAGTGGCGCTGTGGGTTCACAGGTGACCATCTTCACTCCGGTAGATCGCAACAGCTATACTTTGGAGATCACAGGAAGAGAGATCAACGGTGAACTTTTGCCTCATCTTGAGCCTGTCAAAATTGTAAGAAAGGGAGGTGTATAATGATATCTCATCGCACATCAGTTGTTTGTTTGGCCATTTTATCGTTTTGTTTATTAAGCACGTTGGAGCTTGACGCAAGAGGCGGCGGAGGTCGCGGCGGCGGGTTTGGCGGCGGTGGCGGACGCGGCGGGGGATTCGGTGGAGGCGGCGGCGGTC
>JBGSQP010000011.1:0-1542 GCA_041738095.1 Waddlia sp.
CGGTACCTCCCCGACCAGACCATCAATATCGGCAGTACGCCCAACAATAAAGCGCAGCCGTACCCCCCTGCCAAATCCAGGGCTTTTAAAAAGAGATGGGGATTCCATAACGCTACGAGAAAAGGGGGAGTGAACACTAAAAACGAAAGAGCAAGCTTGCCTTTGTTGGTTTTTTCCACCTTCAAACCATCTGCTAAAAAATCCAACAACCCTAATGTGACCCCGAAAAAAGAAGTCGCCAGCGCAAAAAAGGCAAAAAGTTGTCCAATGGGGTAAATATACGGATGAGAAAGAAAAGCTTTTAAGGGCTGCACGGCATTTTCCCCATTAGCCAATGCTTCCGCAAGGCCGCCGGGCCCTTCTGCGGGCACAATGCCTAAAATCAACCATTCCCAGATCACATAAGCGATTAAAGGGATGAAGCTGCCGATTAAAATTGCCAGGCGGGTGCTTTTCAAATCATGATGCATGTAGGAAGAAAGGGTCGGAATAATCCCTTGAAAAGCAAAAGAGGTGAACGCAATGGGAAGCGCTAAAAGGGAGAGTCTCCAGTTGCTATGCAGCAGATTTTCGGTTTTGATGTAGGGATAACCCATCACCACGAAAGCACAATAGGACATACCAAGCCCAAGCATCAGGACGGCATTCATTCTGCCCACGGCCTTCGTTCCGAAAAAAACAAAAGGAGAGAAAAGAGCCACAAAAATTAACGATCCGACCCAATCAGGAACCGGCAATGCCTGAGCCACCAAATTGCCGCAGCCGACAATGTAGGCCAGCGTCAAACAATAAAAGAGAAAGAGATAAACTCCCCAAGCAAAAGCTTGCCCCTTAACGCCCAGGGTTTTTGCGGCCATGGAAACAATGTTTGTTTCCCCTTCCATCCAGTGGCACACTTCCAGCAGTAAAAGACCGGTGCAGGCCATAAAGCCCCAACACAGTAAGTAAATCACCAAGGAAGGAATAAAGCCGCCGGGACTCGTCAAGACCGGGAGAGCCAATATACCGCCCCCAATAGAGGTTCCTGCCACCAGAAGCGTCCCGCGTATCAAATGCCCAAATTTCTGCTTGTTCAATGTCATAAGGCTAAGAATAATAAAATCACATTATATTTACAATTTTTAATGAATGCCCTATATATTAATAAAAAAATATTTACAAAAAATTAATAATGAAAATTATTCATAATAGAGTGAATGTTCGCAAGTTACTAATTTTTATAAGGAAGTACTGTATACTGAAATGAATTCAAAAATCGGAATTTTGACTTAGAATTTTTTTCGTTTGACAAAGCGCAGAAATCGATCTCATCTTCGATCTACACGCATTGTCAGATATAAAAATTTCAAACGCAAAAAATGATAACTTTGAACTGGAACCGGTATATTTAAGGGGCATTTCTTGGTAGTCCTAAACAGGTAGTGATTTCAAATTTTTGTTGTAATCGCAGATAAACATTTTAATTGCACCTATATGATTTTCCATTTTCTTTGAAAATGACAATGCTTTTCTGACTAATCTTGAGCATCGCTGTCGGATTGT
>JBGSQP010000026.1:0-102320 GCA_041738095.1 Waddlia sp.
AACTGCGATCCGGATGGCACCATCCGCGCCAAAAACATCATCGATTACTGGAAGCGTCCTGAGTATATTTATTTGGGTCCTGATGAGAACATGCACGACGCCATGATCCAATGGATTGCCGGTTTTAGCAAGAAATACGATTATAAACCGGGCGGGGCTTTCATTTCGGGAAAGCCCTCTCTAGGGATCAATCATAAGGAATATGGCGTAACGTCCTTAGGACTCAATGTCTATATGCAAAAAATGCTGCATTATTTGGAAATTGACCCTGACAAGGAATCATTTACCGTTAAAATGTCCGGAGGGCCGGACGGTGATGTGGCAGGTAATCAAATCCTTAATCTGCAGCGCTTTTACCCCAAAACTGCCAAATTAGTCGCCTTAACGGATGTTTCGGGCACTATCCAAGATTTGGAAGGGCTTGATCTCACGATCCTTGCCGAGCTATTTCAACAAAAACGTTCCATTAAGTACTACCCTCCGGAAAAGCTTCATGAGGGGGGATTTTTACTAGACAAGGAAGTGAAGCGCAAACAAACAGCCTACGTCCACCAAACTCTTTGCTGGAAAATGAACAAAGGAAAGTTAACGGAAGAGTGGCTTTCCGGAAGCGACATGAATCATTTGCTCCGCAGCAATGTGCATCAAACCCCTGCCGATATTTTTATCCCCGCCGGCGGCAGGCCGCGCACGCTCGACCTTGCAAATGTCTCGGAGTTTCTTGACCGCGAAGGGAGGCCTACTGCCCGCGGCATCGTCGAGGGAGCCAATCTTTATTTGACCCAAAGTGCTCGCTATGCCCTGGAAGACAAAGGAGTGTATATTATAAAGGACAGCTCGGCCAATAAAACCGGCGTGATTTGCTCTTCTTTTGAAGTGCTTTGCGGCCTCGTTCTGAACGATCAGACCTTTTTAACCCGCAAAGAGGAATTGGTAAAAGAAATCCTGGAGCGTTTGAAGGTTTGCGCCTCCCATGAAGCCGACCTATTATTTAAAACCTTGGATGAAGAGGGTGGCTATTTGACCGATATTTCCGAAAGAATTTCGGAAAGAATCAATCAATACACCTACGAGCTGCTTGACTATCTAGATCAAAGCGATCTTCCCAAAGACCCGGAGCACCCTTTAATCCAATACTTTCTTTCCTACGCTTTACCTCTCCTGGTTAAAGATTATCAAAATCTATTGCTTTCCGAAATCCCCGAACATCATAAGAAAGCGATCATTTCCTGCCATTTAGCTACCTTGCTAGTCTATTCCAGAGGCCTGAAGTGGCATCCTTCAATCGTTGATATCCTTCCGGTCCTGCTTGAGCAGGACATTAAGTAACAAACGCACACGCTACTCTAGCCCATTCTAGCGTCATGCCTATAATTCATTATGTCTTAGTGTCTTTGGGTTTTAAAACAACAATTCAGCACTCTAGACATTAGAGTGCTAAATTGTCTTGACCCTAAACTTTTCATAAAGCTATAATTATGGGTGAAAAGAGGAGCATTGGCCTTGAAACTGCAAAAAGCTTTAAGCACCAAATCAGTCCATAAACATGAACGGGAGAAGCAAGTCCTGCTCGGCCTTGTGGATTATTACTTAAAAACCGGCACCCCTGTAGGCTCCAACGCTCTTAAAGAAGCCGGCTTTGAAGAGCTTAGCTCAGCAACCATTAGAAATTATTTTGCCCATCTTGAAAAGGAAGGGTATCTCGAGCAATTGCACACCTCAGGAGGCAGAATCCCCTCCACTAAAGCCTTTCGATTTTATGCCACAGAAAGCTATCAAAGTACGGTTTTACGCCCTAAAGACGCCCAATTACTCCAATCTTTACGGTTGAGCGAAACAAAAGAAATCTCGTTATATCTCCAGCAAGCAGCCGAAACTTTAGCCGGAATGACCAATCTTGCCGTCTTTCTTTCTGCACCACGCTTCGATCACGACTTCATTGTCGACATCAAACTCGTCTCCATCGATGCTAACCGCATTTTATGCGTGATGATTACCGATTTTGGAGTGATCCAAACCGAAATCATGCACACAGACCAAAAACTGAGCGCGTTTTCCGTCAAGAGGATCGAACGTTATTTTCATTGGCGCCTCACCGGCCACGACAAACCGGAGGAGATGGAACCGACAGAAGAGAAAATGGCGCAAAACTTTTACAATGAACTGATGGTACGCTACATTGTCGGTTACTCCAACTTTATCGATGAAGAAATTTACCGTACCGGCTTTTCAAAACTATTGCATGCCGAAGAGTTTCAAAGCGCTACCGTGCTGGCCAGCAGCCTCTCTCTTTTCGAAAACGCCCGCAGCATGCGCATGCTTCTGCGAGAATGCAGCGCACACGACGCTTTAAAATTCTGGATCGGCGACGATTTGAAACCCTTCACACAAACGGAGATCCCCTGTGCAGTCGCTGCAATACCGTACCGCATCAACAACAAGGCTGTGGGCTCTATAGGCGTCTTAGGGCCGGTTAGAATTCCTTATAAACATGTTTTCGGTGTTTTACGCGCCTTTTCAGAAAACGTGAGCGATGCCCTGACCCGCATGATCTACAAATTTAAAATAGAATACCGGCAGCCGCATACAGAATCATTGTATTTGCAAAAGGAAGAGCATCGCCTGATCGGGCAATCGCGCCTTATGCTGCTGGAAGATAAAAGGATAGACTAATTATGGAAGAAGAAAAAGAGCAGGAAACTGAAATCGCATTTGAAACCTTGAAAAAAGAGGCTGAAGAATACAAACATAAGTATCTGCATTTACTGGCCGACTCTGAGAATACCAGGAAACGGCTGCAAAAAGATAGAGACGAAGTGGTGCAGCACTCCATGAGGAGCTTGCTGCTTGAATTCCTCAACCCTATCGACCACATGGAAAATGCCCTGAATTACGCAACGCAAGGTTCAGCGGAAGTGAAACATTGGGCTTCAGGATTTGAAATGATTTTGAACCAGTTTAAAGAAGTACTAACTTCAAACGGAGTAAAACCGATCAACGCTAAAGGGCAACCCTTCGACCCCCATTTGCACGAAGCGGTAGAGATGATTCCTACCAACGCCTTCCCACCGGGCATCGTCGTCGAAGAAAGCGCCAAAGGGTACGTGATCGGCAGTAAAACCCTTCGTCCGGCCCGGGTCAAAGTCGCTAAAGGACCCGAAGAAGAGTCGGAAATTGCGAAGGACGAAGAAGAAGAATAGATTTAAATAAAGAGGTATTCCTATGGAAAAAAAGAAAAGTAGAAAAATTATCGGTATCGACTTAGGTACCACCAACTCCTGCGTTTCCGTGATGGAAGGCGGCAGCCCCGTCGTGATCGCTTCGGCCGAAGGTGCCCGCACCACACCATCCGTAGTCGCCTACAAAGGAGATGAACGACTTGTTGGCATTCCCGCAAAAAGACAAGCCGTGACAAACCCGGAAAATACGATTTCATCCTCCAAACGATTTATCGGAAGAAAGTTTAATGAAGTCACCAATGAAATCAAAAACGTTCCGTATAAAGTCGTGGCCAACGGCAACGGCGATGCTGTGTTTGAGATTCAGGGCAAATTGGTGACTCCCGAAGAAATCGCCGCTCAAGTACTGATTAAAATGAAACAAACGGCGGAAGCGTATTTGGGAGAAGAAGTAACAGAAGCAGTCATTACCGTTCCTGCTTACTTTAACGATTCTCAAAGACAGTCTACAAAGGATGCCGGGAGAATTGCCGGACTTGATGTTAAAAGGATCATTCCTGAGCCTACGGCTGCGGCCTTGGCCTATGGCCTCGATAAAGAAAAAACCGACAAAAAAATCGCCGTATTCGACTTGGGCGGCGGAACATTTGACATTTCCGTACTGGAAATTGGAGATGGCGTGTTTGAAGTACTTGCCACTAACGGCGACATGCACTTAGGCGGCGATGACTTTGATAACGAAGTCTTGAAATGGCTGCTCGATGAATTTAAAAAAGAGCATGGCATTGATCTTACAAAAGATAAAATGGCTTTGCAACGTCTTAGAGATGCTGCTGAAAAAGCCAAAATCGAACTATCCGGGACTCAAACTACTGAGATCAATCAGCCGTTTATTACAATGGATGCCTCAGGACCAAAACACTTGTCGCTGACATTAACCCGTTCGAAGCTTGAATCGCTGACAGCCAATTTGGTGGACCGCACAAGAGAGCCTTGCCTTAAAGCGATGAAAGATGCTGGCGTTTCTAAAGAAGATATCGGTGAAGTGATTCTCGTGGGCGGCATGTCCCGTATGCCTGCCGTGCAGGAGATGGTAAAGACAATCTTCGGCAAGGAAGGTCATAAAGGAGTTAATCCGGATGAAGTTGTCGCCATCGGCGCAGCCATTCAGGGTGGCGTTATGACCGGCGTTGTCAAAGACGTATTGCTTTTGGATGTCATTCCTTTAACATTAGGCATCGAAACTTTAGGTGGCGTTTTGACACCTTTAGTAGAACGCAACACCACGATCCCTACCCAGAAAAAACAAGTCTTTTCGACTGCTGCCGACAACCAGCCGGCCGTTACCATCCGCGTCCTGCAAGGGGAACGCAAAATGGCCAACGACAATAAGGAAATCGGACGTTTTGATTTGACCGACATTCCGCCGGCTCCCCGTGGAACACCGCAAATTGAAGTTTCCTTCAATATTGACGCAGACGGCATTTTGCACGTATCGGCAAAAGATCTAGCCTCCGGAAAAGAACAGAAAATCCGGATCGAAGCGGCTTCCGGCCTAAATGAAAGCGATATCGAACGCATGGTAAAAGATGCCGAATTGCATAAAGAGGAAGACCGTAAACGAAAAGAGGAAGTCGAAGTCAAAAATGAAGCCGACGCCCTTGCCTTCCGTGCTCAAAAAGCTCTGGATGAATACAAGGATAAAATTCCTGAAGATGTTAAAAACGAAGTGCAAAATAAAATCGAGAACGTGAAGAAAGCGATGGAAAGCGGCGATATCGGCCGTATTAAATCTGCTAAAAACGAACTTGAAACGCATATGCAAAAAATCGGCGAAGCGATGTCGAAAGCACATCCTGGAGCCGAGGCAGGTGCCGCTGCCGGCGGTGAGCCTCATCACCAGCATCAAGGGCCGAACGGCCAGCATTCGGGCGACAAGGCGAAAGACGATAACAATATCGAAGAAGCTGAAGTCGAAATCATCGAAGACGAGAAAAAATAATTTTAAGAAAGCCCCTCAGGAATCCTCAGGGGCTTTCTTTTGTTGTTCCCTCGCGACCTTGGGCAAGTTGCATCAAGAGCGGGTTTAACGCGATGGAAACTAAAGCACAAGCCACCAAAACATCAAAGCCCTCGTCAGGTAAAATGTTATATTTCATCCCCTCTTCCGCAAGAATAAAAGAAAACTCTCCTATTTGAGCCAAGGCGATCGCAACGGTCAAAGCGACAGAAAAGGGATATCCTAATAAAATCGTAATGCCCCATGCCGTTAAAGGTTTTAGGATCAATATGATCGATAACATACCAAGAAAAATAACAGGATGGTTGATGATCACCAAAGGATTAAATAACATCCCTACCGATAGGAAAAAAATCACCAAAAACGCGTCCTTTAAATGCATGGAATGTACAACTGCCTGATCGCGCACCTCCGTCTGCCCGATCACCATCCCGGCAATAAATGCCCCTAGAGCAATCGAGGTGCCGAAAAGGAGCGCCGCCCCTGTAGCAATCAAAAAAGTAAGCGCCAGAACGGTTAGAGTAAAGAGTTCATGAGAACGTGTTTTCACTATTTTGGAAAGCGCAAGGGCGACCAAACGTTTTCCCACAATCAACATGAAGCCCGCCATCGCCCCGATTTTTAAAACTAAAATCAAAATAGGGGTAAAAAATTCCAAGAGCGAGGTCCCGTCCGGCTTTGAAAAAGAAACAATGACCGGCACTAGTAAGAGTAAGACTACAGTTATAAGATCCTCAACGATCAACCAACCGACGGAAATGTGCCCTTGAATCGTATTTAATAGATGGTTATCGCTTAGCACTCTGACCAAGACAACTGTACTTGCCACGCCGATTGCAAATCCGATGATAATCCCAGATTCTACGGTCCAGCCCATCGTACAGATTAACAAGGCGCCTGCCAGCGTGGCAAGAGTGGTTTGCACGATCGCTCCCGGAATGGCAATCCTTCTGACGATTTTCAAATCCTCCCATTTGAAATCGAGACCGACGCCGAACATCATCAGAATGACGCCGATTTCGGCAAGTTGCTCGGCAGTATCTATACTGGCCTCAAATCCTGGAGAAAATGGACCGATCAGGTACCCTGCTAACAAATATCCCAGTATCGTGGAAAGGCCGCAGCGAAAAGCGATATACCCTAAAATGCTGGCATAGGCAAATCCTACAGTTAAGATTAAAACAATGTGGAGATTCAAAGATTCGAGATCCATATAAATTCTTTTTTTCTACATCACCGCAGCGATTAAGTTAATATTAAGCCGGTTACGATTTTCCACATTGCGCCGCTCTCCACTTAAAGGGATAAGTTGGGATTAAGAGACACATCTACCGGTTCCAGTTCAAAGTGATCATTTTTTGCATTTGAAATTTTTGTGTGTCTGACGATGCGTGGCAATCGAAATCTACTTGGAAAAGTAGAGGAGATCGAACGCAAAGTCAGGCACAAAAAGATCAAGGCAAATGGATAAATTCGAATTGGAACCGGTATATATTTAAAGGATTGACGAATTTAGTTTAAATTATTTTTTTATATTAATATGATCCGAAAACATCAAATAAAGGATACTCCATGGCTCTTACGGCAAAAGCCCCCGGAAAAACAACCACCGTCGGCACATATTTATTAGATCGACTGCATGCCGAAGGAGTAGAACATATTTTTGGAATCCCCGGCGACTACGTGTTGCGCTTTGATCAATTGATCGAGGAACACCCCATTCACTATATTAATGCGACCCGGGAAAATACCGCCGGCTACATGGCCGATGCCTATGCAAGACTTAAAGGAATAGGGGCGGCATGCATCACTTATGGAGTTGGCATCAATATTACAAACGCGGTCTCTCAAGCCTTTGTGGAAAGCTCCCCGCTGGTTATCATTTCTGGAGCTCCCGGTACGGATGAATTCATTAAACATCAGCCATTGCACCATATGTTTAAAACGTCTACCACGACACGCGACACCACCCAGCTGGAAATTTTTCAAAAAATTACCGTGTACCAAGCCGTGCTTGATCATCCTGAAACAGCCGGAGAGAAAATCGATGAAGCGTTATGGCAATGCCGGCTCCACAAAAAGCCGGTCTATCTCGAACTGCCCCGAGATTGCGTGGATGCTCCATTGCAAAATCTACCCAAAACCAAACGGCAAGCCCCGGCTTCCGATACTGCGGCTTTGGAAGAAATCTTAAACGAGACAGCAACCCTCTTAAAGAACTGCAAACGTCCGGTCATATGGGCCGGACATGAATTGCATCGCTATGGCCTTTCCCAAGCTTTACTTCAATTCGCCGAAAAATACCGGATACCGATTGCCTCTTCCCTATTGGGAAAAACGGCAGTCGATGAGCAGCACCCTCTCTACTTAGGCATTTATCAAGGAAAATTAAGCCGCGATGAAGTTAGAGAATACGTGGAAAGCGCAGATGTGATTTTTATTTTCGGCGTGGTGTTAAACGATGTGGAAACGGGAATTTTCACTTCCGAATTAAAACATCAATTTAAAATTTCCGCTTCTGCAGAGGAAGTTTCCGTCAACCATCACCAGTACAATGAAGTCTACTTTAGCGACCTTCTCAAGGCTTTGGCCGCTCTTGATATTAACGTTAGATATCGGGGAGAATATCCCGCAAATTTAGACAGGAAGCCCCTGCATTTTAATCCGAAAAAGGGTGCTCGCATAAAAGTTGAGCGACTTTTCCCCTGCTTGCAAAACTATTTGAAACAAGAACATATTGTTGTCAGCGATTTTGGAGATTGTCTTTTCGGGGCTACCGAATTGACACTGGGGGAAACGAATTTTTTATCTAACGCCTACTTTGCCACGCTAGGATTCGGTGTTCCTGGAGCGTTGGGCGCAGCTTTTGCCTGTCCTGAAAAAAGAGTAATCGGCCTAGTAGGAGATGGCGCCTTTCAAATGACGTGTACAGAGCTTGCCACGGCAGTGCGCTACGGCCTCGATCCCATTATCGTATTGCTTAACAATCATGGGTACGCCACGGAACGTCCTCTCTTAGAAGGGGAGTTTAATAATATTTTAGACTGGAACTATTCTAAAATCACGCAATTGCTCGGAGGCGGAGTCGGAGTGCATGTCAAAACTGAAGAAGAGCTGGAAAAAGCCCTCTCTAAGGCGTTTGCCTCAAGAGGGCAATTCCATCTGATTGAAGTGGAGCTGGATAAAAATGATTGCTCCCCGGCTCTCAAGCGCTTCTGTTCCCTGGTCAACGATAAGAAAAATTAAAGAAAAGCGCATGATCGCCGTTTAGCAAATCATGCGCTTCCCCTTTTTAAACCTTTAACATTTGACCTAAGGGAGAACGATCAAACCGCGCTTTTGTAATCGGTTTTTTCGCAAGGACATGATCTTTAACAAAACGGGCCATCAACTCTTTCTCCTCCCCGACAATTTCTGCCAGGGTCTCTCTTTGAGTTATGTGAGCCTCTGAATTACCTCCAAAGGTCTCGCCATTAATCAATTTAACCTGCACAAGCAACTTGCGAAACTCTTCGTTCTCCTCAAGCTCGTTTTCACCAAAGGCGTTTTTCCCTTGAACGGCGATCATGTCGTGCTGGATATCATAAACCGCAATTTTCCGGGTTCTTTCGGCAGCCTGCAGATCATTGGTCTTCTCATAATCCTTCTGAAGCTTGCGACGGAAATAGATGCTGTCATTTTGATCAATCATCATGACTTGGAGACTTTCCCCATCCTGAATGACCAATATATCGTACAAAGGCTTCTGCTCTTGAGTAAAGGGCACTTGTGCCATTTCTCTCCAATGAGACGTTTTCTGCACATAAAAGTTGTTAGAAACTAATAAGTTGTCCGGGAAAAAACGCTCCACCTTTTTTAAATCGGCAGGTAAATGGGATCCCATTAAATCTGCGACCTTATAGGTACAATTATTTAGATCGACTACACCACTTGAAAAGTGACTCCATAAGCTTAGCCCTAAACCTACGCAAGCCATCCCGGTGGCTACTAAAGCTACTATGGGAACTGCAACGGAGGCAACGATTAAAGCGACAGACGCAAGAGTTGAACCTGCTATGACTAGAACGAAACGCGTGGCCAATTTAGCAATCGGGTGCTTGGGTTCCAAACGGCTGAACACATTTTTAATGCGATTCAGAAAGACGCTTTGCCAGACCGGCTTTTCCCAGCCGGCACGGAAAATATCCAAGCTCTCCGGCCATTTCGACGGAGTCCGCATCTCAAAATGCTCTCGGGGTATTTCCTGAACATCCACTTCTTGTTTCTGCTCGGTATCCTGTAAAACTTCACATTCCATGCCAAGCCCAGGTCCTGTCGCCTTTACTTTTTCAGGAAGAGGAATTGCATCTTTTCCTTCCCATTTCGAGGGATATTTAGAAAGACGCACTTCGACTACCTGACGCTGAGCCGAGGAAAGAGCATCCAGTTTTTTAACCCGCTTTAAACACCCTTTGTGATACGCTTGCAGAATTTCAAGAGTCGGTTTTTCCTTAGGCATTGAGGCGTAAAGCTTCCAAGGGTCAAAACTGTCATCATCTAACAATTCCTTTTGAAAGGTTTTAAAAAGTCGTAAGACATTTCCCACATCCGGCACTTTATCCTTAATTTTAGGATGCACACCCGGCTCAAGCCCCATCAAGAGATCGAGCAGCGTGCGCCTAATTTCATTATCCATCTGCTCAAGCTGTGCACGATAATTTTTTTCCGCTTCTTCCCTTCCTTGATTGGATGTCCAATGCTTCAAAAGATGCTTAATGCTTAATTCAGCATTTTCATCGAGATGCTGATTTTCCAAAATTTCTTTTTTAGTAGACTCTGTGCATAAAACTTCCATGCCTTGATCCAGATGCCACTGTCGCATCCGTCCGGCGCCTTGGCCGAC
This sequence comes from Waddlia sp., assembly GCA_041738095.1. Taxonomy (GTDB): domain Bacteria; phylum Chlamydiota; class Chlamydiia; order Chlamydiales; family Waddliaceae; genus JTS-AC334. The sequence continues at coordinate 10,082 of JBGSQP010000026.1, forward strand.
TACAGCTTTAGTGGTTTTGTTGCCAACTAATAACAATCCTGAAGCATCGACGGCTTGCTTAAGATCGCTCCCGAAACAACGAGGCTGGTCATAAAAAGTGAGGATTTTCGATGGGTCGATGTTCACAACCATCGGGTCGTGCAGCTGACCGGTTTCCACCTCCATCACCACAAACTTCTCCTGAGCCACATCGAAATATTGAATCGCCCGAACCTCGGGTTGATCATGAAAGTGTCTACGCAGCGCCAGAGCCACTTCTTCGTTGGATAGCCCCCTCAGGAGAGCTCCGACATCGATCAAAGCTTTAAGATGTGCATTTTTCGATAGAACGGCGAGGACTCTTTCAAGAACATCTTTTGGCTGTTCCACATCAACAATATGCAGCTTTTTCGCTTTATTCACTTTATTTAATAGTAAATGGATCACTTGCCCTGAAGTCCCTTCCATCTCCACCATCCGCGTATCGGGACCATGGGTTGCTGCGTGTTGAGGTGTTGCCGTCAATGAAACAGAAGAAGCAAATTGGCTTCTAAAGTTCTGGGAAGTGCTGACCAAATGATGCGGAAACAATTTCAATTGGGGAGCAATCATATGTTTTATATAATGAAAGATTGCCTTTTTGTTGTGCTGAAAATGAGGGAACAGCTCTTCGATATCGCTGTCATTGAGCAAACTCAGGACTTTATCCCCTTTTGGATAAATCTTTTGAAACATTTTATTTGCTTCCGCTTCCGCAAAAGATCCCGACTCCTTGGCCTCCTCAAGCTGTTCTTTCTGCAACGACTTGATCAATGCCTTGACTTGCTCTACCTTTAAGCCTTTATGCAGATAGGTCAAATACGTCTTGTTCATCGTCTCGTGCGGATTTTTAAACTGCGAAGGGTTGTGCTCATTTTCTTTCGGGGTATTGGAGCTTGAATAAGAAACAGCGTATTGTTTTTTGTCAAAATGTAGCTTGGAAAGCCCAAAGTTTTCATCCACATGCCCTTTTAATGAGCTGCGGAGCACATAAGAAAGCTCCCCTTTGATGAGGGCAATTTTCTCGCGCCGGTGATCTTTTTTTATCCAATGGGGAATCTCCTCGATATTTCCCAGTATAAAATCTTTAAATTCTTCTTCCCGCTCAACGTCGATATCAAGCTTCTCAGCAAAATAATCGGCCAGTTTATCGGCAACTTCTATCCATGCGTCATCATTTTCCGCTAATTTGGACTGCAAGTTGTCGCGTATGCCATACGCATCATCTTCAGGAGTCAATTGATCAAAGATTTCTTCCATAAGATCCAAATGTGCCGCGGGCAAAATTTTGGAATCTCCGATCGTATAAATCAATTTATCATTTGGATCCAACGTCACATGGGCTTCATCGATCGTCGCCCACCCTTCAACTCGAATGGCGCGCAGAATGCGTATGAAATAACCGATTTCCTCGGTAGCTGCCGCTAAATCGGTAGATCCAACTTCATTTGCTTTTTCGTATTGATGAAGCGTTAAAATGAAGTGCAGCTCTAAGGAACGTAAAGACTCGCTGCTTAAGTTAATAGGGCGCCCTTCTTCATAATCCACCTGCATTTCCTCATAGAGCTTTCGAAGAGAGGCTACAGTGAAATCGGTGGAACGATCAAAGTGGAAGCGATCGGCTTTTCTTCCGAAGCTTTTTGCCATTTGTCCTTTGACATCTTCAGAGTTGAGCGCTTCTATTGTTTTCGGGTGGATATTCAAGATAAGTCCTTTTTGCCCTTTTTCATAATTGAAAGAAGGCACCAAAGCTTTTGTTTTTCCGAAGCCTGTCGGCATTTCAGCAAGGACTTCCGCTAACTCTTCGCCACTTAAAGCTTCTATCTTTTCAATCTGCATATCACGATACATATACATGTTGGCATACTCAAACCATAGGCGTGACATTTTAGAAGGATCAGGCGCATGTACCCTTCTCATCTCGAGAGCTGCGATAATGTTTTTAAGGTAAATTTCCTGCCTTTCCAACGGGGCCGATTCCCCCTTTTTAACCATGGCAATCGCCAATTTCATTTGCTCAAGACGGGTTGCCTTGACTAAATAATCGGCTACCCCTTCCATCAACCGTTTAGCTTGCGGTTGATCAAGGCCTGTTTCCTTTGTAAACGCCTCAAGGTTTCCAGCTAGGGTCAGACGTCTGACATCCTCCCAATCCAGCTTTTGTTTCTGTCCTAGTCGATGCATCGCTTCAAGAGTGGAGCTTTGGTTTATTAGATCCAAAAGAGCCTTCTTTTCGGCCACAATTGAGGTATTCAGATTTCCTAACGTTACAGTTAATGCATTGCGCAGAGTTTCTAAAGAGAAGCCTTTGTTAATGGAAACCCGGGCAATTTTTTTCTTGTAATAATTTTCCCGATAAACATCGAGAGCTGCTTTTTCTTGCTTCAGTTTAACGGTAACATTTTTCTGATCCCCATTGACCGGATCCCATTCCTCTTGGGTTTTAGGATCAAAATGTTCATCAAAAACCTTAAAGTACTGATCCCTCAACCCGCTGAAATAGCGATTAAAACAATCATCGGTTTTCTGCAAGAACTCTTTGTCGACTTCCAGCTTGCCGCCTTTCTTACCATGGGTCTTTTCTGCAAAAATATCGCGCACCGCATAGATATGTCCCCCTAAGAATTTCAGTCCCTCGTTTCTTAAATTCCATATGCGGCGGATCGACTTAAAAATGGGCAAAACTAAGCGGTGGATCAGTTTATAGAAAAACCCCGGAAGGATTTCTGTAATGATTTCATTAAATTTAATATTCATATTCTGAACATTTTCTTCAGCTGCCTTGAGGCTTTTTCCTGCTGCTACTTCAGCTTTTTTCGCATCGGAAAGTAGTCTTTGCTTCACATGAATTTGTTGATTCAACGCGGCAATCTTCGGCAGACGCTTTTTCAATTCGTCAAAAGTATCATTCAAAAACGCCCTTTCTCTATCATCTGTTTCCTGAGAAATCAGCAACTCGATGGCAGAAATTTCCTTTTCGATTTCAGGCTTTTTAAATCCTATGAAACTTAGCAGCCTGGTAAAGATTCCCTCTTCCAGATAATCCCTATGATAAGTCCTCAGATACAGCACATCTTCCAATTGCTGATTTAATGCAGCCAGGTTAAATTGGGCGATTGCCACATCATTCCTGGCTTTTTCGTAAATACTTGATGCTTCTTTAAACTTTTTCGGGGCCTCTATTTTCCACTTTAGAATCACCTCATTTAAAGAGTGAAAAGAAGGATACCGTCCAGGTTTGGTAAACACCCACTTAATTAGCTTGCGGCAAGGACTTTTTTGATGGGAGGTCAAATCAAGAATTTTACCCAAGACCTCCCGCTGCTCTTCTTTTCCTGAAACGGCAATGTAATAGAGTATGGTAAATTGATCTTCCCAATAACTATCTTCTTTAACCAAAATATCCAAACAACGCGTAATCTCTTCCTCATCAGGAATTGACAACAGCCTATCCCCTTTCTCTCCTATAAAAATTTCTTTAAGTTTTGATTCCTGTAGGAAATCTAATGATTGACGGTTAGGGAATTGAACAAAGTTCAACAAATCTTCCGATTTTTCCACGTCAAGGCGTCGGACCGTTCTTGAGCCCAACGGTCCTTGAACAGTGCTTAAAGCCTTAAATCGATCTCCCAATTCCCTTTCGACAACACCTAACATCAGCTTTGACTTTTCATCAGAAACTTTATTTTCCAGCCATCTTCGAACCTTTAAAAAGAGACTTTTCTCTTCCACTGCATCCGGAGCATCCGGAGCTTTGATTTCGCTTAGCCGTTTGGCTTTGTTATACAACATTTCCAAAACTTGCCGCTCCATATTTTCTGAAAGCTGATGGACACCTAGATCCCCTCTATGGGTTACGTAATATTGATATTTTTTAAAGAGTTGAAGACAGTCTATTTTATTTAACTTCGGGTCAAGATCGGGTTTCTTTATATTCTTGGAAGGAGGAAATTTTAAACTATTTTCTTCATTCAACAAATACACCTTCAACCACAAGGCATTCGCTTCGGGATGCCGATCAACTTCAAGGCCGGCTTTAATCTTCAAAATCATCTCCTTCTCCTCGTCTGTAAAACGGGAAAGGCTATTCATTTTATCCAGCATGTTTTTGATTTGACCGTAGTTTTTTCCTTCAGTACAAAGGAGCATTTGAAAAAGCTGCAACTTCACATCGTCTGATACGATATCAAAAACGCCCGGCGAACTTTCCATCACTGAAAACTCTAACCAGGTCACCGGTGTTTCTTCTGAATAGGGAACGAGCGCTTTTCTTTCTCCGGCTTCATTTTGCAAGGCGAGATAAGGACTTAAGGAATGGGCCAGCGATTTCAAGAAAACCTTCTTTGCTATGGTAAAACCGGGAAACTGGCGACAATTTAAAGCCTCGGATGACTCCTTAAAGATAATATCGATTCCCAATCGGCCGAAAGCCACCATGCAGTCTTGAGTTAGAGGGTTTCTCCAGCACTCAATCTGATTCAGATCTTTTTCCAAGGGGGAAAATTCGGTAAATCGCTCTTTATGTCGGTTAAAATCCTCCCAAATCCAGCCATCGGAAAGACGTTTCATCTCTGTGATTTGATGATTTTCTAAGGTTATTTCAACTATTTTTTCTTCATTTTTCAGTAAAAAAACCTTTTGGCCTTGATCGTCAATCCAACATTGGACTCCTTCTTTGAAAATTGTGGGCAGCGCCTCCGACCATACCTGCGGCACCGGCATATACCGGCACAAAGTGCCTTCTATTAAACGGGCAATCTGCAGGGAATGGCCCCAAGAGTATGATTTAACCCAAACCTCATTGTTAAGTACATAGGTATAAGCGTCTATTTGCACGCATTGATTAATCGGATAAGGATAGACCTCAGACAAGGCGGTATTGTTTAAGATCCAGCCCGGCGCAGTGACAAGAGGGCGGCCATCTGGCAAAATAACGGCATGTGTTACGGAATTATAGCTGCAGCTAGCGCAAGTGTATTGTGAACCTTTAGCCTCCCACGAATCTCCTGCAAAATCGGGCAAAACGGACTTGACGGCATGATTAATCGCTTCGTCACTTAGAGGCTCTTTGAGCGCAGGAGCATAGCGCAGTAGGATAGATTCCAAAATGGCAGCATCTTCACCGCTAAGACGCTGTTCTTCGGTTAGAAATCTGCCGCTCGTTTCCATGGCTAGGATATCTTGAACGATTTTTTGCCGTTGTTCTTCAGAAACGCCCCGGATTTGATCCAAATGCTCATGCATTAATACTAAAGTACGGTAGATTTTGAAACGCTCGGAGTGTTTTTTGAGGTTCGGTAAGATTTTCTCCAGAAGGAGCTCACGGAAATCGGGGAAAACGTCTCCACATTCCATTCTTTCTGCTATTCCCTTGACTTCATGGCCGAGACGTACCAGATAAAGGCATTCTTCAATTTTGTTCACTTCTCTAAAGTGCTGAATACCCGATTCGATAAAAGAAGATAAAGCTTTGACTGCTTCGGGATTGTCCCTGAACTGGGAGTGTAGCCTCTCCGGACGGAATAAATGCATCCTAATGAGTTTTCTGACATAAGGATCTTCTAAAAGCGTAATATGATGTTTGAAGAAAGCCGCAACTCTGTTCGCTGTGTCGTAAGGGTCGAGGCCAAGCATGTAAAGCTCGCGTTCCTCCCCTTGGCTTAATCCGAATAATGGGGACGTTCTCATCATGGCGCTATTCTGGGAGATTCGATAGGGAGCGAGTTCTTGATTAAAAAGAAGTTTATACGCATACGTGCTATTAGAGTACTCCGGCAAAGGGAATGGCTTAGGTTCCGGAAGATTCAAATTGAGTATACGATTTCGTGGCAATCGAGAGGCCTTAATCGTATATTTAAAGGGGGTGGGACGCTCTTTATTTTTATCCGTCAAGGGAATCGGGTTCCAATTACAATAAAAATCAAAGCCCACTTCGGTCATGTCTTCGTGGGATACCCTGGAACGAAGGCAAGAGTTTAATATGGTATTGAGTGCAGGCGGCAAGAGAGCTCTCCCTTCAGGAAGCGTAAGGAGCGCTGCAAGTTGATCACTTTTGGAATCTACCGGGTATTGCCCTGGGTGTATGGGTTTTTCAGTGGGTTCCTTTGCAAGATGACGTCTTTTTTCACTTAATCTCACTAACCTATCTGATGTCTTTACTTTCATCTCAGCAAGTAGGAGAAGCAGGGAACTTTTTGAGTTTTCAAAAATATCCTCTAAATCCGCATCGCTAATAGTGGTAAGCTTTTGCCTAAGTTGCTCGATCTCTCTGTCGGCACCGTAAATAATGTGCCATCTAGTCAAGAGCTCTGACTTTCTGGCTATGTACTGTTCCAAGATTGTCCGCGTATTCGTATCAAAATCCTTGAACAGCCGTTCACGTTCGTCACTCAAACGTTTTTCTAAATCCTCGATCTCTTTGGTAATCGTGGCAATACGTTGATCGATTCCTTTTTTTTCGGCATTCCACTGATCTACTTTTTGCTGGAATTGATGCAGTTTCGTTTCATGCTCAGCCTCTAATTTTAGATTTTTAACGGTTATTAATTGTTTTACGTCAGCCAGACGCTCCGAATTTTGGAGCAATTGAAGCAAGTACGTTGTGGTAGCGTCTTGATTTTTTAAATCAGCTGTAAATTCTGCCTGAGTTGAAGGGTATGTTGAGAAAGCAAATAAAAAATTCTGATGTATTTCAGGATGCGCCAGTGTTATATCGGTGGTTTCAATCGTCCATTCCGGATTTAAGTAGCGCAAAACGTCATGCGTAATTTTTTGCAGGCCGGAATGTTTGATTTGGAAATCGGGAGATGTCACCTTCTTCACAAGATCGAAAGAATAGAAATTCTTCTCGGGAAGAGCCACATCAGGCAATCGCGTACCGATTTTAAGTAAAATGACGTGCAGGGCGTGCACCATCAAAATACTGTCAGGAGAAAGCTTTCCGCTTGAAAGGGGTATCAAGAGATTGGATAATTGATCCACAAGTTCTAAATATCTGCGAGACTCCCCCTCCGGCAGTCGGCTCCAAAAATCATCTCCTGCTAAAGGCACAGGCAAAGTAGAGACAAGGTCGGCAAAAGTTTTCACGAGAGTCCTTATGGCGCCATTTTGCTCATGAATGGATGGAACGTAATGATCCCCCCTTCTAGAAAAATTAGGGTTTAATCTAACGGCCGCTACCGACGCATCCAGCCTCTGCACCCAGCCTTCTAACTGGAGAAGGGCTTGTGCGGAATCGCTGAAGTCCAAAGGCGCCTCAGCTGTCAGATTCGCAACAAATTCTTCAACAAAGGATAGTTTAGCAACTTCCGGGGCTATAGGATTTTCATCTTCATTCTCCATATACGATACAAACGGATTGGGAGGGATCACAAAGGCTTGGGGGACGGCACGCTCAGCATAAGGTATTGCTGAATGCAATAAGGGCGCTTGCCGGTTACGAACCGTTATTTCTAGGGAAATGCGCTTTTCTATGGCAGCAAATGAAAGACCGATCGCCGATAGTTGCTTAGGACTTAGTCCCCCTTTTTTTGCCAGCTTTTCAGCGGAGCGCGCTGAATTATGCAACACATCAGCCAAGAATCTGAGAACATTGCCGTTCAAAGACTTCCACTGCGTGTTACGGCAAAAAGAAATTAATATTTGAGATTCCCAAAGGAATTTAATCTTTTTGTACTGGAGAATTTTTTGTTCATTCTTTTCTCCGCTGCTCGTCCCATAAAAAGGGTCGCAGCACATATAGTACATGGCGGCGCTTACGTTTTTGAAAGATTCATCATCATTTCGAGCATTCTTCTTGTAAAGTTCCGTGTTGCTTTCAAACGACCCCGTTTCTTTCCCTTGAATATAGCGCGGCAGGGCCTCGTAAACGATTTTTTCAACAGGACTATTGTTTGCTTCATCCCAGGAATAAAGAGCGATTCCTTTGATTAAGGATTCGAAAAAAGAAGCATCCCCAATTCTTTCTTTTTTTCTTGCCTCATAGGTGATAAATTGCCGATTTCTAAATTCTTCTATAGTTTTTCCGGTGATAGGATCGATGCGCGTTTGTTTAATTCCAGGGTGACGCTCATCGACTCCCGCATTGATGATAGAAATTCCGTTTTCAGCATCGAGGCGCAGCATTAGAGCAAGGCCATCCTTGTTAAAAACCGGCACCCAGAGAATCTTTTTATCTTTTAATTCCGCGGCAAGCTCTGTGCTTAACTCACGAATTTGTGCCAGTTGCTCTTTTTCCACACTTGCTCGGACTTTATCAATCAGTCGGCTTATCCTGTCGCCAATTCCAAAGGATTCACGCAGTGCTATTTCCATATTAGCGATCATCTCTGCATCGAGGGAGAAGTTTTCTAAGACGGACTTGTTCTTTTTGAGAGAATCCAAAAATGTAGAAAGAGAAGTAAGCGGATCCAACCTTCCGGTATGAAACTGGGGCATAAATCCTCTTCCTATTAAAGATAGACCTTCTTTCGATTCAAGATCGCCCAGAGGATGTCCATGATTAAGCCAGGATATATCTATTGCGGTCTCCTCATTTCCTTCAACTCTTTGCAAAAACTCAGTATATAAACTTTCTGCTAGATAAGGCGTCGATCCTACCTCGAAACCTAACATTTGACGCAAATCGAAATTTGGATTAGAACCTATTGAACCAGTCATTAAACATTCCTTTATTAACTTATTAATTATTAACTATAAATTTTACTCAAAAAGAATTAAGAGAATATTAAGAATCCTATAATATAAAGGAAAAACCAGGGAAAGTTTGAACCCCTAAAAAATCACAGAGCCAAAAATAGATTACAACATCAATCTGTTGTGCCTTAATGCTTTAGATGCCATTACAGAAGACGTTGGCACGATAGAACTCAGTGGATTCAGAGGATGAAAATATTTTGAGGGGTTCAAGGAGCAGAAACAGGATCTTCAATGATGCGCAGCGTCCGCTGACCTGCATCCAGCTCAGCCAAAGCATTTAAAGGCAAAGTGGCTTGTTCCAGCACATGCCCTGAAGGAAAACCCACCATAACAGGATAGGGGGCGTGGGAGAAATACTCGCGGAAAACATGGTCAAGGGTTAACGATTTTTCAGGCTTTTTGCCGCCGCATCCTCGCCAACTGCATAAGACGACTCCGGCCGGCTTTTCTAATAAACCCGCTAGCTTCAATTGACCCAGCATACGATCAATGCGGTAAGGTTCTTCATCGACTTCTTCCAAAACCAAAATGCGCCCCTCGGTTTCAATTTGCCAGGGGGTACCGACCAAAGAAACTACCAAAGATAAAGTGCCGCCGGCCAGACGTCCCTTAGCAATGCCTGGGCTGAGAGTTGCAATAGCTTGATTCCCTATACGAAACGACTTTGGGTGGGAAATCAAATACCCTTTTCTTTGAGTACTCTCGGCAGAGATCATTTTCCAAAGTTCCTCCTGATTATAGTGGTGATCAGAGCGTGTATCTTTGCCGAAAACACCATTCAGATTCGGCCCCAAAAAAGTGATCAGTCCCGTTTCTTTGATAATGGCCGCATGCAAAGCGGTGATATCGCTCATACCGATGAGGATTTTAGGATTATCTCTAATGATTTTATAGTCGATCCTATCTAAAAGACGGGTCGTACCGAAGCCGCCGCGCCAGCACCAGATAGCCTTAACCTCCGGATCTTTCCAGGCATCCATCAAAGCTTTTGCACGATCAAAATCAGTACCGGCAAGATAGCCGTAACGTGTCATCAAATTGGCAGCTATCTTGACTTTGTACCCTTTGGACATCAGCATCTTGATTCCGCGGGCCACCACTTCCTGATCCTCTTCCGGTGATGAAGCCGGAGCGATGATAGCGATCGTATCCCCTTTTTTTAAAGCAGGCGGCCTCACCGGTTCCCCGCTAAGCAAAAGATAGGGCAATGAAATGAAGAGAAAAAAAAGTGTTTTCATGCCTCAAAAAAATAACAAACATTGCATGTTTAATGAAAGCAAATCGGGAAAAATAGACATTAAATTCGGTTCTGGATGAATCCGTAGTAACCCAGGTAAAGCCCCAGAGCCAAGGAAATTAGACCGGCATAAATCAAGAAATTCCTATCGACTAGTCTACTAGAAATCTTTTTACCCCACTCAGGCAGGAATAAATTCAAAAGACCTTTCATCAGAACAGCATAACCAAAAAAAGTAATCACCCCGTGCCAACCCCATTCCCACACATTGTGGCTCAAGACTAGCAGTAATCCTAAAATAATATTCAAAACGGCAGCGGTCACAACTAAGGCAGGGCTCTTAAAATAATCATGCATCACAGCCCTGAACATTCCCCGTTTTAAAAGATAAGCCAGACCAATAATAATCAGATAGATTCCCATTAAACGTGCGAGAAAGAGCGAAATATCCATGTAGTCCCTCGAACCTTTTTATAATGTTTATCAGTATTTACACTAGACAAAAATTATTTTTAATCGGAAAAGGGAGTCAATATTCCTATTTCGCTCAACCCGGCAGTAACAAAAAGGTTAACTATGAGAATCCAATGGATGAATTGCGGTTTAATCGCTCTTGCGGCAGCAGCGCTGCTGGGAGGATGCAAACAAAATCAAAAAAATGATGGCGATGTTAAACAGGCTGACGTGAAAAAAATTTCTGAGACAATGGGATTTTATGTTGTCGAAAACCTGAATGCGCAAAATGTCGTTATCGATCTTGACAGCCTCATTCGCGGAATCGAAAATGCCAAAGCAGGCAAAACGCCACCTTTAACCAAGGAAGAATTCGCACAAATTTTTATGGAATACAGAAAGCAGGCATTTGACACTAAGAGCACAGAAAATCTTAAAACTGCCGAGAAGTTTCTAAGTGAAAATAGTCAAGACTCCGAAGTCCTCACATTGGAGAACGGCAAATTACAATATAAAATCCTCCAAAAGGGCTCAGGCGAAGAGGTAAACGAAGACAATACCCCCCTCATCCACTATGAAGGCAAATTCGTTGACGGCAAAGTATTTGACAGCACCCAATCGAGAGGTGCCCCCGTCCCTATCTCGCTGAAAACAACGATACCGGGCTTCAAAATGGGCCTTTCAGGCATGAAACAAGGAGAGAAAAGGCGCCTTTTCATCCATCCCGATCTGGGGTATGGAACAGCCGGCCGTCTGCCGCCAAATTCTTTACTCATTTTTGATATTGAAGTTGTAGAAGCGGAAGCCAAAAAACAAGACGAAAAAAAAGAAGAAGATAAAGAAACTAAAGAAAGCAGTTTCAGCTGGCTCAAAAAATGGACCGGCGGATAATTCACCCTCCCGACAGGATGCTCCTAAGCATCCTGTCTCGATTTTTGTTTTTTAATAATAGAAGAACTCTTTGCCAAAATTCTGCTCCCCTCTAGAATAGTATCTCTTAACAAGAGGTCAACTGCATGCAACCTTCCATCCTACGTTCTGTAATACGCGCTTTTCTGTCGTCATTTTCCGCCTTAGCAGGAATAGGTTTGGGATTACTCTTCATTACCATGATCTTCTCTCTCCTCCTCGATGAGGACAAAGACGAGCTGGAAGTGAAAACACATTATTCCGCTAAAATCATGCCGAATGCAGATGATGTAAGGAAAGCCGTCTCTAAAAATGCACCGGTGATTTTGAAAGTGGACATCACCGGCACTATCGGCGTAGAGAAACTCACCGGATCTGCCATTAATGAATTACTGACCGAATCAAGGGAAGGCGTGCTCAAGGATGATCGTGTTAAAGCGCTCTTAATCTATATCAACACGCCTGGTGGTACCGTGACCGACTCCGACGGCATTTACCGTGCGATTAAGGAATATAAAGCACGCTATAATGTCCCTGTCTATGCTTACGTAGACGGAATTTGCGCCTCCGGCGGTATGTATGTCGCTTCTGCATGCGATAAGATCTATGCCAGCGATGTCAGTTTAGTCGGCAGCATCGGCGTGCTTGTCTCCCCGTTCTTTAATGTAACGGGGCTTATGGAAAAACTTGGCCTGGAAGCAAAAACTTTGGCCGCCGGCAAGGGCAAAGACGAGCTCAATCCTTTCCGTCCTTGGAAGGAAGGAGAGGCTGATTCCATGAAATCGATCCTTGAATCCCTCTATGCCCAGTTTGTAGATATTGTAGCCTCAAACCGCCCCGAAATCGACCGTTCACGCCTGGTAAACGATTACGGGGCTCATATTTTTTCTGCTGCTAAAGCGGAAGAATACGGTTTTATCGACGGCATTGGAATGAGTCTCGAACAAACGATTAAACTGCTGGCAGAAAAGATTGGGATTGAAGATGATTATTATCAAGTCGTCAGACTCGATCGAAAAATCCTCATTTCAGATTTCTTCAGTCGTGAATCGCCCCTCATGCAGGGTAAGGTAAAACACCAGCTAGACCTTTGTCCGGGATTTGATCTTTCCCTTTCCAATCAGTTCCTCTACCTATACGCGCCGAATTAAACATGGAAACACTTTTTGTCTTAGATGCCTCAGGATACCTCTATAGGTCATACCACGCAATTCAACATTTGACTAATGATAAAGGGGAATCAACCAATGCCCTTTACGGCTTTATACGTTCCATTCTAAAACTTAGCAAAGATTTCCATCCGACACATCTTGTGGCTGTGTTTGATGGACCGCGAGGCATTGAAAAAAGAAAAGAATTATATGCGGAATATAAAGCACATCGCGTCGCCATGCCGGAAGATTTACGCTATCAGATAGGCTGGGCTCAGGAATTTTGCGATTTATGGGGCATTCCGAAACTTGTCGTTCCCGGCGTCGAAGCCGATGATACCATGGGTTCTGTGGCGGGCTGGGCGGCTCAAAAGGGCGCCAAGGTTTATCTATGCACTAGCGATAAAGATATGTGCCAATTGGTCAATGATCATGTTTTCATTTTGAATACCCACAAAGAAAATCTTATACTGGATCAGCATGGGGTAAAAGAAAATTTCGGTGTCAGGCCTTCTCAAATGATCGATTATCTGGCCATCGTCGGTGATGCTTCCGATAATGTTCCGGGCATTGCCGGGTTCGGCCCCAAAACGGCGGCGAAATTACTTGAAGAAATGGGTGACCTTGACACCATTCTTGCCCATCCTGAGCGCATTTCGGGGAAAAAAAAGGAAACGATAGAATCGTCAAAAGAGATAGCGCTCCTCAGCCGTCAACTGGTTACCATCGATACAAACGTAGCATTTACTAAAGACGCTGCTTTCTTTGCCCTGGCACCACCAAAGACCGAGGAACTGAAAACATTTTTCAAGGCTATGAAATTTTCCTCTCTGTTAAAAGAAATGGAAACAAGCATGCCCACGCCTGAACAGCCTTTTACCCATCATATTGTAGATGACCCTTCATCGCTTAAGAATCTCTTTGAGCTCCTCTCCCAGCAAAAAGAAATCTGCATTACCACTGAAACCACCAATAGACATCCTCTCAAAGCGGAATTGGCAGGCATAGGCTTCGGAATCAAACCGGGTGAGGCCTGGTATGTGCCGCTTAACGGATCGTTGGGTAAAGAGCCTGTTTTGAATGCTTTAAAACCTCTTTTTGAAAATTCGGCCATAGGATTTATCGCCCATAACGCAAAAGATACCCTGCATGTATTGGCCAACCATGGGCTAACACTAAAGAAAATCTCTTTTGACACGATCCTCGCCTCCTACGTTTTAACCTCCGAAAGCCGTCAGCATTCACTCGATGCCTTAAGCCTGGAATGTTTTGGTAAAGTTAAAATCCCCCTTAATGACCTGCTGGGCAAAGGTAAAAATCAGCTGGCGATGCATCTGGCACCCATCGAGAAAGTGGCGGAATACTGCTGTGAAAATGTGGAATGCACCCTTAGACTGAAAGAGCGTTTTGAGAAAGAGCTTATCAAACGAAAATTGGAAGCGGTTCTTTTCAATTTAGAACTTCCATTGCAATTGGTGCTTTTTCATATGGAGCGGCGCGGCATTTTCCTTGATATCGATTCCCTAAAAGGATTAGAAGACGAAGTTAAAACCTCTCTTGAGCGCATTGAAAAAGAGATCCATCTCATGGCCGGGGAAGAATTCAATCTAAAGTCCCCTCAGCAACTTAGTAAGATCCTATTTGAAAAACTTGGTTTGCCTGCTCCTAAGAAAACAACAACGGGCCACTCCACCTCTGCCGATGTTTTAGAAAGCTTGCAAGGTGTGCATCCGATCGCAGCCAAAATGATGGAATACCGCACTTTGGAAAAACTACGTTCTTCCTACATTGACACCTTACCGCACGAAATTTTGCCACGCACCGGACGCATTCACCCCACGTTCAACCAGGCCTCGACTGCCACAGGTAGGCTTTCCTGCCAAGATCCAAATTTACAGCAGATTCCCATCCGCACGGAAACAGGGCGTCGCATCCGAGAAGCTTTCAGACCTCAAAAACAAGGTTGGAGCTTTTTAGGCGCCGATTATTCTCAGATTGAGCTTAGGCTGCTCGCGCATTTCAGCGAAGACCCTACGTTATTATCTGCTTTCCATAACAACGAAGACATCCACACCCATACGGCGGCAACGATCCTGAACATACCCTTAGATCAAGTGACCCCGGAACAACGCAGTGGCGCCAAAGCGGTCAACTTCGGCATCATTTACGGCCAGCAAGCCTTTGGTCTCTCGCGCGAGCTCAACATCAGCATTGAAGAAGCCAGCAAGTTCATCAAAACCTACTTTGAAAGGTATAAACGCGTACGGGAATTTGTCGAATCGTGCAAAGAAGCTGTTAGAAAAACCGGCAAAGCGGTCACTTTATTCGGTCGAGAACGGGCGCTTCCTGAAATTACCAGCAAAAATCTTATGATTCGAGCTGTCGCCGAGCGCCTGGCAGTCAACACTCCCCTTCAAGGCACAGCAGCCGATTTGATTAAAAAAGCGATGATCAGTATCGATAAGCGTCTTAATAGAGAACAGCAGCTGGGCTTTCTTATCCTCCAGGTACACGATGAACTCATTTTTGAAATTCCCGACTTTGAGATCCTCCATTATGAACCATTGGTAAAAGAAGAAATGGAAAGGGTGCACCAATTGAAAGTTCCGCTTCGAGTTGATCTCTCAGTTGGCAAAAATTGGAAAGAATGTTAAAATTAAAGAAAGTAGCCATCACAGGCGGTGTTTCCTGCGGCAAATCGCTAGTTTGTAAATTCCTGCAAGAATTAGGCGCCTATGTCGTCAATGCTGATCAAATTGTCCACCAACTATTGACTCCCGATACCGTACTGGGACAACAAGTGATCGAACTGTTAGGTTCAAGTATCCTTGTAAATGGCAAAATTGATCGGTCGAAAACCGCTGAGATTGTGTTCCTTAACCCAAGGTTGCTAAATTCCCTTGAAAATCTATTGCACCCTCCTGTCTACAAGGAGATTGAGAAGCAATTTCATGACTGTCAACAACAACCGGATCCACCTCCTCTATTTGTTGCTGAAATCCCCTTGCTTTTTGAATCGGGAGGAGAACGGTATTTTGATAAAACAGTGGCCGTTATTGCAGACAGGGAATTATGCCAAGAAAGATATCGTATGGAATCAGGCCATGAGCGAGAAGACTTTAATCGAAGAATGGCGCGACAAATGCTTCCTGAAGAAAAGGGAAAACGCGCAGACTTCATTATTGTGAATAATAACACCCTGAATGAACTTAAACAAAAATCTAAAAATCTCTTTGATCAGTTAAATGAGGAGAAAAGCGTCTAATGGACTCCGAAAAAAACATCCACAATATCACTTCCGCAACCACCGAAAAAATAGAACCTGAAAACCAAGGCGCTCACGACGAAGCTCAAGGAGATGAGGCTTCTCAAAGAGCGCAGCGCACCACTAAGATTGCCGATATCCAGCGTATGAATATCGACCAGCTCAATACTTTTGGGAAAAAAATCGGGCTGAAACATCTTGGATCGCTGACAAAATCACAAATGGTTTTTGAAATTGTTAAGGCAATTTCAGAAAACCCCAGTGAAATCCTCTACGGTGAAGGCGTACTGGAAGTCTTGCCCGATGGATTTGGGTTCCTCCGCTCCCCGAACTATAATTACTTACCCTCAGCAGAAGACATCTACGTCTCTCCGGCACAGATTCGCCGTTTTGATCTGAAAAAAGGGGATACCGTCACCGGAACCATTCGACCTCCTAAAGAAAAAGAGAAATATTTTGCTCTTCTTAAAGTGGATACCATTAACGGCGAAACCCCCGAAAAAGCGCGAGAAAGGATTCATTTTGAGAATCTAACCCCTCTTTATCCGGATAAACGCCTTGTCATGGAAACGACGCCCGATAAGCTTTCAACGCGCGTGTTAGACCTGGCGGCCCCCATCGGGAAAGGACAGCGCGGACTGATCGTAGCGCCTCCCCGCACTGGAAAAACCATCATCTTGCAAAGTATTGCCAATGCCATTGCGGTCAATAATCCGCAAATCATGTTAATGGTGCTTTTGATTGATGAACGGCCAGAAGAAGTCACAGATATGCAACGGATTGTCAAAGGGGAAGTGATTTCTTCCACTTTCGACGAACCACCGGAACGCCACGTTCAAGTCGCCGAAATGGCCATCGAAAAAGCGCGCCGCCAAGTAGAACACGGCCGCGATGTGGTGATCCTGCTGGACTCGATTACCCGCCTTGCCCGTGCCTACAATACAGTACAGCCACATTCCGGCAAAATCCTTACCGGCGGTATCGACGCTAATGCCCTGCATAAGCCGAAACGCTTTTTTGGAGCTGCAAGAAATATCGAACAAGGCGGATCGCTTACGATCATTGCCACAGCTCTGATCGAAACCGGCTCCCGCATGGATGAAGTCATTTTCGAAGAGTTCAAAGGAACCGGGAACATGGAGCTTGTGCTGGACAGACGTCTAGCCGACCGTCGCCTATATCCTGCCATTGACTTAGTGAAAAGCGGCACCCGTAAAGAAGAGCTTCTCTACCATCCTAGTGAACTCGAGAAAATCTACCTGCTGCGTGGCGCGACAGCCGACCTTTCTCCTATAGATGCCATGAACTTGCTTTTAAACCGTCTTAAAAAGACCAAGAGCAATGTCGAGTTTTTACTTTCTATGAAAGACTAAAATAAAAGGGAAAGTATCCTTGGATACTTTCCCTTTTTTTGAGTACACTCGGTATTTGCCTTGATTTTTCTATTATTTTCCTGTAATTAATATCCTTCAGTATTAAATAGGGGCAAACGAAATGCGCGCATTCCGTATTTTTTTCATTTTTACATTATTATTCGGCGGTTCCTGGGTGTTATGGAACAATAATCCAGCCTTCAAAGAAATCATCCAATCGTATGTGGAAAATGGGGAATTTCTAACGCTGGAAGCGCGCTATTCCCCTGATCAAATCATGCTGACGCATCGTAGCGAACTGATCCCGGACGAACAATACGCCTTTCAACCACCCACCCTAAAATTTTATCCCTATCTACTTATGGAAGTCAAATTCACTCAACCCGGTGGGAAAACTCGGGAAGGGGTTATCTTATGGAGCATGGTAGATGGCGAAATGGTTTTGGATACAGACTCTTGGGAAAAAACCCACGGATTTGAAGATGCCATCAATGCCGGAGCGACCCATTCTGATTTTATCCTGATGAACTCCCTCGCAAAATACCGCGGCTCCCTCTCGCTTGATAAACTACAAAAAGAACTGAAAATGGCAGACCATGAATTCGAGCAGCTGATCCAAAGCGCCCTTGAAAAATACTTGATTATACAACGGGGCTCTGAAATTGCGCTCCATTTCCAAAATCCCAAATTTTTCGTTCCCCCTCAAACACGCATCAATCAATGGTTAGTCACTAAGCCTTATAACCATGCTCAAAGAGTTAGCAAACGATATACTGAAAGACAAATCGAACGGATTGCTAAAGCGGCCTTTGGCCAAGACTTTACTGTTAGAAACGCTAAAGAAGTCTTTTTACCGATCTATAATATTGAAGTGCTAAACCCCGATGGTTCAGTGCTGACAAGTTACTGGAATGCCCTAAACGGCAACCGCATCGACAATAAATATCTTTCTTTATCCCCTTAAAGAAAAATGGAAGACCTTAGGGTCTTCCATTGAGTAAAAATTAAAGCAGCGAACTCCCGCTTTTGGCCTGAAAAAGATGATCCTCATCACGAGGAGAATGGGTAATTTCTTCGCTTTGCGTCCGTGTAATTTTGCTGTGACTTCTTGACGCTTGAAAAATGCGCTGCGACATCGGCATGGTTGTTGAAGTCGAAAAGGAGCGTTCCCTTTCTCTTGGAGAACTGCCATAATTAATCAATCGCTTATGCCGCGGCAGTTTTTCCAACCCATTATTTGTCACATTAATACTGCAGGATGTATTTTTAGGCGCCTTATCTCCACGACCGACTACAACTTCCTCTAAAATCGACCAATCCGCCTCTGACAATCCGTTAGATGCTAAGGACAAATCGTTTAAATGGACATTTTGTGCTAAACCTTTAGCAATTGCATGAACCGCATCTCCATCAGGTTTAACAGAGTTCAAGATGCCAGATCCAAGTAGATTTCCAATCAGATTTAAAGAAGTTATTTTAGTAGACCGGGCAAGGAGCTTGCCCAGCTGTTCTCCATGAATATGGGACAAACGGCACCCTTCAAAAGTTAAGAATCTAAGTCCGACTTTTCTTTCCAATAAGTCAATGACTTGTTCCTTCATGCTTAAATTGAGATCTAGCGCCTTTTGAAAGGATTCCATTAACTCATTCACTGAAAAAAGAGCGCCCTCATTGGAAAGACCTAGTTTTTCTGTCAATTGGTCTAGAATTTGTTTAAAATTTTGAAGAGTAAACGGTGTATCCAATCCACTCATTTCATCTTCAGTCATTCTAAATACAAGATTATTTTGAGAAACAATCCCTGCCACCAAATCTTCCAGTGCCTCTTTTTTGATCGATACGTTCAAAAATTCCAATTTCCTCAAAGAATAGCAGCCCGACTCAAATGATTTTCTGAATAGTCCCGCTGTCTCAGCATCAAAAACACATCCTTCTAAAATAAGGGTCTGCACTGTTTGATTTTCCTTAAGGCCCGCGGCAAGCGCAGTAATAAATTCTTTTTCCATGGAACAATTTGTAAATTTCAAAAGTTTCACATGACAGAATTTCGATGTTAAATGCAATTTAAGCTCTCTGGCACCCTCTTCGGATATCGATTGATTGATAAATTCCCATTGAGACTTTTTTCGCTTGATCAAATGATGTAGATCCTGCCCTTCAAAAAGAGCGCGTGCGGTGCTATACCCGGTTCGTGGTGAATTCCATGGTCTGGGACTCGTATGGGGACTGCTTTCTGTATAACCATTCAAGGCTTCAAGGGCGACTTTGGATTCTTTTGATGGAAAATAAAAACTTAATCTTTTTCTAACCCGAACGTCTTTGGACTCAGACCTAGGCAAAACAACTGCCGTATCGTCATCCAGGCTGGGTGTAGGAGAATTTCTTAATGTCAAACCTAAACTCATGATGAACCTCACTTCAAAGTTAATGATCATAACTTTACAAGGAGAGCTTGTCAATATGTTTTTTTAAAAATTAATAAAAAAACATGCTCACAAGCATGTAGGAAGGCTACCTAAGAATCACTATGTCTTTTTCAACGTATTGAGCAGATGGTCCATTCCTTCACCTGTCATTGCCGAAACTTCAAATAGACGGGAGGGTTCTATAGAAATCGTTTGATGGAAATGCTCAATATTTTCCATGGATTCATCCACATCAATTTTATTGAGCACCACGTAAAACGGGCGTGATAACATTTCAGGATTATACTGCTCGATCTCAGAACGGAGAACTTGATAATCCTCTGTCGGATTGCGCCCGTCAATGCCGGAAGCGTCTAAAACAAAAATTAGTAGCTGGGTACGTTCGATATGGCGCAAAAACTCCAGGCCTAATCCACGATGGAGGTGAGCGTCTTTAATAATTCCGGGAATATCAGCTATAAAAAGGCGGGTATAATTGTCTCTTTCAATATAGCCGATATTAGGAGAAAGGGTCGTAAAGGGGTAAGGCGCAATTTTAACTTTTACTTTAGCCAAATTCGATATGAGAGTCGACTTACCGGCATTTGGAAAGCCTACCAAACCGATATCGGCAATTAATTTAAGTTCAAGATCCAAATGAAGTTCTTCACCGGGCTGGCCGGGAGTGCAATGGTGAGGAGCCTGATGGGTCGGAGACTTAAAACTGGTATTGCCTCTGCCTCCACGGCCCCCTTTGCATGCCTGCCACTTTTGCTTATCCACCGTAAGATCGCATAAGATTTCGCCGGTGTCTCTATCTTTAATCAAGGTGCCGCAAGGAACTTTTAACGTTAAATCTTTTCCATTTCTGCCATGCTGGTCGTTGGAACCGCCTTGCCGCCCATTTTCCGCGGAAAATTCGTGTTTCAAACGATACCATTCCAATGAAATGAGTTGTGCATCCGCCTGGATATAGACTGACCCACCATTTCCACCATTTCCACCGGAAGGTCCCCCTTTTGGGATAAATTTTTCTCTGCGCCAGGCGATAATTCCGTTTCCGCCTTTTCCGGCAGTAACGTCTATTTGAACTTGATCTGTAAACATAATCTTATGGATAAAAAAAGCCGCGATTCAATTTAAAATTGAGCCGCGGCATACTTGATGTAATTTAATAAATTAGGAAACCACTGAAACGCTTGTTTTATTGGTTTTGCGGTAAGCAACGACACCATCCGTCAGTGCAAATAAGGTGTCATCTTTACCACGCGCCACATTTTTTCCCGGATGCCATTTCGTGCCTCTTTGCCGGATAAGAATGCTGCCCGCTGTCACAACTTCGCCATGGGTGGCTTTTACTCCAAGGCGCTGAGAATGGGAATCACGTCCGTTTCTACTAGAGCCTTGTCCTTTCTTATGTGCCATGCTTTACTCCTTAACTTTTGCCGCGCGTTTTTTAGGCGCCTTCGGCTCGTCGCTTACGGTTTTAGTTTTGGCTACTTTAGGCTTTGCGACTGCATTTGGCTTCTCGGAAGCTTCTATGACAGGTGCTTGACCTTCTACTCCCGCTGCGATATCTACAATTTTAACGCGGGTATAATGTTGACGATGCCCCCACTTTTTGTGTTGTCGTTTGCGGGGTTTATACTTCATACTTGTAATTTTAGGGCCTGCGGCGTCCCCGAGAATTTCACCTTTTACTGCGTAACCATTGAGAACCGGTTCGCCAATTATAGAATTGGAACCGTCGTTCACAAAGAGCACAGGGAATTCTACAGAAGATCCTTGATCGAGATGCAAGAGATCGACGTCAATGACATCATCTTTCGCCACACGATACTGTTTTCCACCCGACTTGATGATGGCGTACATGTTTTTCTCCGTTATATCAATACATTTTATAGGACTTTGGCATCACTCGAAACCGTAGTTTTGCTAAAGACTTCTATGGTAAGAGGCAAATCATAGCGCAATATAAGCTTTGAAATCAATCGAAAAAAATGAAAATATACACTTTGGACATAATAATCCGATAATGACACGCTAAACCTTTTAAATTTGATCGCGGCAGTGTGCATTTTTGCCTATATCGATTATAAACCTTCGGATCCTATGAATATAGTCCTTTTGCAAAGCCGCCTTTCAGATGAAGAAATCAGGGAGCTCACTAATGAATTTCCCAACTTCCTCTTTCTTTCTCCCGGCGATCAATCTTATCAACGTATCAACCCTGATGAGTGGGGGCGCGTTGAGATTCTCTATGGGAACCGCCTTGCAGCAGAAAACCTGGAAAAAGCCCATCTGCTACGCTGGATCCATTCCCCTAACACAAATTTAAATCCGCTCTGTTTAAACGAAATCCAGAAGCAAGGAAATATCCTACTGACAACAACGCGCGAGGAAAACTTTGCACAAATCGGAGAATATGTCATTGGAGGCATCCTATCTTTTGCCAAAAACTTGTTCCACTGGGAAAAAGCGCATCTACATCCGACAACTCTTTGGGACAGTAAGTGGCGGGATGCGATGTGGACGCTCAAGGATAAAATCCTGATTCAAGTGGGCTTAGGAAACGTGGGGACGGAAATTGCTCGTAGAGCCAAGCAAATGGACATGAAGGTATGGGGTGTGGCTCAAAAAAGTTCCTTCCATCCTCATTGCAATAAAGTGTTTTCCATCGACGAACTACATTCCATTCTGCATGCAGGAGATGTTGTTTCCATTGCTCTTCCCCGGATGATGCAAAAGACTACGATGTTTAAAAGCAAAGAAATCAACCTAATGAAGAAGGATTCTATTTTTGTTTTAGTTGGCGAGCTCTCAACAATCGATGAAGAAACCCTTGCAGAAAATGGCAAGGAAGGGAAATTCAGGGGGATTCTGATCGATGCCAAATACCAAACGCCCCCACACCCCTCGTCTAAACTTTGGGAGATTCCCCACCTTATCCTCACACCGGAAGTCTCTCCAAGACCAAGGCATGAGGAAAAGGAAGCTTATCGCCTTTTCAGATACAACTTAAGGCAATACCTGTATGGTAACTTCACCGATATGCGCAACAGAACCGAATACGCCCATTTTTCGTAAAGTGATTGCAGAAAACACCCGTAAATCCCATGATCCTTGCAAGCCCGGCAGTTCTTTTACCCCATTAAGAAACTTAAGAAACGGAAAAATTTTTCAACAAAGAACTTTATGAATTCAATTTTGTTTAGCCCCAGAGTGCTGCATGCACTGCAGTCGGATGTATCCTGTAATGCCATTTTTCAGAAATTCTCTTCCCAGCATCAGCAGGTTCTCCTATTGGTCAGCATCGTTAAACCGTTGTTAGAAAAAATCAACCATTCCGCTACCTATAAAAAAATTTTATGCTCTTTGGAAGATGAGACATTTCGGCTGGCTTCAAGAGTTAAAAACCTGCTCGTCAAAAGAATCGCAGACAGCCCCGGTCGTAGCATCTCCCCTCGTTCGCAAGCGCTTCTGCCAAATCTTTTGACGATACGATTAGTGCAGACGGCTTACAGTGTACAAACGAAAATTTATTGTCAGCTAAAACAAAGCCATTCCACTCTTGAAAACATGGCTAGAATTGCAAGCCCGCTTGAGAACGCGGTGATGCGAAGCGGCTTTAGCGAAGGGGAACGCTTAGATATCTATAGCAGCAGGAGCTTCGAAGAATTTAATGCCATACAGGATGAACTCATCTTGATGACAGAAAAAATCCGGCAGTTCATCTCCCAGTTTTTCCCAAACACCCTTCCGGTTAATACGGTTTTAACTTGGCAACATCTGGAAGAGACAAGGGAGGCCGAATATTGTGCAGATCAGTTAGACAAGCTCGAATTACACCTCCAGCATATTCTTGAAACCTTTAAACAACCCATTTCAGGGATTTCTCCGAGATCCGATCAAGAAATAGCCAATCCAAAACTGCTTCTTTTTCTGAATCGTTTACGCTCAAAACAAGAAGAGATGCGAAAACAAATCAATCTTCTAAATGAAAAAGTTCATGTGAAATTTAACGAAGAAATATGTCTTAAACTTGAAAATCCCTCCTCTGAAAGTGTGATCACACGACTGCTTTACACCATTCAAAACGGCCAGGAAAAATTAAATATCCTTCAACAGAAATTCAAATCTATGGCTCGCCATGAAAACACAAGATATTTAATGGATGAACTGCTAGGAGGCTCGGAAGCCACGTTGCAAACGATTTTCTTGTTACAAATGGCGCAGATGGTCTTTGACGCGCGAATAGATATTGTTTCCCATTTGCGTTACCAACAACCGGAATCCTCAAGGCAAGAACGGAATTTAGGGATAGCGGGACTGAGGGAATGCCTTGAGCTGCAATCGATGTTCCTTCTCTCTTTATATGAATTTGATTTTCTGTCCGATGCCTTGCTGAAACAGCCTAAGGAACCGTTTTTTGAAATCACCTCCATGTTCCATCTGCTCTCAGAATGCACAGAAAATATGAAACAGTTCAGAGAACACACTGTTCCACTCCTTTCAGATTTATCGGAGGCCGTTGGCATTGAATACGAGGACCAGATTGCCTTTGCCATAGATAAATTATCCTCTGCAGAAGAATCTGTATTGCCTTTCATAAAAACAATGAAAAAACGGGTTTCAAGAGAAGGGCGACTTTTACATAAATGTTTAAAAAAAATGGAAGCGGACGATTCTTCTTTTCTTAGACACGGCTTAGAGGTTATAGAGATTAACGTTGTCCACTTGAATGTCTTGAAAATCATTCAAACAGAACTATGCCAGTGGAAAAAATAAGGAATTAGATAATGGAGCCGTCGACATCCCCCTTACCCCCTCCTTCCTCGATTAGCCTACAAGCAGATGACACGCCGAAAACAGGACCTTACATCAAACCTCTTCAGCTTAACCGATTGCGCTCCTATTCCATAACGCCGAGAAGTACGTCTTCCCCGAGGAGTTTGTCTCCGAACAAATGGAAAATCGTCTCCCCACACTCCCCTAAAGAGGAAGCTCTTAGAAAAATTTTGGACTCCCCGACTTCCAGCCCGCGCACTCCCGGTTCCGAAGCCCCTAGCGATTCTCCACCCCTGTATATGCCTTCACCAAAAATCGATGGCATTGTAATGGAGTTTATCACCGGCTTTCTCGCCGATATGCCCTCCCTTAACGACACGCTTTTAGAAGTCGATTCCTATGCCTTTAAAACCGCACAATTCATATTCAAAACCAAGACCTCTCAAGCGGATGCCATAGATTTTTTTCTCGATATATTTACCGAATCAAAGGATTTATCCGGTAAAATGGCAGCCCGTTTGGAATTATTTAAAACGGCTTTTTCCAGGACATGCGATCATCTACTTAAAAAAAGAGATGAAAATCCCTCCCGTTTGATCGCTCTAATCCTTAATGATACCGGCACATTCTTGAAAATCCTCAAAAATGCTTCACTGGATGAACGAGGGAAGCTGTATCATATTGCACAGCATCTGCATACACTGCGATTTTCAAATTTGTTGAGCACGTTCGAGAGACTTTTACTTCCTGCAAGCCAGATCGAATCCATAATGGCCAAAGAATATAAAAAGAGCATTGAAAGGAACGTGATCGATTATCTGGCTATTATCTCTTTATTGACCCATAAGGAATGGTCGGTCGAACCCCCTCCCGCCATAACCGTAGATGGGGTCGGGATGTTATACGATGTTTACAAAGATAAACTTTGTATAGAAATTTATGAAGGGAACGACTTCAAACCCTTACATTACGATATGAGTCATAAAGATGCGGGATTTCAAAAATTTGTCTTGGATCTTTTCCACTATCTCGATAAGGCCCATGAGCATAAAAATGCCTCCGCGCTTTTATCATTAGCAGTCTTTGATCTAAGAGGTATGCCTTATAAGCATATTTTATCTGGCGCAAATGACACATTACTTACAATCATCGAAAAGTGTGAAAAAATCACTACGGAAGCGGAAAAAATCTGCTACTGGCAAACCGTTTTAAATACAGAATGTCCCTTATTTACAGTGCTTCTTGGATTAACTGCATTTCCGCTCATAGAAATTGAGGAAACTCTTAAAAAAAGCCGGCCCGACTTAAAGATTTTGTGCGCGCCGGATCCGCATTCTCCCATACAGATACAAAGAAAAGAAAAAACGATCCGCTGCACACGGCATTTCATCCTGGAGTTTTCCTGTTATTCCTCCAAACCTCTAAAGCAAAAATGGTGTCAAACTCTTCTCTTCAAAAAAGAAACGCATTCCTTACAACAAATGAAATTGTCGATCGCGCAAATCGAGAGCGCCCCTTCTGTATTTTACTGTAATGAAATTGCCGAACCCCTCTTCAAATATTTTAGTGCCAAGAAAAAGTAAACAGAAATTTTGTCAAAAAAATGACAAAAAGAATGCAAATATTTCCGATTCCTGCGAAATTACTTTTACTCCTGCGTCTCTCGCATGCAAAAAGAGGTGAATTGTGCAATCTCTTGCAAAAGAGCATTCTCTATACAAACCTGGACTGACAAGACCAATGCACATTGCGGTATTGGGCTCAGGATCAGGCACTGTTTTGGAAGCCCTTCTAAGAGCGCAAAGATCTTTAAAAAATCAGGCTGGCTCTCCCCTTTTTCAAGTTAAAGCCTTATTTACAGATCGCAAATGCCGCTTCCAGGAAATCTCCGAAAGAGAACGTATCCCTTTAGTGTATCATTCTTTTGTCGATTTTTTTAAAGAGAAGGGTATTGACAATCATCAAGACACCCTTACGCGACAAGCGTATGATCAAAAAAGCGTAGAACTGATTGAAGGGTGCGCCTCGCAAGGGGGTTTTTTCTTGGATTTAATTTTTCTGGCAGGTTATTCCAGGTTATTGCATGCGCCTTTCCTTCAACACTACAAAAACAAAATCATTAATGCCCACCCCTCCGATCTCACGCTGTTAAATGCCAACGGAACTAGAAAATATGTGGGAGCAAGCGCTGTTCTAGATGCCTTGATGGCGGGGGAAACCCGTACGCGGACTTCCGTCATCCTTATTGATGAAGACGTTGACAGAGGCCCTGTTTTAGTATCCGGCCCCTGGCTTCCTTACACAGGTGGCCCCCCGGTAACGGCTAAAAAGGCTGCTAATCATCAAGAAAGGCAAAAACAGCTCAGTGATTGGCCCGCATGCGTAAAAGCCGCTGAGCTCATTGCCTGCGGCCGTTTATCAATCGACAGTAATCGGCGTATCTTTCTGGACGGTTTGCTACAAAACCAAGGGGGTTACGTAATGGAACGCTGTGAAGCGATGGAATATCTCGAAGGCGCCGAATAACGGTTCCTTAAAAACTTTTTCCTTTTTGACATTGTGTCTTTTTCTTTCAATCATTTTTTACTGAGAAAAAGTATCAAAATTTTTAATCACCCTGCTTTTCAAAGTTCAATCCAGCTCTAATTTTTGCGGTAAGAGGTTGGACTGGTTTAGATTGAGTCTGTATTGAAAAAAAACAGCAAGGCATAAAAAAAGGGAAAGATATCACTACCTTTCCCTTAGATTGTGGCCAGGACCGGAATCGAACCAGCGACACAAGGATTTTCAGTCCTCTGCTCTACCGACTGAGCTACCTGGCCAAGTAAAACAGAAACGATAGAGCATTTGAACAATTTCACGCAACAGGAACTTACTTTATTTCTCGTGTCCGGCTATTTTTTCTGTCGAACTCTTATCCAGGGACATCATGTCCTTGAGAATAGCTATGGCTTCCTGCATCTGAAAATCTTTATCCATAGGGATTTTTTGTTCAACATCCGTATAGGGGTTGTATTCCCACTCCCCATTTAAAAACTTCTGAAAGCCGGGATTCAAGGAGAGGCGCTCCTCGCTACTTTTTTTCAAGCCCGGCAATGCATCCTTCCAGACGGTCTCTTTCTTTTGAATAGAGGGCATGTAGTAGCGCAGATACCATGGCTTGACGCCTGCATCGACATCTGTAAGAGGATCATCAAAGGAAGGGGCAATTTGATCAGCCTTAATAGCAAAATCGAGATATTCCTCCCCGATAGACTCTCTACTATAGTAGCCGGGAACTATAATATCAGCTTTAACGCCTCTGATTTGAGGAGTTTTACCGGAGGTAGTGTAGTATTTACCTACCGTTACTTTAAAATTCGAAGAGGATTTTCCATCGGTTACGGTTTGACTCTGTATAGTGCCTTTACCATACGTCTGCTCATCACCGACTATGATGGCACTGCCATAATCCTGCAAGGCTTGAGCCACAATCTCTGCCGCTGAAGCTGTTGCTTTAGAGGTCAGTATGATAAAGGGACCATCAAAATAGTCTTTACCATCCATGTCGCGATAGTATCTTTCTTCCCCGTTGGAGTATTTAGAAACGACGACAACGCCGTTCGTAATAAATAACCCCGCCACCTTCACAGCCTGATTCAGGAAGCCTCCACTATTATTCCTCATATCGAGGATCAATCCCTTTAGCTCCCCTTTCTTTTTCAATTCCTTAAGCGCTTCCCGCATATCCTTTTCACTGGTGATCCCATTTTCCCCTTGATAAAACGAGTGTAGGGAAAGCTTGCCGATAATTCCGTTGTCAAAGGGCTCAAAATCGATATCAACACGTCCTTCATCGACTTCAATGAGCTCTCTAGCTAAGGTAACGGAAACTGTTTCATCAGAGATTTTTGGGTCGTTGGCATGCGGTCTTTTTAATACCAGGACAACGGAATCTCCTTTTAAATCCCTCAAAATATCTATTACGACATCCAAGGGAGAATCTTTGACGTTTTCATTATTTATTTTAACAATCCGATCCTCTACTTTTACAAGACCGCTTCTCTCTGCCGGCCCCCCTTTCACTAAGCGGGTGATCACGATGCCTTCCGGCTTTCTTTGCAGAATAACTCCAATACCCTTAAACCCTTTTTCTAAACGCACCTTCATGTCATAAGCTTCACTGGCATCTAAAAACGAAGTATGAGAATCAAGACCGCGAGCTAAAGCCTTTAAAACCTTCATCACAAAGAGATTCTCTTTTTGTTTTTCAGATAAGACAACCCCTTCCTCATCCAAATATGTGTATTGATTTTCCCGATGCAGTAAAGATTGCTGATAGGCATTCAATGAGCGTCCTGTATTTTCCAATACGACTTCATCGCCATAGCGCTGCCGCTCTGCGCTAAGAAATTTTACCATTCCTTCCCTGATCCTATTTTTCAATTCATCAACGCTTTGAGCAAAGGGGCGTTTACGATCATCTTCTCTTAAATCATTTGCGTAAGGATTCTTGGTACTGTTTCTAAATAAGGAATCAAGATCTGACATTAACTCTTCTCTATAAAGACGGGCGCGGCTTATAGCAGCTTGTATGACATGGTTGATCTTGATAAACGTCTGAAGATTGTTATCTTTATAGTCTTCAAGGCTCTTTTTTAAATTCACGCCACTGATCTTTAAGAACGGGTCGACTTCTCGCTGGGTAAGATATATTCTGTCCGGATCAAAATGGTCGATATAGGTTTGAAAGGCGTTTTTTAAAATAACGGCATCCATTTCTTTCTTATCGACATGCTGATCAAAAATCTCGTTCATCACGCGTTGCACATCCCTTACCGTGAGCATGGACTCTTCAACAGCATGTGACCAGTTACATGAGATAATGAGCATGAAGATCAAGCACATCCTAGTAATCTTCATATAAGCCTCCCGACCCTAATCTTTTTTTAACTTAGAGAATTTATGATATCTATACAATATATTATAAATCTTTTTTTAAAAATTCTCAACACTTAATACACTGATTCCCAAGCTTTTACACTTTACTTTATTAGTCAGGCATGAAATAATGTAACTTCTTTTAATTTAATGACTTAAAACTCTCAGAAAACATCATTCAAAAAATGAAGTCGATCTAGTAATCAGAATCAGTTATTTTAAAAAAATATTTCTATATGTATTTTAGGATGCTATGGCGCAAAACGAACAAGAGACATTCCGTCTTGAAATCTTTGAAGGCCCTCTTTCATTTCTGCTGCACCTCATCCAAAAAAGCGAGATCGACATCCATGACATCCCGATCCATGAAATCACGGCTCAGTATCTCCATAGATTAAAAGACGCCTCCTTTGAAACAGGAGCCGAGTTTATTGGCGCTGCCTCGATTTTAATGTGGATGAAAAGCAAACGGTTGCTTCCCAAACATGAGCCGGAAACCGAAATCGAAGAAGAGATGGATGCCAGCTTTGAAATTATTTATAAATTATTGGAATATTGCCGCTTTAAGGAAGCTGCCAAACATCTTGCTACAAGAGAAGAAAGTCAAAATATACTCTTCGGTAGAGGGGTGCATAGTTTGCCTGAACCTAAAAAACAGTTGGGCATCGAACATTTAACTTCCGAAAATCTCTCCGACCTCTTCCGAGAAATCCTCGCCAGATCTAAAGAAGGCCGCGGTAAAATTCATGAGGAAACTTGGAGAGTTTCCGATAAAATCCTGCAAATACGTCGCCAAATCAAGGAAGGTGGACGCATTGCTTTTGGCGCACTCTACAGTACCGAAAAGGGTAAGGAAGAGCTAATTGTTACGTTTTTAGCCATGCTGGAGCTGATGAAAATCGGAGACTGCTTTGTGGGACGGGAAACGGGTTCTGGAACTGTGTTTATTTATGAGGGATCATACGATGCTGGAAACGCTTAAAGAAAACCTTAACGAAACGACGCGCCAGGCTTCAAGAATTATAGAAAGCCTCCTTTTTTCAAGCAGCGAACCGATCCCTTTGCGCAAATTGAAAGATCTATTGGATCCCTTATATCCCTTTACCACAGAAGAAGTCAGAGAATTGGTCGCTACACTCGCAAAGGAATACGCTGAACAACACCGTGCCTTTCAATTAGAAGAGATCGCCAAAGGATTTCTCTTGCGCACGCGGCCAGAGTTTGGATCTTACATCCAGCAATTGGTAAAAAGCAGCCGTCCCGAAAAATTATCCCATGCCGCCCTGGAAGTTTTGGCCATCATCGTTTATCGGCAGCCCATCACCCGGCCTCAGATCGATGAACTGCGCGGCGTGGATTCTTCCGGCATTGTTTCTTCGCTGCTGGAAAGGGAATTGATCGAGCAAGCTGGGAAACTAGAGGTAGCCGGACGTCCTACGCTCTACGCAGTCACTACTCATTTCTTAAAGCACTTTGGCCTAAAAGACCACAAGGATCTGCCTCCGATCGGTTAATAAAACGCATACAAAAGACACTCTTCCGGCGCATGCTCCTCACAAATATCCTTATGCCGGACATTAAATTTAGCCTGGCCATCTCTTATCCATTCATTTACTAGCTGAATTTCAGTAAACAGTTGGTCTGAGCTAAACGTAGCGGTACAAGAAAACGCATGGACGAATTTAGCCTTAATCGTTTCAAGTGCCAAAGTCCGTATTTGCCCTTCAAATTTAAACGTATACTGCCGCTGGCCGGGATTTTCATTCGACAGCCTTGCCATTAACGCCATTACCTTTCCGCATATAGGCTGCAGCTTTTCGGTCATCTCGTCCAAATGCTCTTGGGGAGATCTAAACCCCATAGCTTGCAATTCACTAAAATCAAATGACGCGTTCATGCCTTTCTCCTTGGTTAGTCATAAAATTTGCTGTTATAAGCCCTTTCCATACTGGGGCAATCGGGATGGATGCGGCACATGCTGTGGCAAATGGCATCATGCGACACCGCCTGTTTCAAAACATCCTCTTGCTCCGCAAGAGCATTTTTAAAGCGAACGGCAGTTCCGATAAGATACTGTTGATCCAACACTTCAACTTCAAAGCGATAATCGCTTTGTTTTTCAAAAGCACTCTTTACCATGCTGCAAATTTCTTGACGCAGGCGCAGCTGAAAAGAGAATTCATACGTTTGATGATGAGGGTTGTTCGTTATTGTTTCAGAAAAAATAGCTATCATCTTTTCAACGACCGCCTCTTTACTTTTGGGACTCCCGTTGATAAGACTTCCTTCATTTGGGAGAGTGAGAAAAGTCTGAGAGTTAATAGCATTCATAGCGTCTTTCTCCTGCAAGCATTTTAAAAAAATCCACTTCATCATATTCTTCAAATAAAAACAATATGATGATATACCGAAGGTGATTCAAAATTTAGAATTATGGCAAGGAGTCGCCCTGGATTTGAGTCAGGCGAAGCCGGCGCCGAAACAACGCAACTTGCATAAGTTGCGTGATGCAGGCGGGCCTCAAAGTCAGTGGCTGACGACGTAGCCAGAAACCAAATTGTAAATTGCTTTCGGTAGAATCTCCAAGTTATGAAAAAAATCGTTATAGAAAAACCAGGAAGCTATGAAAAGCTTGTTTTAAAAGAATTTCCCGACCCGAAACCCGGCAAAGGGGAAGTGCTCATAGACTGCAAAGCTTGCGGGGTGAACTTTGCCGATTGCTGTGTGCGCATGGGTGTCTACAGCTCTGCCAAAAAATATGTAGGTTGGCCCATTACCCCAGGTTTTGAAGTCTCCGGTATTGTCCGTGCAGTCGGCGAAGGTGTTCACCGCTTCTCTGTCGGACAGAAAGTGATCGCCCTTTCGCTATTTGGAGGCTATACCTCCCATTTGACAGTTCATGAGTCGTTTGTGTATCCCCTGCCTAACGCCCTCTCTTTTACACAAGGCGCCGCAGTGCCGACGATTTTTCTGACTGCGTACTATGCTCTTCTTGAACTGGCGCACCCCCGTCCCGGATCCCGACTGCTGATACACTCTGCTGCCGGTGGAGTAGGTGGAGCGTTGATCCAGTTAGGTAAGCTCTTAGAGTGCCATGTGACCGGCGTGGTCGGCTCCAGTCATAAAGTAGAAGCAGCCCTGCAGCTAGGTGCAGACAAAATCATTGATAAATCGCGGCACGACCTATGGAAAGAAGCAGAGCTCTATGACGTGATATTAGATGCCAACGGGCCTGAAACTTTGAAACAAAGTTATCGCCACCTAGCTACAGGTGGCAAACTAGTTGTTTATGGCTTTCACACCATGCTTTCGAAAGGGCGTGGGACTCCCAACTGGTTTAAAATCTTTAAGAGCTACCTAACAACTCCCCGGTTTAACCCCTTGCAAATGACCACCGATAACCATAGCGTGATGGCCTTTAATTTAAGTTATATGTTCAGCCAAGCTGAAATACTGCAAGAAGCCGTCGGCCGCTTAATGGAGTGGTTTGAAAATGGCAAACTTGTGCCTCCGACGATCACATGCTTTCCGCTTGAACAAACAGCAGAAGCGCACAAAGCGTTAGAGTCCGGCCAAACTATAGGGAAAATCGTCTTAATTCCCTGAGACTCCTTTTTTTTGAAAGCGGTGATTTGCCCTATCACCCCTTTATGAGGACTTAGTTTAGGGATTTTGAGACAACCGCTCCCATGTTTTTTTATCCAGAACATGACCGTGAATATCCTGCCAGGGGTCTTCCATTGAAACGACCACACGCTCCCTAGAATCTTTCTAAGGAATTCGACGGCAATGAACCTGTTGCACTGCTGCAGCGCTTCCATACTCAGGGCTGCGCGCCTCTTGTTTTCTGCAACCGCTTGCGTAAATCTCTTTTCCAGGTCTTCCGGTATTTCTCTAAAGCCCCTTGTGTTTTCTTGTGTAGGTGCTTCTCTAACTCCGTGCGGCTATTCCAACGATCCCTTTCTCCACCTCCTGAGAATCGATTAAGCCTCGAACAAGACAAAGCTCCTACAAAAAGTACCTT
This sequence comes from Waddlia sp., assembly GCA_041738095.1. GTDB lineage: Bacteria > Chlamydiota > Chlamydiia > Chlamydiales > Waddliaceae > JTS-AC334. The sequence continues at coordinate 43,322 of JBGSQP010000026.1, forward strand.
CTCCAGCAAAGGGATCACTGCCACCAATTGGTCCTCGTCCATCAGGGGCAGATAGGGCATTAAAAGGGTGCGAGGCATGATCGAAGTAGCGTTTTGAAGCTTTAATAATAGAGCGCTTTTCCTATCGAGCTAATCTCATTTTTTGGTACGATGACTTATTGAATTTCCTTTTGAGATGCAAAAATATCGCGCTTTAAACTTTCTCATGTTTACTATCCTTTTAGGGTGCACTTTATCGGTTGCGATCATGCGCATCTATTTTCAAAAAAGGGAGATTTTCCCGCTCTTTTGCTGGGATCTTTTCTGTGGCACGCCTCAACCTGAAAAATCCCTTTCGATGATTCTCATCAAACAAATGGATGGGGAGATTTTTGATCCTCCTATCGAATTTAACAAGTTATTTAAATGTACAAGCCGCATGCATCAAGCGATTAAGAACCTTCAGGAAGCCATCGCGCATGAAGATCCAAAAGCTGAGAAAAAATTAATTAAGTTAATCGAGACGGACTATCTTAAAGGCTTCAAAAAACACATCAAGTATCTTGTTGTATTACAATCCTTTGATGTGATGGATAAATGGAAGGGGGTTGTTTATGATTATGAGGTCTTAAGAGAAAATGAGATTTTCAAATGAGTATCTTCACAAACACCTCATCTCCATTTGTTAGGCAAAAACAAGCCTATGAATCAGCAAAACTCTTGGTTCAGCTATTTTATGTTTGCCAATTTTATTTTTTAAATCAGGGCTTTTATGAGTGGATGGGGCTTAGGGAAAGAACCGTCGTGGATCCTCTATGGCCCGTCAAATGGATGAGCTATGCAGGGCTTTTAAAACCGGTCGACTTTGCAATCATTTTTTACACGCTCTCCTTGATTTTCTCATCGTTATATTCTTCAGTGCGCTTATTTCGATTATTGAACTTTGTGGGACTTCTACTTTTCGCCTCATTGCATTCGGGTAAAATCAATCATACGTGGCATGCGTGGATTTATGTTTCCTTTATTTTCATTTTCCTTCCTGATGAACCTAAAAAAAAATCAAATGAAAAACGCCTTTACCGGCAGAAGTACCTTTCTGTTTTTCTGGCTGCCCAAGCTTCCATTCTTGTGATCTACACACTAGCCGGATTCTGGAAATATTATGATGCGTTTTATCAATTGGCAAACGGACAAGTCAATGCGTTTTCATTCAAAGGGTTCGCCTACCAAGTCGCAGATCGCCTGATGCAAACAAATTCTACAAGTTTGCTTGGCTCCTATATTATAGATCATCCTTGGTTGGGATGGTTGATGTTTCAAGGGGCTATGCTTTTAGAGCTTACTTCTATTGCGGTGCTTTGGTTTCCCTCATTGCAGCCTTTGTGGGGACTCTCTATGATTTGCATGCATCTCGGATCCGTGCTAACCGTATCGGTAAGATTTTCTTCCAATATCATCCTTTTAGGATTACTTTTTGTATCTTCACCCTTCTTAACTAAGCGGTTTAAGAGATTGGGCATTCATTTTAAGAAAGTAAGATGTACCCCAAAGATAGGGGTTTGACAAACGCTCGTTCCTCGCGCTTCTCATCGTAAAATTGTTTGAGCGAATTTCTGCCTTAATGAGACAAAACAGCAAAAATATATGAGTGCAAAAAACACTTTGAATGAAGAAATTAAATTATTGACTCCATCAGCTGTTTGACCCTGCTTAAGAAACTCCTCCATTCCATTCAGTAAAAGAATCTACGCAGATTGTGGGTAGCGCCCAATCAAATGATATTCTTTAATATGATAAGAAGGTTATGGAACAAAGAAAACTCTCCAACGGGCAAGAGGTTGAAATCACCCTGAATTTAACCGAGGAAGACCAAAAAAAAAGAGACCCTCATTAACGCCATCATGGCGCACTTAGAAAGAAGAACCAGCCAGCACAAGAGCCCCGCTCCAGTCACTGAAAACCTGGAACCAAAAGGAACGGATTACCTAAAACAAAAGAGAACCTTGAAAGCTAACCAGGGAAGCTCTTTAGTCACGTCCTCTCCCCTTGATTCAGATGAGGGCCAAAGGCTAAAAATTTCCCAGCTTCACTTCTCTTTGAACGGCCCGATCCCTCAAGAGACGCCAAAAGATCACGGTAATAAATTGGGCGCCGATCACGCAAACAACAATACCTGCCGTAGATAGAGCGCTACCGCTTACGGACAGCACATGTCGGGAAAGCGCCACACCTATAACCGAAGCCAGCACGCCCAATCCTCCCGATAAAAAAATCATGGTTTTGAGTTTATGGGTCAGCAGACGCGCAGTAAGTGCCGGGCCGGTCATGAATGCAAGTACCATTAAGACACCGACGGCCCGAAACCCGCCGATTGAAGTGGCAGAAACCTGGATCATTAAAAGATAACTGTAGAAAATCGGGGAAATACCCAAAGCGCGCGATAGCCCGGCATCAAAAGTAGTGATTTTATACTCTTTATAAAACGCCATTAAGAGCACGGCATTCATTACCAAAACCGCAGCCACAAGTTTCAAATCCCCTGCAGAAAGTGCATCGGCATTCCCCATAACCACTTCGGTTCCAATATGGGCGCTACGGGTCAATAGCGTCACTAAAATAACACCTAAAGCAAATAAACTGGTAAACACAATGCCAATACTGGCGTCTTCTTGCAAACGGGCGTATTTGGTTAAAAACTCCGTTAAGAATGTCGTCAATACCCCCATGGCCAATGAGGCCGCAAGCATCGTATAAATTGGGATCGAGTCGTGTCCTGCCAATCCCTGGGCAGTGACAAAATACGCCAAGACAATGCCAAGCAAGATCGTGTGGGACAACGCATTTGCCAGCATTGTCATACGCCTTAAAACCAAAAAACACCCGATACAAGCAGAAGAAAGAGCAACACCGGATAACACCAAAATTTGAATTTCATCGGAAACAAGCGGCGAAGAGTCCCCGCTGATAAATTCCCAAATACGAACAATAAGCTGCATAAAAAAACCCGCAAAGGTAGTGCCAGAATACGGATTATAGTAAGTCATGACGTTCCTCCATTATAAGGAGGAATCGGTTGGTCATGAGGATCAAGACGCGGATCATTCAAAAGAGCCGTCAATTCTTTTTCTAATTCCGGTGTTAAAATATGTTCCATTTCTTCAGCGCTTTTATGCACCCGTTCCGTTCCAATCCCAAGATAATCTGCTAAATAAACTTCCCATAACCGATGCAAACGTACAATATGCGCCGCACGATACATCCCATCGGCAGTCAATCGATAATGACTCCCCAATCTCTCTACCCATCCCTGCTTTTCCAGACGGGTCAAAAGGTAGAAAAGATAGATCTTTGAAATGTCTTGGTAACGACGGATTTCATTTAAAGTAAAACATCTTTCTTTCCCCTGCCGCCACATCGTCTTCAAAAGATTTTCTTTAAGACAGCGTGTACGAAAATATGCGATCCTGATCAGCCTAACAATCAGCCCCCTTTCAGGAGCAAACAATAGAGACATGACGCAAATGACACTGGCAGCTAAAACGATCATGGGCCCTGTAGGCAACGACATTCTTTCCATCGGATATATACTATGCAAATAAGCCGTCATTTCTACGGAAAGCACATTCCCGGCAAAACCGCTGATCAAACCAAAAATTCCCGCCAGTATCAGCATATAGGAAAAACGATGAGTGTATTGCCTTGCGGAGGCTGCCGGCGCAATCAACATGGCAGACATTAAAACAACGCCAACAGAACGGATCCCCACTACAATAGAAAGGCTTAGCAAGAAAAGAATGACGGTATCGACCAAATGGATTTTGACGCCGATGGCTCGGGCAAAATCCCGATCGAATGTGAGCGCCTTCAGTTCCTTATAAAACATCAGAAGCGTAGCGACAACCGCTAAAGAAAGTAGACCGTATAAAACGATGTGGCGGTCGGTCATGGTAGCAGCCTGACCATAAAGATAACTTAATGTCTGTTTATACAAAGCGGTGTGAGTAAATTGTAAACGTGAGGCCAAAAGGATTCCGACGCCAAAAAAAAGAGATAAAATAAAACAAAGGGCCGAATCGGCACGTATTTTCCAACGGTTTTCAAGATAATGGATCGTATAGAGACCTATAAGAGCAGAGCCAAAGGCGCCCAGCATACTGAGAAAAGAAAGCAACAAACTATCAGAATCAGCACCAACCCAGCCGGCAGCAAAGACAGCCCCTAAAATCACGCCTGGATACGACGCGTGCGAAAGCGCTTCCCCTAAGAGGGATTGTTTTCTCAAATAAGCGATCACTCCAACCAAGGCCGCCGAAAGACACATGAGCATGCACCCGATGGTCGGCGCGCGTAAAATGGGATCGGTAAAATATCCAAAAAGGGCCGCTATCACTTTTTTAATCCTCTTGATTGATGCTTAGAAATTTTCAAAGCCTCGTCAAAAAGGGCATAACTTTTCCCATAACACGCGTTTAGCATCGGTTTTGTAAAGGTTTCTTTAGTTGGACCGCTGCCGATCAGCCGGATATTGAGCAGGATGACCCAATCAAAATAATTGTCCACACTATCCAATTCATGATGCACGACAAAGACCGTCTTACCCTGAGCTTTGAGCTGATGCAGCAAGTCCATGATGACGGCGCGCGTCGTAAGATCTATGCCGGCAAAAGGTTCATCCATTAAATAGATATCAGCCTCTTGAATAAGGGCGCGGGCCAAAAAAACCCTTTGCTGCTGACCGCCGGAAAGCTGGCTGATTTGACGTTCGGCAAACGACTCCATACCCACTTTCTGCAAGTATTCATAGACGGCCGCATAATCTGCCTGCCGTGGCCTGCGGAAAAGACCTAAACGACCATAACGCCCCATTAACACAAGCTCGCGGACTGTAATCGGAAAATCCCAATCCACACTCTCTCTTTGCGGTACGTAGGCGATCCGTTGACGGACTTCAGCCAAGGGTTTTCCGAAAAACTCTATTTTCCCGGAAAGAGGCTTCACAAGATCCAGCGCGCTTTTAATTAGAGTCGATTTTACGGCTCCGTTCGGCCCGATAATACCGGCGACCACCCCCTTAGGGACTGCAAGTGATATATCCCATAAAGCCGGCACATTGCCGTAATTAACCGATAACTGATGGGTTTGAAAAGCCGTCTCAACGTTTGGGGACATCTTTCACTCCACTTTCCTTTAGATAGCGCGCAAGAGTCTCGGCATTATGCCGGATCATGTTTAAATAGGTATTTCCTGACGACCCTGAAGGGCCCATCGCATCACCGTATAAAGGCTCTTTAGCAATCATCAACTGCATTTTTTCTTCATTGCCTGCGTCTAATAATTTTCGGATAGAAGCTTGGCTGACATTCGATTCGGGAAATATCACCCGTATATTATATAATTTCATATGATCTAAGATCAAACGGATATCGGTAGTGCTAAGCTGACTTTCAGGGGCCAGCCCTTCAGGCGCCGCGAATCTTGGCTGCCATCCCCCATCCACTCTTTCCTGCTCGGTTGCAAGATAGGCTCTGGCAAAATAATTAAAAGCATCATGACTTGTGATCAAGTAACGATTTTTCTCCGGCACATGCGCCAATATTTTCTGCAGGCTAAGATGTTCTTCTTCCATTTTACCGATCAGTGCTGCTCCATTTTCCTGATACTGCATGCTATGGGCAGGATCTAAACGGCTCAAAGCATCCACAATCACCGGAACGGCCTTTGACCATAAACTAATGTCCATCCAAACATGAGGATCGGGAGTGTTGTCTAAAAATATAATCGAAGAAGGATCGATTTCTTTAATAGCATCCCCTAAATTAACGGCTTTACCACTAGACGACAAGTACTCGCGTAAGCTGGGGCCATGTTCTAGACCCAGTCCATTATAAAAAATAATAGCGGCCGCTGCCAGCTTCTCATCATCGCCTTTGACAAGTTGATAACTATGAGGATCGAGTTCGCCGCGCACCATGGTAAGCACGGAAAGATGCTCCCCGCCGATTTCTTTAACCAGGTCTGTGATCATGCCGATCGTGCAAAGGACTTTAATTTTCCCCTCTGTTTGATCCCAGCCATGCTCGCTGCCCTCGCGCATCGTGCAGCCGCCTAGAAAGAGGATCATCAAAAGGCCGGTGATAAACTTAGGCATCGTTTCTCAACATATCAAAACTATAAATCCCCATAGAGCACCCCGAACTAAACAAGATGCGCAAGGCATAACGTCCAACACTAGAGACGCTCTTTGCCCTAACATTCCGATCGATAGAAGCCGGGTCTACCTTCTGTTTTCCGCTATTTTCATCTCTGCAGCCGGCACAAGGACATTGCGCTTGAAGATCACTCAAACGATAGTCTATACCCTGGCCATCCGTCCATTGTATCGTAAATGTGTTATTGTCTTTTTGAAATATCTGTTGCACACGGTAAGTTTTCATCGTTTACATCTCCTTCCAAGACAATTCAAATGCATTTAAACCGCTCTCTTCCAATCCTGCCACTTCGGCAAGCACACGCTCGGTCAAAGAGTTGAAAGAGGATTTAGAAGGCGCCTCGGAATTAAAAATGGACTCTCCGCTATCCCCTCTCCGACATAATTCCGGGTCTAAGGGTATCGTTCCTAAAAACGGAACGCCAGACTCGCGCGCCAGCCTTTCCCCCCCCCCTTTTCCGAAAGGGTAGACAACTTCCCCAGTTCCCTCAATTGTGAATCCGCTCATATTTTCCACGACACCAAGAATGGGAATCTTGACTTGATGAAACAAGTGCATTGCCTTGCGGACATCCATTAGGGCCACTTCTTGAGGTGTTGTCACTAAAACAGCCCCCGTAAGATTAGCCTTTTGGCAAAGAGTCAGCTGCACATCTCCTGTGCCAGGAGGAAAATCGAGAATGAGATAATCTAACCGGCCCCAGTCCACCTGCTGTATAAATTGTGTAATAATACCATTAGCAATAGGAGCCCTGACGGCCGCAGATTCATGTTCTTTCCTAAAATACGCCATTGACATCACGCGGATACCATGGCTTAGCGCCGGCCGAAACCTATCCCCCGACTGAGAAGGCATCCGATCTTCCGGCAGCATCCTTCTTATAGATGGGCCGTATATATCTGTATCCATTAAGCCGATCTCTAAACCGCGCTCTTTTAAAGCCAAAGCCAGGTTGACGGCAACAGTAGATTTACCTACCCCACCTTTGCCGGCGGCGACCGCGATAATTTTGGGCCCCTGGGTTTTCTCTTGTTTAAACATGGGAAGAGGCATATAAAATTCCCTTTATTTTTTACCGATTTTTGAAAGCGTTCCAGTATATTATTCTACACAGATCGCTCATTAAGAAGAAAGAGGATTGGCTCTTAGATTATACTTGGTTTTTTTCACGTTTTCTGAAAAATGGCCCCAAAAAGAACAATTTGTTTGATTGGCTACAGTTATTACATAGAATTAAAGTTGTTTTCCAAGTCGAAAACACATGGACCCTGAAGTCCACATAATAGAATCAATATCATAACGAAAAAATTAACGTAAAAAAATAGAATATTTTTGCAAAAAAATCCAGAAGGTGTTTAAATCCCCTTCTTTGCAAATTCATTAGAACAATCCATTTACGCAAGGCAATATAGATAACAAATCTATTATGCCTAGAGGATTAGATTCCGAATTAGGAAAAAGCTTTAAATTTTAAGATGAATAATCGGCCTGAAACACAGATTTGTGACAGACAACACGATGAATTAAAAAGATAACATTAGAAAATAAGGAAGGTTAAAATGACTCAAGATAAATATAAAACGGATGGGAAAGAGCTTGAAGGCTTAATTGAATCCGCAATCAAAAAAGTTGGCGTGCGTAAAGAAAACGATCTTTGCCGCTACATTCCCGTCAGTCCTGAAGGCTATATCCACCACTTTACATTAAGAAAAATGAAGAATGAGAATCCAAAAGCCTTAGCCGATATGATTCGCAAACATATTTTAAACGCTGAAAAGCCTTCAACGGTTCCTCCTAAGCAGCGCGCAGCACGCGGCTCCAGAAAACGCCGTGACCAATTGCTCTTCTCCAAAGAAGACATCGAAAGAATGCTTAACATGGCACGCTTGGCCGGTGATAAAGACATGATCCGCAAACTAACGCCAAGAAAAGATCTCAAACAAGTAAAACGCGAACTCCTAGCTTCCGTTAGACATAACCGCATCGACCATGAGTTATGGAATACTTTCGTAGAATTAGTTGCCAACGATTCTCCTGTATTTCAAACAGCCTCCCCACGCTCACACTAAAGAGATAAGGCCGGATGCTTCTATCCGGCCTTCCTTTCAGAATTATCCCTTTTCGTTGCGATTTTAAACTGAAAATTTCACAGAAAAATAGAATAACTTTGAATTGGAACCGGTATAGCACTCTTTGGTTTCTGGCTGCTGCGTCTATAGCGACTCCTTGCCATATTTCCAAATTTTTGAATCACGTTCGGTATAATTCCTCCTTTGTTTCGTTATATATGTTGCAAATCATAACTTATAACAAACATTAAAATTTCCCTTGCCTCAATTGGAAATCACGCATTATACTTTCCCTTTTGAGTATTCTTTAAACTTAAGAAAACCAATTAGCATTTATACAACAACTTTCAAAAACCTAGGAAAAAAGAATCTATGAGTACAAAAGAAGCTACGGTAGCGGAGTTTTCTGGATGGCGGGCAGCTTTATGGCCCATTCACGGGTACGAACTAAAAAAGTTCCTACCTTTATCCTTAATAATGTTCTGTCTATTGTTCAACTACACCATCTTACGGGATACAAAGGATACACTGGTCGTAAACTCTGCAGGAGCTGGAGCGATCACATTTCTAAAGCTATACTGCGTTACACCGGCAGCCATTCTGTTCGTTTTAATCTATGCCAAACTGACCAACGTCTTAAAGCGGGAAACGGTATTCTATGCAGTGGTGATCCCCTTCCTCGTCTTTTTCGGACTATTCGCATTTGTCATTTATCCGAATCTGCACATGATGCACCCATCTACTGAAACGGTCCAAGCTTTACAACAAGCTTATCCTCGCTTAAATGGATTTATCGACCTTTACGCCTACTGGGCCTTTTCCCTCTTTTATGTGCTTTCTGAAATCTGGGGCAGCGCCATGATCGCCCTGATGTTCTGGCAATTTGCCAACTACGTTGTACGCATGAAGGAATCAAAAAGATTTTATGGATTGTTTGCTGTTATTGGAAACGTAGCTTTGATTTTATCCGGCCAGGTTGTCGGCTTTTCTTCAGGCTATATTCAAAAATTTTACACTTCTAAAGACGAAGCCTGGGAAGTATCCCTCTATATTTTGATGGGTGCCGTTGTCTTCTTTGGCCTTTTAGCCATGGCACTTTACCGCTGGATGCATAAAGAAGTCTTAACAGACAAGAGATTTTTCGATCCTGAAGAGCAAACCGGCAAAACCAAAAAGAAAAAAGAGAAGCCTTCTTTAATGGAAAGCGCCAAACTCATTTTCACATCGCCTGAACTTGGCTTAATCGCTATTTTGATCATGGCTTACGGCGTTACAATCAACCTGATCGAAGTGCAGTGGAAAAACCAGCTTGGCCTCTATTACGCTGGCGACAAAGGCGGCTACAACTGGTTTATGGGTCAATTTTCGACGCTTACCGGCATTACCACCATCTTGTTTGGCTTGCTTGCCGGCGGTAACATCTTGCGCAGATTCAGCTGGTTTACAGCAGCTGTTATCACACCTTTAGTGATTTCCTTAGGCGGGGTATTATTCTTCGGATTTATTTTCTCTGAAAAACTTATGCAATTCCTTTTGAACAACTTTGCATCGCTTAATGCAATCGCAGCGGCCACATTCTTGGGCGCTTTCATTGTCATTGCAAGCAAAGCAATCAAATACATCTTGTTTGATTCCACTAAAGAGATGGCCTACATACCTTTGGATGATGAACTCAAGACAAAAGGTAAAGCTGCAGTCGATGTCATCGGCGGCCGCGCAGGGAAAGCAGGCGGAGCCTTTACACAAAGCACGCTGCTTATCCTCTTTGCAACAAAAGATGTCGCGTCCATCGCACCGCAAGCATTCGGCGTATTCGTCCTTGTTTGCGCGTTTTGGCTGTTCTCAGTTAAAATGCTCTCACGTAAAGTGGATTTAGCTGTCAAAAGAAGAGAAACAATTAACGCTGCAGCAGCTGCCGCCTCTTAATTTTTTTCTAGTATTTTCATCTAAATTTAAACCGGTTTGAAGCGCAAGCTTTAGACCGGTTTTTTTCTTTTTATTTCCTCCTTTCCGCATTATTCTTGATTTGATATGATTTCTTACACTTTAAAGTTAAAAGCGGTCTTTCGAAACCAATCAAAATTCAGGTTGCTGTCCGTTCTAAAGCCTGCTTTCAAATTTAAATAAAAGAAAAGGATTCCAATGGAAAAACAAAAGCGCTGGCAATTTTATCTTATTGTGGCTGTCATTGTTTTGACGCTGATCAACATACTCCCCACCGTCTTCTACTACACGAAGCCGCTAAAAAGTCCGGTTGACGAGCAACGGGCCGAAACGGTCGCCAAAGACATTATCCATCGCGTTAATGGCTTAGAAGCTGATTCCAAAGCCTGGCTGCTTTCCTTTAGCAAAAATCTCGGACTGAAGCCCGAATCGATCAATCTTAGACAAGACGACCAAGGCCTTTATGAGATGACGTTTAAAAATGGAAACGACGCCGCCTTATTCAAAAGGTTTCTTCCGCGGGCCGGCAGCCTGATTCCTTTTGTGCCTGCGCAATTGGAGCTCTATACCGGGAAAACGCCTGCAGAAAATGTGGTTTTAGTTTCCAGAAAAATTAATGTGCACATGGATCCCGCCGATGTGAACCGTTACTTCCACTATTTTTCCAGAACAGAAGACGGAAAAATTTCAGAACAGTACCGCAGTCAGGTAGACGACAGAGCTGTGCATTTAGCCTTAGGCTTCGGCGGCACCTCTAAGCAAGCAATGCAGCTCTCTGCAATCGCAAAAAACGGGGCGCAAAGCAAAGATTTAGCAATTAATCTGGCAAGAGAACTCGTCGATATCACGGATACTTTTGGAGAGAACTCTTCTTTTACCAAGCGCTATCTAAATAGTTTTTCCCAAACCTCTGAAAAAAATGGCGAAGCACTCATCTCTGCCTACGCTTCACGCCTTGAAAGTATTAGAGGGGAACTAGAAAAAGAAAAAAATCTTTTAGAAAGTTTACAAAAGCAGCTTGAATCTGAAAATAAGTTTCTGGAAAACACTCAAGAACAAAGATTAACGAGCCTGCGTTCACAGTACAAAGCCGTCGATCGCGCCTCTCAAATCGTTAAAAAGCAATCCGCCGTTATTAAAGAGGGTAAAAAACCGTTTACCTCCACTGAATTATTAACGGAACTGAACGCCTCTTGGAACACCCTAAACCCGAAAGATCCCCTGCAGGTTTTAGACGTCAAAGGACATAACCCCTATATTAAAGCTTTAGCCATTGATTGGGGCAATAACGTCATCAAGTTGGACCTTTACGAGGATGTCCAAACAATCCGGCTCAGCAAAGATAATTCCGAAGAAGCCGCTCTCGCTAAAGATAAGATGAATCAGTTGCTCATCAATGAAATTGCGCGTGTATCAAGCGTAACCGATGAAACGATTGCCCCTTCCGGCGATGAGTTTTCTCTTGAAGTCACCTCCTTAAGCCAACCAGAAAGCTTCCTGGCTTTCGACCTTGGCTATTTATCGGAACAGCAGAGCAAACACTTGATAAACCAGCTGCTAAAAGACTGGAATCCGGAACACACGGACCTGGAGCGTTCCGCTTATCCGGTGATCAGCTATGAAGAAATGAATCCTCAAGAGCAAAAACTTGGCCTTGTGATTTACGCACCGGCCGCCTCTAAAAAAGCCACTCCCGCAGGATTTAAAGCGACTTCAATCTATGTGATTGCCCGCGGTTTGGATGCCATCATCCAAAAGTATAGAGAAAATCCCACAGCGCCGGGAGCTGAAGAATTAAACAGCGACCTGGAACAATTGGTGGGCTTACTGAAGAATAATGGATTTATTTCGTATGCAGGTTCTTCTTTTGGGATTGATCCGGCGTTTAAGCAAGATTTAATCTTCGAATTAGATGACTACTATACGACACTTCTCAATGCAACGCGTGAAAACTTCTACGTAAAAGGCAGCAAGAAAAATGCCCTGCTCGATTTTACCGATGTAGAACAAAGAATCATCACAACCAATCGTATTGAAGATGCCATTCAGGAAGACTTGCTGAAATGGCGCGACGAATATAACGCCTCGCAAGTGGCCATGGAAGGAGGACTGCGCTATGATGTTGCCCCTCCAACTAAGAATGTTTACTGGGAAAATTTAAAATTATCCGCTCGTAAATATTTCCGCGGCGACGATCGTAAAATCCTTAAATGGGGCCTCGACCTTTCCGGAGGAAAAACCGTACGTATCGGCTTGAAAGATCAAAACAATCGCATGGTCACAGACCCAGAAAGTTTGAAGCAGGCCGTAAACGAACTCTATGTCCGTATCAATAAAATGGGCGTTGCCGAAAGAACCATTCGCATAGAAAATGAAAATATCATCCTGGACTTCCCCGGATCGCAAGCCTTTTCGGCAGCAGAACTGGTCCAAGCTTCCGCCATGTATTTCCATATCGTGAATGAAAAGTTTTCAACTTTTAATCCTAATTTAAGAGAAGAAAGCAACCAGTTCTTGCAAAACGTTTGGAATGAGGCTGTTGTCACCAATCGTAAAGATGCGCAAAGCATCAACGAAATCGCCTGGGAACAATTGGGCGGTAATCTCCAAACAGGACAAATGTCTCCTCCCCGCAATGAAGCCGCTAAAATGCTGCAAGAACAAGGATTGCGTTTAGCAAATCCCCGTGATGCGGCAAAGAAAGCCTCTTATGACGACTCCCTTTCGTCAATTGCCGTTATGCGTGGAGACGATTACTCAGAGTGGGAAGGTCAAACGCACCCGCTTCTGATCGTATTCCATAATTTTGCTTTAGAAGGTTCCAGCCTATCAAACGTGCAAGTCGGCTATGATCCCTCGGAAGGCAATATCTTGAGTTTTGGTGTTAAAAGCTCCTACGACAGTAAAGATAAAGCCGGCTCCACACCGCGTGATGACTTCTATGCGTGGACTTCCCAATTTTCCGAAGAGAAAATTTCAGGAACTCCTAAAGAAGCGTATTCCCAAGGGAAAGGATGGCGCATGGCTGTTCTTCTGAATGATCAAGTCATCACCCAGCCACGTTTAAGAGCCTCCTTGAGGGATGCTGCCACCATCAGCGGCCGTTTCACTCAAAGGGAAATCAATCAGCTGGCAGCTGACTTGAAAGCCGGCTCATTAAGCTTTACCCCTCGCATCCTATCGGAACAGAACGTCAGCGCAGAACTCGGGCAGTCAGAAAGAACCAAAGGGATTACCGCCTCATTCATCGGCGTAATTCTCGTGGCTGCCGCTATGATTGCCTACTATAGGTTTAGTGGAGTTGTAGCCACATGTGCCGTTATCTTCAATTTGCTTATCATGTGGGGTGTCTTGCAGAACCTGGGTGCGGCATTGACGCTCCCCGGCATTGCAGGTATCGTATTGACTATCGGGATGGCCGTTGACGCCAACGTGCTGGTTTTCGAGCGGATCCGCGAAGAATTTGCCTTATCGGGCAGAATTGCCACAGCCATCCAGGCCGGTTATAGAAAAGCGTTCAGCGCCATCGTGGATTCCAACATTACTACCATCATCGCTGCCCTGATCCTCATTCAATTCGACTCCGGTCCTATCAAAGGATTTGCAGTTACCTTGATTGTCGGCCTTGTCTCTTCTATGTTTACTTCTCTATTTATGACCCGCTATTTCTTTGCCGGCTGGGTGCAAAACCCCAAAAATAAAGAATTGAACATGCTGTCCTTGGTAGGCAAAACACACTTTGACTTCCTCGGACATGCAAGAAAGGCAGCCATTGCTTCGCTCGCGATATTGGCTGTAGGAGGATTTTTCTTCTACTCCCAAAGCAATACCATGTTGGGAATGGATTTTACAGGCGGATATTCTTTAATTACAGAAATCCAGGAAGTGCCGTCTGCTGACGATGATTATTATCGCCAAACAGCTGCAGAAGCTCTAATCGCCCAAGGCGCAAGCCCGACGGATTTTGAGATCAGACTTTTGAGCAAACCTAATGATCTTCGCATTCAGTTGAGCCTTAGCATGGAAGAACCCGGCCACCCTTTTAATGGGCTGCCTACCGTTAAGTCCGAAGGGGAATTTGAATTCGAGTATCAGCGCGATCCTCGCATTGAATGGGTTGTAAGTGCCCTGAATTCTAAAGGTCTACAAATTCAGACCTCCGACCTGCAAAACCTGGATACACAATGGTCCATGATGAGCGGTCAATTTTCAGAAACCATGCGCGATAACGCCGTCTATGCGTTAGGCCTGGCATTACTCAGCATTTTGATCTACATCACCTTGCGATTTGAATTCAAATTTGCAATTGCCTCTGTTGTAGCTCTGGTGCACGATGTGGCCGTCTCACTCGGCATTTTTGCCTTCTTTAGCGCACTCGGGTTTGCGGTGCAGATCGATTTGGAGGTCGTGGGTGCCATCATGACCATCATTGGCTATGCATTAAATGATAAAATCATCGTATTTGACAGAATTCGGGAGGATCTGAGGATCTTGAGAAAACTGAAATACGCAGACATCATCAATCACGCCATTAACGTCACTTTAAGCAGAACGATCATGACAGGCGGGACAACACTGCTTGTGCTCCTATCGTTGGTGATTTTAGGCGGCCATTCCATTTTCGATTTTGCGCTGATGATGACAATCGGTGTGGTGGTCGGAACTTACTCATCTTTCTTTATCGCGCCTCCTGTTTTACTGTACTTCCACAATAGGGAAGAACGGTTAGGAAATCATGAGGTGGCTTTTAAGAAAGCTTGACAAAGTCTATAAATACCACTAATAATGACCGATTAACTCGTATCTCCTTGGTTTGGTGCAATCTAGCACCAAACCAAGGTTGGAGATCTTGATGCTTGCATGGAACTTTGAATCTGAAAATCCCCTTTGGGTTTATCCCAAGAGCGACCCGTTGTGGAAAGAACGCGTTATTAAAGAATTCAAAATCCATCCTGTCATCGCCCAAATCCTGGTTTCAAGAAATTTCAAATCTTTTGAAAAAATCCACCATTACCTTTATTCCAAGCTCCCCGACTTGCATGACCCTTACGAATTAGCTGAAATGGATCAAGCAGTTGATCGCGTTTGTCTGGCGCTTGATAGAAAAGAACACATTTTAATTTATGGAGACAACGATGTCGATGGAATGACAGGCACCGCGCTTCTTACTGATTTTTTACGTCAGATCGATGCCAGCGTCTTCTTCTATGTATCGACTCCCCGCACTGGGCGCAAAAGCCTAATTATTGAAGCATTAGAATACGCTCAAAAAAACGGGTGCAAATTACTGATCACGGTCGATTGCGGCATTACCTCTGCACCTGAAATTGCCCAGGTTGTGGAAAAAGGAATTGACGTCATCGTCACCGACCACCATGAACCGACCGACAAAATCCCCCACTGCATTGCCACCTTAAATCCTAAACTTTTAGTCAATCCTTACCCTAATCGTGATCTGACAGGCGTTGGGGTTGCTTTTAAGTTAGCACACGCCGTTACGAATCGATTAGTGAATGAAGGGAAGTTAAATCCTAAAAAGGTAGACCTTAAACGGTATTTGGATTTAGTGGCGCTCGGTACAATTGCCGATATGGGACAGCTTTTAGGAGAAAACCGCATTTTAGCCCGTTATGGCATCCGACAACTCAGAAAAACAAAAAGAATCGGATTGGCTAAACTGATCTCTGTCTGCGATTTAGAACCTAGCCAAATTTCCACCTTCACCATTGCCTCCAAAATTGCGCCACGCCTTAACAGCTTAGGCAGGATTGCCGATCCGCAAAAAGGAGTGGAGCTGCTACTTATTCGCAACAGTATCGCCGCTGAAACTTTGGCGCAAGAATTGGATCTGAACAACATCGAACGTCAAAAAATTGAACGTACGATGTCTGCCGATGTAGAAAACTTAGTTTCCCTGCACCCGGAGGTTTTGAAGAAAAGAGCGATCGTTATGCATTCGGAAAAATGGCACCCCGGAGTCATTGCTATTCTCTGCACTAGAATATCAAAACACTACAACCGCCCTACAGTGATGATCTCCATCGAAAATCAGATCGGCAAGGGATCCCTTAGATCTATCCATGAATTTCCTCTTTTGCCTGTCTTAAAAGAATGTTCCGATCTTTTAATGAATTTTGGCGGACACGATTTTGCAGCCGGGTTAACGATAAAAGAAGAGAACATCCCCGCTTTTGAAAAACGTTTTATAGACATCGCTCATGCCAAACTTGACGATCATGACGTGGTCAGCAAGTTAACGCTCGATGCAGAAGTCAACTTTTCCGATTTAACTTTTGACTTAATGGAATCGATCAAGCTCTTAGAACCTTTCGGTAATGAAAATCCTCAGCCACTGCTCTTCACCCGCGCCAAACAGGCTTGGCCACCGAAAGTCGTCGGGAAAACCCACCTTAAACTTTTCCTAGAGCAAGGGGACCGCATGTTAGAAGGTATTGCTTTCGGCAAAGCACATTTAAGTCCCCTACTAAGGAAAAAAAATATCCTTTTGGAAGTTGCGTTTACACCGCAGATTAATACTTTTCAGGGGCCTAGCATTCAGCTACTTATCCGTGATTTCAAAATCATCGAAGAGACCGCTAAAAATTAAATTCCTGGATTCACGTCACTTGATAAGCTGCAGGAATCATGATCTGAAAATAATCAAACGGTTCTTTTTTGATATAATTTTCCTCGATATGCAACACAGCTTTTTGCTGAGTCGTGAATTGTAGATATGGGAGGGCCTCTTCGGCAGAGAGCCAGATGTATTGATCATGCTCATCGGATATTACGACATTTTGAGAGAGGCCGGTCATGGCCAAAAATACGGTTCCAAAAACAACCTTATCGCTAGCAACTTCATAGAAAGTTTCAACAAAATCGACCAGATAAAAGGCGTCCGGCGATAATCCTGTCTCTTCTTTCACTTCCCGCAAGGCAGCTTCCCAAGCTTTTTCATTATGCTCTATCCCTCCGGAAACCATTTGCCAGTTCCCTTTCAAGGAGGGGCCGCAACGGCGCAAAAGCAAGTATTGACTGACACCGTCTACAATACGAACAACAAAGCATACAATGTGTCCCGGGCGCACGGCTTCCCCACTGATCCTCATAAAACTCCTAATGAATTGAACACGCAAAAAAATGATAGTTGATTTAAAGAAAAAAAAACAGACCGAAGATCTCTACAATTATTGTTGGAGATTCAAAGGTCTGTTTAATTTGGAAATTTTTTTGAAAAAATTAACCGGTTTTCTGACGATCCGTCTTTTTGGCAACAAACTGCTCAGAATACTTTCTGACATCATCGGCGTGGATAACCCAAGCTGCACCTTTGCGATGCGCTTTCAGCATACCGACGCGTGTAGCATAATAGATTTTTTGCGCAGGAACTTTTAACATTTCAGCAACTTGATTAACTGAAAACATCCCTTTTCTGTTATCAAAAAGCAATTCGCCTTGGAAAACTGATTTTGTACGAGAATATTTATTGTTTCTATACTCTTCGAGGTCATCTAAATTAATGGTCCATCGAGTTGTATCTTTTTTTGCTTTCAATTTTTTTAATTTAATAGCAACGTAAATCGCTTGACGTGTCACGTTGTTGAGCCTAGCCGCTTCTGTAATCGAAACTACTTTCGACTCCATATTTTTTTCCTTGGTTTTAGACATTTCATAAACCTCCGTGTCTATCATTTTTAATTAATTTTAAAGTCGTCTTTATCTATTTACGACATAATTTAAGTTATTTAAGCTACAATTTTACCAAAAAAAGAATATAAATCAACCATTTTTTTACATATTCTAAAAAAGATATGTTATTTATGCAGAGCTTGATTCGCGGCTGAAGATGCATACAGCAACGAATGGGTGTTTTGCTGTATACAGTGTGTGGAAGCGGAGAACAATAGGCCTCCCTACCGGTTTCTTTTTGCTGAAAACCCCTACGGCACCTATACTGATGACAGTATGAATCGTAATACCTGAACCTGAGGACTATAATGAAACGATTTACCGTTTTCTTAGCTTATGCCTTAATGACAACACTGCCTGCCGCACAGGCTAAACTTCCCGAAATCGATCCTCCCAAAGTTGTAGCCAAGGTTCAGGAAATCCTCAAATCGCACGCTTCTTATAAAGAACTCACACCGGAACTGATCAAGAGAGTGATCGTGAGTAACATCGAATATCTCGATCCAAACAAAACCTACTTTATAGAGTCTGATCTTTCGGAGTGGTTGGAGCCTTCCGATCCCTTTTTGCAAAAAAGCCTCGATGAATACAACAAAGGAAATTTCCAGCTCTTTCATAGTATTCATAATAAAATGGTCCAGGCAATCCAACGCAGACGCCTTCTGGATAAAGAAATCGATCTCCAGAACCTGCCAAAAAAAGTCGACCCTAAAGAATTCAAGGACATGCCCTGGACTAAAACAGAAAGGGAACTGCTAACGCGCCTGGAACGGATTAAATCCCTGCAAATGGAAACCTCATCTAAGCTTGATGAAGAAATGCGTGAAAAGGCGTTGCAAAGAGTCGATAAACTCCAAGCAAAGTATGAAGACGAGATCCTCGAAGCTGATCCACGCTTTATTTTATCCAACCTTTTAAAAGCGACAGCATCTTCTTTAGATAGCCACACCTCCTATTTTACCCCTGGGGAAGCGTCTCAATTCATGATTAATGTGCAGCAACGTTTATTCGGGATCGGCGCTCAGCTAAGGGATGATTTGAATGGATTCACTGTAGTGAAAATCATTGAGGGAGGGCCGGCCGCGGAAGGAAAAGAGCTGAAAGCCAAAGACCGTATCGTAGCGGTTAACGGAGAACCCGTTGTGGGCATGGATATTGTGGACGCAGTCGAGTTGATCCGCGGCAAAGAAGGAACCCCTGTAGTACTGACCATTATCCGTGAAAGCGGTGAGGGGGATAAAAAAATAGAAGAACAATTGGAAGTCACGATCATCCGTGCAGAAGTTGTCCTGAAAGAATCCCGTTTTGAAACTACCTACGAACCTTATGGTGATGGGATCATTGCCTACATCAAGTTATTTTCTTTTTACCAAGATCCCGACAGCTCCTCTTCGCAAGATATTTTGCAGGAAATCGAGAAGTTAAAAAAGGAACATAAGATCAAAGGCTTGATTCTGGACCTACGCTATAACTCCGGAGGCATGCTATCGCAGGCTGTGGGCGTCACCGGTCTTTTTATCACCAAAGGCGTGGTGGTTGGCATTAAAGATCATGAAGGCAGCATCCAATATTTAAGAGATTTGGATGGAAAAATGGCTTGGGATGGACCTCTGATCGTTTTGGTCAACCGCGCCAGCGCTTCCGCTTCTGAAATTGTCGCTCAGACGCTTCAAGACTATGGCAGAGCAATCGTCGTTGGTGATGATCATACATATGGCAAAGGCTCATTTCAAACCTTTACGCTGCAAACAGGCCAGGAAGGCTCCATCAATCCCGAAGGTGAATATAAAGTCACCAGGGGACGTTACTATACAGTTTCAGGCAAAACACCCCAGTTGACCGGTGTCACCTCAGATATAGTGCTGCCCAGCCCTCTCTCGGAGTCTGATATCGGTGAAAAATCCTCAAAATATCCTCTGGAAAACGACTCAATCAAAGCTAATTTTGATGATGACCTATCAGATATCCCTTTTGCCCAGAGGCAAAAAATCCGCCTGCTCTATAAATTCGATCTGCAGCGCAAACTGACAACTTACCAACCCTATCTAGAACTTCTTAAAAAAAATTCCGCATACCGCGTCACCAACAACAAAAACTACCAGGCCTTTTTGAAAGAGCTTAAAAAAGAAAATCAGGTAGAAGGGGAAGCAGAAGAACAGTTTGGACAAAACGATCTCCAACTCACCGAAACCTATAATATTTTAAAAGATCTGATCCTGCTGATGGATGAAAAAGGTAAAGAAAAAACCCCATAAACGAATGGGAGCCCGGTCTATTGAAAATTATGCGCAATTAGGCCAAAATAGCTCTCCCGAAATTAACGAATTAGGAATCACCATGTCTGTCCGCGTCCGCATTGCCCCCTCTCCTACGGGAGATCCCCACGTCGGTACTGCCTATATGGCAGTTTTCAATGCTATTTTTGCCAAACACCATAATGGCAAGTTTATCCTGCGTATCGAAGATACCGATCGCACGCGCAGTAAGCCCGAATATGAACAAAACATCTACGAAGCGCTCAAATGGGCCGGCATTCAATGGGATGAAGGACCCAATATCGGGGGCGCTTATGGTCCTTATCGGCAATCTGAAAGGCTGCCGATCTACAAGGAGCATGTGCATACGCTCCTCGAAAACGGCTCTGCCTATAAATGTTTTTGCACCCCAGAAGATTTGGAAGAAATGCGTCAGGTCCTTGCAAAAAAGGGCGGCCGGCAAGGATACGATCGCAGATGCCGTAATTTGAGCGCGGAAGAAATCCAAGAAAAAGAAGCTCAAGGGATGTCTTATGTGGTGCGCTTAAAAGTACCTCTAACGGGTGATTGCGTCTTTCATGACAAAATCAAGGGAAGAATTTCAACGCCCTGGGCAGATGTAGATGATCAGGTACTGCAAAAAACCGATGGTTTTCCAACCTACCATATGGCCAATGTCGTCGATGATCATCTAATGCAAATTACCCACGTGATACGCGGTGATGAGTGGATCAGCTCTACGCCTAAGCATTTACTCCTTTATGATAGCTTTAAATGGCAGGCGCCCGTTTTTATGCATATGCCCCTCTTATTGGGAATAGACGGGAAGAAACTCTCAAAGCGCCGCAACCCGACATCCATCTTCTTTTATCGAGATAGTGGATATTTGCCGGAAGCCTTCCTTAATTTCTTGACCCTCATGGGGTATAGCATGCCCGGTGACAAAGAAATCTACTCGATCCCGGAAATAGTACAGGAATTCGACGAATCGCGCATAGGGGTCTCCGGAGCTGTTTTTGACGTGAATAAGCTCGACTGGCTAAACCAGCAATACATCCTCAAACAGATCCCGCAAGAGAAACTATGGGATCGGTTGCAGGATTGGCGTTTTAACGAAGATTTCATGCAACGTTTAATGCCTCTTTGCCATTCCCGCATCAAAACCTTCGGAGAATTCATGGAGTTGTGCGGCTTTTTCTTCGTTAACAATTTAAAATACACCGACGATCTTTTTAGCAAAAAAGGCACAAGCAAACTGCAGGCGTCTTACATTTTGCAGGCAATGATCTGGCATTTGGAAGAATCCAATCAATGGACCGCACCTGGCGTTCAAAAAGCCTCGCATGATGTAGCGGAAATTTGCGGCGTGAATCATAAAAAAGTTGTGATGCCCTTATTGTTTGCAGCTCTAATGGGAAAAAATCAAGGCCCCCCTCTCTTTGACTCGGCAGAAATTCTCGGAAAAGATATCGCCCGCGTACGTTTTTTACGGGCAATAGAGTTTCTTGGAGGCATTTCGGGGAAAAAAACCCAGGATCTAAAACAAGGCTGGGAAAAAAAGGACACGAAAGGACTTTATAAAGAAGCCGAGGACATCGTCTAAGTTTACTATAACGAACGTGATGCACATTTAGGAATATGGCAAGGAGTCGCCCTGAATTTGAGCCTGGTGGAACCGGCGCCGCAACAACGCCACTTGAATAAGTTGCGAAATGCAGTCGGGTCTCAACATCCGGCAGCTGACGACGTTACCAGAAACCAAATTGTGAATAGCTTTCAGTATACCTAAGAGCCATAGAGCTTCTCTATGGCTCTTAAGTTTATAATTTTATTTAAGTCTGTATTTTCATTAATAAACAGTTTATAATAACTTTTACATTTTAATTAACAGCTTATCTATGTTTGATTCTATTTTACTGTTTGCTTCTAATCACGCTGAAACCTCCCATTGGTTTTTCTGCCTATTGATTTTGCTCGGCGGTTTAAACGTCCCGATCAGCGAAGATGTGGTATTGATCACAGCCGGGGCATTGACGTGCACTTACTGCCCGGACTTAGCACCCACACAGTTTACATGGTTATTGCTTACTTGCTGGGTAGCAGCGTGGGAATCGTATTGGATAGGTCGTCTAGTGGGACCCAAACTGTATTCCATTAAATGGTTTTCCCCTATTTTTAATCCGCAACGGATTGCAAAGCTCCACTACTATTACAATAAATTCGGCGTTTTCACGTTTATTATAGGACGCTTTATTCCGGGAGGAGTGCGCAATTGCCTATTTATGAGCTCCGGCTTAGGAAAAATGCCCTTTTCTCTATTTATCCTCAGAGATCTTCCGGCTTGTCTGATTTCGGTTACTTTTCTCTATTTTCTAGGATATGCATTTGGGCAGCACCTAGAGCAGGTCCTCCAGATTTTTCAAACCTACCAGCATATTTTTCTTGGATTCCTGCTTGTACTTGTTTGTATGATTTTTGTGATCAAAAGACAAAACACTCTTGGAAAAACCTGAGATGTCAGGTACAATACCTAGTTAGTAATTTAAGTGTGAAATGGCTTCTATAATAAATTTACCAAATTTTCTTTCCCTGTTAAGGCTTCCACTTGCCCTGCTATTTATCAAACAAAACATTGCTCTGCGCACCTTTATAATATTATCAGCCATGGCAACAGATGGCTTAGATGGCTTTCTGGCGCGACGTTATAATAAATCAAGCCAATTCGGAGCTCTTTTAGATCCTCTAATGGATCGTTTTTTTATATTTACCCTGATCGGCTTATTTTACGCTGAAGGCAGACTGGGCCCCTTTGAACTGATGGCATTGCTTTGCAGAGACATGTCGGTTATGCTATTCGGGCTGTATCTTCTCGTTACCAGCCAAATTTCTACTTATCGCTTCCGTGCCATTTGGTGCGGAAAAGCCACCACTTTTTTTCAATTTTTAGTCTTTTTGGGCTTAACTTTAGACGTTACAATTTATCCCACAGCGTATTTGGTCTTTATTTTTATCGGCATACTTGCCCTAGTAGAACTCTACATCAGCAAGGAAAGCATTAAAGCCACCGATCTTTGACCACCTTTGGCTGATTTACATAAGTCATTTCCTTACCCATACCTTAATACCGAACGTTCTGATCACATCTTCAGTCGCAGTTGACGTGATTAGGCGCCAGCCTCGCCTGACCCAAATGTAGGGCGACTTCTTGCCATGTTTCCAAATGTTGAGTTGTGTTCGATATAGAATTTGTGATACTTGCTGATGCAGTGAAAGAGCATTTACTCAGAAAAAAACACAGGATGCGCGGGGATTTTTGATCGTTCTCAACGGCCTAGGCATGCGGATGAAGCAAGATGTCTAGTGTCGAAGTGTGGCTGTCACAGAAACCCGGACAAAGTCCGGGGATAACTTATGCAGTCGCCGGCTGCTCTATGGCATCCACCTCTTTACCGGTTTCTTTACCAAGCGGTATACCGGGAGAGACAAGATCCGAGATCTGCTTGCCCAATGATTTAACTGCCACCATCCAAAGCCCTATGACGAACATGAGAATGGTCGCAACAAACGGAGCGCTGGACTCGAGTCCACCGAAGATCACGATAAGTCCTTGATGGATGATCGATCCGCCCGACTTACCGAAACGGGATCCGACGCCATCGATAGCAGCCTTTCCTTTGAGTTTGATTCCATGATCCAGAGGAATAAAGGCCATCTCCTTGGTTGCGTCAAATACAGAGTATTTAGAAGCCTTGCTGAAGCAGTTTTGGGCAGCGCCAAACATCACAGTAATCGCAAGCGGCGTTGTTCCCAACAAAGTAAATGCCAAGAGATCCAAATAATCTTGAAAGATCATAAAGCCAAAGAAGCCCAAGCTGGTGATCAGCATAATCGCCGGTGTGATCATTGCCGTAGCCGTCCAACCGAACCTTCCGATCATGCGCGTTAAAAAGAAGGCGGCAATAGTAGATAATAGGCCAAAGGCGGTCGTTAGATTATTCATAAAATGGTAGTACTCGGAAGGAGAAGTATAGACTTCCCTCAACTGGTTTTTCCAAATCACTTCCACCAAATTGATGCCTAAATTATAGGCCACAACCAGAACAGCGATGCACACCAAGTATTTTGAATTCGACAGATGTGAAAAACTCTCGCGCACCGACATTTTCTTTTTCTTCTTATACTCTCTGCGTGTGCCATGCAGTTCTTCGAACTCGGCATCGATCAGAACATAACGATTCATCCAACGAAAAATCGCAATGATCGCAATGCCTGACACAATAATGACGGCCATGGAGATCATGAGCGTTTGCTCAAAGGCAGTTTTACCAAAATGTAGATTCGGATTAAATACGCTGCCTACAGAAAAACTGTTGGCGGCTTGGCCGGCAACGGTCGCAGCAAAATTTGAACCGATAGTTAAAACGGCATAGAATCGTTTGGCTTCATGGATTTTGGTGATTTCATTTGCAAATCCCCAAAACAGAACTGTCAATACAATGCTGCTCCAAAGCTCTGCCAACGCGTAAAAAAGGGAAAACGACCAATAGCGGCACATAGCGACCAGTCCGTAAAATCCCCTAGGGAGAACGCCTTCCATTCGATCGGCAAGAGCATGTGGATGCACGGCATCAGACATCGGGTATAAAATAAAAGCAAAAAGGGCATAAAACAATAGAAAACCTGAGATGGTAATGTAAAACACTCTCTCTTGACTGAAGCGATTGCTCAACTTTGTAAAAATAAACGTGAGTAGAATAGCCATCGGCAAAACGGCCCACACTTTAATAAAGGGCACAGCTTCCGCACCGCAAGCCGTGACAACCACTGAATCTTTAATGCATCGCAGGATACTATAATTGAAACAGATGAGGAACATGATCAGTAGCATCGGCACGACTTTTCGAACTTCATAGCGATGAATGGGCCAAAAGAAAGATCGAAGGGTGCCAAACTCTTGAGATAAAGATTGATTCATTGTTTTTATTTGTACCTTTTAATTAAATTAAAATGCATTTTTCTTAAAAATTTAAACTAAAATTATAACATAATACAGCATTTATTTCCAGAGAAAACTTAAACAGCTGGCTGTTCCGATAAAACAGAATCCCTTGCAAATGACGCTTCTGCCGGAGCTGACTGCGCATCAACAGAGGACGTTACGAGATTGAATTCACGTCCTAAAAGACGGACAGCAAACATCCATAAAAGGATGATAAAGAAGAGGATAGCAGCGACATAAGGGGCAGACGCACTAAATGAACTAAAAACAATTAATAAGCTTTGATGGATCATCGATCCACCCGATTTACCTAGGCGATTGCAAACGCCGTCAATTGCAGCCTTCCCTTTTACTTTAGATTCGTTGCTAATCGGAACAAATGCCATTTCCTTAGTAGCGTCAAATACGGTATATTTTGCTCCGCGGCTTAATACATTTTGCGCAGATCCCGCAAAGACAATCAAAGCGATGGGGCTAAGGCCTGAAAAAGACAAGAGGACACTTGGTAAGTCCGCTTTTACGAAATACAAGCCAAAGAAGGCCACACTGGTCAGCATTAAGACAATGGGCGTCAGCATGGCTGTAAACGTCCAACCGAATTTTCTCAAGGAATTTCCCGAGACCACTAAAGAGGCAAACGTGGCCAACGTGCCGATGATGGCTGACACTTGGTTAATATAAAGATTATATTCTTGTGGATTTGGATAGAGCTCTCTGACTTGATCCTTCCAAACGACTTCTACCAGATTGATGGCTATGTTATAAGCAACAACAATTACCGTAATATACAAAAGATAACGGGACTTCAAAAGGTAGGAAAAGTTTTCGCTAAGCGACATTTTTCCTTTCACGACCCATCCTTCCTGGGAATTTTCCTTTACATGATGCGCCGGATCGCTAAGCACGCTTTGGTGCAGCCAGCGAAAAAGAACGACAGCGGCCACTCCCGATAGCAACACCAGACTCAGCAATAACAACATCGATTGCTCCCAGGCATTTGTCCCTAAAAACAAATGGGGATTGAAGGCTTTTGTCGATAAATAAACGGAAACGACACCGGCAATGATCCCCGAAAAATTGGCGCCGAAACCAAATAAGCC
Source organism: Waddlia sp. (assembly GCA_041738095.1). GTDB lineage: Bacteria > Chlamydiota > Chlamydiia > Chlamydiales > Waddliaceae > JTS-AC334. The sequence goes on from JBGSQP010000026.1 coordinate 69,566, forward strand.
GTAAAATCGTTTAGCTTCGTCAAGCTTTGTCACCTGGTTTGCAAAGCCCCAAAACAACAGGAATAAGACGATATTGCCCCATAATTCCGACATGACATAGAAAATGGTGAACGTCCAGTTGCGGAACATCGCAATCAACCCTTTACAGCCCGGCGGAAGAATTTGCTGAAGGGCATTTGCCGCTTCATTCGGATGGAATAATTCACGATAAGGATACAGAAAGAAGGCAAAAAGAAAGAAGTAGACTAGAAATATCGACATCATCACATAGAACACCATCTCACGATTGTAACGATTTGTGAGGCGCGTGAAAATGAACGTCATTAGTACAGAACCAGGGAACATCACCCAAACTTTAATGAACGGAATCACTTCCGCTCCGGAGGATTCGGCCGTGACGACCAATGTGTCCTTCATGGTGCGGAGCACATTGTAATTAAATGTAATAAGAAAAAACATTACCAGCATTGGGATGAGTTTTTTCAACTCGTGCCGGTAAATCGGCCAAAGTAACGACCGAATGGGGCTAAACTGCGAATAACCTACCTGGGACTGAGACTCAGACATAAGATCCTGGGTAAAATCCCCTAAAAGGGAAGTTATAGATTAACACATTTTCCCATTTGAAGCAAGTTAACTTTTGACTGACATCAACTAATTAATTCTTTTTAAGCGACCGATTAAATATATAAAATTATATTATCTATATAAAACTTATTCGAGCCCCAAGAATTTTCAGGAAAACCTTTCTTTAAGATTTCAAGACCCAAGCGTTTAGCTCATAATATTTAAACCATTATAATTCAGCATGTTAAATTCGCCTTGAAGGGAGAAATAATCATAGATAGCTTAGGGATAGTTCTTTAAATCCCACGCGGTCATCCCTTAAAAAATTATCAATATTTTTTTGAATCTTCGTTTTTAAGTTTCAAGGAGTTATTGCTAAACTGAAAATCAAAGCGGATAAAGTGCTTGCAGGCTAAACTTCCTCATGTTAGATTTTCTTGTCAGAACAGCTCCAGAATACGCTGTGGAAACGTTGTTCATAACTAAGGACTCAAGACTAATGACTGTATGCGACATAACAAATTCCTGGCTTGGCTTTTTGGAATTCATCAAAAAAAGGTGTTCGGCGACAGCCTATGGCAACTGGTTCGAACCAATTAAAGTACTAGAAAATTCCCCCGAAGAAATTACTCTCGAAATACCGAATATCTTTGTTAAAGAATATCTATTATCGAATTATAAAAAAGACCTATGCGCCTTTCTACCTGTCAATGGGAAAGGGGAACCGGCCATTAATTTTGTGATCGCCCGCAGAGCCGCCGTCAAAGAAACTTCATTTGAACCGTCCCCCACCCTCACCGAAATCGAAACAAAAGAAAGTCTTGCCAACCAAGAAGTCCGCCTCAATCATAATTACCGTTTTGAAACGTTCATTGAAGGTCCGTCGAACCAGTTTGTAAAATCAGCGGCCATGGGAGTGGCAGCGAGGCCCGGACAATCGTACAACCCCCTCTTTATTCACGGCGGCGTGGGCTTAGGAAAGACGCACCTGCTGCATAGCATCGGCCATCACATCCGTGAACACAACAAAAAACTGAAGGTGCAATGCATCACCACAGAAGCCTTCATCAATGACCTGGTCGACAGCCTTCGTAACAAGTCCATCGATCAAATGAAAAAGTTTTACCGCTCCAGTGTCGATGTCTTGCTGGTCGATGATATCCAATTCCTACAAAACCGCTTGAATTTTGAAGAAGAATTTTGCAATACGTTTGAGACTTTAATCAATCAAAACAAACAGATCGTTATTACCAGTGATAAACCCCCTAACCAGTTAAACCTTTCAGAGCGCATGGTTGCGCGCATGGAATGGGGCCTGGTCGCACACGTCGGCATTCCGGAACTGGAAACGAGAGTTGCCATTCTCCAGCATAAAGCAAATCAGAAAGGACTTGACCTCCCTCAGGAAGTCGCTTTCTATATCGCCGAACACATTTATCACAATGTGCGCCAATTAGAAGGCGCTATCAATCGTTTAAGTGCTCACTGTCGCCTCCTCGATCTAAAAATAACCGAAGAACTGGTGGAAAAAACGCTGCGGGAAATGTTGCAGCACGCCCCTAAATTAAAAATCTCGATCGAACAGATTTTTAAAAGTGTGGCTGCGGTGTTCCAAGTCAGGGTCAGTGATTTAAAAGGGTCTTCACGTACTAAAGAGATTGCACTGCCGCGTCAAGTGGCCATGTACTTAGCCTGCAAAATGATCAGTGGTACTCTTCAGACTTTAAGCGATTCCTTTGGGAAAACACACTCCACAATCCTTCATGCTTGCAAAAGCATTGAAAAGAAGGTGGCTTCCAATGAAACCCTGCGGCGCCAAATCCACATGGTCGAAAGAAATATCAGCGCATAGTGCGCTGATATAAAGCGATATATTGAGGTAAAATCGCATCAACGGAAAATGATGCGTTGGCTCGTCTTTTTGCAGAAGCGCTAAAATCTGCGTATAACCTAGGACTCTTTAGCAATTTGATGGCCGCCTCTGCCATCGATTCGACGGCTCCCACAGGAAAAAGGTAGCCGTTCTCTCCATCCTGGATCAACTCGGGAAGCCCCCCTACATTACTTGCAATGACCGGAACTCCATAAGCCATTGCCTCCAACGCTGCTAATCCAAAACTTTCCTGAGAGCTGGGCAGCAAAAATAGATCAGCACTTGCAACAAAGGAATCGATGCGGATATTTTTCCCCACAAAAATCACCTCATTTTCCAAGCCCGCCTCTTGCACCATTCCTTTGATGGGATCAAGCCCCTTTCCTGTGCCCACCAACATCAATTTTGAAGGAACAGAACGACGCACTTTTTGGAAGATTGCAAGCACATCTGCGGGCCGTTTGACATCTCTGAAATTCGAAGCGTGTACCAGGAGTTTTTCCTTTCCATCGACAAACTTGGATCTTAACGGTTTTTTATCACAGCACTTTTTCTGCGGAATAAAAAAGTTATAGATCACATCAATTTCTTTCTGTATGCCAAACGAGTTGCGGGTCTGGTTGCAAAGCTTTTGTGAAACACAGGTGATGGCATCGCTTTGTTCAATGCTGAATTTGACGATTTCAAAATAGGCCGGATCTTTGCCGACCAGAGTGATATCTGTACCATGCAAAGTCGTGATCACTTTTGGCCGTTTTGCGCCTAAAATCTGCCCGGCCAAATAAGCGCTGGTGGCATGGGGAATGGCATAGTGCGCATGCACGATATCCAACTGAAACTCTTTGGAAACCGCGGCTATTTTTACTGCTAGCGGTAGCGCATATGCCGGATACTTGAATAAATCGTAGCGATTGATTTCCACCTGGTGGAAAAAAATGTTGCGCTCTTCCGTGCGCAGCCTGAAAGGAACTTCATAAGTAATAAAATGCACTTCATGGCCCCGCAAGGCAAGCTCATGCCCAAGTTCCGTAGCCACCACGCCGCTTCCTCCAACAGAGGGATAACAGACAATGCCGATTTTCAAATTTCGCGCGCTCCTTGAGCCACATGCATCAGATCATCGATTACGATCGGCTGACCTTTTACCAATCCTTGGGCATAAGGGACCCCTATCATATAACCGAGCTTAGCGGCTACACTCAGATGCAACGGTTCGTATGGCAGGGTCATCATCTGAGACTCATGGCAGCGGATCATTTTGGTCCACGTCTGCACATAAGATGTCACATCCATCACGAAATCTACGGCCTCAAAGGCAGGGTGGGGGTAATGCAAGATGCCTTCTACGCGATGAATTGGAAGCTCGGGCAAAATTTTTGCGAAGCGCGCATAGCGGCAAGCATAGCGAGCCATCAGGCCGGTTGCCAAATGATCGGGATGATTTTGTTCCCCTTTCCAAAGTGGCGCCAGCACCAAACGGGGTTTATATTTTCGAATGAGGGTCACAATTTTTAAACGTCCCTCGTATGAATCAATAAGTTCACAATCTTTAAAGTCTAAAAAAACCCGCTCGGCGTCAATGATCTTGGCAGCAGATAACGCCTCCTGGCGGCGCGCCTCGGGGGTGCCGTTTGTCCCCTTTTCCCCCAGAGTTAAATCCGCCATGACAATCGATTTTCCTTTAGCTGCCATACGCGCTAAAATGCCGCCGCAAGCAAACTCAATGTCGTCGGGGTGGGAGCCGATGGCAAGAATGTCTAGCATAGTAATAACCTAAAGTCTCATAAAACCTTAAATTAAAAGATATTACATATGATTGTCAATTTTAAATTTTTCTCATAATAAAAAATTTTATATAATATAATTATGTATTTTGAAAATTAATTGATAATTTCCGTGCCCAATTCAATAAAGGGAATGGAGTCAATAGCATCTGCCGCCAAGAAAATCCCTGATAATATAACTAAAATGGCAGGAAAGGTGGAAAAAGCTGCCAGCCAGGCCCTCCAATCTCTGACAGATACCGTAAACAGATCCGTCAAAGTCATCACACCTAAAGTTAATTCTTATGCTAAAATCCTAGGGGACAAAATGGCGGTTCAATACATGTTAAATTCAGTCAAAACATTAAAAGATACTCCTAAAGAAATACTTACCACCCTGAAGGGGTTTTTTAAGCCAAAAACCAAAACAGAACCCAATCAGTCCATTATCCATGCCCACGAATTGAACTTAGGCACATTAGAGTTACAGATGACGGATGCAGAGAAAAAAATCCATGAGGCCTTTCGAAGCAGCCCATTATCTCCTGTCGCGGTGGCCAAAAACCCGAAACTTTTCGACATCTTCCTTAAGGCACAAGGCAAGAGCGAGGAAGCAGTACTCTACGCAAGAGATGCGATCGAACTGTTGAATATGACAAATGAGGATGAAGGTTTTGAAACAAAACTAAAATCCCTCATTCAGCAAAGCCTAAAGCCTTCATTAAGCGCTCTTGGTAACGATGGAGCCGATAAACCAATCAATTTAGGCGCAGACCTTAATGATAAATTAAACAAAACAATAGAACTAAGCGAAAAATGGAAACTCAACGTCGAACAAAAAAAAGAAATTCGCGAATTCTTGATGGAGACCTTTACTAACAATAAAGCAGGTATTGATAAAGAAAGCAGCTGGATGTCACCCATAGGAGAGGAAGCCGTTGTAGGCAGATTCCTTAACAACGCAAACGTGAAATTAAGTTGACTTTTGACTCAATCCATTCCGCGGCAAAATGTCAGGCCGTAAATTTTGGCCGGGCCATAGTCGAGCAAAGCCTCGGCACCGGCATTCATGGTACGGCCGTAAATCCAGACATCATCCACCAGCAGCAATTTTTTTTCTTGGAAAATATTTTTAGTGCAACGCTCAAATAAAGGCGCCTCTGTCTGAGCGGATACGCGCTTGATCAATTTAAGCACCGGAACCCCTAAGATTTTACCCAATTCCTGAGCTAATAGGGCTCTTGGGTTATAGCCCTGTTGCAACCAACGTGATAACGAGGTGGGTATAGGCACAATGGCGTCAGGTAGGGGCCATTCCAAACGGCCCCACTGCCAGGCCATATAAGCGGCTGCGCCCTTTGCCAGATAGGCGTTACCTCTTTTAAGGGAATAGAGTAAAGCGCGCGCGGCGCCTTGTTCATCAAAGGCTGCAGAGACCCGATGAAAAACCGGGGACTTTTGCAGGCAACGGGAACAAATACGCAGCTTAGGGGAAATATCGGCTGAACAACAGTAGCGGCATCTCTCGGCAGGTTCGATCCACTCCAAAGAGATTTGGCAATTGGCGCAAAGCAAGGACGACCCGGACTCCAAAGAAGAGTCGCAATGCAAGCAAAATGCAGGATAAAGAACGGAAGAGCAGGCCTCTAACAGCCTATTCAATTGCCGCATGGAAATCGGCCGCTAATTCCTCGTAATAATGAGGATAATGATTCTTTAGCCACCCCGTGTACCTTTGGTAGACAATCTCTAGATCTGCCCGTCGATTTTCTGGTTGATTGATTTCAGGTCTAGCAGACACTTTACCCACATCCAAATGGATCGGTTTTTCCCCGACAAAGCCGGTGTTGTGTAAAATTCCATGATCCCGATCGACGATCCCTTTGGTATATTCGGCGTGGTACAGTGCCACAATTTGTCGCATGCGCTGTTTGACCAGCGCCAGATCTCCTACATTTAGGGCCGCTTCAATGATATCGCGCGTAGGGCGGGCCTTTTCTTGAATGATAAAGGGGATTTTTTCTAAATTAACGTGATGCTTTCTTCCCAACTTATCATGTAACGTGACATAGATCCCCGCTTGCGGATTCAATTTAAGGAATAGGATGCCGCTTTCACTGCGATGTTTTTCATAAGCTACCCGGTAGCCGGAAAAAACCCCTTGGATCAAACGCTTTTTACGCGCAATGTTGCTTTCCTTGTACTCTTTTAAAAAACCGATTTCCGGCAACGCTTCTACTAACCAATTCGGCCTTAGATGTTTAAACTTAAAAAACTTGATCACGTATTGACCGTCTGCGCTTGCAAAGACGTACGACTGTCCCCCCTTTCCGATATAAGAAAAGGGCTGCTCAAGGATCAGGCGCATCAGGTGCTGTTCCGGTAAGGACAAAGAGGGAATGTCCCATTCAGGATTAGCGGGCATTTCAAAGGTGATGTTGGCCAGGCGAAAATCATCCGTGAGGCGATAATACACGCGACTGGAAAAGAATAGGAGCGCTGCGGCTAACACTACCCAGACCAAACGGCCGGCCCATTTGCGATCACGAAAGGTCATGCGAGACTCCATAGAGATTAAATAATTTTTCTTGCAAATCGGAAACAAGGGCATCATGGTGCGCGGGGTAGTTTATCCGCAGCCAAAACTCGATCTTTTTAGCCATGCGTACAATTCTTTGCTCGGTAGCCGCAAGCTGCCGAACACTTTCATCCCGCGTCAGTTTTCCCACATCAAAATGGACGGCTTTTTCCCCGTCAAAACCGTTATTGCGTAAAATGCCGACTCCTAAATCGCACAGCCCCTGCCGGTAATGGGACAAATATAGGTCAAAAATTTGTCCGATCCGCTTTTTAGCTTCTTCCACATTGCCTTCCACTAGGAGCTCACCGATCAGATCTTCTGCCTCCTGCACTTTTTTCTGGAGGACGAAGCGGGTACGGTCCAAATCGATCAGATGCGCCTTACCCTGTTTATCAAAAACAGTCACGGGGGGATAAACCCCTGCGGTTTCATTGAGGTGAATGTGGAGCAGGGCCGTCCCCTCAGGATCTTGGCTATAGGCAATGCCATAGCCATTTAAGACTGTTTCAAGAGAGACCTTGCCGATTTTTTTTTGTCGCAAGTAATTAAAGGGAGGGAAATCGGGCAAATAACGCACCATCCAATGGGGTTGGTGGTATCTGTATTTAAAGAATTTCAGCACTGTTTTGCCATCTTCCCCTAAAAAGGCGTAAGAGCGCGCCCCTTTTCCCAAATAGGAAAACGACTGGGCCAGCAATTCTTGGGGTTCTGCTTTCTCCTTAGGAATCTGCCAATCTGGACGAAAGGGAAACGCGAATTCAATATAATCGGCAGAAAAACCGTCGGTGGCGCGATACTGCAGACGATGAGAAGTGAACAAGGCTCCTGTCAGGACCAAAGCTGTCGCTCCTAAACAAATGAGAGGGGTCGTTCTATTCATGGTGGTTCATCCTGGTGGCGGCGGCAATAAAACGTTCGATACGAGAGGTATGGCTGGCGCGATTGTGGATAAGTAAAGGCGGTGTCAATAGCTTTGCGGCAATTTCTTGCACGCTACCTTGTTTGTGATGCATCATCCATAAAACCAGTAGAGAAGGCCCTCTGTCCATGCCAAATTTACAGGTGATATTCACAGAAGCCGGACGTAACGTTTCCACCAGTTTATCCAATATCAATAGGTATGACAGTTCAATAAAATCGCGCCTTTCATCCGCATTGAGCTCGGTTTGGTGAGGAAAATAGCGTTCATGGACATCTTCTAAGATCTGTTGAAGAGTCGATTTCCACTTATGGTTTTTTAAATAGGATGACCAATAGAAATTACTCCCTTCAAGCATCTTTAAGAAAATGGCTTTAAATTCGGCACTATTGATTATATCGGGAAACGCTTCTTTTCTTTGCCAATAAAAGGCTGAATCTTTATCCAAGGTCACGACGTAAACATTTTCGAGCTGCTCCAAGGCACGAGTCTCTGGACTTTCAGTTCCCTTACGCTTCATTAAATTAACATAGAGATGCGTGGGCTGAACATTTAAAAAAGCCTCAAATTCAGGAGAGGGCTTCAATTCCTTCCAAGGATAGCGCCGGGTGTCGATTAAGGGCTGCCCCATACGAATGACCGGAATTCCCTGGGGCAGAAAGAAATACCGAGAGGGCAGATTCCCTTGCAATAGATAGTCCTTAAGTGGCGACTCGAAGTGCGTACCTTCAAATTTCCCTTCTTGCCGCAACTTTTTTTGCATTTGCGACAAATATGCCAAAAGGTTTTGATCCGGCTCGGGGCAGTGACTGAACAGAAAAGTTTGCATTTCTTGGTTTAGATCCACTCCGGTATACACCCAGATCAATAGGTCCTTTAAAAAGGCCTCGCTTTCTGCCGTTTTGCTTTGATCAATCAATTCCCGTAGCTCATTAAGAAAATCTTGGTGGTTAAATCGATCCGGATCTTCCGAAAAAGCCTTGAATGGGGGCACGTTGGAATAACAGGGGTGCTGCACACAAAATGTTACAAGTTGTTGCCGGTAGGCGGTGTACGTTCCCGAAGCGAACATTTGTGCGCATTCTTCCACCGGATGAGGTGCCTTCCAAAAAAATGCCGCGCTTACAGAGCCGCATAAAGCCAGCAAGAAAATAAAAAACAATTTTTTCATAAAACGCCTTGCTCCGTGATAAACGCCAAGTGGGCAGCAGCCGCTGCAGACAGTTCTTCACTGTATAGCGGGTAATGTCGATCGATCCAGGTATTAATTTTTTCACTCACATGAAATAAATAATTGCGGTAATGCAGCGGATGCTTAAAACCCTCTGAATACACTAATTTCCCGACATCCAGATGGAGTGGGCGGCCATCGACAAAACCGATATTATGCATAATGCCAAAATCTTGATCTCCAATCCCTTTCAGATGCTCAGAGAGATAAAGATCAATGACTTGGCAAATCATGCCTTTCGCTTGATCGGTGCGCCCTTCTTGCAGGCAACGTTCCATTAAGCGGCTCAATATCTCCCCTTTTTCCTGCAGGAAAAACACACTCTCCCCCAAGTCTGCCGTTTGTTGCTTTCCGTTCTTATCGATTAAGGTGACCACCCTGCCTTGATGGGAAGGCTTAAGCTGGATATAGTGCAGACTGCTTTCTTCCTTCAAATGGTGATATGCAAGATGATGCCCTTCGAAAACAGCCTGCAATTTCTTTTGCTTACGTAAGATATGATCAACCCGATAAGGGGTGATCCCGGGCCATTCCGGCAGAGCTGTTACCCACCTTGACGGAAGCAATTTTTGATATTTCAAGACTTTCAATACGTACTTTCCATCGCTGCTTGAAAACGCATAGCATTGCCCTCCCTCCCCTAAATATTCAAAGGGTTGACTGCATAATCTATCCAGGAGACTCTGCTCTTCCGAAGTCGGCTCCGGATTTTGGTAAGGCAGAGAGGCCACGATTGCAGGAACTTCAAAGGGGGGCTTGGAATCGAGGGCGCAAATGGCAAATGCCCCCGCTAAACAAGCCGCAAATAAAAAAATAAGCTTTAAAAAAACATGTTTCATGAGTTTGAAACATCAAGAATAGCAGAATTTAGGCTTTTGCTCAAATGACTGAATAAAGCTCGCTCGAAAGAAGACCACGAAAGAAGTTCTTTCGTGGTCTCGATACCTACTAAGTAGGACGTCTAAAAATTCTTTTTAAATTGTAAGCAATCGTGATTAAGGCGACCCCTAAAAAGATCCAATAGATGCCCAGATATAGGCCGATCACCCAAGTAGCACTAACAGGCCATGCCTGGTAGATCAATGCAGCCAACACCAAGGAAATAAATCCTGAGAAAGCCAACCAGCCCCATCCTTTGAGTTCTCTGAATTGAAAGCCGTTGACAATCTTTGAAATGCCGTCTACAACCAAGTAGGCTACGACAAGCAGCGTGAGGGTTAAAACTCCTGTCAACGGATAAGTAAGGAACAAAATACCGGCGACTAATGCAAATGCTGCCGCAATTAATAAAGTAATGGAACTTTCTTCTCTAATGTTCGATAGGGCACGAAACCCTTGCACCAATCCGGCAATAACCAATGTTACACCCAAAATAAATTCGAATGCCAATGTGGTTATATAAGGCTGTGCAATAGCAAAAAAGCCTAAAAGTAGAAAAATAATTCCTTCAACAAATAAAAAAGTACGATTGATAGCCATAAATAAGGCCTCCCTTGTTTAACCGATAAATATCAAATTAAAATTTTACGGTCTATCGAGAATTTTCTTTACGCTGTTTATTTAAAGCATAGAGAGGGTGCGCCAGGGTTCCCTGAATTCTTACTGTGAACAGCTCGGCTAATTTAAATAAGAGATTATGCTGCCGCATTCGGACCTGTACGTTAAGTCGGCCATCAAAATCCATGTAAGAAGGAGCATTAGACGCTTGAAGAAGATTAAATTTCGATATCTTTCCTTCACTATAAACGTCTTTTAATTTGGTTAAAAAGACCTTTCCATCTCTGATTTGGTAAGTGATTGTGCCGGAAACAGGGGTGAGGACTGACAGATCGAGTCCAATGCGCGAAAGGATGTCGGCCGGTATATGAAAGATCGTATTTTGCAAAAGTTTTTTCGAACGATTTGTAAAATTAAGTGTTCCCTGGCCTACAATGCTCTGGGTGTCAGAAAGTGATCCCTGACATCCGCTGAGTACCAGAGATTGAATAATTAAAGGCTTGGAAACTTGAGGGGTCGGCATTCCGACTTCCTGCAGCAGGCAAGGACGAAATTTTGACACTTTTAGAGTAGGCATGATAAATACCCACTGACCGTTCTCAGCTTGGAAAAAATCAATTTTCTCCACATTGAGCTCTCCCGAAACATCTTGTCCCTTCAACTCCTTTACTTTAATCGCCGCAGGCGTGTAATCGAGGTGCGCGTAAAGGGAGTCGAATTGATAGCCTCGCAATTGAAATCGGTCTCCCTGCAACAAGCCTGTAAAGTGCAGTTTTTGGGAATAATCTTCAGCTGCACTTTTTCTAAGGCGCCACTTTCCTCTTAGAAAATAGCCGTCACCGGCGCGCCACTCGAGAATTTTATGCGCCATAACCTCAGGAAAAAATCGATGCGCCTTGGCGGCGTTAATCGCCACTGTCCCTACCAAATGGATCGCTTCTTGCGAGGGTGCTAAACCCGGATCCCGCTCCAGGTCGATGCTAATGCCTTGATAGCTCCCTTCGGCTTTTAAAATCGAAAGCCCTGCCTCGGCATTGTGTTCCCAATTCACATAAAGTGACTCTTCTCCTAAAGGGCGGCTCAATTGCTCCGGTGAAGAATCGGTGATCACCAATTCCCCATGCGTTAACGTGGGGGAAGAGGAACGAGAGTAGAGCCATACATTTTTTTCTCCTAGTAGATACTTGGAAACCACTTTCAATTCGAAAGGATCGTACTCCATGGTACATTGGCTCAAATCATGTTCGCTGTTCAAAAAATGATAACGCCCATCCTGAAGCGTCATTTTCATCGCCGCATAAGGGGGGCTTAATTCATACTGCACAACCCCTTCTAATTTCCCTTCCAGCTTACAATTACGCACCACTTCTCCAATCGCTGGGGTGAATAATGCAGGAAAGCTGTGCGTCATCTGATCGGTAAAGCGGGGCAGCTGATGGGCAGGGACCTGAAATTTTAAGTCGTCAAAAATCACTTCTCCGGAAGCAAATTCCGCATCCATTTTCTCAATTTTAATGTGTGCGAAGGCATTTTTTGCAATGGGGTCGATCATTGATGCTTCAAGGTTTCTAACGGTCAAGCCTTGATCGGAAATAAAGTGGAAGGACACATTTTTAACGTCCTGGAAATGAATTCCTTTCATATCCCAATTCGTTAAAGCTGTATCCAAAATGGCATCGACCCGCCATCCCGATCCCCCCTTGCCCCAATCAAACTTCATTTCTCCATTCCCTACCAACTTGCCATGAGGGCGACAACTCACCATGCACTGCTCAATTTCCGGGGAACCGCGCAACTCGGCCAGGTCAATCGTGATGTGTCGGACGCGAGCTGATAACGAACTTTCCCTATCTAGAATCGTACCATCCAATGTGACATTCAAGATGTTTCCGTTTTCGAAAGTCAATCCCTTAACGTCCCACCCCCCTTTATTTTTGGTAAATTGGCCAGCGAGTTTTTTATTATCTACTTTTAAGCTACGAATGGTAAAAAGATCCCCTTGCTTTGCGCCATCCAGATAAAGGGATTGACATAGATAAGGCCCAAAAATCAAACGATCACCGCTTAAGTGGTAGGCAAGACTTTTGGTTTGGTCATCATAACGCACTTCGATCCGCGCCTCCCCTTCAGCTTTATCAATCGCTTTAATTTCTTTAGCAATTTTTTCAGGCCACAGTCCAACTCCTGAAAGACAAAAATCTTTGAAACTCGGCATGTCCAAGTTTAGTGCCAAACGAAAGTCGGCAACGTCCAGCCAATTTCTCAAATGCAATTGAAAATCTGCCGGGTGGACATTGCCGATATGGGAAAGTTCCTGATTTAACTTTACATCAATCAAATCTGCGTTTCCTGGCAGGGCGGATGCCGCCCCGACAAAGCGGATCTGATCCCTTGTCTTATCACTTACCCAAAAATCAAATGAAGCCCTTTTTTTTCTAAAATCATCGAAGCGAATATGATCACCCACTAACTGATAAGAACCTGTACTTGCCCCCAAAGAAAGCAATTGCGCATGGATATTATTGAACTCCAGAAACCCCTTCTCGTGATTGTAGGCAAATTGGAACACAGCATTCTCCATTTTAAAAAGAGAAGATTCCATACTAGCGTTGGAAATCGCGCCTTTTACATCGGCTTCAAAACGGAAATCCTGGGGGCTAAACGCAAAATGAAGATTGGCGCCCTCCTCAGCCAAAGAAATCTGCCCTTCTGCAGGGATATGCAAGAAAAAAGGATCCGCATTGAAGGTACGCAAAAGGGCCAAAGCCTGTGAGACTTTTCCTTTGATGGATTCCGTATGAATGGCCACATCAAAGATACCGTCATCAGGCAGGCCAAAATCAATACTGACTTCTCCGGATAAATCGACGCCCCCGCACTGCGTTTTTAAATGAGAAAAATATACATGAGGCCCTTCCAAAGTCACGCATGCTTCGGTCTTTACAAAATCCAGGCCGCTGTACTTTTCCTTGTAAACAGCATTAAAGAGGGGTAAAGATCCAAAATGGCGGCCGGTTTCCAAATCAAAATAATGTACCGCAGGAGCTCTATAGGGTGTCTTGTTTCCAGAAATGCGTCCGGCAATAATGGCCGCGAAGGAATTTTCCAAGACGACATCCTCAGCATCATACTCCACTGCCAAGCGCTTATGATTAAAATACCCCCTGAAAGAACCCGTACCGGAAAGTTGCATCTGCCCTTTAGGAAATAGAAAGGGGGATATGTAGGTTTGTAACGGCAAGGAAGCACATTGAAACCACCCTTTTCGAAGCACCATTCCTGCAATTCCTATTTCATTTTGAATCCAGTTCGATTCAAACAGCACCGCAGGCGCAGCTGAGGGTGGTAATATTGTTTGCAGCACTTCCTTTCCGGCCTGTTGCCAATAAGATAAAGCCAGATCGTCTGCCGGCCACTTTTTCCATAATTTTTCGGAGCTTTTTTCAAGATCGAATCCAAAGGAAATTTCTTTTTGCCGTTCAGACCCCTCCTTGAAAACCTGAAGGCTTCCCTTAACCCTCAACCCCTCATCGACTAAAGCGACTCCGGCATTCATCAAGAGTTCTTCATTTGCAAAAGTCCCTAGAATACTATGACGCATTGACAAAGGCACAAAAGGAGCGATATTTCTGAGAGGACCTTTAAAGCTTAAATGGAACGCTTCTTTTTTCAATCGCCAATCCACCATAATGGTGCCTTGAAGACCGGCAAACACACCCGTCATTTCAGATTTTTGCAAAACCCCCTCTTTTACCACGAGGGAGGTTTGGATGTCGTGGAAAGAGAGGGGGATCCCCCCGCTATGAATGGCCATCAAATCCGCATTCCATACAGAAATTTTGGCATTTAAAGTCTTAAGGGGATTGTTTTCAAAAAGATTAATGGAAAACTTTCCATCCGTTTTTCCGACTCTAACGGACATGTCCCATGGCATAAAATCTACATGCATTCCCCGTGTTTTAATTTCTTCGATGCTTAACGCCGATAGTCTAAGGCCCTCCATAGAAGCGACTCCGTAAGCATCAAGATACCCGTCGTGAATTGTCAGTTCCTTCCACTGAGGAGCGTATCTTGTAAAGGCTTCCTGGACAAAACGAATCTCTTCCGGCCCGACGTTAATTAAGCCAACATGCGCCTCGTGTTTATGCGGCCCCATTTTTTTTGCGCTAAAGGTCGCTGCTGCCTGCGATTGATCGGCAGAAATTAATTTCACGCTTAAATCAAGTGAGGTTTCTTTAGATGCCACGACTTGAGCGTGCCCATCCACCAGCAAATCAAAAAACTTTTGATGGTGCTTGCAACCCCCCTTCAACTTCATGGTGATCGACCTTTGGGGATGAAAATAAATGCCGCCTTTAAGATCGGACACCTTCCAAAAAGTATTACCGGCTTTTTTAAAAGCAAGAGCCGCATCCTTTACGATCTCTAAACGACCAATAAGGCTTGGAAACTTTTTGGAATTTTTCTCTGCCTGCAGATCCAGCAGAGCTTCTCCCAAACTGCCGGAAAATTGCGTTTGAGGATGCTCAAAAGCCACATTGCTAAGCACAGCTTTACCGATAGTATAGGGAGAGGCATCTTCAGGAAAAAACAACTCAATTCTGCCATCAATAGCGCCGCCCGTGATTTGCCAGCCCCTTGAGGAATGGCCAAAGGCCTCTAATGCCCTTATAATTTTACCGCATTCCACATGATCGAACGACAAGCCGGATTGAAGGGGCTGGCCGATTTCCCGATTCACATGGAAATGAAAGTGATTGCGATGATCGGTAATCTCACCTAAGTAAAGATCTAAATCTGCTAGTTTTTTTTCACCGACTGCCTCGGCATGCAATTGAAAAAAGGCCTTCTCGGTCCCTCTTTCAACATTTTTCCAGCTCACTTCTCCGTTATAAATGTCAAAGCGGCTGCTTAAACTTAAAAACCAGAGGGGAACGCTTTGCGGTATGATGTTTTCAACCACCATCTCCAAATCTGCGGTTTCATTGGGGATTTGAATTCGGGAATTATAGACCGCAATTTCAAGGGCAGCATCGCCTGTAAAAGGCTGGAGACTGAATTTAACCAGTAATTTATCCGCATCCAGCGAAACGTCCTCACGAATCAGAGTGGGGCAATCCACTACCCAAAAACCATTCTCCCTATGGATCCCCTGGGTTTGAAGAGGGGCCCCAAAGTGGTTCACACAGTACCGATTTGCCATGCTAAGGATCAATCGGCTGGCTAACGGCTCCCATGAAAGGAAAGTGGCAATAATGAAAGTAATGGAAACTGATAAAAGGAGGAGGCGCTTTTTTGTCATGAGATTTATTTTATGCTCTTACTATTCGTCTTGCAAGTATTTCACGTGAATTCAAAAAAAATAGACACATTACAGCGGGCCTGGTCTTCTAGCCTAAAATTTCCAGAAGTCTGTCAAGATCATCCAGGCTATAGTAATTTATCGTAACCGTACCCCGTTTTCCCTGGGACTGTATGTTAACTTTCGTCCCCAATTTCTGCTGAAGCCTCTCTTCTAAATCCTGTATAAAACAATCTTTGGACTGGAGAGGTTCGAGACGTCTTTTTAACGGTGCGTTGTCCATTTTAAGAGACGCATCTTCGGTTTCCCTAACGGACAATTCCTGCTCTTTTATCAGAGTATGCAAGGCTAGCTGTTTTTCAAAACTTTCTAAGGACAAAAGCGCTTTGGCATGCCCCATGGAAATCTCATTTTTTTGTAAACTTTCCTGTACATCATGAGGCAAAGACAAAAGCCTTAAATAGTTAGCAACCGTGGATCTTTTTTTACCGATTCTCTTAGCGAGTTCCTCCTGGTTCAAACCGTAATCCACAATAAGGCGCCTTAGCGCTTTCGCTATTTCTAAAGGATTTAAATCCACTCTCTGAATATTTTCAATCAAAGCCATTTCCGCTGATAACTCATTCCCCTGACAATTAACGATCACCGGAATGATCTTCATACCGGCAATGACCGCTGCACGAAACCTCCTCTCCCCTGAAATAAGTTCGTATTGGCCTTCTTTGATGGCGCGCACAACCGGGGGTTGAATCAAGCCTACAGACTGTATCGATCTGGCCAATTCTTCCAACTCCTCCGGAGCAAAATGTCTTCTTGGCTGATAAGGATTTTCGATAATTTTTTGAATATCCACATGAACCACTTCCTGCATCATCCAGATTCCCCTTTTAAAATTAACAAAATGGAGAATATCTCGATCTTGTACATTTTTAAACGAAAGATTGCATCCAATCGGATGAATAAGTCCAAAAAATCCACAAAGTTGAGATAATCCCAAAAAAAATTGCAAAGTCGCGCTGACGTATGTTAATCTTTAATCTTTGCAAAACTCAAGTTTGGCTTGGAATTTTATGAACAAACACAAAAATGCATCCTTCGAACATACGAATACACCCGACTGGGCCGATACCCTTAAGGAGACACCTGCCTTCGAATGGCTTATGGAAAATCGAAAGTCAGTCCCTTACATTTTCCTGATTATCCTCTCTTTAATTGTTATTGGGTATAAGCTAACAAGCAATCGGGCCGCAAAAGCGGAAACAAATTATTTGCAAGCCGAATACGCTTTTAACTTACTACAAGAAAGCATTCAAAATCCTTCCAAAAGTTCTGAGCGTGAAGGGGCCTTAGTTCAATTACGCTCTATAGTTGCCACCTATCCGGAACTGGAATCCAAGTATGATGGGGTGGTTGCCCAACTTTTATTGGCACAGAATCAACTTAATGAGGCACTACCCTTTGCTGAAAGAGCCTTAAACAGAACAAAACAAGATCAACTTGAATTTTATCATGAGTTTTCTCAAATAACACTTTTAGTATCAGGTGCACAACAATCCGAAGCCTTAAGGCGCTCAATCGCTTTAAAAGAGCAAATGATGCAAAAAGCGGAAAAATATCCTATCGGATCTGAAGAAAGGGATTATGGAGACTTGCTTTATGGTTTCAACCTGATCAGAATCGGTCTTCTAAGCCAAGGGCTTAATGAAACTTCTAACGAAATTAATGCCTGGAAAGAATGGAATCGACTCTCTAATGATAAAGAAAAAACGAATTTACTGAATCCGCAATCTTTGCAAAGCATCAATGCTCTATTTAGCGAAGGCAGCTTTACATTGGAGGCCTTTGTACAGGCAAGACTAAAGGCCTTGCAAAAATAGAAAGATTACTTGAACTATTTAGTATGGTTTGTTATGTAGCATTTAAGTATCACCCTATATAATAGGGTCTAAATTAAAAAATACTCCCGGAACTGTGGAACGATGGAGCACCAAAGGAGGTGGCATGAGTTTAGGACGCTCGAAACCACGAAAATCGGGATTGGAACTTTGAATACAGAAGTAAAGCTCATCCTTTAGCCTGGCTAGGGATGAGATTGGGAACAATAAGAGGAACGAAAGTCAGCTCCATAGGTTTGTGCATTGCCTTTTTTGCCATGCTCAATGCAACTGGTGTTGTTAATGCCAAAAAATTGAGACCTAATGGCCTAGCTTGGGAAAGCCGAGCAGGAAATGCCGCTCGCTGGACTGCAAATTGGAGGAGTTTGTTTTCTATAGCGGGGAACCTACACTGACAATAGTTCTTCTATATAACTGCCCTTTGGGCAGGTGGAGAAATAAAACTGTGAGTCCGAAACCTTATTCGCTCGCAGTTGACGAGATCAAAGAAGAGGCAGGGATTAAGCTCGATCAAGGGTTTGAGCCTCAACTGAAGGTCCTCATCAACAAGCGTTGGAACCAAGATTCTGACTCGATCTCAGAGGGATCCCCTGTGAGCATCAGAGGAAGAATTACAGTTTCTTTCTAAGAAAATAGAAAGATTATCTAACAGATTTAGGGCGGTAATGTAAAATTACCGCCCTTTTTTATTGATTCCCCGTTGAATTCATATAAAAGCACCAAAATCTATTCAAATTTGGAAATATGGCAAGGAGTCGCCCTCGATTTGAGCCAGGGGAAGCTGGAGCCGAAACAACGCAACTTACGGGTCTTAAAATCAGCGGCTGAAAACGCTGCCAGAAACCAAATATTAAATTGGAACCGGTATAGACATGATTGAAACTATTGATCATTTTCTGGTAGAACAAAAAATATAGCAGCACCCTACAAAACTTTACTTCAGCCTCCGGACTTAATCCGCTGTTACCATTTTTAAAATAGGATTTTCATATGTTCGATAAAAATGCGAGAAACTCTGTTTTGTTTTTAAGTTTTTTTGCGCTAGGTGTTCTATCAGGGCAGGAGGCTGCAAATCAACCAAAACATTTTCACCCTCTAGGGAACCCCCCTTCTAAATACACTATCGAATTCCGCAATGGCCTAAAGGCAACGCTACCATTTGAGGATAAGCGAGATTTTGAAGAGGCTGAAAAGGGATTTATTGCGGCTCCTCCATACAAAAAAATTATGGCTGATGCCGGAAATGTTGCATGGGATATGGGAAGTTATGATTTTTTGCTGGAGGGAAAAGAGTTTGAGAGCATCAACCCTTCTTTACAGCGTCAAGCCATCTTGAATATGGCTTATGGCCTTTATGAAGTTGTTCCAGATAAAATCTATCAGATAAGAGGTTTTGATTTGGCAAATATCTCTTTCATCAAAGGAGATACCGGGTGGATTATTTTTGATCCTTTGACAGCTCAGGAAACTGCTCGGGCAGCTCTTGAATTTATCAATGAAAAAATCGGCGCACGGCCCGTTTTAGCAGTGGTCTACTCCCACTCTCATGTGGATCATTTCGGCGGTGTCAGAGGAGTGATCGATGAGGCTGATGTGAGAAGTGGAAAAGTTCAAGTGATAGCGCCTGCAGGATTTGTTGAGGCTGCTATTTCTGAAAACGTTTTTGCGGGAAATGCAATGTCTCGTCGGACGCAATATCAGTACGGAGTGCTGCTTGAAAGAGATCCGTTTGGTCATGTGGATCAAGCAATTGGAAAAAATGTTGCCAATGGAAACACCGGATTAATAGCGCCGAATCGGATTATTAAAGACGGCTTTGAGACAATGACCGTTGACGGTGTGGAAATGGTCTTTCAAAATACACCAGACACTGAAGCTCCTGTTGAAATGAACACCTATTTTCCACAGTTTAAAGCCTTTTGGGCAGCTGAAAATATTACGGGTACAATTCATAATATTTATACCATCAGAGGGGCTCCAGTGCGTAATGCCTTGAATTGGTCAAAACAGATCAATATGGCTCTCTATAAATTTGGAGTTGAGGCAGAGGTGATGTTTGCCTCCCATAGCTGGCCAAGATTTGGAAATGACAGAATTCAGGATGTGATGAGAATACAAAGAGATACTTATGCCAACCTGAACAATCAAGTATTGCACTACGCCAATCAAGGGGTAACCATCAATGAAATCCATAACATTTATGGACTTCCTAAGGGGTTGCAAAATCAATGGCCGGCACGAAGCTACCATGGATCAGAAAAAAATAATAGCCGTGGCGTCATTCAACGTTTTTTAGGGTATTGGGATGCCAATCCTGCAACACTTATCCCTCTTTCACCAAGAGATTCCGCTCCACTTTATGTAGAGATGATGGGTGGTGCAGAAAAAATCATCGCTAAAGGAAATGAATTATATCTTCAAGGTAAGTATCTTGAGGCCTCAGAGATTGTAAATAAGCTTGTTTTTGCAGAACCTCAAAATAGGGCGGCCAAGAATCTTTTAGCAGATACTTTTGAGCAGATCGGCTATCAACAGGAGAGTAGCAGCCTGCGCAACAGCTTTTTGCAAGGTGCATACGAGCTTCGCTCAGGAATGCCGCAAGGTATACCCCCAAGGTCTACTGGCCCTGATGTCATCCGAGCAATGCCAACAGATAAGTGGCTTGATTTTCTTGGAATCAGTGTAGATCCTATTAAGGCAGAGGGATTAAAATTTACCATTAACCTTGTCACGCCTGATAATGGGGAGACTTTTTTGATTGAAATGAGCAATGCAACATTAACAAACATCAAAAATATAAAGGCTAAAGAACCAGACCTAACCGTTACGTTGAACCGATCGGATCTTGATACGGTGATGATGGGGGTTAATACCTTTGATGACTTAATCTCATTAGGAAAAGCAACATTTGAAGGGGATCGAAAACCATTTGAACAGCTTAAGAGTGTATTGGTGGTATTCACCCCAGACTTTGAAATTTTGCCAGGCACTGCAACAACTTCCAAATATCCTAAAGACCCAAATCCATTTAAACTGCCCGACCTTTTGCCTCCAGAGTCTGCCGGTGATTGAACCCTTACATTGTTAAGAACATGGCTCTGATCAGAAGACTTGCGGTAAAGGTTTTAAGAACTATCGATACACTGCGGGGAATTGCTGATGCCTGAACTGAATGAAGGGGTGAATAGGAAAGATGTTTGTCAACCAACCCTCCACAACGAAGATGGAATTTGCAAAGTCAGACCCTCATATTTGTAAATAAATAGCGCTTAATCTTTATTTTCTGTAATTATATTGTTCCTCTTGTTAATACATGATTGAGTTGGGAGAAAAGGAAGAAATGGGAAAATCATTAATTATCGTCGAGTCGCCCGCCAAGATTAAAACTTTACAAAAGTTCCTTGGGGCTAAATACACTTTCGAATCTTCCATTGGACACATACGGGACTTGCCTGAAAAAGAATTTGGCATCGACATTGAAAATGACTTTGAGCCGAAGTATGTTACCATGCCCGATAAAGAAAAAGTGATCAGCAAGCTTAAAAAAGCCGCAAAAGATGCTGATACGGTATATCTCTCTCCTGACCCTGACCGTGAGGGAGAAGCGATCGCATGGCATATCACCCAAATTTTACCTAAAGACACACTTATTAAACGGGTGTCTTTCAATTCAATCACGAAGGAAGCCGTTTTAAAAGCACTGGAACAACCCAGAGAAATCGACACAGCCTTAGTGAATGCTCAGCAAGCACGCCGTATGCTCGATCGGATAGTAGGCTATAAAATTTCCCCGATCCTCAACCGTCGCATTCAACGGGGACGCGAAGGATCCGTATCTGCGGGACGCGTGCAATCGGTTGCATTGAAGCTGGTGGTGGACAGGGAAAAAGAAATCGAGGCCTTTACTGCTGTAGAATTTTGGAATTTGGCATCGATTCTTAAAACAGAAAAAGACGATCGCACATTCCGCGCCAATTTATATTCTGTCGACGGCAAAAGAATCGAGAAAGAACCTGTCGAAGGTAAAGATGTTTATTTGATACGCAATAAAGAAGAAGCCGACCATGTAATTTCCCGCATGCAGAAAGGACCCTATACAGTTCTTTCAGTTGATAAGAAAGAAAAGAAGAGAAATCCGGTCCCTCCTTTCATCACGTCTACCCTTCAGCAAGAAGCCAGCCGCCATTTCGGCTTTTCTTCTGCCAGAACCATGAACATCGCCCAGTCACTCTATGAAGGGGTCGATTTAGGCAAAGAAGGCGCCGAGGGTTTGATCACCTACATGAGAACCGACTCCGTCAGGATTGTTCCCGAAGCGCTTGACGAAGTGAGAAAGGTCATTCAGTCCCTTTACGGAAAAGACTATGTACCGCCCGAGCCTCGAATTTATACCACTAAAAAATCGGCGCAAGATGCCCACGAAGCGATACGCCCGACCAATCTACAGCATCCGCCTGAACTCATAGAGTCGTTTCTGACGCGCGAACAATTTATGCTCTATAAACTCATTTGGCAGCGTTTCCTTGCCTCCCAAATGAACCCGGCGGTCTATGATACCGTAACTGCCGATATCGACGCTGGCAACGAGGTCTTAGTCAGAGCTACCGGATCCATCATTAAGTTTCAGGGTTTCTTAGCTGTCTATGAAGAAAAACAAGACGAAGATGACTCTAAAGAAGATGGTCGCGTACTCCCCGCTCTTCATGAACAGCAGAAACTACAGTTATTAGAGTTAATTTCCGATCAAGCCTTCACACGCCCTCCCCCACGTTTTACGGAAGCGTCTCTGGTCAAAGAGTTGGAAAAATGCGGCATCGGACGCCCCTCCACCTATGCTTCCATCATGAACAAGATCCAAAGCCGCGACTATACCCTTAAAGAAAATGGACGCCTGAAGCCTACCGAGTTGGGTCGGGTCATTGCAGAAATGCTGGAGACAAATTTCAACCAAATCATGAACATCGGCTTTACCGCTCAAATGGAAGATGATCTTGAGCTGGTAGCGGCTAATGAAAAAGAATGGAAGGGGCTGATCCGGGATTTTTGGACCACCTTCCTTCCCACTTTGGATGAAGCCGAAAAAAAAGCGTTTGTTCCGAAAGTATTAACCGACGTAGATTGCCCGACTTGCGGATCAAAACTACAAAAAGTTTGGTTTAAATCAAAGTACTTCTATGGATGTTCCCGCTATCCTGAGTGTACCTACTCAGCTCCTGCCGAAGAGATTCTTTTTAATAAAGAGGAATATGCCGATGGGTTCGACTGGCAGCAGCCTTGCCCTTTCTGCCAGGGAGAGATGAAGGTCCGCCACGGCAGATTCGGTGCATTTCTCGGATGTTTGAAATACCCTGATTGCAAGGGCATTGTCAATATCCCCAAAAAAGGGGAAACGATCATCAATCCCGAAGACTTGCCGGAATGTCCTGCCATTGATTGCGGCGGTCATATTGTCGCTCGAAAATCCCGCTTTGGAAAAACATTTTTTTCTTGCTCCACTTTTCCCGAATGCGATGTGATCGTCAATGAATTAGAACAGCTCCAATCTAAATACCCGGAACATCCACGTACTCCTTACATTAAGAAAAACAAAAAGGGAGCTGCCCCCAAAGGTCGTCCGAAAGCGGGCAAGACCAAAGAAAAAGGCACTAAGGAGAAGAGCACCAAGGAGAAAGGAACCTCGAAAAAACGTACCATGAGCCCAAGTGCGCTTTCCGTAGAGCTCCAGGAAATCGTCGGCGCCTCGGAAGCTACACGAGGCGAAGCACTTAAAAAAGTCTGGGATTACATTAAATCCCAAGGCCTTCAAGACAGTGTGAATAAGCGCGTGATCCTCCCTGATGCCAAGCTGGCTAAACTTTTCGGTACGGCCGAACCGGTCGACATGTTTAAAATCGCCGGTTTCTTAAGCCAGCACATCGGCACTAAAAAATAAAATAAAATCCACAAAGGCTCTTTACGTGTTCTTTGTGGCCTTATTGCATCAAGGCCTCCGAAACAGACCTGCCTTGAGGAATGCCTTCGATCACATCGGCCAGCAGCGGAGCGACAGAGAGTTGTTTTACGTTTGCCGGTAATTGTTCTCGAATGGGAGTCGTATCCGTCACAATCATTTCTTTAGTATTCAAAGACCCTATCCCTAACTAAAACAACATCAATATTTTCATTTTAGACCTCCTTGAAGCGCTCGCAAAAGAGCTGCTTTGATGAATTCTTTACGCGAAATACCCCCAAATTCCGGCATCTGATGCCAATCCCCTGCATCCGGGCAGCGGCTACCATAGGCAGCCTGTATCACTTTACCAACGGTTATGGAATACCCCTTAGAATCGACATAAGATAAAGAACGGGCGCGTTCTACATATTTTTGAGGAAGCGGCACGCTTTTGGTAAATATAACCGTCTCTTTCTCCCTATTCCGTATAACCACCGCTCCACTATCGACCCAAGAGCCGTCATACTCTATGAAATTCTCGATGGATACGATGTAATCTGCTCTATCCAGAACATTCTGAGGAATGCTTTCTATGCGATTACGAGCGCCCTTTACTGCAGATACGGATCCCACCGGTTGTTCAGGGACATTAGAACGGGAAGGGCAACTTAACAAAGTGATCTCCTCATTTGTGAAATGTTCCTGAAAAACTTCTTTTACCGCTGCGCATTTCAGAGGGTTTTCCGAGGCTACCAACACCGTAAGGGTACCCTGTAACTCAAAAGTAAGAAAGAAGAAGAAGGAAAAATAAAGTAGAAGACTCACAGGTCACCTTAGTGTGATTATCACACTTTCATACTTCTTCAATCGACATTTTAAGTCAATTTTATTAGTGTATAGTCAACACTATGAAAAAAAAATCAGCATACCCTCTCTCCGTCGATTGCGTCGTCTTTGGATATGACGGCAAAGAATTAAAAACGGCGCTTATTGAACGAAAAAATCCCCCTTTTCAAGGGAAGTGGGCCCTTCCCGGAGGTTTTATGGAAGGAGACGAAACGGTAGAGGCTGCGGCGCTACGAGAACTGCAAGAAGAAACCGGCATCGATAACCTATATCTTGAACAGTTCCATGTTTTTAGCAATCCCAATCGGGATCCGCGTGGTCGGGTCATTACAGTGGCTTTTTTCGCACTAGTCGACTCTTTGCAGTATACGTTGAAAGCGTCCGAAGATGCCTCCAAAGCAAGATGGTGGCCAACTTATGACCTCCCTGCCCTTGCTTTTGACCATCAAGAAGTCTACGAAAAGGCATTAAACGCTTTAAGAAATCGCTTAAAGCTTAGGCCTATCATGTTTGATTTACTACCGCAAGAATTTACGCTGAATGCTTTGCAAAAGCTGCAAGAGCAGATCACCCATACGAAGATCGATAAAAGGAATTTCCGCAAGAAAATTGCCACTAGCGCTTATATCAAACCGTTGGGGAAGATGACTCAAGGAAGCCCGCACAGGCCGGCACAACTCTACGGCTTCGACCCGGCACATTTTCCGGAGTAAGCAATCCGTTTCCGATCCAGCCCTGAATCCATTTTTGCAACGGAACATCCACCAGCTCCTGTTCCAGTCTTTCACACAGCGTCTCAAGACTAGAACCAAAGAGAAACTCCTCCAATAATTGGTATTCGGCAAGCTCAATCGCATTACAGGCCACAGCATTACGCTGATTGCGAAACATCACAAAACACCAATCCCTCTTTTCGTTCAAATTCTCTAACGGTTGCTGCTTTAAAATTTGCTCACGCATTTGAAATAGATTTTTAGTGAAACGGAAAAGATGCACATGAGGCTGTAAAAAGAGCCTAGTAGAAAAGACCCCCTCAGGATCTACGGCAAGCGAGGCACCTTGGGAGGCCTTAAAACTTTGATGGAAAGCCCAATCAATGCAGACGGCCTCTTGCGCCAGCAGTTTATTATCGGCATGATAAAAATCACTGACCCAATCTGGCAAGAACTCCCCTATAGAATCAACGGACCAATGGCGCGGCTGGTAACGTTGCAGATAAGGCACGGCTATCTGTTGATTAAACGCATCATGACCTAATAAGCCTGTCAGAAAAGGGTAAATTTGCTGCAAGGTCTTTAACAAGCGCCACCAATACTGCTGATTATAAATTTGGATTCTCTGCTCCGGCTCCAATGTCGGACTTGGTACAATGTATTCTGACGATTGTGCTAAAAGCTCAAATGGAATGCCTTCCAAAGGACTGCGGACGGCCTTCCCAAACCATTCTTGAATCAGTTTAAAGTCCATTAGATACACACGCTTTCTGAAACGATTTAGCCTTTAAAGCTTCAGCGCACGTATCCGCATAGGAGATCAATTGATCATCCCATTCCAAAAGGGTGGAAACGCCTCCTGTGCGACGATACACCTCGGCGTAGAGCTGCCACACTTCATCGGCGACATAATCATCATGGGTGTCCAAAATATAGGCGCCTAAATCTCTATGCCCGGCTAAATGAATCTGGATGACGCGCTCCAAAGGGATATGATCGATATAGGTTTTAGGATCAAAACCATGATTGCGGCCTGATACATAGATGTTATTCACATCAAGCATCATAGAAATATTCCCCTTCTCTACTACGGCAGCATAAAAATCCCACTCCTTCATCTCATCAGCTTTGAAGGCCACATACGAAGAAAGATTTTCCAGAGCAAAGGGCAACTCCAAATAATCTTGCACAATGCGGGCTCGTTCGGCCACATAATCAATCACTTCCCTTGTATAAGGCAGCGGCAGCAGGTCATGGAAATGCGCCCCCTCCAATCGGCCCCAGCATAAATGATCCGAAACCCAAGGGGTTTTTGTGATCCTAGTCAACGCCTTTAGTTTTTTAAGGTAAGCAAAATCTAAAGCGTCCGGGCTGCCGATAGCCAGAGAGACACCATGCTGGACAACAGGATAGCGCTCTAATATACGCTCTAATATTTCTAGTGGACGCCCACCATCCACCATATAATTTTCACTGATGATTTCAAACCAATCAATGATCTTATCTGAATGTAAAATGTCTTCGTAATGGGGGATGCGAAGACCTATCCCGATTCCTAAATTCTGCATGATCTGAAGTGTAGTCAAAAGGGGAATTTTTCGGTTCTAAGAATTTTTGTTTATAATTGTACCCTGTGCTACATTTAGTAGCCAATGCTACAAGGATCTTAAGATGAATCAAATTTCCCTACAAATCCCCCCTATAAACCCCTTAGAACAGCTAAGTAAGCTTCTTTACAACAACACCTTGGATCAGTTCTGGTTGGGGCGGATCATTACGGGAATTCATGCCGTCGGCGATAAAAAAGGCAGGGTTGCCGAAACTGCCTTTGTGATCGTAGGTATCATCGGAACAATGGTCTTTGGCTCAGCGGTCTATTTTTCAGCAGAAGGCTCATATTATCTTTTTGAACAAACGTATACGGCTTTAAATAATAGCAGCCGCGTTCCTTCGCAAATCGGTCATGCCGGTGAATGGTCATCCCAGGTCATCATCTATAGTTTTTTCTTCTTCATGGAAATTAAAAAGATCGTTAGAGAAAGTGACTATAAAAACTTAAAACGCACGATAACGGAGTGGTTGCCTTCTCATGCCAATCAAGTAGACATGAACCTCCTCTATCAAATGGTTGAAAGAAACCTGTACGCGCTGGGGGCCGAATGCTTTTACCCTAAAAATGCGCTCAGTCAACGTCTTTCCGCCATTCAGATCATGGACAACGTCGATACTTCCCAATTTCCTTGCCAAAGGCTTGATACAGACAGGCAGTTGAAAAAATTACTCAAACAAATGCATCAAGAAATTAAACAGGAACTTGGGCTTAGAAACTATTTCAAGCGTGCCTGGAGAGGGATTACCGGTATCGGGCAAGACCATGGAAGGGTAGCTCAAATTGGAGCCGTGGTAACAGGGGTAGCGCTCCCCCTTTTTTTAGGTTTCCAATCTTTATTATCTTTTGTAGGGGCGGGCTTAGTGGCAGATGAAGTGATCCATGAAACGGTAGCACCGGAAATTGTCGGACACATTGGAGAATGGCCCGCGAACGGAATTACATTCGCTTTTATGGCTCAATATATTCATAATTTAGCCATCCTAAAACCGGGAGACCTGTATATAGCCCGTGAAGTTTTTCTGCGTCATCTGGCGATTCTGGATCCTCTTGAAAATATGGCATCAGGTAATATAAACCTTTATAACAGAGCACGAAAAGTCGTCAATGCAGAACTGGAAAGAATCGCCAAAACTTCCATCTATGCCCTTTACCCAACCCAGTACATGATCTAAAAATGCAAAGAGCAAAACCGTTTATCGCCACCCGTCATCACCATCTGGAAGAAACAGCGGAAGACTACACAGAACTGATTGACGAACTTATAAAATCAGAAGGAGAAGCACGCACCTGCACCTTAGCGCGTCATTTAGGCGTTTCCCATGTGACAGCCCTTAAAACATTAAAAAGGCTGCAAAAAGAAGGCTATATCACTACAGAGCGTCATAAACCGATACTGCTGACAGAAAAAGGGAGCCAACTAGCGAAATATGCCAAAGAGAAGCATCAAATCGTACTGGAGTTTCTCATCAGCATGGGAATACCGCATGACATCGCCTCCATTGATGCAGAAGGCATGGAACATCACATTAGCCCTGAGACCTTAGCAGCATTTAAAAAAAATGCCCGCCCCTGCTAGAAATTATATGCCAAGTATTTTGGCTGCGAGATTACGTCCTTCTACCATGTTTTTAAGCTTATGATAGCAAACTTCCCAAGTGCGCGTTCTTAATCCACAATCGGGAGTAATATAAAGGCGATGGGGATCGCCAACGATCTCATTGGCATATAAGATGCGGTCTCTGACTAATTCCGGTGATTCAATAAAATCAGTATGCACATCCAAAACCCCTAGACCAATCTTGAATGTTGTGTCTTTAAGCTGCTTTAAAATATCATAACCAACTCGCGTTTTGGCATTAACACCTAAATCTCGCGTATCCCGATTAGCATACTCCAGATGAACTTCATCCAAAACCCCCTCCAAGGAACGAATTTCCGGAAATAGCCTTCGGTAATCAGAAAAACAGATATGAGTGGAAAAAAAGGCTTTACCCGCTAGATCTCCGATACTTTGACGAATCGATTCTAAAAATTCCGGAATTTCATCAATTTTAGTGGCTGCGGCCGGCTCATCAATTTGTATATAACGCACCCCATGGTCATAGAGCGCTTTGATATTGGGATAAATGACATTTTTAGTAACATCGGTAAGAAATTGCTTGCGGGCACTATGGCGTAATTCACGAATTGAAGCTTTTCCGGGCACGATATTAGCCAGGTAATATTCATCATATGACCAGTCTACAATCGTATAGGCACCTGTGATCGGAATTTTAATTTTATTTTTTGCCAGTTTTGCGATTTCATCGTATTCTTGAACATGAAAAGGTTTTTCAAACCCCGGGATTTGAGTGCAAGACGCTTTCCTATAAAATTTACTATCAAAACTGCGGACATGGCCGTGGAAGACAAAACCCGTCATTCTACGAACAGGGTATTCATACATTTCCACTCGATGCTGTTCCCCATCCCAAACCAAATCAAGCCCGGCATTTTCAAAAAGTTTGATCGCGTAAAGTGAAGAATAACGGATAATCTCAGCTTTTTCCTCCGCGGTAAAATCGTGCCTTTTCGATAAAAGTTTTAAAAGCTTCTCGTGATCTGCAATATTCAGCCTTTCACCCCAAAATTTAGCCTCCTGCAAATCTACATCTTCAATCACAGCCTGGGAAAAAGCTTTAAGACGCCATGATGTTTTTGCCAGAGAACCAATTTCATGTGTGGCTAATGGAGGTAAATTCATAGTGTCATCCCTTTAAGATTCTTTACTTTTTTATCCATAATTTCACGAGGTAACAACTCAGCAGGTCCATTTGGAATTAAATACACCTGATCTTCCGGAATATATTGCCTCAACATGTCACCAAAAGATTTCATATTTTCATTCGATTCAAGCAGCGTCGACTGGGTGTTTATGATGCCGGCAAGAATTTTTTTATCTTTAGGAAATGACTTTAGACAAGTAAGAGGATTAATATAAAAATCGATCCCAATACCATCTACCGGAAGTGAAAAAAGAAATTCCTTCTCTTGCTCAATAGGATAAAAAAAAGTGGTAAGGAATATCGGCGCATCCGAGCGCTTTTTCAATTTTTCCAGTAAAGCCCTTCCAAATTTCTTCTCTTCATCGGAAATGTTTCTCCAGCCAAATGTTGGTTCAAAAAAACACAGTGATTTATTGGGGAATGAAAGAAGTTTTTCGGCTGTTGACAGTAGAATCTGAGCAATATTTTCTAGAGAGATTCCACTTGAATAGTCTTTAAAAAGATAGAGAAAGGGAAGCGTGAAAAGAATGTGTTCATTTTGATCATAAATAGGTGACTCGAAAAAATATTTATCCAGCCAAGCATCGGATTCAGAAAAACTAAATTTTAACTGTCTATCTACTTCCAGAGTACGCCAAAATGTGTTTGTTTCATAAAATCGACTCAGAGACTCTGCATGAGAATTTTCAATGATGTCGGCAAACGGCCTTAAAAGATCTTTCCACTGAAATAAACCTGTTGACGCATACGGTAAACCGTTTTGCAGCTCTTTAAATAGACCAACATCTTCGTTGATTTGTTGATCTAAGCTCGATTTCGAAATGCGATTCCTAACAAAATCTCTTTCGGCAGCGATTAGCTTTTCACTCATCGGATATTTTCCGGGCAATAAAATTTTCATGCCTCTGCTATTCTCCATTTGATATCTTTGTGAAGTTGTTGAATTAAGTGCATATTCGTATATTTAACATGTTCGACATTGAAACCGATAGGAATTTTATGCTTTGCAATAAAATAAAATATATCATCGAGCATCATATCGACAACAGCCTTCGAACTTGACTCTTCATCTACTAAATTTTCCTTTGTCAGATGAGAGTAGACCGCAGTTGGAAATTCAACACCTAACCATTTCATAAATACAATGTCTTTAGGTTTAGAAGCAATAGCCACAGATAAAAAAAGTTGAGGAAGAAACATTTTCTGTAGCGCCACTTCAGTTGATAGATTTAGCAATACCTGTTTAGCGTTAGCTGCTTCGAAAATGATCTGAGAGAAAAAAAATTCGATGCCCGCCTGCATTTTTTTAATGATACGATCCTCCTCATTAGGTCTAGTAAATATGGTAATACCCCCTAACTTAATTTCCGGAAACCGTTTTTTAATCAACTGAGCGGCTTGTAATACTGTATAGCCCGGATACTGAGTCGTACCATTTTCTCCGCCGACAAGCACTAAATGACGAATTCCTTTGTCGTAAATTTCAGATACCCAATTTTCGAATTGAGGTTTTTGCTGCATTACAGAGATTTTGTAAGGGATGACAATTAATTTCCGATGCAAATGCTTAAGAAGATTAGCAAAATGGATGTTATCCATTTTAGGAACAAAATCGTCTCTCGGACCCTGGCGTGATTCGTTCACAATTTCAGGGATATTAACCATCAAAACGTCCAGCTTGACCAAAATATCAATCACTTTATGACAATAGGCTGTGATGCGTTCCTCCCCCCAATTAATAGGAGGTGGAAGAATCTCTAGTGTAATCAATTCCATTGCTACATCCTTTGTGTGGCGAAGCACACGCAAAATTCAATGCTCTGCGTTAAATAAATCTACATGCCGATTCTACAATAGAATCGCCTATACCTTACGCAATACACAATCTGGTTTCTGGCGACATCTTCAGCCGCTAAATTTGAAACCCGCTTGATCAAGCAACCCAAGCTTGATCTTTGATATCGATTTCAGCGCTTTGTCAAACGAAAAAACCTCTAAACCAAAATTCCGATTTATTTCAATTCCTTTCGGTATAACTTATACAAGATCTAATCATATGCAGTATTGATGCCAAAGTTGCAGTTTTTATTAACTGCCCCTATCAAATATAAATTTTAGCAATTAAAATCATAAATTAAGCAGGATGTAGAGGAATTTACGGCAATTGGTTTCGATCATGGAGAAGTTGATGAGATTGAGCGCAAAGTCAGGCGGGAAAAGATCAGGTCGTAAACCGATTCTTGAATTCATTTCGGTATATTAGGCGGCAGAATTGATTCCGTGGGTACCATTAGCCTGAGATAGAATCCTTTTCAATAGGGAACTGCCGCAAACATGCACGTTTACAGGGCCGCTCTTCGTATCGCACTTTGTCCTGAGTAACGCCACACCCGTCAGTCATAGTTTTATATCTTCTTTTATTCCTCTCAACCATGAATACACTATCAGAGCTAATTAATATCAGATTTGACCCAATTGGAAATCGTAAACTTACTTTGCTTATTATGAATGCTCGATCCATCAATTTGAAGGAGGCTGGAGCTTTTTCACATAAATATTTCTCTAAATTAAACTGTTTAAGCGGAGCTGTTCCGATGGCGCCTTGGTTGATTTTAAATTTCTCTGTTAGATAACACCTTCCACTTGGCTTTAATACACGATGATATTCTTGTAAAATTTCATAGTGGTCTGCACTATAAAAATACGCTCCAAAAACATCTGTAATCAAATCATAGGATTGAGAAGGCATATTTTTAAGAATTTTAAGAGCATCCCCGTGAAACCAGGTTATTTTACGCGGAAATTTCTTAAGGACTGACTTGACATTCTTAAAAAGATGCAAAGAAATTCCATCACACTTAATTTGTGCAGAATATTTAGAATACATTTCTAGAAAAGACTCAATAGTCCTACCTTCTCCAGCACCACTATCTAAATAAGTCATACCCTCTATGACCTGCTTCTCAACGTAGTTTTGAAAGTTAAATTCATCCTGATCGATATATTGATCAAAATGTGCTACATAGGTAGAAAATCGTCTTTCAGAATTAGTTAGAAATTTCCTTTCCTCATTTAGAGATACCTTAATATTATCTGCATTTCGGTGAGTGTAAACCTGAAAAGTATTTGAAAGTGCTAGAGACATGGCTTTTAACTTGGTGAGTTTTTATTTTAATTTTAGCAAAAAAAAGAGCCTAGAGATTGCTCTCTAGGCTCGTGAATAAAAAACTTGGCGGCGACCTACTCTCCCACACTCTCG
>JBGSQP010000031.1:0-73375 GCA_041738095.1 Waddlia sp.
ATTGAACCATTTTTACGAACTAGACTTGAGTGACAGTGAGGGCAAGAAATTTCCATGAATTTTTCCAAAGTTTTCAGAAAAAATAATTGAAATGGCCATAAATTTAAACCTTTAAATCACTACCTGTTTAGGACTACCGAATTTTGTTAATAATTCCGTAATATTCATCGTCATTTTAAAAAGAGTTTCTTGTGTAAACGTATTTTCAATTCTATTTCGAAATAAAAGTGCGATATTTTGGCGAATATAAGCATTGGAATCAAAAGAGGGGCTTAGCACGCGAATAATCCCATCCAAATTCATCAGCACCTTTCCAAAGACATTGAATTTTGGCGTCAGACGCAAACCGCTTTCAGTGCATTGCGCTGCGACTTTCAAAAACAGACTACCGACCGCCATATCTTTCCAATTCAGGTTTTGATGACGAGCCACCAACTCTACGATCCCTTCTTTAAATTGATAGTCATTAAAATGATCCTCAGGCTGCCCCATTTTTAAGAGGAGTTGATAAACTTCTTCCCCCTTCCCCTCCATAACCGACAATAATACGTCTAGGAGATCCTGCTGCATTTGGTGGGATAAATAATCGACCATCCCTAAGTCGAGTAACGCAATCTCATTTGAATCCGTTAAATAAACATTTCCCGGGTGAGGATCGATATGCACCAGACCGTCAATAAAAAGCTGCTTAAGGTAGGCGTCAAATAAATTTTTCGCTAATTGTTCACCCTCAAGCTCTAACAGTAATAAGGGATGTAGAGTGGTGATTTTTTTACTGGAAATATATTCCATAGTCAACACCTTGGAAGTGGTGTAATCATCTATTGGGGAAGGCACTACGATGCCCTCTATGCCGCTTAGATTGTGTTTAAAATGCGTTAGATTTAACGCTTCTTTTTTAAAGTCCAGCTCATTAATTAAAATATTTTTAAACGCTTTAACTCTATCTTTAAAATAGTAATTCTTTCCTAACAGATGATGCGTATCAATAAACTCCCCTAATTCATCTAAAAACTGCAGATCCTCCACAATTTTTGAACGAATGCCCGGTCTTTGCACTTTAACAACGACAACTTTTCCGCTGGGAAGTTGGGCTCGATGCACTTGAGATAATGAGGCCGCTGCTAAGGGGACAATATCGAACTCTTGAAAGATATCCTCAATTTTTACACCCAATTCCTCATGAATGATTTTTCGGACGTCACTGAAGGGAAACGTCTCGGCATCATCTTGGAGATTTATCAAAGCTTTTTGATAAATCTCGGGAAGCAAATTAAATTGCGTGCTCAGTAATTGCCCTAACTTAATATAGGTCGGCCCTAAGCTTTGCAAATCACTGCTGAGATCAAACGCGCTCACCTCTTTTTGAGGCTCCTGCAAATTAAGGGGAATGTCCAGGCCGATTTTTTTGATGAGATCCGTTTGCCCATACTTAATAAGGAACCAGGCTATCTCCTTAAACCGCTTTATATTCGTTAATAAGGCCATAATTTAATCCCCTGAGTTTATCGACTTATACCGAAGTCTAATGTAAAATCCCCATGGCAATTAATGTGATAGCGAACGTGATTCAAAATTTGGCATTTGATGCACGCGGGCCTCAAAAGCAGCGGCTGACGACGAAATTAGACATCCAATTTTTGAATTGCGTTCAGTATCAATCCCATAATTACTGCATAACATACTTAATCTTAAAATGTCTTTCCTATTATACCGCATTAACCCCTAGCATTTTATACCGAACGTGATTCAAAAATCGGGAAGATGGTCAGAAGTCTTTTAGGTTGGCACGCTTTGAAGGACTACCTAATCGGCCCTCCTAAAGAATATGCTGCTGCGGCATCTTCGATTGCACTCTGAAAAAGACTAATATTTAGCTGTTTAAGAATTTATAAAACATTTTTTGACTTCTTTTATCCCTTTTTATTAAGCTGTAAGTGGGAGACTTAACAAAATGCCTACTGAACAGTCCTTTATCACATCCGAAGCCAAACGCGCCAAACAAGCACAATCCGTGAATATGGCGACCGTAGCAGCCATCATTTTAGGGGGCGGAGAAGGCACGCGGCTATTCCCTTTAACAGAGACACGCTGCAAACCGGCGCTCCCTTTCGGCGGAAAGTATCGTATGATCGACGTCCCGGTATCAAATGCGATCCACTCAGGCTGTCGTAAAATTTTTATTCTTACCCAATATCTTTCGGGATCGTTACACCAACATATCCTGCAAGCTTATCCGTCCAACGGCTTAGATACGGGCGGCATTTCCTTATTGGCTGCTGAAAAAAAACCGTCCAGAGAGAAGTGGTTTCAAGGAACCGCCGATGCTGTCCGGCAAAGCCTTGAGTATTTGGCCGAGTCGCATGCAGACTACTTCTTAATTCTCTCAGGAGACCAGCTTTATCGCATGGATTTTAAGGAGATGTTTCGCTTTGCCAAAGAAACAGATGCCGACCTGGTCATTGCGACTTTACCTATAGGAACCGATGATGCCAAGCGCATGGGGGTGATGAAAACGGACCAAAATGGCTTCATTACGCACTTTGCCGAAAAACCGCAAGATCCCGCTGTTTTAGCCTCTATGCAAGTCCAAGAAGGAGATAAACCCTTTTTAGGATCGATGGGCATCTACTTATTTAAAAGGGAAGTCCTCTTTTATTTATTGCAAACCGATCCTCGAGAAGATTTCGGAAAGCATTTAATTCCGACCATCATCCATAACGGCAATTCAGCCGCCTACCAGCACGAAGGCTACTGGGAAGATATTGGAACCATCGGATCGTACCACAAGGCGAATTTGGACTTAACCTCTCATGAGGCTCTTTTTAAACTCTACCACGAATCCAAGCCCCTTTACACTTACCATCCCCATCTTCCTGCGCCGCAAATAGAAAACGCCCAGATCACCCGTTCTATGATCGGCAGCGGTTCTTTCGTCCAGGCCCATGAAATTACAAACAGTATCTTAGGCCCAAGATCTCTGGTAGGGCAAGGTTCCATCATCAGTAATTCGTATCTGCTCGGCAATGATTTTTACACGCCCCCCCGCTACGCGCGTCATTTGCCAGACAATATCGGCATCGGTAAAAACGTCCGGATTGAAAATGCGATCATCGATAAAGACGTTTGGATAGAAGACAACGTCAGCCTGATCAACGCACAAAAACGCGACCACTACGACAACCACCCCGTTTACATCCGCGATGGGATCATTGTGGTGGCAAGAGGAGCCAGCCTCCCCTCAGGTTTTTCTCTATGAAAACAGATCAGGATTCTGCTATCCTGATCGCCATGGAAATTATAAAAAATGCAATCGGCCTGGTTCAGGATTTCCCTTTACCGGGCGTTTTATTCAGAGACATCACTCCTCTATTGGCAGATCCAAAGGCCTTTGAGGCGTGCATGCACATTTTTAGGGATCGTTATCGAGAACGGCACATCGATGCTGTAATGGGCATTGAAGCGCGCGGTTTTATATTCGGCAGCGTTTTAGCCCACATGCTGCATATTCCCTTTATTCTAGTACGGAAACATAAAAAACTACCCGGCGAAACCTTAACGGTTGAGTATAAAAAAGAATACGGCACCGATACTGTCGAGATGCAAACCCACGCCCTCAAACCGGGCCAAAAAGTGATCATCATCGACGACTTGATCGGCACCGGCGGCAGTGCAGAAGCAGCCATCCACCTTGCTAAAATGGCAAAAGCTGATGTCATCGAAGTCGCTTGCGTCATCGAGCTGACCGAACTAGGCGGGCGGGAAAGGCTTAGCGTGCCTTTATTTAGTATTCTCAAAGAATGAGCGCCTCCCCCTCTTTTAATATCTGGGCCATTGCCGACCTGCATTTGTCTTTTGGCATCCAAGGGAAAGAAATGGATGTCTTTGGTGAAGAATGGAGCGGCTGGACGAAAAAAATAGAAACGCACTGGAGAGAATCGATCCGCGAAGAAGACCTTGTCTTAATTCCGGGGGATATTTCCTGGGCGATGAAACCTGAAGACGCCTTGCCGGATTTACAGTGGATCGACCGGCTGCCGGGAACTAAAGTCCTTATCAAAGGCAACCATGATTACTGGTGGGGTTCAAAAAGCAAAGTAGAAAAGATTGTGCCGCCCTCTTTGCATATTATCCAAAACAACGCCTTCCATTTTCATTCCGTAGCCGTTGCCGGCACACGCCTTTGGGACACGCCCGAGTACACTTTTATGCCTTATATCGCTATCAAAGAAGGAACTCCCGCCAAGCAGTTAACTGCCTATGACGACAAACAAGAGGAAACAGAAGCCCTTTTCGTAAGGGAATTGCAACGTCTGGAATCCAGCTTAAAAGAAATGAAATCTGAGTCTGCCCTTAAAATATGCATGACCCACTACCCTCCCATCGGTGCCGCATTAGAAGATTCCCGGGTTTCGAAATTGCTTGAACGGTACAATGTGACTATTTGCGTCTTTGGGCATCTGCATAGCTTAAAAAAAGGAATCTCTCTTTTCGGTGAAAAAAGAGGCATCAACTACTGCCTTGCCTCGGCCGATTTTCTGCAGTTTAAACCGCTTCTTTTAGCTAAAGCCACTTAAAGATTTCTGCATATCCAGCTGAATCGAACGTTCCATCACACGTGCGATGGAAGCTAAGAGTTCTTCTGAGCAACCTTCTTTTTTAATGCGGTATTCCATTGTCATCATTTTCATTGCCTGCAAAGGACTTAATTTCTCCCGATCAGCTTTCAAGACATCCTTAGGCAAACAGAGAGAAACCTCTACAGCCGCCGTCGCGGGCAAGGGAAACGTAGGATAATTAATAATATCAAAGGTTTCCTGTTTTATTTTGATTACAGCCCGGCTGACTTGCACCAATCCGGATTCTTCCAGGGCTTCCTGAAGCTCTATCCTTTGCAGGGATTTATCGATCTTTCTCCCTTGAAAATTCCTCTGTGCAGCCTGCTCTTCTTGCTTGCTGCCTAAAGGCAATGCATTTTCTTGATAACGCACGGTCACCATAGGGGTCCAGCTCATCATTTTTCTCCATGTCAATTATTTTATCATAGATTTAACGGAGCGGCCTATTCCTTGTCAAACTTGCCTGGACAACGATGCGCAGCTCATGTTATACCGGATGTGTTTTTTAGCGACTAACGAATTGCGTTCGGCATAAACAGTATGGGCGTTGAACCGATAGAAGGCCTTATATGAATAGAATTTGCAACTTTTCTTTCCCTCTGCTTCCCCCCGTTTTAAACAGTGCCACATCCCGCCCAGTCCCATTACTTCCCCGCCCTAACCCCTCTCAAATCAGGCAGCTTTTGACCAAATCGTTTAGGCAGCTTTCCTCAGAAGACGCCATCCAGCTATCGCATCAGTATCTATCCCCTAACTATGCCGATATCATTCCGGTTACAGTCCATAAAACATGCGGACCCTATGTGATCACTCCGGAAGGGAAAAAGTGGTTTTGCCTGAATGGGGCCTATGGGGCTGCCAACTTCGGACACAATCGAAAAGAAATCATCGCCATCGAGCATCAACAAGCCCTGAAAGCTTCTTTACCAAGCCGCGCCTATTATAATGACATCTTACCTCTGGTGGCTGAAAAACTGCATCAATGGTACGATCCGGTTCTGCAGCCGGCAGGAACCGACCAAACCGTTAAATTCATGCCCAAAAATACCGGCGGCGAAGTGTGCGATGCCGCCATCAAGTTAATGCGTAAAGCCGGAGCCGACCTTAAGGGAATAAAAGACGGAGACCAGCTAATCCTTGTATTCCACCGTAATTTTCATGGACGTCCCATCAGCGTCATCTCGGCCAGCAATGAAGCCGTCATGCACAAAGGATTCGGACCCTTGCTCCCAGGATTCTTATTTTGTGATTTGAATGACAGCACCTTACTGAAACAACTATTTCAAAAATATGGGAGCCGCATCTGCGGCGCAATGATCGAGTATGTACAAGGAGAAGGCGGGGTGCATGTAGCCCATCCCGATTTTCTGTCTCAGCTGCGGAATGATTTAACGCTTCATCGTGCCATGCTAATTGCAGACGATGTCCAGACAGGATGGGGGCGCACAGGGAAGCTATCGCCAAGCCAACACTTCGAAAATGGCAAACCGGACGGCATCGTCTTTGCCAAATCCTGCACAGGCGGCATTTCACCGGCTGCCGGCTTGGTGGCAAGAGGTGATTGGATGCAAGTGATGACTCCCGGCACCGAAGGTTCAACGTATGGGGGCAATCCCAAGTCTATGGCCGCCATGCTGGCCGCCATGGATTTGTATGAAGAACTCGATTTGGGCAATAGGCTTGCGGAATTAGGTGTGACACTACGCATTGCGCTAGAGAAATGGAAAGACAAGAATCCGGGCATCAAAGAAATCAGAGGCCTGGGCGCAATGCTGGCCGTAGAATGGCACACGCCGGAGCTAGGCACTCACTACAAGCTTGCCTTGCGCAGCATTGGAGCTCAATTAGGAAAAGATGTAGAAGGAATCACCTTGAAAATGACAGAAGGAGGAAAGACCATGCGCATCAATCCAACTCTGATGACACCCGATGAGCTTGATACCCTTATTGAAATGATTGCTGCAGTCTAAATTCAGTAAAAGAAAACCTCTTCAATGGTTGAAGCAACCATTGGAAGGCACTTTGAAACCACCAGGGCCATCATCGTAAAATTATCGCAAAAAAACCTCTCTGTGATAGAGCAATATGAAGCCACCGTGCAAAATTTAAAAAATGGGATAGGGCTGAGGGAAGCGGATCTTCATACGATTCCGGACGCCATCGCAATTACGGCAAAAAAGCATCAGGACCAAACACACAAAGATCAACACGCTACCCCCTATATTATACATCCCCTAGGTGTCTCCAATTATCTTTTAACGATTGGGCAGATTATGGATCCGCAGATTCTTATTGGCGCCCTCCTGCATGACACTGTTAAAGATGCCTTTACAACTTTTGAAGAAATCGACCATAAATTCGGCACATCTATTGGAAATTTTGTCCGGGAAGTCACAGACGATCCCCAGATAGCGGAAGGTGCTGCTTTAATTAAACTTGCCGATATGCTCTACAACTTAACCGACCTTAAAAAATCCCCTCCCGCTGACAGGGAACCTGAGCGTGTTGAGGCCTATTTTGACTGGGCGCAGCAGGTGGTCGATCGCCTACCGCAAGTCAATAATGGGCTTAAACAAAGCGTAGATGCCGTTATTACTGAATTTAAACATTCGATAAAGAGCCGATCATGACATTTGAAATCCGCTGTATTTTATGCGCGGCAGCCCTTTTGGGTGCCTTGGGCGTTGCTTTAGGAGCCTTCGGCGCCCATTTTCTTAAAGAAAAATTATCGGAACAGATGCTGGCTGTCTATGAGGTCGGCGTCCGTTACCAAATGTATCATATTTTTGCCCTGTTCGTGACGGCCTGGGCCCTGAGCAATTTCCCGCATACAGCTTTTCAAGTTGCCTCCTGGACGTTTCTCATCGGCATTACACTGTTTTCCGGTAGTCTTTATATCCTAGCCCTCACAGCCGTCAAGGCTTGGGGCATGGTCACGCCTATCGGAGGGCTTTTTCTGATCATCGGCTGGCTGTCACTGTTTTGGGGATTCCTCAATGGACGTTGACATAAAATCTTTAAAAGATTATCAAAAAAGGATGAAAGGTTTTGTTGCCAACATAGAAAAACTCGCTTTGGAAAATGAGAATTTCCGAAAAGTTCTCTATACTGCCAAAAATTGCCAGCTCGTGCTGATGAGTTTAAAGCCTGGCGAAGATATTGGAGAAGAAGTCCATTCCCTGGATCAATTCATCAGGTGCGAATTGGGAGAAGGTAAAGCGCTCTTAGATGGGGTAGCGCACAAAATTAGCGCTGGTTTTGCACTTTTGGTGCCTGCCGGAACCAAACATAATCTGATCAATAGCTCCTCTGATAAATCGCTAAAGCTTTATACGGTCTACGCCCCACCAAACCACCGCGACGGTGTTGTGCATAAAACCAAAGCCCAGGCAGAGCAAGACGAAGAGCATTACGATCTTAAAACGACAGAGTCGTAACTTCCCTAAAACCTCGTGACCCGCTGATGACAGTAGGGGGCCTTTCCCGATCGCTCATAATACTGCTGGTGATAGTTTTCCGCCCGATAAAACGGCCCGGCCGGAACCACTTCTGTGACCGGAGAGATCCCCTTTTCCTGTAGAATCTTAAGTAATTTTAACCCGATGTTTTGCTGCTCCTTAGTCAAATAAAAGATAGCCGAACGGTATTGATCCCCCACATCCGGTCCCTGACGATGGTACTGCGTCGGATCGTGAATTTCAAAGAAAATCCTAGCCAATGCCTCAAAAGAAATTTTTAATGGGTCAAAAACAATTTCTACGGCCTCAGCGTGTCCGGTTGTGCCGGAGCAAACCTCTTCATAGCTAGGATTGACAACATGGCCGCCTGTGTATCCGGAAGTCACACGAAGAACTCCTGGAACCTCTTTAAGCAAATGCTCTACCCCCCAAAAACACCCACCCGCAAATAAGGCGCGTTCATAACCCTCTTTAGTCCTTGCCGGGATGAACTGCAAGGAAAGGGAATTGACGCAGTGGCGCACATCTTTAGACGTCAGAGCCTCACCGGTAAATACATGCCCCAAATGACCGCCGCAGCTTTGGCAGAGAATTTCCACCCGCCGGCCATCCGCATCCGAGCGTCTTTCCACCGCCCCTTTCAGCTCATCATCGAAGCTGGGCCAACCGCAGCCCGAAGCAAACTTGTCGCTTGAAAGATAAAGCGGCACGTCGCAGCGGCGGCATGCATAGATTCCCGGCTCTTTATGATGCTCATAGACCCCGCTACCGGGCGGTTCGGTACCCTTGAGCGCAATCACCCGCTCCTCTTCTGCCTCTAAACGATGATAACGTTTCATTCTTGACCTCAGCTGAGACCTTATGTTACAACCATTTTTCAAAAATGTAAAAGTGTAGTTTTCTATATGATTCAAGCAGCTCGTTACCTTTGGCCTCTTTCCGGTGAATTTCATGCCTGCAGAGATTTTAGCCAATCCCTAAGTCTTAGTGAGAAAATAAAAACCATCGCCGTCACTGCGCTGGCAGCTCTCGCCTCTTGCTTCCTACTGGGATTAGCAGGAGTTGCCACGTTTCGCCTAATGGTTCTTTGGTATAAAAGCCCCATCGATGAAACCGCCAGAACGATTATCGAGGAGAAGAAAAGTCTTAAGCCCCCTGTTGACATCGAAGGCTATAAGCAATTTGAAAAAATGACCGCTCAGGAACTTACCCAACATACCGAACGCCTGCAAGGGCCAGATCTGGTCCATTTTTGGCGCCTGGAAAATCAAGCTGCAAGCAATTATAAGGAAAAATCTGAAATTGAAAACATGCGGCGGCGTCTGAAAATAGAGTTAAGCACTCTAACGTCTGCCCAATTGGAAACATCACTGCCTTTATCGTTTTTCTGGAACCTGATCACTAATCCCTACTGCATTGAAACTGCGGCAAGCGCCCTATCGCCTGCTTGCTTTGGAGCTATGGGCGCCTGGCTACAAGAGCAAAAATCAACCGCTCATGCCGGGGATCTTTTAGAATTTGAAACCTATTTTAAAACCTTGATCGGTAAAATCCCTGTTGAAGACACGTTTCTTTTGGAAAAAAAATTAGAAGCACTCTGCCCGCACATCTCCGTTGAGCAAGAACAGATCGTTAAAGGCAAAATTCAAGCGGCATCCCTTGAAAAAAGACAAATGCTGCGCAGGCTTTCCGATGCTTCATTGAAAAGACCGGTACATCCTTCCCGGCCCGACGATTCAGCACTTTTGAGCCCCCTGCAACGGCTGAAGCTGTCAAATAGCCAAACGCGCCGAAAATCGTGGGCTGCTTTTGAAAAACAAGAGGCGCCCCCTCCCCTACCTGCTGAACCTTCAATCTATCAAAGAAAAGCAACAGACGAGGAGTGCCGCAATTACGTTCTGCAATGGAAAGGAGGTGCAGGCGCTCTGCATCAAGATGCTTTCTTTTGGGTGCTTGAACACGTTGAGGACGCAGGGGAAACAGGAACTGCCCTAGTCAAGCATTTAACCTTGTTATCCAGTGACTTAGAAGAGTACACCCGCCTCGAAAAAATGACAGAGCCTCAACTGAAGGGCTATGTAAAATTGCTTGAGGGAGAGAGTCTGCTGAAGTTATGGGAACTGGAAAATTACGCTGCCGGGCGCTATACAGGAAAAAGTGAGCTGATGAGGCTCCATCGGCGTTTAGCTATCGAATTACCTCAGCTTC
Organism: Waddlia sp.; assembly: GCA_041738095.1. Classification (GTDB taxonomy): domain Bacteria; phylum Chlamydiota; class Chlamydiia; order Chlamydiales; family Waddliaceae; genus JTS-AC334. Next base: position 10,286 of record JBGSQP010000031.1, read on the forward strand.
AAGACTCTCAGCTCAAAAGCTCTTTGCCCCTCAACGTTTTTTGGCGTCTGCTAGACAGTCAGGATTATCAGGATATAGCGGCAAAAGCGTTGACACCCGATCATTACGGAACAATGGCCGAGTGGCTGAACACACTTATGGAAGCACCAGACGATGCAGATGAAATTCTGGCCTTAAAAAACCCCCATCCAAAAATCTACCTGAAAGAATTAACAGACATTTTTAAAGCACTTATAAACAGGATTCCCTCAGATACCGAAGAAGAAAAAATCACCCTCAGCCAAAAACTCTTAGCGATCGGGGCTTTTGCCTCCAAAGACATGCAAGACGTCATCAAAATGAAACTGCCGCAACTTCGCAGGAGCGACCGAAAAATGTTCAAAGGTTTCTTGACCTAACATTTGGTTTCCATTTCATGGGATAGTGCGGGACCAATGGTCAAATTTTGTAAGATAGTCTTTAGCCTTTGATTTAATTGCATTGCAGTGGGCCGCAAATGGGGATCTATCCGCAAACACTCTCGAATCAAAAGCTCTACCTCTCGAGGATCCGGGAGAATGGACCATGCATCGGGAAAAAGATCCCTCTCTACCTCCTTGTCCGTAAGTGACCTCAACAACAAAATCCATGGATCCAAGTCATAGCCTGCAGAAGATTCCATTCTAAGCAGAAAGGATGGCATATCATCCCCCTCTGCCACATTTTTTTTGAGCAATTGAAACAAGACGATTCCAAACGCCCAAATATCCTTTTCCTGCGAGATCCTGTCCAGCTCCAGTGCCGCTTCCGGCGCCCACCAATAGGCAGAACCTAATTGATGCCCGTCAATTTCCCCTTTTTTTCTTAACATCCCTAAATCGCCTAAAACTCCTGTATGCTGATGATTGGAAGTAAGGCGAATGAATAAATTTTCCGGTTTTAGATCATTATGCACAAACTGGCGGGAGTGAATGAGCGTAAGGCCTGATGCTGCATCAGCCAAAATAGAAAGGCGGACAAGAGGAGAAAGCGCCCTCAATTTTGCAGAAGCGGCGTCGAAGGCAAACTTCTCTCCGACAAGCAGCAAGCGATCTTCCCGTTTTTTCTCACTAAAGTATAGCAGCGTAAAATCAGCAGGTGGAATCACATGCGGGGAACAGAATAGTTTAGCCGCTTCATTAGACGCTAAAGCCGGGTGCAATTCCTTAAATACGCTTTTACCGCATTTTAAGGTAACGCTTCCTAAACGATCAATTGTAAGCACCCTTCCAGCCTTGGAAAAGCTCCCGGCGCCTAACAATTCCACCCCCCCCTTCTTCTGCAAAAGGTAGATGCATGAGGAATAGGTGCGGAACACTGTGCGCGGAAGGAGCTTATCATGCTTGAATCGTCCTAACAAATGGCTTTTTCGAAAAAAATTTGCGGTGAAAAATTGAACGGCATCTGCTGCAATTCCGGCAGCTGCTTTTTGATCGCAACCGGTCTCGGGCAAGAGAGCGATTTGATTGGATATGGATATGATATTCATTAACCTCTTGAAGGGAGGCCAAAGCCTCCCTTCTTGAAGAATTTAACGGATCGGACAAGCGCCTGTCAAACAAGATTCTTGAAGATCTTCATCGCGCATTTCGATGCCCTCGTAATCAATCTCCTTTAACTGGGAGACGTAATTATCGTACATTTCCTCGGTCACCACTTCCTGGGGTAGGTATGCGTAGCCCAAATCCTCGGCATTTTTAGCTGGATCATTGCGGAACATAAAGGACACGCCCACATAAGAGTCCCAGTTGTCCATAAACCAGTCTATGATTTGCGGCACTTCCGAAGGATCGTAGGAAATCGTATTGGAAACGTTTTGCTCGCACCAGGTTTCCTGCAGTGTGCGGTACCATTCCAGCTGCGTGATCGCTGTGTCGCCGTTGACGTCGACTTCATCCACTTTGCCATTCTTCCGGGTAACGGTTTTACGAACAAAAGGAATGTTTTCATATTTTATCGGGAATTTCACCAGAACAGATTCCGGCTCATAAGGCTTTTCAAAGACCACATAACCGGCATTCCGAAACTTTGTCACCAAGGGATCGTGCTTTGAGTACGTGATATTGTTGAACATGTACTTGCCAAGCGGCATATGCACACCTTCCGGCACTTCGCCCCATTCCTGCGTGCCCATGATCTTGCTGACTGTTCCGCTAGGTTTAATACACGTTACGTTTTTGGGCAACGGCGCGTCTAGTTCATTGGCCATACTGTAAGCGGCGCTTACAGTAATATTGCGCATTCTTTTGTAGTCATAAGGTGTCAAATCAGGACGGGAGCGGATGCCGGTCAAGCCAACGCCGCATAAATGTAAAAATTCATTATTAAGGTGCCAGGCTTCTTGCAAAATCTCATCATGCAGATCTACCATCGTCTGCCGATAGTTCATTCTACCTGCCAAATAAAGGGCGCGTTCCAGACCGATTTTATCGCCTTTAAACGACAACACATTGACCTCAGTAAGATTGCAAAAACTTTTATTGCCCAACAGAATTTCAACGCAGGGGTTGCAGCCTTTAAACCAGGGAGCTCTTCTCTCCGCTTCTTCTGCATTGATAATGCCCGGTTCTGATCCTCCAGCATCCAGCATGATCTCAAAGACACGCTCCAGCTCTTTTCTGGAAGGTTTGGTGCGAAAGAGCAAGCTGTTATTAGATTGTTGGCGATGGGCATTGCCCGTCAGCCACCATTCTTTTTTAGCCATCGCAAATTCTTCCCATTCAGGCTGTCCATACTCAAACAAAGCAATTTCAGCCGAACGACGACTTGATAAAATGGTTCCCAACCAATTGACGATATCGAGAATGTCTATGCGCGTTAACAACTGATCGGCGCGATCCGATAAAATTTTTGCTATCGCTTTGAACGCTTTTGAGATTTGTTCGTCACCCGATGAGATCCATCCATAACCTTTTAAACGCGTACCCGCAGGGCGAATTTCAGAAAAGTCCAAAACGAGTTTTTTTGCAGGGAATTTTCCGGCAACCAGCTTACCGATCGCCTTGGCCCAGGCAATTGCGGAATCGCCTATTTTAATGGTCCATGTGTGCGTTTTAGGATCGAACATTTCAACGTTATTGTGAACGCCGCCTTTGCCTGTACGATTGGAGCGGATCACTTGAATCTCTTGCAGCGGACGACGAAACCCGTTTAAAGTTCCCGTGATCGGTTTAAAACCTACTCCGCAGCCTTGCAAAAGCAACCATTGCACATCCACAAGGTCATACACTGTCTCTACAAAGGTGAAGGCGCAATTGAACATGCTGGACTCTCTTTTACGGGCCAATTCAGTTCCACCGAGCCATAAGGTCCGTCCTGCAGGAGCTACACGGCGATCAAGTATCAGTTGCCGGCATTCCCCTAACTCGTTATTTTCCCTCTCATTTAACTCCCTGCCAAGCGCCCGCTCCCAAAGCCATCTTTGGTGTGTGATCACGCGCTCTACGACATGCTCCCAGCTCTCTAAAAGGGGCTCCCCTTCTTTGATGGGCCTGTGATAGGTTCTAAGGCTGGTGGCCATCGCCCGCGCCGTCGGTCTAGTCATTTTTTTCTCTCCGTTGATTTGTTTCTATCTGAAGTTTTGCCCTGTAAAGTCAACCCTCACAGACCTCAAAGGCTAAAACACAACATCTTGTGGTTGATTAAAAACTAAACACAATGGATTGTGTTTAGCAAGTATTCTGTATCTCTCTTTTAGCGTTAAAAGTCAAGAATTGACTCGAATGGAAATCCCCTGAAAATTTCCCTGGGGAGATCCAATAAGGCGAGATTTTAACATGCTGGGGCTAAAACGAATACACTAAATAATTAGTACGTTGTATCCATTTCAAATACCCTTGAAATACAAGGGATTAAACAATCAACATTTTTAACGAATGACTTTCAGTAACTCCGAAAGATCGGGATCGTTCTTTTTGAGCGGGGCGCCTGGTTTAACACCTGCCCTTTTAGCAAGGACTTCCAGAACAGACTGTTCTTTCTGATCTTCATCCAGACAACGATAAAAATCCCCGCACAATTGCAATACTTCCTGGAAATCTTCTTCAATTTCCAATAAAGGAACCGTTTTACGGATTATCTTATTAAATTCCCCCTTGTCACCATATTGGGAAAGGGTAGCAAGCAGCTCGAAATTAAACTCCAAATCCTCTTCTTTTGCAGCTTTTAACAATAACTTTCGCAGTTCTTCACGGGCAATTTCAGGATCGGAATTCATTTGAACGCGGATGTTAAGCAGTTCAAACCATTTGCTTCCCTTAAGATAATTTGCAAACCCTTCCAAAAGTTCGAAAGCGTAGCTAAAGTTCCCGCCGTCAACTTGCTCGGAAATGAAATCATATAAAAAGCTCTCCAAATCATTGGCACAGGCCTCCGAAATCGACTGAAAAACCTCCAAAGGCTTTCCTCCCTCATCTACATTTTCATCCAGGATGATTTGCAGATTCGCAAGCGCGTCTTGGATCGCTTCGCCGCTGGCCGCCTCCCCTCTATCATATAAGAAAATCTGATGGTCCAGCTCGTCGCAAAAAAGGGAAAGGCTCATTTTTTCAGGCAGCAACCGGCGCCAAAGTTCAAAGACATGAAGATATATCTGGTCTTGCACTTCCGGCTCAAAATCTGCGTCGTCCAGAAGAAAATCGGTCAGTTCCTCAGGAGAATCAACATCTACGGTATAGGCCATAAATATCTGTTGATCTAGAGGCAACCCGAGCTTTTTCAACCTAGCCATTAATTGAACGAGATTTAGTTCTCGGTACTCTTCCACCTGCCAGGGCTCGCAAGCAGTCGACCGATCATGCAGCCAATTCATACGAACTAAGTTATAGAGCGCTTTTCTTTGTATTTCCATAGACTCTTCTTAAAAATAATTAAAAGGAATAATGATTATATTTCTTAACATTAATTATAGCAAGTATTGTATTTAAATTCTGGAGGACAGAGACATATTCAAACCATAGTTATTCCATACTTTCATATAGACTGAAAACTATACTGGCTCCAGTTCTTTGAAATTTTTCTATCTGGGAAAGCCAGGCACAAATAGATCAAGGCAAATGGATAAGCTTGAATCCACTGCGGTATATTAAATCACTCTGATAGATTCGTGAAGAACGTAGCCGACCTGACCTGCCGGCGTCTCGATTTTTAACCACTGACCTTCCTTCACCACATCCAGAACTTCCACTTTTGCCCCTGAAAGGAGCGGCTCTTCTTTAACTTTCGCATATTGCAAGCCGGCATCTCGATAAAGAGGCGTCGATTTGACAAGAACCCCTTCGATAGGTGCTAAATAGTGCAAATAACCCAAATTAAGAATCAGCACGCCCCCAAGCAGCATTAGAATGTTCGCTCCCTTTTTTAACCACATCCACTGCGTCCAAATGCATAGGGAAGCCAAGAAAAACGCCGCAAGCGTCAACCCGAAAAACAACTGAAGTTTTTCAGGGATCGAAAGGGGGATTGAACCCCAAGATTCTTCCTTAACCTCTTGAAGCCCTAGCTTTGCAAGAGCGACCTGCAGATTATTTCCTACTTTATCCTCTCTAGGCATTAAGTTTTGGGCTTTATAGTAATACAATACGGCAAACGGATAAGCCCCCAAATGGAAATAGCTATTACCGATATTGTAGTAAAGCTTCCCATTTCCAGAGCTTGGATCGTGGCCGGCCTCCAAATCTGTATAATATTTTAGGGCTTGATTGAAAGAATCTTCCTTTACGCCTAGCGTATCTGCCGTCTCGCCTTTAATATAATGGGTATAGGCAGCCTTCAGTTCTTCCCGATTCTCCACGGTTTTTTGGGATGAAGTGATCACATAACTAAGCACTCCGCCCAATATTAGCAGCCAAAATAAGAGTGGCAATGGATTTTTCATAGTTAAGCCCTCTCTTTTTTCAATTCGTTAAATAAAGTTTTGGCGCGCACAATAAACTCAGGTCCAAAGGCCCCCTCTTTGCGGGAAAACCGCCGCGATTCAATCTCTTTTAAAAAAGCGCGCACATCCCCGGCCGCTCCGGTTTCGGGCAAATGATCTATCGAGGGATTGAAGTCCGCTATTTCCCCTCTTTCATAGAGTCGGCTAATAAACGCTTGGTTCATTAATTGAAAAAACAGAGAGCTTCCCGCCTCTTGCCGGAGGGCGTCCCGGAACAATTCCTCGCTCTCTTTGGGACGCTCTACCTTTTTCGATTGCTCCAAATGCTGGCGCAGCCTGAATTGCAGCCAAAGAGCGGCAACTCCCAGAGGAACCATGAGGAGCACCCACCACGTTCCAAATAATTTATCGGTCAAGTCCTCTTCAGTCAGCGTAAAATTCCCTTCAATTTCAATTAATTGAAGCGCTGCAGGGGCGTCATTTTCAGGCGCGCGTAACGGCATAGCGGCAGCCGGCAGCTGGCCAGGGCTCGCTGGAGGAGCTTGCAAAGGCACAACCGTAAGCGGTATCGGACGGCTTTTTAATGCGGTATACTTTTCATTCACCGGATTGAAATAAGAAAATTCCAACGACGGAATCGCTTTAATTTTTTCAGTTAATGGACGCATCTCGACTTTGAACGTTTTGCTAGCCCCGAACGTATCTTCTTCGGGAGGCAAATCTCCCAATTTAAAAAAGCCGCTATACCCGGGCTGACAACAAACTTCAGGCATAGGCAATGTAGCCAGCTCCCCTATCCCTTTGATCGTGATCAACATCTCGAGTTTATCCCCAACAGCCAACACATTCGACGAAAGAAGCCTTGTTTCGAAAGTCAACGCCTCGCCGATAGCTCCATTAAAGGAAGGGGGTTTATCCCGCTCAGGAAACGGCTCTACCGTAATCGTCACCGGCTCGGTTGCGGCCGTTAATTCAGACTTGGCATAAATTTTACCCCCGAAACGATCCGGTTTATAAGATTTCCCAGCAATACGTCCCGGGCCAAAGGGAAATACTCCCGCTTCAACCGCTTCGAGGACTTGGGTCACTTCTACTTTATTAATCGCCCCTTTTAAGTCGGAGGCCGATTCTTTTCCGCCGATTTTCCTGAAACCCGCCCCTTCCAAAAGAGGCAATTCTTCCCTGGTAAGATCGACACTGTAATTAAAAATAAACCGGTATCCGACCGTCAGCCGCTGCCCCGGATAGAGAGAGGCTGTTTTGTCCACAATATTTTCTAACATCAGCACCAAAGAGGATGTAGCATCACCCACCTTTAGAGACTCCGCCTGCTCCACCTGATAGGTCGATGTAATAGACCGATAGGTATTACTTCCGACTTTAACGCTAATTTCAGGCAACGCCTGCAGGCCTGCCGGCTGGGGCTCTAGAGTAAATTGGTAGATGGAAATCACCAGCGGAGAGGCGGGAGACATCTGCACGACCTTTAACAATTCAGCCTTGAGGGGCTTGCCTTCCAGGATAAAACTGTCCTCATCGATTTTATGTTCCCGCTCGTGCGTTATAGTCAGCGTCCCCTGAATTGGCTGGCCCGCTTGAGCCTTGCCTTCCACCTCTGCTGTGACCACGATTTCCCCAAGGGCAAAAAGGTGTAACGGAAGGAGTAAAAACATAAAGACGCAACATGCTTTAATCATTACCATGGGCGTATCCCTTGCTTTGGAGGTGCTTGCTCCTCTTTGATCGGTTTATCTTCTTTTGCCATATTCTGTAACATACGAAGAATCTCTTGCACAGAAGGTTTTTCTTGTTCTTGAGTTGGTGCAGATTCAGGCTGTTTCTCCTCTTTAGGATCTCGCATGCTGCGTAAAGCTTCCTTCCAAAATCTTAAGGCATCTTCTTGTTTACCCATTGCCTGATAAAGATCCTTTTCCCCAAGCAGTAAATTCACCGCCTCCCGAGCGGCATCTTCCCCTTTAAAGAAAAGGGGAAGCGCTTGCTTCCAGGGCTGGCACTGACACTTTTCCGGCCAGTCATTGACCTCTTTTAACATAACAGCTGAAATAAACGGCTCTACTGTTTCTAACGTCAACTTTTGCGCTTTCCGCAAAATTCCTAAAGGTTTTTCTCTGCCCCCCTCTACTCCCCGCAGCACATGATGCAAGGAAAGCGCATGTTCCTGATCCTCGATGGCGCCGCTTAGGATCCCCTCAGGATCCTCACTATGTTCAGGTGTTAGTTTCCGTAGTAGACGACGCATCCACTGCTGCGACTCCACTAAATAAAACCGGGCGTGATGTTTTTTTGATGCACGCACAGATTCCAAACTCTCTCGCAACGCCTGAGCGGAGGCATCCGCTTCTTCCAGTTTAATTCCCCCTGACTGCATCAAGTCCCTCACTTGTAATTGTTCTGCCTCTAGCAAATACAGCATTGAAGCTTGCGGCATGACTTGATCCACTATTCTTTTGTACGAAACCAGCAGTTTTTGCACAACGGTCCTCAAAGGATCTTCCCCCCAGAGTTTTTTCATTAAAGAAGACAAGACCGCCTCGCTGGTCAAGAACGCCAAGCGCCCCTGGGGAAGTTTATTTTTTTCCAAAAAGGCCAACCCCTCGATAAATTTTTCTTTTGCCGTCCCCAGGTCTGCCAGCTTTTCTACCTGGGAGTCCCAAAAGGGCAGCCAAGACGCCAGGGCATTATAAAATAATTTCACATACCCCTCTTGAAGCTCTCCACTCAACGAGGAGCGTTCCAAGAAATCGATGTAGCCTTGAGCCTGATTAACCCCATAAAGGAGATATGGCAGCCCCTCTTTAACAGGCGTCTCCAGAATTTTGGCTTCTCCATAACGCTTTGCCGTTAAAGCCTGCTCTTTTTTAACACCTTTTCGCAACGCTTTCAAATCCTGTTCTTCAACGCACCGTATCCGCCCTTCTAATTTTTGCAAGGCACAGGCGGCAGTTTCCGCCTCCTCTATATGCCGCAGCGATTCTCGCAATAAAAACAAAATACGGGAGTAATCTTCAAGCGTCAAAGCCGGCCTGCGCAAATGCACCAAAGCTTGACGATAGTATATAATTGCCATATTGGTTTTTAAGGCGCGGCTTAAGAATGGAGTGGACTCGGGAGAAAAACGCACGGAAGCATATTGATGCAGAGCCTCTTGATAAGCCCCTTGATCTAGAGCGATCGTCCCTAAATTATATAGCAGTCTTTCCTGTTGCCACGTCATCAGTTTTTGCTGCTTTAATTTTTCAAACAACGCTTTGGCCTTGTCATGTTCTCCGGCTTCAAAATAAGCTTCTGCCTGTCTGGCCAGGATAACCTCCTCTAGCGCTTCGAGCCGACTAAAGAGCAATAGCAGCCATAAGACTCTTTTCATTTGCGCACCCGCGTATCAGGAAACAGAAGGAACCATGCCAACAGCAAAATCGCGGCGCCCAAAGGAATTTGAAAAAAATGATCATATACCAGATCGTCACCCCCACGCACCAAACCTTCTGAGCGCTTGATTTTAAACTCTTCTAAAACCGGATCGTCCTCTCCCATTTTTCCTATAACATCGGTAGCCAGGTCCAGCGGCGGCCATTCATTGGCAAAATAATAAGAACTCCTTCCCTTCTCGCTAATGGCTTGCAATAATTTTTCATCAAGTGAGGAAACCACCTGTTGACCTTCATGCTTGATGCCAGGCACAGGGCTTCCCTGCGCTGTCCCCATGCCAATCGTAAATACGCGCAATTGATTTCTCCCGGCATCCTTTAAGAATTCAAGCAGCATCTCCGTTTGTTTTTTTCGTGCCTCCCCTTCGAGACCTTCTATGGAAGTATCCCCGCCGTCTGTAAGCAAAACTACCGTTTTCAGTTGTGCTGTGGGTTTTAAGAAATAGGCCTCTCTGACATCTGAAAGAGCTTCAATGAGGCTGGTTCCGGCAATTTCCCCCTCGTTGATATCCATGTCTTTCAGCACCAGCCGAACGAAAAGATAGTCCATTGTAGGCGGTGAAAGCCTAGTTGTATCAGAAGTAAAAGCATAAAGAGCAGCGCTTTCCCCTTTTAAGCGGCTGATGATCTCATCCACAATTTCTTTGGCAAAATCAAGACGGCTTTGACCGGTACGGGTATCTTTAACCCCCATAGAAGCGGAGGCATCCACCAAAAAAATCACATCGTGGGCCTTGCGCTTAACCGTCACTTCAGCAGACTTTCCGGAAGGTTTTTCTGAAGCTTCTAAAGCTTGCTCCAAAGGATAGCGGCCATTCCCTTTAGGCTGCATTAACGCCATCACGACAAAAGCCCAAACGCAACAGATCCCCAGGGCCTTAAAGGTAAAATTAACGCTCGACCGAGGCACTAAAATCTTACGCAGAGTGTCCGGATGAAAGTATTTCCGCAGGGTTTTCTGCCGAAAATCAAACAGCCCGTAGAGGAGAAGTCCAAGCGCTAAGAGCAGGAACATCAAATAAAAAGCCTCTGGAAAGGCATAAAAAAGGTCGTTAGGCAACCACATCAGGGAACCCTTCGCATCCAGGTGCATTCCAAAACAATCGAACTTAGCAAAAAGCAAAGGCCCAGACCCACCAGATAAGGATAATAAGAAGCGCGCTGGTACAAATGAGGCAGCTCTTCTTTAGGAGGTGTCGCATACTGTATTTCAATCGGTAGCCGGCTTTTTTCCAGTTGATCGATGTCGGCATAGATTTTATCCAATGACATCGCGCTGTCAACAAGGTAAAAACGCCCTCCGGTGATACTCGCAGCTTTTTGCATTAACGACCGGTGCGCGGCAAATTCTTCAGAAGCAATCCGCGGCTCTACGTTAACGAAGTAAACGCGTATATTTTCTTTTTTGGCAAACTCAGCCGACTCGATCAAATCGATATTCCTCAAACGTTTCCCTTTGTCTAATGGATTCGGCGCTTGCAGGCCGTCTGTTACGACGATCATAATGGAACTTTTAATCTCGTAAGCAGGCTTCCCTTCCCCAGCGAGAGTTTGGGCATAGAGGCGGGTGGCAGCGATCAAATGCGCCGTTTTAAAAATAGAATAACCGATGGATGTCCCGTCCATGCTCATGTCGGTTGTATACTGCAATTTTTCCAATTGCTGCAAGATGGCCTGATGGTCTAAAGTAAGCGGCGTTAAAACCTGGGCCCCGCGGGCAAAAGCCACCAGCCCCAGCATGTCGCTGGCTCTTCCTTGCAGCCCTAATCGCGGATTCCCCTGAACAAAATCTTTTGATACCTGCTTCAAAAGATCCATCTTGGTTTGCTTGATCCACCTGCCGGCAGAAGAAGGCGCCTTGATCTCTCCGGCCATGGAACCCGACTGATCTAAAACCAGATAAATGGCAATCCCTTCAGAAGGTACGTTGACTTGTTTGATCGGCGCTTCTTTTTCCCCGCTTGTTGTCTTTGGCAAATAATGATGGGGATCGATAAAAGCCAGACAAAAGAAAACCAAAGCACACCACATTAGAACCCGCGGCAGTTTTTCCCATTTCTGCTTCCAACTCTGGCTTAGATTTTCAAAAGAAGCGAGCGCGGAATACTTTAAATGGGGCGGAGAAAAACGGCTTCCCCAATGCCATAGAATCAGAAAAGGAAGAAACAGCAGCAGCAGGATCAAAAACGCACGCAAGTCGATCATACTGTGAATATACTCCTTTTTGAAGGAATATATATATCAAAAATATTTATACTGAAACGAATTCAAAAATTGGGAACATGGCAAGGCGCCGCCCTAAATTTAAGCCAGGCGAGGCCGGAAAATAGGTTAAGTGAATCAGGCGGGCATAAGCGGTAAAGAGACAGAACCTTTAGCCCTGTCTCTTTAAAAGAATTATCCGTTCTGTACGGTAATACGTTTTGCTTTGGCTTCCTTGCTTTTCTTAAAGGTAAGATTCATGACTCCATCCTTATAAACAGCTTTAGGGGAACCTTCATCAATCAAATTTGGCAGTGCAAGGCGATAGTTGTAAGTGTAGGATGCTTGACGATGAAATTTTCTCTTCTTATCTTCTTCATGCTCTTGCCTTTCCCGATTGATGCGTAAAATGCCATTTTCCAGGGTGACGTTGATATCATCCACTTTTAAGCCCGGCATTTGCGCTTCGACATAGATATTATTTTCATCTTCAGAAAATGAAAGACCCGTGCCCGATTCAAACTCTTTCTCTAAATCTTCCCATAGCGTGGGGAATTGAGAAATCGTGCGAAAAACGCTGGATGGTAAAAAATTTCTCGAAACAAGATTACCCATGATCTCCTCCTTGTTGAGATGGTACACCGAAATGGATGCAAAATTTGGCTTCTAACTGCGTCGTCAGCCGCTGAGGCCTCCTTGCTATACACCCGATCTTTGAATCCTTTCGCTATATTTTTAAATTAAATTATTTAATTTATAAAGTCAAGGTCACTGGGAGTTAGGTACTTGGGATAATCTTCAAACCTCTTGAACCGAACGATGGCTACTTTTCAAGTGGGAAAGTGTACGATTGATCACCTTGTCAGAGTATAGAAAACCCAAATGACCGATGTCATCAAAGAGCTCTCCCTCATCCCCATTTTGGGAAGAACTAAAGGGGGTGATCACGAAATCCGCCTTACTGCCCAGATGGAGGCGCTTTATGGAACTTTCTTTAAGCTGAGCGCTTAGTTTTTCGGTAAATGGGCTTTCCCTGCGCATTTCTTTTGCGCATTTCCCAATACCGATAACGCTGATATGAGTGCCCTGCAACGGCGACCCTAAAGTGACTAGATTTGTCACGGTGATTCCATCTTTGGCCGCCAATTCGGTAGCATAAAACCCCCCGGCCAGACCTCCCATGGAGTGACATACCAAGTCGATCTCATGCGTCCCTGTTTTTTCTTTGATTTCCTGAACCCTCTTTCTGACCACTGCGGCATAGTCTTCAATAGACTGAAAGGGATGCCCAAGGTCAACGGTAAATACATTATTATAACCGGCTTTATTATAATGATAACGGGTATAGAGCCAAGCGGAACTGTTATGCAAATAGCCATGGATCAGTAAAATCGGCCTCTCCCCTTTCACAGGATTTTTAGGATCGTTACGCATTTGACTAAACGGAAATTGAGCGATGAAGAGAGGCAATTCCACTAACTCTAAGGCAATTGCGCCAATTTTGTTTAAAATATTTTGCGTTTTTTCCGGTAGATAGGGATGGAGGCGAGGAATGATCTCTGCTGCGAACAGAATGCCGAGGGCCAGGCTTGAAATCATCAATATTGAAAGTGGTAAAGCCCCTAAAATCACCGCGGTCGTTAGAGCGGCAGTCCCCACAGTTGCCACCGCAGCCAGCACATGCAACGCCACTTTTGCCACCCGACCAAGTTGAACCCCTTTCAAATGATTTTCCTCAGGGGGTGAAGGAGACTCAACACCTAAATTTAACTTAATAGACATAAATCGACCAAATTTTTATTTATTAAAAAGATAGTAACTAATTTTAAATTAAAAATCAAATATACCTATTTAAACCTACTCTCCACATAAAATGAATACAAAAATATATACACCGAAAGGAATTGAAAAATCGGAATTTTGATTGAGAGGTTTTTTCGTTTGACGAAGCGCGGAAAAAGATCAAGTCGAAAACCGATTCTCAGCAAGGGAAAGGCGGCGGGCCTTAAAATCAGCGGCTGACGGCGCAGCGGAAAACCTAAAAACCAGAGAGCCAGGGAGAGGCTTTCGCTGTACCCATTAAAATCGGCAGATTAATGAATCGGAGTTTTACTGGGTTGCCCAGCGATCTCTTGCACATACTTCGGGACGCCATAGCCCGGCAAGCGCTTGATCAAATCCTCCATCAACGCAGTGCCTTTAATTCTTGGCACTTCAAAATGGGCAGCGCCTTGCACACGGTCCAACTGGTGTAAATAATAAGGGAAGACCCCTTGATCGATTAATTTTTCACACAGCCGCTGCATGGTGTCGGCATCGTCATTCACTCCCTGCAAAAGCACTGCCTGATTCAGCACCGGCACGCCCAACTTTTGCAAAGACTTCAGACGCTCAAAGATTTCATCATCCAACTCATTGGGATGATTGCAGTGGATCACAAACCATACCTGTTGCGGCAGACTTGCGATTAGCTTAAGAAAATCCGCATCGATTCTTTCCGGCACGCCTAGAGGAAAACGGGTATGAAAACGGATCCGCTTGATATGCGGAATCCGACTGATGCGCAAAAGTAAAGGAGCGAGCAATCTTTCCGAAAGCGAAAGAGGATCGCCCCCGCTTAAGATCACTTCCTTAATGGAGGAATCTTGAGCAATCGTCTCCAATTCTTGCGAAAAGGTCTTATCGATGACATCGTAATCAAAATTTTGACGGAAACAATAGCGGCAATGCATAGCACAGGCGCTGGTGGTGACTAAAAGGACACGGCCATTATACTTATGCAAAAGCTTAGAACCCCGTTTGCACCCTTGGTCGCCTACAGGATCTGCCACATAACCCGCAGTAGATGACGATTCCGCTTTTGTAGGCAAGAATTGCCGAAGAATCGGATCGTCCAGCGTCCCTTTTTCAATTTTATTTGCCAGACGAAAGGGGAGATTCAGTACAAAACGGGGCTGTTGGAGAATTTGATCCCGCTGTTCTACGGAAAGCTGTAAAAAATCCGCTAAATGCTGCCAATTGGTAAAATTAGTGCGTAAAATTTGTTTCCAATCTTGCGCGAAAGCAGCTTGATGCACGACGTCTCCTTGACAATGACAAGTGACTGATTATAAAGAGAATGAGAAATTGAGTAAAGAGCTGCCGGAAAACGCCTGCTTAAACAGGCAATTCCTCATCTATCCTAACCGGGTCAGACACTTCCACCAGCTCCCTCCTGAGGTCGACACCTAATGATAACAGTTTCTGGTCGAGGTTTTCATAGCCGCGATCCAGAAAAGTGAGCCCGGAAAGCACGCTCTCTTCTTTAGCCAGAGTAGCAGCCATGACATAAGCGAAGCCCGCGCGTAGATCGGGAATTAAAATCTTTTTTCCCGTTAATGGCGTGGAGCCGCTGACAATTAAGCTATGTGCATGCGATTGGGAAGAAAAACGGCACTCTTTCCCTCCAAGGCATTGCCGAAATAGGGTAATATCGGCCCCCATTTCAATCAGAGTTTCCGTGTAGCCGAAACGGTTTTCGTATACGGTTTCATGCACCACAGAAGTGCCGCTTGCTTGAGTTAGCAAGACGACAAAAGGCTGCTGCCAATCGGTCATAAATCCCGGATGCACGTCCGTTTCCAGATGTAACCCCCCTTGCAAAGGCCCATCGTAGAAAAAATCAATCCCGTCTTGCCTGACTTCAAATCCGCCGCCTACTTCCCTGATGCGGTTTAAAAAAGTCAGCATGTTATGATGCTGCGCCCCTTCCACAAAAACCCTGCCTTTTGAAGCGATGGCCGCCATCGCCCAAGAAGCGGCTTCGATACGGTCAGGAATGACCGTATGCTCAACTTCATAAAAACGGCGGGTGCCGTGGATATGAATGGTCCGGTCGACATCCAAAGAAATACTGGCGCCTAATTTCTGCAAAAACAGAATAAGCTCCACCACTTCCGGCTCAATTGCAGCGTTTTTAATGACAGTGACGCCGCGGGCCGTTACAGCAGCTAGGATCGTGTTTTCGGTAGCTCCGACAGAAGGGAAAGGCAGCTCAATTAATGTCCCTCTGAGGCCATCATGGGCATGCGCAAAATAAGCACCTTCCCTTTTCATTTTCCGGAATTCAATCGTTGCCCCTAATTTTTGCAAAGCTTCGACGTGGAAATTTACTGGACGGGGCCCTAGGCGACATCCTCCGACTGTGGGTATGATGATCTCTTCATCGGTACGTCCAAGTAGGGCCCCGATCATCAGGATAGGAATCCGATTCGAACCGGAAAATCTTTGAGGAATGTAAGAAGTGCGCAGTTCTTTTGTGATGACCTCCATCACCCCGGCCTCTTTGTCCCAAGTAACTTCCATGCCGATCTCCCGGCATAAGTCAACAGTGACTTCCACATCTCCAATATTCGGCACATTATGGAAGGTGGATTTCTTATCGGAAAGGAGCGAAGCGACAAGCAATTTAGTCATTGCATTTTTTGCACCTGCAGCCCTCACATGCCCTTTTAAAGGTTTTCCACCGATGATTTTTAATACCTCTTGGGTCTTGGGATGTGATTCCATAACTGCTCTTTGTGTAAGTGAAGTTTTTATGTAACAATTATAGGGATTTTTTTCAAGATAAATGCCGTTTTGGCATCCACAAAAAAGGGAATTTAAATTCTGCGAAAAATTTAAAGGAAAGAAAAAGCGTAAAAAATGGGGAGCTGAACTTTACGCTTTGGGTGTCTAATAAACATCTCTTAAGTAACGTTTTTCAGCCCTTAAACGTTTGATGTATTCACGAGCTTCCTGCTCCGATAAGTCACCATGTACCATGATGATCGTTTGCAATGCGGCCTCGACATCTTTTGCCATGCGCGCAGCGTCCCCGCACACATAGAGGTAGGCGCCCTGCTGCAGCCAAAAGAATAGATCCGCCCCCTTTTCTACCATCTTATCCTGGACATAAACCTTTTGTTCCTGATCTCGTGAAAATGCAGTGTCCAAACGCAGCAGTCCCTTTTCTTCCAGAGAACGCCAATACTCCTCATAAAAAAAATGCTGCTCTTGATGCCATTCGCCAAAGAAAAGCCAATTTTTTCCGGGGCGAGACTCTCTTTCTTGCAGAAACCCGCGGTAAGGAGCCACTCCTGTTCCGGGACCGATCATGATCATCGGAACCTCATGATCTTCCGGAATGGTGAAGCCTTTGTGCGGATGCAGATACAAAGGAACGGAAGGCACATTCAGCAGCGCCCGCCGACATAGAAAATCCGTACAAACCCCTAACCGTTTTTGACCGTTAGACTCCCATGATTCCAAGGCAATCGTCAAATGCACTTCCTCGCCAACAGCACGCATCGAAGAAGCAATCGAATAAAAACGAGGCATCATCGGTTTTAATAAATCACATAATTCCTGAGGAGTGATCTTCACCAAAGGATGCAGGTTCAAAAGCTCAAGAGGCACAAAGTCGGCATGCCGGGCTTTGTCTGCGATTAGAATCTGCAGGCGCTCTTTAAATGAGGCCTCGGGTTCTCTGACCAAGAGCTCTTGGAGAAATTTAGGAGGGCAATCATCGATATTGCATCTTTCCACCAAATAATGGCGGAAAGCATAGGATTCCCCGGTACGTTTATCGTGGATCGTTTCCGATCCGCTGGCATTGAGTCGATCTAATAGTAAATCGACAGAAACCTCATCGTTCGGCGGAAGGATCGCGACGCAATCCCCCACGGCATATTTAATGCCCGATCCTTTTATATCCAAAACGATATGCATTGTTTGCTTCGTGGAGGCACCCTTGCAAAGCAAAGTACGTTCTTTGATTTCAGCTAAAAAAGGATGAGCGCGTGTATATTGTTGGTCCATGGCATGAAACTATAAAATATCACCACGTTTAACGCAAGAAATATTATAAATTAATATTGAAATAAACATCGTCTTATATTATTATAATCGAATTATGATTAAAACCAACTTTTCCACTTCATTAATTGCAGCAAACTATATTGCAAGCAACAGAAAAACAAACAACTTCATTCAAAAAGAATTAATCACAAGAATTGTCAGCACCTCCTTATCGTTCCTTTTCCTAACTGATCTTGCCGCGCATGCCTTTGCCGCGTTGCAAAAAACCTTTTATACACTTTATAAAGGCCTTATCAAAAGAAAAGGCTTCAACTTCTCGGAAACTACGCAACACCTCAAAAGCATGAAAGTTTTTGCCGGCGCTATTTTCACTGCCACACCGCTCGGGATGACAAAGCCGGACCCGAAAAGCCACATGCTATTAGAAACCCCCGAAACATCTTCTGTCTGCGGCCTGCTGTTATCGCGGCATCCTCAATACGCAAAAGACAGGACGGTTGACTGCCTCGACTTCTTAAACTACCTCGAAACGCTAAGCCAAAAATTAAGTCCCGAGGAAAAAATCGGGATGGAAGAATCTTTGGAATTATTGCAGAATGCCAAACAATACTTAAAGAAGATCGACAGACTCCACTTTCAGAACAAGCTACTGGATGCGGGCTTATGTCCATTGCTAGCTAAAAAAATTGAAAAACTTACGCAATGCCGAGACAGCCTATTCAAAAAAGAAATTACAACACGACTATTAGCGCTCGGCCTTTCCCTTGCGGCAGCACTTGATCTTTTCCTCCGTTTTTTTGTGTACACCCTTACACTGCTCGAGGCCGCCCTCTTAGACTTTTTCATCTTGAACGGGAAAGCATTTCATAAAGACCTTAAAGAAATAGGGCTTATTTTTCTTTTTCATTTGAGAGACCTGATCCTCACTTTGCCGGCAGTATTTACCGGCAGCGCCATCGGCATCGTTTCCCCGCGGCTTGGCAGCCGCATCGGAAATCTCGCCAGCCCGCTCTACTCTCGTTTCCGTTTTTCAGCATCCGACATAACGACGTCTATCGGCCGCAGCCTTGAAGCTCTACAGAAAGACAAAAGCCTGCTGATTCCCTTTAGTTTCGACACGAACGATGCTGAAGGCGGCCACATCGTCTATCTGCTGGCAACTAAAAAAAACCACAAATTCACCCTTAGCGTGATCAATAAGGGATATGGAAGCGAGATCGTCCAAAGGGCCTTAGGAGAGAGGCAGTCACAAAAAATCCCCATCAATTACACCGTTCACGAGCTTTCGCAACGAGAACTGCTGCACTATTTTCACGATCTTTTTAACGATCCCACAACCTTATATTCTTTTAGCCGCGACACAGCGCGCACTCCAGGTGAGATCCTGCGCGCTAAAGCGCAAACGACAGGCGATTGCCCGAAAGCCAGCTTATTAGGAGCGCTTAGATACCATAGCCACCGGGCCACCGGAGACTCTGTCTGCTACAAAGCCTTTCTTAGAAACCTTAAAAAACGGGCGCTGACAGATGACGGCCACCTCATGGATATCGCCCTGGGGGTACCCTATACAGGCGAGCCCCCTTCTGTCTTCATTAGAAAAAAAATAGAAGCCTCCGCCGCTTAGATTTGCCCTAAAAGCTATGATCGCCTATAATCATTTTCTTTCAATGCGGCCATGGCGAAATTGGTAGACGCGCTAGATTCAGGTTCTAGTGGAGGCAACTCTGTGGATGTTCGAGTCATCTTGGCCGCAAAAATGCATCAAGCTTACCCATCCCCTGCTGCTATTGTTGCCAACGGCACGCTCAGCAATCTCGAACGGACAAAACAAAAACTCCAGGACTACCCGACCCTTGTCGCCGTTGACGGCGGACTCATTGCCTTTCATCGGATGGGCCTCAAACCGCAATTGATTATCGGGGATATGGACTCCACCCCTGCAGAACTCCAACAGATCTATCACGACATTCCCATTAAAAAGCTGGCCATCGATAAAGATAAAACCGATCTGGAAGTCGCACTGGAAGAGTTGTTTGCTAACGGCGTTCATCAAGCCGCCATCTTCGGCGCCTTAGAAATGAGGATGGACCACAGCCTTTACAATCTACAGCTTTTATGCCGTTATCCCGGCAAAGTTTCCATTGAATCGGAATATGAAACCCTTTTTGCCTTGCAAGGACGCCATTCCATCCCTTGTAAAAAAGGACAAACAATCTCCCTTCTCCCGTTAAGCGCCCCGGCCAAAGGGGTCACCACTTCAGGATTAAAATGGGAATTAGAGGATGCTTGTTTCGACCGCGGCTTTATGAGCATCTCCAACATTGCCCTAGATGATTCCTTTGAAATAGAGATTCGGGAAGGGGTTTTGGTGTGCTGCCTTGTAAAGGATTGAAATCATATCCCCTTTAACTTAAAATAACCTACTTCCATAGACATAGCGTTAATTTTCCAGAGAGTTAAATGTTTCATTACAACCCAAAATTCATCCGAAATTTTTCTATCATCGCCCACATCGACCATGGCAAATCAACTCTTGCTGACCGGCTGCTGGAAATTACGGGGACCGTTGCCAAAAGAGATATGCAAGAACAGCTTTTGGACGCCATGGATCTGGAAAGAGAACGGGGCATCACCATCAAATCGCACCCTGTGACGATGTATTACAAAGGCAAGGATGGTCACACCTACCAGATGAATTTGATCGACACCCCCGGACACGTCGACTTTACCTATGAAGTGTCCCGAGCCTTGGCCGCCTGCGAAGGCGCCCTGCTTGTGGTCGATGCCGGCCAAGGCGTCCAAGCGCAAACTTTAGCCAACGTCCATTTGGCCATGGAACGGAACTGTGAAATTTTCCCTGTGATCAACAAAGTCGATCTCCCCTCAGCAAACGTAGAAGATGTCAAACGGCAGATCGAGGAAGTGATCGGCCTTGACGCCTCCGATGCCGTGTTATGCTCTGCCAAAACCGGCCTTGGCATTCAAGACGTTTTAGAAAAGATCGTCAGCGCAGTCCCCCCTCCAAAAGCTCCTGAAGACAATGTGCTGCGCGCGCTGATCTTCGACTCCTTTTACGACAATTACCGCGGAGTCATGGTCTATATTCGCGTCATCTCCGGAGAAATTAAAAAAGGCAGCTTGATCCGCATGATGGAGTCCGACAGAACTTCCGAGGTTTTGGAAGTCGGCATCTTCTGTCCTAAAGAAAAAACTGTCGATATTTTAAGGCCGGGAGAAGTGGGTTATTTGATCGGAAATATCAAAAACACTTCCGATGTCAAAATCGGCGACACGGTCACGCTGCATAAATTTCCGGCTGAAAAACCGCTCCCCGGTTTCAAACTGATCAAACCGGTAGTATTTGCCGGGATTTACCCGATAGACGCCACGGATTTCCCTAACCTGCGGGACGCATTGGTCAAATTACAATTAAACGACGCCTCGTTACATCTCGAACAAGAAAGCAGCATGGCGCTTGGTTTCGGCTTCCGCTGCGGGTTCTTAGGGTTGCTGCACCTCGAAATTATTTTCGAACGGCTGCAACGGGAATTTGACCTCGATGTCATTTCTACCGCGCCTAGCGTTATCTACCGTTTCGTCTTGCGTGACGGCACCGTTAAAGAAATCGATAATCCTGCACATTACCCCGATCCGGCCAACATCGATTACGTGGATGAACCTTGGGTGAAATGCACCGTCATGGCTCCTGCCGAATATCTAGGCGCTATCATGAATCTGGGCATGGAAAAACGGGGCGAGTGCACTAAAACCGAAAACATGAACGACCGGCAGCTAATGCTGACGTATCATTTCCCCTTGAACGAAATCATCACTGACTTTAGCGACAAGCTCAAATCGATCACCAAAGGGTATGGTTCCTTCGACTACGAACACGAGTCGTACCGGAAGGGCGACATCATCAAACTGGAAATCCGCGTCAATGAAGAGCAGGTCGATGCTTTTTCCTGCCTGGTGCACCGCACTAAGGCCGAGGGTAAAGGACGCGCCATCTGCGCCAAATTAGTGGAAGTAATCCCCCAGCAGCTTTTTAAAGTCCCGATCCAAGCGGCCATCGGCGGAAAGATCGTGGCGCGGGAAACCATCAAGGCCATGACGAAGAACGTTACTGCCAAGTGTTACGGCGGTGATATCACACGTAAAAGAAAACTATGGGAAAAGCAGAAGAAGGGTAAAAAGCGCATGAAGGAGATCGGCAAAGTCAATATCCCTCAAAGTGCCTTTATGGCCGTTTTGAAAGCCGGCGAATAAGTTTGGTATTTTTCTCCACGCGAGCTATAATCCCGACATTGCAAAACTGAACGCTTTCAGGAGTATTCACATGCCAGCAGTGATTGTGGTCGGAGCCCAATGGGGGGACGAGGGAAAAGGGAAAGTCATCGATATCCTCACCGCCAAAGCACGGCACGTTGTACGCTCCCAAGGCGGCAATAACGCCGGACACACCATCATCATCGGCCATGACGAATATAAACTCCATCTGACCCCTTCCGGAATTCTTCAGCCTCATACCCAATGTTATATTGCAGCCGGCTGCGTGATCGATCCAGAGGTTTTAGTTTTTGAACTTCAAACTCTGCAGTCGAAAGGGGTCGACTTGACCAACCGCTTATGGATTTCTCCTGCCGCGCATATTATTTTCCCCTACCATCGCAAACTCGACCTTCTCTTAGAGCAAAAAAAAGGACCAAGAGCAGTGGGAACGACCGGGCGCGGCATCGGCCCTTGCTATGCCGACAAAGCCAATCGGATCGGCATCCGCATGGGAGAGCTTATGCAGCCTGAACTTTTCACCACCTTATTAAAAAACGCCCTTGTTCTTAAAAATGACGAAATGGTCAAACTGCATGAGGAAGAGCCCCTTTCCTACGAGGAAATCCTCACTGATTACACACGCTATGCCCAATTCTTAGCGCCGTTCGTTACGAATGTTGAAGAGATCATCGACCACTCCATACTGAAAGGAGAAAGTGTTTTATTTGAAGGCGCTCAAGGAACTTTTTTAGACAGCTCCGTAGGGACCTACCCCTTTGTAACAGCCTCCAGCACCATAGCAGGAGGAATTTGTACCGGTGCGGGCATCGGGCCCAGCCGCATTTCCCACACTCTCGGAGTCCTCAAAGCGTATACTACCCGCGTCGGCCTTGGCCCTCTGCCCTCTGAAATTTCTGAAAAAGACCAATTCTTAGATCACCAAAACGCGCGTGAATACGGTACGACCACCAGACGTAAACGACGAATCGGCTGGTTCGATGCTGTTTTAGCTAAAACCTCTGCCCGCCTTAATGGATTGGACAGTATTGCCGTCACAAAACTCGATGTTTTTGATACAGTCGATAGCATCAAAATCTGTGTTGCCTACGAAATTAATGGAAAACGTACAGAAAGCGTCCCCTATTTGTCAGAACAATTTGCAGAAGCTAAACCAATTTATGAAACAATGAAAGGGTGGAAAATGTGCACTTCAAAGATGACAAAGTATAAGGAACTCCCAAAAGAAGCGCTCGATTATTTGCAAAAACTCGAATCTCTGACTGGCGTCCCCATCAGCATGATCTCGCTTGGACCGGAGAGAAATCAAACCATCATGCTCCATGATCCTTTTAGCGCAAGGCAGGCATTGATATGAGCCCCATCACGGCTAAGACATGGGCCGAATCCCCTGTATTACCTCCCAACCAGCTGCGGCGGCTAAATCCAAAGAACATCCCTAAACACGTCGCCTTTATCCCCGACGGAAACCGTCGCTGGGCTAAAAAAAACTTCATCCTTCCAGAAGAAGGGCACCGTTTAGGAGCAGACTCCTTACTGAACATCATCAAGGCCGGCCATCAGATGGGGATTGAAACCCTCACCTTTTTTATTTTTTCCACTGAAAATTGGCTGCGTCCTAAGCGGGAAATCAATGCGCAAATGGCGTTATTGGAAAAATCGTTAAGGCTGCAGCAACCGCGCATGGTGGAAAACGGCGTACGTTTCGGGTCGATCGGAGATCTGTCTAAATTTCCCCCTCACATCATTTCCCTGATCGAAGACACTAAAAATGCCACCAAACATTGCCATAACATCAACGTCATCTTTGCCATGAACTACGGCGGCCGCGACGATCTGCGCAGAGCCTTCCAGGCCATGCTTTCCGCATATGATCAAGGAAACTTTACAAAAGAAGACGTCACCGAACAGCTCATCGGAACGTATCTGGATACTTCCGCTTATAAAGATCCTGATCTATTGATCCGCACCAGCGGGGAATCCCGTGTGAGCAATTTTTTGCTATGGCAAATGTCTTATACCGAAATGTTTATTTCCCCTGTGTATTGGCCGGAATTTACCCCGGAAATCTTTTTTACCGCCATTCTCGACTTTCAACAAAGGGATCGCCGCCTAGGAGGCTCATAATGCTGCAAAAATTGGAACCCATCGTTCAACGTCTGATCGTCAGCTTTATCGTCATTGCCGTTTTAGCCTTGACCCTTCTCAATGCCCATCACCCCTACCTTTCCTGGATGGTTCCGGCTGTTGCCATTTTGATGTTTGGATTGGCTCTAAAAGAATACTACAACTTGACCCGTGCCAAGGGATTCAAGCCCCAAGAAATTTTTGGAATAGGAGTGTCCACCCTCTATTTTATCGGAATTTATTTAGGGTTTTCTTTTGAATTTTTAATCATCGGCATGCTGATAGCGCTCCAGACCCTCATATTCAGCGTTTACTTTTATAAAAGCGAAAAACCGCTGGACAATAGCGCTGCCACTCTTTTTGGGCTTGCTTATGTTACGATCCCCCTTGGCTGCGTGTTGCAATTGATTTACAGTTTTCCGGAAGGACCCTGGTGGGCCTTTTATTTGTTTGCAGTCACTTACCTAAGCAATGCGGCCGCCCTTTTTACAGGAAAAGCCTGGGGCAAACATAAATTCGCAGCCTACATCAGCCCCAAAAAGACTTGGGAGGGAGCGGCCGGCGGCTTTATCACAGCCTTAATCACCAGCGCGGCATTTTATTTATTTGCCCCGATTGACTTAACGCTCCCTGCCGCTCTGGGAATGGGGGCGTTATTAGGAATCGGCGCTCAGTTCGGCGACTTGATCGAATCTCTTCTAAAAAGAGATGCCGGGGTCAAAGATAGCGGCTTTATTCCCGGTTTAGGGGGCATGCTGGACATGATCGACTCGCTGATCTATACCGCACCTTTATTGTATTTATATCTTTTTGCCAACAAAACCTTATGATCATCACCATCGACGGTACGGTCGGTACCGGCAAAAGCACCATTGCCAAACTGTTGGCCCAAAAACTGGGATTTATCCATTTTGATACCGGCGCCATGTACCGTTGCCTCTCTTTCGGCATCCTTAAGCATGGCATCGACCTCAACAATTCTGCCCAGCTTAAAAGCTTTCTAGACAGCTTCGATTTTGACATCAAAGTCATCGAAGGGCAAAAGCACTATTTTTATGAAGGAGAGGACGTCTCTACAGACATTCGGCAAGAATTGGTCTCTAAGCTAGCCTCTACCCACTCGGCCCACCCTGAGGTAAGAAAAAAACTCGTCGAGGTCCAACGCGGCCAAGGCGTCAAAATTAATGGGGTGTTCGAGGGGCGCGATATGGGGACAGTCGTGTTTCCCGAAGCCACTCTCAAAGTTTTTTTGACCGGCAGCCCGGAAGTCAGGGCCCAACGCCGCTATCATGAGCTCCTGCAGAAATTTCCGGAGCAAAATAAAAACCTTACCCTCGAAGAAGTTCTTCAGCAACTGCATGAACGGGATGAAAGAGATACCGGCCGCGCGCACTCTCCGCTGCGTCCGGCCCAAGACGCCTTAATAGTTGATACTTCAAACCTTTCCATAGAACAAGTATTGGAAATTATTTTTAATAAATTCCAACAGACAACAAATTAAAATGAATTAATTTTAATTGATTTAATTTAATATATTTCATAAAATTTTAATCATGAACATCCAAACATGCACCACAATAGATCAATTCATTAACGGGCTCGATACGTTTCTTCATCCAGAACCCTCCAAACGACAAAAAATCAATGGGCCATTGGAATATAGAAGACTCGAAACCCAACCTCTCGACAGTTTTCTTAATGCCAACAGCCAATGGCTGCCTCTTGCCCGAGCCAACCCCATTTTACGACAGAAATTCAGAGACTTGGCCCTGCATTTTGAAACCGGCACTCACACCCGCCAAAGAAACAGCTTAGGCAAACGGTTAAGAGAAGAAGGCCGGCCGCAGCTCCCTCCCGAAATGTTCCAGGAAATATTAAATATTGCCTCCTATGACAACCCCTCTGAACTAGTCCAAAACTTTCGCAAGACATTGACGGTGGCAACCTCATGGGACAGCCTATCGCAGCATGCCCTAATCACCAAAATCAATGCAGAAGGCTTGAGCATTTCCAGCCTGCAAATTCAAGGCGGATTAGAAGCGGAAATCCGTTTCATCCTTTCTTGCGGGGCAAAATTAACCCATTTAGATTTGCATGACCGAACAGTGACAGCCAACGACCTGCTTCAAATTTTTGATCGCTGCCGAAATCTTGCGACATTAAAAATTAATGCTCCGGAAATTCAGACTTGGGAAGGCGCCCTAGATACTATTTCCAACTTAACAAGACTGGAAACTTTCCATGCGCTTTTCGATTCCTTAGAAAATTTCCACCTGCCCGGTGAAATGCCTGCGCTTAAATCTCTGAATTTAATAATAAGGCGTATCGAGAGGTTTACATTACCCGAGCAGATTGAAACCCTTTATTTAAATATCAAAGCGCGCGTCTCGTTGGAACTGCCAGCACTCCCGCAATTAAAAGCATTAAATCTGACACTTCCGCTCGCTTACTCCCTCAACCTTCCAAAATACCCCCGGCTTGATATACTTAGAGTTTCTGCCAATGCTCTGCAGCTACTGCATGTACCCCTCTTGCCCTCTTTAAGAACATGCGTGATCAATTCCAGAGATCTGCGCCGGCTGGAGCTTTGCAAGCAACCCTCTTTAGAACATCTTGAGCTTGACATCGACAGAGTAACCGCCCTTCAAATACCTCCCCTGCCCGCCTTAAGAACACTGATCCTGGCGATGCCGGGCCTGCAAGAATTAACCCTTGGAAATTGTGCACAGCTTTCACATTTCGATCTGTACGCCGCCGATCTTAGCATGTTTCCGTCACACTCTTTACCCGACAGCCTCCGCTTGCTCTCATTATCACTACCCGCGATCACAGCGCTAACCTTGCAGACATTACCGGGGCTCTATGTGTGCGAGATCCACGCGCAACAATTAAGCAACCTTACCCTTGACGGGCTTCCTGCCCTTAACAGCCTAACTCTTAAAACCCCGGCTCTGGAAACATTGCAATTAGAAAAGCTTCCCAGCCTCGAAAGTCTTGAGGTAGAATCTCCCTGCCTGTCCTTCCTTTCGTTTGACGCCGTTTTCGATAGCCTTGAATTCATCGAGATCAGCTCGGAACGCCTGCAGACATTCCACTGCCCGATCTGCCCCAATTTAGGAAGGATCGATCTAAAGTCAAACAACCTCTCTTCATTCCATCTGCCGGCTTTACCCAAACTGGAAGAGCTCTACTTGGCACTCGACACCCGAACAGCAGAGGCCTTTGATACGCCGGCTCTTATGGAATTAATACTGCCTCCACTGCCTGAGCTCACCCACTTAACGATAAAGTCCACCCAACTGCGCTCTCTCAGACACCCCCACTTCCCTTTAATGGAAGAACTTCTTTTTGATTGCAGTCACGCCGATTTTTTGGATGAAGAAGTGGACGCGGAGGTTCAATGATGACACTACAACCCTGCACTTCTATCGATCAATTTATTCAGGGGCTCGATACGTTTCTGCATCCGGAACCCTCCAAACGACAAAAAATCGATGCGCCCATGGAATATAGAAGACTTGAAGCCCAACCTCTCGACAGCTTCCTTAATGCCAACAGCCAATGGCTGCCTTTTGCCCGAGCCAATCCCATTTTACGGCAGAAATTCAGAGACTTGGCCCTGCATTTTGAAACCGGCACACACACCCGTCAAAGGAACAGCTTAGGCAAACGGTTAAGAGAAGAAGGCCGGCCGCAGCTCCCCCCCGAAATGTTCCAGGAAATATTAAATATTGCCTCCTATAATCATCCACCTGAATTGATCGACCACTTTCGTCAGACATTGACGGTTGCATCCTCTTGGCCAAGTTTATCGCAGCACGCCCTAATCACCAAAATCAATACAGAAGGCTTAAGCATTTCCAGCCTGCAAATTCAAGGCGGATTAGAAGCAGAAATCCGTTTCATTCTCTCTTGCGGAGCAAAATTAACCCATTTAGATTTGCATGACCGAACAGTGACAGCCCATGACCTGCTTCAAATTTTTGAACACTGCAGAAATCTTGCGTTATTAAAAATTAATGCTCCGGAAATTCAGACTTGGGAAGGCGCCCTAGACACAATTTCCAACTTAACAAAGCTGGAAACTTTCCATGCGTTTTTCGATGCCTTAGAAAATTTCCGCCTGCCTGAAATGTCTGCCCTTAAATCTTTGAATTTGAAAATAAGGCACATTGAGAGATTTACATTACCTGAGCAGATTGAAACCCTTCATTTAAACATAAAGGCGCGCGCCTCGATTGAACTGCCAACACTCCTGCAATTAAAAGAATTGACCCTGGAACTTCCGCTCGCAGACGCCCTAAAGCTTTCAGAATACCCCCTTTTGGATACGCTTAAAGTTTCTGCCAATACTTTGCAACTACTGCATGTGCCCCTCTTGCCTTCTTTAAAAACATGCAAGATCATTTCCAGAGATGTGCGCCGGCTGGAGTTTTGCAAGCAACCCTCTTTAGACTTTCTTGTGCTTGAAATCGACAGAGCAACCGCCCTTCAACTCCCCCCCCTGCCTGCCTTAAAAGAACTGTTCATCGTGATGCCAAAGCTACAAGAATTAACCCTTGGAAATTGTGCACATCTTGCATATTTCGATCTGTATGCCCCCGATCTTAGCATCTTTCCGGCACACTCTTTACCCGACAGCCTCAGCATACTCTCATTATCACTGCAAGCGATCACCACGCTAACCTTGCAGTCATTACCCCGGCTCTCTGCGTGCGATATCAACGCGCGACAATTAAGCAACCTCACCCTTGACGCGCTTCCTGACCTTCACAGCCTAGTTCTTCAAACCCCGACATTGGAAACATTACAGTTAGAAAAGCTCCCCAGCCTTCAGGGGCTTGAGATACGATCTTCCCGCCTGTCCCTCCTTTCACTTGACGCCGTTTTCGACAGCCTTGAATTCATCGAGATCTTCTCGGAATGCCTGCAGACATTCCATTGCCCGATCTGCCCCAATTTAGGAGGAATCGATCTTGAGCTTAACAACCTCTCTTCATTTTATCTGCCGCCTTTACCCAAACTGAAAGGACTCTACGCCGTACTCGACACCCGAACAGCAGAGGCCTTTGATACGCCCCCTCTATTGGAATTAATACTGCCTCCACTGCCTCAGCTCACCCACTTAACGATACAGTCCACCCAACTGCGCTCTCTCAGACACCCGCACTTCCCTTTAATGGAAGAACTTCTTTTTGATTGCAGTCATACTGATTTTTTGGATGAAGAACTGGACGCGGAGGCGCAATAATGACACTACAACCCTGCACGTCTATCGGTCACTTTATTCACGGACTCGACACATACCTGCATCCGGAACCCTCCAAACGACAAAAAAACAATCCGCAATGGGAGTATACAAGGATAGAACCTTACCCCCTTAACAGTTTTCTTAATGTTAATAGCCATTGGCTCTCTTTTGCCAAAACCAACCCCACTGTGAGACAAAAATTCCGGGATTTGGCCGCAGATCTGCAAAACGGCATTAGCACCCGCCAAAAAATTGCCCTAGGAAAACGTCTAAGAGAAGAAGGCCGGCCGCAGCTTCCGCCCGAAATGTTCCAGGAAATATTAAATATCGCCTCCTATAGTCATCCGTCTGAATTGATCGACCACTTTCGTCAGACATTGACGATAGCCTCCTCTTGGCCTAGCTTATCGCAACACGCCTTGATCACCAAAATCAATGCACAAAAATTGCGTATTTCCAGCCTACAGATCGAAGGCGGTTTTGAGGCCGAATTCCGTTTCATCCTGTCCTGCGGAGCAAAATTAACTTACCTAGATTTGAGTGATCGAGCGGTGAACGCAAATCATCTTGTGCAGATTTTTGAGCACTGCAAAAATCTTTCGACATTAAAAATCAATGCTCCGGGAATTCAACGTTGGGATAGCACCCTTGATACCATCTCTGACTTAACAAGGCTGGAAACTTTCCATGCGACCTTCAACTTCTTAGAATGTTTCCGCCTTCCTGAAATGCCCGCGCTTAAATCTTTAGATCTATCTATAGTAAGTTTTAACATCTTTGGATTGCCAGAACAGATTGAAACCCTCAGTTTAAAGATAGAGTCGCAAACCTCATTCGACATGCCTGAGCTGCCTCAATTAAAAAAGCTAACCCTATCACTCCCGCATGCCGACGACCTTACGCTTCCAGAATACCCCCTGCTCCGCAAACTTAAAATTTACGCAGACGACCTTGACACATTGCATCTCCCCACTCAACCTTCCCTGCGGACTTGCTTGGTGAATTCGACAAACTTACGACAACTGACAACGGCCAATCAACCCTTATTGGATTTTCTTGTCATAGATGCCGATGAAATCACTCATCTCAAACTACCCTCCTTGCCGTCACTCTGCCGATTGATTATGGATTTACCGGCACTTCAAGAACTGACTCTTGCACAGTGCGCCCGGTTAATATATTTTGATCTGACCTCTGCAGACCTTAGAGAATTTCCGGTCATATGTTTACCAAAAACACTTGATACACTCTCATTATCGCTACCCCAAATCACATCGTTAACATTGGAAAAATTATCTGATCTGACGGTCTGTGAGTTGATTACACCTCAATTAAATAACCTGACCCTTGCCGCGCTGCCCTCTTTGGAAAGCTTAACGCTTGAAACCCCCGCATTGCACGCTTTAAAACTACAAAACCTGCCGTGCCTGGATAGCTTACTTATCGACTCTCCCCTTCTTGCCGCACTTACATTTGAAGGGGTTTTCGATGCCCTTAAATCCATAGAGATCCTCTCCCATCTACAGTCATTCAGCTGCCCGCAAAGTCCCGTCCTAGAAAGACTTTACTTGCAATCAAACAACCTCTCCGCCTTACAGCTGCCCCTTTTACCCAAGCTAGAGGCTCTTTACTTAAGACTGGAAAACGCCCCCCTTTACGATTTAACGCTGCCTCCACTCCCTAAGCTCACTCTTTTAACCCTAGAGTCCACCCAGTTGCGCCACCTCAAATACCCCCTCTTCCCCTTAATTAAAGAAATTACCCTTGATTGTCCCCGCTTAATTGAAACCTAGGTATCCTCATTTAAAGCCGTTTCAGATAAGCTGCACCCTTTACCCGCTGGATTGGGAAATAATTACAATGGCTAAAATTTCCGAAGCTGCAGAAAAGCTCTTCCCTCCCCGCCCCCCGTTTCGCGACTCAACAAAAGGCAGGTTATGAACCTTTTTTACAAAGGTTTCCGCTCTCTTTTTAAACTGATCTTTAAATTGCTCTACCGTCATCAAGTCTTCGGCACTGAAAATATTCCGAAAGGCCCGGCAATTATTGCGCCCAACCATATTTCTTATCTCGACCCTCCCTTGATCGGCGCCTCATTCCCTGAAGAAGTCTCCTTCCTCGCGCGTGAAAGCTTATTTAAGAAGCCTGTCATCGGCTTCTTGATCCGTCAGCTGAACTCCCATCCGGTCAGCGGTTCTGCCGGCGACCTCTCCTCCATGAAAATGGTGCTAAAATTGTTAGGGCAAAAGAAAAAAGTCATTATTTTTCCGGAGGGGATCCGCTCCCATGACGGTCAAATCACCCGGGTCAAACCCGGCATTTGCATGCTAGCCATCCGGGCCGGAGCGCCCATTATCCCGGCGTTTATCCACGGCACCTTCGAAATCTGGCCGCGCCATAGACGTTTCCCTAAATTAAGAGGGCGCACCTTCTGCGTTTTCGGCCGGCCGGTATATCCCGAAGAGTTTGCCCGCTTTGAAAAAAAAGCCGCCCAGGAATTGATGGCGGCAAAAGTTGGGCAAGAGATCGCTAAATTGCGCGACAGACACCCTGCCGCCCTTATTTTAAAACAAAAATGATCCGGTTTAAAAGGATTAGAGTGTCTTATTGCAATAAACCGTTAGATCCCCTATAATATCCCTATCTTGTAGGTATTGTCGTGTCTTTACCTGCATGTCTACTAACACGAATTAAGGAGAAGGCTTTCATGCCAACAATTAACCAACTGGTTCGCAATCCGCGAAGCCCTAAAATTAAACGGAGCAAATCGCCTGCGCTGCGCAGCTGCCCGCAAAGACGTGGTGTCTGCTTGCAAGTGAAGACAAAAACTCCAAAAAAACCAAACTCTGCCTTGAGAAAAGTAGCCTGGGTGCGTCTCTCAACAGGACAAGAAGTGATTGCCTACATCGGCGGTGAAGGACACAACCTGCAAGAACACAGCATTGTGCTTGTTCGTGGCGGCCGTGTCAAAGACTTGCCGGGCGTACGTTATCACATCGTTCGCGGAGCTCTAGACTGCGCAGCAGTACAAGACCGCAAACAGGGAAGATCGAAGTATGGGGCGAAACGACCCAAGTAATTCTAGGATGCTCGGTGGATGAGCATCCTGGTCCGCGATTTGCGTTCCTTTAGAACCCAAATCACGCGCAGGTGTCGCAACAAAAGTTGCGACTACCAGGTGAATCCTACCGATCTTCCCCTATTCTAAAATGTAACAAATTATGAGGAAGAATCATGTCAAGAAGAAGACGTGCAGAGAAACGGGAAATTGAACCGGATCCAGTATTTAGAAGCTATCAATTAGCAAAATTTATCAATCAAGTTATGGAAGACGGAAAAAAATCTGTCGCCTGCAGAATCGTATACGACGCCTTGGAAGAGTTTTCCAAAAGAGTCAAAGCGGAAAGCACCATCGAAGCATTTGAAAAAGCTCTCGAAAACGCCAAGCCGTATCTCGAAGTAAAATCCCGCAGAATCGGCGGCGCCACCTACCAGGTGCCGATCGAAATTGCACCGGATCGTCGCACTTCGCTGGCGATGCGTTGGATCATTAAGCATTCCAGAGACAAATCCGGCAAAGCCATGAAAAATGCTTTGGCGATGGAACTTTCTGATTGCTACAACAACCAAGGGACGACCATCAAGAAAAGAGACGACGTGCACCGCATGGCTGAGGCAAACAAAGCCTTCGCTCACTATAAATGGTAAGAGAAGGAATAACGAATTATGCCTAGAACTGAAAAAGATAATCTTAGTAAAGTCCGTAACATCGGCATCATGGCCCACATCGATGCAGGAAAGACAACCGTTACCGAACGGATTCTTTACTTCAGCGGAAAAAGCCACCGTATCGGAGAAGTGCATGACGGCGCCGCCACCATGGACTGGATGCCGCAAGAGCAAGAGCGTGGGATCACGATCACAGCTGCTGCGACAACCGTCTACTGGAACAGCCACCCTATTCACATCATCGATACTCCCGGCCACGTAGACTTCACCATTGAAGTGGAACGTTCGCTGCGCGTGCTCGATGGCGCTGTTGCCGTTTTCGACGCCGTTTCCGGTGTTGAACCCCAATCCGAGACAGTTTGGAGACAAGCAGAAAAGTATCAAGTGCCCCGTATTGCGTTCATCAACAAAATGGACCGCATGGGCGCCGATTTCTTTGACGCTGTCAAATCGATGCGTGAAAAACTGCATGCCAATGCATTTCCCGTCCACCTCCCTATTGGAGCTGAATCGGAATACAAAGGGATGATCGACTTAGTTACCATGAAAGCCTACGTCTTTAAAGATGAGACCCAAGGCGTCGAGTGGGATGTTATTGAAATTCCTGCCGATCTTCTAGACCAAGCTAAAGAATTGCGCGGAGAGTTGCTGGAAGAACTTGCCATGCTAGACGACGGCAACGAGTCTTTCATGACGCAAGTGCTTGAAAATCCCGATGCCATTCCTCAAGAGCACATCCATGCTTTGATCCGCAAGGGCGTTTGCGAAAATAAATTCAACCCTGTTTTATGCGGCTCGGCCCTGAAAAACAAAGGGGTGCAACAGCTTTTGGATGCAGTCACCTATTGGCTGCCGTCTCCCCTTGATAGAGGCACCATCAAAGCGCACGACTTGAAAACCAATGAGCACGTCCTTCTCGAACCGAAAGACGATGCCCCCTTGGCAGCTCTTGCCTTCAAGATCATGACGGACCCTTACGTCGGCAGATTGACCTTTATTAGAATTTACAGCGGCACCTTGACCAAAGGCATGAACCTGATCAATACCACCAAAGACGGTAAAGAAAGGGTCTCACGGCTTGTAGAAATGCACGCCAACAGCCGTTTGGACCGCGATGAATTCTATACCGGCGACATCGCCGCGTGCGTCGGATTGAAAAATACGACCACCGGAGATTCCCTCTGCGCCCCTGAAAAACAAATCATTTTGGAGAAAATGGAATTTCCTGAGCCTGTGATTTCGATGGCCATCGAGCCGAAGTCGAAAGCAGACCGCGAAAAACTCTCCATGGCGCTCTCCTCTCTTTCCCAAGAAGATCCAACGTTCCGCGTTACAACTAACGAAGAAACGGGCCAGACGATCATTGCCGGAATGGGTGAATTGCACTTGGATGTTCTCCATGACAGAATGAGACGTGAATTTGGCGTGGAAGCCAATGTAGGCAAGCCTGAGGTTTCCTACAAAGAAACCATCACTCTTGCCGGCAAAGCGGATACCAAATTCGTTAAGCAGTCAGGCGGTCGCGGCCAGTACGCCCACGTGGTCCTGGAGATCGAACCGAATGAAAAAGGTAAAGGAAACGAAGTCATCAACAAAGTTGTTGGCGGCGTCATCCCAAGAGAATACATCCCAGCGGTTATCGATGGTGTTGAAGATGGTCTGAATACAGGCGTTTTGGCCGGTTACAAACTGGTCGACGTTAAAGTATTAATCACCTACGGATCCTACCACGAAGTTGACTCGAGTGAAATCGCGTTTAAAATCTGCGGTTCGATGGCTGTCAAAGAAGCGGCGCGCAAGTGCAAGCCGATCCTCTTAGAGCCTATCATGAAAGTCACCGTCACAACTCCTGAAGCCAACATGGGAGACGTGATCGGCGACTTGAACCGCCGCCGCGGACAAATTCTTGGACAAACATCACATAAAGGCGTCATTATCATTGATGCTAACGTGCCGTTGTCTGAGATGTTCGGATATCCGACACTGCTGCGCTCCATCACTTCCGGACGCGGCACCTATGTAATGGAACCGTGCAATTTCGCGGCAGTTCCTTCGAAAATCGCTGAAGAGATTTGCAAAAAATAAGGGTTTTAGCATGAGCAAAGAAAAACAAGAAAAACAAAAGATCAGAATCAGGCTGAAAGGATACGATCCGCGCCTTTTGGATCGCTCCACCCTAGATATCGTGGAAACCGCCAAAAGAACGGGTGCTGCTGTTGTCGGCCCGATTCCGCTTCCTACAAGACGCGAAATCTTTACTGTATTGCGCTCTCCTCACGTTGACAGGAAGAGCCGTGAACAGTTCGAAATCCGTACACATAAGCGTCTGATTGACATTATGAATCCTACAAGCAAGACGATCGACGCCCTCAAAACGTTGACGCTGCCTGCCGGGGTTGATATCAAAATCAAAGCGTAATGATGATTGCCTGCGGGGAGAAATCTCCGCAGGTTTTTCCTTCATGCTCCTTTAAAGAGCACTTTTTCTCCCCTGTAAATTAAAAGTTTACTATTATCCCCCTTTTGCGGTAGACAATGTACATGCTTTTAAGATTACGTCTTTTACCTCTTATCTTTATCGTTTTTAAGGGCGGACTTGCGGCTGCACTGCCGTGCCCGGAGCCACCGCAGACTTATTTAACGATTGCTGAAGCGGAAGGGATCGCTATTGCAAATAATCAGACGCTGCAGCAGGCCAAGCTGGCTTCCCAAAGAGATTATTGGATCTATAGGGAAGTTTTAGGCAGATACCTTCCCTCTGCACGCTTTGATTCGATTTGGAATTGGAGCAACCAACTGCCCGACACCTCCGTTTTCCTAGGTGACACCGTTGCCACCCAATCCCGTACGTTTTCCATCGACCAGCTGCTTTTTTCACTGCCGACCTATTTTGAGATCAATTCCGCCCACTGGTTCCAGATTTCTTCTTTTTTTCAGTTTGCCGAAGAGTTTGTACAAACCTTAGCCCGTATCCGCATTGCCCATTACCGCGTCGTCCTCTACCGGCAGCTCCTTGCCATCCAACAAGAATTAGTGGACCTCTTCAAAGAATCGTATTTGGTCGAAGAAATTAAACTCGGCGTCGGAGAAACCACTCTTTTTGAATACAACCGCAACAAGCTGGCCTATCAAAACACCTTGGCCGAATACTACCGCACCGCCGATAACCTTGAACTCGCTAAAGATCAATGGGTAAGAGAGCTGGGCATTTGCCCTCAACCGGGACTCGGCTATGACGTCAGGGAAAACGAAATTCCCTTAGAAGAGATTGACTTCATCCACACGCTTAAAAGTCGCGCCGCAGAAAAGAACGGGCAGATAAAAACAGCGCTCTTTACCGCTTGCGAGTTAGAAGTATGGGATCATTTAGCACTTTATTACAGCCCCTCCATTCGCAAATTCCGTGCCGAACTCAAAAGCGCAAATAGCCGGGTCAAAGGGGCGATGGGCGCCTACTTCCCTGAAGTCCGAGCCTTCGGCTCGCAGACCACCCAACACCCGCCCGAATTTTTCGGCACCAAGAAAAGATTTACCGAGGGAGGCATCAACCTCTCTTGGACCCTTTTCGATGGCTTTTCAAGAGAATCTAGAATCAAACGCTTTCAGAAAGAACGGGCCATCGTGCGCAGTCAAGAAGTGCAAAATTGGATCAATATCCAATTGGAGATCAGGGACCAGAGCCAAGTCTTTCAAGGCGCCCTCTATAGCCTGCTTTCTTCCGAAGTGGCCGCCAAACTGGCAGAAGACGGGATCGCCATGGGAGAAGAATTATTTGCCCTCGGCGATATCACCGCCATCGATTACCGGGATATGATCCAAGCCGCCGGCAGAGCCAACATCGAATTGGCCCAATCACAATTTAGCCTCGTGGCCAGTTATTTTGAGCTTCTGGCCACCGTAGGATTACGAAACCCTCAGGCAGGTGCGCTTCTACTTAAAGCGGCCGCTATAGACCATGCATTCACAGGATGTGCGCCATGAACCCAACGGATACAAATATCATCCATGACGCCCTAAAAATATGCCGCAAGGCGTTTTACTGGCTGCTTTTGACCAGCTTGGTCACCAATCTATTAATGCTGGTGCCGACGCTTTATATTTTACAGCTTTTTTCCAGGGTCCTGCCGAGCCAACGGTATGAAACCCTCCTCTATCTGACCTTCATTGCCATCAGCGCCACCGTAGCATTGAGTTTACTGGTCTGGATTAGAGGGCGGGTGCTTGCAACTGTCGGTCAGTGGCTGGGGCAGCACTTGTCTTTGCCGGCGCTTTCCCGCTGCCCCGAACAACTGCTGCGCGGCGTGCGCTACGGAACCCAATCGCTTTCCGATGTCAATCAAATTGCCGGCTTTATTTCCAGTCCGGCCATGCTGGCCTTGTTAGATATCCCTTGGGTGTTTATTTACCTCTTTGTCATCTTCATGCTGCATTTCTCTTTAGGCGTCATCACCCTTGTCGGCGCCTTGCTGCTAAGCTTTTTTGCCGTCCTCAACCAATGGCTGACCCACACCCCTTATCAAAGGGTGCAGACAAAATTGGTCAAAAATCAACTCTTAATCGATGCCAGCCTGCGCAATGCCGAGACCATTCAAGCCATGGGCATGATGCCCAATCTCCTCAAAAACTGGAAAGAAAGAAACGATGAAGCGCTTCAGGAACTGCGTCCCACGCAAGCCATCGGAGCCAATATTCAAGCCGTCGTGCACTTTATCAGACTCGCGCTGCAGATCCTGATCATGGGCTATGGCGCCTACTTAGTTTTACACCAAGAGCTTACGGCCGGCGGGATGATCGCTGCCTCCGTGCTTTTAAGCAGAGCCTTAAGCCCGCTAGAAAATGGCATCAACTCCTGGCAGCTTGTCGATAAAACCCTGATCGCTTATCGCAGATTAATGATCCACCTGCAAACCCCTTCCCCTGCTATGGCAAGCTATTTGCCCCAAAAACCGACAGGGCTGATCGAAGTGCAAGAATTGTATTTTCAAACCCCCGGACTAGACAAAAAATTAATTTTAGAAAATCTCTCCTTCCGGATCGAACCGGGTGAGATTGTAGCCATCATCGGCTCCAGCGGAGCCGGTAAAACCACGCTGGCACGGATGATCATGGGCGTTTACGAACCCACCCGTGGCGTCTGCCGCATGGACGGCGTCAATACCTACAAGTGGGAGCGCGCCGATTTCGGTAAACACGCCGGCTACTTGCCACAAGACATTGAACTTTTTGACGGTTCCGTGTCTCTCAATATCTCCCGCATGGATGAAGCCCCAAAAGAATCGATTGCAGAGGCTGCCCAATTGGCCAATGTCCACGAGCTCATCTTGCGCCTATCGAAGGGATACGAAACCGAAATCGGACCGAATGGCGCGGCCCTTTCCGGCGGCTTAAGGCAGCGTGTCGCCCTTGCCCGCGCCCTTTGGGGACATCCCTCCCTGCTCGTGCTCGATGAACCTAACTCAAACCTCGACGATGAAGGGATTGCCGCCCTGGTTGAGGCCTTAAAAGAAATCAAACAAAAACGGGAAACGACCGTCGTCCTCATCACCCATTTAAAATCTTTGTTGCAAGTGGCCGACAAACTGATGCTAATGGCACAAGGGCGCATGATTGCTTACGGACCTACTGCTGAAGTGCTGCAAAAGCTCCAGCCGCCGCGCCCCAACCCCCCTCCCATGGAGAACACAAGTTATGCCAAATTTTGAAATCGTTAAGCCTGCAGGCCCGCGCTTTTCCAAGGAGATCACCACCTTGGGCGGCATCATCCTTGCTTTTTTCTTCATCCTGCTGACTTGGGCCGCCTTAGCGCCCCTTGAAAGTGTGGCGATCGCTCCCGGTGTTGTCATTGTGGCCGCCAGCAACAAATACATCCAGCATCCCATCGGCGGCGCTATCGAAACCGTCCTGGTGAAAGAGAGCCAAGAGGTCGACGAAGGCACCCCTTTAATCCAGTTGGAAGACCCGATGAATACGGCACGGCTGGAAGCTTTAAAAAAATCAAAACTTGCCCATCTCATCAAAAAAGCCCGCCTGCAAGCCGTCATCAATGAGCTGGGCAGCGTAGAGGTTCCCGAGGAATTAGCGTCCTCTCAAGACCCCGAAATCGTCAACTTAATTGAAACCGAGCAGAACCTTTTTCATAAAAGCAACGAATACCACCGCTCTGAACTCTTGGTGCTCCGTCAACAGCTTGCCCAGCTAAACGAACAGCAAAATCAATCCAAAGCCCTGCAAAACTCCCTTGAGCAGCAGAAAGTGTTTCTCATTGAGGAGTTAGATGCCGTGGAATACCTGCAAGAAAAGCAACTCGTGCGCAAGCCACGTCTCTTAGGATTACAAAGAGAAGAAGCCCGCCTCAATGGAGAAATCCTCAAACTCTCCGGAGAAAAGGAAAAAATCGAAAAGCAGAAAAGTGAAATTGCCGCCAGAATTACCCTGGCCGAGAAAAACCGCCTGCAAAAATCCTTAAGCGAACTAGAAGAGACCAAGCAAAAACTCCTTTCCCTGGCGCCCGAGATCCTCGGACTCCAGCAGGTCAGCGATCGGATGTTGATCCGTTCCCCGGCTTCAGGCATTGTTAAAGGACTACGCTACCGCACTAAAGGGGAGGTCGTCAAGGCCGGCGAAGCCATTATGGAGATCGTGCCTAAAAATGAAGAGCTGGTCATTGAGGCGCATATCAGTCCTACCGATATTGACACGGTTTATCCCGGACTGCAGGCTAAAATCCAATTTTCAGCGCTCAATCCCCGTAATACCCCTACCATTTTAGGGAAAGTGGAATACGTCTCCCCTGATATTTTCTACCCCCAGCAGGCCAATGCCCCGCCCTATTATCTCGCACGCATCCGCGATTTTGATGAGGAATGGACACATTTGCAGGAACGGGTCGTGCCCGGCATGCCTGTTGAGGTCATGATCATTAATGATACCCAAACCGCGCTTAGCTATCTTATTTCCCCTATTAGAGACAGCTTTAGAAAAGCCTTTGGCGAACAATAATTCCTTAGCGCTCGTGATCTCTTCTTTAAACGCGTTGCACCTTCCTAGAAGGGAACGCGATGCCCCATTTGATCTCTAACAGTATCGTCGTCCGCGAATTTTGAGACCCACCCCGCTCACATTCAGAGCGACTCCTTGCCATAATTCAAAATTTTGAATCACGTTCGGTATACCCTTCCCATGCGCAGCAATATCAGCAGGGTAATGCTAATGTAACAGCTTGAAGCAAACACTCTTAAAAATTTTATTTTACAAACATATTTTTTTGTTTTATAATCAAATTCACAGGGTTTAATGATTTATGTGAAACGATGGTTAAAATAAAATTAAGCTACAGAATAAAACAAACAATTAATTATGTGAGGTACTTTGTGTCTACTATCTACGGAACCGATGGTAATAACGATATAAAGGGTACTTCCGGTAGTGATACTATCTACGGGGGCGACGGCAACGATAAGATCTCAGGGGGCTCGGGAAATGACACCTTGGATGGGGGTGACGGCAACGACAAACTCAGCGGGGGAGCAGGTTCTGATATCCTGGACGGCGGCGCAGGCAACGACACCCTCGATGGCGGCGCAGGCAATGACACCCTCGATGGCGGAGCAGGCAATGACAGCCTCGATGGCGGAGCAGGCAATGACCTCCTTGACGGGGGTGATGGCAACGATATCCTCGATGGCGGCGCAGGCAACGACACTCTCGATGGGGGTGATGGCAACGATATCCTCAATGGAGGGTCAGGGAGTGACACCCTCAATGGAGGCGACGGCAACGACATCCTGATCGGCGGCTCAGGCAATGACATCCTTGACGGTGGATCCGGTAGTGATCTTGTTTTGGGAGGCACCGGAAACGATACACTCCTTTATAAAGTTTACGATGCTGACAACGACAGCTTAGATTTTTATGATGGGGGAACGCAAAACGATCTTTTGATAATAGACCTTACCAATACAGTCTTACCCACAGGTTACGCCTCATTTAATGACTACAAAAATGCCATCATCAACCTGTTTAATGCTGGAAATGGCAATGCGGATTTCCGTGACCTGACCTTTGGTAAATTAAATCTAATCGCTACACGGTTTGAGTCTATTCAAATCATAGGCGGCACAGATACATCTAATACAGCCCCTACTGACATCGAACTTCTTTCAAATACGGTTGCCGAGAATTCTGCCGGAGCCACTATTGGTGATTTAACAGTTGCCGATGCCGAGGGTGGAAGCTTCACTTATACCCTCAGCGACTCACGCTTCGAAGTAGTCAATAATCAGCTAAAACTCAAAGCCGGAGAATCGCTTGACTATGAAACAGAATCCTCCATCTCCCTAAACATCACCGCAACAGATTCAGGAGGGCTCTCCTTCACTAAAAATTTCAATATTGCTGTTAATAATGTGAACGATGCCCCTGTTCTCTCAATCTCCAATGCTATCGCTTCCCTGGATGAAAATGTTGCCGGAGCAGTCATTGCCAACGTCTCCGCTACTGATGCAGATGGCAACGCCTTGACCTACTCCGTCAATGATGCCCGCTTTGAAATTGTAGACGGCGAGCTTCGCTTAAAAGCCGGCGAAAGCCTGGATTATGAAACAGAACAAAACATAACGCTCGAAATTACAGCCTCTGACGGTACCTCCTCCGATACACAATCCCTAACATTCTCCGTCAATAATCTGAACGACAATATCCCTGTTCTTGCAATAACCAATGCTATCGCTTCCCTGGATGAAAATGTTGCAGGAGCAATCATTGCCAATGTCTCCGCTACCGATGCAGATGGCAATGCCTTAACCTACTCCGTTAATGATGCCCGCTTTGAAATTGTAGACGGAGAGCTTCGCCTAAAAGCCGGCGAAAGCCTGGATTATGAAACAGAACAAAGCATCACACTCGAAATTACAGCTTCCGATGGATTCTCTTCCGACACTCAATCCCTAACATTCTCAGTAAACGATCTAAACGACAACGCCCCTGTTCTTTCTATTTCCAATGCTATCGCTTCCCTAGATGAGAATGTTCTAGGTGCAAAAATCGCTGACGTTTCCGCAACCGATGCAGATGGCAATGCCTTAACCTACTCCGTTAATGATGCCCGCTTTGAAATTATAGGTGGCGAGCTTCGCTTAAAAGCCGGCGAAAGCCTGGATTATGAAACAGAACAAAACATAACGCTCGAAATTACAGCTTCCGATGGAGTCTCTTCAGATACAGAGTCCCTAACATTCTCCATAAACAATCTAAACGACAACGCCCCCGTTCTCTCTATCTCCAATGCTATCGCTTCCCTGGATGAAAATGTTGCTGGAGCCCTCATTGCCAATGTCTCTGCTACCGATGCAGATGGCAATGCCTTAACCTACTCCGTTAATGATGCCCGCTTTGAAATTGTAGGTGGTGAGCTTCGCCTAAAAGCCGGTGAAAGCCTTGATTATGAATTAGAACAAAGCATCACAATCGAAATTACAGCTTCCGATGGAGTCTCTTCCGATACAGAATCCCTAACATTCTCCGTCAATAATCTGAACGACAATATCCCTGTTCTTGCAATAACCAATGCCATCTCCTCCCTAGATGAAAATGTTGCAGGTGCAAAAATCGCCGATGTCTCTGCTACCGATGCCGACGGCAACGCTTTGACCTACTCCGTTAATGATGCCCGCTTTGAAATTGTAGGGGGAGAGCTTCGCCTCAAAGCCGGCGAAAGCCTTGACTATGAAACAGAACAAAGCCTCACACTCGAAATCACAGCCTCCGATGGTGTCTTTTCCCATGCACAATCAATCACTTTTAGCATAAACAATCTGAACGACAATGCCCCTGTTCTTGCAATTACCAATGCCATCTCCTCGCTAGATGAAAATGTTGCAGGAGCAGTCATTGCCAACGTCTCCGCTAATGATGCAGATGGCAACGCTTTAACCTACTCCGTTAATGATGCACGCTTTGAAATTGTGAATGGTGAGCTTCGCCTCAAAGCCGGCGAAAGCCTGGATTTCGAATCGGAACAAAGTATCACACTTAATATTTCGGCTTCCGACGGCACATCTTCCGATACACAATCTCTAACATTCTCCGTTAATAATCTGAACGACAATGCCCCTGTTCTCTCAATCTCCAATGCCATTTCCTCCCTAGACGAAAACATCCAAGG
The DNA here is from genome assembly GCA_041738095.1 of Waddlia sp. GTDB lineage: Bacteria > Chlamydiota > Chlamydiia > Chlamydiales > Waddliaceae > JTS-AC334. The sequence goes on from JBGSQP010000031.1 coordinate 53,224, forward strand.
TGCAAAAATCGCCGACGTCTCCGCTACTGATGCTGACGGCAACGCTTTAACCTACTCTGTCAATGATGCACGCTTTGAAATTATAGGTGGCGAACTCCGCCTCAAAGCCGGTGAAAGCCTTGATTATGAATTAGAACAAAGCATCACAATCGAAATTACTGCCTCTGACGGTTCCTTATCCGACTCTGAAATCGTTACATTTGCTGTAAATTCCGTTATCAGCGGACCTCCCGTTGTAACGATTTCGAATGTCATCGCAGCCATTGATGAAAATATCTTGGGTCCTTTTAAACTGGCCGATATTAATGTAAGCAATGCAAGCGGCAATCTCACCTTCGAAATTATTAATGCGGTAACAAATGCCCCGGACACCTCATTTGAGGTCGTCTCCGGACAAAACGGTTATGAACTTCACTTAAAAGATGGCGTAGCATTAGACGCCGAGTACACTTTGCGCTATGATCTCAATATCACAGCCACCTCTGGCAACGCTACATCTTTAGCTGCCTCGCTCAACTTCAATGTAAACAACTTCAACGACACCGCCCCTTACCTCTTTGTCCCCTCAAGTGCCACGATTAGTGAAAACGCTGCCGGAGCTTTTATTGCCACCATACAAAGCGGAGATTTCGATTTCGATCCCCTTACCTACGTGATCAGTGATCCACGTTTTGAAATCGTACAAAATCAACTGAAACTTGTAGACGGAGTCAGCCTCGATTTTGAAACAGAACCAACAATCACCCTGACCCTATACGCATCCGACGGTATTTTTAACTCTCCAACACGCACGATCAACCTCACGGTTATTGACGTCTCAGAAAATAACCCCGTCGCAGCCGATGATTTTACTTCAACAAACGAAGACACCTCCATTACCTTTAATGTGCTTGCTAACGATACGGATGCAGACAATGACGCAATGTTTGTCGTCTTGGATACATTTCCACTCAATGGATCTGCCAGCATCGTTAACAATCAAATCGTGTACACCCCCAATGAACATTTCAGCGGCACAGATACTTTGACATATACTCTCTACGATAACTTTGGAGGCGTCTCCTCACCTGCCACCGTCACCTTTACAGTCAATCCGGTAGCCGACGCACCACTTTTGGTCACACAAAATGCCTCAGGCAGCGAAGATCAACCGATTTCCCTATCAGGGCTCTCTGCTGCCTTGGTCGATCCCTCCGAAACCTTGTCGATCACAATCTCCGGAATTCCAAACGGCGCGACCCTATCGGCCGGCACGTTGATCGTTCCCGGCACATACGCACTCACTGCCTCCCAACTGCAAGGACTCTCCATCACTCCCCCATTAAACGCCAACGGCGCCTTTACCTTACAGGTCACGGCGACTAGCACAGATGGCAGCTCCTCAGCAAATACAGTACAAAACATCGAAGTGACCATAACCGCTATTGCAGATGCGCCGACACTGACAATTTCAAATACATCAGCTTCAGGCGGGGAGAATAGCTCAATTCCGCTCTCCATTGCGGCAAGTTTTTCGTCTGGCAACCCTACAGAGACTTTAAGTTACCAACTTTCAGGACTGATATCCGGCGTAAAATTATTTTCCGGCGCAACTGAGATTCTGCCGGTCGGTGGAGTTTATACAGTCAGCCAGGCTCAGGTGGGCAACTTATCTGTTAAATCCAACAGCGGCATCAGTGGGACATTCAACATTAATGTAACGGCTATTGGCAGTGAACCGAGCAATCCGTTATCGACGGCATCTTCCCCTTCTCAAACCATCAGTATTACCATTACCCCCTTAAACACTGCCCCTGTAGCGGTCAATGACAACGTCTCTTATACAGAAGACATCCCGCTGACCATCAACGTTCTAGCAAATGATACCGACATAAACAGCGGCGACATTTTAAGCGTGGTGAATTTCACCCCTTTCTATACAGCCAATGGCGGCTTGGTCCAAAGGCTCAACTCTACACAGATCAGATATACCCCTCTTGCTAACTACAACGGCCCGGACTCCTTTACGTATTCCACAATGGACTCGCAAGGCTTGATCTCAAATACGGCCACCGTATCGCTTACAGGCATTCCGGTAGACGATCCGGTCATTACCGCTCCCGATTTTTACACCGTTGCTGAAGATTCTGTTAACAACCGCTTCCAACCGCTTCTTAATGACTATAGCCTGGATGGACAAGCCCCCTATCTCCAATCGGCAACGGCTCTGCATGGAACAATTATTTTATATGGTGTAGGGAATATTGCCTACACCCCCCATGCCAATTTTTATGGCACCGACACCATCACTTATCAAGCCAGGGAAGGAAGCTTCGGCCTTCCCGGCACAAACACCATTACTGTAACGGTTACTCCAACGCCCGATGCACCAACAACGAGCGTTGACTACCGAACCATCGGAGAAGACAACTCCCCTATTTTCAGCCCCTCAATCAACCAGTTTGTACCCTCTGACACCCTGATTAACGTCTTGGCCAATGATTTTGATATCGATGGGGACACCTTTACTCTAACGGCCATCACTCAAAACGGCACCAAAGGCACTGCGGTCATTGAGAACAATCAAATACGCTATAACGTGAATCCCAATGCCAACGGCATCGATGAAATAAAATATCAAATCACTGATAGCACGGGACTCTCATCCATCGGCACCTTATACATGACGATCGAAGCCCGAACAGATAACCCTGTTGCCTATAATGATGGAACACCTCAAACCCCATTCGCAACCTTCCAGGCCGGGGGCTCATTTACTTATTTCATGAATGATGGGACTTTGAATCAAGATCTACGCACCAATGATTATAACATCGATGCGGAGTCTTATGGCACCGGCCTTCAATATTACCTCACCACTTCTCCACAAAGAGTCGATGCAAATGGAGTGATTATTGCCCCGGTTCAAGGAGAAGATCCGTCGACCTATGCCGGCACACTAGGAACAATAGGAGGTATTTTAGTTTATACTCCGCACGCCACATGGGATGGGCTTGTTGTCTTTACTTACTCAGTGCTGAATTTAGGGGCTCAATCAAATTATGCTACCGTTTACATCAAAGGGACGCCGGTGCCCAACCAAGCCCCTATCGTGGGCTCCTTTAATTTGAACGTGGCAGAAGATGATCAAACGTTTACCTTTAATGGCCTGCAAGGAGCTTCTGATCCGAACGGGGATCCCCTTTCCATATCTGAAATTCCGTTAGGGTTTATGCCGCAGCACGGCACCGCAACAATAGGCGCTAACGGCATCATCAGCTACAAACCAAACGCCAATTACTATGGGCCCGATACTTTCAAATTTACTGTCTCTGACGGCAAGGGGGGCTTTACAAATGCTACCGTGAATCTGACAGTACTTTCAGTCAATGATAATCCTATCATTACAAATCCCAACGCCACATTAACCTTTACAGCAAACAGTAATAGTCAAACATTCAATCCGTTTGCAAACAACAATGTCTATGATCCCGACAATTTGGATGCCGATCCTTCCGTTTCAGATACGCTTTCTTTAACCCTAGTCTCCACACCGTTACTTGGCAATGTAAGTATTGCCAATAATATCGTCACTTACACACCCAAAACCAATGCATCGGGCACTGAAAATCTCATCTATCGCATTCTTGACGGCAAAGGAGGCTTTGCGTCCGGCACCTTAACCATCAATATTGCCGCGGCCCCCCTCGTACCGCCAACACCGCAACCCGATTTTTATAATGGCATCGGAACTGCCCTTTCTCGACCACTTGCGCCTGACGCCTCTACCGTCTACACATTAGGATATTTTTCGAATCCGATAACAGCCCCTCCCGCAGACACCAATGGAGATGGCATCCCGAATGCTACGAATACTTCACAGTTCACTCAAATCTTAAACAGCGGCCCGGGCACCATCAGTGCGGTCTACGTAGAAAATAACGATACCGACCCCGTATATTCTTTAAACTCTCTTAATATCACTTCCGTATCTTTAGCCCCTGCCGATGCCGGAAAAGGAACCGTCACTTTTGCCACCCATTCAAACGGTAAACAAGTCGTAATTTTCGACCCAACCGATCCGAATTTCACAGGCACCGTTTCAATCAATTACACTATAGTAAACCCCACAGGGGCATCCGCGACGAGCACAGCGACATTGCTCGTTAATGCCCGTCCCACAGCCTTCAACGATACGTTTAATTTAGATGAGATCTCCTTTACAGGAAATCCAGACTTGTCCGGAAATTATAATGTTCCAGGGTATCCTTGGAAAAGCATCCCTTCCCCGCTAGCTAACGATACGGATGCGGACGGAGCAAACAACCAGCTTTCCTACGCAGGCTTTTCAGATGTTAAAGATAGCTCCGGCAATATAATTGGAAGTGTTTTCTATGATCCTTTCCTAAAGGCATTAAACTTCATACCCAACAATCCGCATTTTTACGGTATCGCAACCTTTGACTATGCCGCAAAAGATCAATATGGAGCCGTCAGCAACAAGGCAACTGTGACTCTCAATGTTACCAATACCCCTGATCCTACATACCTAAGCCCTTTGTACATTCCTGTAACACTCCCTATTCAAATATCAGACTCTGGCGCGGCCTCCATAGCTCATGATTTTACACCTTGGATCCGTGATCATGACAATCTGGAACTTAGCATTGTCTCTAACACATACAATGGAATTCCTAATGTCGTAGGGATTTCTCAAAAAAACCACTATGTTATTTTTACTCCGATTCCAGGAAGTCCCTTAAATGGAACCTTTAGTTTTGTACCTATTAATTTTAGCGCCAGCTATCTCAGCATGTTAGAAGATAGCAGGGGCATTGGCATTACAGATAGCATAAACCTTACTATAACAGATGGCTTTGGAGATCCACTCGTACTTCCATTCAGCTGGCGCGCTGACCCTCCATCGAATTATTTTTTTGGGACTAATGTGAATGACACTATTGACCAAAGTGCAAACTCTACAGATCTAGTAATTTTTGGCTATGAAGACAACGATGTATTACGTGGTGGATCCGGTGCAGATTTAATTAAAGGAGGCAGTGGAGACGATGTAATCATTGTCGATGGAACCGGTGACTTTATTGATGGAGGACCGGGCATTGACACCGTTGAATACACAGGGGCACTTACCAATTACTTCCTCACCTATAGTCCCGTAAATGGAAATCTCATATTTTCTAATGGTTTTACATACGACACACTCATCTCAGTAGAAAAAATAACACTTACCACTTCAACGGGTCCTAAAACTTTTGATATCAGCACATCCCCTACAAATAACAGCGACCTCATCATCACCCCAAATAGCACCACACCCTTCATTATACAAAGCCCTAATATTCTGGGCTTCGACTTACTCGCATTTAAATCTTTCGAAGCTCCAAATAGCACAATTTACGATCTTTTAAGAAACGGAAAATTAGAATTAGACGTAAACGACCTTGGTATTTACAAACAATTAATCATTAAACTGGATAATTTCGAGACACGAATTAATGAATTATATTCGAATATTTTGTTAAATAAAGATTCGAATGGTTCTGATCAAGATCTTCTTTCGATAGACGGACTCTGGATTAATAACGAAATTGTAAAAATAGATCAAGGACAACAGTTCTTTGCAATCAACTACTCTGATTTTGAACATAACTTCATCCACGCTAATAATAAGATTGTTTTGGGTGGTTCGATTCAAATGCAAGAGGGCTTTGCAACTGTTAATACAAATAGAGATGGCAAAGAAGCTACTACCGTTTTTGTGAAAGGCCAAAATGGACCAAACGGAACCACTAATGGTGGCCAGAATGATGTTGAATACAACATATTCAATGCAAGCACTAGCAATCAAATTATTGTAGGGGGCGATAATCCAAATGCTGGAAATGGTGAAAGAGGTCAAGATGGTGGAGACGGCGCAAACGGCAATCAATTGGGAGTGGGGGGGGATGGCGGAAATGGCAGTGTGGGATCTAACGGATCAAATACACTCTACCAAATTTTAACCATATCAGGAAATGATATTATTTTTGGGGGCAATGCGGGCAACGTCGGCTTGGACGGGGCAAATGGATTCAATGGACAAGCAGGTGTTTCGACACATACCAATCAGAGTATATTCGGACAAAGACTCTCGCTCTTTGATTTCGACGGGGGTAAAGCAGGTACCGGTGGAGCCGGTGGTAAAGGTGGCAGTTCAAATTATACAATAGATAGCGGTGCCGGGGATGATTATATTGAAATTGGGCGCGTTGGCCTCCAAAATTTTCAAACCTATAATGCAACAACGGGAGAACTTAACACCTTATCTTCCCGTACGTCCACATACGATGTGTTTGCAGGAGCAGGTGACGACATCCTCCATGTTACCCTGCAAAACCCAAATGCAGATGTTTTCGTAAATCTTACATCACTCATAATCGGAAAGTATGGCAGCTATACTATCAATGGAGGCGATGGCATTGATACACTGTATATTAATAATACACATACTGATGACATTTTTTTATCTAATGGTCAAACAGTTACAGTACTGAACGCAACCATCACAGGCATGGAGTTTATCCATTTCAGCGATGGAGACAACTACACGTTTTCGCAAAAAAGTGGTTGGGTGTTCGAGGCAGGTATCAGTGTGACTTAATAAACTATCGCTTGTCGTTAAGATACGGGAAGCAGAGTCTATCAAGGCATTGAGCCGGGATAAAGCCTCCGAACGTACGGAAGAGGGAGAAACCCCTAACAACCGAAGGGCACTGTCGGGCAGCCCCCTACTCAAGGATATGAAATCATCTGAACGCAGCACGCGCGCCATCAAACGGATATCCTTGGCGGATACAGAAGGTGGGGAAGGGCGGCATGTAAAACCTTCCGGACTTAAGTCCACAATGCGGCTAGCCTTCCAGCAACGTGGACAGCTTCGGGGAAGCTCTAAATGCTTTAAACAGTCGAACCATTTTTTTATACACTCCAGATGATAGACATGATTGCAAGACAGCCTCGTATTGGCCACTTTGGTGGCGGGGGTAAAGTCTGCGCAGATGCCGCACGGCTGCGCTTGAGGTACAATGACCAGGCTCATTTCTTCGTCTCTTTGATGAAGAAATCGGCGATTTTTTCAGAAGCTTTTTGTAGGTCCCAAGTCCCCAAATCAATGGAGTAGCAGACTTCCACCAGTTTATGCTTTTTGAGCTGCTCTAGGGTAAGATTTTCCTTAAAGTCCGTGATCACTTCTTTACAGAGTTTACTGATCAGCAGCACATTGGCGGAAGCACTGCTAAAAGCCCAGCTGCTTTTCCAGGCCCCGCCGGAGACAAATTTAACAATGGCGGCGTGTTTATTTTCATCCGCTTCTAAACTTTTGATCAATTCATCCAAGCTCTCGACGCGCGTCCGTGTGTAATTTTTAGGATTAAGGGAGGCAAACATGGAGTTATGCCCGACCGGCCGGTACTCTGCCAAACACTCCCTTGCGATTTTAAGCAGCGTGGGCACGTTTTTAGGTGACGACAACCACTCAAAAAGGGCTTTGGCCAAACATTTCTCGATCACGACGCCTTCTTCTTCTAAACTGACCGAATCGCGCCTTTCCAGTGCATAATGCACCGACTGTGTGGGCGTTATCACTTCTTCACCGCAGATGACGCCGCGATAGTTTTGAATCACGCGCTGCAAAGTAGCGCAAAAGGGGCTTATCTCATGATCGATCAAGGCCAATTGAACATGGCTGGCCAGCAAAACATAGCCACTCATCAAAGGGCACTTGTCTTTTTCAAATTTAATGGCATGATTAATTAACTTATGGTAGGCAGCCTTATGATCCCGATCAGCTTTTTTGATTTTCAAGCCGAGGTCATAGAGTGCCAAAATCAACTCTTCGACAAAACACTTCTTTAGTAACTGTTCAAATTTTTGCGTCACCTCCGATAAGTCAAAGGTAATCTCTAATAAGGAGATCTGTTTATTATAGTCTTCAAAATGGCGCTGGCACTGCTGCAGCGTCAACTGCCGGGTCACTAATAATTTCCGGAATTCCGGATCTTTACTTAAGATATTCTCCAACTGATCCAGGCGATTATTGAGCCATCCCGCAAGGACTTGAAGCTGAGAGTCCCCTTCTTCCGTTAAGGAAAAATGAGCACCCATAATCATCATGTGCCGCTCGCGGCCGATCAAAAGTTCCTTCAGAAAAGCAAAATACATTTTCTCATGGAAACTATCGTTAAAGGATAGCTTCTTAAACTCTTCCTTATTAGGGAAAACCTTTAATAAATTTCCATTCCGGGGAATTTGCGCGGGCCAAAAGCACGGCTTTGCATCCTGCAGCTCGTTCACATTGGCCACATCTCTTCTTGTCAGAGGAAAAGAGAGTGTCGGCGAGGCCGCATGGTCAATGACGCGCAGCCCCTTGATAAAGGCGACAAATTCATAAAAACATTCATCGAAATCAATGCCGACGATCTGTTCTTCCTTGTTCAGCCCGATATTTCCGGGGTGCAGATCGTTTTCTCCCCTGAAATATCTGCCGACAAGCTCATCGGCCAGCCCTTGTTCCAGCAATTGCTTATAGGTTAGGGATAATTTCGTAAATGGGGTAAAGCCCGGGATCGCGTAGGATGCAGAGCCGATCACTTCCCCTATTTCATTAACGACCGGACGGATCCGCGCCGCGCAATCCAATCTCACGATTCTTAAAGAAGCGCTAGCGGCGGCTTCAATTTGCGCTAAGATAGGGGGATAATTGGCATCGCATTTCTTATAAAAGACGACTTTTCCGCTATCCGGTCCTTCAATAATGGTGCGTTCCTTAACATCATGACCCGAGGGAGGAGGCTTCCCTTCCGGCCAACCCAGGCTGGAGGCCAAAAGGGCAGCGATAGGAGAATTTGCCGGCAAGGGAGACTGCGGGCTGATGGTGGTGAAAATCCACGACTGATTAAAAAACAAACTAGGGGAAGGACGCAGGGAATTCATAAAGACTCCTGTCTCAAAATTTATTAACTATCCCTTCTTGAAGGCGGAAGAAAAAAACAACAATTAGCGTACCGGTCGAATCCGGCCATCGATAATCGTGCGGAACTGGTCGGGCGAGGCATATTCGGCATGGAAACTATATTCTCCCCCTGCCTGCCGTTCGTAGAGTTCAAATCCTTGAACTCCCCCTTCTCCGATAAATTCCCAGGCAATGGTTTTCTTATCAATGATTCCCCTGCCTTCGACTTGGCCTATGAGATCATTGTCTAACGTAATGGTAAAGGTTTTGTCCTCGGACACTTCAAGAGAAAATTTGTTCAGGATCATCTCATCGGCATCTTCCATCTTCACTTGCTGCCTGGATTTGATACGATCCTCGACAAGGGCTGCCACTTCCCAATTTGTGATAAAATACATTTTGTCATTGGAGGAGCTGAAACCCACGGTTCCTTCCCCTTCCCATTTACCCGGTTGTAACAAAAATGTGTGATCATGCGTCATTAGAACATAAACCTTCTACTATAAATGCTTTGCAGGATTCCCAAGGCCGCCATGGTGGATAAAATCGAGGATCCTCCATACGTGACAAGCACAAGAGGCACGCCCGTTATCGGCAATAAACCGGTCATCATACCGATATTCATTAAAATATGCATTGCCAAACACACAGCAATTCCTACAGCCAGCAACTGACCGAAGGGGTCTTTGGCAGCAACTGCTGCCTGTATGCCAAAATAGATCAAAGCATATAAAAGAGCCAACAGGAAAACCAATCCGATAAAACCGAACTCTTCACCAAAGGCCGGAAATACTGAATCCGTATAGGGCGCAGGCAGCCAGCCCCCTGCGGTGTACTCGCTTTTGCCCCAGCCGGTGCCCATCAATCCCCCGACAGCGATGGCCGTAGCTGCCGCTTTTTGATGGTGGGTATTGGGATCTAGCCTATCGAACTGATACTCTTTAAGCACTTTGGTGGCATAGGGGCGCAAATCTTCATGGGAAACCACCCCTAAAAAAATGATCGCCACCACTCCTAGTAAGACCATTCCGGTGCCTTTCATCAAACCGATCACGGCCGGGTGGAGGTCTCCAAAATAAAACATAGCTAAGGTGACTGGAAATAACACCAAAGCCGTTCCCAGATCCGGCTGCTTTAAAATTAATAAAAACGGAATGCCTACAATGATTCCGGCATAAAACACGGTGCTCCATTCCCTGGAAGACTGCCTACATTTTTCTAAAAACCAGCTTAAGGCAATAATGACCACAATTTTAGCATATTCGGAAGGTTGGATACTGATGCCGATAAAGGGGATCTTATACCAACGGTTCACCCCGACGACAGCGCCGGTAAAAAAAAGACCGAATAAGGAAACGATCATGACGGCGTATAAAAACCAGGTCCATTCCCGCAGCTTATTATAATCAAAGGCCGCTACCGCTAAAAACACACACCAACCGATGCCGAACCATTGAATCTGGTTTTTTACGATCGGCGTTAAAAATATTTCCTCTGATAATTCGGGGGGTTGGGAATAGGAGGAGATGACCAGCAGACTGATCACCATCAAACACACCATCACGGGGATCATACGAAAGTCAATTCGGGTTAAAGCGTGCCAATTCCACATGTGTTCTCTTATCGTCGGTACCGGCGCTTATAAATGGGGTTGTATGGATATTACGGCGCCGTTTATGATCTTTCGTTTTATCTCTGAGTTTAACTAAAAAAGATAACATGAAATACGATTATTTTACATTTCCCGCCATCGATTCCACAAATGCTTGGGCCCTGAGCAATCCGCATCTCTTAAAAAAAGAGAGGATCACATTGGTTACCGCCACCAAACAAAGCGCAGGACGAGGACGTTTCCGACACAAGTGGACTTCTCCCCCTGAAGGAAATATCTACGCCTCTTTTTGCCTTTTTATCCCTAAAGAAAAGGGAATCCAAGCCAATCTTCCGCAGGTATTAGCTTTAAGCGCCGTCCACGTTTTAGAAGAAGCCGGTTTTCAACCGCGCATCAAATGGCCCAATGACCTACTGCTGGGGGATAAAAAAGTGGGCGGTATTTTAACCGAAACCCTAGCCGTCGATGACTTTTATCTGCATGTCGCCGGCATCGGAATCAATGTGAATATGCCTCAGGAGACTTTGGACGCCATCGATCGTCCGGCCACCTCCCTTGCAGTCGAAGGGGGGCACCATTTGAACATAGAAGTGCTCTTGAAATCATTGGAAGTCCACTTTGCCGAAAGCGTGGAAATCTATAAGCTGGAAGGGTTTGCCCCTTTCTTAAAAGTATTCAAAGAGAGAATGGCGCTAACCGTCGATCAACCGATCCGCTTCCATCAACAGGGACAGCTGGTGCATGGCACGTACCACTCCCTCAATCTTGACGGCTCCCTGAATCTTAAGTTGAAGTCAGGAGATATCTTGCGCTGCTTAGGAGGCGAAGTGGAAACCGGAAACTTATCTGTTTAAAAGAGGGCTTAAATTCCCTATTTATAGATTAAACTCAGAAAGTCAGGAATCTGAAGGATGTACTGCCAAAGAGAATAGCTTAAAATTGCACTGCTTGTGCTAGGAATTTTTGCTATACTGCCTACTTTCATCAAGAAACTCCTGGAAAAAAACACCCCTTAGTATGATTGATTCCTATTTACGAAGATTTTATCAGCCTGTATTTGTCGATCCCTTGCTTCCCTCTTTAGCAGGCATAAAATGTGCGCCTCATTATTTTACCTGCGGCGCTTTGGCTTGCGGTTTGGCGATCATACCCGCCATGATCTATCAAAAGCCCTGGCTTGCATTGGTTCTTTTATTGGTTTCAGGTTTTCTTGATACCGTCGACGGTTCCTTCGCACGCATGAAAAAACAACAGTCCCCTTTTGGGGCCGTCTTAGATATTGTTGCGGATCGTGCAGTGGAAACGGCAATCATCATCGCACTCTATTTAGTAAACCCCGCCGACAGAGGACTGCTCTGTCTTATAATGCTTGGAAGCGCTTTTCTATGCGTGACCTCATTTTTAGTCGTTGGCATCTTTACTGAAAATGACAATGAAAAGAGTTTTCATTATAGTCCGGGACTGATGGAGCGTGCTGAGACTTTCATTTTTTTTAGCGCTATGATCCTCTTTCCACCACTTTTTACAAACCTGGCGATTCTATTTTCCGCTCTTGTGCTTTTAACTACACTGATGCGGATTTCAGAATTCCGGCGCGCACAGAAAAGAGAAGAAGAGACCGTGGCTAAGACCTCATACCGCTTTTTAGACAGCGGAATAGAAACCTGACTAAACGTATACCGAAATGAATTCAAAAATCGGAATTACGACTTAGAGATTTTTTCGTTTGACGCAGCGTGGAAATCGATATCAACTTGGAGAAGTTGATGAGATTGAACGCAAAGTCAGGCGGAAAAAGATCAAGCCGAAAACCGATTCTTGGATTCATTTCGGTATAACCCTTGGGTTTACGTTTAGCCTTCTTACTACAGGGCAGAGCTTACGAAATCACGTAAAGCTTGGGGGTCAGACCCGCCTTCTTTACGCTTAAACTCTTTGCCGTCTTTATAAAGAATAATAGTAGGAATCGAACGCACTTTAAATTTGTTCACATGATCCACATTCACTTTTCCGAAGACGGCTTTTCCTTGCATTTCTTTAGCGACTTGCTCAAAGGTCGGCGCGAACTTACGGCATGGACCGCACCAGTCAGCATAGAAATCTACAACGACAACCCCTTTACCGATAGCTTCTTCCAACGAAGCATCGTTAAATTGCTCAATCGCCGCATGAGGACCGGCCGCTGCAAGCATAGGTGACGTAAAAACGACTGCCATTAAAGCTATAATCTTAAAAAGACGATTCATAGAACTCTCCTAGTTTGTATTCACTATATAACCGATAATCATAATCAATTTTGGCTAAAAAGTCCAAATTCCCAACTTATTTCAAACCTTCCAGATCGGGAATGACGGCTAAATCAGGATGCACTTTGGCCTTTATGACCTGCTGAATATAGGATAGTGTCGCTCCAACGGAGGAAAAACACGATGTGCAATTGCCTTGGTAGGAGATCAAAAGCTCTTTCCCTTTAAACTCCTTAATTTCTACCCCCCCTCCATCTAAGGCGATGTAAGGACGGATGTCTTGGTTTAATACATCCTCAATCACTGCCAGCTGCTGCTTCGGTTCCATTGTTTCCCAGCCCGGATATCCCCCTTCCAGTACTTCCCCCATTTGCAAAGGAGCCGGAGGAGCAATATAGGCGATCGGTAAAGGAATATCGGAACATTGCATGGCCGCTTTTTCCATCGCATCCAACACTAAATTAAGGTGCGGAGCGGTTTCAGGAGGGAAAGCGGCTTCGTCGGAACGGTCGCGTGCCTGCTTATCGATTAAATCGGCGCTGATCCTTTTGGCTTGATCATAGTTTTTACCGATCAATAAATCGCAAGCGACCTCGGCAGCACCAATCAGGGCTGATTGGCCCAGCACTTGAAAACGAGCGTCCACGATGGTGCCGTCTTCTTTATCCACCAGCCAGTAAAGGGTAACGCAGTTGCCGTCCGCAGGTTCCCCTTCTTTACCGACGGCCAGGCGCATGCCGCGCTTTTCACTTTCTTGAGGGTCAAAGGAGCCCACATTGTGCGGTTTTTCAATTTTTCCGCTTAACTTTTTACTATAGCGGCTCCAAGGGAACGGCGTGGTCAAGGCATTAAATCCCATATGAAATCTTCCTTAGTTGCTTGGCGCAAGCAGCAATTTTCTCTGCGGCGTGGTCTACTTCATCTTCCGTCGTTTCTCGCGATAAAGAAAAGCTGATCGCCGCATGTGCCAAACTTTCCTCTACACCGCAAGCCGTTAGCAAAAGTCCGATTTGCTGGAACGATCCGCCGCCGATGCCGGCGCATAATCCCTGGCGGCTTAAAAGAAACAAAAGGGCCTCATTGGCGATACCGGGAAACCCCATACAAGAGATTGTAGGGAGTCGCTCTTGCTCTTCAAAAAAGATGACTGCTTCAGGATAGCGCATCTTGATACCCGCTTCTAAACGGCTGCGCAAGCGCGCCCCTTCCGTGCACAGCAGATCGCGCGCATCTAACGCTTGCCGGGCGGCGACCCCTAAGGCCACCAGAGCCGGAATATTAAGGGGACCGGCGCGTAAGCCGGCCTGTTCCATGCCTCCGGCAATAAAAGGCGCCATTTTTACACCCTTTTTGGCAAATAACGCCCCTGTGCCCTGAGGCGCATGCAGCGTATCGCCATTAAAGCTTATCAGATCGGCGCCGACCTCTGTCGGATCAAAATAAATCTTTCCAAGCGTGTGGCTCGCTTCCAAATGAAATAAAATGCCTCGTTCCTTGCACAGACGGGCAATTTCTGCTACAGGTTGTACGACCCCGGTCAAGCCGTTGCCCCAGGAAAGACTAATTAAAGCGGTGCGGGAGGTGATGGCATCGCCGATTTTCTTTACGTTTAGCTGACCTAAGGAATCTACTTCTATGACTTTGGAAACGCATCCGTAGTCTTGCAATTTATGCTGCGCCATCAATGCCGGCGCCTCATCTGTTTTGCAGACGATAAAATGGTTTTTTCCGGTAGGGACGGTCACTTCATGATAGGCGGAAGAAAAAACATGATTGACCGCTTCGGCCCCTGATGAAGTAAATAATACCGTATCCTGATCGGAGGCTCCGAAAAGATCATAAAGCGCGCGGTAACTTTCCTTCAGGGCCGGAAACAGTTGCTGCCCTTTTTGATGGGGAGCCGAGGGTGTGCCCCAACGGTCAGTCAAATAAGGCATCATGGCGCTGACGGCTTCCGATGAGGGACGTGATGTGGTGCTATTGTCTAGGTAAATCATAAAGTTGTTTTCGTAAAGGCTCCATTTTCATAAGAATAAAGGATCGGCTCCCCTGTCGGAATTTCAAGAGCGATCACTTCCTCTTGCGTTAAGTTGTCCAGATCCATCAGGATCGAACGGAGCGAATTGCCGTGAGCGGAGACAAAAACGTTTTTGCCTTCTTTGAGCAGCGGGACAATCGTATTTTCAAAATAAGGAATGGAGCGCGCGGCCGTCATTTCCAGGCTTTCGCCCTGAGGTGGCGCGATGTTGTAACTGCGGCGCCAGGCATGCACCTGTTCCTTGCCGTATTTTTCCGCCGTTTTAGCTTTATTCAACCCTTGCAATGCGCCGTACATCCGTTCATTTAATTCCCAGCAGCGATAACAGGGGATACATTTTTCTCTAGCCTCTGCGCTATAGATTTTGCTCCACTCTTCCAGCTTCCCCTCACCCTCATGCACCACTACCGGTATTTTACCACTGGAATGCTGAGCCATAGCTAGCATGGCGGTCATTTGCGAACGGATCAAGGTCGTCATAATGATCACATCAATAGGAATATCCTTGATTTTTCTCCCGCCCTTGATGGCTTCTTCTATCCCTTTTAAAGAAAGGGGAATATCGACCCAGCCGGTAAACTGATTCTGTTTATTCCATTCCGACTCACCGTGCCGCATCATGATCAATTTACTCATCACATCTCCCCTGCTAGAAAATTCGAGATTATAAGCTAAAATTTAGCAGGTGAAAAGGAAAATAGGGCGCTTGATGCGGAATTTCGCATTCGTTTGGGTATATAAATATAAATGATTACTGAATTTTAATTCGATTTAAATAGCGATTCTTGTTATTATTTTTCCTTTAATGAGCCTATTTATATTTAATCGATCCTTTATCGAGGGGGCAGGGCTGCCTCTAGGATTTTAACTCCGTTTAATGGTATATTATTTCTATGGAAAAAAAACGTTTAGCAAAATACTTAGCAGCTTCGGGGGTCGCTTCACGCCGTAAATGTGAAGAGCTCATCTTTGAAGGACGCGTCAAGGTCGACGGCAAGATTACTCTGCTCCCGCAAACCCTGGTCGACGGCTCCGAAAGAATTTCAGTCGACAAAAAAGAAATTAAAGGTGAGGAATCAAAGGTATACTTTATCCTCAACAAGCCGAGCGGCTATCTATGTTCACCCGTAGACGGCTCCACAAAACGGATGGTGCTCGACCTTTTTGCCGAACAGAACAAACGGCTGTTTACGGTAGGCAGACTCGATAAAGAAACGACCGGCATGCTGCTTGTCACCAATGACGGTGCCTTTGCCAATAGCGTGATCCACCCTTCTTCCGGCATTCAAAAAGAATATATTGCTAAAACCAACCATGAAATTACTGAAGTCCATTTGAGAGCTATCTCTGCCGGTACTGAAGTAGACGGTGTCTTTGTACGTCCGATCAGGGTGCAAAAATTAAGAAAAGGCACGGTGAAAATTGTAGTGGGAGATGGGAAAAAACGGGAAGTCCGCTGCCTAGTAGAGGCCGCCGGACTGGAAGTCAAAGACCTGAAGCGTGTGCGGATCGGAGGCTTAACTCTGGGCGATCTGCCAATTGGCAGTTGGCGTGTGCTGACCGAAAAAGAACGTACCCAGATCTTCCAGTGATCGGATATGACCATACGTGATCCGAAAGCGAAGCTGCGCGCCGCCCTCGACGTCATCGATCATTACAACGATGCCTTATCAAAGCAGCCGCTCGCCAACGTATTCCCGTCACAAAAGAAAAACACCGGAATCGGGGTTTCCGTAAGATTGGCTTTTCATTTGATCGCCTCCGCCTTCTCCTTGAAGGCGAAACATAAAGGCGTACAAGCTGCCATCGATGATGTGAAAAGACACCATCCGTCCCTTACGGATGACCGCCGACTGCTGGACCGCACGTTCTCTTCCATTCAGAAGTTCAATCAAGCGCTCGACGAAAGCCAGGAATCTAATAAGATCTCCTGGCATCACAAACTCTTCCGGTTTTTCATCAATAAAAGCAGCCTAAGACACAAAATCACGCTTCCAACTAAACCGTTGCAGCCTTTTCATCATCTTAATCCGGCGCAAACACAGTGTTTATCGAAACAAGAAGAAGACGCTTTCAGAATGAAAGCGTTCACCCTGATTAAAAAATACGGGATTATATTTCCTTCCATCGAAGAAGCCTTGAAGACTATCCGGGAAACGCCCATCGACGCCACGATTGAATGCAGCAGCCTCTCTGCCTCATCCGTACTTTACCTAAGACAAACCCTGACCCCATTTCCCGGCGAAACGATCATCTTGCGGGGCGCCATTAACAGGAATCCTGGCAGCCCCATCCCTTCGACGCCCATCCCTGAAAGCTTTGCGCTGACCAACGAAACGACGCCTTCAGGATTTCCCGATCCCCTGCAGCATACCGGATGGGCCCTCTCGGAAGTCTTAATCCCCGGAGCCCCCCATCGGCCGGACGCAATGCCTTCGCTTAATGCTTTGCTGCAAAAGAAGCGAGAAACGGCCCGCTTCTTAAAAGAGCAGCCCGCCTTTAAACAAAGGGCGCAAAAGCTGCTGAAAATCAAAATGAAGCATCCGGCACCTCTTTTCGATCTCCATCAGCGCTTATTTTCGACACTGGCCCCTGATAGCGCAAAAGAAATTGCAACCTTTTTTGACTGGCTAAAGCAAAGAAAAGACCCCTTGGAAACGCTAGCTGCAGTTTCCCGCAAATTCAACCAAAAATGCCTGATCGAACCCTCTCAAACTTTAATGCAGGCCTGGAATAGCCCTTCTAAAGATCAATCGAGGCGTGCGGCGCAAACCATCATCGCCGCTTCCTTTAAAAAAGGAGCTGAAGAGCTTACTCAGAGCCTGGCAGATGCGGCCGTACAAGAATTTCAGCGCGTTTTAGCGGAACATATCGGCATGCCCGCGCAAGAACTCCTTTTACAGCACGCTTCCGAAATCATGCAATTCCCCCCCTTGCCCCTTTCACAAAAGGCAAAAGCGCTGCAATCTCTGGCCCTGATCCAATTAGAAGCCTATCTGAAGGAATTAAACGAAGAAATACCGCAACCGCCGCAAACGCAGTTGCTTTATGAAATTGAAGCGCTGGAAAAAGGACACCTCCATCCTCTGGTGGAAACGATCGGAAGCTATTACTCTTCCTGCACCCGCAATATTTGAGAGGCAAGAGCTTGAGCGCGGCTGAAATGCGCCATGACGACTGCCGCTGCTAAACACAGCACCCCGCCAAACAACAGCGCCGCATCCGATCCGGTGTAAAGCAGCAAAGCCGCGCCCACTCCGGGAGCTATGCCGCCTCTCAAGCCCACCGTCAAAACATTGACACTGCTAAAAATGGAGCTGTCATCATCTCCTGAAAAAATCGGCCCTGACAAATTCCAACACAGCTCACTGCCGGCCTGCATCACGCCATAAATCAGGTAGGCGGCATAAAGCCATCCGTTGTGAAACTGCGCGGCTAGAAGACAAAGCGGAAAAAAGAAGGCAATTAAGGTCACCACGCTGCTAAAGCGATAGATATCGACTTGCGGCATCCATTTGGCCCACAAAGGCGATGCGGCGGCAAAGCCGATCCCTTTGCATAAGGTTAAAGCAATGGCTAGTTCGGTATACGATAAATTGAGCACGCCCATAAAAAAAGAAGGCAGCACCGAGGACATGACCATTAAGCCCGCTCCGCCGAGCATAAATCCAATTTGGAAATTACGGAAATCAACCCGCTCCCGCATCAATTCCAAAGCATCTTTCCAGGGCTGACTTAAATGAATTTTAAGACCGGAGGGCAAAAAAGACGAAATTTTTTCCGGCCTGATCAAGATACGCCATTGCAAAAAGATAGGCAGCATGGCAATCAGTGCCGTGACAGGGAAAATCCAGCGCCAGGCTTGAAAATACCCATCTAAAAGCCATCCGAACAAAAACGGTAAAATCCCATCCCCTAAATAGCCAAAAGCTGACCCCCAAGCAAAGATCCGCTCCCGCGAAACGCCGGGGAGATTCAGCTTCATGATCTCCATCCAGGCCGGGATCACTCCCCGGTGCAGCATCATGTAAAAAGCGAAGGAAAAAATAAAAAACCAGGGATTGTTGACAAAAGGGAAAAAGAAAAAGGGCACTAATCCCAAAATTCCTGCCCAGATGATATTCGGGATCAATAAATCGGGCCGCCTTTTAACCGCAGCGCTCCAGTACAAGGAAAAAATCGATACCAGCGGCTTAAGAGCCACGGCCACAGTAATTTGGAACGGCGTCGCCTGCAAATCTTTGAATAAAATAAAGGGTAGCATGCCATAAATGGCCCAAAAGGGTGTGCGCAAGACGCGCGACCACATGAACGCAGCCCGAGTCCTCAGATGGTAGAGGTCTTTTGTCATGGAGAATATTTTAGCATAATTCGCCGATTATTTCACGCTTTCCCCTAACAACCCGATAAAAGCCCCCTTTTACATAACGTTGTCCAAAGAATATACCGGTTCCCGTGCAAACTTATCCATTTCCCGTTTCCTTAGCTTTACCCCTTCTATTTTTTAATTTTATTTTATTCTGTTTGCAGATGACAGTTTACACCAGAGGGAACTCAATATTTGGTTTCTAGCTTCGTTATCAACCACTAAATTTAGGCCTGCCTCATTTACTCAACCTATTCAGGTTGAGTGCATTCAGCACCGGCTTTGCCTTGCTTAAATTTAAGACGACTCCTAGCTATATCCCCCAAATTTTGAGTTCCCTTCGTTATAACAATTTTTCGGCACGTTATAGTTTCCGCTGTATTATTCTTGACATCCTCCCATTCCCTTCATAATATCCCCGCCCGTTTCTACGGGAGTTTCTATGTTCAAGCAGATGATTTTTTCCTTCCTAATGCTGTGTGGAACACTTTATAGCGACGAACTACTTATTGATAAATCGATCGACGAAACGGTCGATACACTGGTCGATCTCAAAGGCATGCCGAATGCCATTGTAGGCGGTGCGGTCAACGTCGTCACCGGCCACTACGTAGACTCTGCCGTCGACCTCTACCTGCCCGGCCCTAACCCTATTCAATTTGTCCGCACCTATAACAGCGGCGCCACTTACCAAGGGAACTTCGGCGGGGGGTGGAACTGCAACTACACCAGCCGCATCGATGTCATCAAGCAAGAAGACCTGCCCGACTTTATTGCTAGCGTCCAGGAGGACGGCAGCGCGATCCGTTTTTCCGGCAAATCCGGCAGCAAACACAAAAGCTTCAAGTTCAAAAAAGACGACCTTAAATTTGGCGTGACCAATTGCGGCTCCGGAATTATC
>JBGSQP010000015.1:0-28451 GCA_041738095.1 Waddlia sp.
ACCGTGGCGCGCCGAGCTAGCCCCTTGGGGAGAGCTCGGCGAGGCGCGCAAGGTGGATTTGGAAAGTATTAAAAAAAGGCAGAAAAAAGAAAGCGAGAGCGAAGATCTCAAATTTTACAGAAAAACTGTTGCTTAATCAAATTATGCATTACGTTCGGCATAAAAAAGCCAGGATCTTTAGACCCCGGCTTTTTGATATGACTTCCTAGTTGCGGTGTCCGCCGCTGCGATGCCCCCCGCCACGATGTCCGCCATGACCTCCACCCCATTTATTCCAACTGCTACCACTTTTCCAGGAATAATTACCATAGGGTCGTGAATAATAGTACGGCTGTGAATAGTAATATTGATTTCCGTAATAATAAGGATCCCCATAATAATACGAACCATAGGGTCTGTTATAATAATAACCGCTACCGTAATAGGGGTTTCCAAATTGAACTGAAATCCCAGCAATTTCATCTTCAGGAATATTATTAGTCATCTGTTCTTCTGCAAAAGCTGGAACTGCAGCCAGACTACCGATAAAAATAGCTAATAGAAAGAGGTGATTTTTAACCCAATCCATACAACCTCCAAAATTATTTTTAGATAACAACCCGGGGGGGTAGATTCCCCCCCTTGAGCTCATTATAGCCGATCGGATTTTAAAGATGTAAAATAAATTTTATATTGCATTTCAGCGTTATACCGGAGTGAATTCACAATTTGGTTTCTGGCTGCCTCTTCAGCCGCTGATTTTGAGACCCGCCTGCAGCACGCAACTTATTCAAGTTGCGTTGTTTCGGCGCCGGCTTCGCCTGGCTCAAATTCAGGGCGACTCCTTACCATAATTCCAAATTATGCATTACGTTCGGTATAGCAAACGAAAAATATTTTAAAAGTGCTTAATTTCAATAACTTAATAGATCATCCTTCTAAACCCAACATGCGTGCATAAAGACGGCTCATCGCCTCCCTTAGCTGCGCTTCAACCTGTAATCTCACGTTATCAGCAACCGGCAAAAAATAAGGCACCTTTCCGCATGATTTATACCGTTCATTTAAACTTCCGTCTTTTGATAAAGAAAGCGCCGGAAGCTTCCAATATGACCCTATGAAATCGACTTCAATCTGTCCATTATGGTAACTCATGACAAAAACAACCCTCATGGTCCCATCGTATAACTGATTATCCAATAAAGGGGCCGGTAACGGATCTGAAGGATAAAACCGCTCGACAATAAAAGAATCGCGGGTTTCATTGGCCCAGAATTTCAGGTCAGGGTCTTTAGAACGCTTTAACGATTGTTTATGATCAATGATTAACCCGAGAACATGATCGAGGTCATCTCTTCCAACGATCAAGACACCGCTGCCTTTAAAGGCTCCTCTCGGTTTAATAACAAAAATAGCGCCATGCAGATCCTCATAGATCGTTTGCGCCAGGCTGTGTGTATATTTTTTAGGGTATAAACCCCATTCAGGCTTAATCGTTTCTAAAATCTCATCGCCCCGAAAAAGTTGTGACATCGTAAATTTGTCTTTCCAGTAGGGGTAGCTCGAGCGGTCGAGAACAAGGGCGCCGGGATACATTCTTTTAAACTCCTCTACAGAAGAGAGTATCTTTGGCGAAGTAATCACCACACAGTGGTAATCAAGTAGATTTGCGGGATCGACAGGTGGAGTAAGGGCAGTCTGTAAAAAACGATCATCTTGCGTTAGCCTGCCAATGGAGGAGAATGTGATCGCTCCATGATCTTTCAATTTATTTTTTAAATATGGACTCCATGGATCGTTTGTGCGATAAAAAACATTCGATTGAAAGCGGAATAACTGTTCAAGAAATCCTTCTTCCATCAATCCTTTCTCAATACTTAGGTGATCATACCCTTTAAATGCGGACAATACTCCATGTTGCACTTCACAAATTTTTACCCCGTCCTTTTGGTTATATTTGAGGTCGGCGATAAAAAAACCGATATCTGCCTCAATCCCTTGTCCATATAGTGCAGTTTGAATGAAAATCAGGAAAAACAATAGATGACGCATATAACCTCCGCGTGTTTGCGACTTGCAAAACACTGCGATTTAAGCTACAGACTGCACGCTGTTATTTCAATATTTTTTTGGGATTTTAGGTCGATGATTTGATTGACTATAAGGAAACGCATGCTCATAAACTTAAAATTTAAGAGCATGGTTTACGACGATCAGGTTTATTTCTTCGTCTTTTTCTCTAACTTTTTCGCCTTTTTTTCTTTAGGCGTCAAAGTTGGCTTCTTTTTCTCGTCTTTACGGTGCTTTACAACTTCTTTAGTCATACATACCTCTGGGTTTCTTTAATATTAAATTAGCACACTTTTTATCTTATTGCAATTCATCTATACAGATTAGGAGTAAAAAATTTTAAGCGTTTCTTCCTCGAACCCACCTGAATCTTAAACAAATCTTTATACTCTTTAACTATAAAACTTATATATTAAAAATAACTAAGAGGCTTATTTTGAATTTAACAAATTTTATCCGTACGCCTGAAACACCTGCCGCCGATTGGGGTGAAAAAATCGGGGATTTCGGATTGAGCTGTCTAAGTACAGTGTTTGGTCGCTCGATTAAGGTTATCGGCAATAAAGATGAAATTAAATTTGAGACCCACTCAACTTCCCTGGCAAAACGCATTACCGCCATTGCTTGCTCCATTATATTCTTACCTTTCGTTGCTGCCCTATCGTTGGCAGGGTATATCAGCTATACTTGTTCGACCTCCCGAAAAGAAATAACCGAGCTTTATCTTAATAAGATGAAGCAGGAGCATGCCCAGCCGGTTTTAGAGCAGCCGAAGAGTACCCCTAATAATGAATTGATCTTGCTTGTTGAAAAAGCTAAGGCAAAAGAAGCAGAGAAAGAGCGTGAGTTGATAGACTTCACTGAAGAAATTTATCTAAAAAGGGATGAGTTTAATGAAAATGCCATTAGAAATTCTAAAAGCGACATAGAAATTATATACAGGATGACGCGGTTAGTCATAGACCACATCGAATCCAAAGGGAGAAAACTTAAAGAAATTCTTGAGAACCCAAATGCAAGAGCAATTTTTGAGCAAAGCATACGGCTTAAGATCGTATTAAAACTTTATGAAAAATACATTCATCACAAAATATATGATCCAGTAGCTGTCAAACTAGCCATACAGTTAGGGCTGCAAAACGATCATAAGGATCTGCCAAAATTAAAAAAAGGCATTTTAAAACTTGTGCTTGAAAATCACCCAGATAAAAATCCTAATGGAAATGAAGATCTCGTTAAAATTGGCAATGCTATTTTAGATCTCCTTAAAGATGGAACATATGAACAATATGAAGAACTTCTTCAAAAATTTAGGGGAAATAAGGCATAAGTCTTTAAATCGGCAGGCTACCGAAGCGGGCGCGTCGTTCGTTTCGGTAGATTTAAAATATTATCCCCAAGGAATCGATATGACTCCCCTCTCATTGATTAACTTACCAAGAGAGATGCACATTGAAATCCTTGGCAAACTGCCTGCGGGATCTTTAAAAGTAACCCTGCTGATCAACTCCTACTTCCAAACCATCTCTTGCGATAACGCCCTTTGGAAACGACACCTAAAAAACGATTTCCCTAAGGCTCGCCTAACGACGGCGTCTTCCCCCCTTACCCTTTACACGGAGCGCAAAAGACAACAAATCAAATTCCTGGAATTAAACGCGCAAAGACTATTCATATTCGTTGAAGAAAACAATCTGGGAAAAATAGCTGAAACTCTTCAACAAGCTGTTACTCCAGTGACCCGCTTGTTGCATACGAAGACTAAAGACGGTGTCACACTCACTGCATTAATCAACACACAAAATAATCAAGAGCTACGTGATTATTTTTTTCAAAAAATTCATGAAGAGTATGAGCAGCCCCCACCAATCCCTCCAAAGAAGACATGCGGACGACTATGGAAATGGATCTTCTCAAAAAATACCGTCTCTCCCGTATCTCAAAGATGTGATAGAGGAGGCTTTTATTTGTTTCATTGGGCTTGTTTGTTCGGGCAAATCAAATTTCTCAATCAGCCTGAGATGCTGGCTATTGACGCCGACCAACCGATAAAAAACTACTACCGTGAAACAGCCTTGCGCCTTTGTGTAAAAAACGGATCGTGGGATGGCCTGCGCTATGTCATTCAGCGGGGGGCAAATATAAACTTACAATCGACCAACGGTGACACCGCCATTTCTCTTGCAACACGCAGCGGCCGTCTTGATCAAGTTGAATTTCTGCTCTCTCAAGGCGCAATATTATTTCCCGCGCCTCACCGCTTTATTTGTCCGCTGAACTCTGCAACCAAATCCGGACAGATAGAATTGGTAAGATATCTTTTCAACCACTTCCGGTCATTTTTAGATGAACAGTCCATCAAAAAAGCTGCCACTTCTGCCATCAAGTATGGACATTTGGATCTATTGGATTTTTTATTTCCTCACCTTTCCATGCACCCTAATTTACTACTGAAATATGTAGACTTTTCAGAGGGCTTCGGCGAATGCCTCGATCCTTTAATTTTTCTTCTTAATAAAGGAGCCGCTGTCGACCATCCTTGTAAAGGGATGTATAAAGGCAATACCTGTCTCTATGAAGCCGTAAACTTCAACCATTGGGAAGCAGCGAAAATCTTACTTAAAAGGGGCGCAAATCCGGACAAAGCCTCGCTTGATGTTCCTCAATTCCCTATTGAAAGGGCGATAGAGTGGGAAAGCAAAAACATGATAGAACTACTTATCGATCACGGCGCCTCCATCAATCAAAGAATCCTAAAGGCCGCGCGAAAAACCGGCAATGAAATGATTATCGAACTCCTTGAAGACCTTGTAATTCAAGGTAGAGGAATGAAAAGAGCGCGCGAAGACTAGGTACAAATAAATTCAGGGATTTTTTTCTCCAGCCAATATTCCGCATTACCCGGAATATTTCCTGTGATGAAACCTACGTGCCCCCCTTTTTCTGTTAAGATCATCCGGGTGGATGAACTTAACTCTGAAGGAAAGGGGACCGCTTCAATGGTCATAAAGGGATCATCCATAGAGTGGATGATCAATGTAGGAACCGTGATATTTTTTAAATATTGTCGGGAGCTTGCAATCTTGTAATACTCTTTCACATTTTTAAAACCGTGCAAACGGGCAGTGATCTTATCATCAAACTCCCAAAAACTATCGATGTTCTTTAGGATACTCAAGTCAAAAGGAGCTTTGACCTGCTTAAATTTTTTTACCATATTCTTTTTCAAAACCCTCAATAGACGGCTTTGATAAATGCGAGATACTCCTTGCATAAAACGGTCGGCAACAGTTTTCAACTCAAAAGGTACTGAGACGGCAGCCGCCTTAAATAACGGATTTTGAGCGCCGGTTTCCCCCAACCATTTCAAAAGCACATTACCTCCCAGAGAAATACCCACAGCTGATACTTGATCACTTTTGGTCTTTAAATAATCCACCACAAAGGCCAAGTCCTTCGTATCGCCTGAATGATAGCTGCGCGCCAAACGATTCGACGTACCGCTGCAACCTCGAAAATGCATCAGCACTGGACGGGTACCACCCTGCGAAAGGGATTTCATTAATCCAGTGACATAAGGGGAATGAATATCTCCGCCTAGTCCATGCAGCAATAAAACAATCGGTTTTTTTTCATCGATATTTTCTGCATCCCAAACCAGATCTAGAAAGTCCCCGTCAGGAAGCTCTATCCGTTCCCATTTTTGCTTAAGGCGCACAGGTTTTCGAAATAAAGTGGACCACACGGTCTGCGCATGAGCGTTCTTCAACCACCAGGCGGGAACAAAAGAATTTTCTTCAAAAGGCATTTTCTTTCTTTTTTTTTAGTAAAAATCTTATATGCCACGGAGGATTTTATTGCCATTTTCTAAGCATCGCCGCCCGGTACTTCCCCACTTTTTTCTTGTCATATTTCAATTGACGGATATAGTCGCGCAGCTCCTTCTCGTAAAAAGCAATAGTTTCCTCATCTCTAAATTCCCACCGTTTTATCGACAAGTAGGAATAAGGATTAAGAGTGTGGCGATTATTGATCAACAACCTGGCTTGCGGGGCAATTTCACTTTTTTTATTAACATAAGAATCCTCCATGACCATCTGATAGTGAGACGAAATGGAATTTGAATCGTATAGAAAGCCTCCTCTTAATGCCGGATAGCATTGCCCATCGGCAAAATTATACGCTTCACTTAACGTATTCGCCACATGAGAATTTTCCGAAATCTGCATTAAGGTACCTGTTTTTTCTTTTAACCAGCGATTGCCTATCTTGAAAATTTCATTCAATTTTTTTGTGGATATCCCCAGTTTCTTATAAAAAGGAGTTAACATCTTAGCATAATTGAAAACCGTACAGGACCTGTCATTATTGAATAAGCATACAGAGCATGAGCCGGGCTGGGTGTAGTTAGCATATAGCGAAAAATTCAAAGACAAAAGTTGTTTTGCTCTTAACTCATCACGATTATCCACATTATTTTCGCCCCAATAACTGAAAAATTCATGTATTGAATTCAGTTCCAGATCGTCGTCTCCGGGAACTCGTAAAAAATGAAAATTTTCCCTAATAGGAATGCCCACGATTTCTTCTATTGTAATACGAATAACGTCTTGATAAATACGGTATTCATGGTTGGCACCATGATACCCGATATGCCCCCAGCCTTCCTCTGCAGCAATCACTTCAAAGAAGGAAAAAAGCTCAGGAGCTATATTTTCCTCCAGCAAGGCTTCTTCAATAACGCCCCAGGTTTCACGGGCTATAAATTGCTGCGTTGGCCCATGGTACTCCCCTTCTATGGGAATTCCGGCATTCAACATGCTTCCGCCAAGCAATAACAAGGTGATTAAAAAGTTTACCACTATTTTACCCCTTTAGAAAAAATTAACTGATTTTTAGGAGAATAAATTATGATTTAAATCTTAAAAAATCAAGGTGTTGTATGTTTATCCCTCCCCCTTCTGCAGAATACATTCTCTATGCCTGCATTCACGGGGACCTTGAAGAGGACTTGATTTTTTTTTGGGAGGCATGTCAAAACCAGGAATCTTACAAAAATGAAGCCGTAACTGTCTATCCGCCGCACATTAGCTTAACGGGCTTTTTTCCTCAGGTTTTAGAGGAGGCCGACTACATAGAGTCCTTGAATCAATCAATAGCTGCAGTCCCTGTTCATCCATCAATAGGCCTTCGATCGAACGAGGTTCTCCATCGCAAAACATTCCACGCAGTCTATTTTCAGAGCGAATACCTAAAAAGTGTAACGGAAATTTTCGCGCAGAAGATCGGCTTGCCGTCGGAAAAGATCAAACCGGCCCTCGACTATCACTTAACCTTGGCGCATAATTTTCGGCTGGAGGCAAATCAAGAATTACAAGGACTTGAAAAACAAATTGATTTCTCTAAATCATTCAAAGCCAGCTTGTGCCTGTTCAAATCAGAAGAAGAGCAAGGGCAAAGAAAATTAACCAAGGTTTATTCAAAAAAAATATAAAAAGGAGTTATACCAAACGTGATTCAAAATTTGGGAGTATGGCAAGATCAGTGGCTAAAAGCATAGCCAGAAACGTTAGAAACAATGCCGTTCACAGCAATCGCTCAACAAAATTTATACAATTCAGGTGCTACTCGTGAAAGAATCACTATTTCCCCCTATTAAACTTAAAACAGCCGGAAACAGAGAAGTCGTTTCGGCAGCGAAAAATACCTCCACCATTGACCCTAAAGATCTTCCCCACAAGAAAGAAATCACTGACCTGCTTGCCTTCCTCAAAGAGTCTCCAACCGCCCTGCATGCAGGAGAAGCAGCCAGAAAATTATGCAAAGGACAAGGATTTACAGAATTAACAGAAAATGAACGCTGGAATATCATTTCCGGAGAAAAATATTTTATTTCCAGAGACATTTCTACATTTATTGCCTTTATTATGCCTGAAAGCGCCCCTAGGAGTGCCTGCATTTTAGGTGCCCACACCGACAGTCCCGGGCTGAAATTAAAACCGCATCCCGAAAAAAATGTCGACGATGCGATCTTGCTTTGCCCCGAAGTGTACGGAGGACCGATCACCCCTTCCTGGATGGGAAGAAATTTAGGTTTAGCCGGCAGGATCACCTATTTAGATGATCAGGAACAACTACAAAGTGCATTAATCGATCTTAATAAAACTATCGGTACGATTCCCTACCTCGCCATTCATCTTGAACATGGGCAAAAACAAAAAGTAGAAATCAACTTGCAGGAGCATCTCCCTGCCGTCTGTTGGCTGAACTATACTGAGGGAGGCGCTTCGCTAGAAAAAGAACTGAAAAAAATCATCAACTTCTCAAAACTGTTAACTCACGATCTTTTTTTCGTTCCTCGAGATGAGGCTGAGATTATCAACGACCAGCTTTTACATTCTCCCCGGCTGGACAATCTGCTAGGAACACACGCTGCGCTTTATGCTCTTCTCGAATCGGAAAAGCCAGAAAAATCCCAGATTAAAATGGTGATTTGCTGGGATCATGAAGAAGTGGGCTCCAATTCCGTTAAGGGAGCCGCCTCTAATTTCCTCGATTCCGTTCTATCAAGACTATGCACTGATGTGATGATGAGCTTTGAGGAGATCGCAATGCTTAAAGCAAATTCCGGCCTTATCTCCATCGATGCTGCCCACGGCAGACACCCTAATTATTTCGGTAAACATGAAGCCAATCACTCCCCGCTGCTTGGCAAAGGGCCTGTGATCAAAAATCACGCAAATCAAAGTTATGCCACCAATACCAGATCAGCAGGCTGGATCCATCATGCCGGAATACTTAGCGGCGTCCCTGTACAACAATTTTGCGTCCGTTCCGACACCTCCTGCGGCAGCACCATCGGCAACATCGCTGCGCCCCGCTTAGGGATTCAAACTGTCGATATCGGGGCACCGATATGGGGTATGCATGCCCTCATGGAAACAGGCAGCCTTTTAGATCATGTCTACATGTGCCGCTTACTTAAAACCCTGCTATCGATGAACCTAAAATAGCCTGAACTACAACGTGCAGCGTTCAACGCTGCTCGTTGTCAACTCCCTGTCTCATGAAATTTAATTGACTGTTTTTCAAGATTCCTTTCTACTGCTCAACTTTTGAAAAAAACAGTTCGGTTGTCTCTATGAAAGCCTTTCAAACCCTCATTCTGCTCCTTTTATTTGTTCAATCGGCCTCTGCCGAACCGGAAGGATTTGACGACTATTCCCTTTTAACCGATTTGCAAGGAATGCCCAGTTCCATTGTAGGCGGTGCCATCAATGTGATCACCGGACATTATTTCGAAAATGAAAACGACTTAGTGACTACGGGAGCCAATCCCCTTACAGTCTCCCGATTTTTCAGTAGCGGAAACGCCAAAGGGCGAGGCGTTCTTTATGATCTTTGGGACCTCAATTTATCGGGCTCTGTGAAAATCGGCAAAACCAACAGGCATCAATATGCCCGCGTGCGCGATAGAGGCGCAGAAATCCCTTTCAAAGGCAAAAAAGATCTCCTCAAAGTGCATCCGGACATCTACAAAGCCGGGATAACCAACCTTGCCGACCCTTTCCTGTCGGGAAAAAACAACCTCAAAAACAAATCCGTTAAAATCCTTGAAAACGGCTGTCTTGTGGAAACAAAGGGAGGGGAATTACTGGACTTTTCGCATCACAAATCTTCCGGCAGCTACTTCCTTTCCAGCGTACGGCAAGCTAATGGCTGTAAATTCACCTACGATTATAAAGTCCACAAAGAAGACCACGACAGCAAACTGCGGGATCAAAACAAGAAGGTTAAAATCCATCGCATCACTTCCACTTCCCAAGTAGATCAACCGCTTAGCGGTCTTCAGATCAGCCATTTCAATAAAAACAAAAAGGACCAACGCAAGCTCATTATCGAAAGCGATCAAGGGCATCAAGCCACCTACATCCTCTCAAAGATGCATAGCAAGCATCGGGGCCATAACGATAAACAACATCGCTACTGCCTAACGTCTTTAGAGCGCAGTTTCGCTCCCCCTATCCACTATGAATACAAGACAATCGGCGACCATTCCGCAGAACAGCTCATCAAGAAAGTGCTTCCCGAAGGACGTTTTTTAGGCATCTCTTATGTCAACATAGGGTCCCATGAAGGAAAAGCGGCGGCCTTATATGCTCCTTTAGGGCTTGACGGAAACCCCGTTCCCCTTCAAAAAATCACCTATAGCCAAAAAAGCGCCCAAGTTCTCGATGCCCTTGGCCGTAAAAAAACCTACCATTGGTCCAAAGATAAACGGCTGAAACAAATCGATGAATTCAGAACGGACGGTTCCCTTTACCGCTCTGAAAAAATCGTCTGGGATAAGGCAAATCTTAAAGCGCGCTTTGTCGAGGATGCGCAAGGAGTGCCCCAACTCTGCACGACCTATGACTATGACGCCAAAGGGAATCCTCTCAGCGAACATCTGGCCGGCAATCTTTCCGGACACTGTTGCATACCTCCTAAACTCGGCAGATACGGCACTTTGATCAAAAACGGCTGCGATGTCTTTACTAAAAAATACACCTATACCGATAACAACCACGTTAAAAGTGAGACCATCGGCCGCCAAACCACCCACTACACGTATGACCCAAAAACATCGCTTTTAAAACTTAAAATCGTCGCCACTCCCGACGGCCTCCAACAACGAACCTACTACGCCTATAACGACTGCGCTGTCCTGACCCTTGAAATCATCGATGACGGGACGTCTTCTGCTATCGACGACCTTTCCGGCGTGACAGAAAGACACATCAAAAGGATAGAGCCGAACAGTATTGGACTGCCTCATATCGTTTCTGAATATGATGTGGATATAGCTACCGCCACCGAAGTATTGCGCGCGCGCACGGTGAACACCTTTTCCAAAGCCGGATTATTAACCAAACAAAAAGCCTATGACGCCCACAACGTCTTTGCCTATTCCAAGGAGTGGCGCTATGACCAGTACGGTAATCTAATAGAAGAAACAGATGCCGTAGGCAACAAAACCACCTACCGCTATGACGCCAATAGAAATTGCATCTATAAGCAGACCCCTAACGGCCTCCATCATACGGAATATACCTACGATTTTTCCAATCGGTTGATCAAAGAAGAGGACATTCATCTTGACGGTTCTTTTTTTTCCTGCAGCTATACCTATGATTTAAAAGGCAAGCGCACCTCGGCAACAGACCTTTACGGCAACACCACCTACTATCAATACGACGCCTTCGACCGGGTCACTAAAAAAACACCCCCTTCCCGGCATAGTGAAAAAGTGTCTTACGATGTACTTAACCATCCTGTAAAGAAAACCGATCGCGGCGGAAACGTGACATCCATTGTCTGCAATGCTTACGGCAAGCCCTGCTTAATTGAACATCCCGATGGCGCCATTGAACGGATCACCTACAACCTCGATGGCACCATCGAAGAAACCATCGACGCTGCCGGCACCCGCACCCGCTTTACCTACGACGCTTTGAATAGGAAAATTCAAGAAGAAAAATATAACGACCGCCTCCTAACCACAGAGCACTGGGTCTATAATGCCTTCCACCTGCTCAACCATATTGACCCGGAAGGCCACCTTACTTCTTATACTTATGATAGAGCCGGCCGGCTGCAATCGGAAAAGAAAGGAGATAAACTCACCTCCTATGTTTACGACTCTCTTGGCCGCCAAACGGAAAAACGGGAATACTACACGCCAGATGATTACCGTGCCACCTGCCTAACCTTCAACCTGCTGGGGCAAGTAATCCGCGAGTGCATTCAAGACCGCGACGGTACCCTCTTTATGAAAAAGGAGTATGCCTATGATGTGGACGGCAACCGCACCCATGAAACCGTTTTTTCCCAGGGCGGCCCCTCAACCACCATTACTTATTACAATACGTTCAAGCAGCCTTTGTCAATTTCAGCTGCCGACGGCAACCAAACCACCATCAACTACCGTTACGACTTAGGCGCGCCTTACAGCCAAACCATCGATCCTAAAGGCAACATGGTGACAATGCAATGTGACACGTCCAACCATGTGATTCTTGAAGAGAGAAACAATCTCTTCGGAGAAGCGCTGCAGCGCATCGCAACCACCTATGATCCCTTAGGGAATCCCCTGCAAAAAAATGAAGACGTCCTCTATGACGGTCAAGTTTTACGCACCAATACGGTGGCTTTTGAATATGACACCCGCGGACGCGAGACGGCCATCATTGAAGCCAAGGGCACGCCCGAACAAAAAATCACCCGCCGGGAATACGATTTATTGGGCAAGCTGAGCGTCCTCATCAAACCCGACGGGGCCAAACTATTCCACGCCTATGATCCGCTGGGGAACCTGGAGACGCTACACTCTTCCGATGGTACCATCGATTATGCATATATCTACGACAACAACAATAATCTCCTCCTTGTCGAAGATCTTGTGCAAAATACCGCCACGCACCGCTCTTACGATCCCCATGGACGCGTCCTTTTTGAAACACAAGGCAATGGCATCAGCCTTGCCTATGCTTACGACTTCATGGGGCGTTTAACAACGCTTACCCTCCCGGATTTTTCCACCATCGACTATAGCTACGATGCCGGGTATTTACGGGAAGTGCATCGGAAAGGGCAGATCCATCGTACCACTTACGATCTGGCCGGCAAAAGAATCGATACGGAATTGATGCACCAATGCGGCAGCGTTCATTACCGCTATGACCCGTGTTTACGCCCTTTAACAATCGACACCCCTGTAACGCATACCCAATGTGTCTACGATCCTTGCGGCAATCTACTTTCAGATGGTCAAAACCACTACACCTATGATGCTCTGCAACAGCTCGTTTCCGATAATAATACCACCTACAACCTAGATTCGGCCGGCAACCGCCTCTCGGAAGCCTACTCAACTAACGCCCTCAACCAGCCTTCCAGCCTACAATTCGACCTAAACGGCAACCTACGCTCCAAAAACGGCGACACGTACCGGTATGACGCTCTCGACCGCATGATCGAAGCCACGACTTCAGCAGGCACCACAACTTACACCTACGACCCGTTTCATCGCCGCATGAGCAAAAACGATATCAAGTTCTTCTATCAGGGCGATAAAGAGATCGGCGCCCTTTCCCCCAACCTTTCCCAACTAAGAATCATGGGCATGGGGTGTAAAGGTGATATCGGAGCCGCAGTGCTCCTCGAGCTGAACGGCACAACCTACGTTCCCCTGCATGACTATAGAGGCAACCTCACCCACCTCTTTTCTACGGTGGGCCGACTCATCGAACACTCCACCTATTCCGCTTACGGAGTAGAGCAAAACGGCGCGACCCTCAGCCCTTGGGGCTTCAGCAGCAAACGGGTCGACTACGAAACAGGATTCAGCTATTTTGGCGGCCGTTACTACGATCCCGAAACAGCGCGCTGGACCACTCCCGACCCCTTATGGTTTGTGGATGGCTCCAATCGGTATTCCTACGTCCGCAATCGCCCTACCCAATACATCGATCCCGACGGATTATTCCTGGAAGCCATTTGCACGATCATCATCAACACCATTGTCGCCTGTCTTGAAACCGCGGCAAGCGCCGATTATTCCAATTGTCGTTATGAAGGGAATTCTTATTCCTTTTCCGTAGGGTTGAACACATCCACCCAATTTGATCATCGCTCCCATGCCTGTAACAACAATAAAAACGGCTATAATAGTTCCGTTTATTACACCAACTGCAATGGTGTATTGAATAGCCATCAAGAATCCCAGGAAAATAACGACTATGTTGGGATGTTTTCCGGCCTTCCCGGAACGGGGATCTACAACTCTACCCACGGTTTATGGGACTTTCTTGAATGTATCGTCAATATTCTCGGTTTTAATACGAAGCCTGTCACTCTTCTTCAGCATGAATGGGATGAATACTTTAAAAATTGCCCCGAGGGTGGTATCATTATTCACTATTGCCATTCCCAAGGTGCCATTTTGACCCGCAACGCCCTCAGAGGTTATGATGAAACACTCCGCCAACGGATTCACGTCATTGCCGTCGCCCCAGGAGCTTACATAGATGAAAATCTTTGCGGCTCTATCGTCCACTTAGTCAGCAAAAATGATATCGTCCCTTGGTGCGATCTACCCGGCCGCATTAGAAATAAACACAACATCGTCTTACTAGACAGACACCCCGACGCAAGTTATTTTGATCATGCCTTCCAAAGCCCAACCTATCGGCAGCCTGTAAAAGAAAGAACAGATTATATACGTAATACATATGGTGATAGGAGATGAAGAAATTATTAAATATTATTTGTGGTATAATCTTGATCTTCATTTTTAGCTCATTTCTTGGTAACTCTTTTTCACCAAAAAGAAAAATTGCTTTCCAGATAACCAGTGAACTTTCAAAAAAATTTAAAGATAACTATGGGCTTGATTTTTTGGGCATTTCCGAAGCCGCTAAAAACAATAAATATTCAACAATCGGTTTAGAATTACGCTCAAATAAAATCCTAAGCAAAGAAGAAGGCAGAGTCCTATTGCTAGCCTGTGCAAATGATGCACTGACAAGTTTCAATTCCAAACCTTTGTTTCGTCAATACATGGACAATTATCCGTTTACACACAAAAATATCATCATAAATATTTATGCTCAGCCTCAAAAAAATGGAGCGGATGTTTACTATCCCGATATTGCCGTTTTTTCATTCTATGGTGAAAAATTAAGATTCAAAACTAATTCTCCAAAAAATCCCTACGAATATTTCACTGAGGAACGTGAAACATACGATGAAGCTGTCGAAGCTCTTATGCATTGAAAATTGAATTTCCTCGGCTTGTATTTATTTTTGCCGCCAGATATGGTGAATTTCTCACAGGGAGTTAATTATGCCGGTAATCTCAAAACAAATCGTTGTAAAGTTCCTAAACTTGGTCGTACAAGGAAAAATCGATGAGGCCTACGAGCAGTATGTGGATATGCGAGGCAAACATCATAACTTTCTATTACCCAGTGGTTTTCCAGCTTTGCAAAATGCCATGAAAGAAAACCACGAGGAATTCCCCAATAAGCAACTCTCCATTAAACACATGATTTGCGAAGCAGATTTGGTTGCCGCTCATACGCATATTATCCCCAAAGAGGGAGATCAGGGACTGGCAGCCGTGCACCTTTTTCGCCTTTTGGATCATAAAATTATTGAAATGTGGGACTGCGGACAATTGATACCGGCAAATTCCCCCAATCACGATGGCCCCTTTTAATGAAGGGTCTGGAGACGCGGCATCTCAGTGTCTACATCGATCGGACTCCAGATCAGGTCTATACTTTTGCCTCGAATCCTGAAAATCTTCCTCAGTGGGCCACCGGCCTAAGCAGCATTATCCAAAAAATAAAGGGGGTTTGGGTAGCCGAATCCCCCTTTGGTAAAATCCACATTAAATTTGCCACTCAAAATCCTTTCGGTGTTTTAGACCACCTGGTAGTCGCCGCATCCGGCGATGAATTCCATAATGTCATGCGCGTCGTTCCTAATGGTGCAGGGAGCGAAGTGATTTTCACTCTTTTCCGTGATCCGCAAATGCTTAAGGAAAAGTTTATTGAGGATGCCAAATTAGTGGAAAAAGACTTGAAAAGTCTAAAGGAAATTCTTGAAAAAGGGGATTTTTAATCTGATTTTTTTGTTGATCTAGTTTATAATAGACACAATATAAAACCAGCATACCAAGCATAATGACTTTAGATTTTTTTCAAACCGACCTTTTTTTTCTTTGCACCAAGACGCTTATTATTTTATTTTTCACAATCTTATTTATCTTCCTGACCCGTCGCACACTATCTAAATTAAGCCATTCCTTATCGGGACCGGAATGGTTAAAAGCTTTTTTGGCCTCTTTGTATGGACCTTCTGCTTGGTTAATCGGAGGGCTTGGTACTTTTTTAATCCTTGAACAAGTCGCCTCAAGGCAAACGTATTTTTCCGAGGATTTTTTTTTCAATAGCCGGGCAATCTACGCCATTCTACTGGCAACCTGGACCTTTCAAGCCTCAAAATGGCGTTATGAAAATATCTTAAAAAAACGCGTGGCGCATAAAATCTCACGCAAACAAGATGAAACCCTGATTTTGGCTCTCAGCCGCCTCTTATCGATTTTTGTTTTTACAATTGTCGGCTTGATCATCCTCGATATCCTGGGCATACAACTGACCGCCCTTTTAGCCTTCGGGGGAATCGGCGGTATCGCCATCGGTTGGGCAGGAAAAGACATTGTAGCGAATTTTTTTGCCGGGTTTATGATCCAGATCAACCGCCATTTTTCTGTGGGCGACTGGATCATCTCACCCAATAAAGGGTTTGAGGGAACGGTGGAGCATATCGGCTGGTACATGACGCAAATCCGCACTTTTTCCAGAAGACCTACCTACATCCCTAACTCCATCATCAACGATGCTATCATTGAAAATCCCGGCAGGATGTACAACCGGCGTATCAAAGAAATTATCGGCATCAGGTACCAAGACGGCCACAAAGTTAATGACATAGTAAATGCCATCGAAAAGATGCTTAGACAAGATCCAGAAATCGATCAAACCCAAATCTTATTGGTGCATTTTGTAAATTTCGGGCCTTATTCCTTAAATATTGAAGTCTACTGCTTTACCAAAACAACCGACTGGAAAAAATGGAGGGAAATCCAACAAGGCATTTTCTTGAAAATCATTCAGATCATCTCCTCCTATGAAGCAGAAATTGCACTCCCTACACAATCACTGCAAGTCAGCCAGGAACTCAATGCAGCGTTATGAAAAGCCTGCATTCCAATCGAAATCGTCAAAATATTTTACATAAGGTTCTTTCTCATAATCTAAGAATGATAAAAATTCCTCATCTTGCATTAAGTATTCAGACTTCTCAATCTCCATGCGCTCCCCCTCTTCAATCACTCTTGAAGCGTCCATCAGCCTTTTAAAAATGGCTAATTTTTTTTGTTGCGTGGGTTCAATAAGATCCAATTCCAAAGAATCTCTCATTCGAAACCTGTAGACCATCACATTGCCGATTTGATTGATGCGGTAAGCGCGATCCACAGCTTGACTTTCCACTTGAGGATTCCACCACGGGTCAAATAAAAACACCTGATTTGCTTTTTGCAAATTCAATCCTTTTCCTTGCTTGAGGTTTAGCAGAATCCCTGAATATTCTCCCTTGCCAAAATCTTCGATAATCTTTGGAAAATCACTATCTTCCGATAACGCTAAAACAGGCTTCTGGTTGGAGAAGATCTCAGTCAGCTTGATTTTTTCATGAATAATTTTAAGGGCTTCATTAAAACGTGAAAAAATAATGAAGGGCCTGTGACGTACAGGATCGTACCCCCCCGCATAAAGCTCCGTAAGAATATTGAGAAGCTCATCGATTTTTGGGTAATTTGGCAAACCAAAGTCTTCCGGAAGAGCAAGTCGAATCTCATGTAACTTTTTCTCATTGAGACTTAAGGGGTGGTTGCAAATTTGCGAATGCATGGTCAGCTTGGCAAACTGTGTTTTGGTATGCTGATCAACCAGTTCTATCATCTTTTTTTGAAGGGGATGCAGATCAAAATCAATTTCTTTAATTATTTTCAGTCCCAAATCTAATTCCAGGTCTTCCTTTAGCCGGCGCAACATGTAATTTTTTAATACGCTTTCAAGCGCTGTAATTTCGCCTTCCTCGTACTCATCCTTCAATGCAAGCGGCAATGCATCGTTGATGAAAAGGAGCAAATTCACAACATCCTTGACTTCATTTTCAAGGGGCGTGCCGGACAAGCACATCTTAAATTCCCCTTTCAGCTGCTTGGCGCATTTGGAAAATCCTGTCTCAGGATTTCTCATATCCTGCGCTTCATCAATAATGATCGTATCAAAGGAGATGTCTTCGATAAGATCTGAATGTCTTTTAATAAATTCTTCCGTAGCGATGAACACTTCTTTTGACTGAAATGCGTTCAACGTAAAATCCTCACGATATTGCATAAAGTGAATCTTTTCTTGTTCAAAAAAAACAGCCAGGTCTTTTTCCCAGTTATCACGCAACCTTAGAGGAACAATAATCAAGAAAGGTCTAGAAAGTCCCGATTCTGCAGTACAAACTTGCATCATCTTTAAATAGATGACGGTCTGGATCGTTTTTCCCAACCCCATATCATCAGCTAAGATTCCCCCTTTCCTACCCTGGATTCTTTGCGCAAGCAACCAGGAAACCCCTTCAATTTGATGGGAATATATCGTCTTTCCAGCTTCCGTTAGCAAGGAGCGGATCGACTGCTCCCAGTCCAAACGGCGTATCCTCTCCTCTATCTTTTGAGAATCTTGCACGGAGCGATCGACAGGATCTTCCCATTCCTCTTCTCTTGAAAAATCATCGACCATTTGTTGAGTGACCGGCACCCACCTCATGTGAGGCGTCGCAGGCATAATCAGGCCACTTCCCTCCCTTATGAGAGCAGCGCCGCCTTTTGCGTGAGGCATGATTTCAGAACGGCTATCAAGGGGAGTCGAGTATAGATAAGAGAATGATTCCGGATATTTTTGCGTGGTATATTCAAGTTGATTTTGGACTTCCTTCCAAAGGGTGGAAACCAGTAAACGGGAAACGACTTTTGTGGAATACACGTGTCCTACATAAGCATTCGCTTTATTAATGGCGGCATCTCTATAATTTTCTTGGATCAACCTAGAAAACTGTTTGGAGCAGCCATGGACGCGCGCGACTTCATAGGGACTCAAAGTCTTTAATTGAGGTCCCCAGATATTCGTTCCGAACATATCCAAACTTGTAATAGTCCTAGTCACGCGCGGATTGGCATGGTGAAAAAAACGACTTTGCATCCAGCTTGACGTGTTATCATTTTCCTTCTTGACAATACGTATGTCATTGGATTCCGGATTAATGAAAACAAAGCTGTCACAATAAATTTTATGCTCTCTATCTTTGCCCACCATTAACCAGAAAAATTGATCTTGATACTTCAGAACAATTTTATTTGAAATGATTTCAATCTTGTATTCATCCGGATACATTTCCGCCAACTGATAGGCTGCTGCAAAATTAGCATGAATATCCTCAAGCAGTTTTTTCTGAGAGGGTATTGGATGAATGCTAATGTTGTGCGGCTCTGCAGAAAGCTCCAATAGCGGACGCACATTTTGCGAAAATTGTTCTTGCACCTGTTCAGGTATTCCGGATTTAATACCGGAGCGTGTTGCGATGAGGTAAAACCGAGAACGGTACTCTTGCGTATAAGCGGCATGATGGATTCTCTGATAGTCGATTTGATATCCTGTTTTTTTCCCATCCCCTAACGTTGTCTTAATCTTCTTTTTCAATTCGTAAGGAAAAGTGTGATTTTCACTGAGAATGATATCGGGATTGGCATAATCCACAACAGACTTTAAACGAT
Source organism: Waddlia sp. (assembly GCA_041738095.1). Lineage (GTDB taxonomy): Bacteria > Chlamydiota > Chlamydiia > Chlamydiales > Waddliaceae > JTS-AC334. Next base: position 19,490 of record JBGSQP010000015.1, read on the forward strand.
TTAGGTGCTCGGTCGTCTGCAGATCGGAGCCATCCCCTAGATTGCCCTTATTACCTTTAGTGACTCTGCTTGTAGAGCCGCAATTTACCGTTTCTCCAATATAAACCCGCAACTCATTTGCGTCGGCTTTGAAACAGGCCTTCATTTCCTCTTCACTTTCAGCGATGGTCGTGGAACGACCCTTTATAAGAAGTTTCAATTCCTCGTTAATTTTTTGATCGCCGCTTGCTGTCGTTTCACCAGGCTGTTTTCTTGGTTTTATGATGGTAAAATGAACCGGAAGAGTGCCGATTTCAGCGGCATTGGTGTTTTTCCAATATTTTTCTTTCACTGCGTCTAAAATTGCCGGCACTGCATCCAGATTAAAATCGTATAAAATAAAGTGCAGACGATCGTAGTGCTTGATCTCGTCTTTTTTTGTTTTTTTAAAAACAACAACTTCTCTCGCGTCAATTTCCATGTAATCTTCTAAAAAAAACTCTTTTGCTTCCGTTTTAGATTCATTCATAGACAAGGCCACATGCAAAGCATCGACTAATTCTTTTGACACCCGATGTTCGTCAAAAACAAACTCTTTTAATAGCGTGCCAGGAACAACTTTGATAAGTTCTTTGATATGCTCGTCATTCAATTCCCATTTTGTCACCACCAAAGTCCGCAAACCAGAATGAGGTAAATGACGCAACAACTCAGGAAAAAGCCGCCCTTCCCTTACCTCTCTTTTTCTTGGCCATTCCAGGTTAAGACACTCCAGTTTGCGCATGTGTGGAAAAAGGCTGCTGAGTACAGATTCTAGATATATACTTTTCAAACTAAGAGTTTTCACATTGGAATATTCTAAATTATCAAAAAAAATCCTCATTTCTCCTTTGCAACTTTCTCCGAATTTACATTTATCTAAATTTAAGTAATTAATATGCCTTAGTGATTCCTTATGCATACCAACCAAAACTTTGCCCAAAGAGGTATTATTACCACTAAAATTTATTGCTCTAATAGATTCACATGACATTATTCGCGCAACAATTTCAGGATTTTCTATCGTAATACCATCAAATTTAATAGTATTGATTTCATTAGAAATTATATATGTTATAACAGCATCTAAAAGATCCTCGTTGCTGCTTATCCTTTTTAATAAATCCCCTTTAATTATACCTCTAGATAAACTCTCTGAATCGACTGGATTCAGTCCTTCAGGCCTTATTTCGTTATCATCCTTTCTTGATTTTTTAGTAGAATGGGGATTTTCCAACTCTTCCCCTGGACGCTTCGACGATCCTATCTGAGGAGAAGTGGATTTTTTAAACACATTGGTTAAGGGATTTACGTTTACATTTTGATCTTGAATGTCACGATTAAAATATAAATCAGGATCATAATTAAAATCTAAATTATTATTTACCGACATAAAACCCTTTAAAAATTAAAACAAAAAAAATAACACGATTATTAAATTTTTACAATAATTATCTAAATGGTTAAATGTAGATTTTCACATTCAAAATAATATTAAATTTTAAAAGAATTTAATATTCGTTGCAAGTTTGACCATTTTAAACCCAAAAAGCAGCATCAAAATCTGTCAGAACATTGCGTGAAGAAATGATTTGACATATCAATGCATCTTTTGAATGCTTTATCGCCTCAACTAGGAAACTTACAATAACAGTTCAAAATCTTCGTGGGACATCAATCTTGCATAGTTTTCCATTTCTACCTGATCCAAGAAAAATAGAAATCAAATTTATTCCCTCTTTAACATTGTCACAGTTGCGATACTAGCGGTCGATTGATGCGGCGGGATGCTAAAAGATATAGCCTCTTAAATACGTAATAAGGGGGGCGATGCCTTGGCTTTGAAAGGTAATCACGGAAATCTCCCTGCTGAGATAGTCAATTTCTTTGATCAGGCTCTGCAGGCCACATCTAAGTAAGCGGGTTGCGATCACTACATCATTGAGGAAAAATCTCGATTACGTCTAGAAACGCGCGAAATTTGGACAAGCTATTAGAGACCATTGGTCTGTTGAGAACAAGCTGCATTGGCAGTTTGATGTATCGTATAATGAGGATGATTGCAAAGTATGTAAGAATAACGGCGCAGATAATTTCTCATTGATTAGAAGAGTTATACTGAACCTTTTGAACGCTGATAAGAATTGTATACTTAATATTTTAGGTACGGAGTGTGAAGAAAATTCTTCATGCAATTCCCCTGTTCTCGGATGCCACTTTCAAAAAAAATCAGGGAAGTATTATAAACTGAATTTTTATTACCTATTATTTTAGAAAGAAATTGCATTAAATTTAATAATACAACTCAACAAACTGTAACTAATAAATTTTGATTTGACAGATACTCTCATATCCCCTAAATTTTTCACTTAAATTTTAAGGGACTTCCAGTATGACGCATCTATTTTCACAACAAATCGCCCAAGAACTAACCATCGCCGAAAGAAATGTACTCTCCACTCTGCAGCTACTCGAAGAAGGGAATACGATTCCTTTCATCGCCCGCTACCGAAAAGAAGTCACCGGCAGTTTAGATGAAGTCCAGGTCCGACAGATTCAAGAGAGATCCGGTTATCTGAAAGAAATGCAGGAAAGGAAAAGTACCGTGATCGAGTCGATTGCCTCGCAAGGGAAACTGACCGACGACTTGAAGCGTAAAATCGAAGCGTGCATTGCCAAAAGCGAACTGGAAGATCTCTATCTTCCCTATAAACCAAAACGGCGCACAAAAGCGATGATTGCCAGAGAAAAAGGACTGGAACCTTTAGCCCAAGTGATCTTGGCGCAAAGTTTGACCGGCTCGCCGGAGGAAGAAGCCGCAACATTTGGCCCCGTGGACGAGTCGCTGGAAGGGGCGCGCCATATTGTCGCCGAAATCATTGCAGAACAGGCCGAAATCCGCGCCTTTATCAGAGACCTGTACCAAAATGAAGCGTTGCTACGTTCCAAAGTAAAGGAGGAATTTAAGGAGAAAGAAACCAAATTCAAACAGTATTACGATTTTTCCGAGCAGGTTAAAACCATTCCTTCCCATCGCTATCTAGCCATCCGCCGCGGCGAGCACGAAATGGTACTATCGGTGCAATTGGTGATCGATGAAGAGCCTATCCTTAACGAAATCAGCCGCAAAATGAAACAAAATCTGCGCTCTCCTTTCGCCAAGCAGATGACCCTTGCCATTCAGGATAGCTATAAGCGCCTGCTCGCGCCAAGCCTTGAATCTGATGTGCGTGTGGAATTGAAGCTGCGCTCCGATAAAGACGCGGTAGAAATCTTTGCGCAAAACCTAGGCAATCTTTTGCTCTCTTCACCCATAGGTGGCAAACCTGTTATAGGCATCGATCCGGGGCTGCGTACCGGCTGCAAATGTGCCGCCGTTTCCCATACCGGAAAATACCTCGATACCACTACCTTATATCTCTCCACTGGAAATGAAGGCTTGGAAAAAGGAAAAAAACAATTATTAGCCTTCATCGCAAAATACCCACCATTTGCAATTGCCATCGGCAATGGCACCGCCGGCCGCGAAACGGAAGCATTTGTGAAAGAGACTTTGAAAGAGGCCGGCATCAGTGGCATCATCATCGTACAAGTCAGCGAATCGGGCGCAAGCGTCTATAGCGCCTCCGATGTCGCCCGTGAAGAATTTCCAGAATTGGATCTGACCATTCGCGGCGCCATTTCGATTGCCCGCAGACTGCAAGATCCTTTAGCGGAGCTGGTAAAAGTGGAACCCAAAGCACTGGGCGTCGGACAATATCAGCATGATGTCTACCAACCGCTTTTAGAAACAAAACTGCATGAAGTGATTGAAAGCTGCGTTAACCAAGTGGGTGTCGACTTGAACACTGCCAGTTTTTCGCTGCTTTCCTATGTGGCCGGGATCGGCACCTCGCTCTCAAAAAAAATTGTAAAGCATCGAGAGGAACAAGGAACCTTTAAAACGCGCCAGCAATTGCACGAAGTGGCCGGCCTTGGACCCAAAGCCTTCGAACAGTGCGCCGGATTTTTACGGATCAGGGAAGGAGATAATCCCCTAGACGCCTCTGCTGTGCATCCTGAAAGGTATCAAGTGGTCTCCCAAATGGCAAAAGATTTGGGCGCCTCTTTAGACGAACTGGTCGGGCATCCTGAAAGTGTCGGTAAAATCGATATTAAAGCGTATAAGAACGGTACGTTGGGTGAAGAAACCTTGCGCGATATCCTCAATGAACTAAAAAAGCCGGGTCGCGATCCGCGCAAATCTTTTGAAATGCCCAAGTTTTTAGACGGTGTTTCCAAACTGGAAGACCTCAAAGCCGGCATGATGATCGAAGGCATTGTCACCAATGTCACAGCCTTCGGCGCTTTTGTGGATATCGGCGTGCACCAAGACGGGTTGGTGCATATCTCCGAACTTTCCGACACCTTTGTGAAAGATCCCCACCAGGTGGTTAAGACCGGAGATAAGTTGAAAGTGACTGTTCTCACGGTCGATGCCCATTTAAAGCGTATTGCGCTTTCGGCAAAAAATGGACAACGAAAACCGCAGGAATCTATCCCCCCGAAGGGAGGAGCCGACTATCGCCCGGCGCCGCAAAGACGTGAAAAGTTTTCCAACAACCCCTTCGGAAACCTTTAGCGCAGTATCCGTGCTTCTTTCAAGACCGGCAACCAGTGCGTCCTGGCTTTTTCCACGTCGGTCATATTGACAGTTTGGTAGGTAAGAAGCACGGTACCTTTAGTGCCTGAAAAAGCACGGGCCCAGCCATGGACTTTTTCCTGCCCATTCTCCTTTACCGACCACTCGTAAATCACCCCTTCCGGCGTCCGCTCGATGACTTTGAAATCGATATTTAGGTTCGGATACATTTTGGCAAAGCCGGCCTTGATCGATTCAATATCATTGACATCGCTAGGGGCGTTCGTGGAGTTGACGGCAAAGAATTCATCGGCCCCATCCTCTTTTTTAATTCCCTTTGGAATATAGATAACGGCCGACTCCTCTTCGTTTTGGAACTGATTACCGATCTCCCAATTTTTAGCAATCGACGGCAATTGAAACTCTACATGACGCACCGCTTCAGCAAACGTAAGTGCTGCCATCAGGCTAAACAGAATCGTTAATACTTTTTTCATAATCCCTCTCTTTAAAATATGTTTTATCCTTTTGCCATTTCTTGTGCAACACCATACTTTATATATATTATTAAAAATGTTATAATCTATGCATTATTTAAAAAAAGTCAAATTATGAATATTAATAGACCGTCATTAGAATCACATCTTGTTCAAAAAAATTACAATTATGGCGCTTGGCTGGAAACGATCGAGGACAGCGCCTCCTTTCCCTATGCCCCCAACCAAAGACCGGGGAAATTATTAGAGAGGGAAATCACCCCGTTAAATCCCCCAAACGGCCTCATGGATCTACAAAACGAAGCGATCGATAGACCGGCTTATGTGGCAACCATCCCCTTTGTTCCTCCTAAGCAAGAAGCCCGTCTTGGTCAGAAAGTGGTGGATTTACTTGAGAAATTGCGAGATGAAGCGTTTGGTGCAAACCCTATTGCATCCAGACAAGTGCGCCGCCTAAGCGTAGTGCTTTTTGCCAATCGCCTCGGCTCCCTCGATTCCGCGAATAATTTACAAATGGCTCATTATATCCAAAATTTACCGATCGTCGAAGGGATTGCCTATCGCGTCTTTGGCACTTTTTGGATGCAGGAATGGGAAAAAAAGAACCGCTTTTCCGCTTTGACCTATCCTAAAGAAACAGCGTTTTGCCTGCTTAAGATGCTAAAACCGGAAGCGGCGATCAAAGTGATAGAAGCATACGAATCGGGGCAGGCTATTAGCAGTAAAATCCCCTACCAGCACATACGGGAACGGCTAAAAAATCACGCCTTTACAGCAGGCTTTGCAGATCCTTTGCGCGGTCTGCGACCTGTCTATTTGAGCGTTATGGATGACGATATCGTTTCCTTAAGACAAGGCGTCGGCTTATTCTCGCACTACGATGCCATAGCCGCAACCCGGCCGCAAGTGATGAGCACCGGCTATTGGGCAAACCCAAACACTTATCCCATCGTCCGTCTGGGCATGAAACTCGATATGAAAGTACGCGCAGCTCTTAGTACCGTGATTCCCATGGCGCCTTATTATCCGGAACCGAATCTGCACCTTTTGTTGGAGCATCCCCTATCTAGCTACTCCTTCCTTGGAAAGGGTACCCACCTCGAGTCGCGCCGTCTTTTGGAAAACGGCATAGCTAGGGGTATCCTTCAACCGGCGCGCATGGTTTTTAGAGCCGAACGTTCCCTTGTCACCACCGATCCGGAACGGATGCATCCTCAAACCGTAACGGGGGTGGCAGCTGTCAACGCTGCCAACCTCGGCCAAAAGAAGATTTTAAAGGCCTTAAGAGGTTTGTCTCAGGTCCACTTTTTCCCAAAAATGTGGGGCGATCAAGTGTATTTAGCTCTACCGGTGACAGCCGGCAGAATGACCGATATAACAAAACCCCTGATGACCCTTTTTACCTGTTTTGACCCGATTAATCTGGCTTATTCCTATAGTCACAACAGCTACACTAAAACCCATTTTACTGCCCTGATTGCCATTTACCCGCACTTTGCGCGTTTTTTAGAACAAGCATTGTTAGGTTTATTGCCATTTGAAGACGCCAGAAACGCTTTTTCCGGCATAGTAAACGACCCCTTGAAGCAGGCCGCTCTGCAAGTTTTTTTCACAGCACATTTTCAAAGGGGCTTGGAGGCCTCAACTGCGCTTGGTGTGCAAGGCCTCAACGAAGAGTGGCGCTCAAACGTCATCCGCGCTGCTTGCGCATCAGGGACAGCGATGAGAACCTGTTTTGAGGAAATTTTACGAGGCGGAGCAATCGATGCTTAAGAAAATACCAGGATTTCTATAAGATACAGCCATGAAAGACGACAAGATCTCCCTACTTTCTGCTGTTCTCATCAACATCAATATCATGCTGGGAGCCGGTATATTCATCAATACTTCCAATCTGGCGCAGCGCGCCGGGGCAATGGGCGCCTTCATGTATGTGCTGGTGGGCGTTTTAATGCTGCCTTTGATCTTATCGATCGCGCAATTATTAAAGCTGCATCCAGTCGGAGGATTTTACACTTATGCAGAAAAAGAATTGAACCCTATTGCCGGCTTTTTAAGCGGCTGGAGTTATTTCACCTCCAAATTAGCCTCTTGCATGCTAATGATCCATGTCTCGATGACTTTATTGCAGCGGATTTTTCCTCTCTTGCAAGAAATCCCCACTTTCGCCCTGGATTTAGGCATCATTGCTTTCTTTAGCGCGTTAAACCTCTTGAATGTCAAAGCAGGCAGCGCTATCCAAAAAGCCTTCATCGGTTTTAAAACCTTTCCGATTTTTTTTGTGATCACCTTTGGCTTATACCTCTTCCAAGGCGCGCTTTATACAGCGCCCCAATTCGAATTGGACACGGTCACCTCCAGCCTTCCTCTTGTCATCTATGCGGTGATCGGCTTTGAAGCTGCCTGTTCCTTAAGCGGTAAAATTAGAGACTCTAAAAAAAATGCTCCCAGAGCCGTGCTTATTTCTTTTGGTGCCGTGATCTTGATCGCCACCCTTTATCAAGCCATTTTTTATGGCAGCCTCGGTCAACAACTTCTCTTGTGCATCGGGCATTGCGATGTTTTTCCGGCCTTTATTACCTCATTATTCGGCGACACCTTCTTTTCCGGAAAATTTGAAGGGCTGATCCACTTAGCGATTGCCTCTTCAACACTCGGCGCTGCTTATGGCATCATCTTCAGCAACTGCTGGAATTTACATATTCTTGCCCAAAATAAGCATTTATGGTTTTCCTCTTTTTTTGAACGTCTAAACGGCAACGCCATTCCTTACGCCTGTGTTTTGAGCGAGGGACTGCTCTTAGCCGGCTTTGCACTTGTCATCATGGGGCAGGGAGCGGTGATCCCCTTGCAGCAGATCGGCGCTTTAGGCTGTGTGATTTCTTATACGATTAGCGTCATTGCCTTATTTCAAGCCCTCCGCAACCGTAAAGAAGCATCGACTAGCCTCTTTCTGCCGGTGCTTGCGCTAGCCAGTTGTTCGCTACTAATTACCGGCTGTGTGAAATGCTTTATTCAGGATGGAATGATTTCCCTGGTGATTTACTTCACTTTACTTTCGATAGGGACTGTGATGTTTTATGTTACATCCAAGAGATCTTTGAGCTACGCTTCATAAATTGACAATTACTTTAAAAACTCAAATAGGCAGGGAAAATACACCTCCGGCTTTTCTACATAGGGAAAATGACCGCATTTTTCGATCAATACATACTTAGACCCCGCCAAAGTACGATGAAGATTTTCTGCAATGGTATAAGGGACCGGGTCTGTGTCTCCATGAATAATCAGGACAGGAACTTTGAGCTTTTGCAAGGCTGCATGCAAATTGAAATGAAGATCAAACACATTTTGCCGCAGGCATTCATAAACTTTAGCTCCTTTTAAAAATGCCTCCGAAGTCATGCGCAAACTCAAATCATCGGCATCTTCAGGATCAAAGCAATAGTGACGAAACATCAAACGATAGTAGGCTTCAACAGTCTCCGGATCTCCTTCCTGAAATTCCTGCGTCATCTTCATAGCGGCTATTATTTCTTGTATAGGTGCCATACGGGTTAGCCATTCTTGCAGGAATAGCCCATACTCCTCTGAGGTGGCAGGCATTGAATTGGACAGTATCAACTTACTGACATGCTCGGGATGGGCAACAGCATATTGCATGGCTAAGAAGCCGCCCCAGGAATGGTAGTGTAACATTCTTTCTGTAAATTCAATTTCCGAAAAAAGAGATTGAAAGAAAAAGTTTGAGATCAGACTCTCTTAATTGTGAAAAAAGGAGAAAATCATGATCTCAAACAAACTGTTTACCCCATTAATCGCAGAA
>JBGSQP010000009.1:0-136694 GCA_041738095.1 Waddlia sp.
ATTATAGAAATAATTATTAGTTTTGTCAAGTTGGCTAGTCGAATAGGGCCTGGGCAAAATTTTCGGCATTAAAGGGTTCCAAATCTTCTAGAGATTCGCCGATCCCGATAAATTTAACAGGAATGCCTAGTTGTTTTTGGATATTGATCACTATTCCGCCTTTAGCGGTGCCGTCGAGTTTAGTCAGGCAAAGTCCGGAAATCGGGGTGTATTCATTAAATAGACGTGCCTGGTCTACGGCGTTTTGACCGATCGTGGAGTCAAGTACCAGCAAGGTTTCATGAGGGGCGCCCGGAATCACTTTTTGACAGGCGCGCTTGATCTTCTCCAATTCTTTCATCAAGTCTGTGCGCGTATGAAGCCGGCCGGCTGTATCGATGAGTACAACATCGACTCCGCGGGCAACGGCTGCATTCATGGCATCGAAGGCAACGGCTGCCGAATCTCCATTAGCGACCCCTTTGACTATTTCGGCGCCGACTCTTTCTGCCCATACTTCAAGCTGAGCCGTGGCGGCTGCGCGGAAGGTATCGGCGGCGGCAATCATAACTTTATAGCCGTTGTCTTTATAACTCTTGGCCAATTTGGCAACTGTTGTCGTCTTGCCGTTGCCATTGACTCCTACGACTAAAATAACAAGGGGGCCGCTTGAGGTTTGGGCCATGCCGCTCGGTTTTTGAGAAAATAAGGCAACGATTTCCTTTTTAATTTCTTCAATCAAGCCTTCGCCGTCAAGTTCGGGCTGCTTCCGGTAAATCTCCTGCACCTTTTTGGAAAGCTCGGCAGAGACCTGTATGCCTAAGTCGGCTTCATAAAAAAGCTGTTCCAGTTGTTCCAAAGTCTCTGCGTTGATCGGCTTGCTAAAGAGATTTCTAATTTTCAGGCCAAGCAAGGATCGGGTTTTTACTAAGGCGTTTTTAACTTTTTCGTAACTTGATTTTAAGAATTTTAGTACCATGGGAACAGCTTCTTATGTTATAGGTTGGATAATACTAAGGAATAACTTCGATTCACATAAGCAAAGTATAAGATGAATACTCATGAATATCAAGCCAAAGCGATCTTAAAAAAATACGGGATTCCTATTCCTGATTATCGCGTGGTTTCCCATCAATATGAAGCAGATCAAGCTATTCGGGATATGGGTCTGATCCAAGCCGTTATCAAAGTGCAAGTGCATGCCGGCGGCCGGGGAAAAGCGGGAGGAGTCAAACTTGCCCAAAGCCGCGAGCAGATCAAAGAACATGTCAAAGCGTTGCTGGGTATGAAAATCGTTAACAACCAGACCGGTAAAGAAGGCGTGGTCGCCCATCAGATTCTGATCAGTCCTTTATGCGAATACCGGAAAGAATATTATATGGGCGCAGTGATCGATCGTAAAAACGCGCAGGCAATCCTGATCGTCTCTCCTGAAGGGGGAGTCGATATTGAAGAGGTTGCGCATCACACACCGGATAAAATCTTGAAGCTGCCGATTGCATTCGATGGCACGCTGCGTCAATACCGCCTGATTGAAATGGCCAAATTTATGGGTTGGAGCGGAGAGACGGCTAAACAAGGTATGAATTTAGCAGCGGGGCTGGCTAAAGCTTTTGTGGATACCGATGCTTCCCTTCTGGAAATCAATCCCTTGGTCGAGACACATGACGGGGATTTATTAGCCTTGGATGCCAAACTCTCGGTGGATGAAAACGCGTTATTCCGCCAACCGGAAATCCAGAAATTTTATGATGCGACGCAGATCCCTAAAAATGAAGCGCTTGCCAACCTGCACGAATTGGCCTATGTTGCCCTCGATGGGGAAATTGGCTGTATGGTCAACGGCGCGGGTTTAGCGATGGCGACGATGGATATGATTTATTTTTATGGCGGCACTCCCGCTAACTTTTTAGATGTAGGAGGCGGCGCTACACAGCAAAAAGTTGCCGAAGGTTTTAAACTTCTCCTCTCTGATCCTCAAGTGAAGGCCATTTTGGTCAATATATTCGGGGGGATTATGAACTGTGTTACTCTTGCGGCCGGTATCATATCCGCTGCTAGTGAGTTGCAGGTGCGCGTCCCTTTGGTTGTCCGTATGGAAGGGACAAATGTGGAGCAGGGACGTCTAATGCTAAAGGAATCGGGATTGAATATTATCATCGCTGAAAGTCTTACGGAAGCAGCCGAAACAGTGGTCTCTGCCGCTAAAGGGGAGCTCTAGTGGCCATCTTAGTGCATAAAAATACCAAGGTGATCACTCAAGGGATTACCGGAAAAGCGGGACAATTTCATACCAAGCAGTGTTTGGACTACGGTTCGAAATTCGTTGGAGGCGTAACGCCATGGAAAGGGGGGCAGGAAATTCTGAATCTGCCAGTTTTTGATACGGTTGCAGAGGCAAGAAAAGCGACCGGATGCGACGCTACCATGATTTTTGTTCCACCTCCGTTTGCTGCCGAAGCTATTCTGGAAGCAGAAGAGGCCGGAATCCCTTTGATCATTTGCATTACGGAAGGAATACCTGTGCGCGACATGCTGGCTGTCAGCCAGGTAATGCGTAAAAGTTCGAGTCGGTTGATCGGTCCGAATTGCCCGGGCGTGATCACACCCGGAGAATGTAAAATCGGTATCATGCCCGGCTATATTCATCAAAGAGGCTCTATCGGTATTGTCTCCCGCTCCGGCACTTTGACTTATGAGGCGGTTTGGCAGACCACCCAGCTTGGTTTGGGGCAATCGACTTGTGTAGGGATCGGTGGCGATCCCCTCAACGGAACGGATTTTATCGACATTTTAAAGATGTTTGAAAACGATCCGGAAACACAAGGCATTTTATTGATCGGCGAGATCGGCGGGGATGCGGAAGAAGCAGCGGCTGATTGGATCAAGAACCACTGCACGAAACCTGTCGCGGCCTTTATTGCTGGACTGACGGCGCCTGCCGGAAGACGGATGGGGCATGCGGGGGCAATCATTTCCGGTGGTCAGGGAACTGCAACCGGTAAAATTGAAGCCCTGAAAAAAGCGGGAGCTGTGATTGCTGAAACGCCTGCGCACATGGGGAGCGCAATGAAGTCTGCTCTATGAAATTGATTTCAGGAAAAATTCCTGTCACCGTCCAGCCTCTTTTTTGGGCTCTTATTTTTGTGATCGGTTGGTTGAATTCCTCATTTTCGATTCCCCACACCCTAGTTTGGGCAGTTGTGATTTTCTTATCGGTCATGGTGCACGAATTCGGGCATGCTTTGACGGCAGTCGGTTTTGGTCAGTCAGCCTCAATAGAACTGTTCGCTTTAGGAGGCATGACATACCGAAAAGGTCCCCCGTTATCTTTATGGAAAGACTTTATCATTGTTTTTAATGGGCCTTTAGCCGGTTTCGCTCTTTTATTTGTATTATTGATAGTCAAAGCGCTCGTCGGAGAAGAGACATCTCATGAGCTTTTTAAATATGCGCTGAATGTCGGTATCTTTGTTAATTTCTTTTGGACCCTAGTGAATTTATTGCCCATTCATCCATTGGATGGCGGCCACTTACTGCGCATCTTACTGGAGGGGATCTTAGGGTTTAGAGGGGTTAAGATTGCCTTTTTCATCAGTATTTTATTGTCATTTGCGGCCAGTATTTTTTGTTTTGTGAATGGAGCTATTCTCGCAGGCGCGCTTTTTTTCATGTTTACTTTTGAAAATTTTAGGGGCTGGAAAAGTACGCTGGCCATGTCGGATCAGGACCGTAATCTTTCTTTGCAAAACGCGTTTCGGCAAGCGGAAGTGGAATTACAGGCCGGCAATGTCGATACGGCCTTGCGCCTTTTTAAAAAGATTAGAGAAAACGCCGGCAACGGGATCCTCTATCTTTCCGCTACAGAATATATGGCGCAAATTTTTGCGCAAACGGGGAAATTTCGCGAGGCTTATGATTTGCTTAGCCCCTTTTCCCCTCGCTTAGAGTCTGAGTCGCTTCGTTTGCTGCATCGTTTGTCGTTTCAGTTAGAATACTGGGACGAGGCTATTCGCCTGGGTTCTAAGGTGTATCAGATTTCCCCTCTTTATGAGACGGCCTTGATCAATGCTCTTGCACATGCCATTAGAGGGGAAGGGCCGCAAGCCATCGGCTGGCTCAGGAGCGCACTGCGCGACGGGTTGCCAAATGCAGACGAAGTTCTCAAACGACGGGAATTCGATCTATTAAGGGATGACCCTGCCTTTCAAGAGCTTTCAAGCCTCGGCTAATGACCCCATGAGGTAAGATCGCTGTAATTGCGGGGTTTGATAGGCGTGGAGGGCTCAAATACATTCAGTGTTTTTTCAATCAGCACTTCTTCTTCGATCGTTATAGAAGGCTCTTCGATGATAACAGAAGGTGAGGATGGAGGAGGTATGGCGCCTAAAGTCTTGAATAGTAGTTCGGTCTGAAAGGCCAAATCGGGTAAGAAAAAACCGTCAAAAGGGGAATTGCGTATGAAAGGCGAGGCGTCTTCTGCGTATTCTGGAAGTGTTGCTAAAACACGGATTTTTTTTCCATTTTCTTCCCCAAGGACATTCTCAAGAGTGAAGCGGATCTCTTTGCAGGAAGCCCGCTGCCTTGCGGCAAATACATCGAATCCCTCCAACTCTTTTGGTTGCGAGACGTCGATGATGATCAAATGCTCCAGCTTTTCTTGCGGCAGATCTGTAAGAAACTGTCCGATAGATTCCGTATCCCTGATGAGGAGAAAGGCGTGTCGGTCAGACGCAAGAAGAGCCTGAAGGGCTCTTTGGATTTCTTCTATAGATTGTTTTCCTGAGTCTAACAGAGCGAAATGCGCACCGGATGTTTTAAAGACCTCCCATGCGATTTGCTCTGTAAAGGATCCCGGAGATATCTTGAGGGTATTAGAGCCCACTAAAAGAGATTCCGGTTTTTCGTTTAAAGAGTTGAGTAAAGAATGAGGTACGGCCAAATAGAGGGGCGTATTTTCAAGTTGTTGAAGAAGTAATGCTAGGTTTTCCTCGGATTTATAGGGTTTCCAGTTCGCAGCTAAAAAGGGAGTTGTCATCATGATCCTCAACGTACCGATGTTTCAGAGTTTTTTTTCCATTTCCATAAATGCCGATTTAACACTTCAGGGTCGGCGGCATTCAAGAAAACGGCGCGCTCCAGGAAAGTTTTTGGAGAGGCACGGTGCAGGGAAGAATACAGAGCTAAATATTTTAATACCTCCGGCGAGGCCAGCCATTTTTCCGGGAGGGTCATGCTGGAGGCATTTCTATGGATCGTATCAAAAGATAAATCGTGTTTGAGCAGTTCTGTCGTTAAATTTTTCAGGACAGTACGGGCTGCTTGTAATTTTTCGGCTGTCAACTGATTCGAGGCTAATTCTTTAATGACACGCGTTGTTTTTTCTTCTAGCATCGATGTTTGCAGGGTGCATTTCCCTTCTTCTAGAAGATGTTTTTTTATAAGAGCATACGCATCGGTTAGATTGCCGCTTGTGCAGTAGATTTGCAGCAAACCTTGTAGAAATGTTTCCTGTACGATGCTCTCTTTTGTGCCTAAGAGCATCACGGAAGTTTTGCCGATGAGCCGGCCGTTGTCTTGCACGCGCACTTTGCCGTGCAATGATTCATCTTCTATCCCTTGGCCGCGATTGTGGATGATGAAATAGTAATAATTGTTGGGGCCTTTTTTAAATTCAAAACAGGCTTGGTAAGGTCCTATGGACCAAGGAATCGAAAATCCTTCCATTTCCTGCGTATCGATGCCATGGGAAATTTCTGCCACAAGAAGGGGAATGGCAGCTTCTTTTTCCGTTAACAAGGCATCAAGAGCTTCTCGAAAGTGGAGTAAGTGCTCTCTATGCCTCAAAACAGCGTCTAATTCCTTTTGATCTTTAGTGGAAAAAGGGTCTCCGCCAGGTTTTTTGATGCGTGATTCTTTGATGAGGGACACCATTTCTTGCGTGTCTTGACAACGCTTGTTGCTCCGGACAATTGAATGTTCTTCCGAAACGTCTTGGTGTATGCGGGAAAGAACTTCTTCCAAAGAGGCTTCTGAAAATTCTCGGGGCGCTTCTTCCTCAAAAGGGATAGGGAATGCGGTCTGGAAAAAGACGCTTTCGAGAGAAGAAGTTTTTTCCGGGATCTTTTCAGTTAAGGGTTCTTTATGTAGCTGCAATTCAAATTCGGGAATCTTTTTTTGTGTAGGCTTTAAAAAAATGCTGCCCGCGCGTCCGACTTTAACAGCTTCTCGGATGGTTTTTTTTCTGTCTTTAGGATTGTCCATGAAAAGCCCCTCTTGAATAGATTTTATATAAATTTATTGAATAAAGCAAAGGCAATCGTTTTGTTGAGGTATACCGAACACCATCCGCAATTTGGTTGTTGGGCTGCGAAGTCAGCCGCTGACTTTGAGCCCGCCTGCATCACGCAACGTATTCAAGTTGCGTAGTTTCGGCGCCGCCTTCGCCTGGCTCAAATTCAGGGCGACTCCTTACCATAATTCCAAATTTTGAATCACGTTCGGTATATACTGAAATGAATTCAAAAATCGATTTCCGCGCTTCGTCAAACGAAAAAACCTCTAAGTCAAAATCCCGATTTTTGAATTCACTTCAGTATATAGAAGAAGTTGTTCTTAAAGCATTAGCCATTTATCATTTATGATCTTTTCATAAATTAAATGGTAATGTCTGATGCTTGCAAAGTATATTTTTTCAATTATTATAGTTTTTTTTGTAAATAGTGCGCTGTTTGCTGAAACGACGTTGGAGACGTTTGCCTCCTATCCTCAAAAGCTAAAGCCGGTGGTGGAAACGATTCAGAGTCTTCCTGAAGGGCGGGCGTTGATTGTCGCGGCTTCCAAAGAGGGACCCATTCGTCTTGCCCTCTTCAATGACTCGAGATTCGGTGCTTGCTGGAATAATCAGGAGCGGATCATTGCTTTGGATCCGCAGACCAATGCCAGCATGGGAAAGGCGATCAATTCCTTGATATTTGAACTGCATAACGCAAAAAATGACAAGAAGTTGACGCAGCTGTATCGCCTGGCAGCAAACCGTCAAATCGATAAAGAGGCGTTTGTAGAGAGTGTGGAAAGGGTAGAATATGAAAATGCCTTGGAAACGTGCCGCCTTCTGAGAAAAGGAATTGAACGTAAAGTGTTTCCTAAAGATGCCGATTGGCAGATCTTCCGTTCCTTTGAAGATCATTACAGCATTCAGCAAATGACCGGCCATTCTCAACAGATCGCAGAGTCTTACGATGACCTGACACGCGCCAGGACTTCAAAACCTTATATCGGGACGTTGGGGAAATATCATAAATTATCAGAGAAGAACAAAGAAGATCTGGTACGGTATTTTTATCTGAAAAATGATCTGCAAAGTCCTTTGGAGAAGGAACGTCTGCAGGCGCAAACAGACTTGGAACGAGAATACGCTTTGGTGAAAAGAGGACTGCGGGAAGGTTCTGCGACTCAAAGAAAACGGGCGCGCGATAATCTCGTTTTAATGGACCTGGTTTTTAAGCAGGCATAGAAAAAAGGGCCCTGCAAAGGGCCCTTTTTATTATTTGGTCATTGCAGCTTTGGCGGTCGGATCCCAGGCTTCTAATTCCGTCGGCTCAAGTGTCAGCAAGCGCTGGAGTCCTCTGGAAAGTTGGTTTTTATGAATGACAACTTCAAATACATTTTCATCGAACCATTCATCGGCCATTGTTAAAAAGCCGTCTTCCCCCGGCGTTTCATCATCGTAGTAACCCCAAGAGTTTTCTACCTGCCATTTGAGGGTTTTCCCTTTTTCGTCAAAATCCACCCCCGTCAAGCACATGGCGTGATTTGCCCCGGATGCATGGTAATGTACTCTTTGTGCTTTGTCCATAGGGTGCTTTGCGCCGAAAATCAAATCATAGTCGACCAGTTTTTCGTTCAATGTGTCCTCAAAAGGATGAAAGCCACGGGAGACATCGGCTGCAAACCATACCGGAATACCTGACATGATGGCTTTGGAGGCGTGCTTTTTCAACTCCTGCATGGGTACATTCAGCGCAGTACAGGCATCACCGCCTTCGACGTTTGTTGTGTGTTTGATGCTGAAGCGTTTGTTGAGATCCCTATTGGGGAAATGCGTTAAGACCACAAAGTCATCGAGATTGATTCCTCCCAATGTCATGGTCTTAAAAGCCGCAGGGGTTAATCCGGCCAGCGTTTGCCTTTCTGAATAATCCCGTTTCATATAAGACCACTCGAACTCTTGCGGGGGCATTCCTAAAAATTTCACCAGGATGTCGAAGATCTGCTGATTGCAGGCCGATTTTATTTCTTCTTTTTGGCTGTCGGTCAATTTTTTATGAGATCGTAAATAAAGCGCAGCCGCCCTTAACCGCTCGTTGATCACGTTATTGATCTCATCGCTCCAGCCACTATGGAAAGTTTCTTTCATGGCTTGTTTTGGAATCAGTCCATATTTATTCACTAAATTGACAAACATGTTCCAATATCCGCCGTCTGAGATCGGGGTATTTAGTTGCCATTCCATGGTACGGTCCGTGAGAGGCTGATCTAAGTTGTCTAGAATATAATTAAGGAAGACATTGGAACGTTCCACTTTATCCCAAAAGAAGAGATAGGTTTCAGAGAATTCGAAATTTTTGAGGTCTAAGGCCTTGATCATCGTGTGTCTGAACATATTAAGTCCGGCAAACATCCAGCACCGGCCGGAACTGGCTTGGTTCGTAGCCTTCACATGCTCTTCTTTGATGGTGTTTAAAAAGAGATGGTTGACTTTGTTCACCTCGTCCGAATTGGTTGCGGCCAATACCGTGCCGACATTGACGATTGCGTTGCGGGTAATGATATTTTTAGGATCGCTATAAAATTCTGTTTTGCATTTCTCTAAAAATTCCGTTGTGATCCGTGCTTTTTTTTCCGGAGGCTGCTCCGTGACTTCACGCCCCTCCCATGGTCGTTTGCTTCCACGGACTGTCTGGGCTTCGGGCTGCTGCTGCAAAGCGGCTGCGCTTCTGGTTACTACGGCTGTCATAGGAACACCTCCTTAAAGATTTGTGTCATAAAGAAAGGAGTTTGCATATCACAAGATGTCATCGAAAATAAAGAAAAAATTTACTTTATATTTTTAATGGGAGTATTTCATTTCATGTTCTTGATTGGATTAACCAGGAGGATTCCATGAGTGTGCATAATTATTTCAATTACGGTACCCGTTCGGTCGACAGCGAGTCGGAAGGGAGTTTGGCGGATTTTATCGTACCGGATGAAGAGATGTTGGATAGCGAATCTGAGGAGGAACGGTATCCGCTCCGCTCGCGTCCCCAAAAAAGAGCAAGAGTAGAAGAGTCCGTGATGCCCCGCACTGCTTATTTTTTCGAAGTGGAAGGAAAATCTTCAATTATCGGTAGAGAAGCGGAAGCCAAAAACATCCTTGGCATGCTGCAACAACCGGCAGCCGGCATGCGCCCGCTGCTTTTAGGCCCCAGGGGTATCGGTAAACGATCCATCGTCGAAAAGACCGCGCATCTGTTCCGGACGGTTTATAACCACGCCCCATGGCAAGGAAGAAAAATCTATTGTCTCGATTGCGCCGGCTTGATTGCGGACAAATCCGGTGAAAATAGCGTCGATAAAGTGTCCAGGCATTTCAAATGGCTTCTGGAGCAAGCGATGGGCGTGGCGCCACAACCTGTGATCTATTTGCGGTCGATTGAAAAGTTACTGCAAATGGAAGGGTTATCGGAATGCGTACAGATGATTTTGGAAAAGCCTTATTCCTTCATCGCATCGATTGCAGAAGACATCCATGAGGAAAAAATTTCAAAAGTCATCTCGCAACTGGCGCAGTACAATTTTTTTTCCATGCCTATCAAAGAAAGTCCTCTTGAAGATGTCAAAGCAATCGTCAAACGCGATTTGAACATTGTCGGAGCGCATTTTTCAGAAGAGGGGATTGATCTTGCGGTCCGGCTGGCAGCTAAACATTTCACCCAAAGGCCTCTTCCGGTGCGTGCCTTTAATGTGATTCAGGAGTGTGCTAGCGCCGCGTTGATGAACCAGAATGCCGTACCTGTTGAGATTACGACGGAAGGGGTGGCAGCTTTTGTGTCTTCTAAAACCGGGATTCCTCCTGAAGATCTTTTGGATGATTCAATTTTTAATGAAGAACGGTTCGTTAACCGTCTCAAAGATCAGATCGTAGGGCAGGAATATGCCATTAAAGTCGTCGGAGAGCGGATTGCCGGCTGGAAGATGGGATTGCTTAACCCGCACAAACCTTGGGGGGTTTTCCTTTTTGTAGGCCCCACAGGGGTAGGGAAAACGGAATTGGCCAAGCAGTTGGCAAAACAGCTGTTCCACAATGAAGGCAATGTGATCATTTTGGACGGCTCCGAATACAAGGAAGAGCACACCGCATCGAATTTAGTCGGTGCCCCAAGGGGATATGAAGGGCATGATTCGGGCGGCATGTTGACCGGACCGTTGATTGAAAATCCGTATCAGGTGGTGTTGTTTGACGAGTTCGAAAAGGCTCATGACGATGTGCGCAAATTATTTTTACAAGTCTTTGATCAGGGTAGATTAACCGACCGCAGAGGGAAAATTGCGGACTGTACGAAGGCGATTTTTATCATGACGTCCAATTTGGGAGCCCAGGAGCTTTTTGAGGGGCAGCAAGAGGTTTATAATAATCCGCAACAGTTGACGCAAAGGTTAAAGCCGATTCTCGTCGATCATCTAAGTCCGGAAATGTGCGGAAGACTAACGGCTATTGTTCCTTTTCTGCCCATCCGGCAAGAACATTTGCACAAACTTGCCGAAGTGCAGCTTTTGCGCAAAAGGGAGAATTTGCTGAAACAGACCCAAATCGATTTGCATTGGACACCGGCGCTCGTAGACCATCTGACAAAAATCCAAGTTGATTTGCGCTTTGGCGCGCGCCAATTTTGCGACAAGGTCAATGAGGCGATTGAAAAAGTCCTTAAAGATGCCATGACGCAAAATCATCAACGTTTGAAAGGGAAAGTCACCCTTTCGATTAATGCCGAAGGGGAATTCGTCATCCGGGTTTCCAGAGGAAAATAAAGAGCAATTCTAGAGGCCAGGGAAAATTCATCCTGGTCTCTAGGGTGTCTGTCCCTATAAAAAATTTAAGTTTACAGTAAAATTAAAATTTAATTAATGTCCGTCGGTGTTGACTAAAAACTTTAATTGATAAGGAGGATGCCGATGACGTCCCAAATCACAGACCTGACACCCAAGTACTGTTTCTTAGATGTAGAAGTCGATAGCGTTCCGCGCGATGACGGAGAGCCAAGGCAATGCATTACCCAAATTTCTGTCTTGGATCCATCGCGGGAAAAAGAACAGCGGATTTTTAATGCCTACATCAAACCTCCCGAAGAATTAAGACGGAAAGAGATCGAAAGGAAATATCAACAAGGCTATATTGAGCCTCCACGCTATGCCTTTGAAGAGGTATGGCCTGATTTGGTGAAGTGGGTCAATACGGGTTTAGATGGAAATCGCAATGTTGTTGTGATCATGCACAACGGGATTGCTCATGACTGGCCGATATTAGAACGGGAGGTGGCGCGCGGTATGATGAGGACAATCAATGCAATCCCGGGCATACCGCGTCATTGGAAGCCTTTGGATACGGTATTTTTAAAAAACGCGCTGCACATCCAAGGAGACGGTTCATTAACGGGCTTGTGTCATACTCTAGGAGCTAGAGTCAGAGAAGCGCATAATGCGATCGAAGACGTCAAAATGACCAAGGCCATCTTTAAAAAAATGGTCGGCACGGCGCCTTTAAAAGATGTCTTGACTGCTGCCACTTTAAGACCCGCCGAACACCCCTATCTGAAGATCGCTTCTTTGATCAATCGCGTAGCTGTCGCAAACCTTGCCGTTTTTGACTTTGAAACCACAGGACTTTTTCCCGCACAAGGGCAGCCCGGTCCTAAACCACGTGCCGTTCAGTTGGCGGCCTATATTCCGGCCGTGAATAAGTTGTTTAATGAAAAAATCAATCCCGGCGTGCCTATTCCACGTGGCGCTTCCGCTGTTCATCATCTCTATGATGATGATGTTAAAGACGCCCCTGATTTTAAAGCCGTATGGGGAAGGTTTCAGCAGTTTCTTTCTACAAATAATGCTAAAGCTTTAGCCGGCCATAACATCTGGTTTTACGACTTGAAGGTGGCGGATGCCGAATGTGAACGGACCGGAATGAAAAAAGAACGTTTTAAGAGTATCGACTCGCTAGCTCTTGCGCGTAATTTATTTAAGGGGATCAAAGGAATTCCTCAACGCGGTTTTTTTAAGCTGGAATATATGGCGCCGCTTTTGGGAATTAACGTGATCGATGCGCATGATGCCAAAGGCGATGTTATGGTCAACTGGCAATTGATTCAAAAATTTACGGAAGGGGTGGACAGCGCAAAAATACTGCTTGCGATTCAATCCGGCCATCCGGCCATGACGCTTGGACAGCTCTGCCGCGATGCGGAGGTTTTTAGCGGGGAGCATTATTGGAAGCTTTATCAAACGGCTTGCGGTTTGACCATGGATTTGGCGCGCTATTATTTCCCCGATATTCAGAATGAAGAGTATTTCAAGCCGGCAAACTTCGGCTGCATTCTGGGAATCGCCATCAAAAAAGATGATCCCGAAATGTATAATTTATGGCGTATTTTTTTAAAACTCACGGAAGGGGTCGACCGGGCCGTGATCAATCAAGCGCTCTCTTCCATTAAGCCGTTTGATGCTATAGCCAAGTTGTGTCATCAGAAGAAGACGTTTGATGCCAAACACTGTACGGAATTTAACAATAAGGTGTATGAACTGACCCCTGCCTTAGTGCACGCCCTTTTCCCCGGTCAAAAGCTAGATCCGGCAAGGTTGGCCGCAAAGCTCGGGCTGATTTTAGGGGACGCGTTTACACCTTTCGATATGAAACGTTTGTTCTTAGAATTAACCCATGGCGTGGATCAGATCACCATCGAACGTGTGAAGCAGCAGTCGTTGCTTCCGGAACAGGCCTTAGCCGATTTGATCAAACAAAAAGGCTCTTTTGATCCGGCTCGATTTGAAGAAGCGCAGGAAACAAGAGGATTGAAGCGCATTTTTGAGGAAGAGAAAGCCCCTGCTGAAAAGAAGCAGCCTACAATTCTTGAATTGCTGACCCAAGAAGAGCCAAAACGGAAACGCCTCAAAAAATTAAGCGAGGTGATCACCATAACGCCGCCGGTAGAAGAAAAAAAAACTGAGGTAGAAACGAAGGCTAAGCCTTCAAAAGAAAAAATCATCCGTATGAAGGACCACAAGCTAACGCTTATTTTCGATAGTTCTTCCGATGAAGAAGAAGAGAAAGAAAAAAAGATGGTTTAAACAAACGAGGCAGGGCAAATGTCTTGCCTCTGCCTCTCAATTTTTTGAAAAATCTCCTGATAGGAAAGGAGATTGGAGGGCAAGGTTTGTTCCCAATCTCCCTTTCCGTTGCGGTTCAAATGGGAATAGATCTTCAGATATTCACCCGTTTCCGGAAGGAGGGCGTCGGCGCGAATTGTTCCTGAGGCTAACTTTAAAGAGTGTTCTTCTTTGACTTTATAGAGCAGGGATTTCTCCGATTTCAGTGTGGAAAAGCGACTGTGGATGATGACGCTATCTTTAACCTCAATGGAATCCGCTTCGACCCCGACCAGTACTGAATTGAGGATTTTTCCGGCGCCGATTTTGCAGTCAATCAGGCACGAGCCCTCATCTTTTATCACTCTTAAGTTTCCGGTAGGATTCGATTGAATTCCAAAAAGAAGGCGCATGCGCATTCCCTCATTTGTAGGGGAAGCCAGCTTCAATACCTCATGATAATAGGCAGCGGCAGAACTGAAATCCCACGATTGCGCGGCATGCATCTCGGTCATAGTTATTAGAGAGTGGGTAGCGTGCAAAGCGCAAAATTTTTCCCTAAAGAACCGCATGCGCTTGTAATGGCGTGCCGATCCCGGAAATCGTTTTAAGTAAACTTCTTTTTCTAAGGTCAAAGGGAGCCAGAAATGTTGATGGGCGGCAAGGCATTCTTTTTTCTCTTGAATTTCCAGCGCGAACTCTCTCATCAAGGCAAAACACATCGAGGGGGATAAAGAAAAGGGTCCCATGGGCTCGTTTTGTTGATAAAAAAGTTCGATGTGGTGATGCGGGGTAGAGGTTGCTTCGGGAATGAGGAGGTGGTTTCCCCAAAATACGCTAAGCCTGCCTTTTCGTTCCTTTGCTAAGGGCGCTGTTTGCTGGATGGCCATTTCGAGTAATTCAAATGAACCCGGGAGTCGGATACGGGACAGGCAATTATTTTCGCCCGCTGTTAAGGGAAATAGTTTTTTCCCCAACCCTGCTGCATGAAAGAGCGCAATCGAAGCGCCTTCAATCAACATTTGAAAGAGATCGATGCGATGCTTGAATTTTCCCTTTTCCTGCGCTTTTTCGAGGGCATATAAGGTGCCTAAGCCATTGCCTGCACTGCCTTGCCAATCCTCTGCAACAGTGAGCACAATCGAGGGGTGGCCACAGCTTTTTAAGCGTTGCTGCCAATACTCTTCTTCCTGAGGGTAATTGGCAGCAACAATGATCACATCCCAAGCAAATGCCATCTACCCGACTTTGATAGAGACAAATTGCATATAATCCCCTTGTTTGATGAGAAACAGGAGAGGTTTTTTAGGATCAGCTTCTTGCAGACGCTTCATGAAGTCTTCAGGCGTTTTTACTTCCTGGTGGTTGACGGCAATAATCAAAGTACCGGGCTTGATCCCGGCCCAAGCAGCGGTGCTTTGGGGATCCACTTTTTTCACCACCACACCTTGCAAATTGTCAAAACGGTGGGTGCGGGCAATTTCCGTTGTCAGGGCTTCGACTTCAAGGCCCAGTTTATTTTCTTTGATTGCGGGGGCTTTTTCTTCATCGGGATATGCTGCGATGGTTAAAGGAACCGTTGTTCTTTTGCCATTTCTTAAGATTGAGAGTTGCATTTTTGAACCGGGAACCATTAGGGAGACGGCATTTTTCAAGGCCCCGATTCCGGTGATTTTTTTACCGTCGAATTCCATGATCACATCCCCTTGCTTCAGTCCGGCTTTCTCTGCAGGAGAGCCTTTGCTGATGTCAGAGATCAGAGCTCCTTCTGCGCGGTCCAAACCAAAGGATTGTGCCAGATCGTTATTGACTTGCTGCAGCGACACGCCGATAAAACCACGCGTGACCGATCCGTTGTTGATCAATTGATCCATAATGAGTTGAATCATCGTGCTCGGGATGGCAAATCCTATTCCCATGTAGCCCCCTGATCCTAAATTGGTGACAATGGCAGTATTCATGCCGATCACATCTCCATTCAGATTTAGCAGCGGGCCACCGGAGTTGCCCCGATTGATGGCCGCATCGGTTTGAATAAAATCTTCAATGCGCGCCAGATCGAGCCCGCTTCTACCTTTAGCACTGACGACGCCGGCGGTTACGGAGGCTTGTAATCCCAGAGGATTCCCTACTGCCACCACCCATTGCCCCACTTCAAGGTCATCGGAATTTCCTAAATTCAGAAAGGGCAGGTTCGTCGCTTCGATTTTGATCACCGCAATATCGGTATTGGTGTCAATACCGATCACATCCGCTTTGAACTCCCTTCCGTCATTCAGCGCAATGAGGATTTCAGAAGCATGGTTCACGACATGTCCATTGGTC
Organism: Waddlia sp.; assembly: GCA_041738095.1. Lineage (GTDB taxonomy): Bacteria > Chlamydiota > Chlamydiia > Chlamydiales > Waddliaceae > JTS-AC334. The sequence goes on from JBGSQP010000009.1 coordinate 15,706, forward strand.
AATATGTAGCCATCCTGGGATATAATAAAGCCCGAGGCTTGTCCGCTTTGAAGGCGGGGTTGGGGGCGGGAAGGGCTGCGCCTACCGAAAAATTGGCGGAAAAATTCATCATTAAAAAAATCGTAGGGATCTTGCTCTTGTCCACTTAATGAGGAATGGGAATCAAGTGCTTTCACTTGAACCGAGACGACGGCGGGAATCGCTTTTTTGGCCACACTTGTAACATTTACCGCATTGCGTCCATGAGGTTCTTCAACGGTATATCCTTGCATCGGCACACAGACGAAAGCCATAGCCGCCGCCAAGACTCTCAGTTTTTTTAGTCTCATATTCATAGGTAAAATCCTCCGTATTAATATTCTACCGAATGCCGGCTTCGCCTGGCTCAAATTCAGGGCGACTCCTCGTCATCTTTCCAAATTTTAAATCACATTCGGTATATCTGTGATATTAATAAGGATTATTTCAATTACTGTCAAGAGGCTAAAAGTCAGGCTACTATAGATTTTTTAAAAAAATGATTGAAATGCAAAGGCGCAAAGAAAAGTTTGAAATATCCAGAGGGGTTTCAGAATTATTGCGATAAATGCTCAATAGCGCGCGCTACGATCAGGCATCCCTTTTCAATTCGTTCCAATCCAAAGTGCTCATTAGGAGCGTGGATATGGTCATCGGGAAGTCCCAATCCGGCAAGCACGACTTCTGATCGGCTGGCGGCCATGAGTTGGTGGATGATTGGAATCGACCCCCCTTCATAAGTGTAACCGATCGGTTTGCTAAAAACTTCTTCATACGCTTTAGTAAATGCTTGAACCCCGCGAGAATTGATGTCGGAACGAACGGCCATTCCCACGCCGGGATGTACTTTTACCTTGACCTCGATTCCCGCTGGCGCTGTTTTTTTAAAATGTTCTTTTACCAATTCTGCGATTTCAAGGGGGTCTTGATCGGGCACAAGGCGGCAAGAGAGTTTAGCATGTGCTTTTGAAGGGATCACGGTTTTGAATCCGGCGCCTGTATAGCCGCCGAAAATGCCGTTGATTTCGATCGTCGGGCGGGAGCCGGCCCTTTCATGAGGAGGAAATTCTTTTTCACCACCGGTAGGTAAAGCACCAAAACTTTTTTTGTAGCCTTCTTCGTCGAACAAGTCGACCAAACGGTCTTTTTCCTCTTTAGAAAGAGGTTTTACCTGATCATAAAAACCGGGGATGGAGATTTTGCCGTTTTGATCCCGCAACAAGGCCAGCATTTCGGCCAAGGCGTGGATCGGATTGTAGACAATGCCTCCGTGATGTCCGGAATGTAAGTCGATGCCGGATCCGATGACTTCGACATCCATGGTGACAATGCCTCTCACGCCCAGGGGAATGGCAGGCGCCTCCATCGAAGGGATGCCCACGTCGATAATTGCCAGCACGTCGGCTTTTAATTGTTCTGCTTTTTCGTTAAGAATCCCTGAGAGACCGGCACTGCCTGTTTCTTCTTCCCCCTCAATGATGAGTTTGATGTTGATCGGCAGGGTCCCATCTCTTTCCAATAATAACCGGATAGCTTGAAGCACGTAAAAGCATTGTCCTTTATTATCTTGGGCCCCGCGCGCGAAGATTTCGCCGTGGCGCAAAGAAGGTTCAAAAGGCGGCGTGATCCAAAGTTCCAAAGGATCGGCCGGCTGCACATCGTAGTGATTGTAAATCAACAAGGTCGGTTGATCTGCCCCCGCTTCCAGATGGGAAGCAAAGAGCGCGGGGTGGCCGGAGGTTGGCCATACCTCGGTTTTAAACCCTAAATTTTTTAAATAGTTCACCACCCATTCCGAGCATTCAAGGACTTGCGGTGTAAACTCCGGTTCGGAGCTGATGCTGGGGAAGCGTAAAAAGGTCAGAAAGTCTTCCAAGATTTGGGCGCGCGCTGCGCGATAATGGTCTTTAAGAGAGTCAATGGAGGTGCTGTTCATGGGGCCATCTTTCTTTAACGGTTCACTGTAGTTTTCCCTTCATCGGCTAACTTGCGCGAAGAACGGGATCTCCTCGAAGAGGCGTGAGAATACCACAAAAATAAGGTGAAAATCAAAAGAATTCCATGAAGCGCGTGGGAATCAGTTTTTCCAGTGGACCATTTTTTCTCTTTAACCCGTCAAATGAGCCGGGTCTTGAAGAAAATACGTGCATCGCATAGTTTAACTTTTAATACGGTTGAGTTAAACGAGGGTTATGCCGCAATCAAAAAAGTACATTATTATCACGGGAGCTGCCTCAGGCGTCGGTAAAGCGACGTGCATCCATTTGCACCATTTGGGCTTTAAATTAATTTTTGCATGTGATTATAACTTTATCAAGTTGGAGGAGCTGCATTGTCTTATCCCGGAAATCACAGTGTTGCCGGTCGATATTACAAATCAAGCTTCAGTTCTTTCCCTGCTTGAAACCGTCAAATCCGTTGTGGGGGAAAATGGGATCTATGGCTTGATCAATAATGCGGGGGTTCTTCCCTTAGGCCCCGTAGAAGTAACCTCTATAGAGGAGATCAACAAGGCCTTTCAAGTCAATGTGATCGGGCACATTAGAGTGTTAAAAGAGTTCTTGCCCTTGTTAAGGCTTGGCAAGGGCAGGGTCATTTTTATGAGTTCCGTTGCCGGCATTATCCCTTCATGTACGATCATGGGCGTCTATTCTGCGACTAAGCATGCCTTGGAATGTTTTTGCGATGTGCTTCGTGTCGAATTGGCCCCATGGAACATCCCGGTCATTGCTATTGAATCGAATCCTATTGATACGCCTTTGGCAATCGATGTTAAGCGCTTTTCAAGCGTTATGAAGGAAACATTGCCGCCGGAATCGTATCATCTCTATGCAGAAGACATCGTGGCAACAGAAAAGTGGTACAACAAAAATCTGTTTTCTAAGTTGATAAGTCCTAGCACCGTTGCTGCTTGCATGGGGAGTGCCTTGTTGAGCGATCGTCCAAAAACACGTTATTTAATTTGTGATTTCAAAACGAAAGCGTTGTTGTATATCCGTAAAATTTTGCCGGATAGTTTATATGATAAATTCATTCGCGCCATCCGATATCGCCGCCACTAGGACAGTCACTTTTAGGTTACGGGCTTTCGATGCCGGCTTTACCGGGCTTAAGCACACCTGACCGTTCGAGTAATTGACATATCAAATTTTTTTTGATATATAGAGGGTTTTAAACTGTGTGTTGTCTATGATCAAATGCGTTTACTGTTTACGTCGCCATCCTTCCCTTACCATCGAAGAATTTTACGACTATTGGCTTAACAAACACGGCCCTTTGGTGAGGCATCACGCGCCCACGCTGAGGATGAAACGCTATGTCCAGAGCCATAACTTCAGATTCCGCTGCTGAATGCCTCGGCCCAAGTGCCCCGCGGCATTACCGATCAGTATGATGGCGTCACTGAAGTCTGGTGGGAAAGCGCGGGGGATCTTGCAGCGGCCCTTCAAACACCGGAAGGGGCGGAAGCAAATCGCCTCTTATCGTTGGATGAGGCGCGTTTTGTCGACTGTCCTAATTCCGCTATTTTCTTTACTACCGAACATACGATCTTTGAATTATAAGTTTACCCTCGGTCCAAAAGACGGCTCAGGGGGTCAATGTTTCTTTAATGATTTTGCCGGTGTTTTCCATCCATTGGCTCAAGAGGGCTAGAGGAGGGATGTCTTCAAAGAGGGGAGACAACAGCGCAAGAGTAGCTAGCAGCAAAACAATTCCATAAATCAATAAGTTAGCTTTAACAAACCGATGATGTCTTGCAATAAGCTGCGGTTTCGTTTTGGTTTTTTCAAGAAAATCGATTCTTTTTTGGATGCCGTGATGGTGCCAGCACGGGTTTAGGTGAGTGCCTCCGCTGGCATGGCCGATGGCATCTAATGCCATTTGCATCTGAGCGGGAGGAATCCCTAGCACATAGACATGAAGGTCAGCTTCTCTTTCGAATAAGCGGGAAAAGTAGCCGAATACAAAGCGGAAGTAGAGCGCCATGATGGCAGCATAATAAAAAAAGACAATAAAGGGGTATAGGGTAGGCATGGTGCCAAAGAGCGTATAAATCGTCTCCCCGCATAACATGGTAAAGAGGCCGGTGGCAACGATCATGCCCATGATGATGAAGGGATAAAACAGCAGGTGCTTGCGGTAGCTGTGTCCAATTTCATGCGCTAAAATGGCCAGGCACGCTTCTTTAGGCAGGTCATCCAGAAGCCTTTGTGTAAACATGATATAGCGAAAGCGGGGGAGGATGCCAATGATGCCGGCCGAATAGGCGTGATTTAAGATGGTCCAGTTTTTGATGCCGGCATGCTTGAAGCCGGCCTTTTGGCAAAGCAGCTCCATTTCGCTTAACAGTTTTTTATCTTTTAGCGGCTTGCAGTTCCACAGCGCTTGTACGACCGGCGGAAAAAAAAGCAGTATGAGAATTAAAAAACAAGCCGCTATCCCCATGAGCAAAAAGACTCCTTGCCTTTCGCTCATCGTCTGCACATCCATACCCGGAATCGATTGCGCAAGATCAAGCAAAAGAGAGAATAAAAGATAGGGCAGTACGAAAGGGAGCACCAATCTAATTTGCAGTACTGCATATTTTGATGGAGACGCAACGGCGCCGCGCAGGCTTGCGGGTAGATAAGGGTAGGCTGTCGCGTGAAACACATAAAGGCCGCACCAGTAAAGCGAGAGGGAAAAGGCGGCCACTAAAAAAGCGGAAGGGAGCAGCAGATGTTGCCCCTTCAAGTAAAAATGGTAAAAAGCCAAAACTGTTAAAAGATATAAATTACTTGAGATCAGTAGCTTCTCTCGATGGTGTCTGATGAGTCGCCTAAAGGTATAATTTTGCAGTGCGATCAATCCCAGTATAAAAATAAAAGCACCCATTCCCGCACCTAAAATAAATAGGGGAGAGGAGGCTCCATCTTCTATAGGGCCAGCGGGGGCAAAACTGATCAGCAAAAGCACCAGAATGACAAAAAGGATTTGAGTGAACATGGCAGTATGATGGCAGATTTTTAAGGCTAAAGCAATATGGCTTTACAAATTTTCGGGGAGAACATTCCAGAGAGGCCTGATCAAGAACGTGATGCATTACCACCATTGGACATGCTTATGCTTTCGAATGCTAAATATCATCCTCATATGTTAGATGTTTAGGAGTGCGTATAAAAAATTTTAACATTAACGTTGCCTCAACCATTGTTTGGGGAGTTGCCATATCCCTTAGTATCGCCGTGATTTGCTATTATGACAGTCTGCATGGATTGATGAATCCTTCTCCGGTTAGTTGGCCGCCTTCTAGCGGCATCTCAAGGAGTCGTGAGTTTCAACTGGTTCTTTTTATTCATCCCCATTGTCCTTGTTCCCGGGCTACAATTGAGGAACTGAGTGTCATTCAACGCTACGCATTGACGAAAATTCACGTCGACGTGCTGTTCCTTCATCCTGTTGGATTTTCCAAGGATTGGGTGATGTCTGCTCTTTGGAAAAAAGCCGCGGCCATTCCCCATGTGCAGGTGCTCGAGGATTATCAGGGTGTGGAAGCTGTGAAATTCGGAGCGTTGACCTCTGGTCACGCTTTACTATTTGATCCTGAGGGGTTGTTGCTTTTTAGCGGCGGGATCACAAATTCTCGCGGGCATATAGGAGCTAGTGCCGGGCAGCGTGCTATTTTAGCTTACACATCAAAGCAGAAATCTGAAGCCCCACTGCCGGTATCGGCCCCGGTTTACGGCTGTCCGTTATTTAATGAAATTGACATTAGGGAAAATTGTGGAAACGCTGGAAGTTAAAATTCATGAAAGAGCTGAAGTGCTGTTTCAAAACCACCAAGAGCAAATTTATAAAAGAACAGACCGCCTTTTTTCCGGTTTGCTTGCTTTCGAATGGATAGCAAGCATTATCATTGCACTGACGATTTCCCCAAGAGCCTGGTCTGGAGAAGTCGACAGCATGCATCCTCATGTTTATATCGCTGTTTTTTTTGGGGGCTTGATTACTGTTTTCCCCATCATGCTTGCCATTTTGTATCCCGGTAAGACACAAACACGTTATGTGATCGCCATTTCGCAAATGTTGTGGTCTTCCATTTTCATCCATTTGACCGGCGGAAGGATTGAAACCCATTTTCACATCTTCGGATCGTTGGCTTTTTTGGCGTTTTATAGGGATTGGAAACTTTTAATTCCTGCCACCCTGATTGCAGTGCTTGATCATTATGTAAGGGGTGCCTATTGGCCGGAGTCCATCTTTGGTATTACAAGAGTCGATTCCTGGCGCTGGCTGGAGCATAGCGGCTGGATTTTATTTGAAGTGGGTTTTCTGTCGGCGGCTTGCCTTCAGAGCAAGAGGGAAATGCGATCCATCGCAGACAGGACAGCTCAGCTGGAGTTTACTAAACAAAAGATTGAAGCTACCGTGGTTCAAAGGACCTCTGAATTAGAGGCTTCGCAAGCGGCTCTTAGGATGGCCAATCGATCCAAAGACGCGTTTTTAGCGAATATGTCACACGAAATCCGAACGCCCTTAAACGGAATTATCGGAGTTGGCGCTTTGCTTGAACTGACACCGCTCAATGAAAAACAGGCAAAGTATGTCCAAACGATTGTCCAAAGCGGGGGCATTTTGCTTAGTATCATTTCAAATGTCTTAGATTATTCGAAAATTATAGCGGAAAAAATGGAATTGCGTCTTTACCGGTTCAATTTAAAAGATCTAGTCGAAGAAACTGTCAATGTTATCATGAGCGTGGCCGATCAAAAAAATATCCACCTTTATTACACCATAGAAGAAGGGGTGCCGGAAGTGCTGATCGGTGATAATTTCCGGCTAAAACAAATTTTGATCAACTTATTAAACAACGCCGTGAAATTCACGGATCGGGGTGAAGTCAGGTTGATGATAGAAAGAGAAAAAAAACAGAGTATCAAGGATGATGTTCTTCCCCTTAAGATCACCGTAGAGGATACAGGCATTGGAATTCCGGAAAAAAAGTTGAATATGATTTTTCAACCCTTTACCCAAGTTGACAATTCCACGACAAGAAGGTTCGGAGGAACCGGATTAGGTTTGTCTATCGTGGTGAAATTGCTTGATCTGATGCACGGCACGATTGCCGTCGATTCAGTAGAGGGGGTAGGCAGCAAATTTGTTGTCAGGCTAGCAATGGAGGTTGTTCAAAAAGAGGTGACAAATAACATCCCCATCGCTTCACAAGCCAAGTCTTCTGAGGGGCTAAAATCTTTGGGGCATCTCAATGTCTTAGTGGCAGAAGATAATATGTCCAATCAGTTTGTGATTGAGGAGCTATTAAAAGATTTAGGCTGTAAGGTCCACTTGGCATCAAACGGTCAGGAAGCGATCAATAAGCTCAGTCAAGAGCCTATCAACATTTGCCTGATGGATATCCACATGCCTATGATGGATGGTATAGCCGCGACCTTGAAAATCCGGCAATCCACCTATAAAAAATTGCCGATTATTGCCCTGTCTGCTTCTGTTTTTGAGGCGGATAGGCAGAAGTGCTTCGAAGCCGGCGTGGATGATTTTATAGAAAAGCCTGTCCAATCGGAAGTACTTAAGAAAGTTTTAGAGAAATGGTCGTAAGCATTCTACTTGTTACATACCTTTTAATCTGATATCCTGTTTGTAAATATTTTATAACTAGTTGTTTAGATGCAAAAAACAGTTGTGATCGGAATGTCCGGCGGGGTCGATTCTTCCGTGGCGGCCCTCTTGTTGAAACAGCAGGGCTACCGTGTGCTCGGACTTTTCATGAAAAATTGGGAAGAAAAAAATGAACACGGTCAGTGCACATCCGCTCAAGATTATGAGGATGTGGCCCGTGTTTGCCATGTGCTTGATATTCCCTACTACACTGTAAATTTTGCAAAAGAGTATTGGGATAGCGTTTTTTCCGATTGCATTGAAGGCTTTAAGAAGGGCTACACGCCGAATCCCGATATCCTTTGCAACCGGGAAATCAAATTCAAAGCCCTCTTTAACAAAGCCAAAGAACTGGGTGGCGATTACCTGGCCACCGGCCATTATTGCCGCGTTGGGGAAAAAGAAGGCCTATATCAATTGTTGAAAGGCTCTGATCCCGGCAAGGATCAAAGCTATTTCCTCTACACCATTAAAAGCGCCATTCTTTCACAAGTGTTGTTTCCTATCGGCCACCTGCCTAAAAGCCAGGTGCGTGAATTGGCGCGCCAAGCAGGACTGCCGACATCGGAAAAGAAAGACAGCACGGGCATCTGTTTTATCGGAGAGCGGGATTTCAAGCAGTTTCTTGGGCAATATATCGATTTCAAACCGGGGTATTTCGAAACCATGCAGGGAAGTATTGTCGGCACACATGACGGCGCGCCCTTTTACACCATTGGCCAACGTAAAGGATTGGGAATCGGCGGACCGGGGGACGCGTGGTTTGTGGTCGGTAAAGATATGGAGCGCAATGTGGTGTTTGTCGAACAGGGCGCCAACAACGCCCAGCTGTTCACCTCGCAACTTTGTGCAACGGATTTCAGCTGGGTATCGCCATTGGGCCAGCCCCCATTGCCTTATGCCTGCTTGTCTAAAATACGCTACCGGCAAGAAGATAAACCGTGTACTATCGAATCAATGGAGGAAGGACGGGCTCTGATTCGCTTCCCGGAACCGCAGCGCGCCGTTACGCCCTCGCAATCGATCGTTTTTTATGATGGCGATGTCTGCTTGGGCGGTGGCGTTATCCTTTAGAACCAGCGTGCCAGCCCCAGTTTGAGTCCGCGGGCGCGAATCCCGTCTTTTTCTTTACTGAAGCTTTCATTGTAGGCACCACCAAGATTGACCGACCAGCAGTCATTTAGGTCGTACTCGATCATGGCGCTGTAAGAAGGTCCTTGTGAGTCGCTGGTATCGGAAAGATCGGGGAATTCTTTGATTTTCGTTTTGGAATGACTCCAGGCATACAGAACTCCGGCCGATACGCGCAGCCCTTTACAGATTCTATAGGTCGCCTCTAAACCGATTCCCGGGGCCCAACCGCTGAATTCCTCGTGCAGTTTGAAGCTGCCCATGCCGAAATCGGCATGCAGCGTCGCTTTTAAATGCGTATAGGCAATGCCTGCCTGCGGAGAGAGTGTGAGACGGCCGTCAAAAAGAGGAATGCACCGGCCAATGCTCAGTCCAGTGGTCAGTATCTGTCCATCATCTTCTGTGCCGTAAAGGATCATCGGTTTGACGTAGTACCCTTTCCAGACGATCCAGGAGAGTTCTCCTCGGATGGCCGCCAGATCAAGGTCTTTAACTGTATTGTTTGATTGGAGCACGTCAACATGGACGTAAGTCGGCGCCAGCTCAGCTTTCCCATTTATAGCGGCGTTTAACGAAGAGAGGCAGCAAAACACTAAGAGAAAGGGGATCAATTTCATTGTATTACCTATTATTATTTAAAAAAAAATGAACGCAATTCTAATAAACCGAAATAAATTCAAGAATCGGTTTTCGACTTGATCTTTTTCCGCTTCCGCGCTTTGTCAAACGAAAAAAACTCGAAGTCAAAATTCCGATTTTTGAATTCATTTCGGTATACTTATAGTCGAAATCCCTGTTTTTAATCCAATTTGCCATATTCAATGGTGTGGGTCGAGGTCTTAAAGGGATAGTTGAATGGAGCCTTGTTTTTGTTTGCCAATCAGTCCAAACCCTCTGCAGGCTGAGCCTGTTAAAGGGATCAATGAATGCCTATTGCCTGAATTGATCAAAGAAATTTTGGCCAGAGTGCCTGTATTTTGGACGACCGAAATACATTTAAAGTGTGTAAACTATGGAATCAAACAGTATCTTTGCTGTCGGATCGGGAACCGAAGTAAACTAAAAATTCTGTTTCTAGCTTCGTTTTCAGCCACTAAATTTAGGCCCGCCTCATTTACTCAACCTATTCAGGTTGAGCGCATTCGGCGCCGGCTTTGCCTGACTTAAATTTAGGGCGACTCCTAGCTATATTCCTAAATTTTGAATTCTCTTCGATATAGAGGCTTGCGCCGCCGACCTGCTCATTTTTCTTAGTGCTTAAAGGGCTCACCTTAAATAAGCTAAGAAACCTCGTTCTAATCTCGGAGAAATGTAAAGCGCGGATCAGCAAGCTATACTAGCTGAGAAAGCCGGAGAAGAGTGTCAAGTTCCTCATTTTATGGACGTGGCTGTTTGTGCCTTTATCAATCACGCCATTTCGGGGACCTACTTTTTTAATGAAAATCCTTGGAATCTTACGCGTTTGATTCTGCGTTTGACGCCTCCGAAATGTCGGGCGCTCCTCACGAAATTAAAAATATTGCCTAGGAAATCGTCTTTACGCTCTCTTAATAAATTGTTGATACAGATTATGTTTTAATTAATAAAAAAGGTGGTGTTGTGGTTAATATAAAAAATATTTTGCATGGAGAGTATGCATTTTATAATAAAAATTACGAACAAAGCATTAAAGAAGAGTTTGAGCCATTCAAGGCGCCTGAAGCCATAGCCTATCAGTGTGATTTCGAATGCAAGGCTTGGAGAATATTTAAGGATGTTGCTTCCGTCATTATTTTTCCTATAGGGATAGCGCGCCTAATTCATGCCTTGGCAGGTGTTATCTTTGTGCCTGCCTGCATTTTTAATAAACAATTAAATGCGATGCGGCCGATCCTCGCAGAGAGAATCGTCGAAAACCGTGACTGGAAAGTAAAGTGGCTCGCAATTCAAATGGATGGCTTCATAATAGACGCAGTGATTATGGGAAAACCGGAAACTTTTGACAATGGACGTTGGACGCTGGTTTCCGGGGGAAATGGGGAGTTTTATGAACAGAGGATTGTGGACGACGAATTTAAAACTCTGCTAACCGAAAACAAAAGCAACGCATTGTTATTTAACTACTCCGGCGTGGGAGGCAGTACCGGCATGCCGAACCGAGAATTGATGGCAAAAGCTTATCGGGCGATGCTGAAATTTCTTGAAGATGACAGGCAGGGGATTGGCGCCAAAGAAATTATCGGCTATGGACATTCCATTGGCGGAGGGGTACAAGGGGAAGCTCTTTTAACGCACATTTTTAAAGAGGATGTAAAGTATGTGTTTGTGAAGTCTCGCTCTTTCTGCGATCTTAGAACCACTGCTAAAGAGATGATTTATAATAATTTAAAAAAGGCTGGGTCTAGTGAAACTGTGGCAAAAGTCCTCGGATTGGCCGCAGGATTTTTTACTTGGCTTTTCGGCTGGAACATGTGCTCTTTGGAGTTCTCAAAAGCCCTGGAAAAACCTGAAATCGTAATGCAGACAGGGTCGCATGGGGAGACGAAAGATGACGGTGTCATTTGGCATAAGGCGTCTCTAGCGCATGCCCTTGCTAAGGTATCGGGTTTGAAAAATAAGGAATTATTTTTCATTGAAGAAGAGCATAACGTCCAATTAGCTAAACCTGGGTATGACTCACAAGGTAATCTTGTGATAAGGATATCTCCAAATTTAGTAAAGTTAATGAGAAAAATCAACGTAGCGTTAGCCTAACCGTTTAAAGGTCATAAGGGCGCGGAGTGATCCGCGTCCATTCAACAATATATATACTGAAATGAATTCAAAAATCGGAATTTTGACTTAGAATTTTTTTCGTTTGACAAAGCGCAGAAATCGATATTAACTTGGAGAAGTTGATGAGATTGAGCGCAAAGTCAGGCGGAAAAAGATCAAGGCACAGGAATAAGTTGCAACTGGAACCGGTATATGCTGCAGATAGATATGGACATCTCCACTTTTTCATCAGCTATCTCCTCCTTGATACTCAATTCTGAAAGCAGACTTTTAAACCCCAAAATGCTGTTTAATCACCTGATTGATGATAGCAACGGCATAATCGTTGGCCCAATTGCAGACTCCTAAGGCTTTTTCGGCTAAGGGAGGGCAATTTTCCTCTAGGTGATGGCTATTTTGGCTTAAAGCGTGTCCGGATGTCAGGCTGATAATACCCAGCGTTCCTAAAAGGACTCCGCCAGTCAATACCCTTAAACCGGCAAACGTTTTTTTCCATAAGGCTGGGTTGCTTTGTAGAGGAGCGCTCTGCTGGAGAAAGTCTTCATTGATCCTAAGTTCTGCCTCATCGTTGACTTTGCGACTTAAATATTTTAAGGCGAGTTCTTTAATGTTGACGGTGTTGCGGACAAGGCCTTCTAACGTTTGTCCGCCACCGGCAAAGATGAGCTCGATCCCTAGTACGGTAGCTGCTAGAGCTGCTGCTTCTTCTCCTGTTCCCAGGCGTCCGCTGATTTCTTCGCAGGAGCGTAATGTGCTGTTATAGAGATCTACACAGGCCGGGTTATTTGATGTAATATTCATAATGTTTCCTTAAACTTTAATTTTTGATAGCTTCCAAGTCATGAGGTCATACCATGCGGGAAGAAGAAAAACGATTAGCTGAAGAGCTACTGTTCGAAGAAAAAAAGAATCCGAGTTTTGCCAAACAATTATTTTTTGGGCGTTTTGACGCAGATCTTGTGTTTCCATTTCCACATCCTTCCTTAGAGGAAGAGCAAAACATCCAATCTTTTTTAGAAAAAGTCAATGCCTTTTCCCAGGAATTTATTGATCCGGTCAAGATCGATAAAGAGGCCAAAATACCGGATGAAGTGATCCGCGGCCTCTCAGATATGGGCGTGCTGGGCATGACGGTGCCGCCGAAATTCGGAGGGTTAGGCATGTCGCAGAATGCGTACTGCCGCACTACGGAATTGATTGCCAGGCGCTGCGGCTCCACTGCTTTATTTATCAACGTGCATCAGAGCATCGGCTTAAAAGCGCTGCTGCTCTACGGCACAAAAAAGCAGCAGGACAAATGGCTGCCCCTGTTGGCCAAAGGGGAAAAATATGCCGCGTTTTCTTTAACCGAACCGAATGCCGGCTCCGATGCCAATGGTGTAGAAACACGTGCCGTCTATGATCCAGACAAGAAAGTCTACCGGATCAATGGTCATAAGCAGTGGACCACATCGGGAGGGATTGCCGATATTTTAACGGTGATGGCAAAAACCAAAGTCGGTGCTGACGATAAAGTGACGGCCTTTTTGGTAACTCCGGATATGCCCGGGTTTTATGTGAAGGACCGCGCCCTAGATAAAGTCGGCATGCGCGGCACCTGGACTGCCAACTTGGAATTCCGTGATATGGAAGTGCCTGAAGAAAATGTCTTGGGCCCCTTGGGGAAAGGGTTAAAAGTTTGTTTGACTGTACTCGATTTTGGCCGCACGACGTTCGGGTCGACGTGCACGGGAGGCGCTAAGGAACTGGTGGCACGGGCTACAAAACATGCCATGAACCGGCGCCAATTCGGTCGCCCTTTAGCCTCATTTGCCTTAGTAAAAAAGAAGATTGCCGACATGACCGCATTGGCCTATGCCATGGATGCTGCCACCTACTTGACGGCCGGTTTAATCGATCGCGACATTGAAGACATCATGCTGGAGGCTGCCATTCTGAAAGTCTTTACCAGCGATGCGCATTGGCAGATCCTTTATGACGCAATGCAGATTTTGGGCGGCAGATCGTTTTTTACCGATGAACCTTACGAAAGAATGATGCGCGACGCGCGTTTGAATATGATCGGTGAAGGCTCGAATGAAGTGCTGCGGGCCTTTATCGGTGCTGTCGGAATGCGTGATGTGGGCGTGGAATTGAAAGGTTTGATCGATCAGCCCTGGTCGAACCTGGGCTTGATTTCTCAAAAAGCTTTTGCCCGTTTGCAAAAGCCGCCAGTGCCTGTCCGTTCGCCGCATTTACAGCCTTACGGAAATGAACTGGCCGGAATGATTCGCCGCTTTTCATGGGCGGTCATCGGCTTGTTGGGCACATACAAAGAAGAGATTGTGGAAAAACAGCTTCAATTGAATCGGATTTCCTCGATGGCCATTGCGCTTTATACCTCCACGGCAGTGCTCAGCAAGCTGGATGCCCAATTGGCAGGGGCCGGGGATCGAAAAGATTCCCTCGGTAATGATTTTTCCGTCGGGACGTATTTTATCAACCAACAGATGCGGATGTGTGCGCGGTTATTAAAAGGGATTAAAAAAAACCCTGATAGTGCCGTGGAAGCCCTTGCGGATCAAATCACGGGGTTGGGATGAAAGTGGCGGAAAAATCGAGAAGCTTACTACGCACATTGGCCGAAGAGATGCGCGCTCAAGAGAGTGTCTTACGCAAAGGAGGGGGTGAAAAAGGCACTGAGAGGCAGCTGCGCCTCGGGCGGTTGACGGCGCGCGAACGGATAGCTCTTCTGGTAGACGATATCGATGCTTTTTATGAATTGCAGCTGTGGGCCGGCTATAAGATGTATCCTGAATGGGGCGATGTGCCGGCTGCGGGGGTGGTGACTGGGGCCGGTCGGGTGTGCGGACGGGAATGCATGATCATTGCCAATGACGCTACAGTTAAGGCGGGAGCAATGTTTCCGCAATCCGTCAAAAAAGTGCTACGTGCCCAGAGGATTGCTTTCGAGTGCCGCTTGCCGACTATATATCTGGTCGATTCCTCAGGGGTATTTTTGCCTTTGCAAGAAGAAATTTTCCCTGATGAGGATGATTTTGGCCGTATTTTTCGCAATAACGCGATTTTTTCCGCTTCCGGCATTCCGCAATTTGCCGCCATCATGGGCAATTGCATCGCCGGCGGCGGCTACCTGCCGGTCCTTTGCGATAAGTTGTTGATGACCGAAGGCAGCGGTCTCTATTTGGCAGGACCGGCGCTCGTTAAAGCCGCCATTGGCCATGAGGTGGATCCTGAGACATTGGGCGGGGCTAAAATGCACGCTGAGATTAGCGGTACCGTCGACTTTTTGGAAAAAGATGATCCCTCATGCTTGCAACGTCTGAGGGCCTTGGTCGATATGCTGCCACCCGAAGACCCTATCCCTAAAGATCTAGAGCATCATACAGCTAAACCCTCCCATGTCCTTTACGACCTTATCGATGCTAAAGGTCAGATTCCTTACGATGCGCATGATCTACTGGCATGTATCGTAGATGAGGGGTCGCTGCAGGAATCTAAAGCGCATTTCGGTAAGCCGATTGTAACAGCCTACGCTAAAATCAATGGCATGCCGGTCGGCATCGTCGCCAGTCAGCGCGCCCATACAGTAACGGGGAAAGGGGAACTTGAGATCGGCGGTGTGCTGTATGCCGAAAGTGCCGACAAGGCTGCCCGTTTTGTGATGGATTGCAACCAGGATAAATTACCGCTGATCTTTTTTCAGGATGTGATGGGGTTCATGGTAGGTACAGCAGCCGAACAGTCTGGAATTATTCGCAGCGGCGCCAAGCTGGTTAATGCCGTCAGTAATTCGATTGTGCCTAAAATCACAATCATTGTAGGCAGTTCCTTTGGCGCGGGCCACTATGCCTTGTGCGGCAAAGCTTACGATCCAAACTTTATCTTAGCCTGGCCGAATGCCAAGTATGCGGTCATGGGCGCCGATCAGGCGGCCGGCACTTTGTTTACGGTGGAAAAACAAAAAGCCAAGCGGGACGGGAAAGTGCTCGATCAAGAAGAAGCCGAGGCGATGTACCGTAAAATTCAGCAAAGTTATATCGATCATATGGATATCCGTTATGGAGCGGCCCGTGGTTGGGTCGACGCCATTATAGCGCCGCACAGCACCCGCGATATTTTAATCCGCCTCTTAAGCTTGGTGAAAAGAATGCCCTTAACAAAAAAAACATTCCACACCGGGGTAATGCAGGTTTAAAATGCTTAAAATCGGGAACGCGCAAGGTTTTTGGGGAGATAGCGTGGGGGCGGCCGCGCGTTTGGCGGCGCAGGATCCTACACTTGACTATATTACTTTGGATTATCTTGCCGAAGTGACCCTTTCTTTAATGGCGATGCAAAAAGAACGGATTCCATCTTTGGGCTATGCCACCGATTTTATAGATGAATTGCGGCTGCTAGTGCCGTTTTGGCAAAAAGGTTCGAAACTGAAAGTTGTGGCCAATGCCGGGGGATTAAGTCCCTTAGCCTGCGCCCGCGCCGCCGCCGCTGCCTTACAGGCCGCCGGCTGCCCCATTAAAAAAATCGGCGTTGTGTACGGCGACAATGTTTTGGATCTCATTAAAAGCGGAGGCGATTATCCTAACCTCGATACAGGGGAATCGATTGATAGGTTGCGCGATTCCCTTTGTTCGGCCAACGCCTATTTAGGGGCCGCCCCGATCGCTGAGGCGTTGAATAAAGGGGCAGATATCGTCATTACCGGCCGTGTGGCAGACCCCAGTCTGGTCACGGCCTGTTGCCTCTCCAATTTCGGTTGGGCGCCTAACGATTACGACAAGATAGCGCAAGCAACCGTGGCAGGTCATCTGATCGAATGCGGCGTGCAAGCCACCGGCGGGATTTCCACCAACTGGCTGTTAGTTCCGGAACTGTCCTCCCTCGGCTTCCCGGTGATCGAAATGGAAAAAGACGGCAGCTTCGTATTGACCAAGCCCGCAGGGACTGGAGGTCTGGTCAATGAAGAAATCGTTAAGGAACAACTGTTATATGAATTGGGTGATCCGGGACAATATCTTAGCCCTGACGCTACAGTGTCTTTACTCTCTTTGAAACTGGAAGCAGTGGGGGAAAATCGGATCAGGGTTTTGGAGGCAAAGGGAAGTGCTCCGCCGCCTACATTAAAAGTGAGCGCAACGTACCGTGACGGCTACATGGCAGAAGGGGTGCTGACTTTTTTTGGCCGTCATATTGTGGAGAAGGCAAAACGGGCCGGGGAAATCGTGTTGGAAAGAGTGGAAAATTCCGGTTTTTCTCTGCAAGAGACGCGCATAGAGTGTTTGGGAACGGGTGCTGTCGCTCCCGGAGTGGTGGCAGCATCAGAAGTTTTGGAAGTTGTTTTGCGGGTCAGCGTTAAAGATCAACGTAAAGAGGCGGTCGAGCGTTTCGCCAAAGAAATAGCGCCTTTAGTCACAGGCGGACCGCAGGGTACGACCGGATATTTTTCCGGACGTCCCAAGGTTAAGCGTGTCTTCGGTTTTTGGCCTTGCCTGATCCCTGTCGAACAGGTATTTCCATTGCTTGAACTCATTGAGGTGGGATGATTTACGAAGAAGTGTCTTTATTTGAAATTGCCCATGCCCGCAGCGGCGATAAGGGGTCTCATGCCAACATCGGAGTGATTGCCTATACATCTGAGGGGTATGCTTTTTTGCAGCAGCATCTAACCGCAGAACAAGTACAGGCGTATTTTAAGCCTTTGGAAGTGTTGGAAACGGTGCGCTATGAAATGCCCAACATCGGCGCTTTAAATTTTGTCTTAAAAGGGGTTCTGGGGGCCGGCGCCAGTCGCTCCTTAAGAATTGATGCCCAAGGGAAGGCTTTGGGGCAGGTGTTATTGGAAATGAAAATCAAGATACCCGAGGAGGTGTTATGGAAGTGCAAAAAGCTCTAGTGAAGTCAGGCGCCTCCCAGCAGGGAGCAGCCGTGATTACGCTTAACCGACCCGATAAGCGCAATGCGTTATCGTGCGCCTTGATGGAGCAGCTTCTGTTAAAACTCGATGAGCTGGCGCTGGATACGACTTTGCGGGTCTTGATCCTAAGAGGCGAGGGGCCGATTTTTTGCGCAGGGCTTGATCTGGCGGAACTTCAGGATCCGGAAAAGGCCGGTCATTCCGCCACCCTTATTTCCGCTTTGTTTAAAAAACTCTATTCTTTCGCCTGCCCCACCATTGCTGCAGTGCATGGGGTCGCAGTTGCCGGCGGCGCCGGTCTTGTCGCTGCTTGCGATTTTGCAGTGGCAGAAAGGGGGTCCTCTATCGGCTTCCCGGAAACACGCAGGGGATTGACGGGAGCTTATGTCGGTGCTCTTTTAGCTAGACAGCTGCGTCCGCGGGATGTAAAAGAACTGATACTGGTAGGGGAAATGATCGGAGCAGAGCGCGCCTATGAAATCGGGTTAGTGAATCGTCTAGCGCATCAAGGGGAAGCTTTGACGGAAGCTCTTTCTCTGGCTGCCCAGATTAGAAAAGGCGCGCCAGAAGCAACCGCGTTATCCAAGGCGCTGATCGATGCTTTACATGCTCCCTCCTTTGAAGAGTCCTGGGAACTGTCGCAAGAGTATCACCTTGAAGGGCGCCATTCAAAAGAAGCCGCCGAAGGCGCTAAAGCCTTTCTTGAAAAACGTAAACCATACTGGGATGCACTATGAAACTTTATTCTCTGGAAGGAAACCGCCAACGTTTGGACGGTGGTTCCATGTTCGGCAACGCTCCTAAAGCCCTCTGGGCGCAATGGATCAAGCCGGATGAAAACAACTTGATTCTTTTGGCCTGCCGCGCCTTGCTTGTGAAAAATGGTCGAAAAAATATTCTTTTTGAAGCGGGAATCGGTGCTTTTTTTGAGCCGGAATTAAAAAAAAGATATGGTGTGGAGCCGGAAGAGCATCTGTTGCTGCAAAGCTTAAAGGAAATTGGCGTTTCCGAAGCGGAAATCGATGCTGTGGTGTTGTCACACTTGCATTTCGATCACGCCGGCGGCCTCTTGCCCGAATATGGCGATGAACCCCCGAGGCTTCTTTTTCCGAATGCCACCTATTATGTCAGCGAAGCGCATTGGAATTACTCTCATCACCCACACCCGAGAGAAAAAGCTTCTTTTATTCCCCTTTTGCAAGAGTTGTTAAGCATGTCAGACAGGCTGGTTTTAATCGATCAGGCCGAACATGCCGACCTGCCGGGAGTGACTTTCCGTTTTTCTGAAGGGCATACGGTAGGCCTTATCCTCTCTCAAATCGCCACCGATGACGGCCCTTTGATTTTTTGCACCGATCTAATTCCCGGCAATGCCTGGGTGCATTTACCGATCACAATGGGCTATGACCGGTTTGCCGAGCTTAAAGTCGATGAAAAAAAACAGCTATACGAGTCCTGCATCGATAAAAATCCGCGTCTTTTTTTCACACACGATCCCGAAACAGCCTGCGTTTTTTTAAAAAGAGATGAAAAAGGGAAGTATTTTGGGCAACCGTGCGCGCTGCAATAGAAGGGGGCTAGAAAACTCCCTTCTAAAAATGGTCTTACTTTAGGACCGGGGATAGAGGGTTCAGGGGCCTAGATCATAATCAATTGCTCCTTTCCCGTCCTAGTCAACATCTTCAACGTTACCTTCCAGGGGATTATTTTTTTAAAGCGGCAGGAGTGATGGCAGCAGCGCATTCCGTGAGGTTATTAGTTACAAAATTTGGAAATCGGGCAATGGAGTCGCCCTGAATTTCCGCAATAAGATGAAAATAAATATTTATGTTAGAAATGGTTTTTTTATTATAACTAAATGTTTAGTTGTCAAGTTATACGCTCCGACAAAGCATTTTGTTGTTTTACAATAATGATTTGATATGGATATTGATTGGGCGAGGGCAATGTCTTGAATACTATTGAGCTGCAGGGCTTGTGTAAAAACTATGGCAACGGTAAATGTGCCGTCCAGGATCTTCATCTCCGGATTGAAAAAGGGGATTTTTTCGGATTGATTGGGCCGAATGGCGCTGGAAAAACCACTACCATCGGTATTATTTCTTCTTTGATAAGAAAAACAGCCGGAAAGGTAATAGTCTTCGGTAATGACTTGGATCTGAGGCCTTTAAAAGTCAAACGCTTGATTGGTTTGGTCCCCCAAGAATACAACTTCAGCCAATTTGACGGACCTTTAGACATTTTAATGACCCAGGCAGGCTATTACGGGCTTGATAGCCGGAAAGCTGAGCAAAACAGCGTGGATTGTTTAAAAAAGCTGGGTTTATGGGACATGAGGGCGCAGGAGTCGCGCTGTTTATCGGGTGGGGAAAAAAGACGCTTGTTATTGGCAAGAGCTCTGGTACATGAACCCCCGTTGTTGATTTTAGATGAACCGACGGCCGGCATTGATGTAGAGGCTAGAAGGATGATTTGGGAGCTGTTACGAGAATTGAATGTCCAAGGCACCACGATTTTATTAACCACACACTACCTGGAAGAGGCCGAGGCGCTTTGTAAAACTTTGGCCATTATGGACCAAGGAAAGTTGTTGAGGCACAGCACAGTGGATGCGTTATTGCAAACCATCAATATACAAACATTTATCCTGTATTTCGACCGAGTGGTTCCCCCCAAGGCCTTTGAACGGTTTGAATACAGGCAGTTGGAGCCGACGGTACTGGAAGTCAATATTAGTGAAAAGCAGAGCATCAACGATCTTATACTAGAATCATCGCGGCAGGAATTGTCTATTCTAAAGATGCGGCATAAATCGAACCGATTAGAAGAGTTGTTTTTGCATTTAACCAATAAAAATCATCAGAAATGAAAGTTTTAATCAAATTAAAGACCATTGTTTGGAATGAGGTGAGGCGTTTTTGGCGTATTTGGCCCCAGTCCCTACTAGCTTCGGCATTGATGGCCATGCTGTATTTCATTATTTTCGGGCAAATAGCGGCTTCTAACGTTATCGATACGCTGCACGCCTCGTACCTACAGTTTATTGCTCCCGGATTGATTTTGATGGCCGTGATCACAAATTCATATGGGAATGTGGCCTATTCCGTAACGTCTCACCGGCTGCAAAAAAGCATGGAAGAATTGATTATTGCACCAATCCCTAATGTTATTATTTTAATAGGCTTTATGATCGGCGGGGTGCTGCGCGGATTGTTTGTGGGATTGATTGTTACCGGAATTGCCTTAGGGTTTACGGATTTAACGTTTTATGATCCCCTGGTAGCGGGATTCGTTTTGATTTTAGCTTCGATGCTCTTTTCCCTTTGCGGATTTACCAATGCGATTTTCGCGGATCGTTACGAAGATGTGGTCTGGGTGCCGACCTTTATTTTGAATCCGTTGATTTACCTAGGAGGGGTTTTCTTTTCGATCGCGCAGCTGCCGGAGGGTTGGCAAACGATAGCTAAGGTAAATCCTGTGCTCTACTTGATCGATGCGTTCCGCTACGGGATGATCGGAGTGGCCGATGTCGAGGTTGCCGGAGGCCTCATTTTTTTAACCGTTTTAGTTATTGTTGTTTTTAGTTTAAATTTGATTTTAATCAATAATGGTGTCGGCTTTAGCAAGTGACATAAGAGGAGGTCTTGCATGACCAGGTTTTCCGGCATACCCGAGGCCATCGAAGAGTTTAAACGGGGAAAAATGATCATCATGGTGGATGATGAAGATCGTGAAAATGAGGGCGATCTGGTGATTCCCTCAGAGATGGTCACTCCGGAAGTTATCAATTTCATGGTAAAGGAAGCTAGAGGGCTCGTTTGCATTTCGCTGCAAGAAGAGGATGTGCAGCGCCTGCAATTACCTATGATGACCCAATTCAATAACTCGCTTTATGATACCGCTTTTACCGTATCTGTAGATGCCGCGCGCGGGGTGACAACCGGTATTTCGGCTGCCGATCGGGCGTTGACAATTTTGACGTGCGTTAATGAGTTATCAACGGCCCGTGATCTGGTCACTCCGGGGCATATTTTTCCGTTAAGAGCCAAAAAAGGTGGTGTGTTAGTGCGGGCTGGCCATACCGAAGGAAGCGTCGATTTGGCCCGGCTGGCCGATCTTAAAGCGTCTGCCGTTATTTGCGAGATCATGAATGAAGATGGCACGATGGCGCGTTTGCCGGACCTCGTAAAATTTGCGGAAAAACACCACTTCAAAATCGTATCGCTGGCCGATTTGATCCGCTATCGGATCCAGCATGAGTCGATCGTTCAAGAAGTAGCGGCCACCACGATTCCGGTCTATAAGCTTGGGGAGTTCACCCTGCGGGTCTTCGTTAGCGAGGTAGAGCCTTCGATCCAGCATATTGTCTTGCAAAAAGGGGAGATCGATCCTGACCAACCAACGCTTGTTCGCGTACATTCGGAATGCATTACAGGGGATCTTTTCGGGTCGTTGCGCTGCGATTGCGGCATGCAGCTGCAGGCCGCTTTGGAACAGATTGCGCAAGAAAACGGCATCCTACTGTATATGCGGCAGGAAGGGCGCGGCATCGGCCTGATCAATAAAATTAAAGCCTATAATCTTCAAGATCAAGGCTTCGATACGGTCGAAGCAAATCATAAGCTTGGTTTCCAGGCCGATCATCGCGATTACGGCATCGGCTGCCAGATTTTGCGCGCTTTAGGAATCAAAAATATTCGACTCCTCACCAATAATCCTAAGAAGATTCATGGAATTTCCGGGTACGGTTTAAACATCGTCGAAAGGGTGCCTTTGCATGCCGAGATTACCCAGGAGAATTTACGCTACATGAAAACTAAACAAGACAAATTAGGGCATTTTCTGCATCTTGATCAGGAAAAGGATCATTTATGAAAAAAATCGGTATTGTGGATACCACATTTTCTAGAGTCGATATGGGGGCAATGGCTCTTGAGGAGCTAAAAAAACATGACAGTCTCGCTCTGGAACGTAGAACAGTTCCGGGTATAAAAGATTTGGCAGTGGAATGTAAGCGCTTGCTTGAATCAGGCTGCGACATCGTATTAGCTTTAGGTATGGTAGGGGGAGCTCCGATCGATCAACAGTGCGCTCATGAGGCCAGTCTGGGAATTCAGCAAGCAAAGCTATGGACCGATAAACATATTTTAGAAGTCTTTGTGCATGAAAACGAAGCGTGGAATCCCGGTGAATTCAAGGAGATCTGCGCTGACCGCGTGCGTAAACATGCGCAAAATGCCGCTCTAATGATCACGCGGCCCGAAGCTCTTATGGAGAACGCAGGGCTAGGAATTAGGCAAGGAAAAGCCGACGAGGGGCCGGCGCGGGATAAGGAAAAGGTGACTTTAGGCATTGTGGTCGCGCAATTTAATGATGAGATCACCGGTCGTATGCAACGTAAAGCGCTGGAAGTATCGCAAGCTGAAAATCTTAAGACCGTCGTGCTGCAAGTGCCGGGCGTCTATGATATGCCTCTAGCCGTTAAAAAATTGCTGATGGATAAGCAAATAGACGCTGTGATTACGCTTGGAGCTGTCGTCAAAGGGGAAACGGCACATGATGAGGTGATCACCAAGGATGCCGCCCGCAGGATCGGGGATTTGTCTTTAGAGTATCGAAAGCCCGTTTCCTTAGGCATTATTGGGCATGGAGTGACTTGGGAAGCCGCCAAAGTGCGCGCCGAAGAATACGCTGAAAGAGCCGTGCAAGCTGCTCTTGCCATGATACAGGTTTTAAAATAAGTGATGGACCCTTTCATGGCCCTAGCTTTTAAAATGGCAAAGAAAGCCGATCCTTATCCCAATCCGCAAGTTGGGGCGGTTCTTGTGAAAGAGGGAAAGATCATAGGGATAGGCACTCATCAAAAAGCCGGAATGCCGCATGCCGAAGTAGAAGCGGTAGAAGATGCTATCCGGAAAACAAACGATCATCACATTGCGCTTGGAGCCAGCCTCTATGTAACCCTTGAACCGTGTTCCCATACCAATAAACGCACCCCGCCTTGTACGCAGTATATCCTCAAGCATAAAATCGCTAAGGTTATCTATGCCATGAAAGATCCCAACCCTTTAGTGCATGGAGCCGAAGAGCTGCAGCAGGCTGGCATAGAGGTGGTCGGGCCAACGGAAGAAAAAAAGGGAGAGGCGTTGCAAAAAAAACATCAGCCGTTTGTCGTGATAAAAATGGCGATGAGCGCCGATGGAAAGACAGCGACACAAACCGGTGATTCCAAATGGATCAGCGGATCTGCCTCTCGAGACTATGTCCATCGTTTGCGGACACAATTTGATGCCGTGATGGTGGGCGCCGGAACAGTCAAAGCCGACAATCCCGGTTTGACATCTTATGGTAAAGGACGCAATCCGCTGCCGATCATTATTGATGGTCAACTGAGCATTTCCCCTGCAGCAAAAGTGTTAAACGGAAAAACACTTCTTGTGATTTCAAAAAGCGTACCAGATGAAAAATTAAAACCGTTTGAAGGAAAAGCCGAAATTATTGTTTGCGGTGCAAAGGAAGTGGACTTGAACTCTTTAGTCGATCTCTTGCGCAAGAGGGGCATGCGCAAAATTTTAATTGAAGGGGGAAGTGAGTTGAATCAGAAAGCCTTGCAGGCCGGTATTGTGGATCAACTTCAGCTTTTTATAGCGCCAAAGATTATTGGCGGTTCAGGCGCTAAAAGCGTCATAGGTGGAGAGGGGATCGTCCAGATGAATGACGCTTTGCCTCTCTATCTCAAAAGTAAAAAGATCATCGGCGACGATCTTCTGCTCATCTACGAGATTAAAAAATAATTATCTTTGGTTTCATGAATCTTTTAACTTATGCAACTCCAAGACTTTGAGCAGAGGTTGTGGAATAGTTATTTTTTTTCGGCTCTCTTTATCCAGAGAGACATGCACGGTTTTAGCTTTCCCGAGCTCTGTTCCATCCTCCCTTAGGATGTTGTAATGCAGGGTAAAAGAGGTCGTTCCAATATGAGCACAGTGCACTGAGACATTTAACACATCGCCAACCTTCATCGGGGCGTAGTAATCTGCCTCGCAGTGCACAATGACAAAGAGGGGGCCATGTCCTTTAAATAGTTTGGAAAAGGGGAACCCTTCTTTGGCCATGAAATCTTCTAAAGCATCATGCACAAAGCGAAATTGGCGCGGAAAATACAGCAGGCCCGCCATATCCATGTCGTGCAGTCTGACTTTATTCTGAGATGTAAACATAGGAATCCTTATTTCTTTAGCGCGTTAACAAAATCTTGAAAAACTGCAAGGTTGGCGTCTAGCACCGATTTAACAATTGTAAAATCCAACGGTTGATAATTATGGATGGCAATATTGCGGAAACCCACTACCAATTGCATTTTGCGGCTGATCTCCGGCGGAAGCATCTTGGCGGCTTCAAGTAAAGCGAATACATCGCGGCTGCCTTGGGGAATGCCCAGTTTTTTGAGGCGCAGCAGCCGGATGCCCAGATCGATCGAAGTTTCGCAAATACGCAATAGATTTAAAACGATGGCGTCTTGCCGGGTCAGGTTCCCGTCAAGCTCATGCTTGTGTCCTTTATATTCTTGATGAAGGCGCTTTAAACAATGTTCGATAATACCGATTTTATTAAGGATGACGTCATCCATTTTTTAAGCCTTCCTTGAAACGTAAATACATCGAAAAAACTGTCGATTCAAAGAGATCATAAACTTTTTGGTTGGCGCAATCCACTAAAATGCCGGTAGAGAGAATTTGAAATTTAAATACCGTCGACGCTAACTTTAGATCGATCAAATCCACATCCCTTTTAAGCCCTACGGCAATTTTTTGCGAAAGATTCCACAGCGCAACACCATCCAGTCTGGAATAGAACAATACGGCTAAATCCAGATCGCTATCGGGCGTTTCGTTAGGGGTGCCGAAGGCGCCGAACTTGATAACAGCAACAAGCTCAGGGATTTCCAGCTTTAATTTATATAAAGCGGTATCGATTTGTTGCTGATGCTCTTGATCCATGTTTAAAAAATACGGATTTTAAGCCTCAGAGGCAAGGTAAAATAATTTCAGGCACTTTTCATTTCCCATCCTTTGTTGTTTGGCATGAGCTTAACTAATTGACAATTTGGTATTTGCTGAATGGGGGGAAGTCCTAATAGATGACATAGCTCTGTAAAGACCCTGCCATGACTGACGATCAGAGGGTGAGGGTGGATTGTTTGCGCAAAGAGGATGGCCTGGCTGACTCTTTCTCTAAAGACACTTCTGGTTTCAACTTGATGACCTGGAATGTAGGATGGATCATTATTTTCTTCCTCTTCTATGGCGTACATTTCACCGCTCGAGATCCCTTCAAGCGTGCAGCTCTTTTGCTGTTTGCAAGGCTCTTAAGAGTGGACTTGAAACGATCCACTCAAAGGTAAAGTGTGGTCTAGAAAACAGGGGGGTGTTTTTGCTGTTTAGTCTAGAAAGTAGTGGGGTGTTTTTGTTATTTGGTCTAGAAAATAGGGGGTATTTTGTCATGTCAGGGAATTCCCACCTTTAATTTGCGGCAACTATACGAATTTTAGGTTAGAGACAAGGTAAAATAATAAATAATAGGTTATATAGGGAAAAGAGGTGAATATGATGGTTGCTCCTTTCCGCATTGTTACTGCGTCTTCTCTTTTTGATGGGCATGACGCTGCAATTAACGTCTTCAGACAGCTTTTTCAAAAAGCCGGCCTGGAAGTGATTCATATCGGGCATAACCGCAGCGTCAAACAGCTGGTGGCAACAGCCATTCAAGAAGATGCCGATGCTGTTTGCGTCAGCTCTTATCAGGGCGGGCATATGGAGTACTTTCGCTACCTACGTCAGCTTTTGGATGAAAACGAGGGGCAGCAGATCGGTATTTTCGGCGGCGGGGGAGGCACAATTTTGCCAAGCGAAATTGCTTCGCTGCAAGAAGAAGGGATTACGCGCATTTACCATCCGGAAGATGGGCGTAAGATCGGTTTGCGCGGTATCATTAAAGATGCCGTATCGCGTATGAAAAAACAGTGGAAAGAGCAAAGCTATTATCAGGGGATCATCGATAAGTTGCATCAAGGGGTTCAATTGACGGATCGTGAGCTTTCCCGCGCCATTTCATTTGTCGAACAAGAGGATCTCTATCCGCACTTGCGGGAATCTTTTGAAGCAGCTTTGAACCTTCCGGTCAAAAAGCAGCCGTCAGTGGTGGGTCTCACAGGGACGGGGGGATCGGGGAAAAGTTCCCTTATGGATGAGTTAATTTTGCGCTATTTATATGCAGTAGAAAACGGGCGTGTGGGCGTTTTGGCTTTCGATCCGACCAAGAAAATGACCGGAGGGGCGCTTTTAGGGGACCGGATCCGTATGAATGCCATCTATCATCCGCGCGTTTTCCTGCGTTCCATGGCCACACGTCAATCGGGCACCGAGCTAAGCCCCGCAGTGGATCAAGCTCTTAAATTAATGAAGCATTCCGGTTTTGACCTGATCATTTTAGAAACGACAGGCATTGGGCAAGGGGATGCCCGTATCGTGGATTTATGCGACGTGTCACTTTATGTGATGACTTCCGAGTATGGAGCCTCCACTCAATTAGAAAAAATCGACATGATCGATTACGCCACTTTTATTGTGATTAACAAATTCGATAAACTCGGCGCAGAAGATGCGCTAGATGACGTAAGGCATGCCTATGCCCAATCGCATGGCATCCGCTATACCCAAGAAGGACGGGAAAAACTTCCGGTCTTTGGCACGATCGCTTCCGATTTTAATGATCCGGGTGTGACGCATCTGTTCATTCAATTAATGGAAAGATTAAATCAAACGGTGGATCTTAAGCTTGCGCAGGAATTATCCAGCCCGCAGACATTTGCCATCATTCCCCCCGATAAAACTTTTTATCTCGGCGAAATTGCCCAAACGGTGCGCCGCTACCATCGGGAAACGCACGCACTGGCCGAAACCGCCTCTCAAATGTATAAGAAGGAAGAACCCTTGGAAGGAGAGGCATTGCAGCTTTTGGAAAGGTACCAAAAGGAAAAGGACGCATATCGAAAAGAAGCGTATGCGTATCAGGTGCGCGATAAGACCATCACAAGGCCCCTTTTTACCAAATCGTTAGCCAATTTGTTGATACCCAAAATTGCCTTGCCCGCATTCCGCGACTGGGGTGATACCATAACGTTTATGCGCGAGGAAAATTTTCCGGGCTTTTTCCCTTACACTGCCGGAGTCTTTCCTTTAAAAAGTGAAGAAGAGGATCCAAAAAGGCAGTTTGCCGGGGAAGGGGCGCCGGAGCGTACCAATAAGCGATTTCATTATTTGACGCGCAACGATTCTTCAAGGCGCCTAAGCACTGCATTTGACTCGGTAACTTTATACGGTGAAGATCCTGCCGAGCGTCCCGATATTTATGGAAAAATCGGCAATAGCGGCGTCAGCATCGCCACGCTCGAGGACATGAAAGCCCTTTACGATGGTTTTGATCTGATCGATCCGCTCACTTCGGTTTCCTTAACCATCAACGGCCCCGCACCGATGATCCTGGCCATGTTCTTAAATGCTGCCATCGATTTCGAGGTCAAAAAATCGGGAGGAGACTATGCGGCCGTCAAAGAAAGAGTGTTGCGTGCCGTGCGAGGCACAGTGCAGGCCGATATCTTGAAAGAAGAACAGGCGCAAAATACCTGCATTTTTTCTTCAAAGTTTGCATTGAAGATGATGGGCGATATTCAAGAATATTTCATCAACCACCAAGTCCGCAATTTTTATTCGGTCAGCATTAGCGGCTATCATATTGCCGAAGCAGGGGCCAATCCGATTAGCCAGGTAGCCTTTACGCTGGCCAATGGTTTCACCATGGTGGAATATTATCTGTCACGCGGCATGAAAATCGATGACTTTGCGCATAATTTGTCCTTTTTTTTCAGCAGCGGACTCGATCCCGAATATGCTGTGATCGGCCGGGTCGCACGCCGCATCTGGGCCATTGCTTTAAAGTATAAATATGGGGCCAATGAGCGCAGCTGCAAGCTTAAATACCATATCCAAACATCCGGGCGCAGTTTACATGCGCAAGAGATTACCTTTAACGATATCCGTACAACGCTGCAAGCGCTTTATGCGATCAATGATAACTGCAATAGCCTCCACACTAATGCCTACGATGAAGCCATCACGACCCCTACCGAAGAGTCCGTCAGGCGCGCTATGGCCATCCAGCTGATTGTCGGGAAGGAATTCGGGGCAGGCAAGTGTGAAAACGCGCTGCAGGGTTCTTTCTTTATCCAAGAGCTTACGCATATGGTGGAAGCCGCTATTTTAGAAGAATTTGACGCCATTTCTCGCCGCGGCGGTGTTTTGGGCTCAATGGAAAAACAGTACCAGCGGCACCGCATCCAAACCGAATCGATGAAGTATGAGCTCATGAAAGAAAGCGGCGAGCTGCCTATTATAGGGGTGAATACTTTCGTATCGGATGTGGGGAATCCCGACTATGAACATATGGAAGTTATCCGTGCGACGGAAGAAGAAAAACAGCAGCAGATCATGCGTACCCAAGCTTTCATCAAAAAGGCGGGCAGTCAAAATCAGGAAGCTCTCGAAAGGCTCCGTACGGTCGCTTTATCGGGCGGTAATATTTTTGAGGAGTTGATGGAAACCGTGAAGTACTGCTCCCTCGGGCAAATCAGTCATTTACTGTATCAATGCGGGGGACAATTCCGGAGGTCGATGTGAAAACAGTAGCGTATTTAAATGAAAAAGGGGTGCTCTCACGTAGCTGCAAGCATAAAATTTCCGATCCGGTATTGTTAAAAGGATATCAAGCAATGCTGCTTACCCGCCATATCGATGAACGGATGATCACGCTGCAGCGGCAGGGAACCATCACTTTTGCGATGAGTTCCAAAGGGGAAGAAGCGTGTGCGGTCGCCAGTGCGGCAGCTCTTGAAATGCAGGATTGGTTGTATCCCCAATACCGGGAAGCCGGCATTATGTTCTGGCGCGGATTTACCCCCGAACAGTATATCCATCACATGTTCGGCAATGGGAAAGACCTGATTTTAGGGCGCCAGATGCCTAATCACTTTGGATCAAGAGAATTAAATGTCGTGCCGGTATCCTCACCAATCGGCACCAAACTTCCCCATGCCGTAGGCTGCGCTTATGCCATGCAGCTGCAAAAGGAGAAGGCGGTTTCCCTCTGTTATTTCGGCGATGGCGCCTCTTCGGAAGGGGACTTTCATGTAGCTCTCTCATTTGCAGCCGTCTTAAAAGCGCCCGTTATTTTTTTCTGCCGTAATAACGGCTATGCCATTTCCACGCCTTGCGCTCGCCAATTTGCCACCGACGGTGTAGCTCCTCAAGGGATCGGCCACGGCATTGAGACGTATCGCGTTGACGGCAATGACTTTTTTGCCGTGCATGAAACGGTGTCCAAAGCCAGAAAACTGTGCTTGCAAGGAAAAGGGCCTATTTTTATCGAAGCCATGACCTACCGTATGGGAGCCCATTCCACTTCCGATGATCCGTCGCGCTACCGCCCCGAAAAAGAATTAAAGCAATGGGAAGGAAAGGATCCCGTGCTGCGCTTGCGCCGCTTTCTGGAAAAGAAAAAAACCTGGAATCAACAGAAAGAAGAGGAGCTGGAAGCCCGCATCAAAGAGGACGTGGACCGGGCGATACAAGTTGCCAAAGAGACGCCTAAGCCCTTCTTAAATACGATCGTACAAGATGTGTATTTTGAAATTCCCGAAAGGTTAAAGGAACAGTATGCCGAACTGCAACGCTTTTTTCCGGAGGAATGACGGATGCCGGAAATGAATATCATTCAAGCTTTGAACCATACCTTGCACGCGGAGTTTGCCCGCGATGAGCGGCTGATCACTTTTGGTGAAGATGCCGGCGGTTTCGGCGGCGTGTTCCGCGTGACGGAAGGTTTACAAGAAAAATTCGGTTGCGGACGTGTCTTTGATACCCCGCTTGCCGAACAGGGGATTGTAGGCTTTGCCATCGGCGTGGCGCAAAAAGGGTTGAAGCCGATTTGCGAGATCCAGTTTGCCGACTATATTTTTCCGGCCTATGACCAAATCGTCAATGAATTGGCTAAAATGCGCTACCGTACCGCCAATCAATATACGGCGCCGGTAATTATCCGCACTCCTTGCGGCGGCGGGATCCATGGCGGCCATTACCATTCGCAATCTCCCGAGGCGCAATTTCTGCATACCCCCGGGCTCGTTGTTGTGGCCGTTTCTAGCCCTTACGATGCCAAGGGGTTGCTGATTTCCGCTATTGAATCCAATGATCCTGTCCTTTTTTTAGAACCGAAACGCCTTTACCGCGCCTTAAAAGAAGACGTTCCTATTGAACGTTACACCATCCCTTTAGGTAAAGCGGAGGTGGCGCGCTTGGGCAAAGATATTACCCTAATTGGCTGGTCGGCGCAGCATCAGCAGAATTTGCAAGCGGCCCATGAATTGGCTCAGGAAGGGATCGAAGTGGAAGTGCTGAATTTGCGCACCTTAAATCCTTTAGATCGGGATGCCATAGTTAACTCCGTAAGGAAAACCGGCCGCTGCGTAGTGGCCCATGAAGCGCCGCTTACGATGGGATTCGGTGCTGAAATTGCCGCCTTGATCATGGAACAGTGTTTCCTATCCTTAGAAGCGCCGGTCCATCGCTGCTGCGGGCTGGATACCCCTTTTCCCCATACCTTAGAGCATGAATATCTGCCCGATGCCTATAAAGTCAAACAAGCCATTCTTGACACTTTGGAGTATTAAATGAAAATCGTAACGGTCCCGTTGCCCGATATCGGTGAAGGTGTCATGGAAGGGGAAGTGGTGGAATGGCTAAAAAACGAAGGGGAGCCACTGAAACAGGATGAAGCGGTGGTCGTCGTCATGACTGATAAAGCCACCGTTGAGTTACCGGCACCCTATCCCGGCCTTTTAGCCAAACAGTATTTCAAACCCGGTCAAATCGCCATTAAAGGGAAACCGCTTTACGATATTCAGGTGGAAGGGGAGGCGCCGGTGCTGAAAGAAACCGCCAAAACATTCAGCCCCGCTCCTAAAGCCGCCAAACCAAAAAACCTTTCCGGAAAAGCTTTGGCCACGCCTCCGGTACGCCATCTGGCTAAAGAATTAGGGATCGACCTTTCCCAAGTCAGCGGTTCAGGTAAAGAAGGGCGGGTAATGCGCGAAGACTTGCAGCGCAAGGAAATGTATCCCGCTCCTTTATCCGATGATGAAGAGCTGCCTCTTATAGGCGTTAAAGGGCTGATGGCCAAAAGAATGGCCGCCTCAAAACGTACAATACCCCATTTTTCCTATTTTGAATCGGTGGATGCTGCCCGTCTTCTCAAGCTGAAAGACCACGCGAAAAAAACAGGGGATAAAGAGGGATTGCACGTTACGTTTATGCCTTTTTTCATTCGCGCGTTGTCCCTTACCATTCAAAAATATCCCGAGCTCAATAGTTCCTTTAATGGGCAGTCGCTACTAACGCACAAACATCATAATATCGGCATTGCAATGAGCACGCCGCAAGGCTTGATTGTCCCGGTATTGAAAGAGGTGCAAGAGCTTCCCTTGGAAGAGATCATCCGCGCCTTTGACGCGTTAAAACAGAAGGCATTTACCTCAGAGGATATGAAGGGCTCTACAATCACCATCAGTAATTATGGCGTTTTCGGAGGCGGGGGATTATGGGCCACGCCTATCATTAACCCGCCGGAAGTGGCGATTTTAGCTGTCAATAGAATCCAGAAGCAGCCGCTGGTTAAAGGGGAACAAGTAGTAGTCGGGGATGTTTTAAACCTTTCTTGGAGCTTTGATCATCGCGTCATCGATGGCGACAAAGGGGCGCATATTTCCCACCATTTTGCCAATCTGATCAACAATCCCGCGCAATTGCTCTAGACGCACTTTAGCAGGGAACAAAAGTGCCCTTCATGTGCTGAAGGACACTTTAATTTTGCTAAATTATTTTCCACAAGAACTCTTAGCAGCTTTTGAAACAAGTTTCCCTTTTTCTTTTCCTGCCACTACACCCAAATTTACCAGTAATGTAGCCTCTTGCGCGACACATGAGACATAAGCACCATGATTTTCCGAACCTGAACATGAACAAGTTTCCTCTAAGGAGCACCCTGTATTTGGATTCAATGTGGCAGAAGGCGTTTGAGTTGAAGGGCATTGATCATATGCATCCAAAACGCCATCCCCATCAGTATCCTCATTATTGTTATCCTCATCACAAGCATCCCCGATTCCATCCTCATCTGAATCAAGTTGATCGCTGTTACTGACGAGTGGACAATTGTCACTACAATAATCAATACCATCCCCATCGTCTGCAATAGCATTTATATTGAAGGTAAAGCTAGACGCACCATCAGTAATAAAAAAGGATTGAACGCCAGGATTTAAGATGCCGCATCCTGGAAAATCGACCCCTTGATCCTCACTATAAGGTCCAAGTTGTGTAATAGTAGTTGTTTCAAGATTCCAAAAAAGTGTCACGTTTGAATTTTCTCCGGTAACATCCACATCCATGGTAGCAACATACCCTGCAGGAACTGTAAAATAGAAATATTGATTTCCCTCAGTTCCACTAACTGTATTATTCCCTGGATCCAGCAATTGAGGTTCAGTGGGTGAGGCGGGCTTGAAAAAAGGACTGAGTTCGAAAGTCGCTGCATTTAAACTGATTGGAGATGCAAATGCAAACATTAAAAGAAATAAAACACTAAAAAAATTATAATAAAAATTATTAAGCATGTTAACCTCATTAAATCAACTAATGTATTATAGTTTTCGCTTTAATAATAAAAAGCTGTCAATCTTATTATATAACACTTTTTATTAAATTAAATAAAATTTTATGAAAAGGAAAGGGGTAAATAGGGAAAGTTTGAGCCCCAAAATTGGAGGTTCTACCATGCTTCAGTCCTATGTATACTGAAATGAATTCAAAAATCGGAATTTTGACTTAGAATTTTTTTCGTTTGACAAAGCACAGAAATCGATATCAACTTGGAGAAGTTGATGAGATTGAGCGCAAAGTCAGGCGGAAAAAGATCAAGTCTAAAACCGATTCTTGAATTCATTTCAGTATATATCGACAATTTAAGCTAAAACGGCAAGTCCGGACATTACATACCTAACTTTGCGTTCGATCTCATCTACTTTTCCAAGTAGATTTCGATCTCCACGGATTTTCAGACATAAAAATTTCAAACGCAAAAAATGATCACTTTGAACTGGAATCGCTATAGTTCACCGCATGCAATCCACACTTTGGTTTTTGACGACGTCGTGAGCTAATGAATTTATGCCTGTTTCGATTCTCCACCTTTGTAGGTTGAGTCTTTCGGCGCCGGTTTTTTTCTGGTTTAAATGAGGGGGAGCGCTAGAGCTGTTTCTTTGCCGCATTGGCTGTGACTGCTGTGAACGGTCATTTCAAAAACGACCACGTTGCTAGCCATAGCATTTGGCTATAAATAGGAGTGATAAGAGGATAAGATCTTATGCCCATTTAGGGCATAAGATCTTTTGAAACGATTAATTATTGGAATAGGCCGGTTTTCCTGGACCTTTAGAGCGGGGTTTGAATTCGCTGCCGCCGCCTCCGCTGCCTCTGCGATCGCTGTTATTGAAACGGCGTGAAGAGTTGAAGCGGTTTTCGCCGCCGCGGTTGTTAGAGAATCCGCCACGTCCACGGTTTCCACCGCCGCCGCCGCCACCTTTGAAATTATCTTTGGTTTTAGGTTCCATGCCTGCGATCGTAAGCGGGATCATCTCTTTACCCATCAGCTTGCTGATCTTGGTCAACAAGATTTTCTCTTTAAAGGAAGCGAAAGAGATCGCTAATCCTTTGGCGCCGGCGCGGCCGGTACGGCCGATACGGTGGACAAAATCTTCAGCCTGGTAAGGCATGTCAAAGTTGAATACAAGGCTGACTGTCGCGATGTCGATACCGCGTGCTGCCACGTCTGTAGCGACCAGGATCGAGATGCTGCCCTTGCGCAGTTTATTGATCGTGCGGGTACGCTCTCTTTGGCTCATATCGCCGTGCAGCGATTCGCAATGGAATCCTTTTTCATTCAGCTCGTCTGCTAGAGTATCTGCTGCGCTTTTTGTTGCGGTGAAAACGATCGCCTGTTCCATGACAGTGTTTTCCAAAAGATGCTCGAGCAGCTGCTTTTTATGCTGTAAGTTATCAACAAAATACAAGCGCTGTTCAATATTGTCTTTAGTCGCAAAGTCTTGAGCGACTTTGATTTCTACCGGATTGCGGAGCAATTTTCCTGCGATGTAGAGGATTTTTTTGTCCATCGTCGCCGAGAAGAGCAATGTTTGACGCTCTTGCGGGATCGACTCTGAAATTCTCTCGACGTCTTCTACAAATCCCATATCGAGCATGCGGTCGGCTTCGTCGAGCACGAGCATTTTAATATGTGCGAGGCTGATTCTTCCGCTATCAAGATGATCGATCAATCTGCCCGGGGTCGCTACAAGAATATCGTAGGGACGGGAGAGGTCTCTCTTCTGGATCGGATAAGGAACGCCGCCGTAAATGCAGACAGTCTTAATGAATGGATGGTTTTTCGTAAATTTTTCCGCTTCGCCGGCAACTTGCATTGCCAATTCGCGTGTTGGCACAAGAACAAGCAGACGAGGGGCATTTTTGCCTCTCAGTGTATGATCTTGTGTCATTTGGTGGATAGCAGGCAAAAGAAAAGCGGCTGTTTTGCCTGTACCGGTCTGCGCCGAAACCATTAAATCGTGACCCTTCAAGACTTGTGGGATCGCTTGCTTCTGTACGGAAGTCGGTTCTTTATAGCCGATTTCCTCGAGCGTTTTTAATAGTTTTTCGTTTAATTCAAAATCTTGAAAAGTATTCACAGTTATAATGGCCTTTGGTTGAGTTTAATTTTATTTAGTGGAGATCTAAGTGGAAAGGTGGAAGAAAGTCAATTCCGTTCTAAATTTTATTAAAACATAACATATATAAACTTAAATTACCACTTGTTTTTTGCAAGTAATTCGTTTCTGATCCAAAAAAATTGCACTTTAATCGCTCCTGTTTTAAGAAGAAACGGTATGAATGCTTCTTCCTCTCAATATACGCCTTATGTCTGTACGAGCCAAATCGAATATGATGCCCTTCTGGAAAGGTTGAGCCTTTATAAGCATAGTTCTTTCGACCGGATCTGCATTCGAGGGAATGAGGCGTACGCTGGCGGCATGATTCCGGATGTTGACCAATCAAAGGGGCTTTTTATCGATTTTTTTTCGCAAACGCCTGATCAAGATCCCAAAGGAGTGGCCGTTTTTGTCTTGAATTTTTTTACAAAGAATTTTGCTTTCGCTCTCAATAATCCTATACGCTCTTTCGGTACCGTACAGCTATTAGCTGCCGGTCTAGCTGGGGATCAGCCGCTCTTATACGACCGGTATAAAGTGTATTTGCATACCTTGGAGACGCAAGCCAATGCTTTGATTCAACGAACACAGAAGAAGGCGCTAGATATTTTAGAGAAGGCCAGGAATCAAGCTGCTCTTATTCTGCAAGAGGCGTTAGAACAAAAGCAAAACGAAATGGAAATATTAACTCAAAGAGTTAAGTGCGCCCGAAATGAATTATTTAACGCGCTTTTTTTTTGCAAAGACCATAAGTTGGCTGTTACTTTAGAATCGATTGTTTCCATTCCGTTCTTCGATAACTATCTCAAAAGCGGTCTCCATCTTTCCCCTCGTATTAAGGAAGTGGAAAAAGCGGTATATCCCAATTTAAAGTACACCTTCGATTTTTCCGAATATCCCGCGGCCGTGATCCGGCTGATGCTGGAATTTACAGTGAATCCCTCCGTTGTATCACCTCATGTTTCCGAAGAGCATCTGGTGGAGCTTTGGCATCTGGGCAATCAGCTGGTTTATGAGGATATCTGTTGTGCTGCAGGGGCTATTTTGGCCAAAAAACCACTTTCCGAAGATATCGAGGCGATGTTGACACTGGTCCTGGATTATCCTTTTTCTCCCAAAGATCCTTGGTTCCAAAAGGCGTGCCGTACCATAGCCTGTCATTTTGCCGTAGTGGCTCAAAAAGAGAGGTTCTCTGCCATTCCTCATGCAGCCATGGTGGAAATTCTTAAACAAGACACCTTTTTAGGCATCAATAATGAAGAGGAACTTTTCCAGCTGGTCGTATTATGGGGGAAGGGGAAAGGGGAAATTAGCAAACTACTGAATCTGCCGCTGCGCGGTGAAACGGTGATGGAGCAGATACGCTTGGAATATTTTCCCAAACAAAAGATTTACGAGCTGCAAGAAAATGGGTTTTTAACGGATGCCTATGCGCTCATGTGGCTAAAGTTTTTCGATGGCGCAGAAGAGCTTCCTGAAATACGCCCTTTGCGCGGCACTTCGGGGATATGCGACCGGAAGCATCATCTTAAAGTGCGCCTTTCTTTTACCATTCCCGAATTCAGACGCCTTTTAGAAAAGGGAGGAAGAGAAATCTCGTTAGGTTCCCTTTCGATCGAGACTCAACACCTGGAGTTTTGCCTCTTTATCCCTCAAATCGAAGGAGATTTATGTGAATTTTACTGCCGCAGGCTGGGGGGTAAAATTCAGGGACCAATGATTCAAAAATTAAGTTTTGGAGAAAAACAAGCGAAAATTGTGCAAATCGTAAAGCGCCAGGCAGCTCAAAAATTAGGCTGGAAAATCTCCCTTGGTGCCTTGAAGTCTTTGCCTTTACAAGATTCCGATTTAACCTTGGACTGGACAATTCTTAAAAAGAAAGGGGGGTTATGAGTATGGGGCCTTCTTTCTATCACGTCGTAAAATGGTATGAAACGCTTATCCTATTTTAGGGACATTGCAAAAACGCCTTATCCAAAATATTTATTGTAAACCATGTCGTTATTTAGCTGGTTTTTGATATGACCTTTGATGGATTCTTCTGCAGAACGCATCATTTCTTGTGCGCTAACATGCACAGAACTTACATTCTTCGCCGTCTTTTCGCCGGTGAGGAAATTCGAGAAACCCAAAAGTTTTTGAGCGGTTTTAGCTGCTTTACTACTTTCTTTAAAAGGTTTACTTAAGACTTCCAGTCGTGTGGCCAATTCCGCTTTTACAGCAACTGTAGCCTTTTCAGGCGTTAGGCCTGTTTTTCCGCTGATATGTTCCATGCCCACAACGATTTTTACGATTTCTGTGGCTATCTTGGCTTGAGATTGTTCCGCTTCTGTCATAGTCGTAGAGATGGTAGATCTGATATTGTCCCCCACCTTTTTCCCTATGATGGCCTGGCTCAAGGTTCTTCCTAGAAGGGCTCTTTTAGAGGCGGTTCTCTGCGGAGCGGTGGAAGGGCTTCTTCCGCGCTGCGCGCCTTCCGGCTGCGTGCCCTCCGAAAGATTAAATTTGAATTTCTTTGTAGTTGAGTCGTCTGCAACCGGATTAAGTTGGGGGTCAGGTGGCGGCAATGGAGAATTTGATACTGTACCCATAATCAAACATCCTTTTAAAAACATTATACCATATATTCTAACAATATTTAAAATTATTATATAAATTTAGGTAATGTTTTTATTTAACTGTATAATATTAGAGACATTGGGATCTGCGGCGCAGTGATTTAAGTAATCTCTTTCAGAACCCCAAAAAGGATCAATAGATCCAAAAGGTAAGATTTTTTGATTTTGCCTTTAGCGTCAGATACTTCCCCTAAAAAGGCATACTCCCGTTCCCTTTTCTCAACTTGGGGGTGAAAATCGGCAGGGATATTTTCCTTAAAAAAATCCAAGATTAAAAATTTACTTATCAGAGGGGACTTGTTGACTTGGTAGTCGATGACGTCCAGTAGGGCTTGGGGTGTGTAGCTGGCATAAAATGCTTTGATATAATCGGGCCGGTTTAATGTTTTAGAGGCCTCTTGGGCAAAGTGATCGTGAAAATACGATTTGGTCTGATTTTTTTTCTCCGGAATTCCCGCTTCGGTATCGATCCATTGTAAAATGGCATTTTGACAGTTCACATTGTGCTTGAAACTCTGATCCAAAAGGGAGCTTACGACCTCTCTTTTAAAGAGCCTTAATTGATCGATAATCTGCTCTTTTAAATTTGCGGGCGCCTCTTTGGTCAGATCGATTTGGAATTGCGATTCCTGCATGTTTTCACCACCGCACCAAAATCCGGCGAGAGCCAGTTCGATCACTTGGGGGGCAAAGGGGGTAGGGTCATTCGTTTCTTTCTGTTCTTTACAGTTTTGAATGATGTATTTCAGTTTATTTTCCAATAAAAGATACCATTCAGTCCGTTCCACAGGGTTTTTAGGAGTGCCGACCCATGCCTCTCTTTTTTTTATGCGCTCGATAAAGCAGACCATTTTTTCCCGCAATTCACTTGGGGGAATGAGGCAAAACGATTGTGTCTCCGGGTCCAACACATCCCCTTTGATATATTTAGGATCCCGATACCCCGGTTTTTCAGGTTCTGAAAAGTTGATACGGTCAAAGAGCGTTAGTAATTCTTCAACTTCCACAATGGGTAAAGGTTCTAATGGAGTCTCTTCCATGAAGTGTAGATGTGTCGATTCTATCCGATAGAGCTGGTTGATTATGGCCCCGTGATCGATGAGATATCGGGACACTTTTTTATGACCTTCCATCCAGGAGATGTGTAGAGGGGATTGATTTTGCGCATTTAATGTGCGCAGTGAAAGTCCTTTTTTGCGTAAAAAAGAAACAGTTTGCAATTGTCCATAGGAAGCGGCGTAGTGCAGGCCTGTTTGGCCGCTTGCGGATGTTTCTTTAAGGAGGGCTCCCTTTTGCAACAACAAAGTTAAAATATTGAGGGCGCCTAGTGTGCAAGAGATATGAAAAGGCGTTTCTCCATGATTTCCACTTTTTATATTGGGGTTTGCTTGATGATTTAGCAGCCATTTCACCATCTTCGGATCATTACGGCCACAGCCCAAGTGAAGCGCGGTGCACCCATTTCCCAATTCTTGCGCATTGATAGCGCAGCCGAATTTAAAAAACTGTTCAGCTAATTTATATAAACGGTGCTCAAGTGAAAAATAATAGAGCAGAGGGTCATAAGATTTATTTCTCAGGACGCGCTCTTTAAATAACTTAAATAGATGGCTTCTTTCTTCGGAAATGGGAAGGTATTTAGCAGCAATGCGATAAAGATTTAGGTGGTGAACTTCCTTTTCGAATTCTTGGAGTGGAAACGAGATCTTTTCAAGATAAGCAGAAAGTTTCTTAGCATCTCCTCCGTTTTGGACATACTCTTTGATACTAAGAGGTTCCGGCTTTATTTCAATTAATCTTAAAGTCATCAACAATTCCATTATAAAGGAATCATTATAATATTTATTTGTTAAATAAAAATAAAGGGAAATTAGTTGCTGATGTTATAATAAATATTTTAAAGGGGGTGGGTATGGCGAGTTCTTCATCTTTTAATCCAAGTGAAGGCGCGTTCGCTCCAACAGTGAGTTTTTCACGAGAGGAGACACTCGAAGCAGCGGCCCCTGAAGCGCCTCAGATTAAAGAATCCAGCATTCCGGACCAAAAAACAAGCTTGCAAAGTGTAAAAATATCCGCAAATTTAGCGCCACCCGGTGAGCCTCAGCCCAGTAAAGAGGGCGTCGGGATCTCCCATACAGTCATGAAATTGCCCAGTGCCCGGTCGCAAGAACCGATTGCAGACTTAAAAATAAACAAAGCGAAAATCAGTACAGAAAGTGCTGCCATCGGCACGATCATCCCGCAGAGCCCTCAAATAGGGAAATCAGAGTCCTCGGGGAGTTTGCGACCATTGATTGATGCAGAAATTTCAAAAAACTCAAGTAGATCTTTGGCGAGTTTTGGAAGAAAGGCCTCTCAAAAAGTAATGAGTTTCATCGGCAAGAAAGAAGTCAAGGAATCGGCGGAACCGCCAAAAAATGAAGCGACAAAGGGTAAAAAAACGGAAGATTTAATTAAGGATATAAAGGAAGTTGAAAAATTTAAAAGTCAGGAGCGAAAAACTATAGATCCCCAAGAGATCAGGAATAGTCTATTTGGCATCATGCATCACCAAAGTGGGAGTTTTAAATTATCATCAACTTTTGCAGCATTGCCTACTATTGAGTCACATTTAACAAATGTATTCGAATATTTGCATAATCCGGATGTCTCTCCTCCAGATCGATTGAGCAACCCTCGGGAGGCTCTAATGGAGTTAAATATAGAGGTAAAAACAAAGCTTTCCGCCGCAGATAAAAAAACCGATGCTCTAAAGCAAAAGCAAAATGAATTGATGGCACCCTCGAAAACCATGGGGGAGCTTAAAAGTGAATTATCAAAACTAGATAAAGAAATAAAAAAACTTGAGGGGAAATTAAATAAGGAGTCCGGCTCAGAAGATGTGAAACAATTGGAGACAGGTTTGGTCGCTCTCCAATCGAAAAAAACATCGATGGAAAAAGTGAGAAAAGAGTGCGAAGCTATAGAAAAGGAGATAGCAGACTTGCCTGATTTAAAAAACCTTAAGGATATTTCCGATTCACTATCGTTAGTCGTCCAAGATTTACCTTTAGTTGAGGAGGGCATTGGGGATTTAACAGCACTTTTTTTGGGAATAAAAAAGACGATCAAAAAGCTAAGTAAGGATGAGTCAAAAACTCCTAAAGAAATAATAGGCTCCAAGGGAAATGATGACAAGAATCTAGCTGAAATACAAAGGACTTATAAAGTTATCTCGGGATATCTACCTAAAATTGAGGCGGGTTTGAAAATAGCCGGTAAAAAGCAAGATCTTGTTATGGAGGAACAAAAAATTCTGGCTGCGATGAGGAAAGAGCTTAGGAATAACCCGAACCCAAACTCAACTGAAATACTTCAACACAAGGAAAAATTAGTGGGGATCAAAGGGGAATTTAAAGAATTAGAAAAAGAGTTTTATACGGACTTTGCGAAAGCAAATAAAAAATATAAGATTGATGCAGGTAAAAAGGCTAAGAGTTCAAGAGAGATGGGAAAAATAATAGAAGAAAAGGCTTTAGGGAAGGAAACTGCTGAGGAAATGGCGGATGCGGCATTTAATAAATTGCTAGTCTCCTTGAAAATTGAGCCGCCTAAAAAATAGAAGTTCTTAAGCTTGCCCTGAATGTGGAAGGCTGCCATAGATAATATCTATGCGCATTTTATTTTTGATTTCTCTTTCGATCACGCTTTCCGGTTGTATGCCGTTTTCGACGAACCCCTGCCGTTCCTTGCAACAGGTTCGGGAAACGGTCCGTTGCCGTACCGGTCAAGAAATCTCCTGGAAACGGCAGATCGAATGCCGTGAACTTGATGAGCAAGAGCTGACCCTGCCGCAGGCCCTGGTCACCGCTCTTCTAAATAATCCCCGTTTACAGGCTGCCTATGAACAAGTGGGAATCGCGCAGGCCGATCTGGCGCAAGCGTCTCTTTTGAAAAATCCTTTAACCGAATTGGCTATCCGTTACGATCATCTCTCCCACTATATGGTAGAGGCGGGATTGATGCAGAATATTCTGGAAATCTGCCTGATGCCGCTGAAAAAGAAAATGGCGCTTGCCGAACGGGCAGCGGCTAAAGCGGAAGTGGCAGGTTTGGTGATCAATCTCATTGCCGGCGTAAAGACGGCTTTTGTTTCCTTACAGACCAAAGAACTGTTATTGAAAAAGAAAAAATTGTTGCAAGAGGCAGCTTTGGCAGCGTTTGAGTTTGCAAAAAGGCTGGATCAGGCTGGAAACATTACGGGATTGGAACGGGAAAGGTATCAGCTGCTGTATGAGACCTCTGCTTTGGAATTGTTTGAAGCTGAAATTGCCGCTTATGAAGCGAAAGAGGCGTTACAGGTTTTATTGGGACTTAACGGCACTTGCAGCACATGGAATGTCTCATCAGAATTGCCACCGTTGCTCATTGAAGTGCCGGAATGTTTGGAAGAAAAAGTGATTTTTGCCAATTTTGAACTGCAGGCTAAACGGTACCGCTTGTTAGCGCTGGCGGCGCATAGCGGAATCAAAGTTGCCGATACGGTTTTTATAGAAGGCGGGGCGGGTGTGCACGCCGAAAGAGAACCCTCCGGAGAATGGTATACAGGTCCGCAGGTAGTTTTTGGGTTGCCTCTTTTCGATTGGGGCGGCGCGCAAAAGGCCAAGGGGAAAGCGGAAATGTGGCAGCTGATGCAATTATATGCAGCTGAAACCATCGAGTTGAGATCTAAAGCGCGGCTGGCCGCCTACCGGTTGAAGCATGCCTGCGAGGTCTATCAGCATCTAGCGGATAAATTGTTGCCTTTGGCCGAAGACATTACCCGCAATACCCTTAAATACTACAACGGGATGCAGAAAGGGGTCTTTGATGTGCTTTCCGCAAAGCGGGAAGAGATCGAAGTGGAAGAAAGAAAATTTAAAGTTCTGCTCGATTGCCTCAAGGCAAGCACAGAATTGGAAAAACTTGTGAACGGAGGATCATAATGGGTGTTTTATTAGGCTTTCTACTCTGCAATTTTTTTGCCCAAGTTCCTTTGCCTTGGGAAAATAAAACCTTGGCTCCGGCCGAGCCCTACAAAGAGTATACCCCGGCGATTGTTCCGAATGGGACGAAGCTTCCTTATCAAGTTGTTGATGGTGTGAAAGTTTTTCACCTGATCGCAGAGCCTTTGGAATGGGAAGTTGCGCCCGGTTTAAAGATCCATGCCTGGGGGTATAATGGCTCCGTTCCGGGGCCATTGATCGAAGTGGCCGCCGGTGACCGTGTAAAAATCTACGTTACGAACAAACTTCCGGCTCCTACCACCGTCCATTGGCATGGTGTAGTTTTGCCATGCGGGATGGACGGAGTGACCGGACTGACACAG
This sequence comes from Waddlia sp., assembly GCA_041738095.1. Lineage (GTDB taxonomy): Bacteria > Chlamydiota > Chlamydiia > Chlamydiales > Waddliaceae > JTS-AC334. Next base: position 59,076 of record JBGSQP010000009.1, read on the forward strand.
CCGCCGATCCTAGCGGGTGAAACCTTTGTTTATTCCTTTACGTTCGCCGAGCCCGGCACTTTCATGTACCACTCCCATCTCGATATCATGAACCAGGAAGCGATGGGATTGAACGGCATGATTGTCGTGCATCATAGGGAAATGGATCCTGCCAAAAGGCCCGACCGGGATTTTGTGATTTTTCTTCATGAATGGCGTGTGGATGTGGGTGCTTCACGTCCTAATCCTTTTGAAATGATCGATTTTAATGTCCTCACTATGAACGGAAAAGTAATGCCGGCCACAGCGCCTTTATTGGCAGAACTGGGCGACCGGGTGTTTATTCGTTTCGGGAACTTGAGCACCACAGACCATCACCCGATTCATCTGCATGGATATAAGTTCAAGGTGATCGGTTCCGATGGCGGGTGGGTTGCTGATTCTTCAGCTATTTTGCCGGAAACTACAGTGCTTGTTCCGGTAGGCTCTACACGAGTGGTGGAATTTCTAGCGGATAATCCCGGCGATTGGATGATGCATTGCCACATGACCCACCATACCATGAACCAGATGGGGCATAATCTTCCCAATATGTTGGGGATGCGTTCCGAAGGTTTGGATGAAAAGATGCAAAAACTGGTTCCAGGTTATATGACCATGGGAACGGAGACGATGTTTCGCATGCATGAGATGTCTATGCCTGTGCCTGATAACAGCATACCGATGCTCGATTTGAAGGGGCAATTTGGCTCTACGGATATGGGAGGCATGTCTACCATTCTAAAAGTGCGCGAAAAAATCGATGGGGATCCGGCGCCTTATCAATTTCCGGAAGGCACCTTGGCGCGTAAAGCCAAGCGGGAAGAGCTGGATCAAGATCGGGTCAGCGAAGCGCTTACGATGCGAGACTATGGCTTGCAGGTGGGGGCGATCAATCCTGAACGCCATGCGATCAAGACGTTGAATAAAATGGGATGCACCTATTGTTTTTGCACCGATTTGACCAAGTCTTTTCTTGATTTTTGCCATACCCGCCCACCAAAACACGTGCTGGAAATCGGCTGCTGTTTCGGCTTAAAAACGGCCCTTATTGCGCATTCACCAGCCTCTGTTGTGGCGCTTGATTTGGACAAAGGACACGTGGCCGCTGCCCAGAAACAATTTCAATCCCTTGCGGAAAGTCATCCGAAATTTGGAGATGTCTTATTCGTCCAGGGGAGCTTCCTCGATAAGGATCTCGAGAGCGTCGGCGGTCAGCCGTTTGATGCGGTGATGATCGAAAGCGTGCTCCATTTTCTTTCCCCCGAAGAAGTGCGTCAAGGCTTGCAGCGTCTTCACTCCTTTTTAAAGCCGGGAGGCAAGCTGTACATCACGGTATCCTCACCCTATTTGAAGTATCTGGCCGAGGCCTACGAAGAAAATAAAGCCCACGGAAGTGAATGGCCCGGTTTTTTCCCTGATCCGGAAAAAGTGCATCCGGTCTGTGGTTTTTTAAGGAAGCCGTATCACACCTTCGATCAAGCCACTCTTGAGCGGGAGCTTAAGGCTCAAGGATTCAGCATCATGACATCGCTTTACATGGATAAGCCTCATCATGAAACAGATTTGGCTTTAGATGGCAGAGAAGGGTTAATGATCATTGCTGAAAAACAATGAAAATAGCGGCCGCAGAGAAGAATCTCTGCGGCTCTATTGGATTAGCGTTTATGTTCCGTCGCATTTTGCAAAATTTCAAAGGCCATCTCCGCCATCTTGTTTTCTCGATCAAGCAAAGGATTCACCTCGGCGATTTCCAAACAGCAGGTTTTAGGGGATTTAAGCAGGTCTCTGATAATGATTTCGGCTTCCTGATTGGTCAGGCCGCCTTTTGAAGGAGTTCCTGTGCCTTTGGACAAGCTGGAATCCATGCTGTCGACATCAAATGAAACGTAGATCAGGTCGCAGCGTCGCAGCCGTTCTAGAGTATCTTTTGCCACTTTGGCAGCTCCCGTATTGCGAATTTCACCGACCGAATAATTCTTGATATGGTGCTTGCGCAAGAGTTCGTTTTCGGGAGGTTCCGTGTCACGCACGGCCATGTAAACTAGATCGGAAGGGAGCACATTCGGTTTGGCGCCGCCAAACTGTTTCATCAATTCCCACTGGGCGGCAGTTTCTTCGTCCACTTCATTGATTTGCTTTTCCTGGTTGTCTTGCGATAAAGCAATCGCTAAAGGCATTCCATGCATGTTGCCGGAGGGTGTGGTATAGGGAGAGTGAATATCGGCGTGTGCGTCAATCCAGACGACTCCCAGCCGTTTTTTTGGGAAGGCTTGTTTAATGCCGGCAATGGTCGCTGCGCCCGTGCTATGGTCGCCGGCTAAAACCACGGTAAACCCTTTATTAACGCTTTGATTCACTTCTCTAATGACGCGCTCGTAAACACATTTCATTTTGGCTATCTGTTTCGCGAAAGGAGTCGTGTTTTCTTCATGCAGACAATCATTTTCCACCTGGACTATCTTCACCGGGTGTTTTTTGAAATAGTCGCTTTTTTTGTTCAGGGCGGCAATTTGGATCGCTTTGGCTCCCAAGCTGGCTCCGCGCGTACCGGCGCCGATTTCATTGGGTACTTCTAAAATCTGCAGTTCCGCACTGAGCATAGACGTCAATAGCAAGCAGCTGCTAAGTAATATTTTTTTCACGTGAATATCTCCATTAGTTTGCTGACCCGTAATTTTTTAAGGGTTTCAAAATCCTTAAATAATGCGACGAGTTCATGGGTTTTGGCCGGTGTAAAGTGCGTGCTCATATTTTTTCTAAATTTATCAAAGAGCAAAGGAATCCCTTCTTGGCGCCTTCTGCGGTGGCCAAGCGGATAGTGCACTTCAACCGGGCCTATCATATCCCCATTTTTCATATGGAGGGTAATTTTATTTGGAATGGAACGTTTATCCGGATCCAAATAATCGAGAGAATATTGCGGGTCTTCCAGTACGATCATTTTTTTTCTTAATGCATCGATACGTGGATCTTGCGCCGTTTGATCTTCATAATGGTCTGCGTTCAAGGTGCCGAAAAGTAATGGAATGGCCACCATGTACTGAAGGCAATGATCCCGGTCGGCGGGGTTGAGCAGCGGACCGGTTTTATCGATGATACGCAGGGCCGATTCATGGGTTTCTATTTCGATCCTGTCGATTTCTTCCCATTTGCCTTTTATTTTTGGATAGAGTTCAAGGGCTGCTTCCACAGCTGTCTGCGCATGAAACTCTGCCGGAAATGCGATCTTGAACAAAATATTTTCCATCACGTAGCTGTCAAAAGAAGTCGATAAGGAAAAAGACTGGCCTTTAAAGAGCACATCATAAAGCCCCCAATTTTTAGCCGTCAGGGCATTTGGGTACCCCATTTCGCCGCGTAGGGCCAGCAAGGCCAATTGTACACCGCGGCTGGTGGCATCGCCGGCTGCCCACGATTTGCGGGAACCGGTATTGGGCGCATGGCGATAGGTGCGCAAAGGTCCGGTATCGATCCAAGCGTTGGAGACAGCGTTCTGGATCTGCTCTTGAGAACCTCCTAGAAGCTGGGCCGCTACAGCGGCCGTGGCGACTTTCACCAGGATTACATGGTCAAAACCGATCCGGTTAAAGCTGTTTTCAAGCGCCAAAATCCCTTGGATTTCATGGGCCTTGATCATGGCTTCCAAAAGGTCGCGCACATAAAGTTCTTCTCCATTACGGTCCAAATAGTCGGCAACAGCCAGCAGTCCGCCCAAATTATCGGAAGGGTGCCCCCATTCGGCAGCCAGCCAAGTGTCATTATAGTCAAGCCAGCGGATCATCGTGCCGATATTGAAGGCCGCCCTTACCGGGTCTAACACAAAAGGGGTGCCCGGGACGCGCGCGCCATTTAGCAACGTGGCGTTTGGAACGATAGGCCCTAAAAGTTTGGTACAGGCAGGATACTTTAAAGCTAAAATGCCGCAGCCTAAAGTGTCTGCCAGGCAAAGGGCCGCCGTCTGGACGGCCTCTTCGCTAGGGGTCAGATCCGCTGAGGCAAAGGCGGCGATTTTAACAATGGCTTCATCTACTTTACTGGAATCCATTTTCTTTTCTCCGGTCCGGTGTAGTTGCTGGAGGGGCGTATGAGCTTATTGTTAGCACGCTGTTCCAGTAGATGCGCAGACCAGCCCGATATCCGCGCCATCACAAATAACGGAGTGAACATCGGCGTAGGAATGCCCATGTAATGGTAGGCCAATGCACTGTAGAAATCGAGATTGGGAAAGAGATGTTTTTCACTTCGCATCACCGCTTCGATTTTTTCGGCGATAGGAAATAGCGTTGTTTCGCCTGTGTCTTGCGCTAATTTTTGCGCCCATTCTTTAATGATGGGAGAGCGGGGATCCGATGTCGTGTACACACGGTGTCCAAAACCCATGATCAGATCTTTTTTTTCCAGCATCAACTTGATGCCTTTCTCGGCGTCTTGCGGCGTTTTAAACTTTTGGATCAACTGCAATGCGAGTTCATTGGCCCCTCCATGCAGCGCGCCGCGCAAGGCGCCGATGCCGCCGCAAATGGCGGAATAAAAATCCGGTAACGTGCTGGCGATCGTACGCACCGTAAAAGTAGAGGCATTAAATTCATGTTCGGCATAGAGAATTAAAGAACTGTTCATCGCCTGGACGTGCAGCTCTTTCGGTTTTTTCTGCAAGATGAGATGCAGTATGTGGCCTGCCAACGTATCTTCCCCGGTATTTAGATCGATCCTTTTGTGCGTTTGATGAAAGTGGTACCAATAAAGCAGGATTGACGCAAAGCAGGAGAGCAATCGGTCCGCTACGCGGAACGGATCGCCGCCGGCTTGTTCCGGTTCGATGTTGCCCAGCACCGAGCAGCCCGTGCGCATCACGTCCATCATATTGGTAGAGCCCGGAATGATCTCTAGCACTTGTTTGACAGCTTGCGGTAGATCGCGCAGGGGTTTTAACTTCTGGCGGTAGGCTTGCAGCTCCTGTTTTGTGGGAGGAGTGCCTCTTAATAATAGCCAGGCGACTTCTTCAAAAGAGGCATACTGCGCCAAGTCTTCAATCGGAAAGCCGCGGTATAGCAAGCTTTCATCTTCGGCCCCGCATAAGCAAATGGCGGAATCTCCGGCCACAATGCCGGCCAGGCCGCCCGTTTTTTTCTTTTCTTTAGTCTCTACCATTTTTTCCTCACATTAATTGATAATTCAGAAAATGATACAGCTCATCACGCGTCTGCATCTCTTCCAGTAATTCTTTTTGCGTGCCTTGATCTCGGATCGCGGCAAAAACTTTTAAAGCAGCTAAATTCATCGCACGGTTAGCTGAAAGGGGATAAAGAGCAATGTCGATGCCGGCTTTTTGTAATTCTTCTCTTGTAAATAGGGGCGTTTTGCCAAATTCGGTGATGTTGGCCAAAAGCGGCAGACCGATGATGTTTTTTATCGTTTGATACGCTTGCAAAGAGTCTAATGCCTCGGGAAAAAGCATATCGGCGCCTGCTTGTTTATAAGCCTGCAACCTTTTCAAAGCGCCCTCCAAGCCTTCATTAGCAAAAGCGTCCGTGCGCGCCATGATCACAAAGTGGGGATCCTTTTTGGCGCTAAGGCACGCTTTGATACGGAGGCACATGTCCTCGGTAGACACTAGCCGCTTGTCGGGAAGATGGCCGCAGCGTTTATCTGCATTCTGATCTTCAATGTGGATGCCAGCCGCACCGGCCTTTTCCACGGCTTTGATGGCCCGCGCGATCATCCGCTCATTTCCCCAGCCGGTGTCAATGTCAACTAATAACGGCAGGTCTATGGCGTCTGTGATGCGGCGCACATCCTCTACTACATTGTCTAGCGTTGTCAGTCCAATATCAGGCAATCCATACGACGCATTGGCAACACCGGCACCGGATAAATAGAGGGCTTTAAAACCGATTTTTTCAGCCATCATGGCGACATAGGCGTTGATTACGCCGACCACTTGCAGCGGTTGTTCGTCTTTAAGGGCTTGGCGAAATTTTTTTCCTGGCGTGGTCATAAGGGAGTCAAAATTTTTTTTACTTATCCTCGATCAAGCCTTTCCTTGCAAGGCTAAATAAATTCTGGTATCCAGTGGATAAGAGGAAGCTATGGAAACTTTAAGATATGAGAAAGATGGCGGCGTCGGTCTATTGACCATCAACCGTCCGGCAGCGTTAAATGCTTTGAACCGCTTTGTGCTTCAAGAACTTGCGGGATTTTTGGAGCGGCAGGCCGTTAAAGACGCCTTGCGCGTGCTGATTATTACCGGAGAAGGTCAAAAAGCCTTTATCGCCGGCGCCGACATCAAAGAAATGGAGCAGATGGAAACACACGAGATGCTGGATTTTTGCCGTTTAGGGCAAAGGGCCGCTCATCTTTTGGAGCATTCTCCATTTCTGACCATTGCCGCCGTGAATGGATATGCCCTGGGCGGAGGATTGGAAATGGCGCTGGCCTGCGATTTTATTTATGCCAGCGAAACGGCCAAGCTCGGACTTCCCGAAGTAACTTTGGGAATCATTCCCGGATTCGGCGGGTCGCAGCGTTTGGCAAGAGCCATCGGCACGCGCCACGCCAAAGAATTGATCCTCACCGGTAAACATATCGATGCTGCAGAAGCTCTCTCTTTAGGACTGGTTAATCGGGTATTTAAACCTGAGGCGTTAAGCGGCGCCTGTTTTGCCGTTGCCCAGCAGGCCGCTAAAAATTCCTCTTTTGCCTTATCGCAAGGGAAAGCGGCGATTAATCACGGCCAGTCCATGGGGTTAAACGAAGCGTTGGAATATGAAAAAAGCTTATGCGGTCTCTGCTTTGCCACTCCGGAACGGAAAGCGGCCATGACTGCCTTTATCGAAAAAAGTACAAGGAAGGCTCATGCTGGATAATGCGTTAAAACGAGCGGCTGTCTTAGGAGCGGCCGGAAAGATGGGAAGTGGGATTGCCCTGTTGCTCTTGGAAGAAATTTCCCGTCTGGAAGCGAAAACTTTAGGCCAGGTCGGCTCCGGACAGTATGTCCTGACATTGATCGATGCCAATGAGGCCGCCTTTCCCGGATTGCGCACTTATTTACGCACGCAAATCCGGCGCTACGCCGAGCGCAGCATCAATCAACTGCGTGAGTGGTATGCTGATAATGCGGCGTTGGTCAGCAATCAAGAAGTGATCGACGCCTTCGTTCAAGGGGCTGTCGATAATGTACGTTTTGAAACAACCCTAGAGTCTGCCAAAAACTCTACTTTAATCTTTGAGGCTGTTATTGAAGACATTGATCTGAAGACCCAAATATTTTCTTCATTGAATAAAGTGAGTTTGCCCGACGCCTACTATTTCACCAACACCTCCTCTATTCCGATCGGCGTGATCGCTGAAAAAAGCGGTTTGAAAGGGCGTCTGATCGGTTACCATTTTTATAATCCCCCTGCTGTGCAGAAGCTGCTGGAAATCATTCCTGCTCAAGACACCGCTCCCGAACTGACCCAACTGGCCGAAGAACTGGCCAAGCGTTTGGGGAAAATCGTAGTGTTTTCCCGAGATGTAGCCGGTTTTATCGGCAATGGCCATTTCTTGCGCGAGATCGACCTGGCTTTGCAAGAAACGGCGCAGCTGGAACGGGAAATGCCGCAAGTTAACGCCATCTGTTTGATGAACCAAATCACGCAAGAATTGCTGGTGCGTCCCATGGGCATCTTCCAATTGCTGGATTATGTGGGCATTGAGGTGCTGCAAAAAGTAATGAAGATCATGAACCGGTATTTAGGCATTCATTTCCACTCCGACTTAATTGACCGGATGGTAAAGGGCGGCATCACCGGCGGCCAGCACCCGGATGGCACGCAAAAGCCCGGCTTTTTCTCCTATGAAGGGCATGCCATGAAGCAAGTGTATTCCTTAGAGAAAAAAGCCTACGTCGATTTGCCCGGTAATTTATTAGGGACGCTTCCTAAAGGGCATCTTCCCTGGAAAGCCCTTTCCAAACAGAAAGGGAAAGAGAAAGTGTTGCAGGCGTATTTTGAGCAACTCTTCCAAATGGAAACGCCGCAAGCACGTCTGGCGCAGCAGCATCTTGTCAAATCACGCGATCTCGCCCGCCGCCTCGTTAAAGATGGCGTGGCCCATCGCATAGAAGATATCAACACCGTTATCATGAACGGTTTTTATCATTTATATGGACCCGATAATGCTTATATTCCTGAGGAGGCTGTCCGATGAGAAAAAAGGTCTACGCTGCAGCCGGCTATAACACGACGTTTATGGGATCAGGACGCAAAGAATTCAATCCGGAGCGTCTGCGCGGTTTCGAAGAGTATCTGACAGAGACCGCCCAAGGCACAATGGCGCAAATCCCCCATCCCGCCTTTGATGAAGGCGTGATCGGCAGTTTTATGTCGGCACGATTTATCCAGCAAGCCAACTTACCCGGCTTTCTACCCTTTATGGCACCCTCATTGCAAGGAAAACCGTGCACCGCCGTCGAAGGGGCCTGCGGTACCGGTGGACGCGCCATTGCGATGGGCGTCAATGCCATTCTAGCCGATACTGCCGATGCGGTCTTGGTGGCCGGTTTTGAGATGCAAAATGCCCTTAAGTCTGTTTATGGCGCCGATGCTTTGGCCGGAGCCGCTTATTACAGCAAAGAACGAAAGGAGGGAGCGGCGCATTTTTTCCCCGGTATTTTTGCCCGCCGAGCCGGCGCCTATTATGAGCGATATGGCTATGATGAGACCCGTCGCGGCATGGCCAAGTGGTATGAGCAGAATATCCTCAATGCCCGCAAGAATCCCAAAGCTCAGGAGTTTCAAAACAAAGCGGAGAATCTTGAAGCTCTAGGCATGACGCCACCCGATCCTAAACGTTTTGTACCCTACCTTAATTTTTATGACTGTTCCAAAGTCAGCGATGGCGCTTCTTCTGTGGCTCTTTTTTCCGAAGAAGGCTTAAAGAAGGCCGGGATTAAGAAAGAAGACGCGGTTGAAATTGTCTCCCTTTACGGCGCGCAAGCCGATATCACCCAAGATCCCGAAGATTGGACAGTGCTGGGTACGACGCGTATTGCCGTCCATCAAGCCTTGGAAAAAGCCGGTTTATCGAAAGAAGACATAGGCCTTTTGGAAGTGCATGATTGCTTTACGATCACGGCGCTCTTAGCGCTGGAGGCGATCGGCTATGCTCCGCAGGGAAGGGGCGCGCACTTTATTGAAGAGGGGAACACATCTCCTCAAGGCAAGATTCCAACTAATCTTTCGGGAGGTTTGGGCGGTTTCGGGCATCCGACGGGCGCCACCGGTGTACGCCAGCTGGTGGACTTAGTGCATCAATTGACCGGTAAAGCCGCCAATCAGGTGTCTCCCCATTTGCCGCATGGCATGATGATCAGCATGGGGGGGAATGACAAAACCGTTACGTGCGTTATCGTGAAGAAATAATTTTAATCCCATTCCTCTTTATCCTCCTCTTCATTTACCATGTCTTCTCTCATGTCTTTACGTCTGGCGCCCATGGCTTTACTTAGGGCATCGGCAAGATCTGGGGGTTCTTCTTTAGTAGTGGATTCTTTTGTTTCCGTCAGTTTTGCATCCCTAGCACCTGCAGATTTTAGAGTCTTCCCCTTACGAATTGCTTTTAGGAGATCATCCTTTGTGCCAGATGAGGGTGTAGACGCGGCACGTTCTGCTGAAGGAGGGAGTGGGGGAGGAGGAGGCCCTCCTACTGGAGGGGGAGGTCCTGCTGGAGGAGGTGGGGGAGACCCACTTATTGGCGGAGGCTCTTCTGTAGAGGGAGACCCACTGGGAGGAGGAGCAGGATCTATATCTTCAGTGGGATCGTAGATTTCGTATTCTTCATCAGGTGATTCTGTTCTAGTAGTAGAAGGCGATGAGTTACCAGGGAGCGGTGGCGGCAATCCAGAGGGGGGAGGCGGTCCTAATGGAGGAGGGGATGGCAGTTTAAGCTCTTCCGGGGAAGAAACTACAGGCAAGCCAGTTCTTTCAACTTTAATTGAAAATACCGTAGTTGAAGCGGAAGTTGATTCCTTACTTGATGACGTTATGGGGTCGAGCAGATTGTGTTTTTCAATAAATTCCTTCTTCTCATTGTATGCTTTTAATGAAGAGAATTGAGTTTGCATATCCAAGGCTTTTTTAGGGTCACTTTGCCGAACAGCGTTTAATTGAGCCTTTACAAAGATATCGAGGCGTTTATTTTGTAATGCATCCATTTTCAGTGCATTATCAGATGCAATGGACACAGGAGGTTTATATGTTTTCATTTCAGATTTGACAGTGTTGCATAACGCGTTTAACTGCACGTTATCCCAGGGCTGGTCTCCGTATTTATCGTCTAAACGTTGATAGTGTGATTCACCTGAAACGATTCCGCTTGAAGCTCTTCTAAGAGTCGGAGCTGATTCACCACTACTACGGGGTCGAGCTGATGTTTCAGGTAGAGGAGATGCAGACACACTTTTTGCTTCACCTTCTACATCTTTTCTTTCACTGGTAACAGGACTGCTTGCTAAAAGGGTGGCAGCTCGAGAATCTGAGGGAGAAGCGATTTTAACTTCTTTATTTTCAGCATGAGTGGATGAGGTAAAGACATTTCTAATGGCACCTTGCACTTTATCTATAGAATTTCCTAAAGCTTGCAACTTAGCATCCGGTGAGTCTCTAAGCTCTCCCAGGCTCTTCGGTTCTGTTTCCCCTTTAACTAAAACGGTGGATTCAGGGGTGCTGCCAACAGTGGTTGTTAAAGTTGCCTCAGTTTCTCCTAATGTTTTGATGACATCTGCCCCTGTTGCTCGGATATAGTCTTCTACTTTTGCTCGTGTAGTAGATGTTCCCCCCGTTTCGTTTTTATCTATTGAGATGGATATTTTATGTTTGATGCCGCCTATTTCAACAGAACATGAATAGGTCTTTCCATCCGTACTCATCGTTCCATCTTTAAGTTCCAAAGTCGACTTAGGGATATCTTTGGCAACATCCATTGTAAAAGCTGTTGTATGGCTAGGATCTGGGCTTGATATTGAACCCACTGTTCACCTCAAATTAAAAATTATTATAGTCTAATTATAACGAATAAAATTATTAGTTTGCAATGCGAGCAAGCTTAAGGTGCTTAAAGGTTATGCTTATTAGATTTTAAGCTCTTTAAGAGGGGCTTTACCGAGGGATAAAAGGAGGGGATTTTCTTTTTCGAGGAGCTCTTTGCCGGAAAAAACGACCGGAATGCCGGTTTTGTAAGCAGGAAGCAGATGAATTTTAACGGCGTTGGCAACCTGATCCACGGTAAGGTTTAATAACCGTTCGCGGAATGCCTGGCGGATGGGCAAAGTTTTTCCTTCACGCAACCTGGAGTAGGTGACATGGGCGCGGCTGCCAGCGCTGATCGGGGAATCCAAATCCTGGACAATCTCTAATTTTGCTTCCTCTAGATCGGAGGCATCGAAATCTTGCGCGATGATTTTTTCCAGCGCCTGATCGAAAGCGTTGAACGTGGAGGCTATATTTGGATCGCGGTAAGAATAAAAGGTGAAAATGCCGGCCATGGGATTGTTGCCTGCGCCGCCGCCGTAGGCCCCGCCTTGCTCACGGATGAGGGCGTGCAGCACGACGTTGTCAAAAAGCTTAGCAGCTGCGCTTAATGCCGGCGCATCGGGATGCGTATAGGGCAAACTTTTCATGGCAATACAGGTAAAGGCCACCGGGGAGGGGATTAGGCGCGCTTGCGGTTCTACGACCGGTAAGGAATAATCCGCTTTAAAGGGGCGGTATGGCATTTCGTTAAGTTCAGCTAAACCGTAAAAAGCATGATCTGCTAAATCTTTGTACGATTCTTTATCGCAGGAGATCACTAAATGAGGGCCTTTTAACTGCAGCATGCGCTGTTTTAGTTCCTGCAGCTTAGCAATGAGAAATGAAGGGTCTTTGGTAAATTCATTCAAAATGTGTTTTACCGAGTGGAAATATTCCAGGCCGCCGCAGGCATAGCTGATGCGGGAAGCCATTCCCAGAGAAGAGGAGGCTAAGCTGATGGCGTACCTCAAAGCATTTTGATTTAACGTGCTTTCGATGCCCGTAACGTGTTTGGTGAGGATCTCTTCTAACCGTTCAGCGTCCGTGAAGTCGGGATCCGTCATTTCTTTGAGGATCTGGAAAAGCTGCTTGCGGTTGCGGAAGAGCGCTTTCCCTTGAATCTGGAGGCTAGGCGCAAACGTTTCGGAGTGGTGGGCCTGGATATGCAATGAGTGGGAAACACCGACACCCCCGGTGTAAGCTTGCATGAAGGCCAGGTTGTCCACATAAGAACGGCCGCCGCATCCGACTTGCGGCATGAAAAGAGAAAACAACTTCAAATAGGGGAGCTCGTGTTCTTCTAAATAAGGTAAGGGGAAAATTAGGTCGGCATAAAGGATTTTATTAGTCGAACAATCGTGGCGGTAAACAGTCAGGGCGCCGATCTTTTCTTCCTGAAGGGGGTAATCGGTGGCGTTGCGCGGCACATCGGCAAGTGTTAATTTCGGCAAGATGTCGATATCGGCATCCTCTTGCTCTTTTTGAAAATCGTGTAATTCTTGCGCTTTAGCGACAATTTGCGCTTTCTTATGATCATCAAGGGTGTTTTGGATTTGCTCGAGGCGTGCCCTTTCTTCTGCGGCTTCTTTTTGATTGAGAGTTTTATCAGGAACCGCGGCCACGCGCACAAAGTGGGGGTTTTGCAGAAAATAGGTTTCGATCAGCGATTCCAAATAACGGGGATTTTCCTCTACTTTTTCATAGAGCCTGTCAAACAAACTGTGGATGAACAAGCACGATTCTGGATTTCCGCCATGCTGAATGAGGTGTGCGGCGCGCATGAACAGTACGAGGCCGAAAGGCATATTATCATTGTCGATTTCGCTGCGCTGGAATTCGACTTGATGCATCGCATTTTCAATCAAATGTTTGGGTAGCCCTTCTTTGACAACTTGAGACAAAGTGTCGAAAATCAGTTTTTCAATTTCGGGTCCCTGTTCCAAATTGCAACCGCGTAAAGTGATGATTAAAGAAACTTCGCTTTGTTCATCTCCCATGCCGGCAAAAACTTGTTTGCAGAGGCCGGACTTTAAAAGGGCCATTTTTAAAGGGGATGCATCCGTATCCAGCAAGGCCATGCTGATGACGCCAAGGGCAAGCAGGGTATCTTGATCCAGCAGATCGCAAGTCAGCCAGCCGAGGGAAAACATCGTTTTTTCAAGCGGATCCTCTTCGGTGGAAAACGGGTAGCCAATCTCTAAGCGTACAGGTTCTTTAAATCGCGGTTGTTTGGGTAGAAGCGGAATTGCTTCTTTTTTTTCGGATGTGCACAACACATTCTTTTCGATGAAGTCTAGATGTCCTTCCAGCGGCAAATTGCCGTAAAAATAGAAGAGGCAGCGGCTTGGATGGTAGTAAGTGCGATGAAAATCGAGAAGTTCCTGGTAAGACAAGTCGGGGATATTTTTCGGGTCCCCTCCGGAATTGAAGCCGTAAGTCAGATCGGGAAAGAGGGCTTTATCAAAGGCATCGCTTAAACGGCTGTCAGGGGAGGACATGGCGCCTTTCATTTCATTGTAAACAATCCCTTTATACTCAAGTGGAGAGGTCGGGTCGCTTGGCTCGGTGAATTCGAGGCGGTGTCCTTCTTGTAGAAAACTGAGTTCGCGCAAGTTGGGATGAAAAACGGCATCCAAATACACTTCTAGCAAATTATAAAAATCTTTAGGAATTTGGGTTGCGGCCGGATAAAACGTCGAATCGGAACCGGTAAAGGCATTCATGAAGGTATTGAGACTGCGGCGGGTCATGGCAAAGAAGGGGTCTTTAACCGGGTATTTCTTGGAGCCGCAAAGAACGGTATGTTCAAGAATATGAGCCACTCCGTTAGAAGAGTTCGGCAAAGTGCGAAACGATAGGCAGAACACGTTTTCGGTGTCGTCGTTTTCTATGTGCATGAAGGGGGCGCCGGTCGGAAGGTGGACCCCTTGTTTGAGCAAACAGTCAATTTCGGTCAATGGAATGACACGTTGCAGTTCAAAATCTTTGTAGCGGTCGCCGGGTTTTAATAGACTCATAGGCTAAAAATATAGTGCAATTGTTCTTTTAATGCCAATCGGATATAATCTACTGTTATGAAGAAAGTGCATTTGTTACCTAATGTGATCACCGCTTTTGCTCTCTCTTGCGGATTATTTGTTATATTTAAGTTGAACATGACACCGCTTGGCGAAGTGGATGCTCAACTTTTGACGCAATCGGCCGGTATTTTACTGCTGGCCGTTTTCGCGGACCTGTTGGACGGAGCTGTGGCGCGGGCCATTAAGGCAGAAAGCGATTTCGGCGGATTTTTTGATTCTTTGGCCGATGCCATTTCTTTTGGCGTGGCGCCGTCTGTGATTGTCTTGAAAACGTTTTCCATGCCGCCTGGCACTGAACTCTCTTTCTTGCTGACAACCGCAGCCATGGTGTTTTCGGTGTGCGGCGTTTTACGTTTGGTGCGCTTCAGTGTGGTATCTCAGCAAGTGAAAGTGGATGCGGAGCTTTCGACGGCACATAAGAAACACTTTACCGGTCTTCCGATTCCCGCAGCTGCGGCATCTGTGGTTTCTTTGAATTTATTTTTATTATCCGAGCACTTTACTAAGTTATGGACGCTCGATGACACCATCAGAGCCTGGATCTTAATTTTTGCGCTGATGTTTATCGGCTATTTGATGGTCAGCCGCTGGAAATTCCCCAGTTTGAAGAGCTTGCGCCTGCGGGTGGCCTCCTTTCAGCTGGTCTTGCTGACAGTGCTTTCAGCGGTTGTGATTTTTTACGGCGTGCTGCAATATTTTGCCGTTGTGTTCTTTGCTGTTTCCTGGATCTATATCCTAATCGCCCTTTCCCTCTCCTTTGTGCGTCTGGTGACGGGTAATAAGTCCAAGACTTTAGAAGATTTTGAACCGGATCCGGAAGATTTCGAGTACGGTTTATCCGATGATTCTGATGATGTTTCGAAAAAATAACTTCATCTAAAAGAGACGCAGCAATCCTACCAAGACGCCTTGGATCGTAAGATCTTCCTGGCGCACGACGATTTCTTGCCGTGTTCGCGATGTCAGACGGAAGGAGTTTCCTTCGGGAAAATAATGTTTGATCAGTGTTTTTCTTTCGTGTAAAGCCCCTAGAATTTGTTCACCGGCTAAAGCCTCATTGCGTGCCTCGACGATCAAGAGATCGCCGTCGGCAATCAGCTCTTCTTGAAAAGAATCCCCGCGCACCCTCAGGACATAGGTGCTTTCCGGATGTTGCACCAGCAGGGGAGGCACCGCTAAAGTTTGACTGCGAGGGAAGGTTTCGATGGGGATTCCGGCAGAAAGATGCCCGATGAAAGGCAGTAATAATTCTTCGGCGGTTTCTTTATGGAGAGAGAAATCGCTGGGCATTAAGGAACGGCTTGATTGCTTCTCGGAAGTCAGCATCCCTTTTCTTTTCAAAATATTGATGTATTTAAAGACCGAGCCAAGGGAGGAAAAACCGAAATGCTCCTGAATCTCTCGATAGGTCGGGGAATAGCGGCGGCTTTGAATGTATTCTTGAATAAAATCAAGGACCTGTCTTTGCCTTTCGGTCAATCCTTTCACTGGTGCTCCTCATAAAGTAGCCAATCCATGGCCGCAGCCGTCAGCCACATAATTAAAGCGGAAAATAAGACATCGGAAAAGAAGTGCCCCCCTTGCGCTATGCGGGAAAGGCCAATACCGATGCCTAAAAAGAGCGACAGAAAAAGACCGCTTGCCCATAAAAGGGGCTTTTTAAAGCGGCGCCCTAGAAAAATAAACGTAAAAAAGAAGAACCCCATGGTGCAATGTCCGCAAGGGAAGGCCTTGGAGGGTTCCGGCTGATGGAAGAAATTTGGCTTCCATAACGGGCGGAATTCCTGAATGCCGCCAAATTCGATGACTTGACGGGGGCGGGGCCTCCCCCAGTTGTCTTTTAGTAAGGTATGTGTGATAAATCCGGCACCTAAAGCTAATGTCAAAATCAAGTATAGGGCATGGAGACGCCACTTGCGCGCCCTTACCATAACGTAAGAGAGTAAAAGAATAAAAAGTGCTAGGACCGTTACCATCTGTCCGGGAATCAAAGCAGTGGTGTAGAAAGATTCAGTCAGGGAGTTGGACACGAAGTGCCCATTATAAAAATAGCGCGCCATACCTAGATCGAGCAGCGGCGTAAAAGGGGTCATAAATAGTGCTACAAGTAGGGGGATCAGCCAAATTTTTTGCTGGGTAAAATACCTCTTCACGTCCATGCCGCCCTTTTGATGAAAGAATTTCTTATTGTGTTTACCATGATATAAAATAAGGGAATGAAAGCTAGGGTGATTGCGGCTTTATAGACGTAAGAAAGCAGGGTGATTTTGAGGATGGGCGAGAGATCAAGATTGACGCCAAAATAGAAAAAAATAAAGGTCACAAAAAAAGTGTCATAAGCCTGTGAGATTAAAGTGGAGCCGCAATTACGGAGCCAAAGATGTTTTCCACCGGTGAATTTTTTAATCGCTTCGTAAAGCCGGATGTCCACTATCTGGCTGATTACAAAAGCAATCATCGAACTGTAAAGCGCGGGGCCATATAAACTGAAGGCCGTTTCGAAGGTGCGTTGATTGGAGGGGTCGTATGCCGGTAGGAATAAAATCAGGGAAACAGCGGCGTAGGAGACAAAACACATCAAAAATCCTAGCAGCACCATGAATTTCGCTCTTTTTGCCCCGAAAATTTCCGTGACCACATCGGAGATCAAAAAGGTGATCGGGTAGGTGATTAAACCGGCCGGAAGGGCTAAATCGGAATAAAAAGGGGCCCTGATGAGTTTTCCTGTCAAAACATTCGACAATACCACCACGACGCAAAAGAGGGTGGTCAGGACTTGAAAGAGCTGTGCTTGTTTTTCATTCATGATGCAGATTTTCAGACAGTTATAGCAAAATAAACCCTAGCCGTCAATCGACTGCATCGACAGAAACCGCGAGATGATGCTACTCTTCGACCCATGAATGAAAATTTTTCTACTCTTTTAAGTCCGTATCTTACTTTAGCTCCTTTCTTCTTTTTAACGTTCTTTATCGTCGTGATGCTGTGGCGCGAAAGGCGAAAAAAAGAGGAGGAAAACCGTATTTTGGTGTCTCAGCTTGCAGAAGCGAAAGCCGCGCTGATCCAGGAAAGAAAAACCAGTGAAGAAAAGGTGGCCATCTTGAATCAGGCTCAAGAGGCGCTTTCTAATTCGTTCAAAGCTCTTTCATTTGACGCACTAAAAAATAACTCCCTTTCATTTTTGGATTTAGCAGCTTCCAGGCTGGATAAATGGCAAGAGTCTGCTAAGGGGGATCTGACATTAAGGCAGCATGCGATTCATGATCTGGTCAAACCGATTCGTGAGACTTTGGAAAAAGTGCAGCAAAAAATGGGGGAATTGGAGAAGGAACGGTCGACGGCTTATGTCAGCCTTTCTGAGCAAGTCAAGTCAATGGCGGCCTCGCAAAGCCGTTTACAAAGCGAAACCTCGAATTTGGTAAAAGCCTTGAAAACACCGCATGTAAGGGGGAGATGGGGGGAGATCCAGCTGAAGCGCGTGGTGGAAATGGCCGGAATGATCGAACATTGCGATTTTCAACAGCAAGCCACCTCTGAAGATGGCCGCCACCGCCCTGACCTCTTGATCAAGCTGCCTAATGACAAGCAGATTGTAGTCGATTCTAAAGTGTCTTTGCAGGCTTATCTAGAATCGTTGGAAACACCGGATGAAGAGACACGTATTGCCAAGCTCAAAGATCATGCACGTCAATTGCGCACGCATGTAACGCAGCTGGCAGCCAAGTCGTATTGGGACCAATTTCAGCCGGCCCCTGAATTTGTGGTGCTTTTTGTGCCGGGAGAGACTTTTTTTAGCGCAGCCTTAGAGCAAGACCCTCATTTGATTGAATACGGCGTGGAACAGCGCGTGATTTTATCCACTCCGACGACGTTGATCGCTTTACTCCGTTCGGTTGCTTATGGCTGGAAGCAGGAGCTGATCGCTAAAAATGCGCAAGAAATCAGTCAGTTAGGGCGTACGCTTTACGATCGCGTGCGTATTTTTTCCGAGCATTTCGAAGAAATTCGGAAAGGATTGGACCGTACGATCGGCGCCTATAATAATGCGGTCGGTTCTTTGGAGGGCCGGGTTTTGGTAACAGCCCGTAAATTTAAAGAGCTGGGGGCTTCCTCCGATAAAGAGATAGATCTTCTAAAAATGTTGGATCAAGTACCCCGTCCCTTGCATCTCCCCTAGATCAGCATCTTTAAGTGATATTAAAATAAAAAATTGATATTATTGAGTTGTAGCGGAGGAAATCTATGAAAAACAAACAACTTGTTAATATCTCAGTCATTCAAAGCAGTAAAGTGATCGCGATCCTATATTTTGTCTTGAGTGCGATCATTTGCCTGCCGGTCGGAATTTATTTATTATTTACCGCGGGCTTCGAGCAAGCCTTCGTTTACTTCTTGTTTCCGGTCATTTATTTAGTGTTGGCTTTTTTGGGAATGGCATTATTTTTTTGGACGTATAATTTGATTGCCAGATCTTTAGGGGGCATTGAGTTTACGACCAAGGAGTGATCCACCGAAATGAATTGACTTCGGTATAGGAAAACCCGCCCTTTTTCAAGGGCGGGTTTTAGATTACTGTGCGGACAAGATAAAGTAGGCCGGGTAGGCGAAATTGTTATTCGGTCTAAGGACGGCTTCTAATGTGATCTCGTTGCCGGCTTTTTCATGCAGATTGACTTGCGTGCTATAGACGTAGGCAATCGGCTGTCGCGTTGTTCTGTTAACCAAGAGATAGTCTCCCGGCTTATTTTTGATCGGTCTTTCGTAAGGTTCCAGGATTCCTCTTAAGGCTACGGCTTTATGCTTTTGATTTTTGTAAAAATCTTGGATGGAACGTCCGGGGTTTTCTTTTGCCCACTCTTCATAGTAAGCAATTTCAACCGGGATCCAAAGGGCCATTTTGGCGTTCATTTCAGAGGAGGCATGATCGCTCATCCAGCGGTCATAGACGCTTTTTGCCTGCTGTGTCTGCTGGGTCATAGTGAGTTGCTGTTCAAGATGTGCAGCACGCTCTTTTTCGGAAATCATCTCATGGTTCAATTGCTCTTGGCGTGATTTCCAATGATCTGAAGAGGTTTTGGAGCGGTCTTCGAGGTAGGAGACTTTTTTATGTAAATAGGCGTCTTCGAATTTGCTCAAATAATCTTTGGCCTGGCATACCTGGTCTTCAAATTCAGGATAGTCTGACAACACTTTTCGAAAATTTTCAGTAACGCGGTTCGGTTCGATTTCCGGGAATGGTTTTTGGATCTCTTGCTGGCTGACCAGATAGGTGCTGTTCAGCAAGTTGTTCACTTCGGTTTGTCGATCTTCGTAGCGGGAAAGGTAAGAGGCGTCGCCGGCTCTTTCGATATAGTTGGTGGCTACGTAAAAACGCGCAGTAGCGGGGGGATCGACTTCGAGCCATTTGCTATTTTTAGGGCTGATTTTGCCATCAATCCTTTCGCCACCTGTCAGTTGGCCGAGCACGGGGGCCTCAATGTGCGGTTCGATGCGGACGTTGACTTTGTTTCCTTCCACGACACCGTCGAGGATGTAGGTGCGGTAAACATAGGCTTTGGTGCCACTGGGAGGTTTTATGGCGTAAAAATCCCCTTCTTCTGCGGTGATGGCGAGCATTTCCCCTTTCTCGAGTTCTCGAAAGACAGGGCTGTCCAAAGAAGGTTGGAGCCGTAGGCGGACACGTTCGCGGGATACTTTCCCAGTAAAGGGGCGAAATCCTGTTGTGGTATTAGACAAGGGGGTTTCTTCAAATGGCGAGCCGTCGGCAAAGGCCTGTG
Organism: Waddlia sp.; assembly: GCA_041738095.1. Lineage (GTDB taxonomy): Bacteria > Chlamydiota > Chlamydiia > Chlamydiales > Waddliaceae > JTS-AC334. Next base: position 79,005 of record JBGSQP010000009.1, read on the forward strand.
TGGCTGTCACCATCGATAGAACTAAAGCGTAGGACGCTAGTTTCAGCATGATGAGTCTCCTGGATGTGTGTCATTATTCTTAAATGAGGGGATTCTAACTATTCCTTGTATTTCCTTCAACTTAACCAATTAAAAAGCTTCAATCTTTAAAATATTTTCATCGTTTTGTTTTCTTTCGCTTTTCTTTTTCAAAAATCTGGGAGGTGCTGTACCTTGCATATTTTTCCCTTTTGAGTAAATTAATGCCATCTACAGCTACTAAAAAACCGAGCTTTAAAGAGGCGGTGTTTGTCTTTTTACAAATCGCGCTTTATAGCTTTGGAGGCCCTGCGCATCAAATAGCCGTCATGCATCGGTTGTTGGTTGAGGAAAAACAGTGGATTGGGGAGAAACAATTTTTGCATGCTTTGAATTTTTGCATGCTGCTGCCCGGGCCTGAAGCACATCAATTGGTGATTTATATGGGGTGGTTATTGTACCGCATACGTGGCGGTATAGTGGCCGGCTGTTTATTTATAGTGCCGGGATTTTTCTCAATCCTCTTGTTGAGTATCTTGTACGTCAATACCCGTTCGACTCATTTCATGGTTTTAAGTGCGTTGATGCGCATCGGAGAAAAGTCATTAAAGTTAAACATCCATTATTTCATTGCTGCAGCGTCCTTTTGCGCTCTTTTTTTTCTTAACCTGCCCTTTCCTATGGTTATTTTGTGCGCGGCGCTTGCCGGATATGTCTATGATCGGGCAACAGCGAAAATTCCTCGTGAGACTTTAAATTCTATTCGGTTTTATCCCTTACAGTTCATGAAGACAGCTTTCATTGGCCTAGTGGTGTGGGGAAGCCCTGCTCTTATGATTTATCTGGCCTTGGGGGAACGTGATGTCTTTACTCGGCAGGCAGTATTGTTTAGTAAAACGGCTGTTTTGAGTTTTGGAGGCGCCTATGCAGTGTTGGCTTATATTGCTCAAGAGGCTGTGCAAACGTATCAGTGGATTGAGCCTGCTGAAATGTTGGATGGGTTGGGAATGGCTGAATCGACACCCGGCCCCTTGATTCAAGTTGTACAGTTTGTCGGTTTTTTGGCGGCCTATCGCTACGCTGATGGCATCGATCCGCTGTGGGCAGGGATCTTAGCTTCGATTCTCGTTACCTGGGTCACTTTTGTGCCTTCATTTTTATGGATTTTTGCCGGAGCGCCGTATGTTGAGGCCTTAAGAAAAAGAGAGCGGCTTAACGCGGTTTTGAATGCCGTTACCGCTGCTGTTGCGGGTGTGATTCTGAATCTTTCGCTGTGGTTTACTCTTAACGTCTTATTTAAAAAGGTTCCGGTTTGGTCTTCTTTTGACAAGGGGTCGGCATTCATTCTGTTGGTTGCTTTGACACTTGTCTTCCGTTTTAAAGCAGGATTATTTTTAACATTGATGGCCGGAGCTGCACTTGGAGTGATCCTTAAGCAGCTAGCTTTTTAGAACTGCTAAAATATGCTCACAGCCCGAATGACCGCAGGTGCAGCCGACCGGGTGGCCTAAGAAGACATTGTACTGTTCGCCGGGATCTAAACGGTTGACGACACAGTAGAGTTTTTCATCTTTTTGAATGATGTCCCATTGCTGGAAATGCAGATCAGTAGGAGTGACTTCATTCTCAAGTTCTTCAGTCTTTAAATAGATGTCTGTATGGCCAAGTTCCTCGTTGATGGCGCGCGCAATCTGGCAGTACATGCAATTGCAGTGTGGTTCCGGCTTCGGTACGGCCATCGGATCGTCCGGCGCAACCACTTTAGCGATAGAACGGATTTTTTCCAGAATTTCTTCCGGCAGGGGAGGCATATCGGCTTGAGCGGAATTGTGTTGCAGTGCAGCGCTCATGCCATTGGCGCCCATCATGCCGAACTTCATTGGAAAGTCTAAAGCGAGACCATCAGGTGGAGTTGGCGGTTTTTGTTTCCGTTGGCTTTGATCTTCCAAAAAGGCGGCGTGCGCGTTGAAAATTTGTTCCAATAGATCTGTTTTGACATCGGGGATGATGACGGTTTCTCCGCCATTCAACGTGACAACCAATGAAGTGTCCTTCATGTGTAACGCGCCGACCTTGTTCCAGCTGGTGGAGATGAATGGTGGATAACTAAAGATGATTTTATCAATTTTCATAATGGAAACCGCTTTTTTATCTTGATTTCTCATGCGCACTCAAAAATAATGCGCTTTCATGCATATGCTTATATTAACAGATCAAATCCCTCAAGTCAACAACTTTAGCACTCGCATGTATCGAGTGCTATATTTTACTGAATCAAAGGAGTCTTTGTGAAGAAGAAAACTATTGTGATCGATACTAACGTTCTTTTGCATGACCCGGAGTCCTTATTTCAGTTTCCTAATTACCAGGTGGTCATTCCGGTACCCGTGTTGGAAGAACTCGATAAAATGAAGCGACTCCCGAACGAACTCGGTAAAAACGCGCGCCGTATCTTTCAACTGCTGGATGGATTGGCAAAACAGAAAAAGGGGGATTTACATTCCGGTCTGCATTTGGACAATAACTCGATACTACGGATCCAGTTAAGGGGCAAAACGGATTTTATTAGTGATTTGGCCCCTGGCATCCGTGAAAACAAGATCATCATGGCCGCTCTTTTGCTTAAAGAAGAGGGGGAGCAAGTTAAGTTTGTTTCGAAAGATTTTGCCGCTCGCATTAAAGCGGAAGCAATCGGTCTAGAAGCTGAGGATTATGAGAATTTAAAGTTTTCCTTCGATTCGTTGTACCGGGGCATACGCACCGTCAAAGTGGGCAAGTCTAAGTTTGATGAATATATAAAAGAAGGGCATCTGTCATCGTCTGAGAAAAATTGGAAGCCGAATGAGTATTGTGTGTTGATCGAAGAGGGCGAGGGGGTCACGGCTCTCGGTAAATACGATGTAAAAACGGGAGGGATTGTAGCGCTTCTTAAAGTGCCTGATCTATGGGGAATCAAACCGCGCAACTTGGAGCAAAAGTGCGTTATCGACTTGCTGCTGCGAGATGATATTAAGCTGGTGACCTTGATGGGGCAGGCAGGTACAGGGAAAACGTTGTTGGCTCTGGCCTGCGGCATGCGGAAAGTATTCGACGAGGCAAAATATGTGCGTATACTGGTTAGCCGCCCTGTGGTTCCATTAGGTCGCGATATCGGATTTTTACCGGGGACGAAAGAGGAAAAGTTGTTCCACTGGATGCAGCCGATCTATGATAATTTAGAGTATCTTTGTGAATCGACCGATGCTCTCAGTCCGAGCGATACGCTGCAATGGGTCATGGATAGTAAGAAAATTGAGATGGAGGCCGTGACCTACATTCGGGGCCGCTCGCTGCCGAAGGCTTATATCATCGTGGACGAGGCGCAAAACCTTACGCCGCATGAGATGAAAACCATCATTTCACGGGCTGGGGAAGGGACGAAAGTGATTCTAACCGGAGATCCTACCCAAATCGACAACCCTTACTTGGATAAAGATTCCAACGGATTGACTTATACTGTCGGGTGTTTTAGCAATCATAGCATCTACGGGCACCTGTTTTTGGAGAAAACCGAACGCTCGGCGTTGGCAGCGCTGGCAGCAGAAAATATGCTGTAATGCAATGATCTGGGAGAGGTGTGCCCGTACTTAGGTACGTAAAGTCGGAAATTCAATTTTGTATTCATTGCGATACAAAGCTCTCCCAATCCTTTTTTAAATGTTCGCAGGGGAAATCTTTCAACGCCTCGAAGAGGTTTATCATCAACTCTTCGATTGCTTTGGGATCTTCCTCTTGCGCTTTATCGATCAGTTCTTTGACGTGCTCTAAAAGCTTTTCCTTAAATTCAGGGCTGCGAAATCCGTTTTTCTTTACGGTCTTGGTAAGGATTTCTGCGACGATTGATAGAATATGTGCTTTGTTCGGGATTCGATAGAGCTTCCAGAGTGTATCGATAAATTTGGATGAGATCTTGGTTGCAAATCCGGGATCATTGATGCAATCAGGGCCTTCTTCGAAAAGAGAGAGATGGATCAATTGACTGAAAGACGGAGGGGATGTCAATAATTGGTCAAAAAATAATTGGTAGCTTTCATAAAGTTCTTCCGGAGAAAGTGTGGACCGGTTTGTTTTTATGATCCGCATGGCATAAAAAAATCCTTCAGCGGTACTGTCGGAAAGAACTCTTTTTAAGACGTTGTGCACTTTCCCGTATCTAGGCGATCTGACGCCATCGATTTTGATGTTGGCATAGATCAGGTAATCGGAAAATTTTCCTGTTAAACCAAAATGGTGAATATTTGAAATAAGGAGTTGCTGAATTCTTTGATGCTGTTCTTCGAAACCCTGCGTTAAGCGTGGAGGTATGCTATAGATCAACGAGTCTAGTAAATCCAGGAACTGGGTTGTTCTTTGGGGGTATCGTTTGATTAACAGATTTAAATTACTGCAGATAAAGGGGTGGGCTATTTTTTGAAACCATCTATTATCGCTGGGTCCAATCATTAGTTTTTTTAGGAAAAGAACCATGGTATTAAAAAATAGGATTTCCCCCTGCGTGCTCATCGGCTTTTGCGGATCCTTTGCCGGGTAGTCGAAAACCAAACGATGTAACGTATGTTCATCATAGGTTAAATTCGTTTCGATGCGTGGACCAACGAATGCAAGGAGAAGTTCTTGTGTCAGCATTTCAAATTGTTCAAGCGTATTCATTTCAGGTTTGCTTGAGCTATAAAGCAGGCTGTTAAGATAATCAAAGGCTTGACCCAGGCAATTATAGGAAATTTCGTTTCTGATAGAGAACTGCTTAAATGTGTTGATGTGGGAACGGATAAAACCGATGTGCATTTGGGACTGCGAGGTGTCAATATCGCCCTGATACAGTTGGAGCAGGCACTTGCCGATAATGTTGTAGAGATGTTCATTGTTAGATTCGTCTGGGCTAGTGTAAAGCACCTCGAGAAGATACATTACTAGCGGGGCATTTTCCGGTGTTTTTTTTAGCATGTGCTCTGCGATGTTTACCAATTGTGCGGCACTCAGGTTCTTTTTCATTAAAGGGATTAATTCTGTGGGCAGCCAATCCGCTTGTATGAGTTTTTCTATAAGCACCGAAATTGATTCGCGTTGATTTTTTACCGTTGCTTGTGAAAGCGTTTGCGTAAGTAGTTTAGAGGCTTCCCTTAAACAGTCTTCAGAGCCTTGTTTGACAAGTAAATCCAACCACTTAATTTTATTGTTTACTGAGGATTTTTTCAGGGAAAAAATGAAAAATAAGGAAAGGATTTGACGCTCTTCTTTGATCATGCTGAAACTTTCTTCAATCACCGTCAAGCAGAAATTTTCATAGGGTTCCGGCGCGTCTTTAAATATTTTATCAAAGAGGGGATCGCGCTTCAGTAGAAGCTCGAGCATGTTGTAAAACCAGGGCGCGCACTCTGTGATGCCTTTCATTGTAGCGGCAAGAGCGGTTAGACACTTCGCATTTGACTTGGAAGCATTTACCGCAAGCCAGTCCTTAAACTGTTCCCATAATGTGAGGATTTGGGCCGCTTTCTTGTTTTGAAAAAGAATATCCCAATCTTTAGCGGAGCAAGGAGGATATTGTTTAAGCAGCTTAAGCGAGATTTTTTCGTTGATGCGTTTTTTAAAGACAATTGCTAAGACATCCTCTCGGATGCCGTTAAGAGGGGCTGCGTGTAAGTGCGCGGCATAGCGCAGGTAGAATTTTGCTTTAAGGGGGTTTGGTAATTTTTCAGGCAAGGAGAGGAGTAAATCCAAGAATGGTGACGCCTCTTCGATCGCTTGCAGTTTATCTAATCGGTCGAAGAGCATCTCTGTTGCGCCGCGTTCATTTAGCGCCTTTCTATAAAAATTTCTGAGCACCTCGGCATTCACCGAAGGCGTGCCGGCTATGAGTTTTTCAGCCTCCGCAAAAAGGCACTTTTGAGCCAAGAGGGGAATTAAGACGGTAACAGCGCTTTCGAGAAGGAGATTTTTGGTTGTTTTGAAAAGATGCGTGGCAGTTAACATCCTATCGGCTATTTGCAAAAGTGTTTGAGGCAAGAGCTGCGCGTGCTTGCCGCTAATCGTCTCCAAAAGAAAATCGAAAGTGGATGGGCTTTTATGCATGTCAAAGAGACGTAATTGATAGCCCGCATTTGCCTCAGGGGAAAGCAAGGGGAGATTTTCCAACTTGCGCAAAGCTTGTTCCAATTCTGATACGGATAGAGCCTCTAGGAGCTCGATAGTGAGTTTTTGCAAGGTGCCTGTCATTTCCATGCCACAAAGAGGATTCCATACCGTCAAGGCGCTTTTGTATTCTTTTTGCTCAAGATGACGTGAAAGGAAAAATTCCAATGCTTTTTGAAGGAGTGGAGGGGTGAGCAAGACTTTGTAAGTCTTGACGAACGACGGGGCCGTTTTTTCTTGCGGCAGATGTTCCAGAAGGGAGCAGATTTTAGCCTGGGCGATTTGGCGGATTTTTTCCTCTAAGCCTTGTGTCCTTTTAATGTGCTTAAGGGCTTGAAGTGCTAGCTGTTCTGTGGACTCGGTATAAAGCAGTGTTTCCAGTGCGTTCCAGTAGATGGTTTCTTGATGGGGTGTTGGAGCGTTTGCAAGAACCTTGATTTTTTCTGTTAACGTGCGGGCCAGTTCCGGGTGTTGAACGGCAATTTTCAGCCATTCCAACCAGGTTTGTTTGAGTTGGATCAGTTGGGGAAGGGCAGACTCCAGGAGTTCAAAAGCGGGTTCTAAAAGCTGCGCTTGCATTAGGCGCTTTATGTAATTTTGCAGCGGGACGGCAAGCTCTGCAAGGGCGTTTTTCCCATGTCTTGAGAAAATCAGGGTCGTTAAGGGGTTGAGAGTGGGGAGAATAGTGGATAGTTTTGGGTTTTCTAGGTAACTTGCTCGATTTAATAGTTTTTTCAGCAAAGGGATTTCATCGGAAAGGATGGTTTTATCTTGTTCGCTTAAATACTGTTTAAACAAGAAAAGAGCTGCATCCAATCCTAAGGGGAGGAAGCTGAATGCCACCAGGAGGTCATGGCGCCCCCTTTCATTTAAGGGAATTAAGCCACGGCGGTGTTTCCATTGAAGCGCTGCTTGTTTGAGCAGGGGGATCTCTTGTTTTTCCGATAGCTTGCGTATCAAACTGAGGTCTCCCTGAAGGTCAGGTGTCAAGTTTTCTATCAGTGCTGCTGTGGCTTTGTCTTGTGTTTGATGGAAAATACGGGTTAAGAAATCGCGCAGACGGCCGGAACGTTTTTCCAGCATAAACGGGAGATGTTTGTAGAACAGGGGAAAAAGCTCTGTCTTTTCGGAGGAATGAAGAAGAAGTGCAGTCAGTAATAAAAAACCCAAATAACGGACAGACCATTGATCATTTGTTAAAAGGCTTAACACCCTGCTCTTCAAAGCGGATTTATCTAATTTTAGCGCATCAAGGATTCCCCGCGTCAAAGGTGTCTGATTTTGGGCATGTGAAAAAATCATGTGTTCGATGATCGATAATAAACGCTCGGAAATTTCATTTTTTTCTAAAAGGGCAAGCGCATTTTCCAGTTTTAAAGGCACGAGTAATGTGAATTCCGTTGGAGCGCAAAGGACCTGGATGGCAGGGGCTCCCGCGTGGTGCCTGATCGTGTAGCCATTTTTGGCAGGGCGGGTCATCACTCCCAAAAACGAGCCTAGGACAAGCGTTGAAAGCAGCGTCTCAAGGGCGCTATTTTCCTCTACAGCCTTTACCAAGAGGCAAAGCAAAGGGGAGTGGGGAGGGATTACAGTGAGTCTTTGCCAAATCCGTTGGATTCCTTTAGCTTCCAGTCTGTCGATCAGGTAATACGAAGCATTGCACGCCATTGCGGCCCCGGCATCCGGATGATTATCCAGATGGCTGTTACAATCGGCGGAAAGCAGGTCTGCAAGAAGGGTTGCACTATCGTAATACTGCGTTGTCTGTCTGGGGGACTGATTTCTCAAGTCGAGCGTTGTGCTGCAGAGGATAGGAAGAGCCTCTTGATCTGCCAGCACGAAAGAACGGGTAAAATAGGAGATCATCTTGGGAAAGCCCGTCTTGTCGACAGAATGGGGATCGGGAATTCTAATGATTTTTGCCAAGAGATCGATGAGTGATTGCCAGCCGTTTCCAAAAGCTGTCGCTAAAGAGAGGCGGGGATGGCTTTTAGGGGTTAACAGTGCCAGGCGTAAGGCATCTGCTGTAAAAAGGCAGTTGCGCTTGGCTTGGGACCAAAAAAGGAGTTCGATCTGTCCAAAGGCAATAATGCCGTACCGAATATCTTTTTCATCGATCACACGGCATTTGGGAAAAGCTCTCAGGCTGCTTAGTTCCGCTGCGGTTTTTTGTGTGATGTATTGGAAGATGGTTTTGATCCCTTGAATTTTTTGTTCCAGGTCTTCTTTATTTGCGCCTGGGCAAAGTACTCTGATATCGTAATCGGGCAGCTGCCTATACGCATCTGAGAGGAGTTCAGGGCTTAGCCATTCTTTAAGTCGTTCAGCGGAAAGTCCTGTTAATGCCGCCAGGGCCTCTGCGATATAATGGGGGTTTCTTGCGATGATCTGCCGGACAAACCCTCCGACGAATTCAATCGAGGGATCATAGGGAATGGTAGCGAGTAGGGGAAAAAGCCAAAAATGGAAATTCTCATGTCTAAGACGCAGGAGATGCGGGGCATTCAGAAATTCGTGCAAGGCAACTTGCATTGACATTGAGGGCGCTGGCATCGGCATCAACCCTTTCCCTTTCTTAAGCAGACCATTTTTTTCTGTGATTTCTGCTTCTTGCAGGAATTTTAAAAAACGTTCATGGGGATCAGTCTCTATAAACAAAGATTCCGGAGAGACATGGCGTGTGTGTTCTTCTATTGTATGCTGGGGGAAAATATTGTGTAATGGAGGGATCGGAAGCGGATTATTAATTGAAAAAGAGTTGGTCATATGAATTTTTTACTGCTTTAGGTTTTTCAGCAGATTGATCAGTTCTAGGAGGGACTCTTTTTGGATTTGTCCCTCTTGGTAAAAGATGGTTTGAGGCATATCAGCAAATGTTAAGGAGGCTAAGGGAAAGTTCTCTGCTTCTTCAAAAAAATTAAAACAACCGTTTGTAAACTCTATCAAAAGATATGTTTCTGTTTGTGAAAGAGAGCCCCACTTTTCGGGAATGGTCACCCACATTTGCCATTTGTCGTCTTTAATTTTTGTGCAGGTATTTTTAAAACTATTTAGATCTTGGCACAATTGCATGAGTTCAGCAGGGGAATCCAACCAGGTAATTTCATCAAAAATAGGTTCGGAGCTTATTTTTTCGTTACTTCTCATGCGTTTGACGGGGCTTTGTTCCGTAATCCCTAGAAAATCGTTTAGTTTTCTTTTTTGGCTTGTTTCTAGATGGGCGGATACTTTTTCCCATGTTAGAAAAGATTTAGGAAGAGGGCCGATAAGAGCGGCAAGGGGCTGCGGATCGGCTATCGCAGGGATCGGTGCCGCGGTAAATGTTTTATGCCAGATATAATGGGAGCGTAAAATGCCGAGAGCCAGGTTGAAAAGTGAAAGTTCAGGGCTGATCGGATGTTTGTAGACATAATCGGTTAATGCGATCGCTTGAAAGGTGATCAAATCTTTGTTGGTTTCAAAGGGGGTATTGCCTTTTTTGCTGGCCTCTAAGAGTGTTTTCCCTAAATCGTGAAGCGTGAGCAGGCTCAATGTGTTCACTTTCTTTTCGCGGAATAAAATAGGGGTATACTTTTGGTAGAGCGTTTGCAAGTCCCTGGTGCCTTTTCCGTGCGTTTCTTTCGTATAGTCGATTAATTCTGGGAGCTTGGTATTGCGCACTCTTGATAAAGCAGCTTTATAGTAGGCAGTCGATTGAGTGACCGGCTTATGTTGTTTCGATTGCGCTTTGGTGCAATCCATAATGGTATATCCGCTCTTTTCATACCAACTTTTGCCGTCATCCGAGGCGACCGCGCAGAGTTGCCGCAAAAAAAGAGGGTGGGCATGAATACCCTTGAGGGAGTTATGGGCTGTAGTGTAAACAATCCGTTTGGAATCGTCATGCAAATAGGCGCTTTTAACGCCTAAATAGGTCAAAAAACAATCGGAGATCTCTTTGATCTGATTTCCATTGAAAGGCTCTTGAGTTCCAATATATAGAATTTCAGCATGTTCTCCGCCGAAATCGGTGCGGATGGACAAACAAGGTTCTTCAAAGCGGGAGTCTTCAGCTTTGAAAAGTTCAAAATAGTGATAAAGGTCACGGCCGGTTCTGTTGCGGTGCAGCACAGATTCATCAAAAGTGGTGGTTTCGTAGGTGTCTTCTCTTAAAATAAAAACAAAATTTTTGCCGTTCGGAAGTGGTACTTCCTTGGACCAGTGACATAGAAAGGGGTGGTACTTGCACTCTTCCTTGACGCTCTGCACGGTTTTAGAAAAGGGCTCGATCGAAGGGAAGTTGATCGTCTTCCCGTTGAGCACTGCGGATAATATTTGCTCCAAGGGGCAAAGTCTTGAGACAGTGAAATCACTGCCTATGTTTTTGAAATTTAAAATGATAGAACAACTCATATTTAAAAGATTCTACGCAAATCTATTAATATAAGCAAACTGAAAATTAATTCTATTAATTAACTAATTTTGTTGTTTTTGTTCCAGTTCCTCCCATCTAACATATAGTTTATCAATTCTGGTTTCTTCTAAACCGATAGCGGTGCAAATTTCACTTAATAACGCTTCATTGGTACCGATGTCGGGGTTTTCTAGGCGGCGTGTCAAAACTTTTAAGTTTTCCTCAGCTTTTTGAATAGCGCTTCCCATGTTTTCTAGTTCTTTTTTCTCTAGGTATGACATTTTAGCTTTGGGGGCGCGTTCTTCTTTAACTTCTTTTAGTTTGGGCGGTGCCAGTCTGCTTTTGAATGCTTCTTCCCATTGGGCGTAAGAAGCATAAATTTCTGTCTGCGAAGGTTCCCCTAAGGCCAGAAATTGATTACAAATACGGTCCAGCATGCAGCGATCATGGGTGATTAATACGATGGCTCCGGGAAAGTCCATCAGGTTTTCTTCTAAAATTTCTAATGTGGGGATGTCGAGGTCGTTGGTCGGCTCATCAAGGAGCAAGAGATCGGCCGGCTGTAGCATCAGGTGAGCAATGGCAATGCGTGCGCGTTCACCCCCCGAAAGTTTGCCGATAGGCATATCTAAAATATCCGGTGAGAACAGAAAGCGCTTGCACCAGCCGTTGACGTGGATGGGATGGCCGCGGAAGTAGACGTAATCTCCTGTAGGCGACAGCGCTTGCCGCAAGCTCATGGTATCGGGAAGCTGGGCGCGGTGCTGGTCGAAATAGACCGTTTTTAAGGCATCGGCTCTTTTAATCGTGCCCATGTCAATGACCGCTTCATTGGCTAAAATTCTTAACAGCGTTGTTTTCCCGGAGCCGTTCGGGCCCATTAATCCGATCCGCGTGCCGGGGGTAAGCGTAAATTCCAGCCCTTTGAATAGAGTCCGCCCGCCCAATTCCTTGGTGATGTTTTTAGCGGTAAGTAATTTTTGTGTTTCCCGTTCGCTGCCTTCGAAGCTGATAGCGGCCTTTTGCTGCTTATTTCGTTTTTTGACATCCGATAAGTCCTCCAAAAGTTCGTGGGCTTGATCGATGCGGGCTTGCGATTTTGTGGTGCGGGCTTTCACTCCGCTTCTTAGCCAATCAACTTCCCGTCGCGCTTTGGACATCATTGAGCGTTCTTTTTGCAGCTGACCTTCCAGAAATTCTTCTTTTTTCTCCAAGAAGTTGGCAAAGGAACCATCGATGGCTAACAATCCCTGCGGGTACATGGGCGCAATTTCTATGATCCGGTTGGCGGCATGTTGAAGAAAGTAACGGTCATGGCTGACTAGTAGATAGGTCGGAGCGTCGCGCTGCAAAAATTTCTCCAGCCAAAGAATGCCGGCAATGTCGAGATGGTTTGTCGGCTCATCCAAGAGCAGCAGATCGGGTTCTTGGATCATTTGTTTAGCGATCATGAGTCTTTTTTTCCAGCCGCCCGATAAAAGAGAGGCTGACGGTTCGTTGCCGGTGAAATCAAGCTTGCTTAACCACATTTTGGCAAGACGCTCTTTTTCATAATCGGGGGTCTGATGATTCGTTGCCTGAGCTTCGATCAAAACATCGATGGGCATTTGATCAGGGAAATCGCAGGTTTGGGGCACGTAGCCGATTCTAAGGCCGCGGCGTGGAGAAAGATTGCCGCTATCGGCATTTTCTATGCCGGCAATGATTTTCAATAACGTCGATTTACCCGATCCGTTCGGACCAATAAGGCCAATCTTGTCATCTGAGAAAATACTGATAGAAAGCTCTTTAAAAAGCTGTCTCGTTCCATACGATTTACTGAGGTTTTCGCCGTTAATAAGAAGCATTTTTATTCACTTTTTCAATTTGTAGCTATGACGTAGTCGGTTACCGTTTTACCGCCGATCAGATGCTCCTGGATGATTTTTTCCAACACGTCCGGGGTGCAGGAATGATACCAGACGCCATCTGGGTATACCACCGCTATCGGACCTTGGGTACAGACACGCAAACAGTTAACTTTTGAGCGGTAAATGCCGCCGGATTCGCTTAAATTGAGCTCTTTTAAACGATTTTTGAGGTATTCCCAAGATTCCATACCCATTTCATGGGCGCAGCACTTTGCCTTCCCTTGATCGCAGCATAAAAAAATATGCCGTTTGATCTTATCAAGTCCTAATCTATCAATAATGGCGGTAAAGTCGTTCATGACGTCAACTACTATACTGCATTTGCCTCGGAGATCTCAAGGGATTTGGAAGCAACGACTTTTTGCGCCCCGGGACCCGATAGGCCGCTCTTACCTCCCGAGATGCGGTAAACGTTGATTTGCGTGCTGATCCGCTCTTTAAGGGCAGGCACATGGGAGATGATGCCGATCAGCTTCCCGTCATGATGCAATCCCGATAGCGTATCCAGGGCGGTATCTAGCGCCTCTTCATCCAGGGTGCCGAAACCCTCATCCAGAAATAGGGAATCGACCCTTACTTTGCGGCTAGCCATTTTTGATAGCCCCAAAGCAAGGGACAGGCTGACGATGAAACTTTCGCCCCCCGACAAGTTTTTGGTGGAGCGGATTTCGTTGGCCTGATAGGTATCGATCACATTGAGCTCCAAGGGCTGTTTTTCATCGCGGACCAATATGTAACGGTCACTCATTTTTTCCAGCTGCCGGTTGGCGTGGGAGATCATCAGGTCAAACGTGATGCCTTGGGCAAAATTCCTGTATTTCTTGCCGTCAGCAGAGCCGATCAGCTCGTGCAGTTTTTTCCACTTGCGCCATAAGGCCAGTTGTCTATCGATGAGCGCTTGTTTTTGTTGGATATTTTCCCGGGCAGCCTGATCATCCCGCAATCTTTGCTGCAGTACCGGAATTTCCTCCTGCAGTTTTTTCAAACCGTCTTCTAAATTTTTCTGCTGCTGCGTGATCTCTTCTAGAGCGCCTTGCGTTAATTTTCTCTCCAATTCAGCCGCCAGATGGGTTTCCCGTTCTTTTATTAAGGCGGTGATTTGCGTCTGTTGGTCTCGCAATGTTTCTTCTTGTCTCCGTAACTTATTTCTTTCATCAATGGTCAAGCGGCAGATGTTAAACGCCTCGCTATCAAAAAATCCCGCTTTTTTTAATCCCGCAGTAAAAGAAGCTTCTTTCAGTTTCAGCTCAGGTTCTCGAAGGGTAATAGCCTCATTTAGGAGCTGGATACTTTGAAGGATTGTCTCCAGTTTTCCTTTGGCATCATCCCGTTTTTTGCGGGCTATTTTTTCCCGATCTTCCGCTTTTAATAGCTGCGCTTCCAGAGCCTTCTCTTCCTCCTCTGTTTTTTTGGTGCCGAATAAAACAAAGCGCTGCATAGCTAAATTTTTCTCATTTACTTTTATACTAGACATTGCTGTGCGCTTAAGATCCAAATCTTGTAGGTGAAGAGTGATAAGGGCTGTGTGTTTTTCAAGGGCCGCTGTGGTTTTTTCCTTAGATTTGAGGAGCGTTTCTTGTTTTTCTTGCTGTTCTTGCCATTTTTTGAGGCGCGCTTTTAATTCCGGCAGCGCTCCCACTATCGGGATACCGAAGGGTTGCAGTGTGGAACAGAGGCTCGTCTTTAATTTTTCTAAATCCTCCTCTTCCTGTTTCCACTCTTGTTTAAGATTGAGGAGTTGTTCTTCCGCGCGTTCCCTGTCATGGGCAGCAGTGGTCTGTTTGTGCTGCAGCTTGTTAAGCGTGGCCTCTGCTACTTTTTCGTCGTTTTCCAATTTTTTGAGAACGTTTTCAATGTTTTCGGCCTGCTCGATTTTTTGTTCGAGAACAGCAATCTTTTTCTCGATAGCGCTCGACTCGGGCAGATTGCCATTGGCAAAAGGGTGGTCGCAGCCGCCGCATAGGGGGCACGGGATGCCGTCTTGCAGCTTTTTCCGTTCTTCTTGCAGGCTGGAGATTTTCCTTATATAGGCTTCTTCCCGTAGCAGCGCATCTTTCTCTTTCCGATATTCCGGCAATGCGCGCCCTTCAAGCCTTTTCTGAAGCTCTTCTTTTTTAGCCAGAACATCGGTCTTTAGGGCATCGCGTTGTTGTTCTACTTTTTTAAGGTCTGCAGTAGCGGATTCTAAGTTTTTGGAATGTGTCTTTAATGTCTCTTGCTGCGGGAGCAAGGCTTCTTTTTTTTGGTGCACTTTTGCCATGAGTGCGTGGAATTGCCGCATTTCCGCTTCAATGGCGCCTAGCTGGGTAACCAAAGGTTGATCGGCTGGATGGGCGTTGATGTACGCAAAGGCAAGCGCTAAATTCTTCTCGATGGTTTGTAGATCCACGGAGGAAGTGTCTTTCCGTTTTTCTTCTTCTCTAATCTTGCTCTCGGTTTCTTTACAGTCTTTTTCTGCGGTCGTTAGGGAGCGTTGCAGTTCCTCGATTTTAACATCCAGAATACGTACCTGTTGAATGCGCTGAAGACCGTTTTTTTGCTCTGTTTTTGCTTTTAAGGTGGCTTCTTCGGCACTTTGCAATACATGTTCTTCCGTTTCTTTGGCAAGGCGCGCTACGGGTAGTTTTTCTTCTTGTCCTTTCAATAAGTTCTTATCGCGGAATTGTTGTTCTTTAAGGGATTGAAAAGCTTCAAACGCCCCTTCTAATTCTGCGGCTTTTTCAGCCAGCGTTAATTTTTTATGATCGGCTTGAAAGGCAGCGATGTCGCTTGCAATTTTCTCTTTTTCGCTCGTCAATTTGGCAAGTACGCCGCGTACCTCTGCAATGCTGTTCAGCCACTGGACCGCCTGAGAAATCTTTTGGAATTCTTTGCTTGAGGCTTTTTCAATTGTTTGTTTTTCTAAAAGTTCCTCGTTTAAGGACTTGATTTGTGCCTCTTCCAAACGAGGAATAGCCCCAATTTCAGCTTTTAAAAGGTTCAATTTAGTGTTTTCGTCTGTTGTGCGCTCGTGCAGTCGCTTTGAGATATCGCTGTAGATTTCCGTGCCGGTAATTTGCTCTAGAATAGGGGCTCTTTCATCTGCGTTGGCTTGTAGAAAAACAGCAAATCCCCCTTGAGCCAGCAGGATAGAGCGCGTGAAACGTTCAAAATTCATTCCGGTTTTTTCTTCGATGACCCCGGCAACGTCCCGTTTTTTTGATTCCAGGATTTGACCCGTTAAGGCATCAGCAATCTCATGGGTGGAATCGACCAAGCTTCCATCCGCTTTTTTTCGTGCCCGATGCTGCTCCCAATGACATCTGAAGGTTCCTGCCTGCGACTCAAAAGTCACTTCGGCGTAACACTCTGATGTTTGACGCGACATGATCTCATTGGTTTTTGTGATCTTTCCGAGGCGGGGAGTCGACCCATAGAGCGCCAGACATAAGGCATCGAGTATGGTCGATTTGCCGGCTCCGGTGGGTCCGGTGATGGCGAAAATCCCATGCGCGGCGTATGCGGGCGCCGTAAAATCGATGCGCCATTCCCCATGCAGTGAATTCAGGTTTTTAAATCTTAGTTCCAGAATTTTCATAGTGTTTCCCGCAAGCTTTGTACGATTTCTTGATACGATTGGATAAGTTCGGCGCGTTCTTCTTCCGGCACGTCGCATGCCTGAAGACAACGCATAAAAACGAGATCTTCGTTCAGATCGTCCAATGTCTCCTCTTCATGGGCTTTTAGGAGAGATTTTTCTACTGTTCGTCTATGTTTGATCCGCCTGATTTCCATCAGCGATCCTTCCACAGCTTGATATAGCCTTTCTTGCAGGTCGCCGATGATTTCAGCACCGGTGTATTCAATTTCCAGCCAGGCTGAGCTGCCCTGATTCTTTAAGGCCGTAATTTTTTCCAATAGTTCTTCTAAGGTTCCGGTAAAACGTTTCAACGCTTGAAAGCAGGGGATCGCCTTTTCTTGTATGATCGGGTTTTTCCCTTCAAAGGTGACGATCACCACCTTTTTTTCCTGATCGGCTTCTCCGAATCCCATCGGGATGGGGGAGCCGGAATACCGGATATGCGCCGCCCCCCCGACACATTGCGGGACATGCAGATGTCCTAAGGCAAAATAGTTAATCGAAGCGGGGAAGTCTTCTTTGCCGATGTAAGCCAGCGAGCCGACATACAGATCGCGCACGCCATCGCCTTCCATCGTTTTCCCACCGGCTGCAAACAGATGTCCCATGGCAATCAGCGGAACGGCGCCTAATTCTTGTTGCTGGCCTTCTGCCAAGTCGCAGACGTCATGATAATGTTTTTGCAGCCCTTCGACAAGTTTACGGTTTTTATCCGTAATGCTTTCTCCGGGCTCTACAGAACGGATGTCTTTATCTCGCAGATATGGCACGGCACAGACAATCGCTTCCGGGATGTTGTGCATGTCCCGTAAAACGATCACTTCATCTGCCGGGTCTTCAGTCATCGCGCCGACCACGTGCACATTGATTGCCCGTAAAATTTCTTTGGGCGCGTCCAGAAAAGAGGGGGAGTCATGATTACCGCCGATCACTACGATATGCCGGCAGCAAGAAGCCGCCGCACGGCACAAAAAGCGGTAATAGAGAGCTTGCGCGCGGTTGCTAGGCGTTCCGGTATCGAAGACGTCGCCTGCCATTAAGAGCGCGTCGATGTTTTCCCTTTGAATGGTAGCAGTCAGCCAGTCGAGAAACGCTTCAAACTCTTCATACCGATTTTTACCATAGAGTGTGCGCCCGATATGCCAATCTGCTGTATGCAGTATTTTAAATGATTGTTTGTTCATAATAAGTGTCTTTAATTCTAAAAAGAAATAGAATATACTCTATTTATACCGAAAGCAATTCACAATTTGGTTTCTGGCTTCGTCATCAGCCGCTGATTTTGAGACCCGCCTGCATCACGCAACTTATCCAAGTTGCGTTGTTTCGGCGCCGGCTTCGCCTGGCTCAAATTCAGGGCGACTCCTTGCCATATTTCCAAATTTTGAATCACGTTCGGTATATTAATTACCCAAAATAAATGAATCTTTTACCTTCAGATACTCACGGCTGCCCCTTTTTGATTTTAGCTCCTATGGAAGGAGTCGGGGATCGCTCGTTCCGCAAAGCAATCGCTACCGTGGGGGGATTTGACGAGGCTGTTACGGACTTTATCCGTGTTCCCTCGAATGCCCACGTTAAAAGCCTAGCTAAAGTCTACCAAGCAGATGAGCTAGGGGAGATCCCCTTGGCAGCACAATTGATGGGGTCTGATCCGGAACTTATGGGCGATATGGCCCGGGAAATTGCTGCGCGCGGAGCGCCACGCATCGATCTCAATTGCGGCTGCCCTTCCAATACCGTCACCGGCCGCGGCGCCGGCTCAAGTTTATTAAAGGATCCTAATTTTTTATACGAGGTTGCCAAAGCGCTCGTTAAAGCCGTTCCTCTGCCGGTCACCATCAAAATGCGTTCAGGGTTTGAAGACATTTCTTTATTTAAAGAAAATCTTTTGGCGGCGCAAGAAAGCGGGGTACGCTACATTACCCTGCATCCGCGCACCAAAGTGGATGGGTATGGGCCGCCGGCACGCTGGGATTTGATCGCCGAAGCCAAAGCTTTGCTGAAAATCCCCTTAGTAGGTAACGGCGATATCCTGACCGTAGCCAACGCGCGTGAAATGTTGCAAAGAACCGGTTGCGATGCGCTCATGATCGGGCGCGGCAGCGTGATAAACCCCTTTATTTTTCATCAAATCCGCGCCGATTTCTCCGGCATTCCCTTCCAGTATTCAAGAGACGACTTGATTCGTTATCTTAGAGTCTTCATGTCTCATTTTCCCGAAGAAATCCCGAAAAAAACCCGGGTGAATAAATTGAAGCAGCTGCTCGGTTTTATTTTTAAAAGCAGTGAAACCTTACTAGAATACCGCAATGCTATGTTAACCAGCTCTTTTGCCGAGCCGGAAGCGTTTCTTCAAAACGCTCTCCAATATGTGGCCTCTGGCCCAAGCATCCGTTTGTAAAGTATCAGCAATGCTTCCCGAAGTTGTCTTTCCACTTCTTCTTGAATGTGTAGTGGAAAAGCGGCAAAATGAGGCGGTTCCCCGAACTAGACTACGATATTTTTGAATTCATTTCAGTATCTAAGCCCTCTCCAGATATTGAAAATAATGATCTTTAGTGGTTAGTTAATAACTGATCAACGAGAGATAATTTGAGTACCGTAAATTTCATAGTCAGGCATGCCGGAATCGACGACATGCCCTTCATCATGCATTTAGCAAAACAGGAAGGTTGGAATCCCGGCCGTCATGACGCCGCTTGTTTTTTTCAGGCAGACCCGCAAGGTTTTTTTATCGGGGAGTTGAATGGAGAGCCTATCGGCTGCATTGCGGCAGTTAGTTACGGCACCGCTTTTGGCTTTATCGGACTTTATATTGTAGCGCCCGGTTTCCGCGGCCGTGGATACGGTTATCAATTATGGCGCACAGCCATCGATCATTTAAGTCATCGGACCATTGGATTGGACGGGGTCGTCGAGCAACAAGAAAATTATAGAAAATCCGGCTTCCAACGATTTTACCGCAATATCCGTTTTCAAGGGCCCATTGAGCGTTCCGGTAATGAACAATGTGTCGATGTGCATGAAGTTCCCTTTGAGCAATTGATCGCTTACGACTTTTCCATCTTTAACTATCCCCGTCAGGCGTTTCTCCAAGCTTGGGTTCAACACCGTGGCTTGGCAGTTGTATCAAAAGGGCAGCTTCTGGGATACGGCATCATCCGCCCTTGCGTTACAGGTTGGAAGATCGGTCCTTTATTTGCCGATTCGAGTGAGATCGCTAAAGCGCTTTATGCAGGCTTATCATTTAAAGCAGGGGAAGGACCTGTTTTTCTTGATGTACCGGAAATTAATCGGGAAGCCTTGGCATTAGCGGAAAGTTTTCAAATGAAAAAAGTCTTTGAAACCGCCCGCATGTACACAGACACACCGTTGCAAAAAAACCTGTCTAAAATTTTTGGAGTTTCGACGTTCGAATTAGGTTAGTTATAGAATCGATATTTTTAGTACACTCCATACCAAAACCTCTAAAATTTGAATACACTTCGGTAAAATAGATGATAGAAATTGCCGTTAAAATGCTAGTCGGGGATAGGGCCAAATTCTTAATGCTCGTCAGCGCCTTGACCTTTGCCTCGCTATTGATGACGCAGCAATCAGGTGTGTTTTGCGGTCTGATGCGTTGGACAACGGCAACGATCCGCAACGTCAATGTCCCGATTTGGGTGGTCGATCCTACTGTGAAACAGGCCAACGAGGTCAAACCCTTGCGCGATACGGATTTGGCGCGTGTGCGCTCTGTTGAAGGAGTTTCATGGGCCATGCCCCTTTTCCAATCGATTCAACAGGCGCGTTTTGCCGACGGTTCCTTTAAAACGGTTTCCCTCTTCGGTTTGGATGCCTCCACATTGATCGGTTCCCCACCCGAAATGTTGGAAGGTAAACTGGAGGATCTATGGCAAAGCCACGCCGTAATCGTTGACCGGTTTGGACTCGAAAAAATCAATGTCGACCGGGAAAAAAAAATCGGCATGGGCGATGTCTTCGAGATCAACGACCGGGAGGCCAAGATCGTTGGCATCTGCGAGGCAGAGCCCTCTTTCTTTGGGTACCCCTATGTCTACACCACCTATGATAGGGCTCTGGAAATCGTGCCAAAGACACGTCGTAATCTCGGCTTTATCCTTGTACAACCGCAAGACGGAGTGGAAATTGATACGTTGGCGCGACGGATAGAAAAGGTAACTAGTTTAAAGGCTTATACTGAAGATGAGTTTTATTGGGAGACGATTTGGTGGTATGTAAAGAACACAGGAATTCCAATTTCTTTCGGCACCACGATTGTGTTAGGATTCATTGTAGGGATCGCGGTCTCGGGGCAAACTTTTTACATGTTTATTTTAGAGAACATGCGCTATTTAGGAGCTTTGAAAGCTATGGGGGCGGGCAATAGTCTTTTATGCAAGATGCTTATTGTGCAGGCGCTTTTGGTCGGATTTATGGGTTTTGGCATCGGGCTGGGGTTTACTAGTCTTTTTGGTTTTATGGCGTTAAAAGTCGGCCAGCCTCCTTTTTATTTGCCCTATCAAGTATTGGTGTTGTCTTTTATGGGAATTTTAATTAATTGCGTGCTGGCTGCCCTGATCGGAATCAGGCGGATCAGCAGGCTCGAAGCCGCTGAGGTGTTTCGTGGATGAACTGGCCGTACATGTGAGAGGCGCTACCAAAACGTACCATCAAGGCAACGAGGCTATTTATGCTTTGAGATCGGTCGATTTTGACGCGGTCCAGGGGGAGCTCCAAATGATCGTCGGTCCATCAGGTTCAGGGAAAACAACGTTGTTGAGCGTGATTGCCGGGGTATTGTATTTTGAGGAGGGAGAAATTGAAGTTTTAGGGCATTCTCTCCATCAGATGACTCAGAAGGAAGTCACACAGTTTCGTAAAAAGCATATCGGTTTTATTTTTCAGCTCTTTAACTTGATTCCGACATTGACTTGTGAAGAAAATGTCTCGATTCCCTTGCTTTTGAATGGAGTAGAAAAAGGTTTGGCACGGCGTAAGGCCCGCGATTATCTCGAAAAAGTGGGATTGAAAGGACGGGAAAAAGATCACCCGCAAAATTTATCGGGAGGTCAGCAGCAGCGGGTCGCTATCGCCCGCGCCCTAGTGCATGAACCGGATCTGGTAATCTGCGATGAGCCGACGGCCTCCTTGGATGCCGAATCGGGAGCAAAGATCATGGAGTTGTTGAGGGAAATCGTGAAACAAGACAAACGAACGGCGCTGGTGGTCACACACGACAATCGAATATTTAAATATGCAGACAGAATTGCTAAAATGGATGACGGGAAAATCATATACCGGGGGAATGGATAATGGGTGGTGCGATTTTAAGAAATTTGCTCGTAGGAGGCGCTTGCCTTGGAATCATCATGACCAGCTTTCTTTACTGGAAAATCCATGATGTCCCTCCTAAAGCCCAGCCACCGGTTAAGCCGGCTGCAAACCCCTATCAGAGCGCTGTGGTTGCTTCCGGGATCATTGAAGCGGTAAAAGAAAATATCTCGATCGGCACTCCGGTTTCCGGAATTGTGAAAAAAGTCTTTGTGAAGGTATCAGATCCGGTCAAGCAAGGGGATCCCTTATTCGAGTTGGATGATAGGGAGTTGTCCGGTCGTTTAGCGGTGCAGCAAGCCAATGTCTTAGTTTCTGAGGCAAACCTGACGCGCCTTAAAGACCAGTTGGCCCGTTTGAAAGCCGTCAAGGACCCGCGGGCCGTAAGCCAGGAAGAGGTGCGCACCCGGGAAAATGACGTGGCCGTTGCCGAGGCGCAATTAAAACAGTCGATTGCCCAGGTAGAAGATACGAAGCTTTTACTGGAACGCCTGATCGTGGACGCGCCTCAGGACGGGCTCATTCTAAAAAATGACGTTAGAGTAGGGGAATATTTGCAGGCAGGTTCCACAAAACCGTTTATGCTACTTGGAAATGTGGACCAACTGCAAGTCAGGGTCGATGTGGATGAGCAAAATACCTTCAGAATCCGGTCTAATTTGCCGGCCGTGGCTTTTTTAAAAAATAACACCAGCTACACGATTCCACTCTCTTTTGTACGCATAGAGCCGTATGTGATTCCTAAAGTCTCTTTGACAGGAGATTCGCAAGAACGGGTGGATACCCGCGTTTTGCAACTTATATATAGTTTTGACAATAACCAAGACATCCCGATCTTTGTAGGTCAGCAGGTGGATGTCTTTATTGATACTGCAGCATGAAACGTCTGATTCTTTTAAGTTTATTAACAGGATGCTCTTTGGCCCCGCGCTATCAAGAGCCCTTGACTTTGGCGCCTGAAAACTGGAAAAGTGCTACTGTCCAAGACGATGCTCTCCCTATGCCGCAAAGCGATTGTTGGTGGGAATTTTTTGGCGATCAGCAGCTGAACTGTTTGATCGCGCAGGCTTTGGCAAAAAGCCCGACATTGGATCAGGCGTATGCTAGAGTCTTAGAGGCGCGCGCTATCCAGTCGGAAGCCTTTGCCGCTTTTTTCCCTCAGATTTATCTGGCCCCTAACACCTCGAGCACCGGTAGTTTGATTCCTTATATTGAGCCGACGATGCGTGATGTTTTTAATCTATACACGTTTCCTTTTGCCGCCAGTTACGAAGTTGATCTTTTCGGTAAAATCCGCAATGGATACTTTGCGGCTAAGGCCAATGCCGATGCCCAGGCCTATGCTTATGATGCCGTTCAGTTATCCCTTGAGGCTGAAGTGGCCTCCACCTATTACTTGGTGCGCTCGCTGGATTCTCAAATCGAGGTATTGAATCGGTCGATCCTTTCGCGGCAGGATGCTTTTGATGTGAATACCGCACGTTTTGACGCCGGCCTTGTCAATTATACAGATGTCACGCGTGCTAGTAACCAACTCACCACTGCCAAAGCTGACTTGGCAATCATACAACAGGCGCGCGCCCGCGCCGAAAATGCGTTGGCGACACTGCTTGGGATTTCGGCTTCTTGTTATTGCTATCCTTATGACCCTCTCGAAGAGATCACTCTTGCGGCAGCACCCGGCTTCCCGTCCAGCTTGGTAATGCAAAGGCCTGATATCGCAGAAGCCGAACGGCGTTTGGCGGCCGACAACGCGTTGATCGGCGTCGCACGCAGCGCTTATTTTCCTTCCTTTCAGATCAACGGCGCTTTAGGCTATCAGAGCTCTGATTTTGACGAGCTTTTTGAATGGAAGTCCCGGTTTTGGTCTTGGGGGACAGAGACTTCCCAGTTGATATTCAACGGGGGAAAGACCGCGGCTATCAATCGAGCGGCCAAGGCGCGTTTCTTGCAAGAATTGGCATCGTACACCCAGATCGTTTTAAGAGCTTTTGAAGAGGTGGAATCGTCTCTTTCCGCTCAGAGGCTAACAAGGGAATCGTACCTACAGTTGAAATATTCGGTAGAGTCTGCCCGGGAAACCCGCTCTTTATCTCATGAAAGATATTTGCAAGGGCTGGTCACTTACCTCGATGTGACAGAAGCAGAACGGAATTTACTTATCGACGAGTTGCGGCATGCCCAGTCGCGCCTTGAAACGTACCGCTCCACGATCAATCTCATCAGGGCAGTCGGCGGTGGATTCCAGCGTTCAGAATGAGATTTATATAAAAACTTTATTTTAAAATGTATAAATAGTTTATCGTGTAAGTAAAGGGGAATCAAAAGATAGATTGAAAAATTTAGTTCTTAGCAATTCCGATTTCTACAAGGATAGTGATCACATTATCCAAGGGATTTTCTCCTCCGAAGATTTTCCCCATCAGCCGCGCTACCTGGTAGAAGTCGGTACGGATAATGGCGTCTTTCTTAAACACGTTTATCAATACATCCACATGCATACTGCCCGTGGAAAAAATTTAAAAGAATTTCCTTTAGACTTCATTATTCTTGTGGATGACCGTAAAGTGGTAGAAGCCCTTTCTTTTGAATGCTTAGGGTTGTCATTTAAAATCGGTCTTGTAAAAAATTATAAAGCCGAAACTATATTAGAAGCATTAGATGGTTTGGGTGTTGTTTATCCCCATCTTTCCCTTTATCTCCAATCATTGACAGATCATGGAAATTTTATAAGTTTTGAAGAGTGCTCTAAGATCAAATGCGATTATGGTTTTCTTTTTTTTCAATTGCATAGCCTGGAATCAGATTGTGCCTGTATTTTGGAAAGTTCTATTGCTAAAGATCTGATCAACAGTAAAGGATTAGATTCAGCCGAAGACTATCTTTTAGCTGCAGCCAATCAAGGGCTTTTTCCTAGAGTTAATTCGAGTTTTTTTTACTCTAAATCCGTTTCCTGTAACTTTGCTACATTAAATCTTTTTCAAAAGCGGGATTATCGCATTAGAATAGCTCATCCGGAGGATCTGGACAGCCTCAAGCAATTGGAAAAATTATGCTGGAAAAAAGGGATGCAGAAATCTGGGGAGGTTCTCTCTCAAAGGATCCAGAGATATCCGAAAGGGCAGCTTGTTTTAGAAACGGCGCAGGGAATTGTTGGGAACGTCTATTCTCAGAAAATTAAGAGCATTGACGATCTTTATCAATCCTCTTCAGAGACAATAGATCGCATCATTGATTTAAAGGGTTCAGTCGTGAATTTGATCGCTTTAAATATCCTTCCGGATAAGTATCATCCACGGCTGGAGCATGGATTACTAGAATTTTTTCTTCAAAAATCATCGGTTATCAATGGAGTCAACAAGATCGCAACAGTTGTTAAGTGCGATAACTACCCCGGCAGTGAAGTGATCAGCATGGAGTCCTATATTGAAGAACTGAAGGAGGACTATGGTCTTGCGGATAATATCACACATTTTCATGTTTTGCATGGAGCCAAGATCGTAAATATACTGGGAAACTACCGTCCTCACGATGCCTCCAATTTAGGTGTCGGGATTCTGATGGTCTATGACAGGCTTAATAGGGAGCCTACCTTCCATAATTCAAAGGACCAGAAAATTTTATCGATCGAAAAAGAGCTAAGCCCGGAATTAATAGGATTGACATTTGATGAGGTTATTCAACGCTTTGCGGCAAGTCATTATGCGTTTGTTTACGATCGAAGGATCCCGTTTGCAGATCTGGGCCTTAAACCTATCCGTCTTTTAGAGATAAGAGCTCTTTTAAGTCGAGAGTTCAATGTTGATTTGTCTGCAGATTTTTTTGAAACCTATAGAACCGGTAATGAAGCAATTGAATATTTAGTGGATATAAAACTGCACAGGTTTAAAGAATGGTTTTATGGTATTGACTGGCAATCTTCACCAAAGACACCAACAGGCCTTTTGGCAGTCAGTGGTGTATGGCTTGTTTTTGCTGAAGAGAATGAGGAAATTGCTCCCTTGATCACGAAGGATTTGGAAGAATCGGGGCATCAGGTTGTTAAAGTTATTTCAGGTGAGGTTTTTAAGCAATTCAATGAGCATTCCTTTGCCATCAATCCAGTAGCGCTTGAAGATATGAAAAAACTGCTCGCCCTCCTGAGCTTGAACAAAGAGGGAAGCGGGATCATCTTTCTTTGGGGATTAAAAACTCTTGAAGAAGACAAAACGGTTTCTTGCGAAGATCTCATGTCTTTCCATCAAAAAAGCATGAAAGCCTTAACGAATCTTATGCAAGCTCTTGTTCATCAAAATATTGCCACTCCTCTTAAAATATGGGCTGTAACGCGCAGCTTAATAACAGACGGCTCATTACAAGGTCTCTTTGAGTGGCCTTTGCATGGTCTTGCAAAAATCATCAGAGAAGAGTTTCCAGAATTTGAACTATCCTATATTGCCATCGATCCGCTCGATCAACCGGAAGAGAATGTAAAGAATATAATTTGTGAATTAAGCAGCGGCTCTCCCGAATGGCAGGTTGCTTATCGGGGTGGAGAGCGACTTGTCCCTAGGTGGCACAGGCAGGATCTGAAAGGGCTGAGAATCCCTCGTTTTACGTCTAAATCAAGTTACTTGTTTGTAGGGGCTCTATATCCTAAGGGATTGCAAGTGGCTCAATGGTATTTGGACCATGGCGCTGAAAATTTGATTTTTTTGGATGAAGGGGAAGCGGATGCTAAAACGCTTCAGGCTTTCGCCCAATTTGAAAAGAAAGGTGCTAATATCTTTCGGTTCTCTACCAAACTTCATGATCATCAGGAAATGGAACAGATTTTTGAACGCATTAAAAGAGAATGCCGTCCCCTTTCCGGAGTTGTCCAAATCGTTCCGCCTCTTGATGAGAGTTTATTGATTCATATGAACTGGGAGCAATTTAAAGAAGTAGAGCGTCTCGTGGTGGCAGCCAGTTGGAATGTCCATTTAATGACTCAAAATCTAACACTCGATCATTTTATCCTTTTTTCTAGCTGTTTGCCCGATTTGGCACCTTTTAATCAATCCCCTAAGGCCTCTGGTTACAGCTTTTTAGATATGTTATCCTATTATCGGCACGGCTTAAGCCTTCCAGCTCTTAGCGTTAAGTGGGGAGAATGGGTTGATGCACCAGAAGAGTTTCAGTGGAAATCCAATCAATTAAAAAGAGTGGAACCGATTCATTCTGAAGAAGGGCTCCAGGTGCTTGAAAAGATTTTTTATTTCAATAAGCCGCAAATCATCGCCGCCAAAATCCACTGGCCATTCCTGCTTCAGAATCTCAAGGACCATTCTGTATTTTTTGACGACTTGAAGATAGAATACGGTTTTAAAAAGGCCGGGCTTTTAAAGACGTTTCTGCTGTCCACTAAAAAAGAGCGTCCTTTATTGTTGCAGAATTATCTTAAAGAACAGCTTGAACAGTTCATTCCAGGTCCTATAGATGTGAACGCTCAATTTTCCCTTTTAGGCATCGATAAACGGGCAATGACTCTGTTAATAGATGAACTGCAGGCAGATTATGACCATATTTTCCAAATAACGCCTCCTATTTTTGAGCAACATCCGACCGTTAAACAACTTTCCAAAGCCCTGTCGGAAATGATAGTGATCAAATTCGCTTCAATAATAGAAGCAAATGAAGAAAAGCCCATCCTTTCAATATTCTCAAAGGCCGGTCAAATCATCTCAAAAACCTCCGAAGAGCCGAGTCAGGTTGAGGTTTTAGAGATAAATTCCGGAAACATGGAAGAAATCAATAAAAGAATCAAACTTATACCCGGTAAAAAATCTTTTGTTGTGTTTTTTAGTGTAAAATAGCAACTCGTTCTGGCGGATATCGCCTATTCATATCTAAGTTTAATTCCAGTTTTTGCAGCGCGTTCAGCGTCATTTGGCATGAAAAACGCATCATTTTCTCTCAAATTGAGCTGCTTTAGCGCGGCCTATCCTAAAAGCCTGGCAACGCTGGCGCTAACGACGCAGCTAAAAACCCGATTTTGAGTTCACTTTGGCAGATAGGCAACTCCTTATCGAGGTTGTTATGCTGTAAAATATTATTTAATGAATAGACAATTATATAT
Source organism: Waddlia sp. (assembly GCA_041738095.1). Taxonomy (GTDB): domain Bacteria; phylum Chlamydiota; class Chlamydiia; order Chlamydiales; family Waddliaceae; genus JTS-AC334. The sequence goes on from JBGSQP010000009.1 coordinate 106,550, forward strand.
GAATTATTTAAAATAAATATATAGATTTATTGCTTTAACAAGTTAGGGTAATAATCTGAGTAAAGATTATGAATAAATTAGATGTTTTTGAATTTGTTGATTATAAATTTAATTCAGTTATATTGAGTTATATTTCTTTAAATCCAGTCGATACTGATTCTCATCAATTCTATCATACAAATAATGGCGAGGAAATCATTGTTTTTTTGAAGAAAAATAAAGTTGTGCAGATTCTCTCTCTTCGTAGAATTAAGGCATCCTATCATGAAGCAGAGGAAAGTGTGTATCTTTATGATTTTCGTTTCAATATCAATGGTGATACCACGGTTGTTTTAGATGTTTATAAATTTTCTTTAGGTGTTTTTAGTTCTGTTTTATTTAAGTCTTCTCAATTGTTGAAAAAAAACAATGGCGTGCAGGTTTTAAATTATCTTGCAGGAACCCCTCTTAGTATTTCACTTGAAATCTATAGCCTCTCGTGTAAATCGTTTATCCGATTATTCGATAAAAATGATCTCACGTTGATGTTCGATGTTATCGGTGTTATAGATAGAAATAACAAATTAAATTTTGTTACAGATTTCTTAAAGATTTTATATTCAGAGAATAAACAGTCATTTTCTTCCGATTTCATTAATTACTTAGAGTTGAAGATTCTCATGATGATTAATGAAATCGTATCCGATCAGCTCCAAGCAGATAGATTTGTGCACTATTTTGTCCAAGATCCTGAACTCTTTTTTTATCTTTTAAAATTTAGGTCCAAGATCTACATCCATCGAACAGGTGCAGAAACGCTTTTTGAAAAGATCCAGATCAATATTTTGGGTCATGAATTGGAAAAAAACATCAAGGTTAATGACCATGCCGCGCTTTACACAATGAGTAACGGGGAAGTGTATTCGGTCATTATTGTGCAAGATATTCATAAAATCGATGAGGAATTTTTCTATCACCTGAACTTGATCGATTCTTTAATCTTAGAGTCTTCTCTAAGTCAACGTCTTCGTGTAGATATCATTTTTAAAGAGAGCTTTTCATCTGCAGACGAGGTCATGCAAAAGATCAATACTACCTGCAAAAGATTGGCTCCTTATGTAAATGAAGTGTCGCATAATCTTCATACGGGTGAATTTTATCTCTACACATATCATGAAGATGAAGATGTCTTCAAAGAAGACACGCTTCATCAACTTCCTTTGGTTGTTAAAAGAATCTGTGAGCTTCACCTGTATCGCGATTTTGATATAAATTGTGAAAGGAATTATTTTATTTCGGCAATAGGTAAATCAAGAAATGGGAAAATACAGGATGAGCGTTTCATCGGGCATTCCTTCCTCAAGACGAAATTTTTTAGTTTAGGTTCTGATTCACACTATATAGATGATCTAGATTTCGAAGTGAAGCTGGAACGGATGCTTAAGGATTTAGAAGGATTATTAAAGGTTAAAAATGCTGTTTTCAACCGGTTAGTCTTTATTGCCTTATTTCCCCTTGATTCCAACGAACATGATATTTCTGTGTTTATAAAAAAAATAATAAGCAAATATCTTTTTAAGTTAGTCGAATTGAAAGTTGAGAAAATAATATTTAAATGGAGACGTAATCAAGTTGATTGTTTGATCGAATTCAAAGATTTATTGGATTATTCAATAAATAGTTCTCCGGTGAACGATTGCGGATCGAGCAAAGAGAGAAAAATTAATCATGCTTCACAAAATGAATTGCGTGAGTTGGAAGTACTGTCTAAAAATGGGGTCTGGGCTTACCGCATTCCGAGTTTTTTTTCAAAGGTAGCTGATTCTTTTTGTGAACATGAATTAGGTTCAAAAGTGATTAATCAGAAGGCACAATTTATCGAGTTGGATATTGATCAAAGTGAAGCGCGGATCATGAAAAAAACGGGAACATTAGACTATAATGCAGGGAAATTAATCCCGGTTCGAAGAAGTTTTGGGCAAAATACTGCCGGTGTTGTCATCGGCTTGAAAATTGACGATATTGGGTTAGGGGCTCCTTTGGAACGTCTCTTGATTATAGGAGATTTATCACATCACAGTAAAGGGGCCATAAGGGCTCAAGAGTGCATTAGAATTAACGCAGCCATACTTTATGCAGCAGAGAAAAAAATCCCTATCGATTGGTGCACCGCTTCTTTTGGAGTGCAAATCCATAAGGAACGGGGCGTTGAAGGACTAGATGCAGCGGCCTCTACAATAAGGGAAATTGTGATGCATTGCCATCATGGGGGGGTTCAGATAAACCTCATTGTGGATGAGATCAATATTGGAGCACAATCGTATTGGAATGCTATGGCTTCTATCCTACATTGTACTTCTGGCATCTTGATTATGACATCTAGGGGTAGCATGGCGCTTACCGGCCCTAAATCCTTGACCTGCGCTCTATATAGCAATGTGGGCAGCGAAGATATCGACGGATTTTCAAAAAAGCTTTATCCCAAGGGGATCTACTCTCTCTCAAGTCATCAGTATGTGCATGGAAGTAATGCAGATTCCATGATCCAGGCAGCCAACTTAGAAGAAGCGCTCTCCATATTGACGTTGCATCATTATTATGCTTATAAACAACCGCATCAAAGGCTGTCTTCAAGGCGAAACGTCCTGCTCCAGCAGGCAGAGTGCTCTGAGGCATTCATGAAAGAAATCCAAAACCTATTAACAGGGGCACGATCAAATAGAGAAATCATCTTGGAATATTTGAGAGACCCATTATCGCCGCATCCACTACGCTTTTGGAGTGATGCAAGAGGTGTCCAAAATCAATCTCTTGAAAATGGGGACTTATCCCAAGTGGCAACCACCATTGTGCAAGAAATGTTAATCGGGGGGTGTCCGACGCTTGTGATCTTTACGCCCACAGGACCTTTAACACCAATGGATGCCAATATTATCAGCCGTTCCCTCTATAAAGCCAGCGGTCGTATGCAAGTGCTCATTATCGGTTCTCTTTCCGGATTTTCCGCAGATCCTTTATCAATGAAAAATCATCAATTAGTCGAAGGGGCGCAGATTGCTAAAGCTATAGTGGAGCACTTGGGACCGATACTGATCGTTAATTTGGGAAGTCTGGTAGGCGGTACATTTGTTGTCTTTAACAAGCAGCTCAATCAAAACCTTAGAATTTTAGCGGTAGAGGGCGCCAGAGTACAGGTTATCGGAGGAAAATCTGCTGCGAAGGTGGTGTTCCATACGATGATCACAAAAAAAGCGCTAAAACAAGCAGAGCTGCAGTTGAAAAAACCTGTAAATACGGCAGTTGACGGCGTCGACACGATCCAGCGCATCTCACAGGAAAAAATTGTTAATATCGATGAGTCATACAAGGAAAATCTAAAAAAAACAGTGGCTGAATTGGAAAATAAGGAAGGGGAACTTTTTGATCGTTTTCATAACGCGCGTAGGGCTTGTAAAGTCGGGTCGATCGATCAGGTCATCTCAGCAGATCAATTGAGAGAGTCGATCATTGCAAATTTTGATATCTTGCGTAAACCTTACGACTAGCAGCTGCTGTTGTCTCTGTCCTTGAATAAAACCTAAATTTCAAGCAATATAAGACTCTTCACAAGAGGGGTTTATGAATAAATTATTTTTAATTGCTTGTTTGTTTGTCTGCGGAACAGCTGCCGCTGAAACAAAAATTTTGGCCATCGCGGGCAGCACGCGCGAGGGATCTTACAACAAAATATTGGTAAGTCAGGCCGCTAAAGTGGCCAGCCAGATGGGCGCAAAAGTTACGGTCGTTGACTTGAAAGACTATCCTATGGATTTTTACGACGGGGACTTGGAAGCGAAGCAAGGCATGCCGCTGAACGCAAAAAAACTGCGCCAAATGATGATCGATAGCGATGCCATCATCATCGCAACACCCGAATACAATGGGTCGATTTCTGCCGTTCTTAAAAATGCGATCGATTGGGTGTCCCGTTCTGAGACTGGCAGCTATGCAAATGATGCCTTTTCCGGTAAAAAATTCGCCTTGCTCAGTGCATCTCCTGGTGCTTCAGGTGGTGCAAGAGGACTGCAGCATCTGCGCGCCATCATTGAAGGTGTGGGGGGTAAAGTGATTGCCGTCGGCGTATCGGTTCCGCAGGCTCACGAGGCTTTTGACGCTGCCGGACAGTTAAAAAATCCGCAGTTAAGAGAGTCGCTCAAAAAAGAAATACAGCAATTGACTGCCCGTTAAATACGACCCAGGGGTCTCCCTGGGTTTTTCAAAATTTGAAATGTACAAAGATGCGGCCGAAATTTTTACTGTCTTTTTCTATCCGATGATAAAGGCTTTTGATGTGTTTTTGCTCTAAAAAACGCAGCACCTTTTTTTTTAGTTGACCGCTTCCTTTTCCGGGAATGATTTCCACTAGGGGGATTTTTTTACTGACGGCTTCTGTGATCACCCGATGGAGCTCGGCATCAATAGCGCCTCCCTTATTAAAAATTTCATGCAGGTCGAGTTTGATTTTTGCCATATCGATACACTTTTTTTCATCCTTAGATAGACTGAACGCCGTCTGCATCACGCAATTTGTTCAAGTGGCGTTGTTTTAGCGCCGGCTTTACCTGGCTTAAATTCAGGGCGATTCCTTGCCCTATTTCCAAATTTTGAATCACATTCGGTATAACACATACTGTACTTTTTGATAATGAATGTCTCAAATAAGCTGGCGGGTCTCTCTTTCGGTGTTCCTTCAGAGCCCTTGGTTTGCCACCGTCCAATAAAAATATGCACAATGGGGTTTCTAGCTTAGTCTTCAGCCCGCTAAATTTACTCAAACTTTTAAGGTGGAAAGCTATTGGCGTTGGCTTTGCCTGGCCCCAATTTTTGACTTCAATCCGGTATAAATTAAATAAATTAATAGTTATAAATGATCTATGGGAACGCTCATTAAAAAGCAGTATTACTGGGGTTATTTGGTCATTCTATCGACCTTGTTGCTGACGCTGGCCCTTTATTTCGGGTCAATGGCCTATTATGACGACTGGTATGATTACCAATTAAAGTATCTGGCAAAAGTGGGAAGTCTGGGCGCTACACTACTGATGTGCTGGGCTTTTATTTTAGCGACCCGCTTTCGTTTGGTAGAGCTGCTTTTCGGGGGATTGGACAAAGTCTACAAAGCCCATCGGCGCGTAGGGGAAGCCGCCTTTCTCCTCATTGTTTTGCATCCGCTTTTTTTGGCGCTGGATCCCCAATACAGCTTCTTGCGATTCTTTTGGATCCAACAATTCCCAGGAGAAGAAACCTATCATTATCTTGCCCGTATGACGGGGCTGATCGCGTTGCTCTTTTTCATCGTATTAATGGTGCTCTCGCTTTGGCGTGTGCTCCGTTACCATCTCTGGAAACAAACCCACAATTTCTTCGGTGTATTGCTTTTGATCATCGTGTTGCACGCCCTTGTCGCGCAAGGGGAGATCCTGTCTTATCCTTTGCTGGCTGCTTGGTTTGCCGTCTGGATTTTTGCTGCGCTCCTTTCTTATGTTTATATACGCATACTGTACCGCTGGTTCGGCCCCCTTTATGAGTATGTCGTAGAGGAGGTAAAAAAACCGCAAGGCATTCTGGAAATTTATTTAAAACCGCTGCGCCCGCGCCGAAAAATGCAGTATCGCCCCGGGCAATTCCTTTATATTTACTTTGATTCGGACGAGTTGAGTTCAGAAATGCATCCCTTCAGTATTTCTTCTGCGCCTCAGGCGGATGCTATACGCATTTCGATTAAGGAGCTGGGCGACTGGACAGAAATGCTGCATAAATTAAACCAAGGGGATCGTGCCTTTATATGGGGTCCATACGGAAAATTCGGCGATCATATTTTCAGGCATCCCGAGAAAGAAGTCGTGCTTCTTGGTGGCGGAATCGGCATCACACCTTTTTTAAGCATGGTAGAAGATGAGAAGTTTTTAGTCGGAAAATGCAATAAGATCCACCTTTTCTATAGCGTGGAGAAGCCGGAGGACGCTTATTATCATCAAGAAATTGAACAGCTCGACCGGGAGTCGAGGCATTTGCACTACATTCCCCATTGTTCTCAAGAAAGCGGTTATTTAAACGCTGAAATCATAGCAAATAAAGTCGGCGGGGACCTGTCGGGGAAAGTCTTTTTGATCTGCGGCCCGAAACCTATGATGGAATCCTTGCAGAAAGGTTTATTGGAGGCGGGCGTGCCTTACGAGCAGATTTTTAAAGAAGATTTCAGTGTCATCTAAAGGTAAGCTTTTGCAAGTCTTCAATCCGGAAGAGTACCTTTATTTTTATCATCACATTTTGACGCCCGAGAGGACCTCGACCTCCCTTGCGGGCATGGCCGTCATTCGAATTCTTTGGCTCAACTTCACCGAATACAAAAATTAAAAATGCAGCAACCAGACCCGCACTAATAGGCAGAGGATTAAACCATGCTAAGATCAGAACAAGACAGGCGCTTGCTATAGGTCCTGAAAAACCGATATGAGGAGCTGAAAATCTTTCTAAAAGGGCCCCTCCGAATATTCCCACCGTTGCCACGCCTAAATACATGGCCATCTGAATACCGGAAGAAGCTGTCCCCCCGGTATCTTCAAGAAAGTCATGCTAGAGCCCGCAGTGGAAAGTGAGCTGAGAAGGTCAATCAAATAAGCAAGGCGATGGCTAATCATGAGTTTAGTTTAATATTTTAGGGAGTATAAATAATCTAAAGAGACTGTTTTAGAAACATGGAATCTCGTATGTTCATGTTTTTCAAATAGAAGGGAAGAATATCATGAGTTCAACTTTTAAATATCAAAGACTGTCAAAAGATAACGCCGTCTGCTTATTGATTGACCATCAGTCAGGACTTATCTCTTTGGTGCAGGATTTTTCTCCTGCTGAATTTAAGAACAATGTGCTTGCTCTGGCAGCTACAGCGAAGTATTTTCAACTGCCTACGATCCTCACCACAAGTTTTGAAAAGGGTCCAAATGGTCCTCTTGTACCGGAATTAAAAGATATGTTCTCCGATGCGCCTTTTATTGCGCGCCCCGGCAATATTAATGCGTGGGATAATGAAGAGTTTGTCGATGCGATAAAAAAAACGGGCAGAAAACAGCTTATCATCGCTGGCGTAGTTACCGAAGTGTGTGTAGCTTTTCCGGCTCTTTCCGCAATCGAGGCAGGGTACGAAGTCTTTGTCGTAACGGATGCGTCAGGAACCTTCAATGAGGTGACCCGTAGTGCCGCATGGACAAGGATGGCAGCTGCAGGCGTGCAGTTGATGAACTGGTTTGGGGTGGCTTGCGAACTTCATCGCGATTGGCGCAATGATGTCGAAGGATTAGGTGCGCTCTTCTCAAATCACATTCCCAACTACCGCAACTTGATCACCAGCTATCTGACCAAGAAGTAGTAGATCGTTCCGATTGCATGCCATCATAACCGCAAACCCCCGTTCGCGGGGAGTTGACTAACGGTAAAAACACGTGCTCGCAATCATCAGAAGTCACCTTTAGTCTGGCACACTTACCGCAATAATAAACATCGCATGAAGGGCAGATTTCAGAGGCTGGATTTTTACAGTTCGCGCATTTGAAAGCAGGAGGTTGATTGCGAGCGCAAATGTATATTTGTTTCTTTACGGGAAATCGCAACGCATCCAGAATCCGGAGTTGTATTCTCGTAGTGGAACCATAATCATAAATATGGGAAAACGGTGTGTCGACATCCAATACGTTATTAAGGGAAATCTCCATCCCGGGAGATGCTTCTTCACCTTCTATTAACCAGTCTTCCTGTTCGTATCGTTCATATCTGATATCGCCGATATGAAAATGACTTAAATGCCCGCAGCATTCCAGCCATACATCTCTTAAAATCTGGTCTAAATTTTTAAGCTTCCATTGTCTGGGTATCAGCACGTCTAACCAGTAAGGTGATGATTCTGCTTGGATATAAAACCATTCATTAACCAGCTTTTGGGAGGTTTTTTCAAAAACCTCTTTTCTGGAAGGGCATGAAAGAAGATGGTGCAGGCTATTCGTTTTCGAAACCGACTTAGAGCAAAATTGACAACTTCCTACCATAAATCCATTCCTTTTTCGGTATGAAAAATGTAAGCCATTCAACGAAAACTTTCAAGAATGTTGGATCACTCCGATTTGATTACAAGTAAGATGTTGATGTACGCGCGCAAATGAAAAGGCTTTAAATTAAATTTTTAATGTAACCTCGCATCGAGATTTTCTTCATCAGTTCCTGCGTGCTTTAAAGAAAAAACAGGGGTTTAAAGATAAGTTAACGAACTGGTGGAAAAAATTAGTGCGTTTCAGACCTCAGCTTAATCTGGATATCGATCCAAATACAGGGAATTTTAATCCAAGTTTAGGGTTAAATTTAGGGCAACTAGATGAGGAAGATGTAAGAGCGGGAATACAAGACTTGCTCGATGAACTGACTAACTTAGGAGGTAAGGTCGTTGTAGCGCTAGACGAGTTTCAGCAGATTTCTCAACTTGAAGACAAAGGTTGGCTTGAAGCGACAGTCCGTACACATTTTCAAAAATTGCCTAATGTTTCTTTTCTTTTTACAGGCTCTAGAAAAGGGTTAATTTCAGAAATGTTAAATGACCCCGCTCGTCCCTTATATCGCTCTTGTCAAATAATAGAATTCCCTTCTTTTGGGTCCAACTTCTCTGATTGGGTCATCTCACGCTTCAAAATGGTGGGTGTTAAATGCAGCAAAGAAGCTGTCGATCATCTAAGAGCGTTGGTTCAGGATACACCAAACTATGTTCAAATGGTTTGTTTTCATTTAGTTGCTCTTGCGCGGACGACAGTAGGTATTGGCGATGTGGAAGAAGTGCTTGATACTGTTGCCTGGCAAAATGCTTATGCCTACCAGACTCTTTTAAATTCGCTTACATTAGCACAGCAAAGGGCACTGAGGCTTGCAGCCAACGAAAGGCAATCCCTTTTTCAAAAGGAGCAGCTTTTAAAGTATGAAATATCAAGTGCACCAGCCCTTCATAACTCTATTAAGGCTTTGAAGCTTAAAGGAATATTAGACGAAGAGGGAACAACAAAGGGCAGGGTGTTATTCGATGACCCTCTTTTTGCTTACTGGCTTAGGATAAGTTTTCCTATGTAAGAAAATTAGCATGGATTGTATGCAAAAAAAACACCTTAGCATGCCATCTTTCCGACCCTCGCTCCTTGGCAAACCCATAGGTTTGCCTGCGTCGCGATTGCGGAAATCTGTCACATTAAGAAGAAACTCACAATGGAGGTTTCCACCTCCAAGCACATCATATTGAACGCCAAAGGCTCGTAATCGACTTATCTTTTCTGAGATCGCTCCTTGCTAAACCGATAGGTTTAGCTTCGTTACGATCTTGAAAATCTAAGCCAAATACGAGCCTTTGACATTTCAAACGATGTACTTGGAGGTGGAGAGAATCGAACTCTCGTCCTAAGCAAACTCTACGATGACCACTACATGCTTAGCGCCCTGAATAAGTCTAATCACGATGCAGGACGCAACACTGTGACTAGCTTGCTTCATTTATCTCGACCCGGAACCCTAGAAGCGGCGAATCCCGAACCTTACCAAGTTAATGACGATAGATCCTGAACCCCTTGGTCCAGTTTCAGGCTATCGGACCAGTCAAACTGTTAGGTCTGACCGGTAACTACTCTTTCTACCTAATTAGTTAAAATTAAGCAGCAAGAGCAAATTCTTGCTCTTCGGCATTTAATTGTATTATCGGATTTTTAAAGAGGCCAACCGACGTCCTCTGCATGCAATCATTGCTTCGCTTCCTAGTCGAAACCAATACACCCCCGTATTTTCACCTTAATTATACCACAGGAGGGAGGTGATATGCAAGTTTACAGGTACAGTGACAATAATTATTACTTGTGGCTATAATCGCTCCCACAAACATCATTTTTTAGGGCTTTTAATGTTCGACGAGATACAGCACGAAACCTTTAACGAAAGAGAAGAACGGATCCTGGACTTTTGGAAGCAAAAGCAGATTTTCGAGCGCTCTGTCGAACAGAAAAAAGAGCGTCCGCCGTTTGCTTTTTATGATGGCCCTCCCTTTGCGACGGGATTGCCCCACTACGGCCATTTCCTTGCCGGTACGATTAAAGATGTCATCCTCCGCTACAAAACCATGCAAGGCTATTATGTGCCGCGCCGTTTCGGCTGGGATTGCCACGGGCTGCCGGTCGAGTACGAAGTGGAAAAAGCGAAAAATTTAACGGGCGCGCATTCGATCGAAGCTTTCGGCATCGGCAATTTTAATGAAGCCTGCCGTAGCATCGTCTTGCGCTATACCGAAGAGTGGAAGGACCAAGTGGTGCGCATGGGACGTTGGGTCGACTTCAGCAATACCTACCGCACGATGGATATTTCTTTTATGGAATCGGTCTGGTGGGTGTTTAAAGAACTCTACGACAAAGGGCTGGTCTATAAGGGCTATAAAGTGATGCCTTTTTCTGCCAAGCTCGGCACACCGCTTTCAAATTTCGAGGCCGGGGAAAATTATAAAGAGGTCGATGATCCCTCTCTAACTATCAGTTTGCCGCTTTTAGAGGAAGAAAACACCTCTCTGCTGGTATGGACGACGACTCCTTGGACCTTGATTTCGAACCTGGCTGTGATGGTCGGACCGGCGCTTGATTATGTAAAAATCGAGGATGAAGCCACCGGTAAATTCTACATTTTAGGCAAACAGGCGCTCGCCACGTATTATAAAGACGGAAAAGGGTATGCAGTCGTTGCTGAATTCAAGGGCGCAGATCTTGCAGGAAAACACTATCGACCCCTTTTTGAGTATTTCGCCCATCAGCCGAATGCCTTTAAGGTTCTTTTGGAAGACTCTGTCAGCATTGAAGAAGGCACGGGATTGGTGCATTCGGCGCCGGCTTTCGGGGAAGTTGACTTCTACGCCTGCGAGCGCGCCGGTATCGAATTGGTGTGCCCGGTCGACAATAATGGACAATTCACCAAAGAGATCCCGGAATATGCTGGACTTTTCGTAAAAGACGCCGACAAGCAGATCATCAAACGCTTAAAAGAGATGGGGCGCGTCATTCATCACGGCACCATGCGCCACCGTTATCCGTTTTGCTGGCGCTCCGATACGCCGTTAATTTACAAAGCCGTCAGCAGCTGGTTTGTGGCGGTGGAAAAAATCAAAGACGCCATGCTGGCCAATAATGAAAAAATCCACTGGATGCCCGAACACCTGAAGCATGGCCGTTTCGGCAAATGGTTGGAAGGTTCGCGCGATTGGGCAATCAGCCGCAACCGCTATTGGGGCACTCCGATTCCGCTATGGATCGCAGACGATGGAGAAATCGTTGTGATCGGCAGCATACAGGAATTGGAAGAAGCTACCGGCAAAAAAATTACAGACCTGCACCGCCATTTCATCGATGATTTAGTCTTTACCCGCAATGGTAAAACCTTTCAGCGGATCCCGCAAGTGTTTGATTGCTGGTTTGAATCGGGATCGATGCCGTATGCCCAAAACCATTACCCTTTTGAAAACCGGGAACTTTTTGAAAAGATCTTCCCGGCTGATTTTATTGCTGAGGGGCTTGATCAAACGCGCGGCTGGTTTTACACGCTAACGATCCTAGCAACGGCATTATTCAATAAACCGGCTTTTAAAAACGTGATCGTGAACGGGATCGTTTTAGCGGAAGACGGTGCGAAAATGTCGAAGCGTTTACGCAACTATCCCGATCCGATGGAAGTGGTCAAGAAGTACGGCGCCGATGCGATCCGTCTTTATATGATGCATAGCGGAGCTGTACTGGCCGACGACCTGCGCTTCCAGGAGCGGGGAGTCGATATGATCTTAAAACAGATCTTCCTGCCGTTCTGGAATGCGTACAGTTTCTTTATCACCTATGCCCGCATTTATGGGTGGGAAGCATCAGATAGCTATCCGAAGCCGGAAGCAATGATCGACCGTTGGATCCTTTCCGCCGTTAACAAACTGGTGAAAGATGTGCAAGAGGGGATGGATGACTATAACCTGAACCGTTCGGTGGAACCGTTTATCGGGTTTATCGATCAGCTGACCAATTGGTACATCCGCCGCAGCCGCCGTAGATTTTGGTCCGACGAAGCTTCAAAAGATAGAGACGAAGCGTTCCAAACGCTTTACCATGTACTTTTGACGTTGAGCAAGGTGGCCGCTCCTTTTGTGCCCTTTATCAGCGAAGCCATTTACACTAACTTGCGCACTGCCTCCATGCCGGAATCGGTGCACCTTTGCGATTTCCCGACATATCATGCCGAAAGCCGTGATGCGAAGTTGGAGGATGAAATGGTCTCGGTGCAAAAAGCCGTCAGTTTGGGCCATGCTTTGCGTAAAGAACATAAATTGAAAGTGCGCCAGCCGTTACCGGCAGTGCATATTGCCTCTTCCAACGCCAAGGTGTTGGAATTCTTAAAAGATCAGCAGCATTTAATTGCTGATGAGCTCAATGTTAAAAAAGTCGATTTTGCCGCTGAAGAGCAAGCCTTCGTGCAGATCAAAGCTAAACCGAATTTCCGCAGCCTCGGCAGCAGGTTAGGGAAGCTCATGAAGCCTGCACAGGCAGCTATCCAGCAATTCGACCGGAAGCAATTAGAGACGTTGCTTTCAGGAACGCCCCTGACTATTCATTTGGAAGGGGAACAAGTAGAGATCATGCCGGAAGATGTTGCGGTAGACCGTATCGTTCACGCAGGCATGATAGCTGCTAATGAAGGCGATTTAACGATCGCCCTTGACACTTCGCTATCTGAAGAGCTTCTTATTGAAGGTTTAGCGCGCGAAGTGGTCAATAAAATCAATTCGATGCGCAGGGATGCAGGATTCGAAGTATCAGACAGGATCCGCGTGCGATTGGAAACAACCGATCGCGTAAAGACTTGTTTCGAACAGTATGGGGAGTATATCCGCGATGAAGTCCTAGCGCTTTCTGTCGATTTCGGAAAGAGCGAAGGGGCTGAATGGGACTTGAACGGGGAACCGGCCAAGATCGAACTCGAGAGAGTCGAGCGGAAATAAGACTCCCTTGTCAAAAAAAAACTTAATCTCTAAAGTCTGTTAATCAGACGCAAAATATTAGAACACGACCTAGCATTATAACAGAGGTTTCATGGATTCCATTTCGTTTGCTCAAGCTAAAGAACAACTTCAACACGTTATCCAAAGCGCCAATCAATTCGGTAGGCAGTTTCGGATTTTATCCGACCAAGGGAACGTCGTTTTGATTCCTGAGGAGACGTATGACAATATATTGGTTACGTTGGAATTGCTCTCCACACCAGGTCTTTTAGACCACATGAGATTTTCCGATGATGAGGAGATGTGTTCAAAAATTGAACCCCTCCCTCAAGCGCAAAATCATTAATTCAAAACGAAATCGCCCTAAACGGTTATACTGAAATGAATTCAAAAATCGGAATTTTCACTTAGAATTTTTTTCGTTTGACAAAGCGCAAAAATCGATATCAACTTGGAGAAGTTGATGAGATTGAGCACAAAGTCAGGCGGAAAAAGATCAAGTCGAAAACCGATTCTTGAATTCATTTCAGTATACAATGCTCGCTTATACCGAACGCAATTCACAATTTGGTTTTTGGCTGCGTCGTCAGCCGCTGATTTTGAGACCGCCTACATCACGCAACTTATTCAAGTTGCGTTGCTTCGGCGCCGGCTTTGCCTGGCTCAAATTCAGGGCGACTCCTTGCCATATTTCCAAATTTTGAATCACGTTCGGTATATCACGCGCTTTTTACCATCAGGCGAGTCTTAAACTTCTAGTCTTTAGGGAACAGGCGTGTGTTCATCTTTCTCTGATGAAGGGCGTACCAAATGCCGAAAATTGTCAAGGCAATCGCCCATACAATTAAGCGTGGTAAGTTCCATAAGGGGTAAGATGTCTGCGGTGGAAATCCCCAACGTTCTCCCGGTGGCCACATGATAAAACTGGGGGCGCCTTCCAAATTATCTTCCGGCACAAAACCGAATACGCGGGAATCGGCGCTCATGGCGTGATTGTCGCCCAGGACCAAATACCCTTTTTCTGGCACTTTAAGTCCGAAAGTTTTGATTTTTTCCACATCTAGCGCGCCATTTTTAAGAGGGGCTCCATGATCTTTAAAAGCCATATACGGCCGATCCTTGGTACTTTTTTTCGCTTTTTCTTCTTCCTTTGTTAAAAAGGCGGCTAAGAGAGGATCTCCTTTTTTTAATAAGGGAGCGCCCATGATATACAAATCCCCTTCGCGGAAGTAGGCATAACGATTGGGCCAGATCAATTTATAAAAAGTCTCCGGATCATAAATCATGGAGTCGAGTCCATAATTAAATAGCTGCTGCACCTGTTTCGGCTCTTTGGAATACAAAGGATGATTTTTATCCAGCAACGTGGTTTTTCCTTTGAAGCCGACCTCTTCAGATTTTCCGGCATAAAATTCATAAGTACCATCCGGTACACCGCTAAAGGGTGCAGATCCGCTGCTGGTATGGTCATAGCGGTAACGACCGGCTTTCCCATTTTTTACAACGAAGCGTGCCGTATACAGATTATCCATCAAGGCGTCCACATGCTCTTGCTGCAGCGGAATAATGCTTTCAAAGGCAGGGATCTGCATGCTGTGATACCCTTGCCCCTGAAGGAGTTTTGGCTGCGGATAGGTTAAATTAGGATCGTGTTTGAGCTGTAAATACAAGACGGCATCATCTAAGTCATTGACCGTGCCGCCATATTTTTGCAGTTCCTCTTTGGTGAGTAGACGGGCCATGGCAAAGTTGCGGATGCCGTGCAGATCACCATAGCTGTGAATTTGGGCGTCGGTTTTTAATGCGGAAAGATTCTCCTTTATCCAAGATTCTCCATCGAAGACCTCTCCTTTGATCGTTCCGTTTCTGGAAACCGCGATTTTACCAAGCGGTATATTCATATGGTGGAAGACAAACTCATTTCGGTTGGCATTGGAGACTTCCCCTTCAAACTTTAGGAAGGGAATATGCTCCACTTTTTTCATCCAGGGATCATTTAATAATTCTCCTATTGGCTGCCCATCTTTATCGACCCCATAGATTTGGCCGCCGTAAAAATACAGCGAATCGCCAGGCTTACCGATCATCCGTTTAATGTACCGTTTTTTATAGGGAAGGATGCCAAAATAGGTTGTGTCGGTATCGTCAATGGGTAATCCTTCGGCAGAAAAAATGGCCACTTTACCTCGTTGCACCAGCTCAGGATCAAAATAAAAGTGGGTGTTTACCAGCGGTACGTTGAGCCCGAAAGCTGTTTTAGTCACGGTCAAGCGGTCCTGCTCCCGAAAATTAGGACGCATCGAGCCGGTGGGGATTTCATAGAGTTCAAACCACATTTGCCGCACCAATGTTGCCACAATCAGCGCAAATAAAACCGCAAAGAAAATCTCCAGTCCCGATTCCCACCAGCTCTTTTTAAAATGTTGATGGGCCAGCTGTTCGGCATGTTTGGCGTAGCGGTCGGCTTTTTCTCTGTCCTTGGAGAACAAGGCATCCTCAAGCTGCCTTAAGGAGTGTTCAAGACCGTTTTGTTTTTCAGCGCTTAAAAGATGTCCTTTTTTCTTGAACCAATCGTAGCCCCAATGCAGGACTTTGCGTGATTTTCTCAGGGAGTACGTACGGCTGAACATGAGACTTTCCTATGCATAAAATTATTTCTAATGACAAAGGATTGTATCATAAGTGAACAAACAGCGAATAGCAAGTAGAACAGGGTTACGCCGAATGTTCGCCATGATGGCCTAAATTGTTGGGGATAAGTCGATTTTTTTGTGGATAACCTGTTAATGAATCGCCCATTTTAAAAAAGAGCTTACGGAGGCCTCCGAAGGGCGGCGGGCTCTTTCTCCTAGGTAAATGGGTCATGAACAATCATCCACAAACACTTTCTTTCAATTAAAAAAGTGGTGGGATGAATGTTGATAAAAAATTTTGTTTATATTTATTGCTCTCAAAAGAGTCAAATCATTTAGCGCATTTCTGCAGGAGATGTGAGATTACGCCCGGAATCGATGATGCGGATTTTGGCTTTACCGATCATGCCATGGATTTCCAGCCAGTAGGGGAAGTAGGCGGGATACCGCTTATCGTCTTTAGGTAGATACACCGTCAGGGCTTTTCCGGAAAGATCGCCACCGTCTTTGGGCCAATATGTGCGCCAGGCCTCAAAGACCACGTCCTGCACTACTTGCCCTTCGTAGGTGACTTGAGGAACCCAAGGACGGCCGGTATCGCCAGCTCCCACACGCCGCCTATCTTTTTTCGGGATCCTCTTCATGTTCAAGTTCAAGAGGGTCGATAAAAAGTTGTCCGCTCCCGATTGGCACCAGGCGCGTTGGCTATACGAGTAGGTTTGCCCCATTTCACCTGCGGGCAACTGGATCGGATAAAGTACCCATGAGGTGTGTCCTGGCGCGCCGTTTTCCACCCAATTTCTCCATCCTTGCCAGGGTTTGGGAATTCTTTGCGAGGGGATGGTGATTTCTTCGAAAGCCATTCTTTCATCGGATTTATCTCTGATCAGCAGCACCGTATACGTATGGTCAATGGCTGTGACGATGTAATCGCCGGGAGCCCCCTGCTTCAGCCGTTCTTTTAAAAGAGCGCCCTGTAAAAAATGGGGAAAGAATAAAATAAGGAAAAGTAGAAGGGAGGACTTTACGTATTTCATGGCGGCTCTTATAAGTTCTTTAAACGTATAGTATAAACAATGACGATGGTAAATCTCTACAATATCCAACGGATGCCACCTGAAATATTGGCGCATGTCTTCTCCTTTGCCTCAGTCTTTGAAGCAGCGCTGATCTTGCCGCGCATCTGCCGCTTATGGAAAAACCTATCCCTCACAATCAGTGCAAATGCCCAAGAAATGATTTTTGTTCGACCGCTGAGGCACCAATACTTCCGTACCGAAAAACGTTACGGACGCCATTTCTATAAAAAACAACCTCAAGAATTTTTGAATTTTATGAGCAGGGTTCAAAAGGTCATCTCTAAGAACCAATTAATAGGTGTCTTGAAAGACATCACACAGGCAACCTCCTTAGGCATGCGGGAAAGTACCTTTTCACTCTTGATTAAATATTCCAGAGATTTAGCATTGAATTACTCCCTAATGCGGTCATTTTCCCATTTCAATTTTTTCTGGAGGCCACTGAAAAATAAAGTGATTCGTTGGAAAGATGTACATCATGGGGATTTGAAAGTGGTGTACAGGGTAGAGATCGCCTGGAAAACGTATTGTCTGCGTCCGCTTTTGTTGCCAGAGTCTCTAGAGATTACACAAGATTTTCAAATAGAGGTCCGCTTGCAGGAAATCAAGCAATTGGAGTGCGGTATTGACAGTTGCAAATGGAAGCTAATGGCAGACAATCAGCTCAATCCATTGTTCGACACGATCCAGAGCGCTCTGACCGTTTCTTTACATGTTTATATTGAGCGTATTTCACAACATAATCTACTTTTGCTGGAGCCAATTCAATTAAACGATCTGAAACAAAGAGTGCGCTGCCTCTGTGATCAAAAGGGGGCCATATGTGAGATCGTCAATGCGGAGGTATGGCGCCCTTTGCCCTATTATTTTGATTTTATGGTGTATCAAGTGCCGGACAATGATCTAGTAAAGCCATTGATTGCCTGGGAATGCGGCAATTTAAATACGCCTCTTGATAAAAAGTCCTCTTTGCCTTTTTCCATTCTTTTGCAATGGGTGGTGATCTCAAGAACGACGAGTCTGCTGGCAAAAAAATTAGGAATCAAACGGTTATGATGACCATTCAAAAAGTGCCGTCCGAAATGTTAAATCATGTTTTTTCTTTTCATTTCGCGCTGGAAGCTGCTTGTCTAATTCCTATTGTCTGCAAACTGTGGCAACAATTTTCCTATAGCGCCCTTAATAAGCTTTTATTCAGAATCCTAGGACTAAGCAAATACCGGAACGAACCCATGATTTCAGGGCATATTCATCGGAGCGGCATTGGAAGTAATAGCCTTAGGCAGTTGAAATTGCTTTGGAAATCGAAAAAAATCAAAAATGAATTGTGGAAGCCTTTGCGTTATCACTTTGATTCGAGTTTGGATAGAAAAGTAAATCGGCCGATGATTTTAATTTGGGAATTTGGCACGCTGAATCAACCGCTTCCTCAAGATGCTTTTATACCGTTTTAGATCGCATTGCAATGGGTCGTCCTTTCAAAAACCACACGCCTGCTGGCCAAAAAACTAGGAATCGGAAGCTTTTAGAATGATACAATTACTGTATTGGTTAATAGGCAGAGGCTATCGTCTGCCGGACGTCTTGGACCCTGATGAGATCATTGAGCAATTTGTGATGATCGAAGGGAGAAAATTAAGAATTAATTTGCAGGAATTGCGCGATAAAATGCCGCAGTTTCCCATTCATGACCTTACATTGTGCGCTAGCATCTGCTCGTCTGCTGAAGGACGCCGTCTGATCACCAAACTCGAAATCCCGCGCCAGATTATACCGTCAGCGGGTCAATATGATCCGTACCGCTCTCCCTTTTGGTCGCAGACTAAAAAAAGCGTCACCGCTTTTTCCCGTACACTCTTTGTGCTCGATGGCAAGACGCTTGGCGCAAGGGAGCAACTGGCAGGGGAGGAAGAAGTCATCTTTCTGTCCGGTGAAAAGGCGTTATGTTCTAAGCAATCGCTGCGCGATATCAATCGCTGGAGCGAACAATCCCATCTGATATTTGATGGGCAGGCTCACCCTTTAAAAGCCTCCGATAGAATCCAATGTGCGGTCGGCAGTAGCCGTTTCAAAGTCCCCATTGCAACGCTTAATCTTATTGAAACGATCCGCGATCGAATCTTAAATGATGAAAAATTTTTGCTTTTTACCTATTACTTTAACCAGTGCCCTTTAAACAACATGATGTACGCTATGACTTCCGATGTGCAGCGCCTTTGGGGCGCTTGCTTATTTCCAGATTCCCGGATGGAGCGTAATTTTCAACTGATTACTGACAAGCATCATAAAATTACTAAAATCCTCATCAGCATCCGCGGCTATTTCAATGGCGGCGAATTACCCAGGGGAATGGTGGAGCCGCGCGAGGAGTTAAAGCTAGGCGCTTTTCATGGGACTACCCTGATCAACTTACATAGCGGCGCGGCTTTTGTGCGCACTTATGTTGAAATTTTTCCAAAGGAATGGGTCTATTAATGAAGATTCTGATCTCTCCTTCTGCGTTTAAAGGGACGTTTACCGCTTTTGAAGTGGCCGAAGCTATTCGGCGGGGAGTGGGTAATGCCAATCAAGAAGTTGAAATTGTCATGCTACCCGTTTCCGATGGGGGCGAGGGCTTTTTGGATGTGATTTTGGAGGCGAAACAAGGAACCTACCGCAAAAACATTGTACAGGATCCTTTGGGAAATCTCCGTTCGGCCGATTGGGGCACCTTGTCTTTTCCGCCGACTGCTGTCATTGAGCTGGCCCAGATCGCCGGTATTTCCCTTTTACCTGAAGAAGACTGGGATCCCTTCAAAACCACTACCTACGGAGTCGGGCAGATCATTGAAAAAGCCTTAAATCAGGGGATCCGTCATTTTTTAATCGGACTGGGCGACAGCGCGACCAACGATGCCGGCACGGGACTCCTTTCCGCTTTAGGAGCGCGCTTCTTGGATAAAAGAGGGCACGAGCTGCCACCGGGCGGAGCCGCTCTTGTGGATTTGGAAATGATTGACCTCTCCTCGTTTGATCAGCGGCTGCAAGAGTGTTTCTTTACGGTGGGGTATGATGTTAATAACAAGATGACCGGCATCGACGGTGCCTCCCTTTTATACAGCGCGCAAAAAGGCGCCACCCCGGAAATGGCCAATGAATTAGAAAGGGCGCTTACCCGTTTTATCGAGGTCGTCAAGCGGCAATTTTTTATCGACCTGGATACTATACCCGGTTCTGGCGCAGCCGGCGGCACCGGCGGGGGACTCCGGGCCTTGTTGGGCGCTGAACTGGTTTCCGGTATCGACTTGGTGCTGGACGCTATCGATTTTAACACCCACCTTAAAGATGCCGATATGGTCTTGGTGGGGGAAGGGCGCATGGACGCCCAATCCATCTACCATAAAGGACCCGTTGGCGTAGCCAAACGCGCTCAGGCATTGGGCATCCCAGTGATTGCCTTTGTAGGCTCGCTGGGGCAAGGCTATGAAGCCGTTTATCAGTTCGGAATTACGAAAGTAATCTTACTAAAGATTTCAGCTGAATAATTTATTCAACTATTGATTTTCAGAGTTTTTATAACCTAAGTAGTAATTTAGTGCGTATCCACCCAACAAAACAATCGCAGAAGCTAATGCAACCATCCTATTTTTTTGTTTTGTTTTGTATTGGTCTTCAAGTTTTTCAATCCTGTTTTTTATGATAGTATGCATTTGAGTGAAAAGAAGTCGATTTTTACCTTCCTCTCTAAAAGGTAAAATTAATTGGACTTCATATGCTAATGAGTTTCTTGGGTTGTCAAAATTTAGAAGATAGGGTCTTGGTTCAATTATTATATAAGTTCTTTCTTCACGAAAAGTTTGATTAAAGTCGCGGATTTTATTAATTCCTTTTAGGAAAATAGCGCTTTCATATACGTTAGGTATTGCATTTGTATCAGCAGTACCATATTGAAGTACGGCCGTTATTTTACAATCCGAATTGAAAGGGAAAAGACATTCAAAAATCCCGGTTTGGTTAAATTGCACTTTATTGACAAACTCTTGAATTCGGCTCAATATTTCTTCGTCTGTAGAAATAGCATGGGTATAGATGTATTCCCTAGCAGCAAATCCCTCCGGGAATTTTATTTTTGTTAAACAATTTTTCCATAACCTTTCGTCGCTCGATAGTGTTTGCCATTCTTTGCTTACACGACGGCATTTTCCCAGGTCTTTTGCCTCAAGTTTGGATAAGATTTGAAAGCTGCATTCAGGAGGCAAGGTTTTTATAATGTCAAAATTATTAATATTCATATTTACCCTTCATTTTTTTATTTTGATTTAATTATACCTAAAGATTGTTAAGGTATTGTGAATTTGTACGCTGAATTAGGAATAATGTAAGTTCAAGATTCTAACCGAACGATAGAGTCCCTGAAAAAAAAGGGTTGTTTCTACAAGAAAGCGTCACTGCTTTTTCGCGCACCCTCTTTGTCTCGGTGGCGAGACACTAGGCGCGTGGTCAACTGGAAGGGGAGGAAGAAGTCACTTTCCTATGCGGTGAAAAGGCGTTATTCCCATCTGATGTTTGAGGGGCAGGCTCACCCTTTAAAAGTAGTAGCCGTTTTAAAGTCCCCATCGCATCGCTCAATCTCATAGAAACGATCAGCGATCGAATCTTCAATGATGAAAAATTTCTTCTTTTCACCTATTACTTTAATCAGTTTCGTTTTTACGCTCTTTGGAGAAACTTCTTATGAAGACACTTTCTAGGTGTTGTTATCTTTGCACGAGCGAAAAGAGCATCGCTCCTACTTTCACCCCTCCGCACTTCCGAAGGGCGTAATTAAAATATTTATTTTTTATGACTGTAAAAATTTAGAGTCACTTCTTGTTTAGGAACACCGTATCTTGGCTTGATAAAGTTGAAAAGAGAGGTTTTTGGATTTATGATAGGACAATCATTTTCCATAGAAGATTTTTGATTAAAGTCGCATTTTCTATGAATTTCTTTTATAAAAAAAGCGCTTTCTTCTAATTTTTCCGGTTGTATATTTTGATAAACATTCCCATATCCAATTTGAACGGTTACTTTATATGTTAAATTAAAAGGGAAAATACATGTAAAAACCCCTAATTGGGTAAATTGAACTCTATGGGCAAACTCATGGATACGATTCAATATTTCTTGTTCAGTTGTAACAGCATGGGTGTAGATGTATTCCCTAACAGCAAACCCTTGTGGGAATACTATTTTTGGAAAACAATTTTTCCATAGCATATCATCGCTCAATAGATTTTGCCATAAAGTGCTTACACGACTGCATTTTCCCAGGTCTTTTGCCTCAAGATGGGATAAAATTAGAAAACTACATTCGGGAGGCAGGGCTGTTAAAATGTCAAAATTATTAATATTCATATAAAAACTTACTTTAAATTGTTATGTAGCTTTGTTCAGCAATTCCCGCCAGCATTTTTTCTTGTGTCAGTAAATAATTCCTTTCGTAATCTTCAAGCTATAGACCAAGCTCAGGGAATCGCCTGCAACCTATTTCAGAATGTAAGGAAAAGAGCTGGTTCCTATCGGGGCCTTTGGGAAAATATGAGAGTGCAACAAAGGTGCTCTGTGCCGTGTAGGCCGGTTCCAATTCAAACGTATCCATTTGTCTTGGTCTTTTGTGCTGATTTTGCGTTCGATCTTAACGCATTGTCAGACCTGCAAATTTCAAACGCAAAAAAGATAACTTTGAACTGGTACAGGTATATTTGGAATTCGAGTTAAATCCTTAATAATGTTATATCTTAAGACATGACAGCTGCGCATTATCCCAACATTTATCAGCAATCTCTGGCGCTTTTGACCGATCTTTATCAGATCACCATGGCCTATGGGTATTGGAAGAATAATCTGCACCATAAAGAAGCCGCGTTCCACCTATTCTTCCGCAAGCGCCCCTATAACGGCGGGTATACAGTGGCTGCCGGGCTTGAGTGCGCCATCCAATATCTGCAAAATTTCCGCTTTGACACCTCCGATGTCGATTATTTGGCCACTTTGAGAGGTGCTGACGGGGAGCCTCTTTTTGAAGAAGGCTTTTATAAATATCTGCAAGAACTGCGCTTCACTTGCGACATGGATGCCGTGCCAGAAGGCACCACTGTCTTTCCCTATGAGCCCATGGTGCGGGTGATCGGTCCTGTCATCCAGGCGCAGATTTTAGAAAGCCCTCTTTTAAACCTGATTAATTTTTCCAGCTTGATTGCTACCAAAGCCTCCCGCATCTGCAGCGCCGCTAAGGGAGACTCCGTGCTCGAATTTGGACTGCGCCGTGCCCAGGGTATTGATGGCGCTTTGACGGGAGCGCGCTCGGCTTACATCGGCGGCTGCGACTCCACTTCAAATGTATTGGCCGGCAAACTATTCGGTATACCTGTCAAAGGCACTCACTCCCATAGCTGGGTGATGCTTTTTGATGAAGAACTTGATTCCTTTAAAGCTTTTGCCCGCGCATTGCCCGCTAATTGCATATTCTTAGTCGATACTTATAACACTCTCGAAGGCGTCAAAAAAGCCATTGAGGCGGGCCGCTGGCTTAAAGATCAAGGGAAAAAAATGCTCGGCATCCGCCTTGATTCCGGCGATTTGGCTTACTTAAGCAAAGAAAGCCGCCGCCTGCTCGATGAGGCCGGATTTCAGGATGCCGTTATCGTTGCCAGTAATGAGCTCGATGAAAACATCATTACCGAACTTAAGCGGCAGGGGGCGCCGATAGGCGTATGGGGAGTGGGCACTAACCTCATCACCTCTAAGGATCAGCCGGCTCTCGATGGCGTTTATAAACTTTCTGCGATCCGCGATCCTGGAAAACCCTGGGACTACCGCCTCAAACTTTCCGAACAGATGATCAAAATATCAAATCCCGGAATTTTGCAAATCCGCCGCTTCTACAATGAGAAAGAAAATATCGCCGACGCTATTTTTAACGAAGCCGCCCCAACTCCTGACCAATGGCGTCTTTTTGATCCATTGGATGCCACCCGCCAAAAAACGCTCGGTAAAAATGCCGCTTACAAAGATTTGCTGGTACCCATCTATCGCGGCGGCAAGCTCGTTTATGACTTGCCCACCCTATCATCTATACGGGATACTACCCAAACAGAATTAAGCGGTTTCCATGAGGGGATCAAGCGCTTCCTTTATCCGCACCAATACATTGTCGGCATGGAAAAATCGCTCTACGATCTTAAACTCGATTTGATCAAAAAAATTAGGCATCTGCAATGAAGGCACTCCTTGTCGTCGACGTCCAAAACGACTTCTTACCCGGCGGATCTTTAGCTGTCGCTGATGGGGATAAGGTTATCCCGCACATTAACCGTTTGCTCGCTATGAACTTTGACCTGATCGTCGCCAGCAAAGATTGGCATCCGCCGTATCATGGCAGCTTTGCTAAAACCCACGGTAAAAAAGTCGGGGAACATCTTAACATCAAGGGGATCGATCAAATCCTTTGGCCGGTGCATTGCGTGCAAAAAACGCATGGCGCAGCATTCTCCTCCCAGCTCAAGCAAGAATTCATTCAAAAAGTGTTCCATAAAGGCACAGATCCAGACTTCGATAGTTACAGCGCATTTTTTGATAACGGCCATAAAAAATCGACTGGCCTGGGGGATTACCTTAAAGAGCAAAAAGTCACGGACCTCTACATTGCCGGCCTGACCACAGACTACTGCGTCAAATATTCCGTGCTGGACGCCGCCCAGCTTGGATTTCAAGTCCATGTCATCATCGATGCCTGCCGTCCGGTTAACTTGCATCCAGAGGATGAAGCCGATGCTATCGCCGAAATGCGCGCAGTCGGCGCTGAAATTACTACCCTTAATGCGGTCTTAGCTGCGCAGATGAAAGAGTAGCGTCAGCAACATGGTTTGATAGGGATCGGTATAAGTTTTACTGTTTCGGTGTGCTGCGACTCTAGAATTTTCGTCCAGTCCATAATCAAAATTTATCCTGAGGCCAATGCCCCAGGGAATCACAATGTTTAGAAAATACATCATGGTGATCGCGCGCTCCTTAAACTTGGAGCCTTCAATAAACTTCATGGCCTCGTCAAAGCGGGGATGCCGTTCATCATTGGCTAAAGCGATTATCATTAGCTCGTTTTGCGTAAAACAATCCGCTGCCAGCCGTGTTATTTTGGGCAAAAGACTCTTTTTGTAGTGCACGGCATCGAAGGAAATCGTGGCAGCATTATCAGTTTTTTTATCTAGCCTGAAAAATTTTTTAAGATCACTGTCTTGCAAAGCCCCTTGTATCACATGGGTCACTGTGTCTAATTCATCATCTGTTGGTGTTTGACAGTGGGCACTTAAACCCCAGTTATTGAAGTGATCATGCAACGCCCTGCGGGCATTTTCCAAAGGGGTCATAATTTGCTGGATGCTCTAAATAAAAATAAGGATAAAATAGCGGCAATAATAAATCCCGGAAGGCTTACCCATTGCGGCACTACGAAAGCGCCGAATTGAACGTGAATGTCATAAAAATAGCGGTAGAGATGCACCGCGGCCATAAAACCGAAAACAAGCCCTGCCACATTTACCATCGTTTTGGTCATAAAAAAATCTCCCTTTGAAAAGAATAGCTTCATCTCATATAAATAATTTTTTTGCAAAGCTTATGCGACCAAAGATCCTTTTTATATGTTCTGCAAATTCCTGCCGCAGCCAGATGGCTGAGGGTTGGGCGCGCCATCTTAAGCCCGGCTTTGAAGTGTTTTCTGCCGGCGCTGAAAAATCGTACCTCGACCCCTTAGCTGTTTTCGTCATGCGCGAAGCGGGCATCGACATTTCCCACCAACACTCCAAAGCCCTTGCTGAACTTCCTCAGACTTTTGACCTGATCGTTACCTTATGCGATACCAGATGCCCCGTCTTGCCCGGGAAAATTCTGCATCATCCCTTCGAAGATCCTCGTACCACCGGCCAATTAGAACTCTACCGCCGCGTGCGCGATCAAATCAAAGCCTTCGTGAATTCCCTTTGAAAATCGGGGTGGGGGGATTCGAACCCCCGACCTCTTCGTCCCGAACGAAGCACGCTAGCCAAGCTGCGCTACACCCCGATCTGCCGCAAATTCTAATTGCTTGGCTAATATCCTGCTACAACATATTATAGTTGCCTTATGTGGAAAGAAACGTCTGAAGGAATACTACTTCCTGTTAAATTAACGCCCAAAGCAAGCTGTAACGAGATTGTGGGCTGGGAAAATGCGAATCTTAAGATTCGCATTGCTGCCGTTCCGGAAAAAGGGGAGGCCAATGCCGAGCTGATAAAGTTGCTATCCAAAAAGCTTTCGATCCCTAAAACCGATATTTCTATCGTGAAAGGGGAGACAAGTCGGCAAAAATTGGTGCTTCTTAAGGGTCTGGACACCAAGGCTCTTGATTTTCTGAAGGATCCCTGATAAACTTTCCCTTCATCGGGGGCAATAGCTCAGCGGTTAGAGCAGCGGACTCATAATCCGTTGGTCCTAGGTTCAAATCCTAGTTGCCCCACACTTTTGTAACTCCCTAGTAGAGAGTATTATTAGCCTAACTGTTGCGACCAGTCAGATCTGGTTCAATCGGTGATTACACTGCCGTGAACCACAGGTTGACCAAAAGGTCACAGCAAGCCACAGCAGATGGCAGTAAGTTCCCCCCTCAATTTCAGTAGCTGATCCAGTTTATTACATTAAACAAAGGGTCATCACAGTGAAAAAAACTAAAAGAAATAAAGAAGCGGCTACCAGCAGGAATTGATGGGCGGATTAGCTCCAAAAATGTCATTAATTTTAGAGCACGCTTCCGTCTTAAAGGGTATCCAGATCAAATACAGACATTTGCCGAGCTAAAGCTAGCCAAACAATGGCTAGAGGAACAGCGGCGAAATGCTCTATTAAATAGATCGCTACATCACAGAAATACTACCTATGAAGCTAAAGAACGCAAGTAATGTGCGAAATCATTTGGAGCGTTGCAGAAATGAAATTGGGGGTTTTAGATTATCGGCGGTACGCCCCTGCTTCCGCTGATGATTCACAGATATCAGGATGATATTCGTTTTGCGATTATTCTTTGAACCTATCCCGATAATATAATGACACTCCGATGCAGACATTCATCGAGTCCAAACATCTTGTTCAAGCCAAGATGTTTGGATGAATTAAATCGGACAAAGGTTGCTGCCCGATAGGTCATAACTTTATTTACAAGTCTTAGCTAGGACAGCCTCAAGAATTTGCGCCTAAAATGTCACCGATAGCCCTCTGTTTACCATCGGAAAATACCCCTGCCATACAAAAGGCGATGGAGCTCATGAGCCTTCGCTTCAAACATTATCGCATGATCACGGAAGCTCATCTTACAGCAGAGTGGTAAGAGCTAGATTATCTTGTCGTGGATCCTGATACGCTCCACTCCTCTGAACAAGCGTAAACTGATGGGATTTTGTCGGCGCTACGTTGGTTTCTCTCAGAAAAAAAGTAGGAGTGCCTAGCGAGTTCCCTTCAAATAAAGGGATTTTCATAAATCCTAACCTAACGTAAATTGTTGGTCCAAAAAGGATTGAATAGTGCTAGGTAAAGTTTTTTTATTTTTTTTTCTATGTACATCATTTTTTGTAAAAGGGCATGCTTTATTCGGGAATGAAGTCACAACTGTCTATCAATATGGAGGCATTCCGGGCTGTGAATGTTTTCAGCATTGTAATTGCTTTACTTATGCTTTAGACGGTGTATTTCCAAAGCACCAGTATTTTCCTCCTCAAGATCTGTTGTGGCACGATTTTTTGAGAAAATATACATCTTCGCTTCATAAGGGGCCATATTTCCCATGGTCAGAGAATTATATTAGGCAGTTAGTTACTGTCCCTAATTCCCATAGATATGTTTCATTGGTCAGTGAGTATTTAAATTCTGTTGAGCGACTTTTGAAAGTGCACGATCGGCATCGGCAAGAGTATATTGAATGGTGTGTTAAGCAATATAGCAGACCAATAGATGCTGAGAAGCTGTCTAAGGCTATCGATACAATGAATCAAAAATATCAAACAGCTGCTGATATATTATCGACTATTCTTTCAGATGTCATACCAAGATACAAGGAAATTATTGAGGAATGTTCTCATCGAGAACCATATAATTTGGCGCTAATTTACAATAAGGGGCTGATTAGCTTAATGGAAGGAAATGCAGAAGCTTCCCTTAAAGATATCGGAGCTTTGATTGAATTAGCAAAAATTAGTGGTCAAGATCATTTGTTAAATTCAGAAGTTTTTCAAAAACAAGGAGAAATGTTTTTAGAAGTAGGTCTTTATCATCAAGCTATAGAGTCTTTAAATAAGGCAATCGTTAAAGATCCAAAAAATTTTGAAGCCTATTTTCAAAGAGCTTCGGCTTATTTTGAGATAGGTGATTTTGAACATTCACTGGATGACTACATTGCTTCAAAAAAATCGGATTATTTCGTCCCCTATAAATTACCGCCCAATGAATTTGTTGACGCTTTTTCCGAGTTCGCTTTCAAAGGTGCAAAAGATGCAGTTTGTGATTTCCTTCCTTCGCTTTGTCATACAACATATGGATTAGGGGAATGCCTATGGGCATTTGGCGAGCACCCGATAGATTCAATGAGAAATCTTGCAGGCGCCGGTTATGAGATGGTAGAGCATATAATTGACTATATGAAAACCGTAGACAAGGACACAATGCATGAATATGTGGGTGAACTGGTATTACTATATGAGAATTTCAGCAATTTAACTGATCGAGAAATAGGTGAATTAATTGGTTATTCTGTGGGTAAATATGGTGTTGAGATCTTGGCAGGATCTACTGCATTAAAGGGAGTTTCAGCCTATAAGCAATTAAAAGATGCAAATAGGATATGCAATCTCGAATCAATGTTGATGACGACTTCAAGCAAAGAAGCGGTTATTTCTAAAGGTTTACAGCAATATGCAGAACGTTGTAATTTCTTTGAGAACACTAAGATTCATTGGGGTCAACAAGACAAACACATTCCCGGTACAAACAATTACATAAGCAATAAAAGTATTTTTGAGCATCAAGATGCCTCTGGGCTTTTGAAAAAAAATGCTGGGACAGGAACGCCTAAAAGAGGGGAAATGGGAAAACCTGGTTACCAAGAGCTAATAGATTTTAAAGAAAGAATAGGTTTTTGGGTTAGTGAGGATGGTTTGCAGTTACCAACAACAAAAGGGGCTATTCATTATAGCAATAAAGGTGCCCATATTGTTCCAATGAATCCAGAAAGAAAAATTTGGTGAATTATATGAATAAATCATTTAAGGAAATAACAAATTCTTCTCTCATATTATCGGCTAATAGAGCTCTCTGGTGGGAGATTCGCCCAAATATGCGTAGAGTATCTGTTGATTATAATAACAATGAAAATTTAGTAACCCTGTATATATTCTATGACAAACCCTTAAGTCAGGATGAATTGGACAGCGATATTCCAGGTACTATAATAACAGAGATGAGCTGTGATTTTCCTCAAGAATTAAATTGGAATGAAGAAGTTGTTGTTTTGCCCTACCCAAAAAAAATTCCGGACACGGGTCTTTGTGTTTTTCAAAGATACGAACCTACACCAGAATTTTAAAAAATAGATTAGTGGGGCGATTCAAGAACACGCTTAAGGCAGGAAAGTATCAATAATGAAGGATAACATTCCTGCGCTTCCAGTAAAAAAGTGCCTATATTATTCCAGCGCAACCCGAAGCAAATAGGCCTTGTTGCATAAATGCTCCTGGAGGCATTTATGCAACAAGGCCCTTTTGAGTTAAGTAAATCACCAAATCTGAAATCCTTTAGTTCATTCCATAGGATGATAAAAGTGTCGACACTTTTTCTTTTCCATAGACATTCTTATCATTCAGAGCCATTCCCAACTGTTCAATATTTCAAGCTGTTTAATATTTTTGGAACATAGTAAAATCTGGAACAGGATGCATAAACGAGATTACCATTAGAGATTTTCCAAGGGATAGCACAATGAAGAGATGGTTCATTTCAGATACCCATTTTCTCCATACCAATATCATTAAATATCCAAGCATTTGAGGCTGTAGAAGAAATGAATCGTTGCCTCATTAATAATTGGAATGAATCAATTGGCAAAGATGGAATGGACGGAAAAGGGTTTTTCTCTGTATAAAAGTTGCTGTCAGCTACTGTATGATGCGGTGGTTTAAGGAGAGGGTACGGACTCATAATCCGTGATTAAGCAACAGTTTTTCTGTAAAATTTGAGATCTTCGCTCTCGCTTTCTTTTTTCTGCCTTTTTTTAATACTTTCCAAATCCACCTTGCGCGCCTCGCCGAGCTCTCCCCAAGGGGCTAGCTCGGCGCGCCACGGTG
>JBGSQP010000016.1:0-303509 GCA_041738095.1 Waddlia sp.
AATCCGACAGCGATGCTCAAGATTAGTCAGAAAAGCATTGTCATTTTCAAAGAAAATGGAAAATCATATAGGTGCAATTAAAATGTTTATCTGCGATTACAACAAAAATTTGAAATCACTACCTGTTTAGGACTACCCAAAATTCCCCTTTAAGCTAAATGAGTTTTTGGACAACTTATCTAAGAAAGAGGTGCGCATAAAAATTCAACCCATGGATGAGTTTCGGTTGATTAGTGTTCTGGAAAAAATCGCCAATCGCATTGCGTTTGGCCTGGTGCTTTCGTCCCTCATCATCGGGGCGGCCTTATTGACGCGGGTGGAGACGGCATTTCAAATCTTTGGATACCCCGGTTTGGCGATTCTTCTGTTTGCAGCTGCTGTGAGCGGGGGATTTGTTTTTATATTAAGTATTTTGATCAACGGTACGCAGCCTCCAAAAAATGACTAAAAGGGGCGGCAGCGGCTAAATTTAGGCCCGTCTCATTTTCCAATGGTTACTTAAGCTTGGTCCTTAGACGTTGCTTTTGTCCATGGGTGCTGGGGGTAAAGGTTAATTTTCTTTTTAGGGTATGGTTGTCGACTTTTGCCATGAGCGTGTCTAATCTTTTTCTATCCGTGAACATTCTTTTATTAGAACGAGGACTGTGGAAAAGGGGGGTAGAATTGCCAAAATCCGTCAATTTCACCTTGTTAATTTTACCATTCCGGTCCACCGTCAATAGAACATTCGCCGCTTTTACATCCCCGTGGACAATATTATGATCGTGGATAAGTTGCAGTCCTTTTTTGACCGATTGATTGATTTTTCGAGCTTCATTTTCGTCGAGCAAATTCTTGTCCCTTAAACGCTCGGAGAGAGATAAGGGAAGATATTCATAATAAAGTACAGGTACTTCTTTCTTCTTATCTTTTAAAATCGATTTTGCTAAACATTTCACTAAATAAGCGCCATTGTTGAGCTTGAGCAAAGTGTTATATTCTTTATCTGCTTTTTCCAGTGCTGCTGTAAGATTGCCTGTGAGATTAAACACCGCGCACGCTATGGGAGTGCACTCCTTATTTTTATTTAGCAAAAAACCTTCGTAGACCGTTTTGTCCGCGCCCCTGCCAATCTCTAGCGTCGTATTGACAAAATATCGATCCGCTATACGTTCAATACTGGAGTAAGGGAGGTCTTTAGGATAGATAACACAATGGTCGGAAGAGTAGGATAGGGATAATATTGTATTTATGTGAGCAGTGTTCATGACTTATTTTTTTGAATTAACAAATCAAAAATTATAGATTAATTGCGCCAATTAAAACAATTCTATAATTCAAATTACCCTACTTTAAATAACCTATCCTTTAATATTGTGTACATCGGCCAGCCTTGAAGAAGTGTGCCGGCGTAGGGTGAACGACCGGTTGTCGATTTTAATTGCGCGTTTTTGACTTCCTTTTTAAGTTCTAGATCCACAAGGACCACATCATGGGTGCGGGGGATATTAAAAATGGCTTCCGGATTTAAACGCATCAATTTAACGATTTCATCGATTTTTAGCCTTTTTTCATTCACGGCATTTAGTAAAAGCGGCAAGGTGGTTTCTACACCGGTAAGTCCGCGCGAAGAACCGATTGTATCGATCGTGCCGTCATGAAGGGCTTCCCATAAGGCGTTTTGATCCTTTTGCAAGCGTAAGTCATCGTTTAAGAAAAGATATTGGGGGCTGGTCTCGGCATAGACAAGCACCTGATTTTTTTTGGCTTTCCGTATCTGGGCAAGTTCCTCTAGTGTGCTGACGGAAGAGATGTACAGCTGGCCTTTAAATTTTTCCGTCAATAAAAGGGCGCGTTCCAGTATTGTTTTGTCCTTTTCTTCCGCTTCGATGGCAACTACCATGTTTGTTTGGGCTGCTAATTGGAAAGCACGCTCGATATCGTTCGGGTCCAACACTGCAAGGCTGTTGCTAGAATCGTTCCTGAAAATTTTCACTCCAACGGTTTCCCCCTTGAGTTGTCCTAGAGTTTCAAGGTGAGATTTTTCTGCTCCAGAAAAAAGATAATAATTTAAAGGAATCCCGGCGGTTGCAAGCTGAGCATCGATCAGGGCTTTTTTGGCTTTTAGACTTAACTGATCTATACAGGCAGGTTCGTTGTCCGGCACGTCAAAGACCGTCGTGATCCCTCCCCAAACAGCTGACTGGGCCCCTGAAATCCAATTTTCTTGAGGGGTCGCGCCGGAAGTGGGGAAGCTTACGTGCGGATCGATTAGGCCAGGGAGCGCTGTGAGTCTTCCTTGGGCATCGATTGTCTGTTCCACTGCTGACTTAATAGAAATTTCTTCAATTTTACCCGCTAACGTTTTGACATTCTTTAACGTAATCATCGACTGGACCTAAAATTTTTTAGACATGATTGAGGGGCTGCTTTTTGCTGTATCTTCCCGACATGGTGGATATTTTGCAAGGAGAATGCCGGCTCTTGAATGCCGGCTTTTCACCGAAATGAATTCAAGAGTCGGTTTTCGACTTGATTTATTTTCGCGTGACTTTGCGCTCAATCTTATCAACGTTTCCAAGTTGATAGCGATCTCTACGCATTGTCAGATGCAAAAAATAATAACGTTGAACTGGAACCGGTAAAGGATCAATCAGCTATTTCAATTAAATAAAGGTGGTATAGTTGATCACAACTACGGGCATTAAATGAAAACTCATAGAGCTTTTGATTCTCAAGCCAGGCTAGATAGAGCGCATCAGGAGGATGACTGGCGATCCATAGGTTAATATGCTCCAGTCGATCGGGAAGAAAATGCAGTATTGCGGCCAATAATTTATCCTGTGAATCGCTCATTTTGATTTCATGCTCCAGGTCAAGATGAAGCAAAATTTTCAGGGTGTCAACTGCCGATTTAAAGCGTTGAACGATCTCCCCTTGTCCTCGATGATTGAAGTCTAACAACTGATTGTTGAGTAGGGGATGGATTTTTTCCCATGCGTTGCTGATCTGTATTTTAAGTGCCCCGAGGAGTTGGGTCAGCAGAGGATCCGTTGTCAGGGATTGATACCTGATGAAATCATTAACCTCTTCAAAGCATATTGTAAGATCTTCTAAAGAGGGCGCCTCATTTTTTATAAAATTTTGGACAACCACAATGGCTTCGCTGATGCAGCTAATTTCTCTCACCTGCGACTCACACATCTTTACGAACGGTAAATTCAATTGTGGTAAATCGACGTGTTGCTTAATTTTTTCAAGGGCCGGTTTCCATTCCTCAAGGGAAAAACTTTCTAGTTCATGTATAGCGTTGGAGGCTTTTTGATAGGCGCTCCACTGATGCAAAGTGGTGTCTCCATTAGAGAGGTCGGATAATACTAAGGATAATTGTTCGTAAAATTCATGCTTACAGCGTTCGGCTATTGCTGAAAGGAGTTCCGAATCCCTCCACTCAGGATAGATCAGGGTTAAAGCGTAGATTTTTGAAAAATTGTTATCTTTGTTTAAACTGTCGAGGGTGGCGGTAAAAAGAGCTTTCGGACTGAAAGAAGCCCTATAGCCGTGCTGCTTTGCCATCTGTGGAATTAAAACGGAAAACGCTTCGATTTTTTCTTTAATATCATGAGGTTCAATGCTTTTTAGTGTCTGCACAAGGTTTTTAGTGAGCATGTGATTGATGCCTGGTGCATTTTTAGGGTCGAGATTCTTAAAGAATAGTTCAAAGTCTTGTGCTGCTGGATCTATTTCACTTGCATCCTCTTCAGGAGCCTCCATGGCGGATTTTTTCGTGGAAGGCTCGATGGCGCCAAGCGATAAAAATTGACTTAAAGCGGCCAGGGGGCCATAGACGGCGTCTTCAACATTGGAGTACAATTTACGCGCGTCATAAGGTTTAATTAGCCCATAGAGCGAGATTAGTTCCAAGGCCAAGGGGGCAAACGGCTGAACGGTAAGTCTTAAAGCGTCTTTGCCTGTTTCTATGGAACGGGATGTAAATGAATAGGGACCTTCTTCTTGTTTCCAAAAGTGGTAGAAGCTCAAGAGGCGCAACACCCTAAAAGCAATGTTTGCTACAGCCTCTACTATCTGAAAAAATGGTGTGGCAAAGGTCAGGCAAAGCGCTTTTAGGCGCATTTCATTAGGGGAGAGGTAAGTATATTTTATAGCGGCGGCTTGATCCACCAAAAAACGTTCATGTGTGGAAGTTTGAGCAGCCCATACATTCAGTGGATTGAAATGATTTAAATTCATCACTAA
This sequence comes from Waddlia sp., assembly GCA_041738095.1. Lineage (GTDB taxonomy): Bacteria > Chlamydiota > Chlamydiia > Chlamydiales > Waddliaceae > JTS-AC334. The sequence goes on from JBGSQP010000016.1 coordinate 4,237, forward strand.
CCTTTTAATATTAAAAAGAATAGCATAAATTTTCTATGTAAAGATTGTGTAAAGAAAAAGGCTCCGAAAGCAAGCTTTCGGAGCCTTATAACGAACAGAAATTTAGAAAGAATTTCTGCGTGGAGGACCTCTACGGTCTCTATCTCCACTGCCGCCCATTGGACGTCCGCCTGGGCCGCCTGGGCCACGGCTTCTGTCTCCACCGCCTGGTGGACGTGCTTCTTGAGGTCTAGCCTCATTCACGACAATAGCTCTTCCTTTAAAATCCTTGCCATTAAGTTGTTCGATCGCTTGTTCAGCTTCATCTTTCGATGACATTTCAACAAACCCAAAACCTTTCGATTTTTGTGTGTAACGATCCATAATGATTTTCGCGCTGACGACGGATCCGACTGAAGAAAACAGATCGGACAATTCATTATCCGTGCAGCTGTGCGGCAAGTTGCCGACAAACAATTTCATAAAAAATACTCCTTAAAGATTCCTTGGATCAACTTGTGCGGCAACTTTCCGTAATATGAAAACGAAGCTTAATGCAATATTGTCCAATTTCTAGCTTTGATTATATACTATATGAGCGATTGCGTCTAGAGATATTTGTTTTTTCCCCCCGATGTGCCGGCACAAAGAGGGGAATGAACTGAAGGAAATGAGGAATTATAGGAGGCAGTCGGGAGATAGGTAGCATAAACGCCCAAACGCCTCTCGCGTTTTTACTACCTGAACTTTAGAGGGATCGAGCTTTTCTTCGTTTACCGAGCATTTGATTTTATTTGACTTCAGGTCGATCAGCATGTCCCTGTCTGCAGGAAGGATTGCCGCTGAAGAATGGTCGTGCGGATTTGCTTGAACAAATTCTTTGCGCAGTTTGCGGATCACTTCCATACGGATATCGCCGCTATGTCCTTCAAATTCGGAAACCAGCAGCAGTTTCGGCTTCAACTCTTCTAAAAGCGTAAAAGTGCCGAAGTACCCCAAGGAGTATTCATTATAGTTGAGTTTACCGTAATCATTCGGTCCTGTCGCTCCGAATCCGGCGATCAAGAGGTCTACCTCGCCAAATGAAGAGGATAAAGCCGGGGTCCAAGAAGCGTTAGAGAGATAGCCGATGCGCGTCATTTGTTGTCCGTTGCGTAAATCGAGGCGGACTCCTAAAGACTCCACTTGTGTGCTGTTCGAGGGTTGAAATCCTCCACGGGTCCCGGGAGCAAAATAGTGGAGGGTAATCCCTTCTGAAAGCTCTTCTTTCTCCACATCAGGAGAGTCGAGGAATAATTCTAAGCTGTGAACGGTGTTCCGTTCTTGCTTGAAATTGGGTTTTAACTGGTGGGCTAGCGACTGATAGGCCTTGTGGTTCAGATAGTAATGGATAAGATGCAGTTCAGGAGCAAGTTTGTTCAATTGATAATTTAATTCGTAGAGTTGTCCGATGTCGGTGTAAGCATCCGATGATTCCCTGGTGACAATCACATAGTCAATTTGGGAAATGTGCAGGCCTGCTGCATGGAATCGATCCAAAAAGTTTCTTCCCGGATTGATCACTATACCTTTAGTATTCCAGCGGATAAACAAGCCCCCCTCGCTGGAAGTCAGGCGCGGCAGCAGAGTGTCTTCTTTCGGCGCGTCCCATCCATTGAAAATCCATAACGAATGATCCGGGAGGTGTTCGGAATAAGGCGCTTTCCCTAGATACGCTTGAAACTTTTCCTGGCTTTCGATGTGATAGGCCTGGATGCGCTGTTCCAGTTCTTGTTCAGTGTCCAAGTCAAGGCCTAGTTTTGAGGCAATAAAAGAGCTGGTAGGCGCTTTATGTATGGTGTTTTCGATCATAGGGGGTGTCTCCTCAGGAGCTGAGATTTCGAGAAGGCTTTGTTTCAGTTCGAGTGTTGAAGGATCTTCGGGCCGCTCTTTTAAGGCTTTTTCCACAAAAAGAAGCGCCTTTTCCCGATCACCTTTGGAAAATGAAAGGAAAGCGGTTGCCCGGTAGCAGAAGAACTCAAAGCGGCTGATAGAGCGGGCTTGCATGTAGTGGACAAGCGACTTTTCATAGTTTTTGGAATAAAAAGCGCGTTCTCCTTTGAAAAAAGGTTCTACGCCATCTTGCCCCGTATGGAGCTCGATTTGCTCGTTAATAAAGGACAAGCGCATCTCAGGCTCAAGATTTTCTACTTGCGCCAGGTACTCGTCAATGTTTTTCCGTTCGATGACAATCGTCATAAGGCTCATCTTTTTAGTATCTTTTTTACGCTTTTAGTGAAATACAAGCCAATAAAAAAAGAAGTTTCCTAAGGATCAGCTCCCGTTTCACTTCGTTTTTTTAACTTGGGTGTTGACGGGAACTCCCTTAAGCATTCATCATAATCGCTATGAATACTACACCATTTCTTCCCTATGGGAAACAATCAATCAATGAAGATGACATTGCAGCCGTTAATTCAGCACTGAAAGGAGATCGAATCACCAGAGGTCCCAAAGTTGAAGAATTTGAGGAGGCGGTCGCTAAATACTGTGGTGCCGATTACGCGGTCGCTTTCTCAAGCGGCACGGCTGCTTTAATGGCAGCTACCTACGTTGCAGAAATTGGAGCTTTTGATAAAGTCATCACTTCCCCCAACAGTTTTATCGCTACCATCGGGCCTTCGATGCAGCGTAAAGCCACTCCTGTGTTTGTAGACATCGATTTAGAAACGGGAAATCTTAATCTCGAGCAGGTGAAACACACGATAGAGGCGCCCCTCTCCAGAGGAAAGCATGTCGTAATCCCTGTTCATTTTGCCGGTATTGCCGTCGATTTGGAGATGTTGGAAAGCTTGCTCATCCATCCGGGCTCCCTGATTATTGAAGACGCCGCCCATGCCTTAGGATCTTTCTACCCCGATGGGCAAAAAGTGGGGTGCTGTTCCTATAGCGCCATGACGGTCTTTAGCTTTCACCCTGTCAAAAACATGACAACCGGCGAAGGGGGAATGGTCACGACGAATGAAGAGGATCTTTTCCATCGCTTAAAACGGTTTCGGGATAATGGCATTGAGCGGGATTGGCAATCTCCTTGCTATTATGAAGTTAAAGAACTGACCGGAAATTATCATCTAACGGAATTCCAAGCCGCGCTTGGGATCAGTCAACTGCGCCGTTTGGATCAAATGGCTGCTAAACGTCGCTCTCTGGTGGCTGCTTACCGTAAAAAACTCGAAGGGGTAGAGGGGCTGAATCTATTCTCTGCCTCAGCCGATGCCGATACGGCTTATCATCTTTTTGTTGCACAGGTGGATTTCGAAAGGCGTAAAACCACGAGGGAAGAAGTGATGCGCCGCTTGCAAGAGAAAGGAATAGGTTCTCAAGTTCATTATATTCCTTTATATAGGCATCCCATCTTTGGCAAAGATCTGACCGGCTATTTCCCTAACATGGAGCGGTATTATTCCCAGGCACTTTCGTTGCCACTATTTTATGACATGCAAATGGATGATGTCGAGCGGGTGGTTAAAGAGCTGCGTTTAGCTATAGGCTAAGATCAAGGCCTTGGCCATGTTTGAGATATTGAGATCTGTTTCTTTGGAAAGCATTTCCGCTAATTTCAGCGCTTCTTGCCTGCGGCCCAGCATTAATAAAGCTTTGGTGAGGTTCAAAAGAGTGGGGGCATGATCGGCTTCCAGTTTCAAAGCCCTATCGAAGGCTTTCAACGCTTTTTCCGGTTTGCCCAGCTGTAAATAAAGAGCGCCTAGCTGTTGGGCGTCGTAGGAGCTATTAGGGTCTAATACGTGTAATGCCTCAAAAAACGGGAGGGCAATCTCGTACTTCCCTTGCCGGATATAAGAAAAACCGGCTAGCCTAAGATCCTCTAATTGCTCTTCGCTCCATCCTAGCTTTTGCAGCCAGTTGATTCTTCCCATGTCAGCCCTGTAAGAATTGTCCTATACGCCCGACTATAAAACTTATCCAATTATTAATCTTGTCGATTTGGCCTAAAGCGTTCAAAATCGCTTTTTTTTCTTCATCTTCATCTGCTGAACGGGTTTCAACCGAGGCGACGGCATTCTCATGTTTGGAATGTTCCTCAAGAGTTCCCAGGCTGGGAACTACGCGGAAAAAAGCAAAAGGGGAGCGTCGAATGAATCGAAAACGTTTTGGGGGATAAAAATAAGCCCAAGGTGTGACGACTGGCGCAACACCTAGTAAGATATCTAATTCGGTAGGTTTTGGGTAGGTGTCTACAAGTGTGGTTTGGGGAGGAATGGAGGCCGCTTCCCCTAGGCGCAGATCTTTATTGATCTGCTCTAGCATCCGGGTGCGGACAGCGTAAAGGTTATAAATGCTGATGTCTAATTGATCGATCGTAGCCATATTTACCTGATATTAGTGCAATACCTATATTTATTTTAGCACTTTAATTGTTTTTTGGTAAAATTTTAGATAAAAAACCTAGTGAATACAATTATGCCCCATAAACCTGTCCTTTTAAACGAAATTCTTGAATCATTCTCCGGCCTTGAAATTAAGGTTTTTGTGGATGGCACCTTAGGCGCCGGCGGTCATGCCGAAGCGTTGCTTGCCGCCCACCCTGAAATAGAGTGTTACCTGGGCATTGACCAAGATCCTTCCGCTTTAGAAATCGCCCGCGAGCGGCTGTTGCCTTGGCAAGAGAAGGTGAAATTTCAACGAGGAAACTTTTCAGATCTGACAAAACATTTGGCAGCCCATGGAATATCCCAAATCGATGCCGTGCTTTTAGATTTAGGTGTCTCTTCTATGCAGCTTGACCGAGCGGAAAGGGGCTTTAGCTTAATGCGGGACGGACCTTTAGACATGCGCATGGATCCCGATTTAACTCTCAGCGCCTTTAAGATCATTAATACGTACAGTGAGCAAGAATTAGGTCGGATCTTTAAAGAATACGGCGAAGAAAAGCGCTGGAGGGCGGCTGCTCGGGTCGTTACGGAAGCGCGCGCCCAGAAACGTATTCAAACTACGCTTGAGCTTGTAAATGTCTTAACTGCAGCTGTTGGCAGGCCGAAAAGAGGTAAAATTCACCCGGCGACCTTGATTTTTCAAGGATTGAGATTGGTTGTAAATCAGGAACTTGAAAGAGTGGAGCAAACGATTCCTAAAGCGATCTCTTGTTTACGGCCCGGCGGAAGACTGGCGATTATCTCGTTCCATAGCTTGGAAGATCGGATTGTTAAGCAGTCTTTGCGCTACCATGCCGGCGATAAGGAAGACACGACCGGTTTCGGCGGCGTCTTTATCACGAAAAAACCCTCTGTCGAACTAGTGACAAGAAAGCCGATTGCCCCAAGTGATCAAGAAATTGATGAAAATCCCCGTTGCAGAAGTGCCAAACTGAGGGTTGCGGCAAAGTTATGAACGGCTTCTTGATGCGCTTGCTCATTTGCCTGTTCTTTGGCGCGTTTTGCACCTATGTTTATATCAATGACATTAACGAAACCACCATGATCAGTTTGATCATTCCTGAAATGGAAAGGGAAGTAGGGAATCTTTTGCGAGAAAATGAGCAGCTTCGTTATGAGATCGATCAATTTGAAAGCCCAATACATCTAATGGAGCTTTCTAGAAGACCTGAGTTTGGGCACTTGAAGCATCCTTTAGTAAAAGATGTCTTGCATGTATCTAGAGGGAGGATAGAAAAGAGTGATTAAGCTGTACTACCATCGACGATTGTTGATTGTCGGCCTTGTGCTATTCACCCTTTTTTCCCTTCTCATCTACCAGTTTTTTAATCTTCAGGTTGTTGAAGGTGAAAAATGGTCCCAAATTGCAAAAAGACAGCATTATTTTGTCGTAAAAGAGCCTTTTCATCGAGGCGCTTTTTGGTCGAATACCACCATCAAAAAAGGGCATCCTGAAAATCCATTGCGCTTTGTTTTTGATATTCAGAAGTTCCATTTATATGTCGATCCCTTGGCGATTCCTGAAAAAGACCGCTTGCCGATCTCCAGTATGTTGGCGGCTAATTTGCGCTTATCGAGAACAGAGCAGAGTAGATTAAACGAGCATTTCGCGCGTAAAAGCCACAGCCGTAAATTGCTCTCTTGGTTGGACTATGATCAAAAGGAAGCGATTTTACAGGCCTGGCGTCTTTACGCGCGGCGCCATAAGCTGCCTGGCAACGCCCTTTATTTCGTGTCCGACTTCCAGCGTTCTTACCCTTTCGGGAAATTGTTGGGGCAGGTGCTGCATACCGTGCAGGCGCAGCGTGATGAGAAAACGAATCAGCCGGCCCCTACAGGAGGTCTAGAACTGGTATTTGATCCTGTTTTACGCGGCAAGCAGGGAAAGCGGGTCCTGAAAAGATCCCCACGGCATAGTTTCGAAACAGGGCAGGTGATTGCGCTGCCTGAAAACGGTGCCGATGTGTTTTTGACGATCAATCACTATCTGCAAGCTATCGCCGAAGAGGAGATAGAAAAAGGGGTGAAAAGATGCCAGGCCAAATGCGGTTGGGCCGTGATGATGGAGCCAAAGACAGGAGAAATATTGGCCTTTGCTCAATACCCTTTTTTTTATCTTTCCCGCTATGCCGATTATTTTAACGATGCGGAAAAAATTGAACATACGAAATTAAAAGGCGTTACGGATGCCGTCGAGCCGGGTTCCGTGATGAAACCCATTACGATAGCGTTGGCTTTAATGGCGAATAAGGAACTTGAAAAAAAAGGGGAGAAGAGATTGATCGACCCCGAAGAAATGATTCCTTGTTTTGATGGCTACTTTCCCGGCAGAAGCCAGCCGCTGCACGATACCCATAGGCACAATTATCTAAATTTGAATCTGGCTATGCAAAAGTCCTCCAATATTTATTTTGCCCGCATCGCGCAAAGAATCGTGGAGCGGATGGGGAACCGCTGGTACAGGGAATCGTTGCAAAATGTTTTCGGTTTAGGGCTTAAAACGGGAGTGGAGCTGCCTTCGGAAAGTGCCGGCGTGGTGCCGACGCCTGGTAAATTGCATCTTAACGGAGCTCCCGAATGGTCGGGCTCTACACCTTATTCCCTTGCGATGGGTCATAATATACAAACAACAACACTGCAGATGCTGCGCGCCATCGCTGTTTTGGCCAATGGCGGTGTTTTGGTAGAGCCTACAGTGCTGCGGAAAGTTGTGACTTCAAATCAAGAAGTATTAGATGATCATACGCGTCCGGAGCGTTTAGAGAAATTTCCCCGCACGTTGGATCCAACTATTGCTTCAAGAGTAGTCAAAGCCATGAAATATTCCACTAAGTTAGGAGGGTCCGGCAACCGGGCAGATATCTGGGGGTATTCCGAAGCGGGGAAAACGGGAACGGCCAATAAAATCATCAACGGGGCCTACTCTCGAAATAAGCATGTGGCCAGCTTTATCGGATTTGCACCGGCCGATAAACCGGAATTTATTTTAATGGTCGTGATGGATGAACCGGCCTGCAGGTATATTCCCGGTGTGGGAAATAATCACCATGGCAGCGTGGCTGCAGCTCCCGTTTTTAAAGAAATCGGCAAGCGTACACTGGAATATTTAGGAGTGGCTCCGGATGATCCTCACGGCTATCCAAGAAATGATCCCCGTTATGATGAAAAGTTTGGCGATTGGGTAAAAGAGACGAGACAGTTGCAAGAAATCTATGAAAAATGGAATAAATGAGAGCTCCATGAAACTCAAAAAAATACTCAAAGATATTACTGTAGCAGACATTAAAGGATCCAAGGAGGTGGAAATCTCCGGGATCGGTTCCCATTCGAAGCGGATGGCTCCCGGCAACCTGTTTATTGCTAAAAAAGGGCGGACGGTAGACGGTTCCCGTTTTATTCATGAAGCAATTGAAGGAGGGGCTGTGGCGGTACTTACTGACATTTATGACCCGACTTTAAAGTCCATTACCCAACTGATCCATCCAGATGTTGCTTCTATCGAAGGCGCAATAGCTGCGGCCTATCATCATAACCCCAGTCAAGAACTGCTGACAATCGGCATTACGGGCACCAATGGGAAAACCACGACCTCTTACTTGATAAAGCACTTATTGGATGCCGTTGGTTTGCCTTGCGGATTGATCGGAACGATTGAATACATTACAGGCAACCACAGAGTGCAAGCCGGCCACACGACACCCGATGTAGTGACCAATCAGAAGCTTTTGCGGGAAATGGCCAATCATGGATGCAAGGCCGCCGTCATGGAGGTCACATCGCATGCCCTTGACCAGGGCAGGGTCTCCCAAATTGCATTTGATGTGGCTATTTTTACCAATCTGACCCCTGAGCACCTGGATTATCACGCTAACATGGAGGAGTATGGCAAGGCTAAAGGATTATTGTTCCGGTCTTTAAAGACGTCCACCGATAAAAAACAAATAAAGGCTGCCATTGTAAATGCAGATGATCCGTATAGCACTCTTATCGCTAAAGATTGCAGCGTCGCGCAACTTTCTTATGGGATTGAACGTCCGGCCGATGTGCGTGCCTATGACATTGAACTAAGTGCGAAAAAAACATGCTTTAACATTGCTTTTCAAGGGGCTGTCCATCCCATTGAGCTACCGCTGATCGGCCGCTTCAATATTTACAATAGCCTCGCCGCAATTGCTTGCGGTGTAAGCCAAAAAATACCGATGCCGCAGATCATTAAAGCTCTTGAATCTTTTACCTCTGTGCCGGGCCGTTTGGAATTCGTGCCGAATCCGTTGGATTTGAAGATTTATGTTGACTTTGCCCATACCCCTGATGCCTTGAATAATGTTTTGCAATGCATCAAGGAGTTTACCAAAGGGCGTATCATTACGGTGTTTGGTTGCGGAGGGGATAGAGACCCCTTCAAGCGTCCCATTATGGGAGAGGTAGCCGAGAATTATTCCGCTCTTTCCATCCTGACTTCCGATAATCCCCGTTCAGAAGAACCGCTAAAAATCATTGAGGAAATTGCCAAGGGGTTTCGCAACCCGAACAATTATATGATCGAACCGGATCGGCGCCTAGCGATCTCGAAGGCCCTGACGCTAGCTTCTCCGGAAGATATCATTCTTATCGCGGGAAGAGGTCATGAACCTTATCAAACATTTGCTCGCTATACAGTTGCCTTTAATGATTGCGATGTTGCGCGCGCGCTTTGCATTAGCCGAAAAGGAACCTTGTGAAAAAAATCGTAATGTTCTTCATTTTAGTGGCACTCTCTGGATGTTCCTCAAAAGCCCGACAATCCGAAAACTTTATAGAGCCGCTTCAACCTAAAGTCGTGCATTCGCCTAAAATCGTCATCGATGCCGGGCACGGAGGTAAAGACTTGGGGGCAGAAAGCTTGAAAAGCCCAAAAACGCAAGAAAAGGCGCTGACACTATCTACGGCCATCATGTTGAATTCTATTTTGCAAAAGATGGGCTTTCAAACCATTTTAACGCGCGGCGAAGATTTTTTTGTCCCGTTAAAATTGAGGGCGGATTTTGCCAACAGCAACCAAGCGACTCTCTTCGTCAGCGTCCATTTTAATTCTGCTCCAAATAAAGAGGCTGCAGGGGTGGAGGTTTTTTATTATGATAAGGATCAGAATAAAGAACGGGTGGCGCGTTCTAAAGCATTAGGGGAGAGTGTATTGAAGCGTGTGACGGCCAATACGGGGCTGAAGCAAAGAGCCGTTAAACCCGGTGATCTTGCGGTCATTCGCGAGACGCGGATGCCGGCTATATTGATTGAAGGTGGTTTCATTACCAACGAGAAAGAACTGAAAAATTTGCAAAATCCCGAATTCTTGCGCAAGATTGCCGAAGGAATTGCTCTAGGGATTAAAGATCATTTGAAAAGTTGATCCAAACAAAATCGTCCCCGGCGCGATTCGAACGCGCGACCTGCTGCTTAGGAGGCAACCGCTCTATCCAACTGAGCTACGGGAACAAAGTCGCCACTAATTTAGGCGATTTTCCGCTGAAAGTCCAGCAGATATACCGAAATGCATTGAAAAAGCGGTGTTCGACTTGATTTTTTTCCGCTTGATTTTGCGCTCTATCATCTCAACTTCTCCACGTTGATATCGATTTCCACACTTCGTTAATCGAAAAAACCTCTAAGTCAAAATTCCGAACTTTGAAGAAGTTTTTGTAAATAAAATTTTCACATCCTTGATTCCAAATAAAAAATCCTCCATCATGGTCAGCAAAAAAGGAGTTCTCCTATGCAAGCGGATATCGGCATGATCGGTTTGGCCGTGATGGGACAAAATCTGGTACTGAACATGAACGATCATGGCTATACCGTAGCCGTGTTCAACCGCACAACTTCTGTCGTGGATGCTTTTCTAGCTGGACCGGCCAAAGGCACGCAAGTCATCGGAACCTACGCACTCAAAGATTTCGTTGCCACCTTAAAACGTCCTCGAAAAATTATGTTGATGATCAAAGCCGGTTCGGCAATCGATGGTGTGATCGAGCAGTTACTTCCGTTGTTAGAAAAAGGGGATATCCTTATCGATGGAGGCAATAGCCGTCACAACGACACCACGCGTCGTACGCGTGAATTAAAAAAACAGGGTTTCCTTTATATCGGCGCAGGGATTTCTGGAGGCGAGGAGGGCGCCCGACATGGCCCTTCCATTATGCCCGGAGGCAATCCTGAGGCTTGGCCTTATATGAAAGAAATCTTTCAATCGATTGCCGCCAAAGTGGAATCGGGAGAGGCGTGCTGCGACTGGGTAGGCCAAGAGGGGGCCGGCCATTATGTCAAAATGGTGCATAACGGTATTGAATACGGTGACATGCAGCTTATCTGCGAAGCTTACCATATAATGCGGGAAGGGCTTGGACTGGATGTCGACGAGCTCAGCGCTATCTTTAAGAAATGGAATGCGAGCGAGCTCAACAGTTACTTGATTGAAATCACCAGCAATATCTTGGCATATCGGGATACAGACCGCGCGCCCTTGGTAGATAAAATTCTGGATGTGGCAGGGCAAAAAGGAACCGGCAAATGGACCGCAGTCGATGCTTTAGAGTTTGGCATGCCGGTTACCCTCATCGCGGAATCTGTGTTTGCCCGTTTTCTTTCCTCATTGCCCGAAGAGCGAAAGGCCGCAAGCAAAATTTATAAAAAACCGGCACATACCTTTAATGGTGATAAGGCGGCTTTTTTGGAAAACATTCGGCTGGCGCTTTATGCAGCAAAAATCGTTAGTTATGCACAAGGTTTTATGCTGATGCGCGGCGCGGCTAATGAACTAGGCTGGGATTTTAATTATGGAGCGATTGCCTTGATGTGGCGCGAAGGTTGTATTATCCGCAGTAGATTTTTGGGGGATATCAAGCACGCTTATGAAAAAAATCCTGTATTGGCAAATCTGTTGTTGGATGATTTCTTTATAAAAGAAATCAAAAAATCGGAAAACGGGTGGCGGAAAGTCGTGTCGGAAGCAGCGTTGCTTGGTGTGCCGTCGCCTTGCTTAAGCTCTGCCTTGGCCTTCTACGATGGCTACCGTACGGAGCGTTTACCGGCCAATCTCTTACAGGCGCAAAGGGATTATTTTGGCGCCCATACTTATGAACGGACGGACCGGCCTAGGGGAGAGTTTTTTCATACCGAATGGCAGTAAGTATGAAGTTTATAAATTTTTAAAGGATAAGACAAATGCCGACAGACAATGAAATTGGACTCCCCGCTTTAGAAGGGGACAGGTTTTTGGGCTTTCTAAGCATGCTGATCAGGATCGCTTTAAAGGCGCTAGCTATACTGATGGTGCTCGTGATTTTATGGGGGGTTGCCGATGTCTGCTGGATCATCTATCAAAGAATTCATGAAGAACCGAAATTCCTTTTAAACATTAACGATATGTTTACCGTGTTCGGCGCTTTTTTGGCGGTGTTGATAGCGATCGAAATCTTTATGAATATTATTCTTTATTTAAAAGAGAATGTGATCCATGTCAATCTTGTCGTCGCTACCGCCTTGATGGCCATCGCCAGGAAAGTCATTGTGTTCGATTATGAAAAGATAGGCCCCCTCTATGTTTTTGCGTCTGCGGCAGTTGTCTTTTCTCTAGGAGTAACCTACTGGCTCTTGCATCAGTCTCTCCCCCCTTACTTGGAAAAGGAACATGAAAAAGAAAATTAGTCAAATTGAGTTAGGGCAGCCGTTATTTAGTAACGACCTTTTTTTGAATCCTCTCAACATGTTGATAGGGATCGCGTTGAGAATGCTAGCGCTTTTGATGACGCTTGTCATTTTATGGGGAGTGGCCGATGTGTGCTGGATCCTATATGACAAAATTCTTGAAGAACCTGTATTTCTTTTAGATATTAATGACATGTTCTCGGTATTTGGCGCCTTTTTGGCGGTGTTGATAGCGATCGAAATCTTTATGAATATTATTCTGTATTTAAAAGATAACGTGATCCACGTCAATCTTGTCGTCGCAACGGCCTTGATGGCCATCGCCAGGAAAGTCATTGTTTTCGATTTTGAAACCCTCGATGTGTTATACGTCTTTGCCTCTGCGGCAGTGGTTTTATCGCTAGGGATAACGTATTGGCTGCTTAAGAAAATAAACACTTCCCATTAATAGCATTATACCGAAGTTTTCAGCCACTAAATTTAGGCCTGCCTCATTTTCTCAACCTATTCAGGTTGAGTGCATTCGGTGCCGGATTTGGACGATTCCTAGCTATACCGAAATGCACTCAAGAATCGGCTTTCGACTTGATCTTTTTCCGCCCGACTTTGCGCTCAATCCCATCAACTTCTCCAAGTTGATATCGAATTCCACGCTTTGTCAAACGAAAAAAACTCTAAGTCAAAATTCCGATTTTTGAGTTCACTTCGGTATAGCAGTTGGAAGGTCTTCTCTAACTTTGTCAAAAAAAATCAATGCACACCTGTAAATGGGCTTTTTCTCCTTAATATTTTCAAAAAACCATAAACCTCCATGACAAATTCTCTAGCATATGGCATACTTTTCTATTAATACCTAGAGTGTGTAGCTATGATTTTTAGTGTATTTTATTTTTTTCTTGCGATTCTCGCGTTAAGTTTCCTCATATTCATACATGAGCTGGGACACTATTGGATGGCTCGTCGCGTTGGTATGCGCGTTGAGACCTTCGCAATCGGTTTTGGAAAGCCCTTGTATGTATGGGAACGTGATGGCGTTAAATGGCAAATCGGCTGGATTCCTTTCGGAGGCTTTGTCAAAATAGCCGGTACCGAAACGGATTCTAAAGAAGACCTCTATCAGGTTTCGGACGGTTTTTTCGGGAAATCGCCCTGGGATAGGATCAAAGTGGCCTTTATGGGTCCCTTAGTCAACTTGCTTTTTGCTTTTGTTGTGTTCGCCATGTTGTGGGCGGGAGGCGGCAGAGTTAAGAATTTCGCGGAATTTTCATCACGCATCGGCTGGGTAGATCCGAAATCAGAACTGTTTTCTCTTGGTGTGCGACCCGGTGATCAAATCACCGCTTACGACAGTACGACCTTCACAGGGTATAAAGATCACATCTATGGTCCGATGACGGCCGGAAGCAAAGTAACAGTAGCCGGCTTGAAAATTAACGATGCAACCGGTGAACGGATCCCTTTCGAATATAATGTGCGCACTTATCCTCATCCCGCTCTTCACGACAAAAGCATTCTTAGCGCCGGAATTGTAAGTGCTGCCGGATACGTGATTTATGATCGATTGCCGGATGGCACAGAAAACCCTTTGATGGAAGGGTCTCCTTTAAGAAACAGTGGCATTCAATACGGCGACCGCATTTTATGGGTTGATGGCGAGTCCGTGTTCTCAAACAACCAAATGAGCGAACTCATAAATGATGAACGCGTCTTGACGACGATTCAAAGAGGCGGTAAAGTTCTGCTACGCAGAGTTCCTCGCGTGCGTGCTCAAGAATTAAGGCCCGATGCGGAGTTCCGGGAGGAAATGATCGACTGGATGCATGCCGCAGGCCTTCAAAACCGCCGTTTTCAGGATCTCTGGGCTATCCCTTATAATCTAACGCATGATTGCATTGTGGAGAATACCTTAAGGTTTATCGATCCTGAAAACCAGTCGGAAGCTTTTCCACAGCACCTTTTTTCAGAAGATGAGGAAGCTCTTCAGCCGGGAGACAGAATCATTGCGGTACAAGGATCCCCAGTTTCCCAATCATATGAGTTACTTAAAGAGATCCAGTACAAGCAGGTCAATATTATTGTCGAAAGAAATCCCGAAACCTTAAAAGAGCTGCCTTATCAGGAAGCCAATAGGGTCTTTAATGAGGGGATCAACTGGGGCAATGTAGAAAAGCTTTCTCAAAGCATCGGCACCGGCAACCGCATCCATCAGATCGGAAATCTTGTGTTGTTAAGGCCGGTAATGCCTAAAGCGCTTGAAGATTTTCCGCTGTCTGAGGAAGCTAAAGCATGGCTGGCAGCTGACAGATTGGAAAAACAAAAAGATATTGAAGCCGTTGAAGATTCCGAAAAAAGAGCCTACCTTACGCAGAATTTAATCAATAAAGATAAGAAGCTCGTGCTGGGCCTGCCGAATGTTCAAGATAAACGTGTTGTCTATAACCCGAAACCCACTGAGCTGTTTCAACAAGTGGCGGATGAAATTGGACGCACACTGGGCGCTCTGTTTTCCGGAACGCTTAGTCCTAAATACATCGCAGGGCCGGTGGGTATTGTATCTATGGTGCAGTCTTCCTCGCAGGTAAGCCTTAAAGAAGCCCTATTTTGGGTGGGAGCAATCAGCTTGAATTTGGGGATGTTGAATTTGATTCCTATACCGATCCTGGATGGCGGAACGATTGTGTTGTCATTTTTTGAAATGGTTACCGGGAGGCGCATTCCTCCTAAGACCTTGGAAAAGGTGATTATGTTTTTTGCGATTCTCTTGATTGCATTCTTCTTATTCTTAACTTACAACGATGTCTTAAGGCTATTTGAAAGCTTTTTTCGAATTACATAAATTATAAAAAAACACAGAGATGAATAGTCTCTGTGTTTTTTCCATTCTTCTATCATACAGAAATGAACTCAAGATTGGGTATCAAGGTCAGCAGCTGAGGACACAGCTGGAAACCAAATTGTGGATGGCGTTCGGTATAACGCTTGGCACCTCTCGAACCAGCAAACATCTATTGAAAAAATTTTTGTGTTGTGTAAAGTTGTTTTCCGTATTTAAGGAGAGCATCATGACACCCTTTTTGGACCGCATTTCAAACCCTTATACTGAATATAATGACTCAAGGCGGCGAATTGAGGGGGTAGCGGATACGTTATTGGCGCCTCTCAGGGCATGGGGGCTGGCGCGCTCCTTTACCGTCATTCATATAGATGGGAATTATCGTTTAGATCAAGAAAGAGAACAGGGTGTTTTAGTGCTAAGAATAGCATCGATTGTGTTGTTGCCTTTAGCGGCTGTGGCCGTTTTTTTTGGAAGTCTAGTTAAGCTGGTTTTACATTTGAGTGCGCCCCAGATGCCTAGACAGGTGATCGCCTCTGCAGCCGGTCGAGAAGTTTCAAGCGCTGAGACATCACCACTCAAATATCCTGCAGCTAAACGGCTGGATCATAAGGATACTTACCATGGGACTCAAGTCTCCGATCCCTATCGCTGGCTGGAGGACGCCGGCTCACTGGAACGTGTTGCCTGGATGAAGGAGCAAACACAACTGACAAATCAGTATCTTGACGCCATTCCGGAAAGAAAAGATTTTGAAAAGCGGTTAAAAGAGTTATGGAATTATCCTAAATATGGGCTTCCTCACAAAACAGGAGAGCATTTTTTCTGGTTAAAAAACGACGGTTTGCAAAATCAATCTGTGCTTTACACCGCCAAAAGTTACAGCGATGAAGGGAGAGTTCTCTTAGATCCTAATACTTTAGCGGCAGACGGTACGACGTCTCTTTCTTCCAGCGAAGTTAGCAATGATGGCAAGTATCTTGCTTATGCCTTTTCGGTCGGCGGTTCTGATTGGAACGACATTAAGATCAAGGACATTGCCACAGGAATCGATCTTGAAGACTCCCTGCAATGGGTTAAATTTTCCGGAATTTCTTGGACGAAGGATAGTAGGGGATTCTTCTATAGCCGCTATGATCAGCCTTCGCTCGGCCAAGAGTTGCAGGCATCCAATCAACATCATAAGCTCTATTACCATGAGATCGGAGCCTCTCAAAATAACGATCGGTTAATTTATGAAAGAATAGACAAGCCTGATTGGTTGTTTGGCGGCGGTGTTACCGAGGATGGACATTATTTGGTGATCCGTATTGAGGACGGTTGCCAAGACGAAAACGGGATTTTGATTAAGGATTTAATAAAAGAAGCGCCGGTCTTGGAGCTTTTTACAAAGTTTGACGCTCATTATGCTTGCATAGGGAGCCTGGGTAGTGCTTTCTGGTTTGAAACCACACTTCAGGCTGATAATAAACGTATTGTAAAAATTGATCTTGAAGATAACCTTTTAGAGGAAATCGTTCCGGAACAAGAGGATTTACTCTCTGCGGCAAGTATTATAGGGGGACATCTGGTCCTGGAATATCTGCAGGATGCGCATTCCGTAGTCAAAATTCACAGGTTAGATGGTTCCTATGTTCGAGATTTAGATCTACCCGGCATTGGCACCGTATCGGGTTTCCACGGTAAACAAAAGGATCCGGAGACTTTTTTTAGTTTTTCAGGTTTTACGACTCCGCCTAGTACGTATCGCTATGACGTCTTAACAGGGGAGACGGAAAAGATCCGCCGCGCGCAAGTTGCCTTCAATTGTGAGGATTTTACCACCCGCCAGATCTTTTTCGAAAGTAAAGATGGGACAAAAGTACCTATGTTTATTTCTCATAAAAAAACGTTGCGGCAAGATGGTGAAAACCGTGTTTTGCTGTATGGTTACGGAGGATTTAATATCAACCTGACGCCCTCGTTTTCAATAGCTAATGTTGTTTGGATGGAAAAAGGGGGGATCTACTGCCAGGTAAACTTACGCGGCGGGGGGGAATACGGCAAACATTGGCATGAAGAGGGGATGAAACTTAAGAAACAAAATGTCTTCGATGATTTCCAGGCGGCCGCTCGTTATTTGATCACTGAAAAATATACCAAACCGGCCAAATTGGCCATTATGGGTGGTTCCAATGGAGGGCTTTTAGTGGGGGCTTGTCTGAACCAAACTCCTGAGCTTTTCGGTGCGGCGATTCCACATGTCGGGGTGATGGATATGTTGCGCTTCAATCAATTTACCATTGGTAAGGCATGGGAAAGTGACTATGGGTCTCCTCAGAATGAAGAAGAGTTCAATGCCTTGCGCGCTTATTCTCCCTATCACAATATCGATGCAGAAAAGAAATATCCGGCCGTCATGGTCATGACGTCAGACCACGATGACCGCGTTGTGCCCTTGCATAGCTTTAAATATGCGGCACATCTGCAATGGGCAAAAAAAGAGCCGGGAGATCAACCTGCTTTGATCCGCATTGCCGCCAAAACCGGCCATGGGGCCGGAAGATCGACTGCCGATAAAATAAAAGAATTGGCCGATCAGTGGGCTTTCTTAGAGAAACATCTACATTAGGCAAGAAGTCTATACCGAAATGAATGCAAGAATCGGTTTTCGACGTGATCTTTTTCCGCCGGACTTTGGGCTCAATCTCATCAACTTCTCCAAGTTGATATCGATTTCCGCGCTTTGTCAAACGAAAAAAGCTCTAAGTCAAAATTCCGATTTTTGAATTCATCTCAGTATAATTTAGGGCGACTCCTATTTATATTCCCAAATCTTGAATTTACTTCTGTATAGTTAGAAAAGAGAAATGGTTGTATACTTCTAAAAAATTAGGTAAATAGATGCTTCAAACAGGCCCTTTAGGCAAGAAAACGCCTTACGTAGAAACATACGCGCCGGATTTATTGTTCCCGATACCAAGGACGATGGCGCGCGATCAGTTGGGCCTTAAATCTTCTTCTCTACCCTTTCAGGGGGTCGATATTTGGACCGGTTTTGAACTTTCTTGGCTGAATGAAAACGGCAAACCGGAAATTGCTCTGGCGGAATTCCGTTTTCCTTGTTCCTCTCCGTATATTGTAGAGTCAAAATCTTTTAAACTGTATTTGAACTCATTTAATCAATCGACCTATGCCACGATGGAAGCCGTGCGAAAAGTATTACAAAAAGATTTGACACATGCTGCAGGGGAAAACGTCGACGTTGAGTTGTATTCCTTACGCAAGGCTAAAGCGCAGACATTAGCTCCTTTTGCAGGGTTGTGTCTGGATGACTTGGATATCGTTACGGATACATACGAAGTGGAGAAGAACTTTCTGCAAACAAGCGGTGATAATGTTGAGGAGACTCTTTATAGCAATTTGTTAAAGTCCAATTGTCTCGCCACCGGACAGCCGGATTGGGGAACTGTCTTAATCCGTTACGCCGGCAAGAAGATCGATCGGAAAGGTTTACTGAAATATATTATTTCTTTTAGACGCCATTCCGGTTTTGCAGAACACTGTGTGGAGCAGATCTTTCAAGATGTGTTAGCTAAATGCCGTCCTGAACGGTTGACCGTTTATGCGCGTTATACACGCAGAGGCGGACTTGATATCAACCCTTATCGTTCTAATTTTGAAGAGGCAGGGGTTAACGACCGCCAGTTAAGGCAGTAAGCGGTTAATTCTCCCCAGCACCTCTGCCGGCTTCGAGGTTTTCTAGAAAGATCTTTAAAGGCAGCGCAGGTTGTGAATTTTCCGGAAAGGTTACCTGATCGAACAAAGCAGTCAGGTCTATGCGGACGGATCGGAACTCTTTTTCCTGTTTAAAAATAAGATAATCTGTCTCATTTATGGTGCTGATGACATAATCTAATTCTGAAATTTCTTTCATAAAGGCAAAGGCACTTTTTTTAGTGCTTTGTGTATTGAAGATCACTCCTGATTTTTCCAGATAATTTTTATTATATTTAGCAACGATGTGGTGACACACTTCTCGTTTCATATCCTTTAAATCAATTTTTGATTGATGAAATAGATTCGTTAGAACGTCTTTGCCTTGCGATATCCTACGGTCAAATTCTTCATCGTCGATCGGGGAGTCGGTGACGTCTTGAGCATGTACAAGGGCTTTTTGGACAATTTCTTGAAGAGAGAGTTCTGGATCGGTGCACCACTTGTGCAAGAGAGCGACATCATAGTCAGCATCCATGAGTTCTCCGACGGATTTGCTGATGTTTTGCGTTCCATTTAAGAGCACTTGCTGCAGATTTTTAAAGGATAATTTTGAAACTTCCTCAGTTTTATAATGATCGAGCAGGTTAATGATAAAGGCAAATTTGTAACCCTCCAATGACTCTGCAACCAGATCTGCCAGATTGTAAATATTCTTGCCGTTCAGGGCGTTTTGCATTCTGGCTACCCGTTCTTTCAGGGCGGCTAAAAGATGTTCCTGGAAAAACCAGCCGGGAGGGAGTTTACCTAATTGGAACTGAACTTTTGGTAGAGTAAGATACCGTTCCAACGCTTTGATTTTGTCCGGATACGTAGAGACCAAACGTTGAATATAGTGTTTCTCTCTTTCTTTAAGCGGCTTGTATGTCTCGTTCATTAAAAATAGACCTGATCGGTAGGGGGGGTCCAGATACCCGCCACGGTCGATTAAATAATTGGAATGGGGAAGGCTGAAGGCGTTGTCGAAGAAGAGCACTTTATCTCGATCTGTAATAAAGATATTATTTGCGTGCGCATCGAACATGCCGAAAAGTAGAGTGGTCAAAGTGGCCTTGATCACATTTTTCATCCCAATCTCAAAGTTGTTGTTTTCGTTGAGGAGCTCTTCAAGCGTATCTCCTGTTTGAGCAGGCTGGGCGCTGCCGTTCCAACCCAAAACGGTTGTCATGCCTGTCGGTACGAAGGACTCTTCCATGCCCATTATAACCGCAAAATCCCAGATCATTTTTTCCCAGAGGCCGGAGGCGGGATCGACGTTTTCCCGATTCATTGCAATCTTGAAAAAGGTCGTTGGGTCGTTTTTTGAGCCTAAGGCAAATACTAAATTCCGGGTTTGGCCGAAATGATGAAGTTTTTTTTGTTTTTCCGCCCAAATTTTCCCTGTTTTCAAGGCTTCCATCAAAGCCTTTTGTTGTCGTAAAGAACGAGCTGAAATGGGAGAACAGGGGACGGTTTGCTTTGTTGTTGTGATTTGGGAGAATTTATCTAAAAGCGTCTCGCCTGGTTCAAGTGTCAATAAATTCAGAGCGTGTATATTTTCATCCTTGGCGGCCAATGAGTGCAATGTAGCGGATAATGATAATATGTGATCCCATTGCTGGTGGATTTTTTCATTTGAATCAAAACTATCCCAATCTGTAAGAGAGACTTGCATTTCATTTACTGCTTTTGCCATTAAAGGATAAAGGCGCTGCTGTGCAAAAAGCCTCAAGACCGTGTCTGGTTGCGGGTTTAAAGAATGCAAAAACTCGATTTTTTTCTCCCTGAGGTTTTGGTAGTGGGTTTGGAGCTGGCTGGGAGTCCAAAGGATCCCATTGATTTTGATGTTGATTTCCGGCAGATCCGGCGTCTGATCTAGGCGTAAAAAACGCGTTAATTGAGAAATATGAAAGGAGGGGATAGGATTCATGAGTGAAAAATAAAATATTAATTATTAGTTTTTGAGCGAAAAAGGGGTTTAGGGGGCGTGAATGGAAATCTTTAAATTTTTGATTTGATTTCAGTCAAAGTCAATTTAATTTTAAAAATGCAAAGCCTCTCTACCACATTGAGTGTCTTTCTTAAATCATTCTTAGGAATCGGGAACTCTTCATTTTCAACATAGAGGATTTGATTTAAGTCGATAATTGTTCGTAAAAGGTATTCTTCAGAAAAGAAATCTCTTGGCTTGTTGAGATTATCTTCCAATTCTCTCATCGCGTCTTGTCCTGAGGTGTTGATGAGTTGTAATATGCGTGTAAAGTACAGGACTTTATCCTGGGGACCAGCGCTGGAGGAGGAATTACAGGGATTCGTAATGGCTGTCATTTGAAGTGTCTCCTTGTTTGATTTTTGATATATTGGACTTTATGATTTTATTGATCTTAACCAATTGGGGATCCATCACTAACGTGGATTTGAATTCTATTTCATTGTTTCTAATTCTTTGAGTAGCCTGTATGATGCCGCTGTTTAAGGCGTTTTTGATAAGTTCTTTGTGCTCGCTTAAATCACTGCATTTAGTTACAAAAGCTTGATAAATTTGATCAGATAAAAGCGTGTAATTTTTCAACAGGAATTCGAAAGAATGATCCACATTGGTAAATGGATCATGTTCCATGAGGGGTGCTATTTCATTAGCATAGTCTTCGCTGGGAGAGGGGTGAGGTGTTTTAGGGGTAATCGGTAAGGCGGCAGAATTATTATCAATAAAATGGATGCCGTTTAGACTTCTTTCTATAAGCTCCGGAGGCATTAAAGGAGCTTCAATCATAATATTACCCAAGTTTAAGATTGGGGATTTAAAATTAAGGAATTGGGCCGATTCAAAATCGTAAGAAATCACACGGTCATTATTGGCAATAATTAAATCGCACAATGCTCCTTCCCCGATTGTTCTAAATAGATGAGATAGGGCATCTGTATTAAGTTTCGATAAGTGGCCTTCCTGGATAAATGACTTTAAAGTCATCGCTTGAAAGCGTGTCATGGCCATGAGTTCGTAACTTTTTGATCCCAGTTCAGCGCCTTTAGTGTGCACGTATTTGGATAATTTGTTTGATAGAGATTCCGGTATTTTCCGGATAAAAGGTGCACTAAGCCCGCACGTTCTAAACCATTTTGCGCAGTCTTTTTCGTTGGAAGCCTGGCCCTTATTAACCCATTTGAGTACAAAAGGAAAAAACCCTTGCAGATCCCAAGAAGGGTTTAGATCTAGTGCGTTGAGCTTCTTCCAGGGAAGGGTGCACAAAAACGTTACGCCATTGCCCCCATCTACCGTCAAAAGAAAACTGGTATGGGGATCATTGTTTTTTAGGCACTCCACAAAGATGTCCACGATCTTGGTCATCAAGGCCTTTTTAGGAAAGGATGGGGAGACTATCGTTGTCGCGGGCGGATAGTTTATGGAAGTAAGTTCTCTATTAGTAATGGTTGTCATTAATATTATAAAATAATTTTAAAACTATTATATTATATTAACTAATTGGCGTCAATTTTATATTTAATAGTATACTTTTGCTTGGAAGTGCGCAATGTTCTCGCATAAGTTCAAATTTTAAATGCGTTTCGTCATTCTTTGTGTTAGTTTGATAGGATGGAGAAAAATTTATTTGAAGCCATAAAGGTCATCTTTATACGCTATCGGCGCAGATTCTTTTTAGGATTTCTCATGGTGGCCATTTCCAACGGGCTGCTCATCATTAATCCCTTAATTTTCAGACAGGCGGTGCTGGCGTTATCAGGCGATACGGAAAGTGAAACGAGCCTCTTGCGCACAAGTGTCAATTGGGTCTTTGGGTCTTATGCAAGAGAATTGTGGGCGTGGGTGTTGACGTTGTTGGCGATTGCTATGATCTCTTCTTTTTTTAAATTCGGTATGCGCATGGCATTTGTGACGGTAAGCCGCGATGCGGAATTTGAAATCCGCTCAAAGCTTTTTAACCGGATCCAGAGCCAATCGATGGCCTTCTTTGATCGGCACGGCATCGGCGAGCTTTTAAGTCGTCTTACTAATGACATCACCGCTTATCGCGATCTACTGGGTCCGGGTATTATGTACCCTGTGTTCTTTCTGACATTGGTCGGTCCGGGGATTTTCGCTCTGTTCTCCATTTCTGCAAAATTGGCCTCGTTGGCTATGATTCCCCTTGTTGCAATCCCTATCGTGAATTTTGCATTGAGAAAGCGTCTTTACTCCCTCTCAACCGATGTGCAAAAACTGCTGGCAGAAATGAGTAATTTAGTGCAGGAACATTACTCATCGATTCGGATCATCAAAAGCTATACTATGGAGCGCTCCGCATGGGGAAAATTTAAGTTTTTTTGTGTGCGCTTCATCAACGTAAACCTAAGGCTTTCGTTGTTGCAGGGGACGCTTTTTCCATTTTTTACTTTTTTAACAAAGGCGGTAACGGTCCTTCTGGTGCTTTTTTCAGGTGTCCTCATTTATAAAGGGTGGTCAGAGCTCAACACTGCCGATTTCGTTTCTTTTATGTGGATTCAGTCTTATATCTTTTTTCCGGTGATCATGCTGGGGTGGCTGATTCCGGTATATGAAAGAGGCAGAGCCGCATATGACCGTCTGAGAGATATTTATGAAGAACCGATTGAAGTCAAGGATCAAGCTCCGGACGGCGCCCCAATTCAACCTTTGGCTTCTATTGAATTCCGTAACTTGACTTTTACCTACCCTGGAGCCGTAAGGCCGGCATTAAATGAAATTAACCTGGAGATCGCAGGCGGTAGTCTGGTGGGGATCACAGGTCCTGTTTCCTCAGGTAAAAGCACATTGTTCCGCTTGTTGAACAGAGAGTATGAAATTCCTAAAGGAACGATTCTTATCGGCGGCCGCGACATCCATGAGTATCCGTTGTCGGCTTTTCATCGGGAAATGGCCACCGTAGAGCAGGTGCCGTTTCTTTTTTCCAGAACCATTGCCGAAAATGTACGTTTCGGAAAAAGGGAAGCGAGTCAGGAAGAAATTGAGGCCGTGGCGCGCGATGCGGCTTTTCATGATACGGTGATGGAGTTTCCCGAATTTTATGAAACATTGGTAGGAGAGCGAGGTGTGACATTGTCGGGGGGGCAGAAACAGCGGTTGGCTATGGCGCGTGCCTTTCTGGTGGATCGTTCCATTCTATTGCTGGATGACATTTTTTCTGCCATCGATTCCTCTACGGAGTCGCGCATTTTTCAAACAATGAAGGAAAATTTGAAAAATAAAACCATGCTTTTGATCACGCACCGTGTTTCGATTTTACTGCAAATGGACCGCGTTATTTACATGGCCGACGGTCAAGTGCTTGAAGATGGAAATCCTCAGGAGCTGATGAGGCAAGGGGGGCATTTTGCGGCCCTTGCTGAACTGCAAATGCTGGAGCGGCCATGACAAAAAAATTATGGAGCTATCTGGTTCCTTTTCGCGGCCTAATTTTTTTTTCGGTCCTTTTGATGATTGTCTCTAAGGGGATTGAAGCTTATGTGCCGATTGCCATAGGGAATGTCACCAATCATATTTTAGGCGGCGGATCTTTTGAGCTGAAGGGCATCATTTCGATGTCTTTATCCATTATCGGGCTTCTTTTGATCGCCTATGTTTTTGATAATATCATCATTATCTTAAAGAACTGGATCGGGCAAAAAGCCCTTTATCGGCTGCGGCAAGATATCTATCGGCATATGCTGCGTTTGCCGGTTAGTTATTTTAACGAACAGCGCGTTGGCACCTTGATGACACGCACCATCCATGATGTGGACCAGATCACTCAGATGTTTTCTGAGGGGGTGGTGCCTTTGATAGGCAGTTTGATGTTATTTGTATGTATTGCCGTTTTTTTAACCTTTTTAGAGTGGCGGTTGGCGCTGCTTTTGGGTTTGATCTTGCCTTTCGTTTATTGGTTAACCGATTGGTTTAGAATCAACCAGCGCAGATGCTATGGCATGATCCGCCATACTTTAGGTAAAATGAATGCTTTTGTTCAAGAGCACCTTTTAGGGGCTTCTACCATTCGCAGCTTCGGTTTGCAAAAAGAGGAGCAAAAGCAATTTGACATCATTAATGAAGAGTATCGCCAGATCACTTATGAAACGATCCGTTATTTTGCCCTTTTTTTTGCAGGGATAGATTTTGTGCAAAGTTTCGCGCTTGTCGCAGTTTTTGCAGTGATTGTTTTGTTTATACCGGGAGATGCGGATGAGTTTCAGCCTGGCCTTTTTTTTGCCTTCAGCCTCTATGTGTTGATGCTGTTTCGGCCGTTGGCTGATCTTGCAGATCGTTACAATATGCTCCAGGCTGCATTTGCGGCTTTTGAGAGAATATTTGATGTATTGAATCAGGTTCCTGAAAAAGAAGTGGAAGGCCCAAAGATTGAAGAAATCGAGAGCCTTGAATTTCAGGATGTGTGGTTTGCTTACAAAAATGAAGAATGGGTGTTGAAAGGGGTGAGTTTTCGGTTAAATAAAGGGGAATCGGCGGCTTTGGTTGGCATGACAGGTTCGGGGAAAACAACCTTATTAAATCTCTTACTGCGCTTTTACGATTACCAAAAAGGGAAAATATTGTTGAACGGCCTTGAGATTACCGCCTACCCTTTGAAAGAGGTCAGGGCGCTCTTTGCGGTGGTTCTTCAAGATCCTGAAATCTTTTCCGGCACCATTGAAGAAAATGTTTCCCTATATAATTCCGCCATCTCTGAAGAAGACGTACTGCAGGCTTGCGCCTATGTTTCGTTGGATCATGTGCTGCAGAAATTTCCGGGGGGTATCCGGCATGTTCTGACGGAGCGAGGCAAGGGGTTGTCGGCAGGTGAAAGGCAATTGATCTCTCTGGCGCGCGCCGTGGCGCATGATCGCAGCTGTTTAATATTAGATGAAGCGACGGCCAATATCGATACAGCCAGCGAACGAAAAATCCAAGGGGCGCTCTCCAAAATTTTACACCATAAAACAGCCCTTGTGATCGCTCATCGTTTATCGACAATAAAAGGAGCGCATAAAATACTGGTGCTGCACAACGGAAGGGTGCTCGAGTCAGGGACGCATGCCGCTTTGATTCAGTTGAAGGGTGTCTATGAAAAACTTTATCGCTTGCAATTCGTGGATGGGATAGCCTGATGCTATGAAAAATTGGTTTGATTATTTTGTAGAACGGTTCAACCCTCTTTTTTCCTTTGTGATCATCGGCGGTATTGCTACGACAGGTGTTAGTTTAGACCGCAATCCCTTTCTTCCTTTTCCCTTTGCCGTGTCTTTTTTTGGACTCTTCTTAATTTCTTTTCTTTTACGCCTAAGAAACGACATCGAAGACTGCGACAGGGACAAGGTGGCGCACCCGGAACGCCCCTTGCCTCAAAAGTCCCTGAAGAAAAAAGAAGCCGAGGCTGTAGCGGCGTATTTGACTATGGGGATTTGGATTTATTTTTTTCTGGTTTTATTATTTTTTGGGTGGACTGCCCGATTTTTTACCCTTTTATCTGTCGGGTATTTATGGGGGCTTTTGCACGATTTTTACCGACCCGCCTGGTCACGATTCACCAAACAAGCTTTTCAGCAAGGCCTGATCGTTCCTTTGACGTTATGGTCCATCAGCCTGGGGCGGCCGGAATACGTGTTTTCCCTACAGGGGCTGTCTTACGCCTTGCTTTTGTGGGGAGCCTTTGTCACGTTTGAAATCTGCCGCAAACTCGATCCGTTGGCACACCCTGCCGCTTTAACGATCGTTCAATATTTCGGCTATCGAACGGCGTATTGGGTAGCGGGTGCAGCGCTTTTGGTCTCAGCTCTTGGAGCCTACGGATTCGGGGTTCCTCTCTATCTTTGGGCTTGCGAGTTGGGTGTCTGGCTCCTCTTAACCCTTCTTTTTAATCGTTCCCAAAAATATCAAACTGTCAATAACAGCGCGGCAATTTCACTGGGTGCGCATGCCTGGGCTGCGCTTTTTGAATGGCTTTAAGCATCCTGCGTCACGATCCCAAGATAATGCGCCATTCCTTTCGGTATAGTCTATAAACCAACCCTTTTTATCTTGTAAAAAATTTTTTAAAGGATAAAGCTGAGCTTTTATTCTTTTTTGAGAGGTGCAGATGTCAATTACAGCCATTCATAGTCAAGCCCCTTTTGCCGCCGCTCCCATTCCAGCCGTATCGTTTGCAGCATTTGAGGAGGTTCCGGGAAGGCCTGCCGCCAAAAAAATTCGAACAGAACACAAAGCGCATGGCGATGTGCGTGCGGACGACTACCACTGGCTGCGCAATAAAGAAGACCCGGATACGTTGGGTTATCTCAAGGCGTGGAATGCGTATACCGCACAAAGCCTGAGCCCTTTAAATGCTTTTATTGAGCAGTTGAACGACGAATTCATCGGACGCATGGAGCCTTCCTCCAGCTCGGTGCCTTACCAATTAGGTTCTTATTCCTATTATAGCCGTGTCGAAGAAGGGCAAGAGCATGCCCTGCTCTGCCGCACCAAGTTCGGGGAAACGGCCGAGGAAATTCTCCTGGACGGTAATGAAATGGCAAGAGGAGAAGAATATTTCAGTGTCAAAGCCATGGCGCCAAGTCCTGATGGACGCTACATTGCGTTTGTCTTCGATACGGATGGTTCCCAGTTCGGTAAGATCTATATTAAGGACATGCAGGATGGAGGATTCATTGAAGTCATCGATGCCAGCAACGGCGATCTTTTGTGGAACAGCCATTCCAGCGCTTTATGGTACACCCAAATCAATGGTGAATTCCGCGCCGATAAGGTCCGTTTTCATCGCATCGGCACCGATCCTACAGAAGATCCCGTGATTACTGAAGAGCCGAATCCTCTATTTGAGTTGAGTGTTGCCAAAGATAAATTGGATCGGTGGATTATTGTCACGGCAAGCAGTAAGGATGCTTCGGAAATCTTTATCGGAAGCTTGGACGATCCTTCGGGGCCTTTTAGAGCCATTCATCCAGCCGAAGAGGGCTTGAAATATCATTTCATCCCGGGGGATGAGGAGCATTATTTCTTGGTTTCTAAAAATCGCTCGAACTGGGGACTGTATAAAGTCACAGGAGATTTACTGGGAAAGGAACATTGGCAAGAGTTTATCCCTGCGACCAAAGAAGTTGATATTGTCGGCGTCGAATTGTTTAGGAACCATGTAGCGCTATTAATCAGAGAACAGGGGCTGCTAAGCGTTGAGGTGCGTGATCTAAAAGAGGGGTCATCCCATAGCATTGAGATGCCTCAGTTGATCGGCTCTATCGATTTTGAACATAATGAAAATTTCGAAGCCTCGGTCTTGCGCTTTACGTTTGATTCGCCCGTGACACCGCTTTCAACTTACAGCTACGATCTTGATTCCAAATCTTTGAAACTATTAAAGCAAACAAAAGCTGGGACTTTTGATTCTGCGCAGTACACTTCGGAGCGTGTATATGCCTTGGCAGACGACGGAACACGTGTACCGCTTTCTCTATTTTATAAAAAAGGGATTTCTCAGGATGGTACAGCGCCTTTATATCTGTATGCCTACGGATCCTATGGCGTGACCATTGATCCGTATTTCAGTAGCGTCAATGCCTCATTTCTAGAAAGGGGAGTGGTGTTTGCCATTGCGCATATTCGAGGCGGGGGAGATTTGGGCCGTCAATGGTACAGCCAAGGCTGCATGATGAACAAGATGAACACTTTTACCGATTTTATCCAGTGTGCCGAGCATCTGATCAAGGCAGGCTTCACAAATCCAAATAAACTTGTCATCGGCGGTGGCAGTGCCGGCGGGCTTTTGATGGGCGCTGTGATTAATATGCGTCCCGATCTATTCAAAGCGTGTTTGGCACAAGTTCCTTTTGTAGATGTTGTGACCACCATGTTTGATGAAACGCTGCCTCTGACTACCGAGGAGTGGCTTGAGTGGGGAAATCCAAATATTAAGGAACAATACGATTATCTTAAAAAGTATTCTCCGGTAGACAATGTCAAAGCACAGGATTACCCCGCTCTTTACGTTGTCGCCGGGTGGAATGATAAGCAGGTCAGCTATCATGAGCCTGCCAAGTGGGTCGCCAAACTTGCCGCATTTAAAACAAATGACAATCCTTTGCTATTCCGTACCAGCATGGGGGCTGGCCATCACGGCGCTTCGGGCCGTTACGCCCGCTTTAAAGAATGTGCGCCGGATATCGCCTTTTTGTTAGACCAGTTAGGAGAGGCTAAGTAATCGTATGGAACATTTCAGAAAACTTGAGAACATGTACCACGCGGCTCCCATTAACCAATTTTTTCAGCCTAAGATGAAAGTCTTCGAGGGCAAAGTGGAAATTATAATGGAGGTGGAATCCCGTTTTTTTCACGCCGGCCAGGCGTTGCACGGTTCAGTGTTTTTTAAAATGCTGGACGATGCCACCTATTTTGCGGCCAGCTCCAGTGTACAGGATGTTTTTTTACTGACTTCAAGCTTTAATCTGCATTTTTTACGCCCCATTGATAAAGGTCCAATCCTTTCTATCGGCGAGCTGCGCTTTTCTTCCAGCCATTTGTTGATTGCCGATGCGCGCTTGTTTAACGAAGAGGGGAAAGAAGTTGCTTACGGGACCGGTACTTTGGTAAAAAGTAAGCATCCTTTAAGCGCGGAAATGGGATATTTATGAATCCCTTCGCTTACTTTCAATCCAAGCCGGCTGCGCCCCCGTTATTAAAGACGCATGCCTATACGGCCGCCGCCGTTACCTTTGCTTTATTGAAGGAACCTCGTTTTTTAGCCTTAGGTGCCGTTTCGGCCGTTTTCATAAATGTGGTGGCGCAGGGCACTGCGCCCTCCCATCTCCGGCCGCTTGCCGTGCACATGCTAACCGCTCTAAAGCCGGTTCTGGATCAGCCGGCGACCACGGCGGACTTGTGCGCTGTAGCGGCTTTGATGATGTTTGATCATTTTTCCCCCTTGGCCTCGGTATGGGTCGGCTTTAGCGCCACCCTGCTAACGATTGCGCATTACGACATCATGCCGGTAAAATAGAGCCAGCGATTCCCTATCTTTTTAAAGCAGCTGCATTCCGTAAAGGAGGCGTCGCGTCCTTTTTGGGTGAGCCGTGCATGGAACGTCACAAAAGCTTCTTCCGTAGCCTCAAGGATTTCTAGCTGTTTAAAAACGGTAGTTTCAGAAAACGCTGCGATTTCATTTTTCCATTGGTTCAAATCGTTGCGATATTGGGGGTTTTGAGGGTGTGTCGTGGCGATGATGTAATCGGGTAGATTAAGGGCATAGGCGCAGTAGCGGGAGCGCATCAGCGCAAGGGCGGTAGGCGCATCTAAGCCTAGGTGGTAGGGTTGGCAACATTCTGTATATAGCTTGCCGCTGCAGCAAGCGCATAATTTTTTTGTCATAGGAGCCTTATTTTAAGTTTTTCATCCCTTATGATGAAAGTCCTTTTCAACTTCTACGGTAATTTGTTATACTCTGGCCCGAACAACTTGCCGATGTGGCGAAATGGCAGACGCGGTAGACTCAAAATCTACTCTTGGAAACAGGGTGCTGGTTCGAGTCCGGCCATCGGCAATTCACCGGACAAATCTTAACGGATTTGTCCGGTTTTTTCATTTTTGTTTCAACAGATTCAAGAATTGATGATTGATAAAAAGTTTGTCCCTCCCTCTCTTTATTTCTTCTAGAAACCCAATATGGCAAAGTGTTTTCAGATATTTTGAAGCGGTATCCCGTTTTGCAAGCTTCATTTCCATTAGGTTAGAAATCCGTACATACGGCTGAATGAAGAGTAATTTCACAAGTTCTTTACTATAAATTGTAGGAGCCTTTGATTTGATAAAATCACAGGAATCTTCAATTAATTTTTGTATAGCAATGGCTTTCAAAAAATAAAGAACCCAATCTTGCCAAGCTCCATCAGTTGTAATTCTTAACAGCATTTCATAGTACTGAGTCTTGTGTTGGATGATATAACCGCTTAAATAGAGGACTGGAGTATCAAGAAGGCCTTGTTCAATTAAATACAATAAATTGATGATACGCCCAGTCCTTCCATTCCCATCAGGAAATGGGAGAATAGCTTCAAACTGATAATGTTGGACGGCAAGTTTAATAAGAGGATCTATACCATCCTTTTGATGTAAGTAGTGTTGCCAATTAGTCAGAAGTTAACGCAAAAGTTCTTCCCCTTCGGGAGGAGTATAGATTTTTTTTCGTGTTAAATCATTAATCAATGCGGTGCCTGGCAATTTTCTTACTCCTGTTTCTACTTGCCGAATGGTAGTGCAGATTTCGCAAATCATCGCAATACTCAAAGGACGTGTTCGGAGAGATCGGTATCCTGCATAAAGAGCTTCTCGATAACGAAGAGTTTCTTTTGTTGTAGAAGTTATTGAGGAAGAATGACGATCTTCTGCATATTCAAAAAGTTCGTCTGTGGTTGTCACGATATTTTCAATGGCGGAACTGGCCTGCGATTCCAAAAGAGGAATACTATTAATCAGAACTGTCTGATTAGGGATAAGCCGTTCAGCCATCTTTAACTTTGCAAGTTCCTTATTCGCTTCAATACACGCCTTAAGAATTAGAGGTGTTTCAAGATTTGCGCTTGATGAAAGCAAGGGTAAATCATTAAATGGATATTCGGGATTAAACATAGACCTAAAATTCCTAAATATATCGGTATATTAAGATGATATGCCGAATCTTTCGGCATATAAGGTGAATATGCAGAAAAAATGGTAAAAAATTAATATATGGAAAACTTATGAAAAATTTAAGGAAGTAGGAAAAGGTGAAAAGCAGCGTAAAGTCATGCTGGCAGCTCCTTTATAGGTCTTTGATATTTTGCCTTGCTCATCTTCAGGTTCAAACTCATAGATTTTAGGTAATTAAGTGTAGTCATATTCCATTTCTTCATTTTTTTAGGGGCGATAACGCGCCAATTGAGCCGGATACTGTGGCGATCCCAGGGGACTGTAACTTGGTAAACATCTTTTGCATAGACATGGGGAGCAATAGAGGCGAGGAGATCATTGCCGATAGTGGCTAAATGCTCTAAGAAAATCAGGGCTGCACGGCGATCGATTGTCCAGCGAAAGGAATGGCTAAAGTTAATGTTTTCTTCCTGCTCACCTTGCCAAGCGCCTCTTTCATAAAACACTAAAAGAGTGTCTTTGGGCTGGTTTAGAAGAACTTCTCCTCTTCACTTTCGGTTCCATCCATTTTCGTTCCTCGATCGGGAGTGTGCAAGACGCGTAAATTGTCGGATTTAAGCCGATCCCAGAAAGGAGGGAGCTGTCAGTCTCTGACTTTGAGCCCTCCTGCATCACGCAACTTATTCAAGTTGCGTCGCCTGGCTCAAATTCAGGGCGACTCCTTACCATAATTCCAAATTTTGAATCACGATCGGTATAGCAATGCGCGATAGAACTTTTTTAATTTAGGAATGGCTCTGCTAATAAAGAAGGATGTATTTGGATTGTTCTGGTAGAATGTTTACTTCTTTCTGAAAATTCTAAAGTTAACTTATTGATGATTACAAAAACGTTCTCACATATTCAGGGCATCTCTGCTCCTTTCGAAAAGCAGCTTTGGGAGATGGGCATTAGGCACTGGGATGATTTTCTTGCGCAACTCCATTTGCTTGAAGGACAGGCCAAAAACAAGCTGGAAGAGATTAAGGAATCGATACTTTCTTCTAAAGAGGCACTGGCCAGAAATGATCTGCACTACTTCAAACAGTTGTTAAATCCCAAAGAGCATTGGCGCCTTTGCAAGATGGGAAAGGTCGGCTATGTCGATATCGAAACGACCGGGCTTTCTCGCTGGTCGAACGGCATCACCATCATTGGTATTTTTGATGGGATCACCCCCTATATGTATGTGGAAGGGAAAAACCTTGCGCAAGCAAAAGAGAAGCTGGCAGAGTTTGATATTGTCGTCACTTTCAATGGAAAACAGTTTGATCTTCCTTTCATAGAGCATTATTTTTCACATACCTTCGATTTTATCCATTTGGATTTACGCTACCTGCTTAAAGAGCTCGGCTTGAAAGGGGGCCTTAAAAGCATCGAAAATCAGTTAGGCATTAATCGCGGTGCGGATTTGGAGGGGATGGACGGTTTTGCAGCCGTACGTCTTTGGCATCAGTATCAGCGCGGTAATCAAGAGGCTTTGCACAAACTGCTGCGCTATAATGAACAAGATATTGTGAATTTAAAGACGTTGCTGGATTATTATTTGGATCAAAAAGAAGGGAAGTAAATGAGTGTAAAAGACAGTAATGGCGCCGAGTTGCATGAAGGCGATAACGTGACGGTGATTAAAGATTTGAAAGTCAAGGGCGCTTCCATGACGATAAAGCGCGGGACGCTCTACAAAAACATCCATCTTACAGATGATGAAGACGAGGTGGAGTGCGGCAAGGGGAGAAATACGATCGTCTTGAAAACGTGTTTCTTAAAGAAGGCCTAAAAGGTCCAGGCGACGAGGCGGCTTCTTTTCTGGCCTTGTCCGAGATTGATTGTCTTGACATCGACGGCATTGACCCGTTTTAGCGCGGCGTAAATGCTCGGCAGGGAGCTCGCCTTTGAGACCAGCGTGGTAAACTGCTTGCAATTGACGTGGACGCTTTCCTTGATCATTTGTTTGATAAAGGCCACTTCTCCGCCCGGGCACCAAAGTTCGTTGTCCTGGCCGCCAAAGTTTAGGTTGGTCGTTTTGATTCCTAAATTTTTCCATTTCCGTTCCGTGGCTTCCTTGGCTTCTTCGGCCGAGGCATGGAAAGGGGGATTGCACATGGAGATGTCAAAGCGGGAAGCACTGTTGATGACCCCTTCAAAGATGTTAGTAGGGGATTTTTGCAGGCGGATTTCTATGACCTCGGAGAGCCCATTTTGTTTAATGGTGCCATTGGCGTGTGCAATGGCTACGGGATCTATCTCGGTTCCGATGAAGTGCCATCCGTAAACTCGATGTCCGATCAAGGGATAGATGCAATTGGCACCGATGCCGATATCTAAAACATGAATGGTTTCGTTCTTAGGGCGGTCGCCAAGTAAATCTGCCACATAATGGACGTAATCGGCGCGACCGGGAATGGGAGGGCACAAATAATGTTTGGGGATATCCCAGCTAATATTGTAATAACTTTTTAGAATGGCTTTATTCAGCATTTTGACGGCGCGGGGATTGCTGAAATCGAGCGCTTCTTTACCGTAGCTGCTTTTGCCGATAAATTGTCCCAGTTCCGGGCAATCTTTTACTAGAGCTTTAAAATCGTAAGCGCCGCGATGCAAGCTTCTAGGATGGAGTTCTTTCTTTTCGATGATCATGGAGTTTACGGGGAGGTGAGTTGTTTGGCGGCTTCTCTGATGTCATCTGCGATTTTTTGCATTTCGACGACGATTTCATTTGTAGGAGTTAAGCGCTTGCATAATTTCCGTAGGCGGGTGCTCATTCTATTTAAGCTTTGCTTCGCCGAGAGGTATTCCTGTTTGCATGCCATTAAGTCGGCGTGTTGCTGATCACTATCCATTAAATATCCTAAATAAAAGATATTAAGTTTACAGGTGCAAGAATAAAAAGTCACGAAAACAATCTAGAATTTTTTATTCTTTTTAATCTTTCTGTTGAATTATGATTGTGGTCGAAATGAATTTTATTATACCGAACGTGATTCAATATTTGAAAATAGGGCAAGAAGTCGTCCTGGATTTGAGCCAGCCGAAGCCGGTGCCGATACAACGCAACTTGAATCAGCGGCTGACGACGCAGTCAGAAACCAAATTATGAGTTACGTTCGGTATAAACTTCCTTTTGCTGATTGGACGCAGAGTGCTCAAACACACTACTCTTTGCTGTCCCCTTATGCTGATGCGTTTTTAAAAAGGCGGAAGGCTGGGCAGACTCATCCGGTGCACGATTTTTTGTTCACGTACTACAGCTGCTCGCCAGCTAAATTAAAACAATGGGTTCCCTCCTTTGAGCAGCATTTAGTAATGGAATCCGATTGCATGGATTACCCTTGGTTAAACGACTACTGGTTTCGCTTAGAGGAGAATGTGCTGTCGTATCATAAAGAACGCCTTCCTCCTCATTCGAAGGGGCTAGCGCTTTTTGTGGCGCATCTATGTGAAAACATTTTGCATCGTCCTCCCCGTTTCGGCTGTTTCGGACTGCATGAGTGGGCTATGGTCTATAAATTGCCTCCCGAGGCCTTAAGGCATAAGGCACGCCTGCGGTTGCCGCCTGAAGATTTAGAGCGTTTTGTGGAAAGTCAGACCCTTTGCTGTTCCCATTATGATGCGTATCGATTTTTTACCGAAGAGGCCCGTCCGCTCAATATTTTAAATCCCCTTCTTGAATCGCGGCTGGAGATGGAACAGGGCGGTTGCATTCATGCCAATATGGATCTTTACAAGTGGTCCCTCAAACTATGGCCTTGGATAGGCTCTGATTTCATGGCAAAAGCTTTCTTGTTAGCCCTGACAGGCAGAGAGTTGGATATGAGGGCCAGTCCTTATGATTTGCAAGCGGAAGGCTACGCGCCTATTTGCATAGAGACCGAAGAGGGGCGTCGCACTTATCAACAAGAACAGCAGGTTTACGCCACTAGCGCTGCAAGCTTGCGCAAGGAGCTGCAGGCTTTTTGCCTCCGTTTTGTGGAATTTATCGGGATTGAAAAAAATACAGCAACATCCTATGAAGGATAGGTATGCTTCATTCTCTTTGGGCTTTGGTAGTCGTTATTCTTTTTGCTCTCGTTCATCTTTTTGCAGAAAGCACACGTAAAATAGATCCGCAATTCCATCGCAGGTTATTGTCTACCGGCAGTGGTGTGGCCATTTCTTATGTGTTTTTGGATTTACTTCCCAAACTTTCGAAGAATGACGCCATTGTTAAGGCTGCCCTTTGGCCAGTGTTCCCCTATTTTGAAAAACATGTGTATCTGATGGCTCTTTTGGGCTTTCTCCTTTTTTTTACCGTAGACCGTGCGCGTACTCTTTTAAAGCAGCCGGCCATTTACTTTTACCTTTCCTTGGGTTCCTATGCTCTTTTTAATTTTTTAGTAGGGTATGCGGTTACGGATAAAGAGAATCCGGAAGTTCAGCCGCTGCTCTTGTTCACGTTTGCGATGTCCTTGCATTATTTTATGAACGACTACTCTTTAAGCGAGGCGCATGGGGAGGAGTACCGTCGTTTTGGCAAATGGATTTTAATAGCGTCGCTTTTTTTAGGCTGGCTGGTCGGCATCGGGCTGCAGCTTTCCCCCACGGCTGTGGGTCTGGTGAGCGCGTTCATTGGGGGAGGGGTGATCATGAATGTGACACGGCATGAACTTTCTTTGGAAAAACCGAATAGCTTAGGGGCTTTTTTATGGGCTGCCTTGCTTTATGCGCTGGTATTGCTTGCCATAGGTTAAAATGCAGCCCAATCGGGCTGCATCTAAATTAAAATTAACTGAAATCGAAACCATTAAAAAATGAGCCGACCACTTGTGTCAGTTGTTGGCGCTCCTCACCTCCGGTTTTTTTAGGCGCAGGAGGTTGTTCTGGAGCCTTTCCTTCCACAAGTTCTCTGAGTCTTTTTGCATTTTCAGCAAAGTTTTTAGCGCTTTGTGCCAAAGATTGTTTCTCTTCTGATGTCTTTTTAGAAGGCTGTAAGTTTAAAATTTCTTGATAAATTTTATCGACCTGCCGGATGTAGGAATATTCTCCTTTGCCGAAAATCGATTTGATCCACTGCACAAAACGACCGCATAAGCCTAATTTTTGATTAAAGTTATTGTGAATGTCTTGGGCTGCGTCTTTGGCAGCGCTCAAATTCTTTTGAGCAACCGCTTTGATGCCTGTCAAAGTTTGTAAAGCCGCATGTTGCGTGCACGGTTTCGATTTTTGCGAGGCAATTTGCCCCCTTTGATCAATAGAATAATATTTATTGATGTTCATATTAGACCCTCATTTTTTATTTTTATATATTGTTTATGTCTATTGGTTTTGTTTTTTTAAATCTAATTTTAATATATAAATATTAAGATTTAATAAATTTTATTTGATGTACCAAAAAAATAGGAGGGCCTTATAGAATGTCACGGCAACAAAAGGAGCGCTTATGAAAATTTCCACGACATCACGTATTTTATTGGTATTATTGTGTTCCCTTTCCTCCTTATATGGAGAAATTGTAGAGACCCCTCATTTTTCTGATACTTTAAACTATACGGAAGAAGGCACGCTGCTGCTTTTGGATATTGACGACACGCTGCTCATTCCTGTGCAAATGCTGGGATGTGATAATTGGTTTATGCACCAACATAGCAAATTCCAAAGTCAGGGAGCTCAAGATGCTTTAGAGAAAGCGCTCGCTCAGTGGGAGGCGGTCCGTCATTTGACCGAGGTGGAGATTGTTGAAACGGGTACCGAACAGCTTGTGGCTCGGCTTCAAAAGGGCAAATGTGTAGTGATGGGGTTGACCACTCAAGGTCTTTCTCTTGCCACCCGCACAGTGCAGCAGTTAAAATCGTTGGGAATTGATCTTTCGAAATCTGCGCCCAGCAGCGAAGATCATTATTTTATCAATACGCACGGAGTCTTGTATCGGCAAGGGATCTTGTTTACTTCCGGGACCCCAAAGGGAAAAGCGCTCTTTAAGCTTCTCGATCAAATCGGCTACCATCCTAAAAAAATCGTCTTTATCAACGATAAAGACTCCCATCTTAAAGACATCGAAGAAGAAGCTGCTATACGCGGTGTTCCCTACGTGGGTTTGCGCTACAGCTATTCCGACGCCCGCAAAGCAGCCTTCCGTGCGGAAATTGCCGACATACAATTCAAACGCTCCAGCTTCGATCGTATTTTAAGCGATGAAGAAGCCGTGAAATTCCTGCCGGCGTGCGTTAATTATTAATACGGATCGCACATTTTACCGAATTGGCGATAAAACATTCTTGATGCGCTTTTTCGTGTAACGCGGCTAACGTTTTCTCATCCGGAATTTCCCCTTCAAAGGAGATTTCCGGATGGAGCTCGACCTCTTGAATGACAAATTTCCCATGTTCATTTTTTCTCAGATGCCCTATCGCATGATCTTCATAGCGATTCACAATGAGTCCTTTTTTTGAAGCAATCGCAAGAAAGGTCAACATATGGCAGCTGGACAGGGAAGCGACAAAGGCTTGTTCCGGATCCACTCTATCCCCATCGCCTAAAAATTCAGGGGCGGCAGAGGCTTCCATCTTATGGCCATGCCCGAAGTCTAAGCGATGGGCGCGGTTATAGGTTGTATAGTTGAAATCGGGGGAGGTTCGTTCCCAAAATAAAGCGGCTTTATGCTCAGACATCTTGTTATCTTCTCAAATAGTTTTTGCACGCCTGGTCCCAGGTGTATACCACTTTTTCATTTTGCTCCTTATCATAGCGGACTTGGATGGAAATGTAAGGGTAAGGGTGGCGGTTATCGAAATTGCGTCCCTCGCAAGGTTTAAACAGCTTGATGTAGATCTCTTTGTTGAACCAAGGCTTGGTGGACACATTGGTGTCTTCTTTTTCATAGCGCTGAAACGTGGTGTATTCCTGTTCTGGACTCTCTTTGTAATAATCGATCAGCAACTGCACAATTTTTTCCGGCTGGTCCATCAAGCCCTGCACATAGAAAGAGGTCTCGGCGCCGATCATATGTTTAGAAAATTGATTTTCTTTCGAAAAATCGACGTAAGTATTGTGTTGAGGACAGCGGTGGCCGGAAGTGATCACAACCCGTTTTCCGGTTTGGGCTTGGAGGTAATTTAAAAGTGTAGGAAGGATGGGGTAGATGAATTCTTGTTCATTGCGCAAGGGCAAACTGTGGGACGCGCTTCCGCCGCAATCGGCCAGCCTTTCTTTTTGCTCCCCCTTCTCCATCCATTTTTCGGGATTAAGCAGGCTTCCGTTGCAGCGAAAAAAATCTTTGGTGATTTTGGGCAGGCCTTTGACTCCCTCTTCTTCCCAGGGATAACTTTTCTGCAGTTGACGCTCTAACGGGGCGAGCCGGTAGCGGATATCGTCTTGCTTGCGGGCAATCTGTGCGGTTTTCACATCTTTAGGCTTAGAGTTGAAGCAAGAAGGCAAGAAGATTGCGTTAAACAATAAGATAAGGGCAAAATATTTCCTCATAGGAGAAATCATATGCAATGGGTCCAAGAATATCAATTGTTTCTGTTTGATTTTGACGGTCTGCTTGTCAATACCGAAGAGATACATTTTATGGCGTATCAAAAAATGTGCAGCGATCGGGGATTTTATTTACCCTGGGATTATGAACAGTACTGTTTGGCAGCGCACTATGATCAAGAAACTTTGCGCACTAAAATTTTTGCTGCGGTTCCTCTCTTGCCGCTGCAGGAAAAGAATTGGGATCTGCTGTATGCGGAAAAAAAACAGGCACTGGAAGAACTGTTAACGGATGGTGCCGTCCACCTAATGCCGGGAGCGGCACGCCTGCTCAAGTGTCTGCATGAGGCCGGGATTAATCATTGCGTCGTCACAAATTCCACAAAACCGCAGATAGATATTATCCGGAAAAAAATTCCAGAGCTGCTGACGATTCCGCATTGGTTTACCAGAGAAACCTATACGCATGCCAAACCCGATCCGGAGTGTTATTTGAATGCTATCAGAATGGTCGGAGAAGGGGCAAAAAATATCATCGGCTTTGAAGATACGCCGCGCGGTTTAAGGGCTTTGCTGCAAACCCCGGTTAAGTCGGTGTTGATTTCCGCGGTGCATTATCCCGAAGTGGCGGAATTTGAGAGCAGGGGAGTCAGCCACTTTTCCTCTCTGACAGATCTTGCGGATAATCGACCCTGACCAGAAAAAGACCTTTGGCAGGGGCGGCGCGCCCTGCCTTTCTTCTATCTTTGGCATGGAGTATGTCCAGAATTTGGTCCGCAGGCCGTTTTCCTCTGGCCGTTTCGATAAGCGTGCCAGTCATGTTGCGTACCATTTTATAAAGAAAGCTTGCTCCTTCAAATTCTAAAATAAGACCCTCTCTTTGCGGAATGAGTTCAATTCTTTTAATGGAGCGGATCGGGTTTTTGGCAGCGGCCCCGCTGCCCGGTTCATTGGCAAAGGACGTGAAATCGTGGGTGCCTAGCAGGTGATCG
The DNA here is from genome assembly GCA_041738095.1 of Waddlia sp. GTDB lineage: Bacteria > Chlamydiota > Chlamydiia > Chlamydiales > Waddliaceae > JTS-AC334. Next base: position 43,993 of record JBGSQP010000016.1, read on the forward strand.
GCGGCTTGGCGCAGGGCGTCCTGATCGATTTCACCCACTTGCCATCTATAGAGGCTTGTGAAAGGGTCGAGTACCGGCGCTAAATGCAGGTGATATTGGTAAATCTTATTGCAGGCGCTATAGCGGGCATGAAAATGTTCCGGAACACATTCCACGTTTTTAACACGGATGTCGTGCGGCAGCAGTCCATTGAGAGATGCTTTTAATTTGAAAAGATCGACATCGAGCGCAGTGGAAAAATGCGCGACCTGCCCTAAAGCGTGCACTCCTGCGTCTGTGCGTCCGGCGCCTGTGACAGCTGTTTCTGCTCTTAAAATAATTTTTAGTTGCTCTTGTAAGACTTCCTGGATCGTGACTGTATTGGGCTGGATTTGCCATCCACCGTATTTTGTGCCGTCATAAGCTAAGAGGAGTTTAATTTTTGGCATGCAGGGTAATTAGAATGGTTTCGGGGGGCGAGAACCAGCGGAACGGCATCACGCTGCCGATTCCTCGATTCACTACCACCCATTTATTTTGATAAGAGAGGAGTCCTCGTTTGAACTGGGTATTTTCCATTAACGTCAGATAACGCCACATAATCGGAAGGTTGATCTGGGCCCCATGCGTATGGCCGCATAGAACGACCTCTCCGGGATAGTTGGCCAGGCTGGGCAAAGCATCCGGGTTGTGCGCAAGGACAATGCCCGGAAATGACGGGTCATAGGCGGCAAAGGCTGTGAGGGGCTTGCAGCGTCCAAGCATATGTTCGCCAACGCCTGTGATATTTAAACTGCCTCCGGGCAGCGTAATCTGCGTTGTGCAATTATCGAGTAGACGAAAAGGGGTTTCTTTTAGCAACTCCACTAAGGCTGTGTGTGGGGGTACCCTTGCTGCTTCTTCTGTCACTTTTCCGGTAAGTTGTGTTGAGGAAAAAAGGCGTTGGAACCCTTGTCCGATCAAGGAAGAGGCATCGTTTGAAACGTCGTAGTCTCCTTTTTGATTAACGGTGATCTTCTCTTGATAATCATGATTGCCAAGAATTGCATAACAACCCAGTGGTGCTTGAAACCGCTTGAGGAACTCTTTGAGGCGTTGAGGATCGGGCATTTGGGCGTTACATAAGAAGTCGCCGGTGAGGACGATCAAATCGGGCCGTTGTTTGGCAGAGTCTTGTACTAAGCGGTTTAAAAAAAATTGAGGGATCTGCGGGTGAAAATGCAGATCGCTCAAATGGAGAATCTTAAGGCCTTCCAAATAGGGCGGCAGCCCTTGCAGCGGCAGATGTAATTGATTGGGAATGATGAGATTCGGCTCTATGAAGCGTGGCCAAATGCCCAGTACGGAGATCACACACCAGAAATCCCACAATAAATCGTAGAAATGACTTTTTTCATTTTTCATAATATAATGATAACTATTATTTGCGAACTGTACAATAAGAAATTAAAAAATGGAAAAAGAGAACCTGTGGAAATTATTTTTCCACAGGTTAAAAGAAGATTAATGAGCGGCTAATTTAGGCTCATTCAGATGCTTGGAGACTTTGCTGGTCATTTTGAACATATCGATTGGCTGTGATCCCAAGACTTTGGCAAGTTTTGCATCAGGCAGGATGTTGCGCTTGTTGTCTTTATCTTGCAGTTTGTTCTTTTTGATATAATCCCAAAGTTTTTTTGTAACTTCTGTACGGGCCATTGGACCCTTTCCTACAACCTCTGCAAGAGCATCGCTCACTTCAACAGGTTTCATGAAAGCGGATGGTTTTTTCGTTTTTGGCATGAGTATTCTCCTTTATGTGCCTGGCTCCCTGTAAAAAAACAGGGGTATATTGATACAATTACCTGTAATTTTTAGCTTTCTTGCTATTTTCAAGTCAACCCGAGTTTGCATTATTTTTTAACAGGGGCCTTCCTAGGAGACGGTCCATTCCGATTTTTGCAACCGTTTCGGTATAAAAGTTTTGCAGGAAACAGGAGTTTCATGGCAGTTTAGAACTGTGAATCAACCATTATCGCTGCATTTAAATGATTTTTTTCCATTAGTTGCCAAATTAATGGAGGCCGGCTCCCTTTTGGATAAAATTACGGTGTTAAGGCAAAGCCTCGAAGCCGAACGATTTTTGCAAACGGCCTTGCCCGTTGCTGCCTATCTTGAGCAGGCGGAGCCCTCCACGCAACTCGTATTATATGCCGTTATTGCCTTAGGGGAAGGGCCCGTGGTTTTAAGGGGCTGGAACCGTACGATCCATCTTGAGGAAAGGTTGAAGCATTTAGCTTCTGTGCTCAAGCCTGTGGAAGAATTTTATGATACTATTGGCGGCATCGTCGGCTATCATGCAACTTTCGTTCAATTGATTAGGGATAAAAAATGTCGTCACCCTCATAACGAGCAGTATAAAAAACCCCCCGGTATCGATATTTCCAGTTCCACAGCAGAAGTGCGCCAGATGATCCGCTGGGGAATTGAAAGCCTTCCTACATTAGCCGAAATTTATCCGGTTGGCGGCGCAGGGGATCGTTTAAATCTGCTCGACGACAGGACCAAAGAACCTCTTCCCGCCGCAGAGCTGCGGTTTGCCGGCAGAACGTTGCTGGAAACCTTGCTGCGCGATATCCGTGCAAGGGAATTCCTTTATGAAAAACTTACAGGGGAGAGATTGGTCACCCCAATTGTATTGATGACATCGCATGAAAAAGCCAATGACCGCCGCATTAAGAAAATTTTAAGGGATAACCAGTGGTTCGGACGACCTGAAACTTCATTTTTCTTTATAGAGCAGCCTTTAGTACCGGTGATCACCATCGAAGGGCACTGGTCTTTAAAGGAACCTTTTGAGCTTTATTTGAAGCCGGGCGGGCATGGCGCCATTTGGAAGCTGGCCCTTGATCATGGGGCTTTTGACTGGTTGGGCAAGCATAAGCGCACAAAGGCCTTGGTGCGTCAAATCAATAATCCGATCGCCGGAGCAGATTATGGCTTGTTGGCTTTTGCTGGTATCGGCTGCCACCAAGACAAGAAATTTGGCTTTGCTTCATGTCCTCGCGTCGTTCATACCGCGGAAGGGATGGATGTATTGGTGGAAACAGTGAGAGAAAATGGGGTGAGCTACCGCTTAAGCAATATTGAGTATACGGACTTTACACAAAAAGGAGTGGAAGATGCTCCGGAGTTTGACGGTAGCCCTTTTTCAAAGTACCCGGCCAATACGAATTTGCTTTTTGTAGACCTCGAAACCATCAAGAACAACGCTCCACAGTGCCCGGTGCCCGGAATGATTGTTAATTTGAAGACGAAAGCTCCTTTTATTTCACCTGAAGGGGAAAAAAGGGAGGTTTTTTCCGGAAGATTGGAATCAACTATGCAAAATATCTCCGATTGTCTTGAGTTCTCTTATCCGGAAGCGATCAGTGACGATAAATTGAGAGAACTGCCTGTATATCTGACGTATCATGAACGGATAAAAACCATTTCTGTGGCTAAGCGTGCGTATGAAGAATCGAAGCCACTCTTGGAAACGCCAGAGGGGTGTTTTTATGAAATGATGGTAAATCATCATGAGCTGCTCAGTAAATATTGCAAAGTAGGCGTGCCAACCCTGTCGACTGAAGAGCTTTATTTGAAGAGGGGGCCTGTGTTGCTGTTCCTTTTTGATCCGGCCCTTGGTCCTATTTATTCCATCATCGGGCAGAAAATTCGGGGTGGAACTTGGAAAGAAGGGAGCGAAGTGCAATTAGAGATGTCAGAAGTCGACATCGAGGATTTATGTTTAGAAGGGTCAGTGATTATCAATGGAGGCCCAAAGAGCCGCTGCACTTTAAAAAACGTGCAAGTCAAGAACCGGGGCATCGACCGCGAGGCCCCTAATGTTTATTGGAAAAACCAAATCACAAGGCGCGAGTCGCTGGTGATCCATTTGCAGGATGGGGCCGAGTTTGTCGCAGAAAACATCAAGTTCATGGGGGCCCACGAAATTCATGTGCCGAAAGGACAGCGTTGGACGGCTTATTTTGAAAAGGGACGGCTTTTTTTCCATAAAGAAACAATGACTGCTTGCGGTTGGAGTTGGAAGTATTATTTTGATCACCAAAACATGATTCTTCTCGAAAAGCAGTCTATTTGAAGGTTGAAAAAGAAATGGAGCTGGGTATCTGAATATCCAGCTCCATTTAATTAAATCAATGGGGCTGAGAAACCGTAGACCAGTCCAACACCAAGGGCAACGCCTGCTGCTGCAAAAAGCGTGTAGGCGCAAATCTGCATGATAAGATTGACGACGCGATTGCTGTGCAGTTGTTGTGCCGAAACAGCCAAAACGGCGCCTCCCAAAAAGGCAATAAGGCTTAATCCGGGAGCTGTTCGGAGGAAGGAGGCTGTTTTAACAGCAGCTTCTTTCAAATGCGGTTTAGCCGCATCCCAGGCAGCGGAAACCGAATTTGTTAAATTAGAAAGACTTCTGAAGGGGCAGCCGGTTACTGTTAAAGGGGTCATTCCTGTTACTGGCGATAATTGCATGATATAACTCCATTTGGGTGTAAAACATGGGAGATTATCTTTCGCACAGCTTTTTGGCAATAGACTTTTTTAGGAAAAGCTTTCGATTTTTACAAAAAAAAATTTAAATATTTTTCTATTGAAATTTAAATGGCAATTTGTTATAATTTTAAATTCACATCCTTTTCTGCGGAGTATTCAGTGAACAGTAACAAATCATCGCCCTTAATCATCGGCATGGCATTGTTTGCTATGTTTTTCGGTTCGGGCAATCTGATTTATCCTCTTTATGTGGGCCAGGCAGCTCAAGAACAGTGGATGATGACCAGTTTTGGATTCCTGATAGCCGCTGTCCTTTTGCCCTTTTTGGGTGTGGCTGCGATGGTCATGTACAAAGGAAATTATTCCGATTTTTTTAATACGATCGGCAAGATTCCCGGTTTTCTATTAAGCGCCCTTTTGTTAACGGTTTGGATCCCCTTGGGTTCGGGTCCCCGTTGCATGATCTTGTCGCACGCAAGTTTGAAATCATACGCAGATTGGATGCCTGATCTTTGGGTATTCAGCTTAATTTATAGCGCTATCGTTTTCATCGTCATCACACGTCAAATCGGGGTGCTCGATATTTTAGGGAAATGGATCACTCCCTTGCTACTAGCCTGCATTACCGTCATCTGCTTCCAAGGATATGTTCATTCTTCACCGGCGCCTACGGCAGGCAGCACCGAGTCGATGTCTTTCGTTCAGGGGATGATGGAAGGCTATAACACTATGGACTTGATCGCCTCGTTCTTTTTCTCGGCCTCAGTCATCCATATGTTAAACCAGGCCGGAGGAAAAATGGGCAGCACACTCTCGATTGTACTGCGTTCTTCGATTGTCGGTATGGTGATTTTGGCTGTTGTTTATATCTGCTTGATCTCTTTGTCTGCCCATCACGCCGGGATTTTGGAAGGCGTTCCAAAAGATCAAATGCTGGCCTTTATTGCACAAAGTCTTCTTGGGCCGACTTTATCTTTTGTGGCCATTTTAGCGATATTATTAGCTTGTTTTTCAACCTCGGTGGCCTTGATTTTGGCTTATACCGATTTCTTGCATGAACAAGTCTTCCGCGCTGCGCAGCATCCTGCCCTCTCGGTGCTGATAGCGCTTGGCTTGACATTTTTGATGTCTTTGTTCGGATTGGAAGGGGTGACTGCCGTTACATCGCCCGTATTTAAAATCTGCTACCCATTCCTGCTCTTTCTTATTCTGTTTAACATGGGGAAGAAGCTGTTAATGAATAGACAACAGGCTCCTGCTAACGGATAAAAGGGAGGATTCGCCTCTCTTTTTTAAAAAATTTTCGCACCAAATCCCCTAGATTTTGATTACACTTCAGTATAAAAACTGCAGCTTGCCTAATAACACCGTCTTCCACCATAATATTACCTACACCAGAGTGAAAAGGGGACTTTATGAACGGCGATATGAAGCAAGATTTGAAAGAGTTGGAAGACAGAATCCTTCATATGTGGAGGTATCTTTGACGTCGCTCGAAAAGAGTCTAAAGTTCTAGAGCTACAAGCTAAAATGGAAGATTCCAGTTTTTGGGATCAACCGGAAGAAGCTAAAAAAGTGATTGCGGAATTAAATAAGCTCCGTTTATGGACAGTTCCCTGCAAAGATATTAAATCGCGCTTTGACGATGTTAAAGAGCTTCTCCCCGAAGCGATGAAGAGCGCAGACGATAGTCTTATTTCCGATCTCAACCTGGAATTGGAAAGAATCGATAAGTCTCTGGGCGATTTGGAAGTACGGAAAATGCTTTCAGGGGAACTCGACCGGAAAAATTGCTATCTTAGCATCAATGCCGGCGCCGGTGGAACCGAAGCTTGCGACTGGGCAGAAATGCTTTCCCGTATGTATCAAAGATGGGCAGATATCCGTCGCTGGAAGTGCGAGGTTGTGGATATGGTGCCCGGCGAGGTGGCCGGAATTAAAAATATTACGTTTAAGCTTGTCGGGGATTTTGCTTTCGGATACGCCAAAGCTGAAAGGGGAGTCCATCGGTTGGTTAGAATTTCCCCCTTCGACAGCAGTAACCGCCGGCATACCAGTTTTGCCTCTGTTGATGTGACCCCTGAGATTACGGATGATATCCAGATCGATATTAAACCGGACGATCTGCGTATCGATACGTTTCGTTCCTCCGGAGCAGGCGGACAGCACGTCAACGTCACAGATTCTGCTGTAAGGTTAACCCATATTCCCACAGGTTTTGTGGTTTCGTGCCAATCTGAGCGCAGCCAAACCCAAAACAAGGAAACCTGCTTCAAAATGTTGAAGTCAAAACTTTACGAACAGCAGGTCATGGAGCGAGAAAAGAAACTCAAAGAAATGGGTGGGGAAAAAATGGACATCGGCTGGGGCAGCCAGATCCGCAATTATACGTTTAATCCGTACTCGCTTGTAAAAGATACGCGCACCAAGGTCGAAACAGCAAATGTGCAGGCGGTGATGGATGGAGAAATCGATGAATTTGTAAACGCCTATTTAAAAGAATCAGGGTAAACATATGTCAGATAAAAAACCTTTGCCTCCTTCCGTCCCTATCGAGGGGTTGGACTTTCGCTTCACGGAGATGAGCGATGGCAAGTATTTAAAAGATTGGTTGATGGAACCTTCCATAAAACGCTGGTTTCCAATGGAAGATGAAGTAGAAATCGATGATGCAGTGGGACGCTGGGTGGGTTTCAGCCGCTATAAGTGCAGCATTACAGCAGTTAAAAATGATATCCCTTGCGGCATTACGACTCTATATTTGCAACCTTATAAAAAACTGGCGCATCAGTGTGAGTTCGGCATCATTGTCGGAACCGATTTTCGTAACCAGGGGATTGGGGGCGAGATGCTACACCGCCTTTTTCGCTTGGCAAAAGAGCGTTTCAAGATAGAGCTCATCCATTTACAAGTTTATGCAGACAATCCTGCCAAAAGGCTCTATGAACGGTTCGGTTTTGAAGAATTCGGATGCCAGGATAAATGGATTAAAGAAAATGACGGCACTTATACTGCACGCCTATTTATGGAACGCTATATTTAAAAATGACAATCACCATGCCTCTTTACGACCTCCAACAAAAATTAGAAAACGATTTGCGCAAAAGCGTAAAGCTCGTTATCAACGACAACCATTCGACGATGCTGAGTATCAAATGGGAGCCCAACTGCACTAAGATTTCCATGCATCGTTTTTTCTTGCAAGCGCCTGCCAATGTTATGGATGACTTATGCCATTATGTAAAAACGAAGCGGCGCGCCATGTCTGCGGGAATGAAGTCTTTTATTGAGGAAAATATACGGACGCTCAATTACACGGATCGGCTAGATAAAAGCCAGTTGATTGTTGAAGGGCGCTATTATAATTTAAAAGAGTTGATGGATGGGGTGAATGAAGAATATTTTAAAAAGCAACTGGAACTTAACATCACCTGGTTCGGTACCCCTAATCAGCGCAACCGTTCACAAATCACCTTCGGCCTCTATCAGGAACCGTTAAAACTGGTAAAAATCAATCGTTTGTTAGATAGCAGCAAAATACCGGAATATCTGATCAATTATGTCATCTATCATGAGATGCTTCATCATGTATGCCCTAGCTATTGTGACGCAAACGGTAAACGAAAGATCCACAACATTGAATTTAAACAAATGGAAAAAAAATTTCGCGATTTCGATAAAGCTACGGCTTGGATCAAAGGTAATCGCGATCGATTATTCAAGTAAAGGCGCTTCCAAAGCTTTAAGGAGAATGAATCATGGCCGGCCACAGTAAATGGGCAAACATCAAACATAGAAAAGAACGGGCAGATGCCAAAAAAGGAAAAGCCTTTTCCAGAATTGCTAAAGAAATTATTAGCGCAGTCAAACTGGGAGGCGCTGATGCCAAAGCCAATCCGCGCCTGCGCCTGGCCCTTCAGAAAGCCAAAATTGCAAACGTGCCGAATGACATTATTGACCGCAACATCAAAAAAGCCTCCGATGCCAGTCAGGCAGACTACACGGAAATGACCTATGAGCTTTACGGCCATGGCGGAGTGGGTATTATATGCGATGTCATGACGGATAATAAAAATCGGATCTCCTCTGAAATGAAAATTGCAACCAATAAAAGGGGTGGCTCAGTGGCAAACCCGGGATCGGTCGCTTTTAATTTTGACCGGAAAGGGATCATCCAAGTCTCCAGTAAAAACACTGTAGAGGACCAGCTCTTTCTGATCGCGACTGAGGCCGGTGCTGAAGATTTTGAAAAAGAGGAAGATGTCTTCCTTATTACCACAGATCCTGTGAGACTATTCGATGTCAAAGAAGCGCTCAATAAGCAAGGGATCAAATGTGAAGAAGCAGAGCTTGAAATGATTCCAAAAGCGGAAATTACCTGCGATGTGGAGACAGTAAAGGCTAACCTCGCCTTGCTCGAGTGGTTGGAAGGGCTTGAAGATGTAGATGCCGTTTACCACAATATGATCGTACCGGATGAATTGCAGTAAAACAGAGCTGTTGGAACTTGCGCGTGCCTATTCTGATGAACCGGGTACGTGTCTTTTTTTTTCTGGCGGAACGCTTGACTCGGCACAAAAGTCGTACCTTAGCGTGGCACCTGAAGAGACGATTTCTATAAGCGACGGCTCTTGGAGCGCGCTTTCTTCTGCTTTAAATCCAAAGTACAGATGGTCTGGCTATCTTTCCTATGAAATGGGGGCTAGCAGCGATCCGGAAAAAACCTTTTCGTATCAGTCCTCCGGGATCCCCGACGCTTGTTTTATGCGGCATGCCGCTCTGCTGGAAGTTGATCATGTTTCAGGAAAAGGGACTCTGCATGGAGCGCTGCCACCGGTTAAAGCAAAGCTCTTTCGGGCCTCCTCCTTAACGCCTCAAAAGATGGGGGAGAAAAAACAAGACTACATCAGTCAAGTGGAAGCCTGTAAGGAATTGATCAGAGCCGGCGATATTTATCAGGTCAATCTCTCTCAAAGCTTTCATTTTAAAGGGACCTCCGATCCTTTTATGCTCTTTGCCCAGATGGCAGCCTTCAATCCGGCCCCTTTTATGGCTTATCTGCGTTTCAAGGATTATGCGATTATCTGCACATCGCCAGAGCGTTTGCTTTCAAAAAGAGGGGGTTTTCTGGAGACGCGTCCCATAAAGGGGACGGCGCCAAGAGGAAGAACTCCTGAAGAGGATCTCATTTTGAAAGAAGCTTTGCTGTCCTCTCTGAAAGAGAGGGCGGAATTATTAATGATTACGGATCTCATGCGTAACGATTTGGGGAAGGTGAGCCGCTTCGGTTCGGTGAAAGTGGAAAAATTATGGCACCTGGAAAGTTATGATAATGTGCATCATATGCTTTCTATCATCCGATCGGAGGCACAAAACGGGGTGAAACCTTTAGATATCTTACGTTCCTGCTTTCCGGGAGGTTCCATCACGGGATGTCCTAAGTTGAGTTCTATGGAAGTGATCCAACGAATGGAAGGACGGCCACGAGGGATCTATACCGGATCGATCGGTTATTTTACCGAAAACGGCGATTTCGATTTCAACATCGCCATTCGGACGATGCTCTGGCGCCCTGATGGCGTCGAGTTTCGACTGGGAGGCGCCATCGTCGCTGACTCAAACCCTGAGAATGAGTATCAGGAAACTCTGTATAAAGGTGCTTCCCTTTTCCGCGTTTTGGGTTTGTGATTCCTTGACAACGACTCCATCTTGATAGTATTAAATATTTTAATAACTATCAAGGAGGCTCATGGCCAGCATTGTTTTAGGTATTGCCGATAAAGCGCTTTTTCCGGGGGATGCTGCATCCGATGTGACGCACTGGTCCTATAAATTATTTATAGCCGGTTCGGTGGTAGGCGCTGTCGCAGCGGTTGCGGCCTTAATTTTTAGTATGTTTCCCATCATAGCCTGCGGAGTGCTTTTATGCCTCACTAATGCAGCAGCAGCTTTTTATGTTAAAAAATTTAGCAATCTCAACGCTTTGGAAGACTACAACAAGCGTTTGGCTGATAAAGTTTCCGAGCTGCGTGATGCCAATAAAGATTTAAGCAAAATCAACAAGAGAATCGAAGAGATACCGGGTGAATGGCGGGAAGAGATTGAAAACGGGAAAAAAGCCCTGCGTAAAAAAACCGAAGAATTACAGTTAGTGTCAGATAAATTGAAGCAGACAGAAGAAAAACTGCAAAAACTGGCAACGGTTTCGGTGGATATCCAAAAAAAAACCGGCGAGCTTTCCGTTGAAGCTCTTAAATTCAGTAAAGATAATCACCTTTTTGGCGAAAGGGTAGAGCGGTTGTCGGGAGAGGTCAGTCAAATTGAGGAGCATAATCAAAATTTAGTGAAGCTCATTTTGGAAACAGATAAAAACACGGATCAATACGAAGAACTTTTCAAGCAGTTTCAAGGGCAAGTGAAGCTATTGGAAGACTTATTCGGACTCATGAAAGAGCTGTATCTGAACGCGCAAGAACGGATGGCGGGGTTAGAAAAACAAGTGGATGAATTAGGCGCTGTGATGCCCGATGCTATCAATAGCTCTCGTAAAGCCGAGTTGGCCTCATTGCAGCTCTCCCATTTGCAAGAACAGTATGCGGCATTAACCGGCCGGCTAGAGGCAGCGCTTGAGAAACTTAAAAATTATAACCTCTATAAAACCTCCCACAAAGAGTTGCAAAAATTAAAAGAGAGTGCAGAATGGGAGGAATTTCAAGCCATTAGAAGGAAGTAGGTTTAATAATGACTGCACCGGTTGCCGATATTGAAACAGGGGAATTGCATCAAGTTCCTCGAATAGATCAAGGAGGCAGCTGCTGCGGCAGGCTGATTAAAGATTGGTCGCAGCCGGTAATGTTGACCGTTTTAGGCGTTAGCGCCGTCGGCGTCGGCTTTGGCTATGGATTGCAAGAACCTCTTTATACGGCAGGCGCCGTTGTTTTATTGGCGGCCGATTTGATTTTTGGCTGCGCCCGTATTACCTGTCTCAAACCAAAAAAAGACTTAGAAAATCAACTCAAAGACTTTCAATCCCAAAATCAAAAACTGACATCCGCTATCGCCGATTTAAAACAGACTAAAGAGGACTTAAACCACGCCTTGCAAGTGGCCGAAGCCGGTATAGCCGATCTTAAAAAAACACTTAAGGATAAAGTCAGCAATCTGGCTGCGATCGCGGATCAATTAAAAGCCACTGAAGAGAAATTAGAAATTCTTAAAGAGCTGTATCAAAAATATAAACTCACGACGCAAGCATTTGCCAAGGATTTAAAAGAACTAAAATCGACGAGTAAAGTTGCCGGCCAAAGAATTGGAAAATTAGGCGACCATGTGGACGATCTGGATATTAATGAAGATGAGTTGTCTGAAGAAATTGATCAGTATGCCGACGTTACGAAATATCAATCAGAGCAAAATGAAGGCTTGAAAAAGATGCTCGAGGGGATGAAAGGGGATTTTAAGGGCATGCAAAGCCGCTTTGAGGCGATGCAGCAAGCCCTTGCCGAACTCAAGCAGCAGGTGATTAAAATCGATGAGTCCGATGATAAATTCAGGGACGGTGCGGCCGATTTTAATAAAGGATCGGATGCTATAAATGACAAGGTTCTGCCGCAGTTAGAAGATATTATGAAAAGGCTGGAATCCGAAGTGGAAAAACTGGCTGAAGACAGCTCCGAAGAAAGCAAGAGCTGATGACCGTTTATCTTAATGGGCACTATCTCGCAGCCCGGGAAGCTGCCATTCCTATCAACGATAGGGGATTAATTTTCGGCGATGGCCTATTTACGACGCTCCGAGTGCATCAAGGCTTATTAGAAAATGCCGAAAGCCATCTGCAGCGCATTACAGACCAATGCAAGGAGCTTAATATCATTCCCCCCTATATTCCTCTGAGCGTTTTGGAACACTTGGTGGTGCTGAATCATGCGCAAGTTAATACCTGGAGGATGAAAATCATAGTAACGGGAGGAAATAGCACAGCTCTCCACTTGCCGCAAAGGGATGCCGGAGCGGTGTTAATCACGCTCGACCCGTACGCCCCTCCCATCAATCCCTACCGCCTCTGTATGTATCCCTACCCGACGCATCGATCGCACGTTAAATCTCTTTCGTATCTGCACAGACTCCAGATCAAGCAATACGCCTTGGAGCGGGGCTATGATGACGCGATTGCCACGACAGCCGAGGGGTATTTATTGGAATGCGCTTTTTCGAATATCTTCTGGAAAATAGAAGCGAAAATTTACACACCGGATCCTGTGCTTCCTCTTTTGTCGGGAATCTTTCTTTCCACTTTAACCACCATTAAAGTCCAAATGAAGCTGAGTGAAATCTCGAAAGAAGCGGAATTTTTTATTTGTAATTCGTTAATTCATTCCCACCCCATCGAAAGCATCGCGTCTTAAATTTCCTCTGAGCGGAAAATTTCGTTGTTATGCTATGATGTTTGCCATGAACAAGACTATAGAAAAAACCGCCGTTTCGCCTACGAGGCAACAAGATTATCCTGAATGGTTCCAGCAAGTGATCCGCGCCGCAGACCTTGCCGAAAATTCCCCTGTGCGGGGCTGCATGGTGATAAAACCCTGGGGCTACGCTATCTGGGAGAGGATCCAAAAAGTACTCGACAAGAAGATTAAAGAGACGGGGCATGACAATGCCTATTTCCCGTTATTTATCCCTTTGAGTTATTTAGAAAAAGAGGCTGCCCATGTTGAAGGCTTTGCTAAAGAGTGCGCCGTTGTTACCCATCACCGACTGGAAGAAAAAGATGGAAAACTGATTCCGACCGGCGAACTCGAAGAACCCCTGGTTGTACGTCCTACCTCGGAAATGATCATCGGCGAGTCGTTCTCCCGCTGGATTGAATCGTACCGTGATCTACCTCTGCTTATCAATCAATGGGCTAATGTTGTCCGTTGGGAAATGCGTCCTCGTATTTTTTTACGCACGACTGAATTTCTTTGGCAGGAGGGGCATACCGCCCATGCGAATGAGCAAGAGGCCAGGGAAGAAACATTACGTATGCTGGAAACTTACCGGCAACTGGTTGAGGAGTATCTGGCCATTCCCGTTATTCTCGGAGAAAAATCGCCCGGCGAAAGATTTCCGGGAGCCGATAATACGTATACTCTCGAAGCCATGATGCAAGACCGCAAAGCATTGCAAGGGGGCACTTCCCATTATTTAGGGCAAAATTTTGCCAAAGCCCAAGGGATTAAATTTACCGCTAAGGAAGGAGGGCAGCAATTTGCCTACACGACCTCCTGGGGCGTGACCACACGCCTGATCGGCGCCATGATCATGTGTCATGGTGATGATGACGGGATTAGAATTCCTCCGCGCGCCGCCTCCAAACAGGTTGTTATCCTGCCCATCATTCCCTCTCCGGAAACAGAACACGCTGTTTTGGGTTATGCCGAGAAAATCAAAGGGATTTTAAGTGAAGTCTCTTATGCGGAGGAGCCGATTTCGGTTTTTGTGGATAAACGGGACAAACGGGGTGGAGAAAAAAATTGGGAGTGGATCAAGAAGGGGATTCCCCTTAGGATTGAGGTGGGCCCACGAGACATTGAATCCGGTGTGGTCATGCTTTCACGCCGTGACCGCCCCCATAAGGAAAAAGAAAAAATTTCTGTAGAGCAGTTGGCCGCACGCCTCCCGGTACTACTAGAAGAGATGCAGAACAGCTATTTTGAGCAAGCGAAAACGCATCGGGATTCTCATATCCACCATGAAATTACCAATTTCGAAGAATTGAAAGAGTTTTTTACGCCGAAAAATGCAGAAAAGCCGGAAATTCATGGCGGGTTTGTGTTGGCTAAATGGTGCGGCGATGCTGAGACTGAAAAGATGCTGGAAGAGATGAAAGTTACTATTCGGTGCCTCCCTCTCGATCAATCCGGCACTAAAGGGCGTTGTGTTTTGACCGGCAAGGAAGCGACTTTGGATGCTATCTTTGCTAAATCGTATTGAGAGTGAACGCCTGTACGACGTTTTCTCCGGCTGAACTGGAATGGTTCGGTAGAGATTTTGTCGCGTCATGGAAGAGGCATAGCGATGTGCCTCTTTTTGTTTTTTATGAGGGGCAAAAACCGGACTTAAAAGGAGTGGAACTCATTCCTCTGGATGAAGATAAGGACCGGAAGACATTTATTCAAATTTTCAAAGATTTTTTTGCTCTCGAAATGAGCGGCAGAGAAATAAGCCCCTATAATTACCATTTTGATTGTTTGCGGTTTTGTCATTCCGTGCCAAAATAACGGTCACCAAAGTCACCGATCCCCGGCACAATGAAGGCGTCGTCATTCAGTCTTTCATCGATTTGCGAGACGATTAAAGTGCATTTGGGGGTATCGTGCTTGATGCGTTCAATCCCTTCGGGAGCGCCTAAAATCCCTACGTAGATGATGTTTTCTTCCGGAACCCCGATCGACTTAAGCTTTTGCAAAGCCAAAATTCCGCTGCCGCCGGTGGCAATCATAGGATCGATCAAGATGACATTTTGATTCTGGTTGATTTTAGGGATGTTTTCGTAATAAAGGTGCGGTTTTTTTGTGGTTTCGTCGCGCCGCATGCCAAAAAATCCCACGGATGCGTGAGGGTAAAAGCGTAAAAAAGGAGGCAGCATGGCCAGCCCGGCTCTTAAAATAGGAATGATCACTACTTCCTGAGCGAGCGATTTTCCTTTTGCGAGGGTTAAGGGCGTTTGCACTTCTATAGGAATATATTTGAGATGTAGGCCCGCTTCTCCTGCCAAAAGAAGGCTTAGTTGTTCCGTTGCATGTCTAAACTGAGCTCTCGTAGTGTGGCGGTCTCTTAAAATCGTCAGGAGAGCTTGTTTCATCAGCGCACAAACATCCAGTGATTGCCGACATGACGTTCGGCTAATGTTTTTTTTGTTTTGAGGGGATCGCGCACGTTTTCAAGATCTTTTTGCAACATCTCTTCCAATCTGATGCGCTGTTCCATCAAAGTCGACCAGTTTGTCTCAGAAAAATTGGAACGGTTTTCTATGAACTGGGTCAACTGCTTGGAAGTGACTTTTAGCTCGTTCAACAATTCAAGGGATTGGAGATCAAGGGCCTCATTACGGATCTGTAATTCCCGGCTCTTTTTTTCAATGTGCTCGAATTTATGCAATTCAATGAACTCTTTCAATATAATCTCTGTATCTAAAAAATAAGATAATACTATATTTTATAATTCACCACAACAAGATAACATATGCCGCCCATTAAAGAAGTTCCATCTCTTTCACTTCCCGATAAGAGCCCACAAATTACCTCAAGCCAGGTTTCTTCAATGATTCCCAGGATCCGTTCCGTTTCTGAGGCTCTTACACCCCGGCAGTCCCCAGGAAATTTAATGCAGCCTATTAGAAGGGTTTCTTCTATTGACCGAGAGTCTCTTTCCCATCATGCCTTTCCTTTACGCAATCTTTTAAGATCCCGGACGTCTTTGCCTACATTTCTTTCCGAAGGCAGGATCCCTAAACTTTGCTTGACACAAGTTGGGGAGAGAGTCTTGCTAAGGGATGTTTTAAGAAGGCTATATTTAAGTTTGGAAGATCAGCCTCTGGAATTGCCTAAGGTGAGTGGGGAAAAACGTTTTTCTGAAGAGAAGGTGCGTTTGGGAAGTTTGGCCACAGAGTTGATGATCCAAATTCGGAAAGCTTTGGATTACAATATTTATGAGTTCTTAGATGGACATGGTAAACTTATTGGTTTGTCTGAAGTCATTATTAAAACAATCCTACATTTTGAAAAAGTCTTTACCCCTACGGAGATCATTTTTTTTAATGATTCTTTAGAACGCGTGAATTTAAGACATCTTAATGGAGTTAAAGAAATTGCTGCAGATAAAATTGCACTTTTAAATCCTGTCAAATCAACATTGGGGCAGGAGGAAATGCATTGCTTAAAGTTGTTGCTGCGTCTCTATCCCGATAAAGATGCGCAGGAAATCTATAACCTGGGTTTGATTGGTCCACGCGCTTTCCTGAATGTGTATCAAAAATTCATCTCCTCCGAAACGCTATTCCATCTTGTTTTTTTAGCCATGGGCGATGCTTCATTACCGGTCATTCAAAAGCTTAGGATGCTAAATATGTGCTGCACATGGTTTAGCCTATACTCCAGGCAGGCCAAGGTGCCTCCATTACAAGATAAGATCAAAAAGGTCATTACTGCAGGATTAGAGTCGCGTTGCGACCCTATGATCGATCTGGCCTTTGATCTTTCTTATCTATTATATGAGAGTCCTGCAGAAGTTGAGTTACCAAGTTTGAAGATTGGCAGCGATTCCATTTGGCCGGATAAAAAATCTTATCGTGAATCCGTCAAGCGTTTGGCGTGGGATTTTATGCGTATCTCTTTGCATCGCATTTTAAGTGTTTCTCCCTATGAATTGCTGTTTGATCTCAATAAAGAAGCGGGTCAGAAAAAAGCCCCCGGCTTATTTTTCTGTTCTCAAAATTTTAATCGGGTCGCGCGTTTTATTCACGCTAGTTTGCTTGAATTGGCAAATGACAAAGGAGACGAGGCCAGAAATAACTATATTTATTTTATGGATGTGGCTTCAGAACTCGTTGAATTAGGAGATTTTCCTACCGCAGCGGCCATTATGAGCGCATTTACCGATGAAAAAGTGGAGAAGAAATTTTTAAAAACAAATGTTGGCTGGGTTGAGGGATCTCTTGAATTAACTGTCATAAGCGCAGATGGTAAAATCCCTAAAGGCACGATCAAAAAATGGAAAGACATTTATACGTTGTTCAGTCCTTTAAATAATTTTCAGACGTTGCGTGCAGAATGTAAATCGCGGATGCAAGTAGATCGCCCTTTTATCCCGCATACCGCTACGTACCTTTGGTATATGGATCATATCTTGGGAGGGAATCCCGATTTTTTAGAAAACGGCGAGCTTAATGTGCAAAAACTAGCGATCTTAAATAAACAAATGGAACTTTTTTATAAGGAGCAGCTTCATAGTCGAGAAAACCTTAAATTAATGAAGCATCCTTTCGAAATGGAAACCGATATTGAAAAGCACCTGCAGAAAAAATACACATGTCTGAACGTTTAGAAATCGAAAGAGACCAAAAATTTAAGGACTCGTTACTGTGGAAACTTCAAGAGGCCGCCTATACGCAATTTGGACCGGAAGCCTGGGCAAATAAAGGGGTTCCCTTTTATCTTACGAGCAACCCCTTGATTGCCAAACAGTTTGCCCTTGTGATTCAAAATTGGCTTTCTGATCCTTCCCTTTTTGATTTTTCGCAACCTATTTATTTGTTCGACTTAGGGGCTGGAAGCGGGCGCTTAGCGTTTTTAATGCTAAAACATCTTTTGCCGCTTCTGGATAAAAAGATAAAAATACGCTACGTCATGACGGATATCGTCGAAAAAAATATCGATTTTTGGCAAGAGCATCCTTTACTCAGGCCTTACCTGAACGCAGGAATTATCGATTTTGCATTTTATCACCACAGCAGTCAAAGTCCCTTGAAGCTTATTGAAAGCGGTCAAACCTTAGACGTTACCGTGAATCCGGTGGCCTTGATCTGTACGTATTTTTTTGATACGATTCCTCAAGACCTTTATCGCGTTGAGCAGGGTCTATTGAAAGCCGGTTCTGTCACTCTTACAGTTCCTTCCGAAGGTTGCAAAGATTTTGATCCGGCCTGGATAAAAGATCTTACTGCGAAATTTCGTTATGATCCCATCGAATCCGAAGACCCTGTGCTCAATGATTATTGGCCTTCTATCGGGGAGTGTTCTTTCCTCTTTCCCGCAGGAGCATTTGAAACGATCCGTTTTTTTTCCGAGCTGTCTAGGGGTAAATTATTGGTACTGGCCGCCGATCAAGGGGTAGCCACTCCCTTGCAAGTTTATCATTATGGAGAACCCAAAATATCAAAACATGCCAGTTTTTCTATTGCAGTGAATTACCATGCAATCGCCTATTATTTTAAACACCATGGCGGAAAAGCTTTTTTTGCCAGCGATCCTAATCCCAAATTTATGCAAATGGCAGCCATGCTAGGTGCAAGTACAACGCAGCGAAAGAAGGTGGAAGAGGTCTTTCGTGAGTCAATTGACTTCTTGCAGCCGGTTGAGTATTGGGAATTGACTAACTTGTCTTCGGAAACGTGCCGGGAGTTGTCCCTGGAACAACTCTTGATTTTGGTTAAACTCGGAAATTTCGATCCGGTAAATTTGTATGCTTTTTTTGAACCGATTCGTGAAAAAATGTCTGCGGCAAGCCCCAAGGATAAAGATTTTCTATTACAGGTTATTGAACGGTGTCTCGAAAATTTTTATAACGTTTCAAATGAAGAAGGGGATTTCATTATGAATATGGGGGTCCTTCTCTTTGAAATGGAACATTATGATGAAGCTTTAAGGGCTTTTGCGGCAGCCGAGAAATTAAAAGGAGAAGATAGGCAGCTTCTCCTTAATCAAGCACATTGCCATAAACTGTTAGGACAGCACTTGAAAGCGGCAGTTCTGTTTCAAAGAGCGCTTAAATTTTCGTAATTTTTTTTGGTAAGATCGCTTGATTTTCTTTGGCGATTCTCTCTCTCCCGAGAGATTTATAATCAAAACGGCAATCGTGAGTCGCCGGCAGGCGATGCACTGCGCAAAAAATGTGTCCGCAGCGGCATTCGACATCGGTAAGCTTCAACCTTTTTTTACAAGGAGCAGCAGCGCATTTTCCCGGTTGATCGAAATGGATCGGCGTGGTCATGGTAACCTCCTTTCTTAAGCCCTATATAATCTTTTAAAAGATATGGCTCACTCGATTTTTTAAATGCCTTATTTTCAGTCTTTTGTTTTGTAATCTTTTGAGGTGGATCTTGAATTTATACATTCATTTTACTATAAAATAATTTTCAACAAGGAGTTTTCATGCGCTTAATATTTTTTACGTTCGCCTGGCTGTTTATGACAAATGTGGAAGCTTGTACAGGGATCAAGCTGAACGCCAAAGATGGTACATTTGTTCATGGAAGAACACTGGAATTTTCCGTACCGCTGGATACATCTATTGCGGTCATACCGCGCGGCTATGAGTTTAGCGGAACCACACCGAAGGGTAAAGGGATGCCCTATAAATCTAAGTACGGAGCTGTCGGAACCATAGCTTTTAATCAGATCGCTTTATTGGACGGTATCAATGAGAAAGGACTTGCGGTCGGTACTTTTTATTTCCCCGGTTTTGCCAATTACACGGCATTAAATACGGAAAATCAGTCTAAAGCCTTATCGCCCCTTGAGTTTCCTAATTGGGTGGTCACTCAGTTTGCTACCATTGAAGAAGTGAAGGCTGCCTTGGCAAATGTTGTGATTGTTCCGACAGTCTCCAAGGAATGGGGAGCAGAGGCGCCTCCTTTTCACTATATCGTCTATGATAAGAACGGTCACAGCTTAGTCATCGAGCCGATCAATGGCAAACTGGAAATTTCTGAAAATCCACTTGGAGTGCTGACAAATGCTCCCACCATCAATTGGCATTTAACGAACTTAAGAAATTATGTGAATTTGCAAACCGTCAGCTCTAATGCAAGGATTGTCGCGGGTTTGGATTTGAAGCCCTTTGGGCAAGGCTCAGGCATGGTGGGTCTGCCTGGCGATTTTACGCCGCCTTCCAGGTTTGTAAGAGCCGCCATTTTTTCTACTTCAGCATTGCCGGTCAACCATTCTGATGAAGCGGTATTCCAGGCATTTCACATCCTTAACCAGTTTGATATCCCTAAAGGAGTGGCTCGAGAGTCTGTACAAGATAGAACAATAGCCGATTACACAATGATAACTTGTGTGCGTGATCCGCAATCTCTTAAGTATTATTATAAGACCTATGATGATCAGGCAATCAAGATGCTCGATTTGAAAAAATTTGATTTGAATGTCAAAAGCGTTAAAAAGATGGCGACTTCCGGTAAGGGCGTGGCCATCGATGTCTCCTCTTTAGTAAAATAACATCCTGCCCATTCTCTTAAAGAGAATGGGCTTCTCCGTTCTAGCCCGGGATTAAATGGACTTTGCCTCGATCCATCCTCATGGCGATTTCTAATACGGCGTAGTTTCCTAAAGAACTTAAGCTCGTCGCGTAGGCAACGCTTTCGGGGCCATATCCAAGACCTAAAATAAAGAGGGCATTCAATCCTAAATTCATTAAGACAGAGACACCGGAAGCGATGCTAGGCGTTAAGTAATCCCCTTTAGCGTAAAAAGCGGGTGCATAAATCAATACCAGCGCCATCGGCACTAGCCCTAGCGCGTATCCATTCAAGCAGGCCGTGGTGCCGTTGATCGACTCTATAGAGAAATGTCCATGGCCGTAAACCCCTGTGATGCCGAGCTTTCCCAAAACCATGACAGCAAAAGTGGCCGGCACCATCATCCATAAGCATCTTTTGCGTGCATACATTAGGAAGGAGCGGTATTTAATCAAGTCCCCTTGCTCTAAGGCTCTCGATAGGGGAGGGAGCAGCGCGCTGGATAAGGCTATCCCAAAAAGTGCAAGGGGTACTTGCTGGATGCGGATTGCATACCATAGAAAGGCGGGTCCTTCGCCAGAAGCGTAGCGGGCAAAGAGCGGATCGACGGCGCTGTTGATTTGCATGGCAGCGACGCCAAGAATGCCTAGAAAAAGGGGCTTTGCCAACGCGCGGACGTCCAGATTGTAAAGGGAGGGTATTGGGAAGTTCCACTGCTTTAAAAGATGGCACGTTTTAGGAAGCGTGACCAACCATTGCACAACCGACGCGAAGATGATGGTCAAGGCCAGCCATCCCATAGGATAGGCAGGTGAGGTAAATCCGATGATCAAGGCTCCAAAGATCCATACAACATTGAAAAAAACAGGAGCAACACTGGGTAGAAAAAAGCATTTTTCACACTGCATCAAACTGCAATTTAATCCCCATAGGCAGATAAATAAAAGACTAGGGAGCATTAAAACGGTCAGA
The DNA here is from genome assembly GCA_041738095.1 of Waddlia sp. Classification (GTDB taxonomy): domain Bacteria; phylum Chlamydiota; class Chlamydiia; order Chlamydiales; family Waddliaceae; genus JTS-AC334. Next base: position 65,483 of record JBGSQP010000016.1, read on the forward strand.
AAAAGGATTTCTTTGTTCCCTTCGTCGAGCAGGTTGATAAAAAAATAGGATGTCAAAAAGATTGCGGTAATCAGTCCGATTAATCCAATTCCTAAAAAAAGATAGAGGCTGGTAAAAAAACGGGCTGCCCTTTCCGGTGATTCGTTTCTGAGTTTTTCAAATTTGGGCACAAACGCTGTTTGTAGAGCACCCTCGCCAAATAAGCGGCGCAGCAAATGGGCGAGCCGAAAAGCAATAAAGAAGGCTGCGATTGTTTCCTTAGTGCCAAAAGCGCTAGCCAAGACAATATCTCTTAATGCCCCTGAAATTCGGCTGATGACGGTCCCGCTAAAAAAGTGGCGGGCAGACTTGAAAATACTTTTGGTGGAATCCATGAAAATATGATCTGTTATCTATTAGTGAAATTCAACAAGAATTGCGCTTTTCATAGTGATTGAGTATTCTATTGTCTCTACTTTGTCTTGATCCAAAAAATGTAAAGGAAAATTTAATGCTTATTGGAGCCCACACTTCTGCGCAAGGCGGCGTATTCAATGCCCTTTTGGAAGGACGAGCAATTGGAGCCACTACCATTCAACTTTTTACTGCCAACCAAAAACGGTGGGAGGGCAAACCGTTGACTCCTGAGGTGATTGCCACATGGGAGCGCACCCTGAAAGAAACCGGGCTGCAAGAGATCATGAGCCACGACAGTTATTTGATCAATTTAGGCGCGCCTGTCGAGGAAATGTTGATGAAAAGCCGCAAAGCTTTCAAAGAGGAAGCGGAGCGTTGCGTGGCGCTAGGGATCACCTATCTGAATTTCCATCCCGGCGCCGCGGTTGGCAGCGATCCGCAACAGTGTCTGGACCGGATTGTCGAAAGCCTGCTGCTTACAGAGCCTTACATTGCCGCTAGCGGAACCACCTTGTTGCTGGAAATGACAGCTGGGCAAGGGACTGCCGTCGGGCATAGTTTCGAGCAGATTGCCTATATCCTTGAAAAAGTAAAAACTAAAATTCCGATTGGGGTTTGCGTCGATACATGCCATATTTTTGTTGCCGGTTATGATATACGCAACCGGGAAAGTTGGAATGCCACATTGGACGCTTTTGATAAGACGATCGGGTTGCCTTATTTGAGAGCATTCCATGTGAATGATTCCATAAAAGATCTAGGTTCGCGCGTCGACCGGCATGCCCCTTTAGGGGAAGGAAAAATCGGCATCGAATCTTTTAAAATATTAATGACCGATCCGCGTTTAAAAAATATTCCAAAATACTTAGAAACACCCGGCGGACCGGAACTTTGGATAAAAGAAATAGAACAGCTTAAAAAATTTGCAATAGAGGGTAGTTAACATGCGTACCAAAATTAGAGATTTGAAACAACCGCATGGGGGAGTTAAAAGCCTCATCGGAAAAGAGGCAGTGATTAAAGGATGGGTGCGCACCGTTAGAAACCAGAAATCGTTTACGTTCATCGAGGTCAATGACGGTTCTACCGTTTCTAACTTTCAAGTGATTGCCGACAGTGTCATTCCCCATTTTGATAAAGTGATCGCAAATCTTTCAACAGGCGCCTCCGTTGCCATTAAAGGCACCATTGTTGAAAGTCCGGGAAAAGAGCAATCGGTTGAAATGCATGCGAAAGAAATAGAAGTGATCGGAACATGCGATCCTGAAGTTTACCCGCTGCAAAAAAAGCGTCACTCGTTGGAATTTTTACGTACGATAGCACACTTAAGGCCTAGAACAAATACCTTGGGAGCCGTTGCGCGCGTACGCAGCGCATTGGCGTATGCCACCCATAAATTTTTTCAGGAAAAAGGATTCCTGTATGTGCAAACTCCCATCATTACGACATCAGATTGTGAGGGAGCGGGCGAAATGTTTCGTGTATCGACACTTGATCCTAACGCTTTGCCATTAAAGCCTGATGGTAAGGTCAATTACGCTTTGGATTTCTTCGAAAGGCCTGCCTATTTAACGGTCTCAGGCCAGCTTAACGGGGAAATCTTTGCTTGCTCCCATTCCGACATTTACACTTTCGGCCCAACATTCCGCGCCGAGCCGTCAAATACTTCGCGCCACCTGGCCGAATTTTGGATGGTCGAGCCTGAAATGGCTTTTGCGGACCTGAACGATGATATGAACAATGCCGAAGAGTATATGAAATATATCTTGGCCTATACGCTCGAAAATTGTCTGGAAGATATTGAATTTTTTAATGAATTCATTTCTAAAGGGGTTTTGGATCGAATCAAACAAGTGGTCGAAACACCTTTCGAAAGGGCCACCTACACCTATGCCGTACGCATTTTGGAAAAGTCCAGCGAGAAATTCGAATACCCGATCCGCTGGGGCATGGACTTGCAGTCAGAGCACGAACGGTATTTGACCGAAAAATATTTCAATAAGCCGGTAATTATTACCGACTATCCAAAGGAAATTAAACCGTTTTACATGCGCTTAAACGATGATGAAAAAACCGTTGCCAATATGGATATTCTTGTCCCGAAAATAGGTGAGATGGTCGGCGGCAGCCAGCGTGAAGAGCGGCCTGACCATATCAAAGAGCGCATTAAAGCCATGGGTATGAAAGCGGAAGATTATTGGTGGTATTTGGAGCTGCGTGAATTTGGCACCGTCCCTCATGCAGGTTACGGGTTGGGTTTTGAACGCATGGTGCAGTTTGCCTCTGGCATTGAAAATATTCGCGATGCCATTGCTTTCCCACGTTATCCCGGAAAAGCCGAGTTTTAAGGAGTTTATGGTTCCCGTAAAGGCGCATCAGGGATTTTCCGCTTATGAAGCCAATACTATTTTGGAGGAGAATAAAAAGCGGATCCATCAGAAGGTACTGCTCCTAACGACGAAAATATCCTCTACAGCGTTAAGATCCTTCAGATATGTCTCCTGCGGGCACGAAACCGAAACTGATGAGGAGTGCAAATGTAATCGTTATTGCGGTATCGTACATCCCCTGCTTTGGGGGGCAGGTTTGGGTGGCGGATTTTTTGCGGGGATGTTTTCCGGAATTAGTAACGGAAGTTTTGAAATTGGGCTGAGTGTTGGCCTGGGGATCCCTATTGTATCGGTTCTAACAGCTTTTGCCATCGGCTCTGTTAGGTACTGCGTCGATAAAACAGCCCAAATAAAGAGACTGAACGGTTACCGCGATCAGTTGGGGGCTATCGAAACAATGCAAAGAAGGCTCCCTTTTGAAGAAACCGCAGAGCTTTTCGATGTGGACAAAGGGGGTACCGTTATCCGATTTTTAGGCGATAAAGAGCTAGAGAAATTGAATTTGCAACAGCTCTACTTGTTTTACCAAAAAGCGCCGGAGAAATTTTGGAGTGCATTTAATCGGCAAGTGATCGCAGTAGAGGAACGTTTGATTATTTATAAATTTAATCAACTGGCACAAGCAGATGCTGAGAGCTTATTGGAAGCTTTAGAAGAGGAGGATACGAGCGCCTTATTGACTAAAAATTCCTATATTCTTAAATGTTTGATTCAAAAAATCAGTAAGACGGTATGGGATGATTCCAGAGTGCGTCAATCCCTCCGAAACTGTTTGAAAAATGAAAGTGAAAAGGGATTAGAATTAATTAGGAAAGGAAAGTGTATTGAAGTTGTCAGCGACAATGAAGTGAAGATCTCATTTCCTACCGTCAATTTAGTCATAGATCAGGATACAATTGAGGTTAACAGACTGTGGTTGATTGCCAATAGTGCATTTTTCCGCAAAATGTTGACTGGGGAATTTAAAGAAAAATCAAGTGATCAGATTCATCTTTTCGAAACCGACTCCGCTTCTCTTAGACTGATTATTGAATGTCTTAAAGAGGAAAAACCGTTAGATATTTCACTTAAAAATTGGATGAGTTTATGGAATACTGCCGATAAATATGCCTTTCCAGAGTCCATTAAAAATTTGGAAAGCTGGGCTGTATTAAATTTAGAAGAAATCACTTCCCAAGCTTTTGAAAGCTTTGCGGGCTTCTTTAATGACAGAAAATTGACTCTACTATTGCGCAGACTGGACCTTTTTTATCGGGAAAAAATACAAAAGGAAAGCAGCATGACCTTAAACCGTTATCGTGACATCTTAGAGAGCACACGTAGCCTACACCTGACGCATACCAGAATATGGCTTTTGGAACATTTAAAAGAAAAGGTGCTTGCCTGGCTCAAAGAAGAAACAAATGCGATAACATCTACGATTGCTGCGTCTAAAGAACTCCTTGAATATTTAAAAGTCTGGGAATACGTTCCTGAGGGAGACATTCAACAAATTGAGCTAGTGAAAGAAATTTTGCTTTGGATAGAGCTGCGGGTCAAAAATGAAGCCGCGCAACAAACGCCAAAACTTCTTGCTTACTTATGGACTTTAGCCAATCAACACAAATGCGATTTGATGAAAAAAATCGTCATTAAGTTTTGTAAAGAGCCTTCTCATTATTACTTTAGGCAGATTGCTTGGGTGTCCTTGCCGTTAGAATTAAGGGCCGCCTTAATCAAAGCGTGATACCCCGGAATGAACTCAAAGTTGGGTATGGCTTTGTCGTCAGCCGCTGAATTTATGCGCGCCTCATTTCCTCAGCCTATTCAGGTTGAGTGCTTTCGACGACGATTTTGCCTGGCTTAAATCTAGGGCAACTCCTTGTTATATTCCCTATTTTTGAATTCATTTTTTAATTTCACGTCTTTTCCACATTGCCTTTTCTCTTTTTGAGTGGTAAACAATTATTTATCAAAAAATTAAATTGCATTAAGCCTGAATTTTACAGGAGTCCTATGTCTTCAATAACTGATAGCTCTGACGGTTCCACGCCAAGATCATTTTCTCATTCTACTTCTGCTTCTTCGTTAGTAGATGACAATCTAGACGCTGTAAGAGGCACAAAAAATAGAAAGTCTGTTTCTCATAAGACGCATTTAATCTCCAGAAAATCCCTTGCAGAAAACATGCCGAACGAAAAGAAGTCGTTGAGTGAACAAGGAGTTGAAAAAGTTTCAGTGATAGAGGGGGAACAACAAAGCGCCAGTGAGGAGGGGATTGAGAGCCCCTCTGCAATCGGACTGAGAAAAGTGCATTCAGCAAGTGAAAAAAAATTTTCCCGAAGGTTATCGACCTATAAGATGAATAGTGTTAATCCGCTAATGAGGAGTGTGCGCTCTGAATATTCCGCACCGATTTTGTCTCCCAAAAATGTACAATCTCCTAAATACTCCCCAAAATCTGCGGCAGAGTTGAATCGTAGTTTAAGATCTATTTATATTGATTTGTTGAACAAGTTGAAGTCCGGGTCGATTGATCTCAGTGAAAAAATTAAATCAAAAGAGATGATCTACTTGAAAATATCTAGAGCTCTTGGGCATGAAATTTATTATTTTTTTGATGATTCAGGCCGTTTTATAACTTTAAGCGATTTAGATAAGTTGGTCGTGAAAATATATGGCTTAAAAGATAGTGAAATGCAGGATGAAATCAGAAGTGATTTAAATACATTATTTGCAAATTTACATTTTGAAATACCCGAGGAGAGTGTTTTAGTCGAAAATCTTTGGAAATGCAGCCTGCCTAATTTTAAGAATGAGTTTGGGAAAATTGAGAATAAAAGCACCATTTGTCTGTCTATACTTTTACGCTTATACCCCTTGTCATCCCCTTTAAATGTAGAAAGAATACATGACAAGAAAGATTTTGTGGTTAATTCAGAGAAAGTTCCACTGTTCCCTCCTATAACGTTACTGTGTGTTTATAAAGAGTTTGTTTCAACCGAAGATTTGTTTAAAAATATTGCAATAATTATCGAGAGTAAGAGTGATTGGATTCCTTGGTATCAAAAACTAAGAATTATGAATTTTTGCAGAGTGTGGCTAGAAAGTAATTTGTATATTACCGAAAAAAAATCCCCCGCAGTTCAAAACGGTTTAAAAAAAATTATTCAGGTCGGAATGGCGCATGACGACAACGAAATGAATAAAGCCTGTAATGAGTTGCAGGAACTTTTAGAAAATTCGATGAAATCCACATTTTTAATACAGTCATCCGGAAGTTTACAGAAAGTCGATTTGCAGGCCGATATTCATAAGTGGATTGATTTGATAGCCGCGGATCTGTCCTTAATATCATCTGAAGCCTGTCTTTCTTTGGGTGTCTTCGTGAAGAACGAGAATGATAAAACGTCGGTATTTTTCAATAAGGTGACTAATTATGTCGTGAATAGCATGACAGGGGGCAGGCGGGAGAATTTTATTCATTTTGCAGATTTTTTTGTATCTCTTAGTTTGTATTTGTATGAGAGAAATGATTTTTTAAGCTCTTTTGCTATCTATTCAGCGTTGCATGTCTATCCGATTATGGATTTTCTTAAATCAAAGGATAAAAAATTTAAATATAACAAGCTCATGAGGGATCAATTAAAAAAGCTTAATGAAGTCTACGCAATAGAAGATAACTATCTTTTGATGAGGGAAAGGGTGCAGGAATGCAAAAGAGAGAACATTTTTTATATCCCCTTGCCTTCGTTGATAAAAACAAAAATGTTGCATCTTGCAGATAGCATCGAACTATTCGGGGATGAAAAAAATATTTCAATAATTGACGTTGAAAAATTTTCGGAACAGGCAAGTCTTAGCTGGGCATTGAATCAATATTTTCAAGATTTGAGAACGCAGTACATTGATAAAATTCAGAAAGAAACCCTGCAGACGACAATCATGGCCGAACTCGAAAAAAGTACGGAAATCGAAGAAGCCGCATTGGAGCTTTTTTCTAAGAGGATGAAAGAATAATACCCTCCGTTTCCGGAAGTATTTAAATATATTTTTATAAAATGCTCCCCAAAATTTAACGCATGTGTTAGGTATTTTTTGTTTCTCAAATGAAGGGGGTCTTTATGAGTTCTAAAGTATCAAAGTTGGAGTTTACATCGCCTGTATTACCCGTTAACTTCACCGTATCCGGATCTACAGAAAAGACCGCCGAGCTCATCGCCCAATTAGTTAAACAGGCAATCGAAGAGTTGTCCTTGCCGTATAAGGAAAAAAGCAATTGCTTTGGGCAGGAGGCTCAACAATTAACAATACGCTGGATCCTGGAACACAAAGTGATGACAGATCCTCTAAAAATCAGCAAAATTAATGTCTGCAAGTTTGGGGATTTTATGGGAAAAGCCCATCCCAGAGCGCCGTTGAAAACATTGAGCATTGTTGCCGACTTTGCGACTTGGCTATTTATTTACGATGACATGATCGAAAAATGTAATAGCCATCACGATCTTGAGAAGTTCCATGAGCGGACAATCACAATGATGGATGGCCAGCGCCCTAATGAAAATGATCACCCCTTGAACCAAGGGCTTTTTAATATTATGAAACGGATCAGGGAGGTTTCCCGTTCCATTCACTGGAAGCAGCGGCTCCTTCGGGATGTAGGGGGTTATTGCCAATCCACCCTATGGGAATTGTCAAACCGGGAAAAAGAAAAAGTTCCTTCTTTACAAAACTACCAAACCAAGCGTCCTGACACAAGCGGGACGAAGGTCATGTTTGATTTTATCGAGTTTGTAGAAGGGCTAAATATTCCCTCTGAACTATTTGAGGGGGATTACATACAAGAAATACGACGGTTAGGGGCCAATCTTGTCAATTGGGAAAATGACCTTCTTTCGGCTCCTAAAGAGATGTTAAGCCGCGATATCCACAATCTTGTCTTCGTCTACAAAGCCGATTGCAACACCGACTATCAGGATGCCGTGCACTGTGTTGTGGCAGATTTGAAAGGGGATCTTTCTAGGTTTGAATGCCTGGCACGAGAGGTGCCTGACTTTGGCCCCTATACTGATGATGTAACAAAATATGTTGCGTGCGTTAGAGAATGGATAGCGGCTCATCATTTTTGGGCTAAGGAATCGCCACGCTATCTAAATTATTTTACAGAATCCAGTAAGTAGAACTGGTCTTCCTTATGTGCTCAACCATTTCAAATTGAGCATTTTCGGGGCCGGCCTGAAGTAAAGAGGGTCCTGATCCAATTTCTAATTTTTTCTTTCATAATTTATTTTTATTAGATATAGAGCTACCTCCTTTCAATCGGTAAATAAAACAGGAGGTATAAATGTCTGTTGCACCATTAAAATCAGGGTCTGCATCGTATCCGACAAGGGTAGAGAGGCAGGAGAGCGCTGATCTGCGTCCATCTAAATTGTTTGAAATGATCGCCGATTCTACCCCCAGAAAGCCTCACCCTTTGAGCAACAGGTTTTCTGATTCCTCAGGAAGATATGACACGGAAAGTTGGAACAGAACCGAAAGTGATGAAACCTCCACGCTAGATATTAAAGATCCGGGGCATGAATTCAGTATTCCAGATAGCGGAGCCCTTGCAGCAGTTAATTATATCAATCCACACACAGCTGCAATGCAGCAAAAGGATATTAAACAGATTTTTTCAGTCCTGCCACGGTATCAGAACCTTATCAGAGAATTTTTCCCCAATAGTACGAAAAGTGCTTTGAATCATGAACAACTTGCTAAATTGCAAGCGTTGACCAAGGAGGTGAGTTCCAGTATTGATCAATTACTCCTAGATGCGAACGCACAACGCGAGGAAAAGGATTTCCTGCTGCAAAATAAAGGAAGAGAGATTCTTTTTTTGTCGCGCGTCTTGAGTCGCTACCGGAAGCTGCTGCTGAAAGCATAAGAAAGTACTTGAATCATAAAATTGTTTTGGATCCTTCAAAACCTCTTAAAAAAGCCGTTAAATTAATAAACCAGGAGGCTCAAAAACCGTATCTTAAATCTAATAAAGAATATAAATTTCTTTATCTAATGCTGGTTTATAAAGAGGCTTTAAGGTACTTGTGCGCCAAGTTGAATGGCAAGACTACTTTTGAGACATACAAAACAGAGCTTATCAATATCGATGAGATCAATAAACTTATCGAACAGATGAAGAAGATTTTAAAATCGGTTCCCGATGTGGCAAGCTATTTACCTCTTATAGCCGATGAAATCACTGTGCGCTATATTGAAGGGCCTTTCCAGCAGCTTATTTTAGAAGCTGTGGCTGCCAGGTACCTCACTACTCTAGAAGAACATCAGAAAAAGAAATACTCCTACAGCCATGTCGTCACTCGCTTTTTCGAGGCATTTAATACGGAATTGGGTGTTAATATTAATCCGGCGGTGGAATTCGATCGGGCTATTAAAGGCGGTATCATTACATTTGTTGATAAGAGGGACAAAGTGCTTCTTGCCCCTTATGAATCCCCTTTATTTCCTGCCGATGAGGAAAAAAAAGTTCAGGACTATATGAATAAGTGCATGGAAGTTGTAGGAAAGCACCTTTTTCATGACGAGAGGGTCGTCTTTACCTTTTTAGGATCTATTGCCGAATATGGTTTTATGGTGGGCAATAAACCAGATGGCGCCGTTGAGATACAGGCCATGATTTTTAGACTTCTTGGAGAATTAAAATCAGATGAGGACTTTCGACAATTCATGAACGGTAAGCTAACGCAGGCGCACAAAAAATGCATGGATTTGTTAAAAATAAAAAAACGGGACTGTTTGGAAATTGCAGATTTTTTACTACAGTTTTATAGAGTTCCATTTCAGACCTATATTAACGAACCCACTATGATTCTCCTTTGTGTTTACGCTAATCTATTTGGCTCTATTGATAATACAGCCATTATCGATAATCTAACCGGATGGCAAGATGATGAAAAGAAAAAAATTAGGGTTTGGTTCGGCGTCCACGAGGTGAAGTTTCAGTTTCTTAGAAGGGGGGCTATTGGCCGGGCTGCTGCAAAACCGGCAGGGATTATGATTCAAGATTTGACCATATCGGTTCCGCGTCCGGGGAGGCCTAGTATTAAAGATCCTGTATCCCTGCAATTTTATTATGAAAAATCTAAAAATATTTCCGCAACGGAAACCGCTGAATTGAATGTCAATCTAGAAAGGATCGCCTTCGTTCTTAAATTGTTAAATTTTCCGCCGCTGCGTGAAGTCATTTCAAAATAGCAACATCCAGGCCCTTTATCAAAGAGGGCCTGGTTATCTAGACCGGTTCCGATTCATGATTTTGGTTTCTGTCTGCGTCGTCGGCCACTGACTATGAGGCCCACCCGCATCACGCAATCTATTCAAGTGGTGTTGTTTCGGTTCCGGCTTTACCTGACTCAAATTCAGAACGGCTACTTAACAAAATTTTGAAAGACGTTCGGTATGCCACCCAATTGTCATGAGCAGCTTCTTTTCTGCTTTTGCTTTTTCGCTTGCATGATGCATTTAAGACACGCATGTTCTGTTCTTAAATTAAAATAGTGGTCAACGTTTTATGGCAATGAGAGCAAGAATCGGAATGTTGAATCGGAAGTTTTTTAAGCGTTATTCAAAAAGCCTTTTACCATTTCGGGGGTGAGCCATTTGGTATTAGTATCGGAGGCATAATAAAAACCTGAGTGCGGCGCTATTCCCTCTCTCCCGGAAAGAAATTTTTCCAATTTTTTTGGATGGGTTATATAAATTTCCGGAACAATGACGTAATGATTTTCAAATTCAAGGGTATGGCGGCCGTCCTCTTCGCTGATCATTAGTTCGTGCAGCTTTTCCCCTTCACGTATACCGATGAATCTGAGCGGTAACTCGGGCGCAATGGCTTTGGCTAGATCCGTAATTTTCATGCTGGGTATTTTGGGTACAAATATCTCACCGCCCCTTGCCAGCGTACTGCTTTGGATCACAAAATCTACTGCCTGCTCTAGAGTGATCCAAAAGCGGGTCATTCTTTCATCGGTGACAGGTACTTCTATAGCTCCTTCTTCAACGAGGGATCTCCATAAGGGAATAATACTTCCGCGGCTGTTGAGGACATTTCCGTAGCGTACGACTGAAAAAGTAGGGAAGCCTCTGGTTCCCGTATAAACATTCCCGGCCACAAAAAGTTTATCGGCGCAGAGTTTTGTTGCTCCGTACAGGTTGACCGGATTGACCGCTTTATCGCTCGAAAGGGCAATCACTTGATTGACCCCGGCATCAATGGCTGCATTGATGATATTCATCGCGCCAATCACATTCGTTTGAACAAATTCTGTCGGGTTGTATTCGGCGGCGGGCACTTGCTTAAGAGCTGCGGCGTGGATGACGATATCCACTTCGTTAAATGCCCTTCTTAAGCGGGATTCATCGCGGATATCGCCTAAAAAAAAGCGCATGCGGGAATCATTATAAGGAGCTGCACGGCTCATTTCCCATTGTTTCCACTCATCACGGCTGAAAATGATCACTTTCCGGCAGGCGCTTTTTTCTATTAAACGTTTGGAAAGGGCCCTGCCGAAGCTTCCTGTGCCACCGGTAATCAAGATGCGTTTGTCTTTGAAAAAATCCATATATATTTGAATTTTAATCAAAAATGAATTATCTTTATAGAAATATCTACTTATTGATACCCTAATTTTTCACCATTACAGCTCATTTGTGGATTATGACTAAACACTACGACGAAAGTACAGTTCAGACGCTAGACGCGCTCGATCACATCCGCAAGCGTTCCGGCATGTATATTGGCCGTTTAGGGGATGGCTCTCATCCCGACGACGGCATCTATGTCATGCTGAAAGAAGTCGTCGATAATAGCGTTGACGAATATATCATGGAGCATGGAAAAACGGTCAAAGTCACCCATGATGCCGAAACGGGCAAAATAACGGTAAGGGATCACGGACGCGGAATTCCCTTGGGGAAAGTCATTGATTGCGTGAGCCAAATCAATACCGGCGCAAAATACAATGATGAAGTGTTTCAATTTTCAGTCGGCTTGAATGGTGTCGGTACAAAGGCAGTCAACGCCCTTTCCAGTTATTTCCTTGTAAGAAGCCATCGAGAAGGGCAATTCGTTGAAGCTGAATTTTCCAAAGGGAAACTCATTAAGCAAAAAAAGGGGAAAACCGAAGAGCCAAACGGCACATTTGTCGAATTCATTCCTGATCTTGAAATCTTTAAGCAATACACCTTTGATGATGCTTACATTCTAAAACGGATGTGGAATTACGCCTATCTTAATACAGGTTTAACACTGGATTATAATGGGGAAAAGATCATTTCAAAAAACGGCCTTCTTGATTTGCTGAATCAAGAAGTGACGGATGACCGTCTTTACGAGCCCTTGCATTATAAGAGCAAACAACTTGAATTTGCCTTTTTGCATACCCAGAGTTATGGCGAAAGTTATTTCTCTTTTGTGAATGGACAATACACATCCGATGGAGGGACTCATCTTTCAGCATTTAGGGAAGGATTGCTCAAGGGCGTTAACGAATATGCCAAGAAAAATTTCCAAGGGATGGATGTCAGAGAGGGGATAGTTTCTGCTGTCGCTGTACGCATTAAAGATCCAATCTTCGAATCACAGACAAAAAATAAGCTTGGCAATACGGAATTGCGCGGTCCGCTTGTTCAGGAAGTCAAGGAAGCCGTTGTCAATCTACTCTATAAACATCCTGAATCTGCCAAACAGATCATCGAAAGAATCGCCTTTAATGAAAAATTGCGCAAAGAACTGGCAGCAGTCAAAAAAGAAGCTAAGGAAAAACAAAAGAAAATCTCCTTTAAAATTCCCAAGCTGCGCGATTCTAAGCATCATTTAGGGGATGGCTCAAAGCACGCCGAAGGATCAATGATTTTTTTAACGGAAGGGGATTCTGCCAGTGCCTCGATTGTCGCATCGCGCGATCCGATGACCCAAGCGGTATTTTCTTTGCGCGGCAAGCCCTTGAATGTCTTTGGCATGAAGATGGATCAGTTGTATAAGAACGAAGAATTGTTCAACCTGATGAGCGCCTTAAATATAGAGGATGAAATTTCCAATCTCCGCTATCAAAAAGTCATCCTTGCAACCGATGCCGACGTAGACGGGATGCATATCCGCAATCTTTTGATCACGTTTTTCCTGACGTATTTTGAGGGACTGGTCCTTAATGGACATCTTTTCATTCTGGAAACACCCTTATTTAAAGTGCGAAATAAAGAAAAAACCCTTTACTGCTATTCCGAAAAGGAAATGGAAAAGGCTGCCGCGATTCTTAAAAAAGGGGTAGAAATTACGCGCTTTAAAGGCTTAGGGGAGATTTCGCCCCAGGAGTTTAAACAATTTATCGGAGATGAGATTAGGCTGCTGCCTGTCACCATCAATACCTTTTCCGATATCAAGACCACACTGCAATTTTATATGGGTAAAAACACCCCGGAACGGCGTAACTTTATCATGCAAAACCTCATCAACGAAGACCAGGAAATATTGACTCATGGATGATATGAAGCACCTGATGAAGGACAATTACATCAAATATGCCTCTTACGTGATCTTGGATCGTGCCATTCCCCATGTCATTGATGGTTTGAAGCCCGTACAACGGCGTATTTTGCATACCCTTTTTAGAATGCATGACGGCAAACTGCACAAAGTCGCCAACGTGGCCGGCCAGACCATGGCTTACCATCCGCATGGCGATGCGGCCATCATCGATGCCTTGGTGAACATGTCCAATAAAGGATTTTTATTGGATCAGCAAGGGAACTTCGGCAACATCTTTACTGGCGATCCCGCTGCAGCGGCGCGTTATATTGAAACGCGTCTATCCCCTCTGGCCAAAGAGACGCTATTCAATCCAGATTTGACTCCGACTATACCCTCCTATGACGGCAGAAACCAGGAACCGATCTGCTTGCCGGCTAAAATACCCGTTTTGCTCATGCAGGGGGCCAGCGGCATCGCGGTGGGAATGTCTACCAATATTTTACCTCATAATTTTGTAGAGCTCCTCGAAGCCGAAATTGCCATACTTGAAGGGAAACCTTATGAAGTGTTGCCGGACTTTCTGACGGGCGGGATTATGGACGCTTCCGAATATGAGAAGGGACGCGGAAAGATCAAGCTGCGCGCTAAAATCGAAGTGCGGGACCCGAAGACTTTAGTGATTACAGAAATCTGTCATGGCACCACTACCGAATCGTTAATACGTTCGGTGGATGAAGCTGCCAAGCGTGGGAAAATCAAAATCGATGCCATTTACGATTATACGGCTGATAAGGTGGAAATCGAAATTAAGCTTCCACGCGGCCATTATGCCCAAGAGTTAATCGATACGCTCTATGCCTATACGGAATGTGAGGTCGCGATTCATTGCCAATGCACTGTTATCAAAAACAATATGCCTTGGGATGCCAGCGTCAATGAAATATTGGAGATGCATGCTGGTCTATTGAAGGGCTACCTGCAGCGTGAGCTTGAGTTGGAGAGGGAGCGCTTGCTGGAAAGAGTGTTTGAGAAAACGCTCGAGCAGATCTTTATTGACAACCGGCTCTATAAAAAAATCGAAAATGTTAAGTCAGCAGAAGAGATCCACAGCACGGTGGAGGAAAGCTTAAGGCCATTTCATAAAGATCTGGCCCGTCTACCGACTCCCGAAGATATCGAGCGGCTTTTAACGATTCCTATTCGCCGGATCTCGCGCTTTGATATTGATAAAAACCAAGAAGAAATTTCCGGTTTAAATAAAAAGCTTGAGCAGGTCGATAAATACCTAAAAAACATTAAGAAATTCACGATTGACTACCTCAGGCGCCTGATTGAGAAATACGGAGAGTCGTATCCGCGGCACACGAGCATAGAAAAAATTCAAGAATTGGATAAAAGGGCGATTGCTACCAAGCAGATCGAAGTCGGTTTGGATTTGAAAACCGGATTTCTTGGGACGAAAGTTGTCAATGGGGAGACGATCACCTGTACGAATTTTGATAAGATTTTGATCATTTATCAAGACGGCTCCTATAGAGTGACAAGTATCCCTGAAAAGCATTATGTCCATACAAAGACATCAAAGGCTGTTTATGTGGGGATAGCCGATAAACAGACCATTTTTAGCGTGGCTTATAAAGATCCCAAAACCCATGAGTGCTATGGCAAGAAATTTGTTGTGAAGCAATATATCCTGGATAAGGAGTATCGCTTTTTTGAAGAGGGTATGGGACTGGAATTTATTACAACGAAGCCCGAACCGGTGCTGGAATTACAATTTATTCCTAAGCTTAAGCAAAAAACTTCCAAAGTTGATTTCTCTTTCGAAAAAGTGCTGATCAAGGCTGTTTCTGCTAAAGGCGTGCGCATGAGCAATCGTGCTGTAAAGAAAGTGAAGCAGCTTAAGTGAAAGTTAGGGTGGTTCCTAAAGAGGGAAGACGGGAAATTCTTTCCCTTCTTCTTGATGAAGAACCTTGGAGGGAAATCCATACTTCTATTTTTGGCCGTCAGCCCAAATTTGCCTCTCAAGAGCAATTTTTAACTCAAGAACCGGCACGTGTCAAACTTTACATCACCCGTAAATTAACAAACCGCGCCTATACCTCATTTGAACTGCGCAAACTTTTAAAAGAAAAATTGGTTCCCTCATCCGTTATCGATTGTGTTCTTCCCGAGTTCCAATATTATGTGGATGATGCGGCCTGGCTGGAGAATTTTATTACCTCTCAATTACATAAAAAATCCGGTCCCAAAGCAATTTCCATGAAACTCAAAGTGAAGGGGATCCCGGAACATGCCTATACAGAATTACTGCGTCAATTAGCTGCTCCGGAAAATCAACAGGAGCAGATTATGACGTTGCTCGCCACCCGATACAAAAAATTAGATCTCAGCCAATATAAAGATAAGCAAAAAGCTGTCGGAGCTTTGATGCGCCGCGGTTTTGATTTCGAAGTGATCAAGGAAACACTCGATTTTTAACCGCAAAATAAGTGTTGATAAATTACAGGGTTTTGTTAAAACAAGATTTTCAATTTTTTAAAGGACCTTTCGATGGCATCATTATATCTTTTTCTGGGAAGATTTTGTTTAAGTGTTATTTTTATCCTGGCTGGGTTGGGTAAATTCATGGATTTCGGAGGTACGGCCGCTCACATGAGCGCCGAGGGCTTGCCGATGGCTCATGTTTTGCTGGTTATTGCTGCTCTTATTGAAGTATTAGGAGGATTTAGTCTTCTTTTAGGATGGAAAACCCGCTATAGCGCCGTTCTTCTTCTCTTGTTTTTGCTTCCGGTCACCTATTTTTTTCATGATTTTTGGTCATTGACAGGGAAGGAACAACAGATGGAAATGATCCAATTTCTAAAGAATTTGGCTATCTTCGGTGGCTTGCTCTACGTGGCTAGCGCTGGACCCGGAAAATATAGTATTGATCGTGCATAATAACGTTAGACACTGCTCAACCTTCTAAGGTTGAGCGCTTTCGGTGTAGAAGTTGATTAGGCGTAACTTCATGTTTGAAAATTTGGAAATAGGGCAGGGAATCGTCCTAAGCTGGCGCCGAAACAACGCAATTTGAATTAGTTGCGTGATGCAGGTGAATCTCAAAGTCAGCGGCTAACGACGCAGCCAGAAACCAAATGGTGAATTGCTTCGGTATGTAATCTTTGGACTTTCAGTTGTTGTAAAAATTATTTTATGCTATTATGTAAGTAGGGTGATTATGATAATGTCTATTTAAAAAGAGAAGTTTATTTATGGTTGATTTTATTACCAATATTACCTCTAGTCCGGAGCCGGTTTCCACATCTTCTGTGCAGCCATCATCGCAAAACGCTTCTACGGCAGAAGCTGCCGCGCAGACTCACGGTACGAAAAAAGATTTTGATACAAATACTCAGATAAGTTCGTTGGCACAGTTGAAAGAAAAAGCCCCCGAGGTCTACCAACAGATGATGATGGGTCTGGCACAATCGATTGTAAAAAAAATGCACCGCGCAGAAGAAAGATTAAAAGAAATCAAAAGAAAAGCAAGACAGGCTTAGTCAGTAAGTGCATCAAAGTTCATTCCTTATCGGTTGCGAACAGAGAGCGTTCTCAAAATAAGAGAATCTAGCTAAATAAATTTTAACTAAATTTCAGATGAATCTCGTTGAATATTTTTTGGTTCATGCGATTAGGGTTTGGGTTCTTTTGAACTTGTTAACAAAGTCCAAATAGGTCATGCTGTTATGATACCGAGTTTCGGTACACATCAATTACAGCCGTTTTTTAGATCATGTACGAAGTGAATTTATTTTTAGGATTTCCTGTGGATGCGCTTTTTTCAAAGCAAATGGATGCGCTAAATCCTAATTTAGTAAAACAGTTCATTCAAAAAAATGGTGAATATTTAAACGAAATCAATCAGGACGGCATACGGTATCTAGGAAAAGAAATGGGGAGTATTGTCTCCTTTCAACAGTTGGAATTATCAGAAGCAAATATTTACAGTTTGCTGAAAAAGCTGGTTCCCGACTTTCCTTATAATGAGTGCCCTCTTTATGTTTTAGCGACACCTGCCTAATGGAAGAAATCGAAACAATCATTATATCCACTGAAGAAACCGGCGACCGTTTGGATAAAATCTTAGCTGGACGTTACAAAGAGCTTCATTCCCGTACCTACTTTCAGATGTTAATTGAAGAACAGAAAGTGTTACTTAATGGCTCTCCGGTCAAAAAGAGAATAAAGCCGCAAGAAGGGGATGAGGTGGAGATATGTTTTGCCCTAACTCCCGAAATTGATATCACTCCACAAGATATTCCCTTAGATATTTTATTTGAGGATGAACACCTGCTGGCAATTAATAAGCCTCCCGGTATGGTTGTGCATCCGGCTCCGGGGAATTGGAACGGCACCTTTGTGAACGCTTTGCTATTTCATTGCAAAACGCTGCCCACCGGTGACTCACTGCGTCCAGGTATTGTCCATCGTCTGGATAAGGAAACCTCCGGCGTATTAATTGCGGCAAAAACTTCGTTGGCGCAGCAACGCCTCATCGCCTTGTTTTCATCGAGGCAAGTGCATAAAGAGTATTTAGCCGTCTGCCTTGGCAACCCAGGGGAAGGAAAGATTCAGCAGCCCATTGGGCGTCATCCGGTTTACCGTCAGAAAATGTGCGTTAAAGAAGGGGGGAGGGAAGCTTCCACTGCTTTTAAAGCGGCGGCGTTTGATGGAGCTCTTAGTTTGGTTGAAGTCTTGCTGGAAACTGGAAGAACCCATCAGATCAGGGTGCATATGAAGCATCACGGAACGCCAGTTTTAGGTGATACTTTGTATGGCAATCTTCAAGCAAATGAAAAATATCATGCCAAAAGACAAATGTTGCATGCCTGGAAGATCAGCTTTATTCATCCCATAACAGGAAAGAAACTCCATATTGAAGCTCCTATTCCTGAAGATATTGCTCACTATTCCTCCAGGGCGCGCAGGATATAGCTGCGCGCTTCTGCCAGCTTATCGTGGTCAATATTTTTAACGTTTAGCCATTTTGCCGCATCTTCTGTAGGGGCGTTGTTTAAATCGATCCCTTGCGCTTTTTTTGCCGATGGGCACCCTCCCAGTCCTCTTAAGGACGTGTCGAATTCTCGAAGACCTAATGCGTGCGCTTTTAAGATAATATCTTCGAGCGGTTTGCCAGTCCCGTGAAAATGCCCGGCCAGTTTCTCTGCAGGAATTCCTGCCTGCAGTATCTTTCTAATCAGTATTTCCACTTTTTCGACCGTGGCTAGATTCGTCGTGTCACAGATAACGATCCGATGAGCAAGGGGAGCAAACTGCTTGCACAATTCAATAGTCTGTTCATCATCAACATCCCCGGCCTTTTTGTAGCCGAACATGCAGGAGAGATAGACTCTGACAAGTGTGTCGGCATAAGCTGCAGCGATGAGTACGGGCTGCTGACGTTCACTGAAGGCTTCTCTGATCCCTTTTCTTGTATTATCGATTGAAAATTCTTCAGATACCGAAGCCATTAATCCGAAATGTCTGCACCCCCAGCTTTTCGCTTCTTCATAACCGCGCAGGTGGGGAATCAAAGTCCAATAACGAACCCCGGGCACCTTTAAAATGCCCTCAAAGACCCTTTTTCCATCTTCCATTTGCGGAAGTTTTGAGATGCTGGCAACTTCAATATCTTGAATTCCGGAAGCCGATAAAAAATTAATCAAGTTGATTTTGTGATTGGTCGCTACGATTTTATTCTTGGCCTGCAACCCATCTCTGGCAGAGGTGTCGAACAAAACCGGAGTAGTTTTGTGTAGTGACGGCATGATGTTGTGGGCGCAAGAGTTGATGCGTGATGTCATGATAACCTCTATTTTTTAAAAAGAATCTAAAGCAAGATCCTAGAAATTTTCTAGGTAAATATTTATATTGGATGTCTATGAAGGCAGTTGTACAGCGAGTGAAAGAGGCTAAAGTCACAGTGGATGGAATCCTTAGGGGGGCTATAGGGTCCGGCTTGCTAATTTTTTTAGGTATTCATAAAGACGATACGCCGGATATGGTTTTACAGTTGGTTAGCAAGTTGACTACTCTGCGGATTTTTGAAGATGATACGGG
The DNA here is from genome assembly GCA_041738095.1 of Waddlia sp. Taxonomy (GTDB): domain Bacteria; phylum Chlamydiota; class Chlamydiia; order Chlamydiales; family Waddliaceae; genus JTS-AC334. The sequence continues at coordinate 84,884 of JBGSQP010000016.1, forward strand.
TAAAATGAATCGTGGAATAAAAGATGTCGCCGGCAGCGTGCTGGTCGTCAGCCAATTTACTCTCTATGCCAATACCCGTAAGGGGCGCCGCCCCGATTTTTTAGAGGCTGCCCTGCCCGATAAAGCACAGGCTATCTATCAGAGTTTTTTAAAAGAGATGCAAAAAGAAGTAGGGACGGTCGAATCGGGAGTGTTTGGAGCTCATATGGAGGTCTCTCTTGTCAACGACGGTCCCGTAACACTCATCTTAGAACAAATCTAAAAGATTCATGATGAATTATTTACAGGTGTCTACTGTAGAGATCTTTTGCATTTATCCTGAAAATCGGCTACTATGTCGCTATTGGCCAATGCATACGTATTGAGTCGCTTTTGGAATTAACTGTGAATGAGGATCGAATTATGAAAGAGTTTGTCGCCTACATTGTGAAGAACTTGGTCGACCACCCCGATAAGGTAAAAATCAACGAAATCGGCGGAACGCAAACTTTGATCATTGAGCTCTCTGTTGAGAAATCAGACATTGGGAAAATTATCGGCAAGAAGGGTAAAACTATCAATGCCATCCGTACCCTGCTGATGTCGGTAGCAAGCCGAAATGGAATCAGAGTCAATCTTGAAATTTTGGAAGATGGCGAGCATTCATCTGCAGCTACAGCCGCAATCGAAGAAGAGTAAAATGCCTTGATGCGGGAATCAATTTCCCGCATTTTTTCTGTTTTCTAGAAGAGGGAGAATTGCGTTGGTTGCTTCATTTTTTTTACATAATAAGCAATCCTTAACTCTATTAGGGGCAATTCTTATAGGTTCTTCCATTGGTTATTTTTTTCAAGACAAAGCTGTTTTTTTTAAACCTGCAGGCGATGTCTTTCTGCATTTGCTTTTTACCCTTGTCGTGCCGCTCATTTTTTTTTCAGTAGCCTCCTCTCTGGCTAATAAAGGTTCTGCCGGCCGCATAAAGAGTATCGTGTGGAATATGGGAGCGGTCTTTGTCTTTCTTAGTGTCTCTGCTGTCAGTGTAATGGCTCTGGCCGTTCAATTTTTTCCTGCGGTTAAAGAAATCTCCCTTCCTTTACAAGCGGCGCAACAAGTGCAACATTCCTCGGTAGGGGATTTGCTGGTCAGAACAGCCACCGTATCCGATTTTTTCGAGCTCTTGTCTAAAAAAAATTTACTTCCTTTAATTATTTTTTCGTTGCTAGTCGGTTTTGCTGTGTCTGCCCTAGGAGAAACGGCAAAGGCGATGAAGCAGTTTTTGGCTGCCGGTGAGGCGGTTTCGATAAAAATCGTCTCGTATATCATGCTGCTTGCGCCTGTCGGATTAGGAAGCTATTTTGCTTACCTGGTGGGCACAATGGGTGTAGGGCTGCTCGGGTCGTATGTTAAAGCCGTCAGTTTTTATTTTTTGATCGCATTTCTTTATTTTTTTATCGGCAATTCTATCTACGCCTTCATAGCAGGCTCCTGGGAGGGAGTGAAAAGGTTTTGGAGCCATATTGCTCCTCCGGCCTTAACCGCTTTTGCTACCGGCAGCAGCGTCGCCTCTATTCCTTCTAATCTTGAGGCCTCTAGGCAAATGGGTGTGCCTGCTGACATCAGAGAGTTTATGATACCTCTCGCTACAGCCCTGCATAAACAAGGCTCCTGCTTGGCGGCGTTATTGAAAATTTCTTTGCTGTTCGGACTTTTTGATCTGCAGTTCTCCGGTTTTTCTACCGTTGGCTCTGCGATGATCGTGGCAATTCTATGCGGCACAGTGATGGGCTGCATCCCTTCTGGGGGCTTCATCGGTGAAATGCTGATTATCGATTTGTATGGATTCCCTCCCGAAACGCTGCCTATCATCGCGATGCTAGGGGCTCTTGTAGATGCTCCGGCAACAATGGTCAATGCTACCGGCGCCAATATGGCGACATTGCTTGTGGCCAGACGAATGGAAGGGAAAAAATGGTTAGATCAGTCGAAAAAATTGGCAAGTGTTTAAAAGATTGGACTGAGCTGGATTCGAACCAGCGACCACCCGCTTAGAAGGCGGGTGCTCTATCCACTGAGCTATCAGTCCAAATGAAGCTAAAATCTTAGCTGCTCCCCCTGAAAAATTCAAGCATTTAAAACCTACTTTGCAATTTATCCTCCAATTCTAATGGAAACGCAAAGACGCTAAGACGCAAAGACTCTAGATCTTGGAGTCTTAGCGTCTTTGCGTTTTAATATAATTTTATTGTATGATTTGATATTACAATCAATTTAAATATTAAATTCGGTGTTTATGTATAACAAAGTATTATTTTCGTTAATTATTGTGTTTTGTTTTTCAATTAAACTTGCTGCTTTAGAAGTTTCCGATACTGTGTGTTCTGAAACGGAGTGCTATACGGTCATAAAAGAATTGGGAGAAGGGGCTTTCGGAAAAGTTTTTGCGGTGGAAAATGCGCAAGGGTGCCGCTATGCTCTTAAATCCTATAAAGGTGAAGAGGATGCCTACTATTCCGATATGGATCGGGAATTTCTTCGCGGTCAGTTTTTTGATCATCCTAATATTATAAAATCGTATGAATGTTTTTCCTGGGACGGAGAAAGATATCTGGTCTTGCAATTCGTGAAGGGGGAAGTACTGTGGTCTAAGCTTCAGGGATCCTTATCCTCCGAAGAAGGAAAAAAGGCAGCCCGTCATTTTGCAGAAGCTCTGGGCCATGCTCATACCATGGGATTTTTGCACTTGGATCTGCATTCAGGAAATCTCATGATCGATGAAAATGCCGATATCATGGTTATTGATTTGGCTAGTTTTTTCTCCTACGATGAAGTGCTGCAAGGTTTAGAATCTTACGGAACTTACAAAAATTCCCCATTGTCGCCAAGGATGGATAAAATCCACAAATTTTTTGCCGGTAATCCTTTGTTGCTTAAAAAACTGCAGTCAACTCTTAAGGTGAAAGGAACCGAATCGCAAGCTTTAGCAAAAGCGGAACTGGATGCTTATTATTTTGATAATGTTACGGACATGACGCGAACGATCTTGCACAAAGCAAAATTGAGCAGGGAGGAAAAAGTTGAATTTTCTAGTAAAATTAAAACGTTGTCCTGGATATTTACTTATGATGTGGAAGAGGGGCAGTATCCTATGCTAGAAGAGCAGTTTATAGAGCTTGTGAATCTCTTTTAAATCTAGGCTGCCTTATGGTAAACTAGTTGCCATGCAGACTAAAAAAACGTTTATTGGATTAGGGGGCAATGTAGGTGACACAGCAGCTATTTTGAATGGCGCTTTGCAAGATATCTGCGCGCTCAAAGGAATTGGAAAGGGGTGCTGTTCCCGTTTTTACCGGACATCTCCTGTGTCTCCTATCCCTCAAGCGGATTACATCAATGCCGTATGTTCTTTTGAAACAACATTGTCCCCGCGTGAATTATTAGAGGCTTTGCAGAAAATCGAAGGGAAATGGGGGAAAGTCCCTAAACCAAAAGATGCCCCGCGGCCTCTCGATCTCGATATCCTTCTATATGGCAATGAAACCGTCCGAGAAGCCGATTTGCAAATCCCGCATCCCTGTTGGGAAGAACGCCTGTTTGTTTTGATTCCTTTGAACGAACTTATCGATGAGGTGGCCGTTGGCGACCGCGTCATTCCTCTAAAACATCTTATTGAACAACACCAAACCCAAGAAACTCTGGAAGCTTTATCATGCGAAAAGTACCTATAAAAAATTTCTTTATCGGCAAAGGGGAATCGTTGGCCTTTATGTCGGGGCCTTGCGTCATCGAAAGCGAGGAACACACTCTAAGAGCTGCCGAACAGCTAAAAGAAATTTTCTCAAGTCGGAACATCCCCTTCATATTTAAATCGAGCTACGATAAGGCAAACCGCTCCGCTATCGATTCTTTTCGGGGTCCGGGGATTGAGGAAGGGTTGCGAATTTTGGAAAAAGTTAAGAAAGAGCTGGATTTGCCCGTTGTGACAGATGTTCATTCTCCGGAACAAGCAATCGCCGCAGGAGAGGTTGTCGATGTTATTCAAATTCCGGCCTTCCTATGCCGACAGACCGATTTATTAGTGGCTGCTGCCAAGACAGGAAAAACGGTCAGCATTAAAAAGGGGCAGTTTTTAGCGCCTTGGGACATGAAGCATGCCATCGATAAAGTCATCTCCTCGGGTAATGAGAACGTCATTGCCGTCGATCGGGGCGTTTCTTTCGGCTATAACAATTTAGTCAGTGATTTTCGCGCTATTCCCATCATGCAGTCGCTCGGCGTGCCGGTGTGTTTTGACGCGACCCATTCGGTGCAGCTGCCCGGGGGATTGGGAAATAAATCAGGCGGGCAAAGAGAGTTTATTTCCGTGTTAGCCAAAGCCGCCGTTGCAGTAGGAGTCGATTGCCTATTTATGGAGTCCCATCCTAATCCGGATCAGGCATTAAGCGACGCCGCTTCAGTTCTTGACTTTAAGGGGTTGCCGAAACTCTTGGACGAACTTCTCCGCATCCACGAAGCTGTCCATCATTCATGAAATATCGGGTTCCTCATCTTATACCCCTTGTCGGCCTGCTGATGTTTACTGCAGCGGGTGCTCTACTTCTTTGGTTTTTTGTTTTTCAAGAAGATGCCGCAGGGTACAAAAAGCTGGCTGAAAGAGCGGGCGGGGCGTGTTTGGGACCCTCAAAGGGGTGTGAAGGCAGTCAAATGCGGTATGCCATAGATCGTGAGATATGGTATGTCAAAGACGGTCAACGGTATCACGTTATTCTCACCAGTCGAGATTCGGAGCTTTTTTTTGTCCGTCAAGATCTAGAAAACGCCTTGCGGGAAACGATGCAGGATGTTCGCTGCGTCCTGCAGGAGAAATTTACTGAAGAGATGCAGCAGGTGAAGATTATTTATGCGGAAAAAGCGGTCTATGACTATGTGAAAGAAGAATTGATCGCTGAAAATGTGCACATGGAAGAATACGAATTGCCGGGAAGAACCATCTCAAGCGCTCCTCCCTCTACCGCCCCACTTTCGAGAACATGTTCCCCTCAAGTGCGCGTGTCTTTTAAGCCTACCGGCATTCAAATTCAAACCGACAAATTACACTTAGAGAGGCCATGAGGATTTTATTTTTTTTCCTCTTTTTATTCCCTCCTACGTTAGGCAAAGCGCTTAACATTGTGGATGCCGATGCTACTCATTATGAAGGTGGCAAAGTTGTGCTGGAAGGTAGGGTAACGCTGGACCACTCCCATGGAAAGGTTTCTTGTTCCCATGCAGAAGTGAATCTGTCGAAGGAATCTGCGCAATTAGTCGGAGATGTGCGTTTTTCATTGCCGGAAGGGGGGAAAATCGAAAGCGCACAGGCTTTAATAGAAGGCAGGGAAGGAATCGCTACCTTTTATACCGATGTGATTTATACAACGACCGAAGGCTTGAAAATTTCGGCCCGCGAAGCGCGGATAGAGTGGAAGCCCGATAAAAGAGACCCTCGCGGTCTGCAAAAAATAGCGGCGAAGGGCGATGTGCGTATCAATCAGAAAGATGAATGGTGTATTTTCGCTGGATTTGCCACTTTGGAACCTGCGTCCCAAACGTTATTTTTAGAAGGGGAAGAAGGTCGGCAGTTATTTTTTCAAAATAATTCCGGTAAAATTTTTGCGGATCGGGCGGAGGTTTATCTGAATACTAAATTATGCCATCTGGAAGGAAGCGTTAGGATGATTAACCGGCAAGGAGCGTTAAGCCAAATTGCTTTAGCCGATGATGTAGTGATCTCAAGAGAGGAGGGGGAACTGATTTTTCAAGCGCACCCTAATAAGCACGCTCTTTTCTATGATAGTGTTAATAAGTTGCAAGTCAGTGCTGCGCAATTGAAAGTTAAAAAAGATCCCGTTACAGGCAAAGAAACTGTGCGCGGTATCGGAGATGTGCGTTTTCATTTTTCCGGACAGGAATTCGACCGCATAAAAAAACAACTTGCCATGGAGAAAGACCAATGACACCTCCTCTCATTCTGGAAGTTCAAAACTTAGTTAAAACCTATGGTGGCCGCAAAGTGGTGGACGGTCTTTCCTTTTTTGTAAAGCAAGGGGAAATCGTAGGCCTGCTTGGGCCTAACGGCGCGGGAAAAACAACGGCTTTTTATATGACCGTGGGCTTGATCCGTCCCGATAAAGGGAAAGTTGTCTTTCAGAAGAATGATGTGACCTTGCTGCCGATGCATAAAAGGGCGCGTATGGGAATGGGATATCTGGCCCAGGAACCCTCGGTATTCCGTAATCTAACAGTAGAGCAAAATGTCTTGTGCATCCTCGAAAATCTCCCTCTTTCAAAACCTCAAAGAATGCACCGTTTGGAAGAGCTGCTTAATGAGCTGCACTTGACAAGGCTTGCAAAAAAGAAGGCGGTCGCATTATCGGGAGGGGAAAGGAGAAGGCTTGAAATCACGCGCGCTTTGGTTACCGAGCCGACTTTTTTAATGCTTGATGAGCCTTTTGCAAATATCGATCCGATTTCCGTCCAAGAAGTAAAGGAGTTGATTAGTCATTTATCCGCTAAGGGCATCAGTATTTTAATAACGGACCACAATGCCCGCGAAATCTTTTCGGTAGTGCATCGCAGCTATTTGGTAAGTGATGGCAAAGTGATGATCTCCGGCTCGGTTGATGAGCTTGTTTCTAATGAAGAGGCCCGGCGTACTTACCTGGGTCAGGAGTTTAGAATGTGATGTGCAGCCCAGTTGTTTGGAATCGCTTTATAAATTACTTTCTGCCGACACCCGACGAAAAATCCATCAATATTCTGTTACAAAAATTATGTGAGAACCCCAAAGCCAAAAAGCTTTATGAACAAGCTCAAGAGGCTCAGTTCCGTGCGGGCTTACCCTCGATTACCCTCATATTGGCCTCCCATGAAGAGATGGGGCATTCTTTTGATGGAGATGCGACCTATCAGACAGGACAGCTGAGAATAGTGCGCAGCCTTACGCAAGAGGCACAACTTTCTACGCTTATTTTTGAACTAACCAATTTTTTTCAGGTTGAGCGGTGGAATGCTTTTTTTTATAAAGCCGAGAATGGATATCCCATGCGCCGTTCGGTCTACATGAAACAAAGTGAAAAAATTGAGTTTGACGGAGCTGCGCTTCATCATGAAATCGTCAAGTATGGCATTCAACATCATGGCTGGCAACCGAGTATGGATGAGTATGCCAGTTGGTATCGAAAAGATTTTGAAAAAATTTATAAGAGCGCTATGTGTGAGGAGCACAAAGGGTATTTTGGGGAAAATTGGGACCGTATGCATAAAGCATAAGAATCCAATATCAGAAAAGACAACGTTCAGTAACTTTGAATTGGAACCTGTATATAAAAAGCTTTGCCTTTACAGAGGATTGGCAAATAGAAGATCTGTCATGTGGTTGCTAAAGGTTCCTTTTGCATTCAGCTTTCGTTGGACCTCGCCCCATTTTCTCACACTGGTTTCAGGAAAATTTTGCAGTTTATTCAGATTCACAATCGCATCAAGTCCCCAATGAACGCGCCCTCCAAGAGTGTGCATTTCCTTTTCCAATCCCTCTAATAGCAAGAGATCGGCATTGTCTTGATCCTTATCGGTACTGTTCATCATTAAAATTTCGATAGCAGCAAACAAGGTTTTTCCCTCTTGATCTTCATTCATCATGGAAAGGTAAGCTGGGTCGCCTTTAATATAACGCACACACAGGGGGGCTGTTTGGTACCGCCCTGCTTTGGCATTAATTGCTGCTAGTTCAAATAAGCGGTCGAGAGCTTTGAATAGGAGTGTGGGATGGTAATTTCCTGCTGCATCGGTAAGGGGAAAGATCACTTCAAATGCAAATCCGGCATTTGAATTTGATCCCATATTAAACACCTCATAACTCTTTGCTACATAGGGCGTTTCCGGATTTGCTAAACTATCTAGGCTACTATCTAGAACAGCGGGGATAAGATAAGGGTGAGAGTGGATCCAGTCTGCAAAAAGGCCGGTGATCCATTCGCATTGACTCATTTTTGTCAGAAAATTTCTCTCTTCTGTCACAGGTCCTGAGTAGGCGGGGTGCTCTTTATCCCAAATATTTCTAGTAGTTACCAGAGCTTTTTGGTTTTGATTTTTATTTTGATAAGGATTGATTAAAAATTCAAAGTGGCGGTTTTTATCTAATAAATGGGGGAGCTTTTTGGGGTGCTTTTCATCCTGTTGCAATTGATTTTTGAGGGTATCCCAGGTGTCTATCTTACGGTATTCGGCAAGCTCATAAGCAGGAACTACTTCAAGAACATAGGAATAGATTATCCCGCAACATCCCATACTGACGTTGACTGTGTTGAAAATTTGGTCATCTTGTACCAATCTGATTGCTTTGTGCTGATATTTATCCGGATCGGTGAAACCTTTTGTTGGTTCGATGCGGTAAAGATAGGTTTTTTGATCTTTCGGTTGATTATCAAAAAGAGGGCTGTCGCTGCAAAGCACAAGAGAGCGCACGCAACTATGCAAAGGGCCTAGTTTAGCGCCTGAACCGTGAGTAGAGGTGGAAAAGGCGCCGGCAACCGTCTGGACATTTGCCCCGCCTAGATTATAGGCCGCTAGGCCGCGAGAATCTAAATGTTCCACCAGGCTCTTTATCGAGAGGCCCGCTTCGATTTCTACAAAAGCAAAGGGGATTTTAGGACAGATGGATGGGTTGACTAAGAGATGTTTTGAATATAGCGGCAGGAGATCAAGGGCACTGAGCTGCCCGGCCAAAGGCGCTTCGTCGTTAGCAATATGACAAAGCCGGTCTGTGCGTACTAATGTTCCGGAAGTGTCGCAAATGGGGTTATAAGAGTGGCCGGATCCGACGGCTTTCACAGGCTCGTTGTCCTCAAAGACTTTCAAAAGTTCCGACAAGGAAGTCGGCGCCATGATTTTATCCGGATGGACGACCACATTTCCAAGATGATTTTTCCATTGGACTGTTTTGGAAGGAACGCACCCGCCACCTAGAAGTCCTCTTAAACGGATTTCTAAGGTATTTGTTAAATCTTCTTTTAACCAGGAAACACGCGCTTCTTTAAAATAATCTTGGGCCTCTTTAGCGCTTTCAGCATCCGGTCGATAATCTTTAAATATAATTTGAGCGGCGTACGATTTTTCTCCGTTTTTATCGGTCAGGGCAGCCTTCCACTGGTTTTCTTCTCGGTAAATATCAACGCGACCCGCTGCTGTCGTCCATGAACTTAAAGATTTAAGAGGGGGCATAAGATTCCAAGGGTATTTTTATCCCGATATAACAAGGATGTATTCTAGAAGTCAATAGTGAAGGAGGCATTGCGGAAGCACTAGCTTCCGCAATGGAGAATCTATCGATAGAAAATTTCTTTGCTGGTAAAGAAAAATGAAATTTCTTTTTGTGCAGCTTCTTTTGAATCTGAGCCGTGCACGGCGTTGTTCTGGACGGAAGCTGCGAAGCGATCGCGGATGGTGCCCCTGTCGGCTTTCTTAGGGTCGGTTGCGCCCATCAGTTGCCGATTTTTTGCTATCGCGTCTTTCCCTTCCAGTACCATGGCCACAACAGGACCGGAGCTCATAAATGCGGCCAAATCGTTGTAAAAAGGGCGATCCTTATGCACTTCATAAAATTGCATGGCGTCTTTTCTATTCAAAAATACCATCTTCATGGCGGCGATTTTGAGGCCTTCTTTTTCAAATGAGGCGATGATTTCACCGATATGATTATCTTTGACCGCATCGGGTTTGATGATCGAGAGTGTCATTTCTGTTTCCCTAGCTTCTGCTCCGACCAGAAGAAAAGGCGCTGCAGCGAGAATTAAGCTTAAGAGGAATGATTTCATAAGGAGGATCCTTGTGTTAGGTAATTTTTTAAAAGTTTACTGCCTTCTGTTGTAAGGACAGATTCGGGGTGGAATTGCACTCCTTCAAGAGAGTGTTTTCGATGGGCAAGCCCCATGATTTCTCCCTCTTTTGAAAGCGCTGTTATTTCAAGGGAATCAGGCAGGCTTTTCGGTTCCACCACTAAGCTATGATAGCGGGTGGCGATAAAGCCATTTTGCAATCCTTGAAATATACCTTTATGGGAATGTTGGATTTCGCTGGTTTTGCCATGCATAGGTCCCAGAGGGCTGCGTATCACTTGGCCGCCGAAGATTTCGGCGATGCATTGATGCCCCAGACAAACGCCTAAGATGGGAATGATTCCGCAAAAGCGGCGGATGGCCTCTTTCGAGATTCCTGATTCTTGAGGGCATCCCGGCCCGGGACCCACCACCAGTCGCTCCGGTTTAAGTTGCTCGCAATCATCTACCGATAGGGCGTTGTTGCGGACAACCTTTACCTCGGCTCCTAGCATGTGAAATGCCTGGGCCAGGTTATACGTAAACGAATCCTCGTTATCGATTAGCAGCAGCAGCATCCGGCTTTGGCAGTGGGTTTATTGAAAATTTCCTGTGGAGAAAAGAAAAAGGAGATTTCCGTTTTAGCTGTTTCTGGTCCATCGGAGCCATGCACCACGTTTTCATCAATAGATTTGGCAAAGTCGGCGCGGATGGTTCCGGGAGTCGCTTTCTTAGGATCAGTAGCCCCCATGATTTCACGGTATTTTGCAATGGCGTTATTGCCTTCTAGCGCCATGACCATTACAGGTCCCGAGGTCATAAAGGTCACGAGATCTTTATAGAAAGGGCGTTCACGGTGAATGGAATAAAAGGATTCAGCTTGCTTTTGTGTCAAATGCACCATTTTAGCGCCGACAATTTTAAGGCCTCCTTTTTCTAAGTAAGAAATAACAGATCCGATGTTATTATTTCTGACACCGTCAGGTTTAATAATAGATAATGTGAGTTCCATAATTATATCCTTTGGATTATCTCCAGTAAAGAAATTTTAAAATAATTATAATAATAGGTTGGCCAATAATTAGCAACTTTTTTCCTAGGGGCTAGTAGGGCTTATCGAGTGATCTCCTTCCCATTTACTTTTTTGACAAGATCAAGTATCTTCGAAGCATTTAATTTAGCCCCGATACCTTATGAAACTCCCATTATCTTGGATCAAAGAAATTATTCCTCTTGATCTTTCCCCACAGCAAATTGCGCAAACACTTACACTGCTTGGACTCGAAGTGGATGGGGTGGTTTCGATGCCGCTACGCTTTGAAAAAGTTGTGGTAGGTAAGGTCTTAAGTGCTATTAAACACCCCGAAGCGGATAAGCTAGCGGTCGCTACGGTTACCGATGGCGTAGCATCCTACCAAGTGGTTTGCGGAGCTTCCAATTGCCGCACAGGAATAAAAACTGCCTTTGCTTTGGTGGGCGCTTCTCTTCAGGATGAGGAAGGAAAATCGTTCAAGGTTAAAAAAGGAAAACTGCGCGGAATCGAATCTTTTGGCATGCTTTGTTCGGAAAAAGAACTTGGCCTAGGCTCCCTCCATGAGGGGATTATGGAATTTGCCGAACATATCGAAGTCGGCGCCGCTTTAGAAGACCTTTTCGGTGATACGATTCTCGAAATCTCTCTAACACCCAATCTCGGCCACTGCGCCAGCATCATCGGCGTGGCAAGGGAACTTTCCGCAGCAACAGGCATACCTATTGCTTTACCTAAAATTGTCCTGCAGGAAGAGGCCGCTCTACCCATCGATAAATGCGCCTCGGTCCGTATTGAAAATACACAAAAATGTCCTCGATACGCATGCCGGGTGATTCGCAATGTGCATGTTGGTCCTTCGCCCGAATGGCTGCAGAAGCGTCTTCTCGCCTGCGATTTAAGACCGATTAACAACGTGGTCGATATCACTAACTATGTAATGATGGAAATGGGGCATCCGCTCCATGCTTTCGATTATGATAAGATAGAGGGACGGCAAATTATTATCAGGACAGCAATTGATAAAGAACCATTCTCGACATTGGATGGTAAAAAGCATCAACTCTCTGCAGAAGACCTTTTGATTTGCGATGGTCAGCGTCCGATCGCCATTGCCGGTGTAATGGGTGGGGAAAATTCCGAGGTTTCCTTTGAAACCCGTCATGTTCTTTTGGAATCGGCGTATTTCGAACCTGCCACTATCCGCAGGACAAGCAAAAAATTAGGCATTCAAACAGAGGCCTCGCGCCGCTTCGAGAGAAACGCCGATCCGAATAATGTCTTACAAGCGCTCGACCGCGCGGCCGTGCTCTTACAAGAGATTGCAGGAGGCAATATTTGCGGTGGTTTGATCGATCAGGCTGCGGGCGATTTCTCTAAAAAAACGATTTCTTGCCGTTTGAGTTTTCTAAATCAACTGCTAGGCACCAAGTTAAGTTTAAGTGAAGTAGAAAATATTTTTAAACAGCTTGAGATGGAATGCGTATGGGATGGAAAAGAAGTTGTCATGGTGACGGTTCCTACGTACCGAGCCGATATCAAAGAGGAGGTCGACCTCATTGAAGAAGCTGCTCGTATTTACGGTTATGACAACATCCCCAAGCCTAAAGCACGCTTTAGTACATCCAATTTGCGCCATGCCCCCATCTTTTTATTCGAAAGGGAAATCCGTTCACTTTTGATTGCGGAAGGACTGCAGGAATGTCTTACGTGCGATCTTGTAGGCCCCACTTTACTCGAGATAGCCAAGGAAGCGGCCTTCCCAGAAGAAAATACCGTCAGAGTGATCAACCCCACCTCAGTTGAACAGTCGATCTTGCGTACTTCTCTTTTGCCTGGATTGCTGCAAGTGGCCAAATTTAATCAAGACCGCGATTGCAAGGATTTAAGTATTTTCGAATTGGGCCGTGTGCATTTTAAGAAAGGGGAGCAATTCCGAGAACATACTGTGGCAGGTATTCTTCTTATGGGACAATCGCAACCTTATCACTGGGAAGATAAACCTGTAGAAGTCGATTTCTTTCATCTAAAAGGGATAATTGAAAATATATTCGGTAATTTAGGTGTTGTTAATTTTTCTTTAAAAAACAATGGGCTACCGTATTTTCATCCCGGCAGACAAGCAACTTTTTCTGTGGAAGGACGGGAGATGTGCACTCTGGGCGAAGTACACCCTACGATTTTGCGCCGTTTGGATGTCTCGCAAAAAATTTATTTCGCTGAAATTGATTTGCATGACTTAATCCAAATGCGTACTACCTTGAAAAAAATGAAAGAAATTCCGGTTTTCCCGGGTTCCGCTAGAGATCTGACCATTACATTAAGTGATGAAGTACCGATTCAAGAAGTATTTAATATCGTCGATTCGGTAAAATCTCGTTTTTTAGAAAGCACGCGTTTGATTGATATTTACCGTAGCGAAAAAATCGGAAAGGGAAATAGGAACGCAACCCTAAGATTTTTCTACCGCGATCCTAAGAAAACAATTTCTCAGGAAGTAGTGGAATCGGAACATGCGCGCATCACATCACAAATCGAGTCACGAATCAGGAGGTAACCATGCGTAAATTTTTATTGGCCGGCTTAGGAATCTCGCTAGCATTAGCAGCGGGCGGATGCGGCAAACGCCGCAATGTCGCATACGAAGTCCCTTATGTCCCGCCAGCACCGGCTTTAAGTCAGACTTATATTCATAAATATGGAATGGAAGTTGAGTCGAAAGAATGGAATCAAAGAGGGCAAAACGGTCAGGTCGTTTCCACTTTGAAAAATGGAGTGGTGACCGTCAAAAATTTCCAAGAGGGTTATTTGGAAGGGGAATCTACTTATACCTTTCCTCACAGCCGCGCCATCGAGCGTGTGGAAAACTATGCTCAGGGGCGCTTGGTAAAGGAACAGGAAAATTATCTTTCCGGTCTTCCTAAAAAGATTATCGAATATCATTCCCCTTCTGTGATGACGATGACTGTCATGTATGAGAATGGATCTCCTCAATACCGTGAAGAATACGAAGAGGGCAAATTGCTCGAAGGCGACTATTACACTACCTATCGTCAAGTAGAATCAAGAGTGGATCAGGGAGAAGGAAAGCGTATCAATAGAGATGGTTTTGGCCAGCTGCTTTCTGAGGATAAAATCCTTTTTGGTGATTTAGCCTCGCGAACGATTTTTTATCCCAACGGCGCTCCGAAAGAAGTTATCTCTTTTGCCAACGGTAAAATTAATGGACCAAAAAAAACGTTCTTGCCTGATGGAGAACCCCAAACCATCGAAGAGTGGGTCAATGATCGTCCTGAAGGATTGACAATTTTCTTTCAGAACGGTGAAAAAGTTGCGGAAGTTCCCTTTATGAAAGGTGAGAAAAACGGCGTGGAGCAAAGATTCCGCGACGGACTTTCTGTAGTAGAAGAGATTACCTGGAAAAATGGGAAAAAACATGGTATCTGCTATCGGCATATCGGCGACGATACGTTGGTGGAATGGTACTTCAACGGCAAACAAGTTTCCGAAACTGAATTTGGCATTAAATCCAGCAGGCAGTATTAGTCTATAAAAAAGACCCTCTGTAGTCAGAGGGTCTTTTTTATTGTTTAGCAATTTCTTATATTTTGCATGTTCCATTCCTGCTTTAAAAGCTCCAGGAAAAGTCCCGTGTTTTCTTCAGCAGAATATACTTTCTTCATCACGGGAAAGGCATTTGCGTCATAAAGCTCTACCCCATCCCAGGCATCCCCAAGAACAGTGTAAAACATTTTTTGTGTGGAAACAGGAATGCCATGGGGCGACAAGGTACGGCATTCGCGGCAGTACTCTTTTTCAAAGAGATAGTGTTCTATTAAAATTAGGCGGTCGTTTTGGTCTCTAATATAGCTACAGGCACCCTCGATACCGGGTTCTTTATGCCAGGCCAGTTGTTTTTCCGGCTTCAGGGTGCGGAAATCAAATAATTTAGAGTCATAGAGTACCCGTATAAAATTACCGTCTGCATACTCTTCGATCGAAATCCATTTATGATAAGGATCGGAGGGCATTTTATAGGTTTTTCCCTGTGGGAACTCCTTTTTTCCGGTGCCTACGGGGGCTCCGTCATTCCAAAAATAATTCGAGTAGTGTTGAGTCATGCCGGTATGCTATCATGTTCCCTATGCAAATCTCAACAGGTCCTTCCATCAATGTCTGTTTTGTTATTAAAAACGGATTAATCGCTTCGATTAAACTGTCTTCGCACGTTGCAAAGGGGACTGTATGGCAGGTTGTCGCTGACTGCCCCGATTTGCCGCTCGAACGTTCGATTAAGGCATGGATGGAAAGCTATTGCGCCAAACGGCCTGTTACACTGAATTTGCCCTTGGATCTTTCTTTTTGCCCCCCCTTCGATCGCAGCGTGCTCGACTGCTTGCAGACCATTCCTTTCGGCGCTACGGTGACTTATAAGGAAGTTGCCCGCCTTCTTGAAAAGCCCACGGCTTCCCGAGCTGTCGGCGGAGCCTGCGGAAGAAATTCTTTCCCCTTGATCATTCCCTGCCACCGGGTACTGGCACACAATGGAACATTAGGCGGTTTTTCTGCTGGTCTCGAGTTGAAAAAGCTTCTTTTGCACCATGAAACCCTTTAGTCCTTAGTTCTTATAAACTTAAAGTTTGGCATGAAAATGGCATTGTACTCCTCAAATGAAACAAGGGGGACAAGCCATGGACACTCAAGAGTTAAATAAAAGACTAGCCTATCTTGAATTTGTAAATGACCAGTTATCCGCGGAATATAGTTACGTCGATGAGTTATTAAAAGGTGTTGGATTTCCGGAAGGCTTGAAATCTGTTAAAGCCGTTGCCGAAGAAATGATTAATGAATCTGTTGAGGAATAACTTTTATTTTAAATAAGGGGATTGTCATGGAAGATTTAGAAATAAGACAAAAAATAGCAGTTTTAGAATCAGTGAATGATCAGCTTTATTCAGAACTTCAAATGATTGATGGCATGATGCGCAGTGTAGGGTTTGTTAACGGATTGAATACCGTAAAAGCTACCGCCCAAAGCATCAATGAGGATAACTACGAGGATTTTACTGATGATGTCGCATGACAATAACCTGATGAAGAAGTATAATCTCGTCTTTGTACAACTTTTTGACCTACATACTCGATATAGTACTCTATTCAATCTTAAGGCTTTAATTAGAAATGAACGCAAAACTCAAAATGTGGAATGCTCTGCCCACATGGGACGAGGCGGAAAAAAAATGGGACAGTGGAGCAAAAATTGCCGCCGAAAGTCGTCCTATTCGAGGACTTTCTGTACTTCCCCAAATGTCAGGCATTACGGAAGAGACATCTCATCATTTAAAATGGAAAAGTCTTAAGTGGATGATTTTAAAAGATCATCTAGGCGCAGTACGACGCGGTTTTTTTACTCATCCCCTCAAGTACAGTTATAGATATCTCAAGTCACTCTTTAAACAAAAATCGTATGTGCGTGAGGGCGATTTTTTCCTTTATGGGATTAGTAATCTGAACGACTTTGAAAAGCTTTTACAAGACCCCAAATCCCTTTTTGTGATCGGTTTTTCTTATTGCCACAAGCCTTTTGAATGCCCTTCGGGCCGTTTTACCCCACAATGCATCCACGATCCTGATCATCCTGTCTGCCGTCAATGCTTCATTGGCAAGGCGATCAACGCCCTTCCGGAAAATGGCGCGATTGCTTTGGCGATTCCGACGGTGCATTATATCGGTGGAAAAATCTTTGAAATCGTCCATGCGCACCCTGATAAGCAAGTGGTTTTCCTGATTACGGCTTGTGAAATGACTTTGCAAATGTTCGGGGATTGGGGCAATATGACAGGCATAAAAGGGATAGGTGTGCGTCTGGATGGCCGGATATGTAATACCATGAAGGCCTTTGAATTATCAGAAAACGGTATTAAGCCGGGACTAACGGTAGTGCTGCCAGAAACGCAGCAAAAAATCTTGAATCTTATCAAAATCAGACGAAAATTAAACAATTAACAGGAGTATTTTATGGGTAAAGGCGACAAAAAATCACGTCGTGGCAAAATTTTTGCTAGATCTTATGGAAACACCCGTCCTAAGAAAAAAGTTAAAGTGCCAGCCAAAAAAAGGGCATACTAGTCCAAGGGATGGCGATTCTCTAAAATGAGGATCGCCTTTTATTCCTTACAGACATCCGGTTCGTAGTGATGTTTTTTGCGAAAAGGTTTATGTGGATTTTGTTGCTGGTAGGGGCGGACGCGCTCAGCATTCTGGCATGAAGTCTGACAGCAGCCGGCAAATGTCTTAACACATGCGGGACAGCAAAGATAGAGAGTATTGCAATCCATATTGGCGCAGTTATAGTAAGATTCCGAGGGCGTTTGGCAGTGATGGCATTTTCCGACGACAGGGGTCTCTTCATGGCTGATGGGAACCGATAAACGGTCATCAAAGACAAACAATTTGCCCTTCCAATGTTCAGATCCGGCTTTTAGTCCGTAATTAATGATGCCGCCTTCCAATTGATAGACTTCGGTGAAACCTCTTTCAATCAGAATGGAGGAGTAGAGCTCGCAGCGGATTCCGCCGGTACAGTACATCATCACAGGGGTTTTTGCGGGATCTTTTTCTTTAGATAAGTTGTCTGCATAGGTTTCGAATTCTCTGAAGGTGTCGCAAGCAGGTAAATCTGCCCCTTCGAAATGGCCTAGCTTCCATTCATATTCATTACGGGTATCGATCAATAGACAATCTTTTCTAGTCTTCATCATTTCTTTCCATTCTGCTGGAGGCACATGCTGTCCTCTTTTGGAAAGGTCGATTTTCTGATCCACACCGACCAGGTGTTTTCGGTACTTGATAGTCAATCGGGGGAAAGCTTGCTCATGCCATTCATGGATTTTAAAGGGCATTTCTTTAAAATCGGGGTGGCTTTTCATCCACTCCATGTAAGCGGCAACAGCACTCGTGGAACCGCAGGCTTGACCGTTGATGCCTTCTTCAGAAATATAGATGCGGCAAGTGAAATCAAGGTTTTTAAGGAAATTTTTATGATTTATGACTTCCGTATGCGGGTCCGCTAGCGGAGTGAAATGGTAGTAAGCAAGGACTTGATAAGGTTTCATAGGGAAGAAGTATACAGCAATCTATTATTTTTTTTCAATTGCTCTTAGCCACTCGCTCCAAGACACGGTATAGCCGGGTTCTTCTTTGGCGTATTGATAAAATTGGCGGATAAAATTTCCCCGCTGCTCCGCATGCGGCCGTTTCCATTCTTTAACGGGGTTATCGGATATATGGATTAGGTCGACGCCGCCTAAATCGGTTTGCCTTTTGATGATTTCTTCTAAAGTACTGGAAGGCGCATTTAGCATGATGTCATGCAGGGTCAGCAAGGTGGTCGATCGGCCACGTCCCGCCGAACAATGAAAATGGAGCCACGCATTTTCCGGCAATTGCTTGTAGAAGGAAATAAAGGCGTCCACCTCATGATCTTCGGGCTGCCGATGATCGGTAAGGGGAAGACGGAGATAATGGGCCTGCGCCTGCTGCTGCACCAAGGCTTGTTCGGTCTGCGTATACCCTACACGGTAAGGTACAGGATAAAAGCGGTCGTGGTATACGACAGTCCACCATTTAGAGGATAAACTTTGCAGTAAGTTTTTCTCATTATCAAGAATTTCGTGCAGAGGTTTGCCGATATTTCCCCAGTTATGCTCGGTGTACCAACTCACGGCCATACCGTTTAAAAAGCCGTGTTCTTCTTTTCGCAGATCTACAATATAAAGAGAGACGCTAGAGGGTAATTCATGCAGCATCCGTTCAAATTCTTTCTGGCTATATTGGCCGCTAGCAGAGGTGTTATAGGGAGTAATGCGGAAATTTCTAGGCAGTTGGTATTCATTTGGGCTGTTTAGGGTCAGTAGCATAGAATATCTTTTAGCATATTCAGGGTACCCCAAAGTGAAAATTATAAAACCCAAAGGAATCAATAAAGTAAGAAGCTTGGGAGTAGAAAAAAAGGGTACCATATGTCATAATTCTAACATAAACTTAGATAAATATGAAGGGGGCTGTAGTGGCTGATCATTTGAAGCATTTGAACGATGATAATTTTAAAAATGAAATTTCGGAAGGAGTCACTTTAGTTGATTTTTATGCCGACTGGTGCGGACCTTGCCGTATGATGGAGCCGATTGTCGAAGAATTGGCAACGGATTTGGAAGGAAAAGCTAAAATTGCAAAAGTTGATATTGAAAATGCGCAAAAAACCACTGCTATGTTCAATGTGACTTCAATACCTACAATGATTCTGTTTAAAAACGGACAGGAAGTTCAAAGAATTGTAGGCGTTAGAGATAAAGATTCTCTTGCAGAAATCATTCAAGGAACGCTCTAAGCTAGAAGTTGAATCCCATTTGCCGCCAGGCCTCATAAAGTACAATTCCAGCCGATGTCGCTAAGTTGAGGCAGCGGCTTTCTGCTTTCATGGGTATGGTGGCAAAACGTTCCGGCCATTGTTCATGAAACCGCTCAGGCAAGCCGGTGGTTTCTGATCCAAAAATCAGCCAATCGTCAGAAGTGTAGGGAACTGAGCTATAGATTTGTTCTGCCTTGCTGGAAAAGAAGTAGAAATTTCCGTTAAAGTTTTTCAGAGCCTCATCTAGATTATCGATCACCTCGACTTGCACCCCTTCCCAATAATCAAGGCCGGCGCGTTTTAACCAACGGTCATTGATTTGGAAGCCTAAGGGCTTTACCAAAATAAGCCCGCTGCCTGTTACGGAACAGGAGCGGACAATATTTCCGGTATTTTGCGGAATCTGAGGTTCAAAAAGGACGATTTTTACCAATTGGGCAACTCAAAATCTTCGTCTTCTTCTTCGTCTTCATCTAAATTGACTTCCTGTTCGATAATATCTGAGGATTGATGAGTTTTAATCACTTCCACATCAAAAATAAGCAGGGAGTTAGGAGGGAGAGGCCCGCTGGTGCCATAAGCTAAGTCAGGATGTACAAAAAGGCGTCTTTTTTCCCCTTCACGCATGCCCACAATCCCTTTTTTAAATCCGGGAATCGTTTGTGATAAGGTAAGGACAATCGGACTACCGGCTTGTTCGGTAGAACCGAACGACTCTCCATCCATAAATTTTCCGTTATAATGGATCAGGGGGGAATTCTCTTCTTTTACGGTTTCACCCTTTCCTATAGTTAAGATCTGATATTGAAGTTTGCCTGGCTCCAGCTCGACCACACCGTCTTCCATGCGATTCTTTTGGAGGAATTCTTCCCCTTTCTTCAAGTTTTCTTCTTGAAGAGCAGTGATCGCTTTGGTTTGATAGACTCCAAGAAGTCTCTCATATTCTTCATCAGAGATCGGCGATGGTTTCCCTTCTGCACCTTCCCGAATCCCTTTAATAACCCTTTCCATGTCGAAATTAACACCGGGATTCTTCAGATTGCGTCCGATGAAATGGCCGAAGGCTTCGGAGAGATTCAAAAGATCATCCGGATTGTCTTTAGGAGAAGGCGTTTCTTGGGGCGTATGCGCTTCTACACTTTCTTCGGCCGCAAGAGGGCTTAAACAAAAAAGCGGAAGAATAAAATAGGAAAGATTTGGTTTCATAGCTGTTCAAGCCTCCTTTTAAGTTAACGTGAGCTCATTATTTTCAACCGCCAGGTGCAGCTCTTTCAACTGCTCTTTGGTGACAGGTGAAGGGCATTGCATCATCAAATCGCTGGCTTTCTGTGTTTTGGGAAATGCAATCACTTCACGGATGTTGTCCGTTTTGGCCATGATCATCATGACACGGTCCAGGCCCAAGGCTAAGCCTAAGTGGGGCGGAGTGCCATATTCCAAAGCTTCAAGAAAAAATCCGAATTTCTTCTGCTGCTCTTCTGGAGAAATTTTTAGCAAGTCGAATACTTTCTTCTGCAAGTTTTGGTCGTGGATCCTTTGGGAGCCCCCGCCGATTTCGTAGCCGTTCAAGACGATGTCGTAGCCATAAGACCGCACTTTCAACGGTTGTGTATCGAGCAGATGCAAGTCTTCTACATGGGGCGAGGTAAAAGGGTGGTGTAAGCTTTCCAATTGTTTATTTTCCCGGTCCCAGCCGAATAAGGGGAAATCGGTGACCCATAAGAAATCGAGATGATTTGCTGCGATCAAATCGCGGTCACTTGCGAGCTTACGTCTAAGGTGGTCAAGGGCTTGGTTTGTATTTTCCGGCAGGTCGGCAATCATAAAGATCAAGTCTCCGACTTCTGCCTGAAAACGTTCGATCAATTCTTTCTGCAGATCTTCAGAGAAGAATTTAGCAATGCTAGAAGTCAGTCCTTCTTCTTGATATTTAATCCAGGCCAGCCCTTTTATTCCTAGTCGGCTTACAAAAGCTGTATACTCATCAATTTCCCGGCGCGAAATATCGCTGCCGCTTTTGACGCATAATCCTTTCACAGTGCCGCCGTTTGCTAGCTGGTCTTTAAATACGGTGAAAGTGGAGCGTTCGGCGATATCGTCAAGAGTAGAAAGTTCCATGCCGAAGCGTGTGTCGGGACGGTCAGTGCCAAAGCGGTCCATAGCGTCTTTGTAGGGCAGACGTCTAAAGTTGGTTTCAAAATGAATATCGAGACACTCTTTGAACATCGTCTTGACAAGTCCTTCGATGATAGACATTAAGTCTTCCGGTGTCCCAAAGCTCATTTCGATGTCAATCTGGGTGAATTCGGGTTGACGATCGGCGCGTAAGTCTTCATCGCGAAAGCATTGGGCGATTTGGAAGTAGCGGTCCATGCAAGAAATCATTAGCAGTTGTTTAAAGAGCTGCGGCGATTGCGGCAACGCATAAAAAGAACCCGGGTGCACACGTGAAGGTACAAGATAGTCGCGCGCCCCTTCCGGAGTGGATTTGCCCATAATGGGCGTAGTGATTTCTAAAAACCCTTCGTTTGACAAGTAGTTTCTGGCTGCCAGCATGGCTTTATGCCGGAGGACAAGGTTTTGCTGGATCTTACCGCGACGGATATCCAAATAACGGTACTTCAACCGAGTTTCTTCGTTTACTTCCGACATCTCATCCGAGATGGAAAATGGAGGAGTTTTAGCTTTGGAAATGACTTCTAGCTCATCGACCATCACCTCGATTTCACCGGTAGGCAATTTAGGGTTGGTCATGCCGTCGGCGCGAGGGATGACAGTGCCTTTTATGGAGATGACCCACTCGGAGCGCAGTTTTTCTGCTGAAAGGTGGACTTCTGGTTTTTTATTGGGATCGAAAACAAGCTGTGTGAGACCGAAACGATCTCTTAAGTCGATAAAAATTAATCCCCCGTGGTCTCTTCGGCGGTGAACCCAGCCGGATAAGGTTACGGCTTGTCCTGTATCGCTTTTTCTTAATTTTCCGCAATGGTGTGTACGTCTATAGTCAAACATAATTATATGAGGGTTTCAATTTGTTGGACCGCAGCCTGCAGATCTTTAGTAATCTTAGTGGTGCTGTCGATCGATTTTTTAATTTTATCTAGAAAAAATTTAGCTTCCAAAGGATGGTCAAAAGGCGCACTGATCTCATTCCAAAGATGGATAAAGTCCTCTTCCGAGGTTTGGAAGCGCAGTATTTTGCTTAGGGACTTTATGGGAGCTGAAAGAGATTCGCCGCTCGCCATATTTTTTAATTCCACATTTCCGGTTTCGATTTCCTTATCTCCGATGACAACGACAAATTCCGCGCCAATTTGATTGGCGTGTTGCATGACTTTTCCCAACTTTTTACCGGTAAAGTCCATTTGCGCTTGAATATTTTCCATTCTTAAGTCATGTAAGATTTTGAAACAGGCCAATTTTGCATTGTCACCAAGTGGAATCAGAAAAAGGGTGGGTTGATAGGGTGCCGGCAGGGAAACTTCCTGATTTATCATTGACTGGATGATTCTTTCGATTCCGGTGCCAAAGCCAAGGGCTGGAAGTTCCGGGCCTCCTAATTCGCTGATTAGGCTATCGTAGCGGCCCCCTCCGCCGATGCTATTTTGCGATCCGAGACTTTCTGAAACCACCTCAAAAACTGTGCGGTTGTAATAGTCCAGACCTCTTACCAGACGGGGATTGATCTCGAAGGGGATATTCAAGATTTTTAGCAGGTTTAGCACAGACTCGAAGTGTTCTTTGCACTCCGGTTCTAAGAAATCGAGAATGGATGGGGCGTTAATCAGCAGCTGTTGATCAGCGGCATCCTTAGAGTCTAGAATGCGTAAAGGATTTGCTTCCAGCCGTTTTTTGCTATCTTCTGAAAGGTGCGAGGTATGATCTTTGAGATAATCTCTCAAAGCATCCCGATAACGGTCGCGGCTTGTTTTGCTGCCAAGGGAGCTGATCATCACGCGTAGATTTTTCAGTCCCAAGCGGGCATAAAGAGTATAGAGAAGATCGATCACTTCGACGTCTTGTTCCGGCGCTGAATTGCCGATCGCTTCGGCACCGAATTGGTGATGCTGTCGATAGCGGCCGGCCTGTTGCCTTTCATAGCGGAACATAGGGGCAATGTAAAAAAGCTTGTGGACAGGCCCCCGGCTGGCAAGTTTATTTTCGATAAACGCTCGAATCGCCGGTGCGGTGCCCTCGGGCCTTAAAGAGAGCATACGGCCGCCACGGTCTTCAAAGGTGTACATTTCTTTAGATACAATGTCGGAAGTTTCTCCGACACTGCGCTGAAATAGATCCGTTTTTTCGAAAATTGGCGTTCTGATCTCTTGGAATCCGAACTCACGCGCCGTTTTACGCATGATGGATTCGACATACAACCATAAATGGGAGCGTCTCCAGACATCTTTCGGTTCATCGGGCAGGATGTCGAAGACTCCTGGAGGTGCAGTATAATCCATGTTCTTTAGTCCCCTGTAGAAACTTAAAGGGCCGATTCTAGCATGGAAAGCGATAATTCAGCTAGGGGGAGTTTGAGCAATACTCCCTAAAGGGGGGAGGGGCTGCTTATCGTTAAACTTCCGTGCTCTTTTAAGCGATCGAATTCTGCTAAAAAATACTCTTTTTCATTTGAATCGGAGGTCCAACAGTTTTCCAGGATATAAACTAATGCCAGGCGATCTGCTGGATCCGGAGCGTTGACTGCGTAGGGGCTTTCAGCGGAAAGTATAAAATAGGCCAGTCTGTCCATGACCTTGCCATGTATCCGGTCCTGGGCGCTTGCAACTTTTTCAGGTTCTGTAAAATAATTCAGTTGTAAGGCATCGTCGGACGCCTGAACTTTATCTTCTAGCTCTTTTAATGAAATTGCTGCAGTTATTTCTGCTAAATTTTTCTCGAGATCAAATTCAGATCCTTGATGGCTTGTTTCTCCTTCAAACACCTCATGGGCAATCGTGTGCAGCTTCGATTTTTTTGTATATTCCATGAAGAGTTCTTGAGGCATATCAGAATATTCTTGCGATAGCTTATTGATTTCCCCCACAATTTTGGAGTGGTGCATACGGTCTGTTTTTAAATAGATCTCATAGAGCTTATCAAAATCATTTTCGAAGGCGTTTTGAAAATTGCGCTCATGCTTTTTAAGTTGCTCGATCATGGCTGTGCTTAAGGATTTGAGAGCGTGTTGTCTGCTTTTGTATAAGGCGTTGAGTTGTAGCAAAAGGGGATGGTTCCTTTCGACTTCCTTGCTTTCTTCAGAGTATGCCTCATTAAATGCTGCCTCATCAAAGCCGAGCTCTAGATTTTCTTCTTCAGCCGTTACCGGTTTAGGCAACAAGGCAGTGAACGATTTTTTAGGTTCCAGGAAGGCAATTTCTTCACGTCCTTCATTCATCAATAACTGACTGCCGGCAACAAATCCTTTAGGATTAAATTGTACGTAGGCCACTAAAAATTTGGAATGAGGGGCGAATGACGCTAAGGCTTTTTGTGCTTCCACGGCTAACTGCAACCCTTGCGATGTGTAGAGCACTATGTCTGAAAAACGGGAAATTTCTTCCATGTCATCTTGCAGTAGTGAGACATCTTCATGAGCGGAGGTATTATGGTATAAATGCACGGCCTTTCTTAAAAAATCCTCGCCGAAGGGGTAATAACGCGGCGCATTGTAAATATTGTTTTCTGCTCCTGGGCGGAAAAATCCAAGGGCTTTTGGTGGGGAAAATCCCCAATGATTTTTCTGTCCTGTCAAGGAAGAGAGGGACATCAATGTGCCCTCCTTCAATACGCGGGATACTTCTGCACCGTTTTTATCCTCTAGCGGATCCGGATTTGCCAGTAGGCGGTTCAACTCTTTTAAATCTGCTATTTTACGTAACTCCATGGCATTGGAATCAATGGCTAATGTTTTTTTGTGGATGATCCACTGCATTATATTTGGGGCGGGTTGCGCAATAACAAGAAACCTATCCATACCTACACTTGTGTAGATGCGGAGCCTATAGGGATAGTCAATAAATTGCCCTTGGCTGTCTATTTGTGCTTGTGTATGTAAACTAGGCGCGATAACGCGCGGTAAAATATTTCTTAAGAAGTCAGGGTCGGACCAGTTTTGCTTATCGGGCACAATGTGATTGAGTTTGGCGTTAGTCAGTGCCATGGCAATATCAGCTATTCCTGCCGCGATTTTTTTTTCTTCTTGGCTATTTTTGCCGTTTTCTCTGAAATAAACACCACTGCAAATAACGGTGCTCAGCGAAATGATGGCAAATAGCAGAGAAGCGAGCATTCTCCAATGGTTGGCAAGGCCGCCGTTTTTTGCGGGATCTTCAATTGGCACGGGTATTTCCGCTTTCCATTGCGCGCTTTCATCATCGAACTCGTCAAGGTAGTAATTGATCTTTAATGAAGGTTTTTCATCTTTTGACAGGGTTTCAGTTACGGGATATGTTGTTGCTTTTGAATCGAGGCTCTCGACTTCTTTCATCAAAGCTTCAAGATCAAAAGCGTCTTCTTGCGGCTCCTCAAATTTATCCAAGGACTCATACTCCTGCAACTCTACGTGGATCTTGAATCCATGTAGGTCTATCAAATCGGAATCCCTTAAAGGTTTTTTTCCGAAAGGCAGGCCATTCAAGCAAGCAAATGGGTCGCCGGCAGAGTTAATTAAAACGAATTGCCCCTCTTCGCGGGTGATTCTAAGATGAAGTTCTTTGATAAACGCAGCTTTTAAACGCAGATCGTTATGTTCGGAAGACTCGTTGCCGATTAAAATCTCATCTTTATCAAATGAGAAGACCGTTGAATTGGTATCCGTGTTTAAGGTAAGCTTGATCATGCGTGCATTTTTTTTACATTGGTGACGTTCTAGCATATATACATATCTAGCGTCAAGAGATCTTCTTATGGAAGAAGCGCTTTTTAAACGAATCCCCCTTAAGAGAAAATTCTTGAAATAATTGTTTGAAAAGACCATAATTCTGATGGTTTGGGATTAACACCGCTCGGCGAAATGTTTTTGTTTTTGCGGTTAAAAATGGAGAAAGATGTGAGCGTGCTGCTCAATTTGTTTAAACCAGCCCCTTATATCAAAGAAATCGAAGATCCGGAGGTTGTTAGTAAGACTTACAACTACTGGCGTCTGCGCATTCTGTACTCCACATTTATCGGTTACGCTCTTTACTATTTTACACGAAAAAGCTTCACCTTCGCTATGCCGGGGCTGATCGAAGATCTTCATTATGATAAAAGCCAGCTCGGGATGTTGGCTAGCATTTTATCGATTTCCTATGGGATCAGTAAATTTGGTAGCGGAATTCTCTCCGATCGGTCGAATCCGCGTTACTTTATGGCCTTTGGCCTGGTGATGACGGGATTATTCAATATTTTGTTCGGCATGTCCTCCTCCATATACTTTTTTGCCCTTTTTTGGGGCTTAAACGGTTGGTTTCAAGGATTCGGCTGGCCGCCATGCGCCCATTTTTTAACTCATTGGTATTCCCATTCCGAAAGGGGATCATGGTGGTCAACCTGGAATGTATCCCATAATGTCGGATCTTTTGTCATCTTTTGGATTTCCGGCGCTTGCCTTTACCTTTGGGGATGGCGCTATGCAATGTATGTACCGGGGATTATTTGTATTTTCGGCGGGTTATTCCTGATTAATCGTTTGCGCGATACCCCTCAGTCACTCGGCTTGCCGCCGATTGAAAAATTTCGTAATGACTATGGCGGCGCTTCGTTAAGTGAAATTGAGAACGAAAACAAGCCCTCCACTAAAGAAATTTTAGTGGATTATATATTGAAAAACAAATTTTTATGGCTATTGGCCTTTGCTTACTGCTTTGTGTATGTTGTACGAACCGGCGTTAATGATTGGACTGGACTTTACCTGATCGAAACTAAGGGTTATAGCCAAATTGGTGCTTATGGCTGCGTTTCTATGTTTGAGGTGGGCGGTTTTTTTGGCAGTCTTTTTGCCGGCTGGGTATCCGATCGTATGTTCGGTGCTCGCAGAGGACCGGTCAACGTTTTATTTTCGTTGGCTATGTTTCTCTCTCTCGCTCTTTTTTGGTGCTTGCCGGCAGGGTATCCGATTCTTGATTCAGCTGCGATGTTTTTCATTGGATTCTCCATCTTCGGACCTCAGATGTTGATCGGTGTAGCTGCTGCAGAACTGTCCCATAAACGAGCTGCCGCTACCTCTACCGGGTTTGTCGGCTGCTTCGCCTACATGGGAGCGGCGATGGCAGGTTACCCTTTAGGTAAAATCACGCAAGAACTGGGTTGGGAAGGGTATTTTCTGGGAATGGCTATCTGTAGTTTGCTGGCCATCGGACTTTTATTGCCTCTTTGGAATATTACCAAGAAATCTATCACCCTCCCTATGCCCCGTCCACAAAAAAGCGCAGAACCTGAGCTTGCTTAAAATTTTTCTGCCCGATGGTTCCATGGACCCTTTTATTTTAGATTTTAGATCCTAAATTTATTCTGGCGAATGCGTTAATCAGTTCATTAATTGGCGCCGTTCTTTGCCGTTTTGTCTCCCGTTCCACAATCAATTCAGAAGTCTCGTTTCTTCTTTTTGGAGCGCGTTGGATGGGAGTGGGTGCCTGCCTTGTTCTAATTTTTGGAAGCTGAATCTTACGATTGGAGATATCTTGAAAAATATTCGGTGCGACAGGTGTTTGCGGTGGTCGAATCGTTGGATTCTCTTTGTCGCTGCGGGCCTTTTTTAAGGTTCTTGCTGGTGAGATTGTTTCTTCTCTGGTGCGTTTTTTGATCACTTGCTCAAGACGTTGTCTTTTTGTGAGGGGCTCTTGCATGATCTCTTCAACACGGGTACGTTTTCTTGAAACAGTTTCAAAGTAACGCATTTTTTTTGGGTGAGGTTGTGTCGATGACGTTGATTCCTCTACGAATTTACGTTTTGCTAGGCGTTCGATCGCTTGCTCTAGCCTTGATTTTTTTGGAGCCTGTTGATCTGCTAATAACGTAGGATCTTCTTCCCGTGTCCGTTTAAGATGAATGGGGTTCATCGGTAATCTCCTGAGTGAAGGCTGAATAATATATAGAGGTATGTTAATTTGATCAAATCTTAATAAAATTGAGATACAATTTAATTAAATTATAATTTAATTTTGAGGTGTTAATGGATTTGTCCCAAAGAATTCATAACCAGAGTCCGTATATTCCCTTAAGGGAAGAAACCGCAGAAAAACCGACTACTTTTGGTCAAACCGCATTAAAAGTGGCTTGTTTTGCTGTAGCGATCTTTACTGATGTGCTGATGTTTTTGCCGGCCTTGGGACTGGTGCTTTATGCGGCTATTTTCAAGCCTAATCTCGATCCGGCAACGAGCGAAATTAAGAAAGATAAAGATCCGATTCTCTGCATTCATGGCAACGGGTTCAATGAAATGCAGTGGGTAATAGGCAGGCAGTTTTTAAAAGGTCAAGAGTATGGCTCGACTTTTTCATTGAATTTGGATGGACTTCTTTCAAACGAATCCTCTAATGGAATTGAAGAATATACACAAAAAGTGGCAAAAAAAGTTGAGCAGATCAAAAGAGATACCGGGCGGGATAATGTGATTTTGATCGGGCACTCGATGGGTGGTTTGGTGGCTGCTAATTATGAGAAAGCCCATCCTGGAAATGTCAAAAAAGTGATCACCATTTCCACTCCATGGGCAACACCGCCCCTTCTGGACTTTATGGCCAAGGCGACAGCCTGTCTGCCTTCCCTATTTATTAAGCCGAAGCGTTATCAGCAAATGAGAAATGAAAACGGTTTTCTTGATCAACTCAAACACGGCATCGATATAAATAAATACTATGCTATCTATTCCACCTCCGATGAAATGGTGCCGGGAAACCGCGGCAGCTTGGGTTTAGACCCTTCACACGAACAACGTCATACAATGCTTGGTCATTACACACCCATGGTTTCTCCTTCGTTGTGGCATCAGGTGCAAAAATGGGTAAAAGAGAATGACTAGCGTTCTCTCTAGTTTCTTTAGTTATAAAGAACTTTGGATTTTGCCGAGATCCGCAGGATAAAAGTCGCTCCCGGGACTCAAAGCGCTCCTTCAGACCACGCGCCTGTCGTCGGATACATTCAATTGTAGAATCAGGGGAATTCCCCTTGATTCTTCCCTTTAATCTTTTCCAATTTTCCATTATTCTAAATGTCTTATGTTTGTACCACTGCATGTTCATTCCCAATACTCGATTCTTGATGCTTCGGCCCCGGTAAAAGCAATTGCCGCAAAAGCCAAGGCCTTCGGTATGCCTTCTGTTGCCTTAACGGATCATGGCAATTTGTACGGCGCCGTCGAATTTTATAAAGCCTGCAAAGATGCCGGTGTTAAGCCTATCATTGGCTGCGAGGTTTATGTAGCGCCCAATTCGCGTCATGAGAAGAAAAAAGAACGGGGAGAGAAAGCGGCTTTTCATCTGACTTTATTGGCTAAAAACAGCCAAGGGTACCGCAACTTATGCAAACTCACTTCCATCGGTTTTTTGGAAGGTTTTTACTACCACCCACGCATCGACCATGAGTTATTAGAGAAACACTGCGAAGGCCTGATTTGCCTGTCGGGCTGCATGAGTTCGCGCGCCTCTCATGAGGCCATGGAGGGCACCCCGGAAAGTTTGGATGCCCTTATCGATTGGTATTTAAAGTTATTCGGTCAAGATTTTTATATCGAGCTGCAGCGTCACCCGATGACAGAAGAGCAGCAGCAAGCCGACGGTCTGTACCAGGAGTCTTGGCTTCAGCAGCAGTATCAAGATTATATCAAGCGCCAAAATATGCTAAATGAGCGTCTGCTGGAAGCTTCCAAGCGCAAAGGCGTTAAGATAGTGGCAACCAACGATAGCCACTACATTGATCGAGCCGATTGGCGAGCTCATGAAGTGCTGCTTAATATCCAGTCGGGAGAACCTTGCGAACTGTGGGAAAAAGATTCACTAGGTAATCCTAAATTCCGCGTACCCAATCCCAAAAGGCGTACCTATTCCTCGCACGAGTTGTATTTCAAATCTGCGCAAGAAATGGCGGCTTTATTTGCCGATTTGCCCGAAGCCCTTGCCGCTACTTTGGAAATTGCCGATAAATGTCGTCTAGAAATCGATTTTAAGGCCAAGCATTATCCTGTTTACGTACCGCCCGAACTGCAAGGAAAAAACTACACCAACGAAGAGCGGAATGCTTCTGTTGATAAGTACCTGATGCAGCTTTGCGAGGAGGGAATTCCCAAGCGGTACACCCCGGAAAGGCTGGCCAAAGTTCAGGAAGTTTATCCCGGACGCGATCCTCTGGAAGTTATCAGAGAGCGCCTAAATCTTGAAATGAGCGTCATTGCTCCCAAAGGGATGTGCGATTATTTGTTAATCGTCTGGGATTTCATCCACTGGGCCAAGCAAAATAATATCCCCGTCGGTCCCGGAAGGGGATCGGGAGCCGGCTCAATTGTTTTATATCTGATCGGTGTTACCGATATTGAGCCGTTGCGCTTTCACTTATTCTTCGAGCGTTTTATCAATCCGGAACGTATCTCCTATCCTGATATCGACGTCGATATCTGCATGGACCGACGCGGCGAGGTGATCCAATATACCCTCGAAAAGTACGGTAAAGACAATGTCGCCCAGATCATCACTTTCGGCACGATGAAAGCCAAAATGGTGCTGCGCGATGTGGGTCGGGCCCTTAGCGTGCCCCTTGCCAAAGTGAATGAAATTGCCAAGCTGGTGCCTGAAGATCTTAATATCACTCTTGAGACTGCTTTAGAAAAGGATCAGGACTTAAGAACCCTTTATGAACAGGACGAGGAAACGCGCCGCCTGATCGACCTGGGTAAAGCCTTGGAAGGCTCGATCCGTAATACCGGTATCCATGCTGCAGGTATTATCATTAGTGGTGATTCTCTAGTGGAGCACATTCCGGTGTGCGTCTCTAAAGATGCCGAAATGCCGGTAACGCAGTATTCCATGAAGCCTGTAGAGCAGGTGGGTATGTTAAAGGTCGACTTTTTGGGATTAAAGACGTTGACCGCAATCCAAATCTGCGTAGACGCTATCCGTGACGCTACCGGAAAGGTAATCGATTGGGTTAACCTGCCCTTAGACGATGAGCCCGCTTTTAGGATGCTGAACCAAGGGAAAACCATGGGCATCTTCCAGCTGGAGTCGGGTGGCATGCAGGATTTGGCCCGCCAGCTGCACCTTGATAAGTTTGAAGAGATTATCGCCGTCGGCGCTCTTTATCGCCCCGGTCCGATGGATATGATTCCTTCCTTTATCAATAGAAAGCATGGGCGCGAGCCGATCGAATATGACCATCCTTGGATGCAAGAGATTTTGTCTGAGACGTATGGAATCATGGTGTATCAGGAACAGGTCATGCAAATCGCCCAGAAGCTGGCTAGCTACTCCTTAGGTGAAGGTGACGTCTTGCGCCGCGCCATGGGAAAAAAAGATAAAGAGCAGATGGCCAAAGAACGGGAGAAATTCAAAGAAGGTGCCCTTAAGAACGGTATTGCAGAAGAAACGGCCGTCACTGTTTTTGACAAGATGGAAAAATTTGCCGAATACGGCTTTAACAAGTCGCACGCGGCCGCCTATGGCTATATTGCCTATATCACAGCGTATTTAAAGGCCAATCACCCCAAAGAGTGGATGGCCGCTTTGATGACCTGCGACAGCCACGATTTGACCAAAGTGGCAAAATTCATTCGAGAAAGCAAGGCAATGAACATTCCCATCCTATCTCCCGATGTGAATGAGGCCGGTCTCACGTTTGCAGCCTCTCCTAAAGGGATCCGCTTTGCTATGGGCGGCATCAAAGGGATCGGTACAGCAGCCGTTGAGGCCATCGTCGAAGAGCGCATACGCAATGGTTCCTATAACAGCTTATACGATTTCATAAAGAGGGTGGATACCGGCAGGGTAGGTAAAAAAGCGATCGAAGGGCTAGTGGATGCCGGTTGTTTCGATGGTACTGGCTGGACGCGCGACCAACTGCGGATCTGTGTTGAGCCGATGTATGATACTGCCATCAAAGAACAGAAAGAAAATAAAAAAGGGGTGCGTTCCTTTTTTGACTTGATGGACAGCGGCAGCGAAAATATGTTCTCCACGCCTCCTGAAGTCAAAATAGCCACGCCAAAACAACACATGCTGCTGCGAGAAAAAGAACTGCTGGGGTTCTTCTTGACGGGTCACCCGATGGATGTGTACGCCCATCTTTTAAACCGCTTATCCTGCATTCCCCTAAGGCGTGTGGAAGATTTAGACCATGACGCCGTTTTTCGCTCTGCTTTTTTAGTCGAAACCGTACGCGTGCTTTTTTCCTCTAAATCTCAGCGCAAATTTGCGATTTTAATGATCAGCGATGGTATTGAAAGCATGGAATTGCCGATATGGCCGGAACTCTATGAAGAAAAACATGCCCTCATCCGTGAAAATCAACTGCTTTATGCTGTGCTGCAGGTTGATAGGAGTGAAGGAACCCCGCGCCTTTCGTGCCGTTGGTTCGATGACTTGACCCAAGCTAATGAAGCTGCCGTCTTGCAATGCGACCAAGCCTTTGACCGTGCCAAAAAGATGGTGCAGCGCATGGCGCATGTGAAAAAAAACGGTAAAGCAAAAACTGCGGCCAAGCCGCCGGAGAAGAAAACGATGGCTGTTGTCAAAAAAGCCTCACTTAAACTCGATGCCGATAAAGTGCGTCTCAGTCACATTTTGCACCTCAAAGAGCTTTTTGAGAAGCATAGGGGGCAGAATCCCTTGCAGGTAGACTTTGTGGCGGAAGGGCGCTTTCTTGCTGCTTTGCATATCGATCTTCCCTGGGGAATAGAAACAACGGGCGATTTGCAAAAAAAATTGAAAGAATGTGAAGGCGTGCTCGAAGTAGAGTTTTAAGCCTGTCAGAATGAGTAATCTTGGAGTGAAACATTAGATGTACTTGATTGGATTTTCTAATAATGATTCAATGACTAAACTTACAGGGTTAGATATCTATAAAGATGTTGGAGAAAAACTAGGCGATGTAGGCCTTGCCTTCCTCCGTATTGCCTTCGGTAAGACTTATTATGTGGCACGTTTAGGCAGAGGGTATTTACCGTTTGTTGAAAAAGAAACAGCGCTCATTTTAAAGGTCATGGCCATGGGGGCAATGATTCTTTTTTTACCCATATGCATTTTATCTTCACTCATCGGGTACTCAGGATTAGTTTTTTCAAAAACACACGCCCACATGTGTGATCAATATTTATCTTTTCTATCATGGCGGCCTAAGGCCCTGGAAGAAATTGATTAGAACCTATTGCTTTCGTCAAAGCTTTAGTCGGCGCAGTCTTAATGCATTCGCAATAACAGAGACCGAACTTAAGCTCATCGCCAGAGCTGCAATGATCGGATTTAGAAGAAGTCCTGTAAATGGGTAGAGAATTCCGGCTGCAATCGGAATGCCCAATACATTATAAATGAAGGCTAAAAAAAGGTTTTGGCGGATGTTCTTCATCATAGAGCGGCTTAAACGAATGGCACGTACTATGCCTATTAAATCTCCTTTAACTAAAGTCACTCCGGCGCTTTCCATCGCGACATCAGTTCCTGTGCCCATTGCAATGCCCACATCTGCTGTAGCTAAAGCTGGAGCATCATTGATACCGTCTCCTGCCATGGCAATAAATTCCCCGTTTCCCTTTAATTTTTTTACATAGATTTGCTTGGATTCGGGGGCTACGCCAGCATGAAACTCATCTAGCGTTAGTTTTTCAGCGACTGCTTGGGCAGTCTGTTCGTTATCTCCTGTGAGCATGATGATCTTTTGTCCAAGGCGGTGAAGTTCACGAACAGCATCAGGTGTGGAGTTTTTAATAGGATCGCTCACGGTAATTAAACCAGTCATTTGACCCTCTATTGCCACAAACATGACTGTTTGAGCCTGTTTTTGCAATGCGGAAGCTTTCTGTTCAAAACTGGCAACGTTTATGACTTTTCTTTTCTGTAAAAAATTAGGCTTACCCACGATCACTTCTCGATTGTCTACTTTACCGATGACACCTTGCCCTGTGATAGACTCGAAACTTTCAACTTTAGGCACAATAATAGAGCGTTCTTTAGCGCCCTGAACGATGGATGCTGCTAAAGGATGTTCGCTGTTTTGCTCTACCGCTGCCGCAAGACGGAGCACTTCTATTTCTTTTTGCGGATCGCTTGCAATGATTTCCATAAGCTTGGGTTTGCCCTCCGTCAGAGTGCCTGTCTTGTCCACTACAATAGTTTTCACTTTTTCTAATTTCTCTAAAGCCTCGGCATTTTTTATTAATACTCCTGCTTCTGCACCCCGTCCCATACCCACTGTAATGGAGATGGGAGTCGCAAGGCCGAGAGCACATGGACATGCAATAATTAAAACGGCAACTCCATTAACTAAACCATAAATATAAGAAGGTTCGGGGCCTAACCATGCCCATAGGATGAAAGTGAGAATGGAGATGAAGATGACGGAGGGTACAAAATAACTTGAAATTTGATCGGCAAGACTCTGAATAGGAGCTCGACTGCGCTGAGCCTCTGCAACCATTTGAACTATACGGGAAAGTAACGTTTCATTTCCGACCTTTTTGGCTTGCATCAAGAAACTACCTGTTTGATTGATTGTTCCTCCGATGACCGGGCCGCCCGGCCCCTTCTCGACTGGGATGGGTTCTCCTGTAATCATGGATTCATCGATGGAGCTTTTGCCTTCTAAAATAGCTCCATCCACAGGGATTTTCTCTCCTGGCCGAACGCGTAGAATATCTTCCACTCTTACCTGATCGATAGGGATTTCGCTTTCTTTGCCGTTAGCGATAATTCTAGCCGTTTTAGCGGCGCTTCCTAATAAAGCTTTTATTGCTTGGCCGGTTTGGCCTCTGGCCTTAAGTTCTAATACTTGACCTAATAAGACTAAAATCGTAATGACGGCTGCTGTCTCAAAGTAAAGGGGGACAAAACCATGATGAAGAAATAAGTTTGGAAACACCTGTGGAAAAAAGAAGGCAATTAGGCTATGAAGATAAGCAACGCCTACTCCCAATGAAATTAAAGTGAACATGTTCAGGTGTCGATTGATGACAGATTGCCATCCTCTTTCAAAAAAAGGCCAACCTGCCCACAGAATTACCGGCGTGCTAAAAATTAATTGCATCCAGCGGGAGATGTTTGCAGGAATAAAATCACTTAAAATAGGGACCATATCACCCATAGCAAGGATGAAGACGGGAATGGAAAATACAGTTCCTATCCAAAACCTAAATTTCATATTCTTGTATGCGGAATCTTCAACGTGTGGTCCAATGTTTTTTGGTTCTAAGGTCATTCCGCATATAGGGCACTGTCCTGGACGATCTTGCACGATTTCTGGGTGCATTGGACATGTGTATTCTCCGGTAGAATTTTTAAAGGTATTTTCGATGAGGTCACTCCTGCTTGCAGCCTTTAGATTATCCGACGTGCATTCAAAATTTGGAAATATTGAATGAGATTCGGTAAAAGATGGATACTATATCAGTTGGAATTTTTTAAAAATTGCAGATGAGAAGTTCTTTTCATATAATGGGCGCATTGATACAAAAGTTCCTGAACCGCAGGCCGTTTTTCCCTCCTCCTCCTTCCTCCTTCGGTCTGCGGTTACTTCTCTAAACTGGATGTGTAGGCTTGCACCTATTTAGCTCACCGATTAAAATGTTATTCCTTAACGTGAAGGGAATTTACATGCACAAGTACTTCTTAATCTATATCGTATGGGCTGTAATTGCCCTCAGTTCTCTTAATGCCGGATGGGTAGTGGTAGATGGACAACCACTGCTGAAAGAGAATGCTCCTTACTTGGTCCCACAAGAACATTTTGCAAAAGGGCAGGAAGCCTTTTATAATGGCTCCTGGGCAACTGCAGCCGAACACATGCAGATTTTAGCCAATACCTTTCCCGAGACTAGTTTTGGGCAAGACGCTTTTTTTTATTTGGCAGTAAGCCATTATCATCTCGGAGAGTTAGATTTAGCTAATAGCGAACTTAACGATTATCTTAACTCCCAAACCAATCCCATCTATTTTGAAGAAGCCATTGAGTATAAGTTTTATATTGCCGAACAGTACAGGGCCGGCCAAAGACGACGATTATTCGGTACAAAAACTCTTCCCAAATGGGCCAGCGGCAAAGAGAATGCGCTTGAAATCTATGATGAAGTTCTAGGCGCTATGCCGAATCATGAATTAGCTGTCAAAGCCTTATTCTATAAAGGTTGTTTACTGTGGGAACAAAGAGATTATCAAGGCAGCATCGATTCTTTTCAGGCCCTTGTGCGTCGTTTTCCTAAGCATGAATTGGCTCCCGATAGTTTCTTGTATATGAATAAAGTATATTTGGAGCAGAGCGAAAAAGAATTCCATAATCCCGATCTGATGGCTTTTGCAGAACTTAATCTAAATCGTTTTGAAGCGGCATTCCCGCGCGAAGAAAGACTGGAAGAAGCACGGGCTGATCTGATGCGCATTAAAGAACGCTACGCGAGAGGGCTATACGATACCGGCCAGTTTTATGAGCGGGTTGGCCAACCGAGAGCTGCTGTCATTTATTACCAAAAGGCTTACCGCGATTTTTCTAACACGCAAATTGCTGTAAAGTGTCGTGCAAGGCTCCATCGCCTATATCCAAAAGCTCTCGATTTGACAGACCCTGCTATTTTAGAAGAATTTCCAGAAACCGATGCTGTCTTGGATTTAGGGAATGAACCCTTGCAAGAGGGCTCGGCTTCTTAAATGAAGTGGATTTTGCTGTTGTCTCTAAGTGTCTTGAGCGGTTGCGGCTACCAATTTGGCCAAGGCGCCCTTCCTGCGCGCTACCAGACGGTTATGGTGCCTTATATCGAGGGTGACAAAACCGGGGAGATGACCTCGGCATTGGTCCGAGCGATTTCGCGTTCAGGAGGATTTGAATATAGGACGAACTGTGCCCAGCTTATCTTAAAAGTTTCCGTTCTTGAACTTTATGACGAAAATATCGGGTATTGCTACGATTTGAATAAAAAAGGGAAGCTGACCCATGCCATCATCCCGAACGAAACGAGAATTACTGTTTTGGCCGAAGTCACCGTGAAGGATTCTACGTCCGGTTGCGCAGTGCTTGGTCCTGCTCGGATCTATGCCAGTGTGGATTTCGACCATGCCTATTACTTTGTAAGGGATGGGGAAAATATCTTCTCATTAGGGCAGGTCAATGATTACGATGAGGCCTATGACGCTGTCATGAGGCCCCTGGGAGAAGTTTTAGCGGATAAAATTGTCGACTTTGTCGTCTATAGCTGGTGATAGTGACCGTTTAATCGTGGTCCGTGCCATTCGAGAGATCCGTTAGCATTTTTTCATTTTCTTGTATTTCCTCTAGGTATTTCTCTAGTACCCGTAAAACAAGGCGCGAAGTATTATAAACACCTGAGGTGACAAAGCAGAGTTGAAGTTCCGGTTCTTTAGGGCGGTTTAAAGCGATCAAGGAATAAGTGAAGGGCGTGTCTTCTATTTTTTCTGGCACGATCCAAACCACAAATTCATCATTAATCAGCGTGATTTTTTCGTTGGATTCAATGACGTGAAAATAGCGGGTAAGGTTGGGATCGTTATATTCCGGATCGTGGTAGTGCAGCAAGTCTAGTTTGTGAAGAAGAGGCAGATCAACTTCAACAATATCTTCCGGTAACCAGGAGGGCATGTCTTTGATGAATTTTTTAAAACAGGCTTCTAATAATGTGAGGTTGTGCATGGATTCTCCCCTTTTTTTTCTTTAGGTAGGAGAATGCAATATCTGTGCCATTATAATCTCTTTCGCGATTATTTTTTATTGGATTCAAGTCTTCTGCTCAGTAAAATGCCCCTATGAAACCTTACTTTATCCTTATATTAATGTGCCTAGCGTTACAGGCAGTCGAAGCCAAACCGCTGAACATCAATGTCAAAGCCGAGTCGGCGATTCTGATTAATGCCGACAGCGGCGCTATCCTTTACGAAAAGAAAAGTCATGCTCCCCAATATCCCGCTAGTCTGACAAAAATCGCTACAGCTCTCTATACGTTGAAAAATCAAGGGGCTCATCTTAACAAAAAAGTGCTTGCAGAGCATGATGCGATCGCCACGGTTAGCGAAGAAGAAATGAAGCGCTCCAATTATTCTATGCCTGCCTATTGGCTTATTCCGGGCGCTTCCCATATAGGAATTAAAAAAGGGGAGGAGTTGTCTCTCAAGGATTTATTGTATGGCATGATGGTCGCTTCAGGCGGGGATGCCTCGAATGTAATTGCCCAGTATATGGGAGGCACGATTCCGGTATTTATGGAGGAATTGAACCGCTATCTTAAAGAAATCGGCTGTATGGAAACGTCATTTAAGAATCCCCATGGCCTACATCATCCCGCTCATAAAACAACGGCTTGGGATATGGCCCGCATGACGCAAGAGGCAATGAAAGATCCAGCTTTCTGTGAAATTGTCAAAACAGTCACCTATACACGGCCTGATACAAACAAGCAAAAAGCCACAACGTTGCTGCAAACCAATAAATTGTTGCGCAAAGGGAAATATTTCTACCCTAAAGCCATCGGCGTAAAGACGGGCTTTACAACTCCGGCGCAAAATTGTGTGGTGGCAGCTGCCAAGGAGGGTGATCGCCGTTTGATCGCCGTTCTGATGAAGAGCGATGAGCGGGATGCCATGTTTGCCGACGCCATTAAACTATTCAACGCTGCTTTTGCCGAAAAGAAACAACAGAAAATTCTGATTAAAGAAGGACCTATGAAAGCATCTTTAATGCTCAAAGGGGCACAAAAGGCAGTGCCTTCTTATGTAAAAGAGGATGTGGTCCTTGAATATTATCCTTCTGAAGAAGTTACGGTTAAATGCACTTTGCACTGGGAAGACATCGCGCTTCCAGTAGTACAGGATCAGTTGGTCGGCATGCTGTCGTTTAAAGATGCGGAGGGAAAGGAAATTAAACAAGAACCCCTTTTCGCGGCAGAATCGGTCGATTATAGTCTATGGCAGCGTATGATGAACGTGTTGCAGGGAAGCGCATTCTGGAAATATCTCGCAGGGGGAGCAGCTTTCTTAGTGTTCTTGCTGCTTTTGCTTAAGATAGCGGTATAAATTTAAGAAATTTTCCGCAGAAAGCACTTCAGGACGGGTACGTTCGTCAAAACCGAGATGGATTAGACCGCCAGCTACCCATTCCTTAGGATAAAGACGGGCAAGGGATGTCGTTAACATTTTACGCCGCTGGCCGAAGGCAGAGCGGGTCAATACAAAAAAAGCCTCTTCATTTGCTTCGGGTGCCGGTGGCTTCAGATCGAAACGCAGCATGGCAGAGTCTACATTCGGCTTGGGATAAAAGCATGTACGGCTGACGCGAAATCCAAACTTTGGGGTAGAATAGACGTTTGCTAACAAAGTCAGGGAACCATAGGTCTTATTCCCCGGAGGGGCTGTCAATCTTTCGGCCACTTCTAATTGCACCATCACAATCAAACTGGAGAAAAGGTCATGTCTCGGCAGTAGGCTGACGAGAATCGGTGTTGTTAAATGGTAGGGGAGGTTTGCTATGACCTTGGCTTTAGGGGTAATGAGTTGGTCCACGTCGACTTTCATGAAATCGTCGTTGACAACTTGTAAATCTCCGGTTCTTAACTTAAGAGCTTCAGCAAAAGCGTTGTCTTTTTCAACAGCGACGACTTTCGCTCCCTGGCCAAGTAAAGCATCTGTAAGAGCTCCCGGTCCGGGCCCGATTTCAAGCACCTGCTCGCTAGGTTGTAATTCCGCTAAAGCGACGATTTTTCGAATGATGTTTCCGTCTATAAGAAAATTTTGAGAAAGACGTTTGTTGGGGGCGGCGCCAATCTGTTCTAAATACTGAAAAAGTTCGCCCGGTCTATTTAAGTTCAAAAGGTTGAAAACCCTCAGGTAAGGTGTTGCTTAATTGGGTATCAAAGTGTTTGCGCAGCCGGGCCATGTAGGCATCCGATTCTTTTGAAACTGCTTGCTCCACCAATTGGTCCCTTAATTTACTTTCCACATCGTTAAATGGTTTTGCTCCGCCCTGCACATTGCTTTTCAAATAAAAGATGCGGAACACTTGCCCGTCACCATTTCGGCTTAGTTGGGAAATAGGCTTGCTGAAGGTTCCTGGCTGCAAAAGCGCTAGGGATTCACGGTAAGAGTCGGAAACGTCTTTTGGCGCATGTTCGAATTCTGAGGATATATTAAAAGACGTTTGTGCGCCTATGGCAGAGAGGGATTCCAGTCTTTTTTGCAGATCGGTCAACCCAATATTTTCTTCGGCAAGCGCTTTATAAGCGGCTTTGGCGGCCTCTTCAGATTTTGCGGCATCAGCTCCGCGGAAGGAAATCACTTGGTAGGTCCAGATATCGGGTTTTGTGTTTTGTTTGGCCCATTCTTCGTATTGGGCGCGTACCATTAAGGGTGTGATCGTCCGCACAGCTTTAGCATGCACGCGGGCAGACATCATACGCCGTAAGGTAAGATCTTCTTTGATTAACTGAGACGCTTCAGCGTAAGAGAGGCCGGCTTTATCTAAGTTGGCAATAATATTGGGTCCAAAAATCGATTCCATTTCCTGGCGGATATCCCCTTGGCTTAAAGGAAGTTTGTTTTCTTCGGCATCGGCCATG
This sequence comes from Waddlia sp., assembly GCA_041738095.1. Taxonomy (GTDB): domain Bacteria; phylum Chlamydiota; class Chlamydiia; order Chlamydiales; family Waddliaceae; genus JTS-AC334. The sequence continues at coordinate 125,875 of JBGSQP010000016.1, forward strand.
ACTAATTCTTTATCGACCAACTCTTCCAGAATATGTTTCCAGTTGGCTTGATAAAACTGGAACCTGGCTTCAACGGAGGAAGCATATTGCGGAAATTGCCGGTAGAACACCAGATCCATTTTTTTCATCAGGTCGATTACTGAGATAGGTTTACCGTTTACTTTGGCGAGGATCCGGTTATTGACGAAGATATGGGTGGGTTGCTTCATCAAAAAAGAGTTTTTAGGAGCTGCGTTCAGGGGAGTAAAGAAAAACAGTATAAGTAAGGATATAAGGAGCTTATTCAACATCGCCTTGCCCGGTTTAAGAATGCAGGTAGTGTAGCAGAGTATGAAATAAAAAACTACTGAGGGAATGCAGCTACAAGAGGACTTCTGACTTTGACCATGATGTGAGCTTTTCGAGGTTGTCTTTATTTCCTAAATAATTTTTCAGCAACGTTTGATTAAAGATATTCAGTCGTTTTAAATCAGCAATCGTTTCAATTTCGAGCTTTGCTAAATTCCTATAGGCAATCGTAAATAGGTTGGGCTTTCTTTCAGGCTTGCTCAGCTCTTCGAATATAACATCATCAATAAGGCCAAAGAGCCCTACCTCTTTATACTCATTGAAATTGGTTATCCCCCATTCACCCAACATATTAAAAGCTTCATCTTCATCATCATGGTCCCCGTCTTCAAAAATATTGCGGTAGATAATGGGCCATAAACTTCCGGGTGGTAGGTCTTTAAAATTTTTACCTTGCATCACGCGTGAAAGTAAAATAGCGTATTCTTTTGGCATATCTTCGAATAAGAGATGGTTGGTTTCACGATGTCTAATAATTCCCTTAATGAGCGGTTGTAGTTTCTTATAGGTGCATTCTTGGATAAGGAGAATCCGATCCTCGAGTTCCTTAATGCGGTCCAAATCCGTTGCTGTGATCGCGTACCCTTTGATGTCGTCTCTAAAATTTTGCGCTAAGGCATCGATTTCGTCTTTCATCCGGTTGCAACTTTTTGTCAGTCCTGTCCTATGGGTGTGAAACGCGCTTTGAAACCATTCCTTAGCTTCAATGGATGAGCGTCGGAAAATTTCATTCAACTTGCTGATGATGATGCCGTCAAATGCCGGTAAAATTTCTACAAAAGTGGTGGGTTTTAGGGAGCCAAACAGGTAAAGCATTTTCCATTCTTGGGCCTGGTCCTCCATAAAGCCGTTAATAACTTGGAGCACCTGAAAAGTACCGAGTTTCCCCCCTACTGCAATGACTGCCTCTTCTTCTTTCAGATCTTTAAATGCAGAGAGTAGTTTTTCTTTCCAGTCTGCTCCCCAGCTAGGATTAAAGTAGCTTAATTCATTAGCTTTTTGTTGATAGTGTAGCTGTATGCCCTGAGTGGAAATGATTTTATGGAGTTTTTTCTGATCAATGCGCTGGTTTTCCCTTTGAACCAGTTGATCTAACGCAGAGTCGCTTTTCGATTTTCTGAGGCGCGATTGTTTGTTGTTTTTCTTGGTTTTATTGCTCGGCTTTAAGTAACGGTCTTCTTTTTTAATTAAAACGGAAGACCCTTGAGAGGGTTGAAATTTTAGTTTTTCCAGCTGTGGGGTATTCAGCGTATAAAAAATCATCATGTTCAAGTGGTCCAAGTCTTCTTGTGTGCGACTGTCGCATAATCCTTCTAAAGTTAATTTGTTTTCTAAGATGTGGATTTTTTGTTCGGTAAAAATTTTCATTACGACCTTCTGAAGTGAGGCCAGAGAGGCGGGGATGTACATCGAATTGAAAAGTTGTTTAGTTAAAGTGGTGGTCCAATTGCAGATTTTTTTTTGAAAGAGCAATGTTTTTTGTTTTTTTATTTGCTCGGCAGCAAGTTCCGGATGATCGATGCGCAGTAGCTGAAGCGGATTAAAGGAATATTTTTTTGCGGGTTCTAGAGGGGCCGGTGCCGCTTCCTGAATAAGATGATCGATTTTCCCCCCTTCATGTAGCGACAAGAGATCTCTAAAAACGAGATGAAAATTTGAATCAGCGGCAGTCCCAAAAAACATGCGATCGTTCTCCTTTAGATTTTAGCGGTTTAAATCAGTTGAAATTTTGATAAAGCGGAAAGCCTTTGCTTCACGCTGGATTTTGTTTCACTCAGCATCTTCGTCCAAAAAATACACACAATCGAGTTTACCGATGCTTTGACCTGCTTTTTTTGAACAAAGCTATAAATAAATTATTTTTTTATTTAAGCCAAGTAGATATCCCGAACCTGTAAACTGTGTTGTAAGCGGGAAATGATCACATGTTGACATGGATGTTTTATATCGATTTTTCAGATCAGCAGGCAGCCAACCAGTGATCAGGCAGAAGTTCGTAAAGTTTGTGACTGTTATGGCGTTCCCATAGTGGACGCTGCGGATGGAGGAAAGCTTTTCAAGCTTATTAAAGCTATCAATTGGATTGATGTTATCATTGCAATCATACAAAAGCGCGGCAAAGTAACGGTAAAAATTCTTCGACGAAAAGAAAGCGGCGGAGCCAATTTATTAAAAATATCCCAAACTGCTTTTGCTACTTTTTGAGATGGAGACTCTTTTTGTAATTTGTCGTCGAGATCCAAAATATGCTTGCTTATTGCCTGCCCCCCTAAGTTCGCTAGAAATAATGATGCAGTCACAGATACACTTGCTGTAAAACCAAGGCCGCTCATGCTGATTTTTCCCTAGATTGGTCAACTGGAGGAACGATTTCAGATAGAGAAGGTCAGAGCCAGGGATTTGTGGCATCAGACGTCTCGTTTTTAGAGGAAAATATTGGCTCACACGAGCTGAGTTTAGGTCTCGAAGGCGATCCTTTCAGGTTCGAACACCTCGTGACCGCATAAAAAAATCGCCCATAGCGTTATGTAAGGAAATTATACCATTTTTGTGTAAACCATGTGGGTTAGTCGGACCAAACAGCGTTAATCGAGCAGGGGCACGGTTATTATAGGTAGAAATTAATGAGATTTAAAAACAGCACCAAAAAAGCCGTCCATTTCCCCAATTTTTGGAACTGTCTGTAAGGGTTCGCTAACAAGTTTTAGGGGGTACGCTTTTAAGAAATGATCGACTTGATGTTGATTTTCCTGTTTTAGAAGACTGCAGGTGCCATAGACAATTTTTCCGCCCGGTTTAAGGTAGCTTAAAGCCGTTTCGAAGATCATTCTTTGCTGTCCGACGAAGCGGTTCATCATTTCTTCGGAAAATTTCCATTTCATGTCAGGATTGCGCCGCAAAGTGCCCGTTCCGGTGCAGGGGGCGTCAACTAATACCCAGTCCATGTGCTTTTTTAATCGTTTCAATTTGGGGTCGCCGGCAGAGACCAACTGTATGTTCTGGATGCCGGCTCGTTTGAGGCGTTTACGTGCCTCCAAAAGGATAAAAGGACGCACATCATGTAAGTGAATTTGCCCTTTCCCTTTAAGTTTATGAGCAAAGGCTAAGGTTTTGCCGCCGGATCCTGAACAAAAATCGAGCACATGCTGCCCTTCTTCGGCCTCTACCAGATCGGCCAAGAGCTGGCTGCCCTCGTCTTGGACTTCAAAGAAGCCCTCTTTAAATTCCGGCAGTTCATTAAAGTTGAGTTTCCTCTTGATGACAATGCCGAGATTGGAGTGAACGCACGGAGAGAGCTCAAAGAGTCCTTTCCATTTCTGTACCATAGCATCACGGGTCGTTTTTAGAGGATTGATGCGGACGGTTGTCGGCGCCGGGTGGTTGCTGGCCCAGCAAATGTCTTGGGCGGCGGCTTCGCCATGGGACTCTAAAAGGAGGCGATACAAGGGCTCCGGAAAACTTAGACGCGTAGGAGCGGGAATGGATTGATCGGTTTGAAAAGATTCAGGTTTAAAGGAGTGGTACGCCTCAAATCTTTTTTCCCATGAGGGTGTGCCTTCGCACAGGTGATCAAGCAACCCTTTCCATCTTACCAAAGTGTAAATCGTGTCCGCTATTTCAGCGCGGTCTTTAGAACCGAGGGCTTTGTGCGTGCGGAAATAACGACTAATGGAAAAATCCAGGGGAAGGGATTCGTTTTCATACTCTTCTAAAAGTGTGAAAAGATGGTGTTCTCGATAGGGTAGTTGTTTCATGGGGAAGATCGTAACTTAATCCAACATATAAATCAAACGTAAGAGAGTGGTTTTGTTTGCATTTATTTAAAAAGCATAATATATTTTATATTCTAATATAAGGTGTTTTAATATGTTTAGAGTTTTTATTGTTTTTATTTTGTTTTTTACTGTGCCGTTTATTGTTCAATCAAAAATTCCCGATAACCGTTATTTGTTGGCTGTAGAGAACGATGCCTATTCCCGAGGACCGGCTCCAGAATGGGCGCGCTCTTACTCTTATAAAGAAGTTCAGGTGTCTCCTTTAGATTGCGTCGGCGGGGAACGGGTTTTATTAGCCAGTCAGCAAACCGATGTGGCATCGCGAACGACTTATTTTTATGGGATCAAACAAATTGTAAATGAGGCTGGCGCGCAGAATAACACTTATATTAGTTTACCCTTCGATCCGGAATTTGAGAAGATCATACTGCACACGTTTAGGATTCATAGAGGGGCTGACACGATTAATCTTCTAAATAGTATCGCTTTTGATGTGATCCAACAGGAAGCTGATCTGCAAAAATTTCTTTACAATGGCCGTCTTTCGCTGGTCGCTTTTATTACAGATATTCAAGTTGACGATATCTTAGAGCTCAGCTTCTCCATCCAGGGCAGTAATCCGATTTTCGAAGGTAAATATAGCGAAACCTTTCCGCTTCAGAAAAAAGAGGCTGTGGACCGTTTGATCTATCGTGTGATCGTGCCTAAAGGGCGTACGTTTTATACGAAACAGCAATGCGGCGCGCAAGCTCCTGCCGTTTCTTCACTTCCGAATGGTGATCAGGAATGGATATGGGATCTCTCTATGGTTCCTGAAATTAAAGAAGATGAGGACGCACCTGTTTGGTTTGAACAATGTCCATCCGTGCAAATTAGTGAGCATCGTTCTTGGGAGGAGTGCAATGTATGGGCCAGCAAGCTGTTTGAACTACCCGGAGAATTTTCTGAAGCGTTGCTTCAACTGGCAGAAGAGTGCCAGCAACAACGCACGCCGGAAGAGCGTGCCTTATGCGCCTTGAGATTCGTCCAGGATAAAATCCGCTATTTAGGCATCGAGTCAGGACTCGGCTCTCATCAACCTGCCGATCCCAGCGAAGTATTAAAAAGGGGGTATGGCGATTGTAAAGATAAAGTTTTTTTGTTGCATACGCTGCTCCGTTTAATCGGCATTGAATCGTATCCTGCCTTAGTCAATACGGTGATGGGTGTTCATGTAGAAGCAGGGTTACCTACACCGCTGGCCTTTGATCATGTGGTCATTTCTATCAAAGTTGAGGGGAATACGTATTGGGTAGATCCTACTGTATCGCAACAAGGGGGCCGTCTTTCCAGTCATTCGTGTGCTGTCTTTGGAAAAGCATTGCGCTTGAAAGCAGGGGACCAGGATTTATGTCCGATTGTCTCTTACAGTAAAATCCCGCAGATTGAAATTGAGTCGACTTATGAAATGTCTGAGAAATATTTAGGGGCTAAATTATCGATTCGCACCTTGTTTAGAGCCGGTGGAGCGGATTCTGTCCGTCATGTTCTACAAAAAGAAGGGCGTGCCGGCTTAGCAAAGCATTTTCAGCAGCTAAGAGGCAAGGCTTTGGGGTCCTTCCAAGAATTGACGCCCATGAAAATTAGCGATGACCGTTCGGGCAATCAAATCGAAATCACCGAGCTCTATGATGTGCAAAATGTTTGGGAAGTGTCTTCGGGTACTAAACGCATGACGATTGTTCCTATGGCAGCTTCTGATAACGTGCCCCCTGTCGTGGATCCTGCGCGGCAGATTCCTTTTGCCATCAAGCATCCGGTGCATATCAAAGAGCATGTACATGTCATCGGAGTACCGTTGGCTAAACAGGGGAATTTTAAAAAAGAGTTTCGCGGCAAAGCTTTTTCCTGTGTTGTAGATAGAACTGTCCGAAGTCCAAATCGACTCGATTATACTTTCGAATTACAGACACATCAAGATTTTGTCCCGGCTAAAGAGCTTGCCCGTCACCGGGATTTGGTCTATGATGTGCAAAATGCCTTGCACCCGCAGTTGTCTCTTCCGCACCGAAAAATGCGCTAATCGGTTATAGTATCTGCATATGGATAAACAGCCGCTTCGAGGATTTTTATTATGTGGAATTTCTTGGTTGATTGTTGCCTTCGGGCAGCCTGCCTGGAGTTCCTCGCTTTCAATTGGTGCCTCCTTGGGTGGGTATGCCCTTTTTTGGCTGCTATTATTGGACATCCCGCAAAAGAAAACCCGTTTTTATTTGGGCACTGCTTGGTTCATGGCAGTGCAGTTGCTGCAGCTTTCGTGGGGTTTATCCCACCCCTTTTATTATATCATTGCGCCGTATCTATTATATGCCCTTTTGATTGGGCTGCAATTTGGCTTTGTTTGCCTTTTTATAGAAAAAAAACTTTTCTCAAGCTGGAAAGGGATGTTAGGGGTGAGCTCTTTATGGGTTTTCATGGAGTGGTCCCGCCTCTTTTTCTTTTCTGGATTTGCCTTCAATCCTGTTGGACTAGCGCTGGCCGGATCGACCATTACCTTGCAAATGGCGTCTCTTGCGGGCATTTACGGGTTAAGCTTTTGGGTCATCTTAACCAATTTACTTACCGTCCGTCTGCGTTTGGAAGGGTTTAAAATATCTTGGCTGGCCGTATTTGCAGTGCCATTTTTATTCGGCTCGCTTCAGCTGGCTTTTGAAAAATCAACCCCGGAAGCGGAATTCCGGGCCATTCTAGTCCAGACGGCTTTTCCGGTAGAAGAGGGGCTCTGTTTTACTTCGCACAATGAGCTCGTAAGGCATGTGACAGACGAATGGAAAAAAATCTTAACCTTTACGAAACCTCACATTGAACAAAACGCGCATTTACTGGCTCTACCCGAATTTGTCGTACCCTTCGGCGCTTACTCTTTTGTGTATTCTTATGAAGAGGCGCGGCAGGCTTTTGTGGAGATCTTCGGCAGTGAAAAAGCGCTGCTCCTTCCCGAATTAAAATTGCCGCTGGCTGTGCAGGATGGGGGCAAATGGAAAGTTAACAATGCTTTTTGGGCGCAAAGTCTGGCAAACGTTTTCAATACCAGCGTAGCTGCCGGCATGGAAGATGCTGAAGATGTTGAGGGACAAAGACGCTACTATAGCGCCGGGCTGCTATTCCACCCTCATAGTAAAGCCTACAACGTGAAACGATATGCCAAACGCATTTTGGTGCCGATGGGGGAATATATACCGTTCCGTTTTTGCCGGGAACTAGCCGCCAACTATGGGGTCATGGGTTCCTTTACGCCAGGAGAAAAAGCAGAAGTATGGGATTGCCAAAATTTTTCGTTAGGCGTCTCGATCTGTTATGAAGAAATGTTTAGCGAAATGACCAGAGAGAATCGCGTCAAGGGCGCACAAATTTTATTGAATTTGACAAGCGATGCGTGGTTTCCCCATTCCAAATTGATCCGGCAGCACTTTGAGCACGCGCGACTCAGAACGGTAGAAAATGGGATTCCGTTGATTAGAGCTTGCAATACTGGAATTACAGGATGTATTGATAGCCACGGCCGTGATGTTGCCCTTTTTGGGGATAATGATAGGGAAAGGGAAGATCTGTCCGGCGCCTTATTTGTTCAAGTCCCCTTGCAATCTTATGACACACTATATTCAAGGGCGGGCGATCATTTGATTTTAGGCATAGCCTTGCTATGCGCATTACTATGGGCATTCACATTTAGATTCAAAAATTAAATGGAATTGGTCGCTATGTTTTGTTGGCAACATTGGTCGTCCCGGTCGCTGTTTTTGCCTAAACCCGCTAGACTTAAAGCTTAGTTTTGGGTATAATAAATCGGAATCCCGATTTTGGTTCAATGAATACGTCTCATTCAAAACTCATAAGCTTAACCCGTTGTCAAAATACGCTCAAGAACGAAGCTTTTTTTTCAGGCATCGGCATCCACACGGGTAGAGTTGTCTCCATCCGTTTTGTGCCTGCCCCTATAGGAACCGGAGTAGTTTTTAAGAGAGTGGACTTGCCGAGTCAGCCTATTATTCCAGCAACCTTGGAATATGTCTGTGATACTTCTCGAAGCACAACGATTGGTGTTGCGGATGTGAGAATTCATACGGTAGAGCACGTGCTGGCTGCCATTAGAGCTGCCGAAATCGACAATTTGACTATTGAAATTTCTTCGATAGAACCACCTATCGGCAGTGGCAGCAGTGATGTTTTTACGCAGATGATTGAAGATGCCAAAGTTGAAGCTCAAGGAGCCGTTACGCCGGTAGTCAAGGTGAAACAGCCGGTCTATTGGTCTGAAGACGGCATTTCAGTCGTTGCGATTCCTTATGATGGCTATCGTATCAGCTACACACTTAATTACCCTGATTCAAAGGTGCTGCAAAGTCAGTATCAGTCATTCGAAATCAATCAAGAAGTTTTTAAAAAGGAAATCGCCCCTTGCCGAACATTCTCTGAGTATAAAGAAGTGTCTACGCTGATGGATCGCGGATTGATTAAAGGCGGCAGTCTTGATAACGCCGTGATTATTGATGATCATGTGATTTTTAGTAAGAATGGCCTTTTTTTTCCGGATGAGATGGTGCGTCATAAAATTTTGGATATGGTAGGGGATCTCTCTTTGATCGGTTTCCATTTTCATGCGCATGTGATTTCCATCCGCTCAGGACATAAGTCGAATTTTCAATTCGCTCAGAAACTCTATAAATCCCTCATGTTGGAGAACCCTTAAATGATCGATAATCACAAAAACCTCGATGTGAAAGAATTGTTTAAAATCCTGCCGCACCGCTACCCATTCCTTTTTGTCGATAAGATCCTTGATGTTGATCTAGAGAAAGACACCGTATTAGGATTGAAAAATTCGACAATCAACGAGTGGTATTATCAAGGGCATTTCCCAGGGGCCCCCATTATGCCTGGTGTACTCATTCTTGAAGCTCTAGCCCAAACCGGTTCTATACTGATATATCTGAAAGGGGAAAAACAAAAAATTGGCGCGCTTTTGAATATTAATAATGCCAAATTTCGTAATCCTGTACGTCCTGGAGATACCCTTTATCTTAAAGCGCAAGGATTGCACTTCAGCAGCAGAGGGGGCAAGATTTTTACCGTAGCCACAGTAAATGATAAAATTGCTGCCGAGGCAGAATTAGGTTTTGCCCTCGTAGATAAAAATCAAATCTAAAAATATGCTTAACCAAAGTACAAATTCATGAACCAGCCTTCCATTCACCCGTTAGCACTAGTCGAGCAGGGAGCGATCATCGGTAAAAATGTTACGATAGAAGCTTTTGCCGTCGTAAAATCCGGTGTGAAGCTGCACGATAGCGTTGTAATAAAATCCCATGCCTACATCGACGGCAATACGACAATTGGGGAAGGCAGTACCATCTACCCTTATGTGAGTATTGGCACCAAAGCTCAATATCTTAAATTTCGGGGAGAAACAACTTATGTTACGATCGGTAAAAATTGTGAAATAAGAGAGTTTGTAACGATTAATTCCTCAGTGGGAGAACATACCACCGTTAAAGTAGGCGATAATTGTTTTATTATGGCCTACTGCCACATCGCACATAACTCAGAAATCGGCAATAATGTGGTGATGAGCAATAACGCCACATTGGCCGGTCATGTCATTGTGGAAGATTTTGCCATTATTGGCGGCCTAACGCCAATCCATCAGTTTGTTAGGGTAGGCTGTTATGCAATGGTCGGCGGTATGAGCCGGGTGACGCACGATGTAGCGCCCTATACCATTGGCGCCGGTATCCCTTATAAATTCGGAGGTTTGAACCGCATTGGCTTAAAACGTAACGGATTCTCATTAAGAACACGCACAGAGCTGAGTAAGTGCTTTAAATTAATGTTCCGTTCCCAGCTTCGACCTGAGGACGCTTTAAAAAGGATTGCCAACGAAGTGGAACCCTTCCCTGAAGTGCTGCACTGGATCAATTTTTGCAAAACGACCAAACGCGGTTTATTGGGCACCCAAGGCGTTATGAATGCCACCGATGAGGAAGCCTACGTTGAAGAGGAATCTGAAGAGAAAGAATGCGTCTCCGTTTAATTTTTTTCGGTACCCCGCCGATCGCTGCTAAAGCGTTGACCTACTTAATAGAAAATGGTTGTGAAGTGTGTGCTGTAGTCACGAAGCCTGATAAAGCCAAAGGCCGCTCCGGCACGCCAACACCCACCCCGGTTAAGCAGGTAGCCATGCAATATTCATTACCCTTTTTTCAGCCGGAGAAAGCTTCCGATCCAGTTTTTGCGCAAGCTCTTACCGAATTTAAAGCAGATTTATTTGTAGTGGTCGCTTATGGGGAAATTTTAAAGGAAAACATTCTTAATATGCCTCCTTTGGGGTGCATAAATCTTCACGCTAGTCTTCTGCCAAAATATCGCGGGGCCGCTCCGATGCAGCGGGCCATCATGGAAGGGGAAAAAGAATCGGGTGTTACCATTATACGCATGGTCAGAAAAATGGATGCCGGCGCCCTTATCAAAAGGCAAAAAATTTCCATAGAGCCCAACGATACGGCCGCTCATTTGGAAGAGAAGATCGGATCGATAGGATCCCATCTTCTTTTACAAGTCCTTTTTGAATTTGAAAAAGGAAGTATTATTGAAGAGGTACAGGATGAGTCGCTGGTAACTTTTGCTCCCAAAATCGAATTGGAAGATTGCGAGATCGATTGGTCAAGACCTGCCCAAGAGATTCACAATCTGATCCGCGGGGCCAATCCGCATCCAGGAGCCTGGTGCCGGGTAAGGGTTAAAGGTGAAACAAAGCGTTTAAAGATTTTGGAAAGTCAACTTGAAGAAGGGTTGGGAAATCCAGGGGTTATACTGTCTTGTACAAGCAAAGGGGGGCTGGTCCTTGCTTGCGGCAGGGGAGCTCTCCGTTTATTGCAAGTACAATTGGAAGGGAAGCGCGCAATGAGTGCTTTCGATTTGACCCGTGGTACAACACTGGAGTTTACATAATGCAAATGATTTCAGCCTTTCCTACCATGCAAGGAGTTGTTCCCGTCTGGACACGTGTCCTATCCGATATGGGCAAAAGAGTGCTGGATTTTTCTATAAACCATTTTAACTTGATCATCAATGGTTCAGTTACAGCCTATGGGGCAGAAGAAATTGTATTGAACTGCATTGCGGCAGCGCCGGAAATTGCATCCCTTAATGCTAAAATTGATCAGGTCAGGAAAAACCAGCTGCTTGTGCATGGCACTTGCTATGCCTTATCAGGGGTTTTAGGGATCACAGAGATTTTAGCTCAATATGGCCTCTATCAACCTGGTGTTTTAAGTTCGCTTTGCGGTGCCGGGGCCTGGGGATTGTTTATCTTTGCCAACTTATATTCCCTGGAAAAGCACATAAAACTCTATGAGCTGGCCGATAAACTTCCCGAGGTTGAGGGCCGTCATCTAAAAATATCGGCAAGTTTGGGCATTATCAACAGTTTAGGCTACGTGATGACAGGAATTTTTTCATTTTTCCCCGGCACGTTGGGCATCGCGATTGCGTTAAGCTGCCTGTCAATCCTCGCGGGAACGGTCAAATTCTTTTACGATATCATGGCTCTTAGATCGAAGTAACGGGCTTCTTCGTGTGTTACTAAATTTATACCCGCATTATTTCCTCAAACCTCTTAGGTTGAGAGTATTCTGCTTAAAAATTAACTTCAGTATAGAAATTGCTACTAATTAAAGTAATTATTAGACTTCACAAATTCTTAATATTATGTTATAATATTTCTTCCATATAAGGATGAATTGATGTCGTTAACTATTTACACTTCTGAGACGACGCCGCTTGCCGGCCGATGCCCTTTTTCTGTTTTTTCTCCTATTTTAGGAAAAATTCGTGAAATTGCTGCCCGGTTATTCTCCGGTTTTAAAAACATGTGGACAGGCGCTGGATCGCTCCCTGAAAATTTAGGCGTTTTAGCGAGATTTCTACAGATTAGCGTCTTTTTGACAAGCGTTATTGAAATTGCAACCACGCGGCCCGGACGGTTTTTAAAACTGGGGCTGCAGCTGCAAACGGCACAAAATGTGAATGGTCTCTGCGATATTCCAGAGGGAATCCGTTATTTCGCAAGTGAGGATGTAAAGAAGGACTCCATTTATAACAATGTTGGCAATGGCATGATGTTAGCGGCTTCTGTAGGATCAACGGCCTTGCTGCTCGATGAGTGTGAATTACTGAATTTAGGAGCGGTCAGCGCTAAAATGGGATCGGTGCCCGTACTCGGTGCCGCGGCAGGTGTTGCGAGTTTGGAAGATTGGGTGAACGCCATCACAATTTTTGGCTACGGCTGTATCGGTGCGGATGCCATTCGCAGAATTGTCCATGGTGAAACGAGCAGAGAAAAAGATCAGGCATGGATGGATTTGACCTGGAGCGTGGCAGAAATTGCAGCAAAAACATTTAAAATGCTTGCCGGTTATACTTTAATAGGAATCTCAATCGGGCTAGAGGCATTTGCTGCCTCGCTCGGCTTGGCCGCTTATTTTCACCGTTTAGCACCTAGTGAATTAGAATTAAAATTAGTTTAAGTTTAAGGAGACATATGTCTATAGCAGCTACAAATCCAGTAACATTTAGTAAATTTACCACTACCCTTGTCGAAAAATCCGATAACCTCAGCAAAACAATGGGCGTAGTAAAGGATGTATTTAAAATCTCTTCAGAAGTTTTGAAGTTGATCCCGGGTATGGGGGCAGCAGCAGGTGCTGTAGCTTGCGGCGTATTCAGCAGCATAAACGGCGCCGCGAAAGGAACAATTGGGGCCTATGGTCTTTTGTCGCGGCCGGCAGATTGGGAAAAAACCAGCCCGTCCGCCATGGAAACAGCAAAAAAAGTCACCTTGACAGTAGGTCAAGTTTTGGAGTTTTCTCTTTTTATAGCTGATCCATTTTTGAAAGCCTTCGAAGTAACAGCATTGACCATCGGCAAATTGCCGGTAGTGGAAACAGCCATGAAAGGTATTTATGCACTAAATTCAGCTATCGGCATCTGGATGGCAAGTGGCAGTTTGAATGAAGCTTCCGAAAAACAGGAACAAACCGGAAATAATTTGGCGCGTTGGAGTGCTTTTGACAGTAATGAAGAAAACCGGGCTGCTAAAATTCAAGTTTATGAAGATAAAATAGCAGCCGCTAGTATAGAAATTGAAAAACAAGGCGGTAATAAGAAACTCGAAAGTAAGATTACGCTTTGGAATGGGTATAAAGCAGCACTTGGAAGTCATGAAGGGGCTGAAAGCCTTAAAACAAGCCAGATCGCTAAGCTGGAGACGCGCTTGGAAAACTGTGAAAAAATTAAGACAAAATCCTGGGTATCCATTGCCGCCGATATCGCTAAAATCTCTATTATCGTATTGGGCGTCTTATCGGTAGCCTTGGCGGCCTATTTGCTGGCAGTTCCTGCATCGGTTGTTACCTTTAGTCTTTTGGGCATAGGTTTCGCAGCTAGCCTACTTGGTTTTGGTAAAATGATATATACTGAGTTCGCTCAAAAACCGGTTGAAGAGCCGAAATTCAAAATCAACTAAACCATTGCAAATGGTAAAACAAAAACCCGCCCTTCCCTTTCATGAGCGTTTACTAGCTTTGGGATTGGCGGGTTTTTTTATTTGTTTAGTTGTTCTAAATCTAATGCTGGATGAAGGGCAATTAACTCCAGGAGTGGAACATTATCCCAAAAACCCCTTAATAGAAATTTCAGTGGAAGGTAAAGTCCACAAACCGGGAACTTATCAGGTAGAAAAAGGCACCCGGGTAGCTCAGGTAATTCTACTTTCCGAGCCATATGAAGATGCCAATTTGAAACGCCTAAATCTTGAAGCAATGATTACTAGGCGTCGCAAAATTGTCGTGCGTTGAATGCATTTATGGCATGTACAAGTTGTGAATATGGCAAGGATTCGCCCGCTGAAATAACGTAACTTTAAAAGTGCGTGTAAGGCAGACAGATCTAAAAATCAACGGCTGACGACGCAGCCAGAAACCAAAATTTGGAACCTCTTCAGATACTGCAAAGGATGCGCGCCATCGGTTTGTTGTTATTAATTGCGGGAGAAATCAACCTGCTCAGCACTTTGAAGCTTCCTTCAGAGGCATTAATCTGAGCACTTAAGGCGTAACCAATATTTCCAGGGGAGCAGTCAACATACGGGAGGTGCGTCATCAAACTCATTAAGCAAGTGCAGAGCATCCGTCGCGCAGCTTTTTCCGGGAGTAAATTGTATTGTTGTTCTGTGATCATAACAGGCAATAATTGCCGTCTGCCGGTATGCAAAAAAAGTTTCTGAATTTTGCAAAAACCCACCCAAAGGTTGTGTAGATAGTCTTCAGGTGAATAAATTCACATCACCCGGTAAAAAAACCGCTTCAAGCGCATTTTTCCATTGTATTAAATACGCACCCTTTGTTAATCTTGTTCATTCAAGCAATTAGAAACTAAGTTCTGATAGCTAAAGTCCCTTAGAAAACACTGGGGTGAACGCATTTCGTGCGCACCGACCCACTTGTTGATAAGGCAAAAAAACATCCTTTACCGGATTAAAGAAAAAATAAAGTTAATAGGCAAGCTATGCTTGCAAACGTTGATTCAAGGGATTGAGTATATGACTCTTAAAATCATGGGAAGAAAGCGCGGGATGACCCAGCTGTTCGATGAAAACGGAAATGCTGTACCATGCACCGTTATCGAAGTGGAACCTAACGTCATAACCCAAATTAAAATCAAAGAAATTGACGGTTATAGCGCTATTCAAACTGCGTACGAAATGCATAAAGCTACTGATCAGCGTACAATTGCTAAACGCTGCACAAAACCGTTAATCGGTCATTATGAAAAAGCAAAAGTAGAGCCACGCCGTTTCCTTCAAGAAACGAGATTGGAAGATGTTGCTGGATACGCGGTAGGTCAAACGATAAGCGTTTCCGCGTTTGATGGTATCACGCACGTTGATGCAACTGCGACCTCGATTGGTAAAGGTTTTCAAGGGCCGATGAAGCTCCACAATTATAGTGGTATGCGCGCAACTCACGGTACGGGACCAACTCACCGTCACTTAGGTTCTACAGGTAACCGTTCAACTCCAGGCCGTTGCTTTCCAGGTGGAAAACGCGCAAGCCATATGGGCGCTGAAACAGTGACTGTAATGAGTTTAAAGATCGTCAAAATTGATGAAGCTGAAAATGTAATCGTTGTTAAGGGAGCAGTTCCAGGACACCGCAATGCATTTGTCACACTCCGACAGGCTATGAAAAAGAGGAAAGCGAAATAATGACGTCACTCAAAAAATATAATTTAAAAGGTAAAGAAATCGGAACTGTAACAGCAGATCCGGTGCTTGCCGAAGCAAAAACACATTCTCAATTAGTAAAGAATTACATTGTCGCAATCCGAGAAAATGCGCGGCAATGGTCAGCTAGTACGAAAACGAGAGCCGAAGTTGTCCATACGACGAAAAAACCATATCGTCAAAAAGGTACCGGTAATGCGAGACAAGGTTGCTTGGTTTCCCCACAATTTCGTGGTGGTGGCCGTGTGCACACTCCAAGACCGAAATTTGATCAACATGTACGAATTAACAAAAAAGAAAGACAGGCTGCAATCCGCTGCCTAATCGGTGAAAAAATCCGTAATGAAAAAGTCTTTCTTCTAGACGATATGGCGATGAGCGTTCCAAAAACAAAGGAATTAGCTCACTTTCTAAAAGAAGTGAAGTTGGTTAAGCGTGTATTGTTTCTCGGCGAAGGCATGGAAGAAGCAGTTGAAATCGGCGGCAAAACTGTCAATGTCAGCGTGAAGTGCGAAAAGCACCATAATTTTGCGCGCAGCTTAAAGAATTTGCCTAAAGCATCTTTTAGCTTAGCAAAAAATATCAATGGATACGATCTCATGGTTGCCGATTCTTTAGTGATGACCGAAGCGGCCTATGAAGAGATCAGACAATGGTTGTCATAAGAGAGATTTGAGCATGCAAAAGAAAGATCCATACCAAGTTATTAAAAGTATCTATGTGACTGAAAAGTCATTGATGCTGCAGGAATTGAAAAATTCGGAAAGCAATGCAAGTGTAAAGCGTTGTGAATCTCCAAAGTATGTTTTTTTAGTCGACAAGTGCGCGAATAAACACGAAATCGCGACTGCCGTAGAAGAAATTTATAAAGAGAAAAATGTAAAAGTTGTGGGAGTCAATACGATCACACTGAAGCCAAAAGCGCGTCGCGTTAGAGGCCGTCAGGGCATGGGTCCTGGAAAGAAAAAAGCGATTGTGACACTTGAAAAGGGCGATAGCCTCGAAACTGTATAACATAGGTTTTAGAGATGTTAAAGAAATTTAGGCCAATAACGCCGGGAACTAGACAGCTTACCCTTCCTAAGAGGGAACAACTGACCAGACCAAATCCAGAAAATCGTGCCGTAGTAAAGCCTACAAAATCACTGTTGCTGCCAAAAACACGCACCAATGGTAGGAACAATAACGGACATATTACTTGTAGGCACAAGGGTGGCGGGCACAAACAAAAGTACCGTATCATAGATTTTAAAAGAGACAAGGAAAATATTCCTGCTAAAGTAGCGTCTATTGAGTATGATCCTAACAGATCTGCTTACATTGCTCTTCTAAATTATGTGGATGGTGAAAAACGCTATATTATTGCACCACAAGGTTTACTTGCAGGCGCTACAGTACAAACTAGCGAAAAGCCACCGTATACTGTTGGTTCTTGCATGAGATTAAAGCACATGCCTTTGGGTTCAGTAGTACATAACATTGAAATGATACCAGGTAAAGGCGGCAAACTTGTAAGATCTGCCGGACTATCTGCTCAGCTTATGGCTAGAAGTGGTGGTCATGCAACAGTGCGCATGCCTTCCGGTGAAGTACGTATGGTGAATGAAGACTGCAAAGCAACTTTCGGAGCAGTATCAAATGCCGAAAATAATTTGCGTGTTGAAGGTAAAGCAGGCAGAAACCGCTGGAAGGGAATTAGACCTACAGTGAGAGGTATGGTTATGAACCCGGTCGATCACCCTATGGGTGGTGGTGAAGGTAGAGGTAAAGGTAACATACCTCAATCGCCATGGGCGCAATTCTCCAAAGGATTCCGCACCAGGTCGATTAAGAAGTCAAACAAATTTATTATTAAAGACCGTAGGAAGAAGTAAGCATGGCTAGTAGATCGCTCAGAAAAGGATATTTCGTAGACCATCATCTGCTTAAGAAAATAGATGAGCAACAAAAAGTCGCTGCAAAAAAACCGATTAAAACGTGGTCGAGACGTTCCATGATCATTCCAGAAATGGTTGGTCATACGTTTGAAGTCCATAACGGGCACAAGTTTTTAGCGGTATTTGTATCAGAGAATATGGTAGGACATCGATTGGGAGAATTTTCTCCAACTCGGGTGTTTAAAGGACATCCAGTAAAGAAATAAGGGTAAAGGTATGACACAGAATAACGCAGCGCAAGCAGTGACTAAGTACGTGCGCATCAGCCCGCGTAAAGCAAGGCTAGCGGCGCAATTGATTCGAGGTCTTCCTGTTGATCAAGCTTCATTGCAATTGCAATATAGCGAAATGAAAGCAGGACGTCTCTTGAAAAAGACACTGGATAGCGCAGTCGCAAATGCTGAAACGCAACTAGATGCTAAGCGGGAAGAATTAGTCGTCGCAGAAGTAAGAGTCGATGAAGGCCCAAGATTGAAGCGCGCAAGATCAAGAAGCCGCGGAAATCGTAACCCAATTATCAAACGAACAAGTCACTTCACTGTTGTTGTGAGTGCAGGTTAAGGAGCAAGATTCATGGGACAAAAAGTAAACCCAATTGGATTTCGACTCGTACGAAATAAAGATTGGCGTTCTAAGTGGTTTGCGAATAAGCAAGAATTCGGCAAGTTTTTGATTGAAGACTTTCAAATTCGTTCGCACTTAGCTAAAAAGTCACAATTGTCGGGTACATCCAAGATTAAGATTCGCCGTATGAGCGAAAAAATTGAAGTGACGATCTGCACTGCAAGACCAGGTCTGGTAATTGGAAAAAAAGGCGCAGAAATTGATGCCTTGAAAGATGAACTATACAGACTCACTGGTAAACAAGTTTGGGTCGAAGTAGAAGAAATTAAAAGACCCGATCTTGACGCACAGATAGTTGCTGATGGGATTGCACGTCAATTAGAAAGACGCATTCCGTTTAGAAGAGCAATGAAAAAAGCGATGCAGGCTTCAATGGAAGCAGGCGCTGCCGGAGTCAAAGTTCAAGTAGCCGGACGCGTAGGCGGAGCTGAAATTGCAAGAACTGAATGGTATAAAGAAGGAAGCATTCCTCTTCATACTTTAAGATCAGATATTGATTATGCAACTGGAAGAGCTGAAACGACCTACGGTAGTATCGGTGTTAAGGTATGGATTAATCGAGGCGAAGATCACATTTCGAGAAAGGAGACCGCGTAGCCATGGTAATGATGCCTAAAAGAACTAAACATCGCAAAGTCCAAAAAGGACAGATGCGTGGTCTCAGCAAAGGAGCTAATTTCGTACACTTCGGTGAATTCGGGATTCAAGTTTTAGAGCGCGGATGGATAACGAATAAACAAATTGAAGCTTGCCGTGTTGCGATTAACAGATATTTTCAGCGCAAAGGTAAAGTTTGGATACGTATATTCCCAGATAAGCCTGTTACCAAAAAACCTGCTGAAACGCGAATGGGTAAAGGTAAAGGAAATGTTGAGCATTGGGTGGCTGTTGTACGGCCAGGTCGTGTAATGATTGAAGTTAGCAACGTACCGAAAGATCAAGCTCAAAATGCTCTGCGTCGTGCAGCTGCTAAATTACCAATTAAAACTCGTTTTGTTGAACGGGTTGAGCAAGTATAAGGAGAGGTCCATGTTGAAAGCGAAAGATTTACGTGACCAATCATTAGAGGAACTTGAGGCTACTTTAGCCGATAGCAAGAAAACTCTTTTTGAAAGAAAAAATGAATTGAGAAAATCTAAAAAAGTAGATCAACCTCATTTGTTTAAAGAAACAAAAAAAGCTATTGCCAAGATTCTTACCATTATTAATGAAAAAAGATTGGCCAAAGCCTAAGATCCGAGGAAAAAATGACTGGACAAGCTAACCAAAAGCGCAAAAACAAAACAGGAACAGTAGTTTCCAATAAAATGGAAAAGACTGTTGTAGTCAAGGTCGAAACGACTATGCTGCATCCTGTTTATGGGAAAGTAATCAAGAGAGCAAAGAAGTTTTATGCTCATACTGAAGAAGCCCATCAAATCGGAGATACAGTGACGATTTCCGAGACTAGGCCTATGTCTAAAACTAAAAGATGGCGTGTAGTAGAAAAAGTCGCTTAGTAAACAAATTAACGAATGTATAGGACTCCTTCAGGAGAAATAAAATGATTCAACAAGAGTCTGAACTAGAAGTTGCTGATAACAGCGGCGCAAAAAGAATTAAGTGTTTCAAGGTCTTAGGCGGATCTAAAAGACGTTATGCAGGTGTTGGCGATGTAATCGTTTGCTCTGTCAAAGAAGTCGACGCTAACTGTTCGATTAAGAAAGGCGAAGTCGTGAAAGCGGTTATTGTCAGAACTAAGAAGCCGATTAAAAGAAAAGACGGTACCAAACTCAAATTTGATACTAACGCGGCAGTCTTAATTGATGAGAAATCGAATCCAAGAGGAACTCGTGTATTCGGACCGGTGGCACGTGAACTCCGCGATCAAAACTACCTCAAAATTGCGTCATTGGCGCCTGAGGTGATTTAAATGATAGGAAAGAAAAAGATGGAAGAACCAATCAAGCAAAACAAGCGTGTCCGTAAAGGTGATAAAGTAATGGTTATCACCGGAAACGATAAAGGCCTAGTTGGAACAGTACAAGCGCGTACATTAGATCGAGTAACGATACGTGGAGTAAACGTACGTAAAAAACATGTTAAGCGCAGCCAACTTAATCCGCAAGGCGGAATTGTGGAAATGGAAAGACCAATCCACATTTCTAATGTGGCTCTATGTGTCGATGAAGAAAAGCCACGTAAGTTAAAAGTCGGCTTTGATAAAGAAGGACAGCGTATTCTTGTGTACCGTGAAGGAGATACAGAAGCTACCTATCGATCATTGAAGAAACATGGCGAATAACAAAATAAAAGTGATGAACATGTCCAGGTTGAAAAAAAGATATAATGAAACAATCAAGAAGGAATTAAATAGCAAGTTCAGCTATACTAATTCCATGAAAATCCCCAAACCCGAAAAAATTGTAATCAATATGGGGATTGCCGAGGCGTCAAAAGATAAAAATATGGTTCAAGACTGTTTCAATGAATTAACATTGATTGCCGGTCAAAAACCTGTTTTAACGCGTGCAAAGAAAGCAATTTCTAATTTTAAATTGCGCGAAGGTACGCCGATTGGGGTCAAGGTAACATTGCGTGGAAGCCGCATGTATGACTTTATGGACCGCTTTTTCAACATCGTATGTCCAAGAATTCGTGACTTTAGAGGTTTTAATCCTAAAGGTGATGGAAGTGGAAATTTTACGCTTGGTCTTGATGATCAACAAATTTTTCCAGAATTAAACTTGGACCAAGTGAAAAGAACTCAAGGTATGCATATCACATTTGTTACAAGTGCTGAAACAGATGCAGAGTGTGTAGAATTACTCAGATTACTTGGACTGCCGTTTAAAGACTTGCCAGTCACAGTAACTTTATAAAATTGATAGGAGAAGCAAGATGGCCGTAACCGATCCAGTAG
Organism: Waddlia sp.; assembly: GCA_041738095.1. Classification (GTDB taxonomy): domain Bacteria; phylum Chlamydiota; class Chlamydiia; order Chlamydiales; family Waddliaceae; genus JTS-AC334. Next base: position 146,782 of record JBGSQP010000016.1, read on the forward strand.
CCGACTTCATCACAAGGATTCGAAATGCAATCAAAGCTCAACACCGCTATGTCGATGCTAACTGGAGTAAGATGAAGCAGAGCATTGCAGAAATCCTGAAAAGTGAAGGATTTATAGAAAACTACCTCGTTCAGAAGAACAACAATGAAAGAGGCACAATCAGAATATTTCTTAAGTATGCGGAAGGTAGAAAGCCTGTACTTCAAGGATTAAAAAGAGTTTCCTCACCAGGACGACGCAAGTATGTGTCCCACAAGGATATTCCACGTTTTTATGGTGGTTTAGGGGTTGCGATTGTTTCAACTTCTCAGGGAGTTGTTTCAGGACAAATAGCCACCCATAAAGGGATTGGCGGCGAGCTGCTTTGTCTCGTTTGGTAAACAAGTGTTAGGAGAAATTAAGCATGACACGCAAAGGTAAAGTTCCAATTTCTATCCCCACAGGGGCTGAAGTTAAAATTGATAAGCGTAATGTATCAGTAAAAGGGCCAAAGGGCACTTTACATTATGAACTTGTTTATGGCGTTGAAGCTCGTGTAGAAGGCACAAACGTATTAGTTAGCGCAGACGAAAACCAAGACGAACTCAAAAAGTTTCATGGACTAGCACACGCGCTAATCACTAATATGATTGCTGGAGCGACTAATGGTTTTGAAAAAAGATTAGAGATGATAGGCGTCGGATTTAGAGCTGTTGTACAAGGCAAGCTATTGAATTTGCAAGTAGGGTTTTCTCATCCGACTAATGTCGCTATTCCAGAAGGAATTGATGTGAAAGTCGAGAAAAACACGACAATTATCATCAATGGAATAGACAAACAGAAAGTAGGTCAATTTGCAGCAACTGTACGTGACATCAAGCCTCCTGAACCTTATCAGGGTAAAGGGATTCGCTACGTTGGCGAGTATGTCCGTAAAAAAGCTGGTAAAGCTGCAGGTAAAAAGTAAAAGGGAACTATGAAAACTTTTCAATTTAAGAAACATGAAAAGCGCCGCAAAAGAACCATGCGAGTACGTAAGTCTCTCCGTGGGACAGCGCTTAGACCAAGACTTTGTGTTGTAAAAAGCAACTGCCACATTGATGTTCAGATGATCGATGACGAAAATGGAAAGACTTTAGCTGCTACATCGACTCGTTCCAAAGAGTTTCGCACAACGGAATTCAATGCTAAGAACAAACAGTCGGCTAAAAAACTAGGCGAAAAAATCGCTGAACTGGCTCAAGAGCAGAAAATCAGCGAAGTTATTTTTGACCGAGGTTCGCACAAATACCATGGTATTTTGGCTGAACTTGCCGATGCGGCACGTGCATCTGGGTTAAAATTTTAAGGATTAAATTTAGATAAGGTTTCCCAATGGCCAAACATACAGAAAAAGAACATTCAGCATCTGAAATGGAAGAAAAAGTTCTCCATATTAACCGCTGTTCCAAAGTTGTCAAGGGGGGGAGAAAATTCAGTTTTTCAGCTTTAATCCTCGTTGGCGATGGCAAAGGGAAAGTAGGTTACGGTTTTGCTAAAGCAAATGAATTAACGGACGCTATTCGCAAGGGCGGTGAATCCGCTAGAAAAAACCTGCAGACTTTTGCCTCTGAAGGGACAACAATCCCTCATGAAGTAATTGTAGATTGGGATGGAGCAAAAGTTCTTCTCAGACCAGCACCGAATGGAGCAGGCGTTATCGCAGGTTCTAAAGTTCGCGCTATACTTGAAATGGCTGGCATAAAAGACGTGATGGCGAAAAGCCTAGGTTCTAGTAACCCACTTAACCAAGTTAAAGCTACATTTAAAGCTCTTGGCCAGCTTACATCCAGAAATGATATACGCAAGTTAAGAGGTAAACATGTTTAAACTCAACGAACTTAAAAATACCACCGAGCCACGTAGAATCGCTAAGCGCGTAGGTCGTGGCATTGGTTCCGGCAAAGGAAAAACATGCGGTCGCGGTGAGAAGGGTGCAGGATCTCGCTCAGGTTATAAAAGACGTTTAGGTTATGAGGGCGGTCAGTTTCGTCTTTATATGAAAGTGCCTATTCGTGGTTTTAGCAATGCGCAATTCCGTAAAGAACTCGATGCGATTAACCTCGTTCAAATTGAAAAGATGTTTAACGACGGAGAAGTTGTCAATCTTGAATCTTTGACAAAAAAAGGATTCATTACTGGTACTTCCCACGGACTTAAAATTCTTGGAAATGGGGAATTGACTAAAAAAGTAACTATCGAAGCTCATAGCATCTCGCAAGGCGCTAGGGACAAACTGCAAATAGCCAAAGTACCGTTCAAAGTTTTGAGTGAAAAATAAGCGTGTTTTCATCGATTTATCGAATTTTTTTAAAATTTGATAAATCGACGATGACTTATAAACGGAACATTTATATAATCGCCGCTTCCATATGAACCAACAAGTCAGAGACAAGGGTCATCTATGATACAAGCATTACAGCGTGTTTTTTCGATTCCAGAACTTCGTTCTAAGATAACGTTTACACTGTTAATGCTCGTTGTGTGCAGGATTGGGGCGTTTATCCCAGTCCCGGGCATCAATGGCGAGGTAGCGATTCAGTATTTACGCAATCTCACCGGCGGCGAGCAAAATTTGTTCCGAATGGTAGACACCTTCACAGGGGGTGCGTTTTCACAAATGACTGTGATCGCACTAGGTGTCGTACCTTATATCTCCGCCTCTATTATGATGCAGTTGTTTGTGGCTTTGTCACCTTCTTTGCAGCGTGAAATGCGTGAAAATCCGACAATTGGCCGCAGGCGGGTGACTCGTTTAACTCGTTTTTTAACTGTGACGTTGGCGTTTATACAGTCGGGATTATTTGCGAAGTATGCGATTCAAATGAATTTTGCAAGGCCTGGTGTCATCGCCAGTGATTTATTAAATATACAAATGTTCGGCGCCCCTGTCTTGTTCTATATGGTCATGATATTCACCATGACAACAGGTACAGTTTTTTTAATGTGGATTGGGGAGCAGATCACTGAATATGGCATAGGCAATGGAATGAGTTTGATCATTACATTAGGGATTGTTTCCTCTTTGCCTGCTGCTATCGGTATGATTTTGCAACAATTGAATTTAGATTCGCAGTTACCTGGCCAAATGAATTTTGCCACTGTGACTGTAATTATGGCAATTTTTGTCCTAGTTACGATCAGCACAATATTGATTATACAAGGGCATCGCCGTATTCCTTTGCAGTATGCACGTAGAGTTGTTGGCAGAAAAGAAACGCAAGGAGGTAATTCGTATATTCCTCTCAAGATTAATTATGCAGGTGTTATCCCAGTGATCTTTGCCTCTTCTTTGCTGATGTTTCCTGCTACAATTGCCACTTTCATAGGGCAAGGAACTTGGTTGGAATCTGTTGCAAACATGCTTAGGCAAGATCAGACCGCTTATATGGTGATGTTTGTACTGCTTATTATTTTCTTCACCTATTTTTGGACTGCGACACAGTTCAGGCCGGATCAAATTGCCTCTGATATGAAGAAAAATGGTGCCTTTATACCCGGCATTCGACAAGGAAAGCCGACTCAAGATTATCTTGAGCATACAATGAATAGAATTACATTGTTAGGAGCGATCTTCCTCGCCCTAATAGCAATTCTGCCAACTATTACAGGAAGAATAATGGGTGTCTCTCAAACGATCAGTTACTTTTTCGGAGGCACAGCTCTACTTATCTTAGTAGGCGTCGTTCTCGATACCATGAAACAAGTGGAGTCGCACTTGCTCATGAAGAGGTACGATGGATTTATGAAAAAAGGGCGTTTTAAAGGACGCACTTAACAATCGTCAGGGGAATAATTTCCCTTGGCTTAAAAGACGAAACTTTGTTAAAATTACTAGGACTTTCGACAAATTTTAGGAGAATTAAATGCCTCGAGTGATCGGAACAGATATTCCCGACAACAAGAGATTGGCTATTAGCCTTACGTATATATATGGTGTCGGACCAAGCCGCGCTAAGGAAATTATTGAAAAATTATCCCTTGATGCGGAAATGAGAGCTCATAAATTAACGCAAGACGATATCGCAAGAATCAACTCGTTTTTGCAAGGCGAGTATGTTGTCGAAGGCGATTTACGTCGCCAGGTGCAAAATAACATTAAACGCCTAATCAGCATCCATGCGTATCGCGGAACTCGCCATCGCCTCGGATTGCCGGTACGGGGTCAGCGTACACATACGAACGCCAGGACTCGCAAAGGTAAAAAGAAAACGATTGCAAATAAGAAAAAGTAATACAGGAGAAGTGAACCTTGGCTAAGCAACCTACAAGTCCAAAAGGACCCGTAAAGACCAAGAAAAGAACAGTTAAGAATGTTCCGGCCGGCATTGCACATGTGAGCGCGACCTTCAATAACACGATCATCTGCATCACGGACCCGTCTGGCAAAGTTATTGCTTGGTCTTCTGCAGGTAAGGCAGGTTATTCCGGTTCCAGAAAATCTTCTGCGTTTGCGGCAACTGTTGCTGCGCAAGATGCTGCGAAAGTAGCTGCTGGATATGGTTTAAGAGAAGTCGAAGTAAATTTAAGAGGTCCTGGCGCAGGTCGTGAATCTGCTGTTAGAGGTCTTTTAAGCGCTGGAATGCATGTGACTGTGATCCGCGATTTGACTCCGGTACCTCATAACGGTTGCCGTCCCCGCAAGAGGAGAAGAGTCTAGGCATTAAGCCTTTTCGAGATGCGGCACATGTGCCCATAACATCAAAAAGTTATCATTAGGAGAAGCTAAATGAGCGTAAAGTACGGCAGATTTGAAATGCCTCAGCAAATTCAAGTAGAAGAAAGCTCTAAAAGTAAAACTTTTGGCCGCTTTGTAGCTGAGCCTTTCGAAAGAGGGTTAGGTCACACCTTTGGAAATTCAATGCGCCGCCTCATGCTGACATCTCTGGAAGCGCCTGCTATTATCGGGATTAGACTCGAGGGGGTGCCCCATGAGTATATGGCCATGGAAGGCATTGTTGAGGATATGACAAATATTATCCTAAACCTTAAAGGAGCGCTTTTGCGTAAACTTCCTACTGAAGAAGTCGCTAATGCACGCAGTCAGCGTCTTTTAACAAAGGTTTTAGATATCACGCAAGAAGATCTCGACAATGGAAAAGGTCAATACGAAGTAAAGTTAAAAGATATCGTAGAAAACGGAATTTATGAAGTAGTAAATCCTGAACTGCATTTGTTCACTGTTACAAAGCCAATGCAAAAGCAAGTCGATCTTCGAGTGGCTTTTGGTAGAGGGTATGTACCATCGGAGCGTCATGTGGTAAGAGATCGCACAACAGATGAAATTTTGATTGATGCTGCCTTCTCTCCGGTTTCCTTAGTGAATTATCACGTTGAAAATACGCGTGTTGGACAAGATACTGATTTTGACAGGCTGATCCTTGAGGTTAAAACTGATGGCCGCGTTACAGCGCTAGAAGCTTTTAGTTTTGCTACTCAGATCGCGCAAAAACATTTTGAAGTGTTCAGCAAAATTCAAACACACGCTCTTTCTTTTGAAGAAGATCATGTTGACAGCGATGCAGATCATGATGAAATGATGGAAAAACTTGCTCTACGAATTGATGAAATTGAATTTTCAGTCCGTTCGAAAAACTGCCTTGACGGTGCTAATATTGAAACAATTGCAGAACTTGTTTCGATCCCGGAAAGAAGAATGCTTGAATTCCGTAATTTCGGCAAAAAATCATTGTCTGAAATTAAAGCTAAATTGACAGAAATGAGCCTCTCCTTAGGTATGGATCTTGCCAGGTATGGCATCACCTGTGACAATGTCAAGGAAAAGATTCGCGAGTATCAAGAGGCCCATCCTAAACAAGAAGTTACGGCTTCTTTTGAAGAATAATTGTAAAGGTTGAAGAGATGAGACATACAAAAGACCGACGCAAATTAAACCGCACAACTTCCCACAGAAGATGTTTAATGGCTAACATGATGAAGTCATTAATTATGAATGGGAAAATTGTAACGACACTTCCAAAAGCAAAAGTTTTGCGCCGCTATGCGGATCGCATGGTCACTTTAGCTAAGGAAAACACGTTAGCAAGCAGAAGACGGGCCATTAGCCAAATGATGATCCGTTTTAACCCGCTTTCTCCAAAAGAAGCGAGAGCTGCACGTGAAGGGGATACCTCTGTTTATAATGATGACCGCTTGGTTATCAATAAGTTATTTACTGAAATTGGCCCCCGTTTCGTTACAAGACAAGGCGGTTACACACGTGTCATTCAAAGTAATCGAAGAGTTGGCGATAACGCACAAACATGCGTCATCGAATATCTTTCAGAGTAACATTGGATCAGACTTCTGAGAATCTCTGATTCCAAAAGTTTGTTTAAATATCATCATTTTGGCGAAATATACAAAATGATGATATTTTCCATTTTAATTTCCTTCATGGTTAACATTAAGCACTTTTCCTCTTTACAAGTCTTCCCCAATTTAGATATCTTGGGTGCATATATTGAGGGCCTTTTGCCTTACATGGATTTATGCAGGAGATTTTACTATGTCGATTAAAGTTGCGATTAACGGATTTGGAAGAATCGGAAGATTAGTTTTTCGAATTGCCGCTCAACGCTCAGATATTGAGATCGTTGCAATTAACGATCTCGTTCCTGCAGAAAATCTTGCTTATCTACTAAAGTATGATTCTACACATGGCCGCTTCGGTAAGGATGTTAAAGTCGAAGGCGATTCGATCGTCGTTGATGGTTATAAGACGTTAATCATTAACGAAAAAGATCCTGAAAAACTCCCTTGGTCAACGCTCGATATCGATTATGTCGTTGAATCCACCGGCTTATTCACCACACCCGAAACTGCCGGAAAGCATTTGAAAGCCGGAGCTCAAAGAGTCCTTATCACAGCCCCGGCTAAAGGCGCTATCCCTACATATGCCATGGGTGTTAATCACAAAAATTACAATCCTGAGTCAGATCGCATTGTGTCCAATGCTTCATGCACCACAAATTGCCTGGCTCCCATCACAAAAGTCCTACTCGACAATTATGGAATAGAAGAGGGTCTGATGACGACTGTCCATGCAATGACTGCTACACAGCCTACAGTCGATGGCCCTTCGAAAAAGGATTTTCGGGGTGGTCGTGGCGCTGCACAGAACATTATCCCTTCTTCTACAGGCGCAGCCCTTGCAGTGGCTCTTTGCCTACCGGAAGTGAAAGGGAAAATCACCGGGATGGCGTTCCGCATCCCGATAGCTGATGTCTCAGTTGTTGATTTGACGGTACGTTTGTCAAAGTCTACAACTTACGAGGACATTTGCAAGTCTATGAAGATAGCATCGGAAGGTGACTTGAAGGGTATTCTGAGCTATTGCGATGAGCCTGTAGTCTCTTCTGATTTCATCGGAAGTACTTACTCGGCAATTTTTGACAAAGACGCGGGAATCGGTCTAAATGATCGTTTTTTCAAAATCGTTGCTTGGTACGATAATGAAACGGGTTACGCTTCTAGAGTTGTAGATCTCCTCAGCTATATGGCTACTAAAGAACCGGCTATAGCATTGAATTAAATAGTACGAAAAAGACGGAAACGAAAGGAAAACAGTGGATTTTACTAGAGAACCAATTATTGAAAGTGTGATCACCCCCAAAGAAGGGTGCAAACTTGTCATACGCAGCAGCAAAGGCGCGGGGCAAGAAGAATTTTTTGTAGATGCAGTTGAGGTTGTATCCTTTGGCGGCACGTTTTTTTTACGTTCCTTAGAAAAGCCAAAAGCATTTCTTGTACCAGCCACCGATTATGAGATCTTGGAAGTGCGTGAGACGCGCATGGTATTAAAAAATGTAGGAATGGAACGCTCTATTAAGATAGGTGGCGGAAAAGAAAAGGAAAAAGTAAAACCTCCTGTAAGAGAAATAGCAAAGCCGAAGCCTGAAGTCCAACCTAAACAGGAACCGGAAGCTGCTACAGAACAGAAAAAACGTGAAAAAAAACGCCCCTTCCGCAGACGTCGTGGAAGAGACAGAGAAGCTGGCGGAGAAGAGGGGATTGTTGCCGATCAATCTCATGAAATGAGAGATTCCCGCGTAGAGGAGATGGGTAAGCCTGTCCAAACGAATCCTTCTATTCTCAGCACATTATTGCCGCCTCCTCCTACCTTAATTTCGGAAACGATAGAAAGATATCGCGGCAATGCCCTATTTAAAGACGTTTTTTACAAAGAATCCGATTTGTCACTGGAAGTGGAAGATGCCCAAGAACCCATTTCCCTTCAAGAACCCCTAGAAGTTGAAGCTCCGGCCCAATCTTTCTCTAGCGCGTTCGAAGAAGAGCACGAATTTGATTTTTCTGAAAAAGAGACGCCTGTTCTAGAAGAAAATACAGATCAGGAATCGAATTCATTCAATTCTAAAGCCTAGAATTTAATGGCAAGATCGTCTATATAATGACGATCTTGCTAATTTGAGGTTTTATGACACCCCTTTTCCCCCTTCAACCCCATGCAATTTTATTGGCTGAACAACTTGACGATTTTTCTGAAGCTCTAACTTTTAAGTGTTCCACAATAAATTGTGTAAGGAATGTTGCCTTAAGGTTGTTGATGACTTTGCAACGTGAAGGTCAAATGCTTGAATCTCCCCAATGTTTACCGGAGCGTTCCCCACTTGATATTGTTGAGAAAGTGATTGTGCCTAAGTTAAAACGGTTGTGTCCTGGTTCAAGTGAAGTGATTGACACGTTGGTCGAGCTGCCAAGACTCAGGCAATTAGCCCGGGAAAGGTATTTACAAATGACGAAATCTAATCATGAGGTACTTCAAAAAATCACAACGCTGTCACCTAAGAGCGCAGCTTTGCTTGAATTTGGGAGAAAATTTTTGGCTGAGCAAATAAATGCTGAAACCGCTATTGACTCTAAAGATAAAAAAGTCTAAGTTAGTTACTCATTCCATGCTCGAGTGGTGAAATGGTAGACACTAAGGACTTAAAATCCTTTGGGGGGTGACCTCCGTGCCGGTTCGAGTCCGGCCTCGAGCACATTACCGAATGTTTTTTCAGAAATGATAAAATGTTCGGTTTTTTTATGCCCATATTATTCCATCCGCGCGAGGCTGTTTAAAACTTTTACGCCTTTATAAAGTCAAACTTTACGTAAATTCCCTAGCCTGATATAATTTATTGTGCCAAACCGTAAGAAGGTGAGGCCTTGAACAAGCCTCAGTTACCTTCTTTTTAGGGGCTAGATCTTCAAAAATCTAGGCCCCTTTATTTTTCCCCAAAATTTTCCCTCCGATAAATTTTATTTTTCTATAGTATTCAAGAATGTTCAAAATTTTATCATTCATTTTTTGGTATTTTCCAGTGTTAGTCGTGCAGCTTATTTCTAGCCGTGTGACCATCAGCAATATAGACCCCTGGTATAGGGAGCTGCAAAAGCCCTTTTGGAATCCTCCTGATGGGGTTTTTGCACCTGTATGGACTCTGCTTTATCTGATGATGGGGGCGGCTGTATGGTTAGTGTATTGGTCTAAGGGGACCTGGAAAGCGTACATCTTATTTTTTACGCAGCTTTTTTTAAATGGGCTCTGGAGCGTGTTATTTTTTGGTTTCCACGCGCCTGGATGGGCATTGCTTGACCTAGGATTGCTAGTAGGCATTCTCGCTTGGAACCTGGTTGTCTTTGCAAGAATCCGGCCCCTGGCCGGCTGGCTTTTGCTGCCCTATTTACTGTGGACAGTTTATGCAATTACTTTGAATATGGCGATTTGGTGGTTGAATTAGCCATATGATTGCACATGCCATGGAAGATAAAGGCATGGATCGGCACCAAACTGTACCAGTAGAGTCGCCCAAGCAGGCCCCGCGGTCGAAAAGTGGCCGTTTGTGTCACTGTGGTGGAGGTTTCATCGCCTTGAATGTTCCATTCCAGCCAAGCTTCTCCAGGGAGGCGCATTTCGGCATAGAGAAGAAGGCGCCCTTCTTCTGGTTCGGCCGAAAGTACACGCCAAAAATCTAGTACATCGCCGTTACGAAGTCTTGTAGGATGCGTACGCCCTCTTCTTAGGCCTACGCCCCCGATCATGCGGTCCAACCATCCACGCAGTCTCCAGGCCCAATTCATATAATACCAACCGTTATCGCCTCCGATACTCCACAAGTTTTTAAGAATTTTTTTACGGGGCAGGGGATACGTCTTGGTATAAACTTCTTTTAAGCAGCCGTGCTGCGGAACTTCGATGTATTCGAGAAATCTAGGTTCCAGCTTGCTAAGAATAATGGCATCTTTCCAACTGGACAGTACGGAGTTCTGTTCAATCTTTTGAAAGGTATGCTTAATGGCTTCTTCGAAAGTTAAACAAGTGTGGGGCAAAATTTGATCGATGGCTGTGTTTTTTCGAATCGCGTCGGTTTTTAAGCTGTTAACCAAAGCTTGTGCTAAAGAGAAATTGGTGGAAGTCACAAAAAACAACCAAAGACTGGACAGATAAGGGGTAAGTAAGGGAATGGGAATGATCCAGCGCTTGAGTTTGCGAAGATGTGCAAATTGTAACATCATCTCTAGATAGGTCAAAACATCGGGTCCTCCGATTTCGAAGTTTTTTCCCAGACACTCTTCCCGTTCCATGACATTAACGAGGTAAAAGATTACATCTCGAAGAGCAATCGGTTGGCAGAGGGAACTGATCCAGCGCGGTCCGACCATGATGGGCAGTTTTTCCACTAAGTCGCGTAGGATTTCAAAGGAGGCGCTGCCTGATCCGATAATGATTCCAGCACGCAAGATTGTGGCAGGGCATGGGCCTTCATTTAAGATATCTTCTACTTGATGGCGCGAAGACATATGTTCCGAAGCGGATTCTCCTTGGCTTAATCCGCTTAAATAGATCACCTGTCGGCAGTTGGTGTGACTTAAAGCTCGATTAAAGTGGCGTGCGCTAGCCGCTTCTAATGTGGAAAAACCTTGTGGTTGATTCCCCATTGAATGTACCAAATAATAGGCGGCACCGATGTCGGAAGGAAAGGACAATGTCGCGGGTTTCAATAGATCCCCTTCGATGACTGTCACCCGTTTTTTTAAATGATCCGGCACTGTCAGCCGATGCGCGCTGCGGACAAGGGCTACGATATGATATCCTTTTTCTGCAAGTACCGGCAGCAGTCTTGTGCCAATGTATCCGTTGGCGCCTGTGAGTAAAACCTTCATAAAATGAATCGTATGCATTTTGCATTAAGTTCTCAAGCAATTAGATATCGGAAAAATACCGCTTTAAGGTAAAAAATGATTTTGGTTTTCGTTGCGAGAACAGAATTTAAAAATAGGGGAGCTTATCAAATGAAAATCGCTTTTGCCGCAGCCTGGATTTTAGGAATGCTTGCGATTTATCCGGCAGCCGCGCAGCAAGAAAAAATGATCAATGAGCAGGAGGCTCTGGAATTAGCATCCGATGCCTACATCTACGGCTTCCCGTTGGTGGCCATGGACATTGCCCGTGAGATCATGACCAATACGCTGGAGCCTCACAATGGACATGCTCCTCTGAATCAATTTTTTCATGAGCGGAAGGTGTCAATTGCGGGAGAAAAAGCGCTTTTTTCATATGCGTGGCTTGATTTATCGAAACAGCCTTATATCCTGCATGTTCCTTCTTCGCCTCATCGATCGATTCTGTTTCCTCTCATAAGCGCTTGGACGGAGCTGTTCACAACGCTTGGTTCTAGTGGGACGCTAGAAGGGGAAGATTATGCAATCACGGGTCCGGGCTGGTCAGGTCAGTTGCCGAAAAAAGTTAAGGAATGCAGAGCACCTACTAATTTAGTTTGGGTTCAAGGACGCATCCAATGTTCAGGAACTCAAGAGGATTATGTGAAAGCTCACGCAGTGCAGGACCAGTGTAAATTAACGCCAATAAGCGCCTATGGGAAAACGTATCATCCTCCTCAAGGGACATTCAGTTCACAAATTGATATGAAAACGCCTTTACCAGAACAAGTGGAGCACTTGAAGGGGAAAACTTTTTTTATGCGATTGGCGCAGCTAATGAAAGATAACCCACCCCCTATAGCAGACGGAATGATTGTAGCCAATTTGGCAAGAATTGGAGTCATTCCGGGAAAAGATTTTAACATCAGCTCACTGGATGTTAATATTCAAAAAGGGATCCAGGGTGGACCCCAGTTGGCGATTGAAAAACTTAATGTGTATGGTGCGAATAAAGCGAAAAGCAATACGTATAGCATTGATTATCTAAAGCGTGCTTACGATGTGGTCAAAGCTTTTGGGGGAAGTACGGGCAACTTCCAAGTATCGCAACTCTCTGTCCGAAACAACGAGTGATTTTCAAGTGAGACATGTCTTGCTTACAATCCTCTTAAGCGGCCTGTTGATGAAACTTCCTGCTAAATAGCTCAGTGAAAAGGAGGCTCGCGCTATTGCAGTGGAAGCCTATATCTATGCTTATCCTTTGGTGACGATGGAAACCACACGCGAAATGATGAAAAATATGAGAACGCCTCAAGATCATCAGGCGGTAATGGGGCAGTTCTATCATTCCAGAACGTTTAATGCCTTTGCAGAATGCCTGGACTTTGCTCTCTGGGAACGCGTGAGTCATGCCTTACAGGATCAATATAAATTGATTTCCTTAAGCGCCTTTGGGAAACCTTATCCATTCGGAGCGCTCCTCAGATGGATCTTTAGATCTCTATATTCTGCGTAACAATCCGGGCCTGGGCCGGTGCCTCTTGGCAAATTTGTGCTGATGCTGAGAACCTATTGGCTGAAAAAACAATTTTAGAGGGTTATTGGAAACCCCAAGCGGTTCAGAGAATTCAATATAACATCCGAAAATAGGATAAGGCAAAGAACGCATCAGACTTCAATTCTATGATCGGGATTTGTCGGGCTACCCTCCCGATTGCCAAGGACCATTCCATTCAGTAATTGGAGAGGTAACGGTTGACTTTTGATTTTTGATTAATGCTTCAACAGCTTTAGCACGCGCATTCACGGAAATTGGCTTCGCTTGAGCTAAAGTTTGCTCTGATCCATGGGGAAGAAAAATTGGATCAAAGCCAAATCCACCATTGCCCCTAGGCAAAACGATAGTTCCGTGAATCTTACCCTCGTATATTTAAACAAGACCTTCTTTGAAATAAGTCAAAAGAACGCGTTTTCCTCTAGCGGTTTTTTTAGAGGGCTTAAAAGACCTCTTGTGTGATCGCCGCAAGAAAAAAAGAGGGCTCCATTTTCCTTAGTTGAATGATCAAAGCTCAGACAGAACGTGAGATGTTTGTCGCCATATCGATCCCAGCCTGCAGCTGAATCTTGATGAGGCACAAAGGCTCCCATTGACTTCTTAGTTCAACAGGTTTACCAAAATCTACAACTAAAACGGAGTTCTGTTTTCTTATTGTTGAGGCGTAAGCCAATCCAGCGGGACCCGCTCCGATGACTAAACAATCATAAACCGACATAAAATGAACCATGTTAATATTAAATATCTGCTCTTTTTTAATTAAAAATTAAATTATATTTATCTATACAGAAAGCAATTCACAATATGGTTTTTGGCTGCTTCGTTAGCCACTGACTTTGAGACCCGCTTGCATCACGCAACTTATTCAAGTTGCGTTGTTTCGGCCGCCTGCTTCGCCTGGCTCAAATTCATAATTCCAAATTTTGAATCACGTTCGGCATAGCGTTTCAAAAGCTGCAGGGGAAAACTTTGTCACTCAGTCGGCAATTAGTCAATGGAGGAAAGGGTAAAGTCCAGATCTAAAAAACTTGAATGGAACGTAAAGCTCTTTTTGTCCTAAGATGAAATTTATAAATAAGAGGGGATACGATGACACTAAAAAATAAAACAATTTTCATTACAGGGGCAAGTCGGGGGATCGGCGCCTCAATGGCGCTGCGATTTGCTCAAGAAGGGGCCAATATCGTGATTGGCGCCAAATCTGTGGAGCCTAACCCTAAACTGCCGGGAACGATTTATTCGGTGGCCGAAGAGGTTGAGGAATTAGGCGGGAAAGCACTTCCTATTCCATTGGATGTTAGGGAGGAGAGTCAGGTAACTCAGGCAGTTGAAAAAGCGGTGCAAATTTTTGGCGGAATCGATATCCTCATTAATAATGCCTCGGCTATTTTCCCTTCCTCTACTTTAGATACCCCTATAAAACGCTTCGATTTGATGCAGGGATGTAATGTAAGAGGTACTTTTTTGTGTTCTCAAGCCTGTTTACCGCACTTAAAAAAAAGTAGCAATCCTCATATTCTTAATTTATCCCCCCCCTTGAATATGGATCCTAAGTGGTTTAAAAATCATGTGGCGTACACGATTTCAAAATATGGCATGAGCATGTGCACTTTGGGAATGGCAGAAGAATTTCGGAAAGACGGAGTTGCCGTTAATTCGCTCTGGCCGAGAACGACCATTGCAACTAAGGCCATTGAAGTCTTTTTCCCCTATTTGATGGAAATGAGCCGCAAACCAAGCATCATGGCAGACGCTGCCTATAGTATTCTCAATCGCGAGAGCCGCAAAACTACCGGTCAATTTTTCATTGATGAAGAGGTTCTTAGAGAAGAAGGAGTGGCCGATTTTGTAAACTATGCGGTATCTCCCGGTAAAGAACTGCAAGTCGATTTATTCTTAGAAAAGTAAGTCGCAGAGGCGCGTGAAGCGCCTCTGAATGATTCATTGGGTCATGGCAGTCATCACGCGGCGCTTGCCCTCAAAGGGGGCCCGTCCATGCATCGTCAAAAGATTATCTAATACGAGCACGTCTCCTTTTTGCCAGGGGAAATAAACGGCATGCTTATCCAAAAGATCCATCACCTGATAAATATCTTTTCTGGGAAGTTTCTGGCCATCTTTAAAGTACACTTCATCTACGCGCATATGCTGGCGGCAGTAAAGGATTTTCATGGCAATGTAACGCCACCAGCCGATAAAGCGGGGATTGTAATCGAAGAGGTGCACTTGGTTAAACCAGACGTTCTCTTTAGTAATGGGATGTTCCAGGAAGGCAGGGCGCATCCGGCTGATTTCGAGCCAATCATGTTGATTCCATTTACATTGGATATTGGCAGCCGCGCACTTCTTTTCAACTTCTTCTTTTTTGGTAGTGGCAAATACATCCGACCATGTTTTATGGCCCCTTTGAAATTTATTGACCAAATCCATTAGTTTACTTTTGTAATAATATCTGGAGACGTATTTTAAGCCTCTAGTCTGAAATTTTTGTTTGAGATCTTCAGGGGCATCCTTGAAAATTTTTCTTGCGTCACCGATAAATGTCTCTCCTCCTGTAGGTGATGGGGTTTCACAATAAAAGCAAATGTGTTTGGGATAGTTGTCGGCAAAGCTCATTTCATTATGTAAATGGATTTTTATGGCCGGCGGGGCTTCTGTGGAGGTGTAGACGTTTTCTTTGATTTTATTGCGCGGAGCGCCTCCTCCGATATATTCAATAAAATGGCCTAAATCGAGTGCCTTCATAATATCGATAAATCCATCGACATTGTGAATGGGGAAATCCCGGAATAGTAACCCTCCGTGCTCGAGAAGCTTCTGTTTAAAAAAAGGATCTTGGCTGCGGACGAGGTCCATCAATTCGTTCATTGATTTTGATGGATCTGTGGGTTGGATCACTAAGGGGAGCTGATGATCATTAAGAAAGCTTGTGCGGAAGTCTGACATAAATCCTCGGTTTAAAGAAATATTTGCACTCTAAACAATGGATAAATTACTTACAAGAATGGAAGCGTCCTCTAGAGATGAGGACGCTTAAAAATTTGAATTTTAGTGAAGGGTAGAAGCGCAGTGGCCGCAACGTTTTGCTTTGATCGGAATCTCCATATGGCATTCAGGGCATTGTTTTGAAGGTGCTGGTTTTTCTTTTTTTCTTTTTACGGAGTTAATCGTTTTGATAACAGAAAACATCGCAAAAGCTAAAATGGCAAAATTAATGACGGTGTTAATGAACATGCCGTATTTGAGTTCTATAGTATAATCGCTGCTGATAGGACTTTGCAATGTGACGGCCAATGTACTGAAATCGATTCCTCCTAGAAGCATTCCGATAGGAGGAATGACAAGTTCATCAACGAAGGTATCGACGATTTTTCCAAAAGCACCTCCGATGATGATACCGACAGCCATATCGAAAGCATTCCCCTGGAGGGCGAAATCTTTGAATTCTTGAATGATTTTCTTCATTTTTCCTCAGTAACTTGGTGGCTGGATAAACGGACTTCCTGGACCACGGTACTCCGTGATCTTGTAGAAAATTTCGGGTTTGTAAAAGTAAAGTAAAATAAGAATGAGAAGGATAGAAAGTATGAGATAGGCGCCTAGCTTATTCATATGTCCCCACACAGCGTCAGGACGCGCTTATCTCTACTGCATTTAAACGGTGTGGTTCCCATTACGGCATATTTAACAGCTTTTGGACAAATAGCGGCGCGTAGTAAAATGGCTTGAGAAATAGCCGAAAAGCCATTAAAGCCATTAAAGCCAGATAGGGGGCGTTCTGCGGTTAGAAGTAGAATGGATGCGGTTATCTTCATTTGACACTTAGTATAACAAGAATCATTCAATAGCAAAACTGGAAAGTTAATGCAAAGAATGATTTTTTAAAATTTTATCTTAAATATATAAAGTGCTAATTTTAAGCATTTTGTGAATAAGTGCTATTTTAAAATTATTCTGTTTTTCTTATACCGAGGCGCATTCAAAAAGTTGGGGATATGGCTGGGATTCGGCTAATTTAGGGCAGTCGTAGCTGGTGTCGAAAGCACTCAAAATGAGAAGGTTGAGAGAAGTGGTATAACTTCAGGGCGACTCCTTGCCATAATTCCAAATTTTCGAATCACGTGCGGTATCGCTAAGATCGAATTAGGGAAAACAACATTGTTTATCTATCGTATTTGTATATTATTATTACATTTTTAGATAAAATCTTATTACTATGAATGCTATATATCAATTATTTAATATTAATCAGATCCCTGATCTACCCGATCAATCACTTCAAGTGGGGAATAAGTTATGGCATCCGACAGAGCTTTCCGATCTCTATCTGCAGCTGAGGCAAAAGAAGATTAAACTCCTGAACTCTTTTACGTTTGGTTTCCCTTTTATTGATCAGCACCGAAAATTTCCATTAATGAAAGCCGCAGTAGAAAAGATCCGTGGCGCCTTCTCTGATTGGGATCAATTTGATCAGCCGCTCATCGATAAAATAAAAAATGAGTGGAAAAAGCTTCTTCGACTATCAGAGCTTTTAGAAGGCTTTAGGCAAGCGGAGGATCAACAGGCGCTTTTCCGGTTAATGACCGATCAGCCTGTGGAATCCCGTCAAGAGCTGGCCTGCCACATCGAGCTGCTTAAACTTCAGCAAAAGCCTCAACTTCCGTTTCCGGTGGCTTCCATTTTTAAAAAACAAAGGGACTTTAGGGAAACTCTGAACGAGGCTAAAACTTGGACACGCTCAAACAATATGTCTCTTTGTAGTTCTAACCGCAACGCAGTGTATCGGATCGGTGAGTATGAGGCTGCGCTGGCTTATTTTAAGACCAACAAATTTCAGGATCATGCGGCGTCTGATGCAGCCCTATGGGAAAAATTAATCTGGGATATTTCTGTGGTATTAGGATTCGAAGACCTTTTCGTACCCACAGAACTGATGGCGCTTGAAGGGAAAAAGGGATGTATCCAATCAGCTATTTATGGAAACGACCTCTTTAGTAGACTTGAGTATGCTTCCACCATCAAAAGAAAAGAAGTGATTAAGGCAACGCTTGCCACACTTTTCTTTGGTATGTTTGATGCGCATGGCTGCAATATTTTTTTAGATTCCAAGGGAAAATTTCAGTTCTTCGATAATGCTTTCAGTTTTCCGCATTCGAATCATTTCGTCGATCGTGGCGATACGATGGACTGTCCTTATCGTTCCGGCTTGTTTGAGCTGGACGCCACCTATGAGCGGCTTTCTGCAGAAGAGCTAATGTTTATGCGCAACGAGATCGACTCCTATCCCAAAAAGGGTGAAGTCTTAAGCCGTTATCTGCAAAGAAAGGATGTGCAGGAAACGATTGCGCAGCTTCCACCCCATTGGGTCCGTGTAGAAGAGATTATGGAGGCGCTTAACAGCCGCGTTGAAAATATGCGCAAAGCCGTGCATTCAGAAAAGGTATCGACACTGTCAGAACTTGTAGCTGAGACTATTTGCAGTTATAAATTTACGTTCCTTCTTAAAATGTGCCTGGAAAGGGAATATGAGCCCTTCGAATACTCAACCTTTGCGGACCTGCAAAAGTCATGCCTGGTAGGAAATAGTAATATTGATGTTTGGATGCAGGAATTGGCGGGTAAAGGGTTTGATCTTGAACTTTT
Source organism: Waddlia sp. (assembly GCA_041738095.1). Taxonomy (GTDB): domain Bacteria; phylum Chlamydiota; class Chlamydiia; order Chlamydiales; family Waddliaceae; genus JTS-AC334. The sequence continues at coordinate 165,164 of JBGSQP010000016.1, forward strand.
ATTTACCTATTCTCAAGATCCTTTCATATCGTTTGAGGAGGCTGTTCAAAAAGCTTCCCGTTACGCGCAACAAGTCAGAAACTCCATTATTGACGATGAAGCATTGAAACAAAATCATCATAAAGCAGGAAAACTTCTGCAGCGCTTTTTAAATGACACTCCGCTTGATCTGAAAGATCAACATAGAGGATTTTGCTACACAGTTGTAGTAGAGCAAAATTTGGATTTTTTAAGGCAGTTTAACGTGCCGTTCTATTTGACAAGTTCTCTTAAAAATGCGCGATCACTTCTGAAGAACATCGGCCTGCCCTATCTGATCACCGCAATTAATACCGATTACTATTTGATTTATCAAAACGGAACAAAAATTGGGGTTAAATTAGTCGACTTGAAGGTAGAGAAGCTTTGGGCTCATTTTCCCGGAACCCGGCTGCCAAGGGTAAGCTTATTTCGATTTGCAGAAGCAGACCTTGGTTTTCTAAAGTTTTAATTTAGTCTACTTTTGGGGTTTGTCGCAGCTGTTTTTTTTCACCTTGCTGCCGTTTGCCTTCGAGCATCTTCTCTTTTTGCTTGCGGGTGCGTCTTTTCTTTTGGCGCCTGACTTTTTCTCTATCGTGCTGCTTTTGACTTTTAATGTGCAGGACTTGCTCTTCGATCTTTTCGCAGAGCATCCGTCGGGCGATGTGACGATTTAAGGTGCGTGAGCGTTCTTGCTGGCATTTTATTTCGAAACCGGTCGGGACATGCTTTAAGTAAACGCAAGAGGCGGTTTTATTGATTTTTTGACCGCCGCTGCCCGATCCCAGAATAAATTTCTCTATAAGGTCTTCATCCCGTATGCCTAAACTGTCCATCCGCTGATGAAGTTCATCGACCTTCTCTTTGCGGATAGACATCCCGGATCACTTTTTCCTTTTAGGCGGCGTTTTAGATGCCGGCGCCTCTTCTTTTCTTTTAATTTTTCTGGCGGGTCTTAGTGTTTTTTCGGCAGAAGCTGCTTTCTTGGCAGGTTCAACAGTGGCAGAAGGCATAATCCGCTTCACTTGAGGCTTAGATTTTATTTCTGCTGCCGGTTTCTTTTTTTCGGCTACCTGCTTTACTGACTTTTTACCTGTAGAAGTTGTTGCTTTAGCCGGTTTCAAATTTCTTTCGTCAAGTTTTTTGAACAGTTCTTGTTCTTCTTCTTCTAAATCTTCAAGCTCATCTTGTACAGGTTCTATCACCGAAAGCGCCGGCGGTTCTTTCCCTTCCTGTTCCATCCAACGGCTTGAAATTTGGCGTAATTGGGCCAATTTAATGCTGATGTTATTCATACTGTCTTCGAGATCATTGGAAGGAGGGCTTCTGCGAATGTCTTTTTCCAGTCCGGTCTCAAAGCGGGACGAGAAGGTGATATCGGCTACGCTTGAAATATCGGGGGTAAACAGAAAAGGGCGTACCGTCGTTGGTACTGAGGTGTAAATGTCGGACGTGACTTGAGGCTCTAGTTCAACTTTTTCTTGCTGCTTGGGAGGGCGGCCCCGTTTAGGACGCGGGTTTAAAGCTTCGTTGGAATAGTAGGTTTTGGCTTTGGCAGCCAGCGACTTGCGTGCCACTTCGATTTCTTTAGGCACCGTTTTTTGGAAAAGATTGTGTTTCAACTTCTCCATGACATTTGTCGCCAGTTCCAAATCCTCTTCGAAAACAAAGTGAATGTTAAAGTTTCTCAGCCATTCGATAATGCGTATACGGGAACGTTCTTGATAATATTGCTGCCATTTTTCCCATTCATGATGGTGGTCATAAATGAATTCTAAGAAATTTTCGCGCGCTTCTTTTGATTGAATAATGTCTAAAAGCTTTTCTTTGGTATCGATATCATACACTTTTTCGGTAACGAAACCTTCCATGATTTTTTTGGTCTCGAAGAACGTCAGCTTGGGAATAGGTAGGTATCTTTCCGGAAAATTTTCTATTTCTTCTTCCAAAGCAGAAAGTTCAGCGTGGGTTTTATCCAAATCCACATAAACAAGAAAACCCTCGATTCTATCCAGGTAGAAATCTCTTTCATCATCAGACTTCGCAAAGGCTTCCATAAGTCTGTGGGCTCTTAGGATCAATGGATTTTGCGCTTCCGGGAGTTTCTTCTTTGTAGAGGTTGACATGGTCTTATTCCTAAAATAATCAATTTAATAGTTAATTTTAATCGAAATGAGGGTTGGATTCAACTAATTTCGAGGGGATTTCTCCTGAGAAGATATAATTGGCAGGTCCGCTCATACTAAAGTTCCTGATTTCTTTTTCAATGCATTCAACCGTTAATTTTAATCGGTCGTCTGATCGTACCACAACCTCTATGGTGCCGGTCCATCCAAAACGTTTCCAAGCAGCAATGGCACAGGCCGCAGCGCCTGTTCCGCAAGCAAGAGTCTCTTGCTCGACGCCTCTTTCAAAGGTGCGGATCCGTATGAATTGTTGGTTACGATTTGTTAAAGAAAACAAGTTGAAGTTGGCGCCGCGCGGCTGAAAATAAGCGTGGTGACGCAGGCGCGGACCTAATTTTGTTAAATCCCAAGCGTCGATATTTTCAACAAAAAGGACAGCATGAGGCACTCCCGTATCGATAAGATCGATAGGGTAGATGGTGTCATCAAGTAAAAGGGGAATATTCCATTCCATGAAGGCCGGAACCCCCATCTTTATACTCACTGTATTAACATCCATCTGGATGGGGTAGATGTTATCGGTAACCTCGACAGACAACTGATTTGAGGATAATCCTTTATCTTTTAAAAAACGGGCAAAACAGCGCAAGCCATTGCCGCACATTTCCGCTTCGGAACCGTCGGCATTAAAAATGCGCATCTTAAAATCGGCTTTAGCGGTATTTTCTAAAAAAAGGACACCGTCAGCCCCAATTCCATGGTGCCTATGGCACATCCGTGCAATAAAACCCGCTTGCTGTGAAATGGAAAGGGTGCGGTTATCCATGACGATGAAGTCATTGCCGCACCCTGAGTACTTTGAAAAACTGAGCATCTAGGAAATCTGGTCGTACGAATCTACGATTTTATCGATCAAACCGAATTCTTTCGCTTCTGCCGCAGACATCCATGTGTCTCTATCAATGGCGCGATCGATGGTTTCATAATCTTTACCCGTTGCTTCCATATAAATGTTCACCAGTTTTGCTCTGGTTTTCAAGATCTCTTTGGCCTGAATGTCAAGATCAGTAGCTTGTCCTTGAATGACGCCGCCGATCATGGGCTGGTGGATCATGATACGGGATTGAGGGGTGGAGTAACGGCGTCCTTTTGGAGCGCACAGGCTCAGAATAGAACCCATGGAAGCTGCAAGTCCGGTAACCAAGGTTGTGACAGGGGAGCTAATCATACGCAGTTGGTCCCAGATGGCAAAACCGTCGTCTACCGATCCGCCCGGACTGTTGATCACAAACAAAATCGGTTTTCCCGGTTCGGTGAGTTCCAAATACCAGATTTTTCGGATGATATCCAAGGCAGTGCGATTGTCCACTTGGTTTGAAATGATGATACGACGAGCATCCAAAATGGCGGCGTCGATACGATCATCAATTTTTACAAAAGGGGCTTCCTCTTTTCCGGAAGGTTTGCTCGTTGGCTTTGGCGGCATGGATGACTCCTAAGTTCTAATCTTTTGCTCATTATGAGCGTTTGAAGGCGTTTTTTCAAGGTCAATTTCAGGGTATAAGGGGTATTGTTGGAGAAGCTCTGCCACTTTACCTTTTACAGAAGTTAAAGCCCGCTCTTCCGTCTCAAATCCTGCTTTGCTGGCGATCCCTGATTTGGCGAGGGTAGGTTTGGTATTTTGCAAAACATCGATAATCAAATCCGCAATGCGGCACATTTCATTTTCCTTCATGCCCAAGGTCGTCGTTGCAGGTGTGCCGACGCGAATGCCGCTGGTATACCAGGGGCCATTTTTATCGAAGGGAATTGCGTTGCGGTTGAGGGTAATGCCGGCTTGTCTTAGAGCCGATTCTGCCTGACGTCCGGTAATGCCGTAGGCGCTTAAGTCAAGCACCATCAGATGGTTTTCAGTATTGCCCGTGACAATCCGTGCCCCTCTTTTTTTAAACTGTTCAGCCATGGCTTGTGCGTTTTTAACGATTTGCTCTGCATAGGCACAAAAATCAGCAGTATCGGCTTCTTTGAAGGCAATGGCTTTGGCTGCCATCACATGAGGGAGAGGGCCACCCAACACAAGAGGGCACCCTTTGTGAATGGTATCTTCAAATTCCTTTGTGCAAAGAATCATCCCGCCTCTTGGGCCTCTTAGGGTTTTATGGGTAGTGGAGGTGACGATGTGCGCGTAAGGGACTGGGTCGAATTCCCCTTTAAAAACTTTACCTGCCACGAGTCCGGAGAAATGCGCCATGTCCACCATCAGTACCGCGCCAACGGAATCGGCAATTTCACGCATTGCGGCAAAATTTAACCGCCTTGGATAAGCAGAGTAACCGGCCAGCAGGATTAACGGCTTTTCTTTTTTTACCTGTTCGGAGAGGAGCTTATAGTCTAAGAGTTCAGTGGCCGGATCGACATCATAAGTCACGGCCTGCATCATTTTGGATGAGACGTTGTGTCTGTAACCATGCGTCAGATGGCCACCGGCATTAAGCGACATCCCCATCATTTTTTGACGCATCATAATTTGACGGATTTGTTCGTATTCTTCAGGGGTGAGTTCATCTAGGCTTTTTTTGCCCAAGGCCTCCACCTCTTTCGATTGTACTTTTTGCACAAGAATCGACCAAAAAGCCACCAAATTGGCATCGGCTCCTGAGTGGGGCTGCACATAAGCGCAATCGGCGTTGAATATTTTTTTAAGGCGCTCCTGGGCCACTTCTTCTACTGTATCTACATTTTCGCAACCAGCGTAAAAACGATGGCCGGCATAGCCTTCGGCATACTTATCGGTTAAAAGATTGGCCATAGCCTGCTGCACTGCCAGGGAAGAAAAATTTTCGGAGGCAATCAATTTTAGATGGGTTCTTTGAGCCTCCAATTCTTTATGAATGGCATGAGCAACGTCAGGTGAAAACTCTTCAATATGGTCAAGAGAAGCCAAGAAGGCCAGGGCCCCATAATTTCGTTTGCTGTTTCTTGTTTTTTCAAGATATCTTTCTGTATGCGACATAGCTTAAAATTCCTGACTTAGTGATTGCTGTTTAATTAATTTTGCATGTTGCCTGCTTCTCCGTCAATGATTTTGGCGGCCCTTAAAGTTACTCTGTTTGTCGGTCGATTTTATCCACGAAAAAGATCTTGAGTATTATGGAAAAAAGGGATATCCTATAGTATCTTAATTAGAATACCAGGAAAACTATGCACGAAGCTCTTGTAGATATTTTGCCCATTCAAGAATACGACATGCAAATGATCCAGTTGATGAAGCTCAAAAAAGAACGCCTTAAAGAGCTAAATAACATCACCGGCATCAAAGGCGACCTTAAGCAAAAAGCGATGATCAAGGAAGGGGAAATCATCGAGTTAAAAAAGAATATCCGCATGCTGGAAGGGGAAGCTAAAGAGATCCAGGAAAAAATTAAAAAATTAGAAGGGCAGCAAGGCCAAGTCAAGAAAGTTGACGAATTCAATGCATTGAGCCATGAAATTTCTCAAGCAGAAAGAGAGCGCGTCGCAAAAGAGCAGCGTTTGAGTGATTTTTATGATAAAGTAGCTGCTGAAGATGAACTGCTAAAAACGTTACATCAAAACCTTGAAACAACAGTAGACAGCAGCAGGGTTCTTGAAGAAGAAATCAAAGAAAGTATTGTCCGCATCAATCATGAAGGACAGGCAATTAAAGAACAAAGAGACCTCTTAGTTAAAGAAGCCGATCCGGAAATCTTTGGCATTTATGAAATGTTATTGAAGAATAAAAAAGATCGTGTGGTCGTGCCTATTGAAAATCGTTGCTGCAGCGGTTGCCATATTACATTGACAGCGCAGCATGAAAATCAGGTGCGTAAAGGGGAAAGGCTTGTTTATTGCGAACATTGTTCCAGAATCCATTACTGGCAAGAAAGTGGGGCCTTGGAAGGATCCCCTGTCGCAACAAAACAGAGAAGGCGTCGCAAAACAACTGCAGCGAGCTAAATCTTTATTTGCACATTAGAGTTGTGCCTGGGAAGAGAGGCAATCGCCGTCATTTTGTAAAAAATGAGGGAGGAAAGTCCGGACTTCGCAGGAGAGGATACCAGTGAAACGCTGGGGGCCGCAAGGCTACGGAAAGTGTCACAGAAAACATACCGCGGTAGTAATACCGACAGGGTGAAATGTCTGGCTTCAGGAGCCAGGCCTCACTTGAGGAGACTCAAGGAGCGGTAAACCCTATCCGAAGCAAGACCGATGCGAGGCGTTAGTAGGTTCTCCGCCGAAGCCTCCTATGGGTCGCTTGAGGATCATGGCAACAGGATCCCTAGATGAATGATTGCCCAACGACAGAATCCGGCTTATCCTTTTCCCAGGTTTTTTTTTATTTTGACTATTTCAATAAATGAATATTGCCTGCATCACAACAAGCAGGTTCCTTTTCATCAATTACCTCCCGAAATTACCGTAAAAATAGCTGAATACCTACCCAGTTCAGATCTCTTCGCTTTTAGCCGTATTTCGGTTCAGGTCCATGATTTCATTAAGATTCCTCTGGATCGGGTGCGTCTCTTAGAGAGAATCAATTTCCCTAAGTTAATCGACGTATTTGGCGGTATCAAGGCTATTTATCAACTCCCTGTGCTGGATCTCGCTCCGATTTACGACCGCATTGCCATCGATGATCCTTTGTTAAATTTGAAACCAGAGGATTTATCCTCTCCTGTTATGCGCGGCATGATCAACGGATCCCCCTTTATTTCCTTTTCTCTTTCATACGGGAAGCAAAAACGTTTTGTTACCAGTATCTACTTAGCAAATAGATCTACCAATACCTGGGATGAAATTCCTGCTGACCGGTGTGAAATCATTATGGACCGACCTTTTTGCAAAGATTCGGATCCTTTAGTATTTGATCGCTTGAAAAGACTGCTGCATCATGAACCTTGCGGACGTCACCGTACTATCGATTTAAAAGCTGTCGAAGAGACGCCTGGAGAGAGAGGGATCGCGCTTCAATGAAGCTGAAAAGTTGCGGCAACGCCTTTCATCTTTTCCCGGCTTTCTATATACTGACCTCTTTTTTTTAAGGAGACTGTAGCCGTGCAAAAGATAGCAATCATGGGGACTCATAGCGCAGGCAAAACGACTTTAGCCTATATATTGGCAGCCTATTTCAAAATGAAGCAAATGAATGTGAAACTTATCCATGAAAGCGTGCGGGAAAACTGCCCCTTTCCGATCAACGCCGATGCCAATCAAGGCACCTGCTTGTGGAATTTCCATACCCAGTTCTTGAATGAACTGGAGGCTGAAGCTCAAGGGTATCAACTAGCAATCTGCGACCGCAGCGTGATGGACACCTTTGTGTATTTCCATGCTGTCAACCCGATGAATCCTATTACCCGCTCTGCAGTAGAGCAAGCGTCCCAGTGGTTGACCACTTATGATCTTTTGATTTGCTTAGAGCCGCAAGAAGGGATTGATCCAGAGAATGACGGCTTTAGATCTACGGATAGCGATTATCAAAAATTGATTGCAGAAGGTTTTAGACGTAAATTGGACACCTATGGCCAGCATGTAAACGATCGGGTGATCTACGCGACATCTAGTGATGTTTTTGACGAGGGGCGCAGAAACACTTTTCTCGAACAGGTAGAAGTGCGGCTGGAAAACCGTACAGCCTTAGCCTACTCTTCTTCCCGTAGTAATTCTTTATTGCACTGATAGGTCGCTAAAAAAGTGTTGATGATGCCGGCGCGCACGCCATGATCTTCAAGGCATCTTAAACCGGCGATAGTGGTACCTCCGGGAGAGGAGACTTCCCATTTCAAAGCGCCGGGATGTTTTCCTGTTTCCTGTAAAATAGTGATTGTTCCACTAAGCAATTGAAAGACCAATTGTTTAGCTTTTTCACATTCGAGTCCCATGGCAATGCCGGCATCCACCATCGCTTCGATGATGACGCTGACGAAAGCGGGCCCTGAACCTGTTAAAGAGGAAATGGCATCAATTTGAGTTTCAGGCACCCAATGTAAGGCACCCAATGGCGTAAATAATTGTGTTGCTTTTTCTTTAAAAGACTGGGAAAGCTCTGCAGTATCGGCAATTCCAATCACCCCTTCCCCAAAAATGACCGCAAGGTTCGGCATAATGCGCAGAACCGGAATCTTGGCAAATGCTTCTTGCAGGGTCTTTGTATTAACACCTGCCAGACAGCTAACAATAAGTTTTTCCCCACCCATTTCGCTGCGGATCTCTTTTGCCAGGCAATCCAAATCGTGAGGTTTTACAGCTATAATGATCACTTCCCCTTTTGAGACCGCCTCAACGGCGCTTTTGCATCGTATTGCTCCGATTTTTATAGCTAGAGCCTCCGTCTTTTCCGCATGATGATCGAAAAGGAACAGTTCATGTGTCTTGCTAAGTTTTTCGGCGATGCCGCCGCCCATTTTTCCACATCCCAGTAAAGCAACTTTCATGATTTAATTCCTAATTTGATAATTTCCCTGAATAATCCATTTATATGAGGTCAGCTCTTCTAGACCCATGGGGCCGCGGGCATGTAGCTTTTGTGTGCTAACGGCTGCCTCTGCACCCAGACCGAATTGACCGCCGTCGGTAAAGCGTGTCGAGGCATTGACGTAAACTGCCGCTGAATCGATTTCATTTAGAAAGCGCTCGGCATTGTCCGTGTCCTCTGTTAAAATAGCATCGCTATGTCCGGAGCTGTGTTGTTGAATATGCGTAATGGCTTCTTCTAGATTTGCCACGATTTTAATGCCCAAAATAAGGGAAAGCCACTCAGTATCCCAATCAATGGCTGCAGCCGGCCGGCACCGTTCATGCTTTGAAACGAGATCCTGGGCTTTCGGATCTAAGCGAAATTCAACCGTAGGCAGGTGCTTGATCACTTCCGGTAGTAATTCCTTTGCTACTTCTTCATGCACCAAAAGGGTATCTAAGGCATTGCAAACTGTGGGGCGTTGCGTTTTTGCATTGTGAATAACCGGCAGGGCCTTGGTAAGATTAGCGCTTGCATCCACATATAAATGGCAAATGCCAATACCGCCTGTAATGACCGGAATTGTACTGTTTTCGCGGCAAAACCGCTGCAGATCGGCTCCTCCACGGGGTATAATCATATCGACGTATTCGTGAAGCTTTAGGAGGTCGTTTACCAAAGTTCGGTCGTTGGAATCGATAAATTGGATCGTATCTTGCGGAAGGGAGGCTTTTTCGAGGGCTTTGCGGATCGTAGCCACCAAAGTTCGGTTGGTGCGGATTGTTTCCGATCCGCCGCGAAGAATGGCGCAATTACCTGTTTTTAGACAGAGGGCGGCGATATCAGTCGTGACATTGGGGCGTGCTTCATAAATGACGCCTATGACACCTATAGGGGTTCTTTTTTTGCTGATGATTAAACCATTCGGCAACATACGGGTTTCTATGATTTTGCCGATAGGGTCTGTTAGCTTGTAAATATCTGATACGTCTGCGGCCATTCCCTGCAGTCGATTTTGCAAAGACAAACGGTCCAGCAATGAGGACTCCAGTCCTTTTTTTTCCGCATCCTGAAGATCTTCCAAATTGGCGGAAAGAATGGGAACTTGCCCCGAGAGAAGTAACTTTGAAACTTCCTGCAATGCAAGGTTTTTCTGACCGACCGAAGCCCGGGCCAGGGCGCGCGCGGCATTTTTAGCCCGCTTTCCCATCTCAATGATATTTAGAGGCATAATGACACCTAACGAAGCAGGCTCATGTTATCACGATGAATTACTTCGAGTCCATAGCTGTAGCCCAGCAACTGTTCGATTTCCGAGGAGTGCTTGCTTTTAATTTTTGCAATGTCATCACTGCAATAGCTGACGATACCGACTGCTAAGGGTTTACCGGTTGTTGAATTGATGGCGACAACGCTGCCCCTTTCAAAGCGGCTTTGAATCTCAGAAATTCCAGCTGCTAAAAGGCTGGCGCCTTCATCGCGTAATTTATGCAAGGCGCCGTCGTCTACTTTGATGCTGCCTTGAGTTTTTTCTGATAACAGCCAACGCTTACGGCTTTCTAGGGGAGTTGTATCTGTTAAAAACAAGGTGCCGCACTTTTTCCCCTCTGCCAGATCAAGTAGAATACGCGGCCCAGCAGAAGAGGCGATCACTGTAGGCGTGCCGCTTTGCGAGGCAAATTTAGCGGCCTCCACTTTGGTATACATTCCCCCAGATCCCATGCCTTTGGTTTTACGGGTTTTCCCGGCCAAATCGAAAACCTGGTCGTCGATTGTTTTCACCACTTCAATCAAACGGGCATTTTTATCTTGCGTAGGGTCGGCAGTAAAGAGTCCTTCCTGATCAGTAAGCAGTATCAAGAGATCGGCGGCAATGAGATTGGCAACGAGGGCGGCTAGGTTGTCATTATCACCAAAATAAATTTCTCGGGTGGCCACAGAGTCATTTTCGTTGACGATCGGCAGAACTCTATGGTGTAGGAGGGAATCAAGGGTATTTCGGGCATTCAGATACCCTTGACGTTCCGCGAAATCTCCACGGGTCAATAAGAGTTGTCCAACGGGAATTTGATAGATGTTGAACAGTTCTTTCCATAAATGCATCAGATACACCTGTCCAACCGCAGACAACATCTGTTTTTCAGGCAGGGATCGATCCACCTTCGGTTGATTTAGTACTTCGCGTCCGGCAGCAATCGATCCCGAACTTACCAAAACAATCTGAAATCCATTTTCGTGAAGGTAGGCGATCTGCCGCACCAGTTCCAGCATATGTCGGCGTGAAAGGTTGGGTGTCCCTTGAGTTAGGGTACTCGTACCGATTTTTATGACAATTTTTTGTGATTTGCCCATGTCATTCTTTTTATAGGAGAAAATCTTTTGGCTCATCATAATTTAACACTTAGAAGTTAGAGATAATGACAAAAAAACATTTTGATGGGATAATCGTGCGTAATTTATAGAAATAAAGGAAAAAAAATGTGGTCATCATTACTTGTTTTATTGGGAAGAGTTGGAATCAGTTCGGTATTTTTATGGGCTGCTTTCGCAAAGATAGCAGGCATTGAAGAAACCATGGAATTTATGGTGTCTAAGGAGATGCCATATCTCGGTTTTTTACTTTTTGGATCCTTATTTTTACAAATCATAGGCTCCTTTTTACTTTTATTTGGATTTAGGGCCCGCTTAGGGGCTGTTATGCTGGCTCTATCGATGATGCCGGCCGGAATTATATTTCATGGATTTTGGGATTTACAATCGATTGAGCCTCTTCTTGGACAGATGGATTTTATGAAAGATATCGCGATTTTAGGAGGCCTTCTTGTTCTGGCAGCTGTCGGTCCCGGAAAATGCGCGTTTGATAAAACAGCCTAAAAAGTTAACGAAACCGTAGTTGGTGTGAGAGGACTGCGGTCGCGCAGGCAAACGCATTGGCCACATTCAGCGAATTTTTTCTGCCATACAACGGAATTTCTAAAAGAAAATCGGCTTGACGCAATACCTGATCTGAACATCCATATTCCTCATTACCAATGGCAATCGTAAAAACTTCGGGAAAGGAGAAATCATGGATTGATTGGGCTCGAGGACTCGTCTCTAGTGCAATCAGGGGTTTTGGAAGTGTATCAAGAGTCTCGGTTACCTGGCAAGGGATGGCAGAGGCACAACCCATCGATGTTTTGATCACTTGAGGATGTGTGGCAAAAGGGGTCTGTGGAGAAAAGTACACTGTACCCAGCTGAAACGCTTCAACTGTGCGTAAGATGCTGCCAATGTTATGCGCAGACCGGATGTTGTCTAAATAGACAGAGACAGATAAAGGAGAAGCCAGGGGAGTAAGGTGATCCCTGGTGCGCACTTCTGGCAGAAAATTGTGCTCCGTTAATGAGACATTTCCTTTTTTCAGGTGTTCATGATATCGATCGAAAAGGGGCTGGGGATTGAGCGATTCTATCGGTGTCCCCCCAAGCCAGCCCTGAATTTCATTATAATGGGCCAGAATATCGGGTTGGGATAAGCTTGCCCGCAACATCTCGGCGCATTTTTTGTGCTGTTTTTCCTTAGGAAATGCAAGAAATCTGCGCTTACTGAATCGGGTCATCCCTTTGTGGCCAAGTATTCTTCCAGCGGACCTTCGAAAACGTGTATGCCGTCATTTTCAAAGGCAATAATTTTATCGGCAACAGTGTCGATCAAGTCTCTGTCATGGCTGACTACCACAACAGTCCCTGGATAATCTTTAAGGCCAACGCCTAGAGCGGAAACTGCTTCGAGGTCTAGGTGATTGTTAGGTTCATCCAGAATTAAGACATTATGATCGTCTAGCAGCATGTCGGCAATGAGCAAACGGGCGGTTTCTCCCCCTGAGAGGGCTTTGATCTGTTTGAAGGCGTCATCGCCGGCAAACAACATTTTTCCCATGACACCGCGCACATCTTGTTCATAAGCATTCTTATGTCTGTCCTTTAACCAATCGAACGCCGAGATTTCCTGTCTTTTGTCAATTCGTTCCGCGTGGTTTTGAGGGAAATAACTGATCTTGACCTGGTGTCCGGTGACGATTTTTCCTTGATCGGCCTCCAGCGCCTGAGCTAGTATCTTGATCATGGTGGTTTTACCGCGGCCGTTATTACCGATCACTCCAATTTTTTGTCCTCTATCAATTTCTAAGGAAAAGGGCTTAAATACTGGAGCTTCCCCTTCATAACTTTTTGTAATTTTTTCCACTGCCAAAACAATCTTTCCTGCTTGCTTTTCAGATTGCAGAAAGCGGATATAGGGGCGTTGAATGTTGGACTTTTTGAGTTCCTGCGGCTGCAGGCGGCCGATTTCACGGATACGGGATTGCACTTGAGAAGCTCTGGTACCTGCGCCGAAACGTGAGACGAATTCTTTTAACTGGGCAATTTTCTTTTCTTTGGATTTGGCGTCTTGGTCTGCGCGGGAGCGTACATTAGTTTTGGCTACCACCATGTCGTCATAGTTGCCCGGGTAAATAATGATGGTTTCGTAGTCAATATCGGCAATGTGGGTTGTAACTGAGTTAAGAAAGTGGCGGTCATGGCTGGTAACGATTAACACCCCTTTATAGTTTTTTAAAAAAGTTTCGAGCCAGCCGATAGATTCCAGATCCAAATGGTTAGTTGGTTCATCCAAGAGCAGGGCGGTGGGATCCCCGAAAATGGCTTGGCAAAGCAGTACCCTGAATTGCATATCGGTAGGGATCGATCCCATCGCTTTATGGGAGTCGTTTTCAGGAATGCCCATACCGGTTAGAAGGACTTCGGCCTCAGATTCGGCAGAGTAGCCGTTCTCTTCGGCAATAATTCCCTCAAGCTCTCCTAGACGCATGCCGACATCATCGGTCATTTCCAAGTCGTAGAGCCTGTCCCTTTCCTGCATGGCGCTCCATAGCCGCTTATTACCCATGATTACCACATCGATAAGGCGGAACTCTCGAAAATCTTCAATATTCTGTCGCAGCATGCCCACATGATCGGGAAGGGTTACAGTCCCGGATGTAGGCTCTTCTTCTTTTTTGATGATTCGAAATAAAGTCGATTTACCGCTGCCATTGGGCCCGGCCAAGCCGTAACGGTGCCCTTTTTGAAAGGTTGCAGATACATTTTCGAATAGGATGCGGCTGCCGAAACTTTTGGAAATGTCTTTTAATGTGATCATTATAGGTATGCAATTATGTTTTTAGGAATGGTGGGTCAAACCCTTAAAAAAGTGATTTTTGAGGTTGTTTGGCAATTATGATAGCACGAAAGAAGTCAATCTTGAAAGGGGAAAATGCGGTATCTTATCCTTGAAAAAAATATTTTTTAAGCCATTCAAAAAGAGAAGGACCGTCATAATAGGGGAAAATCGGTTTCAGGGGGAGCCGTTTCATCTCATTAACAATATCGGGATTCGGCCTTACGCGGTCTCCTAGCGGTCTGCTGTAATGATAGGAGCGGACTTCTTCACCTGTCCTTGCATTAATGATTTTAATAGTCGTATCTACGTTATATTTTTCCCGCGGGTCAATATCTCTCTTAAGAGGTTGCTGAGCTGGACAGTCTAGGGCGGTAATAAACATAAATGACTCCAAAAGCAGACAAAAAATTACGTTATATAGATAAATATTTTAAATCAATTTTTCATGCGCGAGGATGCGCTTCTTGGTGGACTTTCTTTTTCAGGGTAGCATCCACATGAGTATAAATGGTGGTTGTTGAAAGGGAGCTGTGCCCTAAAAGGGTTTGAATAGTTTTAAGATCCATCCCATTTTCTAGCCAATGGGTAGCGATTGTATGACGGATCGTATGCGGAGTGACTTTACTGGCTAAACCGGACGCTGTCAGATAAATATCGAATTTACGATCGATGGAACGCGTGGTGATTCTTGTTCCTAGACGGTTAAGGAAAATGGCGCTGCGATCTTGCTGCGCCTGGTGTCCTTCCATTTCCTGATCTCTTTCGGGGTGGTTCAAATAGCGTTGAATCCAAGACACAGCGTTGGGCGTGATGGGCACGATCCGTTCTTTTTTGCCTTTTCCCCGAATCTTAATTAACCGATTGTCTGCATCAAAGTCTTCACGATTAAGTCCGGCTAATTCGCTGACGCGTAATCCTGAACTATAGAAGAGTTCCATAATGGTGCGGTCTCTTAACCCTAAATAAGTGGTGGTCTCAGGCTGGTTGAAGAGTTTTTGTACTTGAGCATAGTCAAGAGAAACGGGAATTTTTTTTTCTAGTTTAGGGCTATCGATATCTTCGGTAGGGTTTGAAGCGATCAGGCCTTGGGCAAAGGTCCATTTAAAAAAGGTTTTAAAGGAGGAAATGCGGCGTACAATTGTACGTTTACTGAATCGTTGCGCGTTTAGCGCTGCAAGAAATCCTCTGATGTCTTTACGATCGATTTCTGCCAGATCGATCATGTGGTCATTGCCTGTCCATCTATCTTCGTATGAACGATCGTAATGCACTTTATCAGGCAAATCGTCGGGATTTTTTTCCGGGTAACGTTCTTTTTCTAAATAGGCTTTTAAAGAGTTTAGATCGATGGTGTAGTTTCTGATGGTGTGTTCGGAGGCGTTTTTCCCTAACCGAAGGTGTTTCAAAAATTGATAACTTGCCTTTACGAACATTTCTTATTTGATAATCCCTACAGGGTTTTTTGTATACCCCTTTTAAGTCAATCGAGAGCTTATTCTAACCGGGCGAGCCTGCGGTCCAAGTGTAGTCACGGATTCCATTTTTAGAAATCAACCAGCCTAGGGCGCTAGGCACAAAGTTTCTGGCGGTTGAAAGGATATACCGAACGAAAGCGTTGTCAGAACC
This sequence comes from Waddlia sp., assembly GCA_041738095.1. Taxonomy (GTDB): domain Bacteria; phylum Chlamydiota; class Chlamydiia; order Chlamydiales; family Waddliaceae; genus JTS-AC334. The sequence goes on from JBGSQP010000016.1 coordinate 180,611, forward strand.
GAGCGCTACCGGCATAGTCAAACAAAAAATATTAGTACCTGCAAATGGCGTACTGTCTGTAGTCGCGTTTAGAATTTTGGAAAAAAAGATTATTTTGGAAACTGGAAAACTTTCAGATCTTCAGCTACATAAGAGTTAGGGAATACCTCGCGAGCCTCTTTTTCAAACTCAAAGAGATTAGTATATCTAGCGGAAAAATGAGTCATAATGAGTTGTCCGACTTCCGCTTTTTTGGCGATTCCGGCAGCTTGCTTTGCCGTTAAATGGAAGTGATCCCTGGCAAGTTCCCGATGCTCTTCTAGATAGGTGCTTTCGCAAATCAGCACTTTGGCGCCTTGGGCGATCTCAATGGCTTGAGGGCACTGGCGCGTATCAATTACGAGTGCTAAACGATCCCCTTTGCGTATCCAGCTGACGTCATCCAGGGTAATTAATTTGCCGTCGACCTCTAAGGAACCTTTTTCTTGAAGTTCGCGGACCATGCGCCCTTTGACGCCGTGATGTTTGAGTTTTTCATCGTCGAATTTACGCACATCCGCTTCCGTCACGCGCCAGCCGATGTTTTCGATGCTATGTTCAAGGTAAGTCGCTTCAATCTTGAATTGACCATCATCATGTACGATGCCCTCATCTGTTACCGGATGCTCAACAACGTGGATGTTCTCATGGTAGATCGTTCCATGCCGAAGCCGTTTAAAATATTTACGGCCGCTCGCCGGATAATAACAGTGGATCGTATGCGTTACTTTATCAAGATTCAGTCGCATTAGCATTGAAGGTAATCCCAAGCAATGATCGCCATGAAAATGGGAAATAAAAATACGGTTGACAACGGTAGGTGCCACATTGGCAAAAATAAATTGCCTTTGCGTGCCTTCCCCTGGGTCAAATAAAAACCCTTCGTTATTCCAGCGTACAAGGTAGGCACCTTGATTTCTGTAGCGGGTCGGCTGCTGACTTGAGCAGCCTAAAATGATTATATCGCGAACGCTCATAGCCCGAAAAGTATATAGGAAGTCCTCTTTTTTACCAAATCAACACTAATTCTTGCAGCTTGGCACCCAGATTTTTATAAAAGGGAAATTTTTCGTAGAGGTCTTGAATCAGAGTGATTTGTTCGTCTAGTGAGCAACTTTCTAAATGCTCAATGAAAAGGAAACAGCCGGCACTCGAAGTGTATTCCTTAACCTCGCAGTCAGCGGCATATAAATCTTTTAATAATTGGGAAACAAGAACGCAGGCTTTAAGTTCGTTCAAAACGTTTTGAATAGAAGTTGCAGCTTCCGGACATAAACTTGCCAGCTGATTGAACTCTTTATTAATTAAGGGGAGTATTTTTGCTAAAGTAGATTTACTAAGAGTGAGCTCTAACGGCATTAGATGATCGAAAGAGATTTTGTTGAACAGGGGGCTGTACAGGATTTTCTTGGCTTTAGCTTGAATAAAATTATCACACAGAATTTCAATTTTTTTATAACAACGTGGTAAAAATTTTTTACTCCTCCATAGGGGGGGGAGTTCATGTGTTTTTATACCGAAGAAAAGCTCTCCAAGAGTAGTTGTAAGGCCAAATAGATCTGTTGTGGGCAGGATAATTCCTCTAAGAGAAAAAACATCCCAATAAGTGTAGTCCTCTTCTGCTTCAAATTCCTCTTGGCCCCATTTATCCGTCAGATCAAAGTCGGTAAGAAATCCTTCGAATCCATGGACAGCGTCTTTCTTAAGTAGAATATTGCGAGGTTTTACATCGCGGTGGGCAATCCCCTTCTGGTGCAAAAAACTCAAAGTAGTGAACATGTCGTGGACGATTTTTATTCTTGTTGCGTAAGAAATGTTCTCTTGTTGAATGCCGTGATCGAGATCGAAAAGGTATTTGGTTTCCTCCCACTCCAATTTGCGAATTGATTTTTTGCTATAATGAAACCTGATGTTTCGGGGATAATCGACGATCTTAATTTGCGGATTCTTGGCTCGTTCTTCTTCAGGGAAAAAAACTGTAGTGAATCTCAGGCCGGTATACACGATATCTATCGTATCTATCTCTTCTTCAGCAATATGAGCAGACGTGTATATAGACCTATCCTTCTTTGAAATGGGTTCATTGGAGCGGCCTAAAACAGTTTTTTCGGTTTTAATCGTTTTTTGCGGTCCCCCGTCCAGGCCGATGATGAGAGTGTCGGATTCTTTATAATGCTTATAGGTGCCGACAGCATTTTGTATGGTCTTTTGATAAATTTGTACGCATAGACTTTTTTTGTCTTCGCTAAATCCCATCCAAAACACTTTTGGAAGTTTCAAATGTAGAAATCTTCCCCATTTTAAGGGGTAAGGGTAAGTCGAGTGGCGCATCCCATATTCAAATCGATCAGGGTGAATAAACATGTCGAATGATTGCTGGGCGATGATGCAGGCATAAACTTTTGCGCCTTGATCCCCAAGTCCTTTTAATTTGTTAAGGCTTGGGCGAATTTCAATGGGGAAAATGATACGTGAGCGCGTGTGATACCCGCGGATATAACGCTGTAGGACTGTTGCGGCATCCTGTGGATCGTTAATTTTAGAGATACTCATTTTTCCCTTATAAAAAAGATTGTGTATCAGTAATATTTTTTATCGATTTCCTTTCCAAGCAAAAAAATTAAACTGCGCAAGAATATAGCCGGCTAAGGCGCCCGTAAGGTGGGCGGTATTAGCGATCGGCGGCGCGAACGGTTCTTGGCCGAGGACCTGCAAGGCAAAAGAGATAGTTTGAATGCCGGCCATAGCTAAAATAAAAATGGTAATGAAGGTCATGGTGCTAGAAAGAAGTTGGTACCCTTCCCAAGGAGCTTTTTTCTGGCGGACCCAGACAAAAGCAATCATGGCGCAAAGAACTCCTGAGAAACCGATGAAATTAGGACCGCTCATTAAATATTGAGCCGTATTGGAAAAAATAGCGGTCAACACAATAAATAAGGTATAGCGCCCAAGTCCCAGCACGCGCTCAATTTGGGAACCCAATACTAGCAGCCAGATCATATTAAAAAATAAATGGAAAATATCATTATGCAAGAAAACAGGGGTGATCAAGCGCCACGCCTCACCTTCATGCAGTTTTTCAAAAAGAGGGGCATTGAGTGCAAGGGATGCGTCTGGCGTTTTCAAAACTTGTATGAATTGATTATAAAAACCTTGCCAAAAGGGAGTATCTATAATTTTTAGATAAAGAAGTTTTCCTTCCTGAGGCAGTTGGTTTGGATCCAAAAGCTTGTCCACGCCATAGGTTGAGGCAAGTTTCTCCGTTAAGGTAAAGGCCAGAGGGAAATCGTACAAAAATCCCTTTTTAATCGGTGAACTAAAAAGTGGTGAAGTGGGAAGTTGCGAAGGGATCTTTGCATAGGCAGGTTGAGTGATATTCGAGAGAAAAAAAAGCAGCGTGCAAAAAGCAATTAAAATCAGGCTTAATGTTCCTTTTGTCGCAGAAGCTGCCTTAGGAGAAAATTTAGGTTTAATGCGCACGGAAGGTTTAGAGGTCTTCAACACGATTTTTTCTTTTGCTTGATTAAAACGGGCATGCCCGCTGTCGCTTAAAAACAGCTCCAGCCACTGATTGGCTGCATCCATTTCATCTTCTTCAGTGATCCAGAGCTTGCTTGTTAGTGTGCCGTAATCGTCGCTGCCCCAGTCTGTGCTTTTTTGCACATCGAGGGTATTTTCAATGCCTTCTTTAGTGAGAAATTCTGAAAATAACCGAGCGTCTCGATCGTTGTTAAAAATATGGAGAAGGCGCATATGAAACCCTGTTTATTTGAGTGTAGCGATTTTTTGGAGAATGGCGGACGTTGAGAGTCCGGGGATGAGTTTTACAATATGGATCCTACCGCCGCACTGTTGCACGGTCTCTGCCTCAATGCAGTTTTCTCCATATTCCGCACCGTTCACGTGCACATCCGGTTTGATCAGAGAGAGTAAACGGAGTGGATCCGTCTCGTCAAACCAGGTGACATAGTCGACAAATTCGATAGCTGCCATCATATGCAAGCGATATTCAAGAGGGATGATGGGGCGGTTGGAACTTTTATAGCATTGGATGGAGCTGTCGCTGTTCAAAGCGACAATCAGAAGATCTGCTTGTTTTGAAGCTTCGTAGATAATTTCTAGATGACCCGCGTGCAGCAGGTCAAACGAACCGTTTAGAGTAGCGATGGTCTTTCCTTCCCGGCGCAGTTGATCGATCTTCTCTCCCAAGTGCTCAGGGGCGATTATTTTAAGTTTATATGCGGTAGACCAAGGAGGCATTGCCTAGAATTCCCCCGTCGATACAATAACATCTGGAAAAGCAATCTTATAAACTTCATCGTAGTGTTGGACAAAGTAGACTTGAATGCCCTCTTTCAAATAGTCTGAAAGTTCAATGTAGTCCCGATAATTTTCTTTAGGAAAGATAATTTTTTTCAAATTAGAGCGACGAGCAGCCACTAATTTTTCTTTGACGCCTCCGATAGGAAGAACGCGTCCCGTTAAAGTCAATTCCCCGGTCATGCCCAAATCATCTGCCACAGGAGTATTGGTCAAAAGGGAAAGCATGGCAGTCACCATAGTGACTCCGGCAGAGGGACCGTCTTTGGGAGTGGCCCCTTCAGGGATATGCATGTGCACTTGAGATTTTTCAAAAAATGTGTAACCGGGAGCATATTTATGCAAGGCGCTATGCAGGTAGCTCCAGGCAATTTCTGAAGACTCTTTCATGACCGCTCCGGCTTGACCGGTCAGTTTCATTTCCCTTTTTTCACCCGGGATCTTGATCGATTCGATATAGAGGGTTGCGCCTCCTAAAGCTGTCCAGGCTAATCCCGTACAGACCCCGATGGGGGGTTGTTCATAAAAACGATCGGAGGTGTAGACAGGTTTTCCAAGGTATTTTTCTAAATTGGCGTTTGTTATGGAATGTTTGAGATGTTTTATTTTTTCATCCCCTTTTTTACGCTTCTTTTTTTCTTCTTCGGTACGTTCCTTAACGATTTGATGCGCCAATTTACGCAAAATTTTCTTGATATGGTTTTCCAGGCTACGCACACCCGCTTCTCTGGCATAGCCATTAATAATGCCGCGCAGACTTTCTTTGGAAAACGTCACATCGCTGGCTTTCAATCCTACGATTTTTCTGTGGCGCGGGATGAGATATTTATTGGCGATCTCCACCTTCTCTTCCATAATATAACCTGAGAGGCGCATGATATCCATCCGATCCAAAAGCGGTTCCGGTATCGTATCAAGAATATTGGCGGTTACGATAAATAGAATGTCAGACAAGTTGCAGCGCACATCTAAATAATGATCCAGGAAATCTTTGTTTTGCTCCGGATCAAGCACTTCAAGCAGCGCAGAAGCCGGATCGCCTTGAAAACTACTGCCGATTTTGTCCACCTCATCGAGCATGATGACAGGATTCATCGTCTGGCAGTATTTAAGGGCTTGGATCATTTTTCCCGGCATGGCGCCGATATACGTACGCCGGTGCCCCTTGATTTCCGCCTCGTCCCGCATGCCGCCAACGGAAAATCGGTAAAATTTTCGATTCAATGCGCGCGCGATGCTCTTGCCAACGCTGGTTTTCCCAACTCCGGGAGGACCCACAATGCAGATGATGCTTCCGCCTGCGCTGCCGGCAAGTTTTCCAACGCTGATAAATTCCAGAATGCGCTGCTTGATATCTTGGAGGCCGTAGTGGTCTTCGTTCAAAATGCTTTCCGCTTTATCCAACGCGTGGCATTCTGTGCTTTTTATACCCCAAGGAATAATCGTAAGCCAGTCAAGGTAGCCGCGGGAAACCGCGTATTCGGCAGACATCGGTTCCAGGACAGATAATTTTTCGAGCTCATCTTCTATAACGGATTTAACGTCTTTAGGCACATCACGCTCTTTAAGGCGCGTTTCGAATTTTTCTCTATCCAGGGTTTTATCGTCTTTTTCTATGCCGAGTTCTTTTTTAATCGTTTTAAGCTGTTCCCTTAAAAAAAATTCTTTTTGCCCTTTGGAAATCGTGGTCTCTATTTTCTGGTTGATATTTTGCTGCAGGCGTCCTAGATCAAGTTCTTTTTTAAGCAATACCAGCGCTTTTTCGATTCTTTTGGGAACATTAAAGGTTTCCAAAACATCTTGCAGTTCATCTCTTGTGGCAGTTGTCAACGCTACGGCAAAATCGGCGATTTTTCCGGGTTCGGTGAAGTCGGAATGGCTTAAAAAGATTTGCAGTTCCTCTTTAAATAGAGGATTTAACTTCAGCAATTCTTTGATCGTGGAAATGATACTGATCGAATAGGCCTTCAGTTTATCGGTAATTTTAGCTTCATCGGTATGATAACTGACCTTGGCTTTCAATTGTTTTTTTCCGCCTGCAGGACCATCAACACGGATTCTTCGTTCCATGTTAAGAATCACTTGAGCGCCCCCTTTCTCCATGGGGATGATGCGCAGAATTCTAGCGAGTACTCCTACGCGGTGCATGTCTTTTAATCCGAGCTTGAAAATATCGGCTTCTTCTCTTTTCGTTAATATCAACCCGACACACTTATGCCTGCTCTTTGCTACTCTTTTGAGAGTCTCATAAAAGGGCCCCGGCTCAATCATCAGGGGGGCGGCCATGCCCGGAAAGAAAGGGCGGCGCAGCAAAGGAAAAATGTCAATTATCGGCGGCAATGAAGATTCATCGCGTGTTTCTTGGGGTGTTTTATTTAAGGAGTCCAGGATGGCGTCCTCAAATTCGATTTCAACAACATCATCATCATCATCGGTTTGAATAATCATCGGTAAGTCCATTGGTAAAATTATCAATAGCGTGTTGGTAGGCGGCAATTTTACTGTTACAGATCATTAAGTATCAATACTTCTGCCCTTAATAGTTCAGTTAGCCTGAAAATATCATTTTTTTAAAGAAATTAGGTTATGTACTGCCGCTCGCACTTTTTGACAGGCTTTATGCTGGTTGTAAGCCAGCAAGTGTTGGTGCGTGATGTCTTGAATTTTTTTCTCAATGACCGATGCGGAAACTCCGGATAAAGAGGCGGCTCTCAAGAGCTGCAAGGTTTCGAATATATCTAATTCATTGATTAACAATTTGTTAAGAAGTCCGCAAATGATTTCCCAGTAAGGATCAAAATAAGCGCTCAGGCTGGGTTTACCGTCAAAAGGGATGTCCGCGAGGTTAGGGTCATTATCCAAACGGTGATTGACGCGGGTAATTAGTGTGTCGAACGCTTGTTGGTAATCATCGGTAGAATTTTCTATTATGTATTTAAGAATAAGCGATAAGAGATCATTTAAAATCTCCCGTTCCTGCTGGATTACAAGATGGCACGATGTGCCTATTTGCAACGGACTAGGGCGGTTTTTCGATGGGACGTTGCTGAGTAAGCAGGAACAAAGATGGTAAATCGATTCCAGGTTTGATGTTTGCCTTTCTGGGAAAGACGCTGCCCTGAGCGAGAGGATCGCAGCAGGTGTTCCCTCTAGGGAATCTTGAGGGGAGAGGTTTTTAAGAAGCTTGTTCGAGTAAGTCGGCAGGATTTCTTTTTTGAGCAGGGTATCTAGATCTACTGACATTTCATGCGCATGAGGAATCTCTAGTAGACGCCTACGAAAGATCTGCTGCCATTTGGCGATCGATCCTTCAATGAAATTTAGAGGGTAGGCGGGACGATCGAGATAAAGTTGATCTCCCTTGATTCTTAGCTGCTGGGGTTCATCCATTAGGCAAAGGCCGGTTTTTTGTTCCAAGATCAAAAAACGGGCAATTTGCTTTACCGCTAGGGAGAGCTTATCTAATGGGGGTATCTCTTTGAGGAATGTTGCAAGGGTTTTAGTTTCCTCGGAGGTATCAATGGTCCACTCGCCGGAAGTGCCATGGGCTAAAGGAATATTTGCGGGAGCTCCCAAAGCTTCAAGCACCATTTGCTGGTAGATTTTTTTAATGATCTGCACCTGGTGCCGGTATTGCGGCGCCAATTCAGCGGCGAGATTCGTTTCGGGAGGTAGTGACTCCCTTAGCGGGATTTTAAAAAAATCCTCAATACCTGTAGGCAGCTCTTCCCATTGAGCATCGGATTTAGGCCCGCTGACATGAAGAAGTACCCCGGGATGATCGGGCAAAGTAAAAATTAACCGATGGTCTTGCTCTTTGACAAATAGGGCCTCAATTAAAGAATGATCTCCTAAACGATAAACGGCCCGTTGGGGGCGAACTAAACTTCTATAACCGACATGCAGCGCATACAGGTCGCTTACATTAGGGGGGAGTGTGTAGGGGTTGAGCTTACGGAACAGTTCCTTGATATCTCTACGAAGTAGGGGCCAAATTTTCCGGCTTAGGGGGGAACTGCGGATGAGATGTTCAGATAGTCGATCGATATGAAACAAGCTCTCCATATCGGAAGTCTCGAAATTAGACCTGACCCATTCCCGTATTTTTTCTGCGATGCTTGCGGGTTGGATATCCCCTTGCGTACTTATAGCTTGATAGGTAGATATAAAGTTAATTGTTGACATTGCTGCTAAATTTAATATGGCATCTATTTAATTTCAATCAAATTTACAAATTCTTAATATTGATTTAGTATCATAATTATAAATTATTTTTAAAAAGGGAAAGTATGAATGTCATTAATTATTTCAACCCGTTTTCCGAACGATTTCATGCCTTAGATGATTTCAAAAAACTTACGGCTCTCCAAAAAATTGGTACTATTGTCGTAACGGCATTTGCCTCTTTAGGATTGGGGGTATGCGGGGTGGCGACATTTCGTGCCATGGTAGAAAAATTCACTTTTGAAGTGAAGGATATAAGAGAAGAATCCGAGGATGGTCTGCCGGCTCGCGTTGATGAATTAGCGGCATCATTACTTGCGTCTAATGAGGAAGAGGAATCTATAGAGGAAAGTGAAGAATCAGTAGTTGGCAGCGAGGCCGGAGATCGTTCATGGGAAGAGAGTGAAGACTCCAGAGCCGCCTCCGTGTCTGCTGAGGAAGATCTTTCTGCAGAGTCGTTAGATGGGGATGGGGCAGAGGCTTCCTATATCGTACCTGAAGAATTGGGAGTATCTATCAACCAGCTTCAGGCCATTGCATTAGGTCAGTCGATACAGCCCTGGGATTCTTATGGTCAAAGCTTATACAATCAGGCAAGTAATTTTTTTGGCGCTTTATTTAGTGGATTTACAAGGCCCAACGCCCCTTCTGAAGATGATAAAAAAGTAGAATGGCTGAGAGAAACTTTATATAGCGCATTAAATACGTGTTCAAAATATATAGAAACCGCCGCTCATAATAAGTTAGATGCAAAAGCAGTTCTTCCTTCTTTACGTGTTTTTCGTGATGGGCTGATTAACGCCTCCATTGGGATGCGTCAGGTAAAAGAGCAGTTTATCGCCCGAGGGAATGAAGAGGGGGCAGCCGCTCTAGAAGCTCTATTGGATGAAGGGGACCTTATGCTGGGAGCCCTTCCTAAAGAGAACAGTCCGCCCGATTATTTAAAGCGGTTGTATGGAGCAGTGAACCAATCGCACCAAATCGATCATATTTCCTGGAAAGTGCACAAGTATGAAAAGCAAATAAAGGATTTAGTGGCTATTTTTGAAAGTTCTTTTCCCTTTGTAAAGCAGTCGGCTTCGTTAGATAGCAGCTGGGCCTTTATTAGACCTCCGGAAGAAGCCGTGACCGCTTTATACACCGGTTTAAAAAATTTGGAATTGGGTGATGACGATACCCGTTATGATCAAAAGTATCTCGATAGCTTGAGAAAAGGCTATAATGAAGGGTTTTTATTAAAATTTCGTCATGCACTGAAGGAGGAGAATGAAAATACCTATCTTCTGCAGCTAGCAGAAATGCTTTTTACCTCTATCGATCTGCGTGACGAATCAGCGTTTACTTTAAATGCGTTTGATACGATGGGCGCTACAATGCTGGGAGACAATTCCGATCAATTTCCGGTGGTGGAAGGGGAGCATGTTTTTGTTTCCAGAATCAAGACGCTTTATCAAAGGCTCAGTGCTGCCCCTTACGGCGCTAAAGCGCCACTTCTTAACCAATGGGGGAATAGTGCCAGAGGGCAATGGAACATCAATTTCGATCCGTACTTGCAGGGGAATCCGGTGCATGTGCTGTATCAACTGAGAATCGGTGAAAAAGAGGTAAAAGCGCTTGGCATGGGTACTCCTACCAAGGAAGCGTGGTTGGCTAGCGCGGAACTTACCGAGGAGTTCAGCGGGTTCATCCGTTCCTATAAAGCGCAAGGCAAGAAGCACTTATACATCAATAATCAAAATATGGTCCCTAAGACCGGCTTTCTCTCCTATTTTCTTAATGGAGATGAAACAAAAAGATGCAATCTGATTATAGGCGCCCAGAAGGAAGAGGGGATGAAAGGGGCGCTATATGCTATTTCCCTTTCAAAAAACACGAAATTTTATGCGCAGTCCGGTCATTATAAACAATTGAATAACGCCGAGGAATTCAAGGACGTTCTCTACCAAGAAGTGTTTACAAAAGACTCCAAAGTTTCCGGATGCTACATTCCTGCTTCAATCAAGGAGCAAATCGTTGAATTTGATGCCAAGGCCAAAAATATCCTGCAACAAATTCAGCATAATGTTTTTGCAGATAAAGAGGAGTTAACGGTTGAGGAAAGAAGGATCTTTATCGAACTGTTTTATGATCAATTGACTAAGATGCTTATCACAGAGCTTGATGTCGATTCCTTCAATGTCAGTTGTAAAGACGCCATTGATCGAGGCGCAGGATCGAATGCGCAGCTTTTTGCTAGCTGCGCGCTGGCAAGCGGGCAGATTTCTGCAGATCAGCAAAAAACCATTGAAATGCTCATGCTGGTGCGTGCCCTTTTTGTCCGTAAGCGGCCTCCTATCCATGAAAGGGTAGAGCGTTTCACGGAAGGGTATGCCTTCAGCTTGGGAAACAGTGAAAAAATAAAGAATTTGCATCAGGCGTTATTCCCGCAAAAGGAATTTATTCCTCTCTAAGGGGGGTTCGGCTATACTGGATTTATGCTTGAAAATCCTACGTTTTATCCTCTGAATAGCCAAAAAGGCATTCCTGATGTGCTAAATGCCTATAGGGAAAAGGCTGAGCTTAGAGAAAAGGATATTTTGTATCCTAAGGCCTCCTTTTCCCTCGATCACTCTCGTTTTAACGGCAAAGAGGAAGACCATCGTCTGCCTTATAAACGAGATGTGGATCGGATCGTCCATTCCAAAGCTTACACGCGTTACATTGATAAGACTCAGGTGGTTTACTTAATCGATAACGATCATGTGACCCATAGGGGACTGCATGTGCAGCTGGTCAGCAATTTTGCTAGAGGCATTGCCGAGATACTGCGTTTGAATCTCGATCTTGTGGAAGCTATTTCCCTTGGTCATGATGTCGGTCACCCTCCTTTTGGCCATGAAGGGGAAGGCTATTTATCCGAATTATCGGAAGAATACGGCAACGGAATATTTGCTCATCCTTGGCAGTCATGCCGGCTATACTCTTTAATAGAACCACTTAATTTAGGTTTAACAGTTTATGACGGCTTCCTATGCCACGATGGTGGCATGCGTAGCGCCCGATTGACCCCTCGTTTTGGTAAAACCTGGCAGGATCACTTCGACGACTTAAAAACTAAGCTTCAAGATCCCGAGACCAATATTATTCCTGGGACGTTAGAGGGGTGTTTGGTAAAAATTTGCGATACCATGAGCTATATTGGCCGTGACATTGAAGATGCCCTTAGTTTAGGTATCATAAAAAGGGAAGATATTCCTCGCACATCCTTAGGGAACACGAATCGGGAAATTTTGCAAAAACTTGCAGGGGATCTTATCGAGAAAAGTTTTGAAAAAGATTACATTGCCATCTCCGAAGAGTCATACGAATCGTTGCTGACGTTGCGCGCTTTTAATTTCAAAGAAATTTATAAACATCCAAAACTCAAAGTCGAATCACAAAAAATTAAGCGTTCCTATCGCATTCTTTTTGAATTCCTTTTGGAGGACTACGAGAAGCATAGAGAAAAAAGCTGCCTGTGGAGCGAATTTTTGCACAATAAAAACAAAGAGTATCTGGACTCGGCGTCAACTGTCCGAAAAATTATCGACTATATCGCCGGTATGACCGATAGCTATTTCGTCCGTACTTTAGGCCGATGGATTGTGCCGCAAAAGATAGAGATATTTTAATGTTGACGCTTGTGATTGATTCGTGCACCGAAAGAGGATTGGTTGCTTTTGTAGATGGGGAGAAGATCCTTTATATGGCAGGCCTGCCTTTTGGACTGCACAACTCCACATTCCTTGTGCCAAAAATTGATGAAGGGTTGCAGATTCTCGGCTTAAAGCCGGCAGCAATCGAACTGATCAGTATCGCGTCCGGCCCAGGTTCTTATACAGGAATTAGAGTTGGTGTCGCTGCGGCGAAATCTCTGGCATACTCTTGTAAAATCCCCTTAGTCGGGGTCTTTTCTTTGCAGGGGTTCATTCCTGACCGCGAGGGAATATTTGCTGCTATTTTCGATGCCAAAATGGGAGGATGTTACCTGATGAAAGGGATCCGCTCAGGGGAAGATATTCACTATATATCATCGCCGGAAGTGCATTTGATGGAGCCGGCAAAAGAGGTGTTGAAAGGCGTAGAGATCATTGTGTCTCCCAATTGCCGCCCATTGCAAGAAAAGATGGGAGAAAATCCCTTTATTTGGGAGGAAACAGGTCCCGATCCGCTCCATATCAGCCGCCTGGCAAATCAAAAGTTTCAGGCTGGAGAATTTTCCACGGATGGATCTGTGGACATTCTTTATATGCGTTGAAAATGGCGAAATTCACTGACCTGCATCTTCTGGGTTGAAACATATCTTATTTTTCTGTATATTAATGACATCAAAGCAGCAAACACTGCTAATATGTCAAAAGTAAAACTTTTAGGAAGGACATTTAATGACGACAGTGAAAGTGCGGTCTGGAGAACCTATCGATAAAGCGCTTCGCGTTCTCAAAAAGCGATTGGATAAAGAGGGTGTAATGAAATCTGTAAAAGCGCATCGCTTTTATATGAAGCCCTCCGTGAAAAAGCGCGCTAAATCTAAAGCAGCATTAAAATATAGACGTACACGCTAAATTTTTCTAACGCCAATTGGGCAAAAACTTACGCGTGGTGTTACAGCAATGACTAAGGCTATGGCTGATTATTACGAAATATTAGAAGTTTCCCGCGAAGCTAGCGCGGACGAAATTAAAAAAGCCTACCGCAAGCAGGCTTTGAAGTTTCATCCTGATCGCAATCAAGGCGATCCGGAAGCCGAGCAAAAATTCAAAGAAATTTCTGAAGCTTACGAAGTCTTAAGCGACGAATCGAAGCGTAAAATTTATGATCGTTTCGGCAAGGATGGCGTTCGAGCAGGAGCTTCCGCCGGCCAGCATGGCGGACAGGGCTTTGCCTCAATGGATGAAGCCCTGCGCACCTTTATGGGTGCTTTCGGCGGCATGGGCGCCGACTCCATTTTCGATAGTTTCTTTGGAGGCGGGGGAGAAGGGTTTGGACGTTCAGGCTCGGCAAGAAGAACTGCCGGCGCCAGCAAGCGTGCAACCATCACCATTACTTTCGAAGAAGCAGCCAAGGGCGTAGATAAAGAACTTGCTATCACCAATCTTGCTACATGTGAAACCTGCAATGGCAAGCGAGCCAGCAGTTCTAATGGCGTTAAAAAATGCACAAGGTGCCATGGCGCCGGCCAAATTCTAGAACAGCGCGGCTTCTTCAGCATGTCAATGACCTGTCCTCAGTGCCATGGGGAAGGGGAAGTTGTTACCGATCCTTGCAAAAATTGCCAAGGGGAAGGAGTTGTCAAAAAGAAGCAGCATGTCAAAGTGCATATTCCAGCCGGTGTTGACTCCGGAATGCGACTCAAGATGAGTGGCTACGGCGATGCCGGACCTAATGGCGGCGCACCCGGCGATCTATTTGTGTTCATCAATGTAAAACCTCATGAAGTATTCGAACGGCAAGGCGACGACATTCTTTTGGATCTTCCGATCAGCTTTACCGAAGCTGCTTTGGGTTGTAAAAAAGAAGTGCCCTCGTTAATTGATCACTCCTGCCGCATCACTATTCCGGAAGGCACTCAAAGCGGAAAAGTTTTCCGTGTGAGACATCAGGGCTTCCCTAATGTGCATGGTCATGGCAAAGGGGATTTGCTGGTCAGAGTCTTTGTAGAAACGCCTACCAATTTATCCAAAAAACAAGTGGAAATCCTGGAAGAATTTGCCAAGACGGAAAGCGCCAGCAATCTTCCGAAAAGAAACACTTTCCTGGATAAGCTCAAAGGGCTATTTACCTAGTTAAAATTTGAAAGACCCCGATGCGTCAATAGGCGTCTTTAAATTTGGGTCCTTCAAAGTTAAACTGCGCCATAGACTGGATGATCTTTGTAAGACATCTGGAGAAAGCGATAGACGCATTGTAAGGATCAAGTTTAGGGTAGCCGGTTTGATTGGTTACGATCACCTGATTTCCTAAGATCTTCGTTTCATCATTTGCGCTGCCTTCCACATTGCCCCCTTCCGTTAATGCTAAATCCACCACAACAGCTCCTGCACGCATTTTATGCAAACTTGCCGCGCTGATTAAAAGAGGGGCTTTCATTCCAGTTTTTCTTGCAGTTGTAATCACAATATCCATTTGAGAAAGAGTGTCTAGCAGCAGAACTTGTTGCTCGGATTCATCAAGTGTAGGGGGAATATAAATGTATTTAACGCATTGTTTCTGATAGTTAACATTTAAGGATCGTCCGGTACCGGCAATGTAGGTATTGAAGCCCTGATCAAAACATTCCTGTATGGCGGCCGACCCGGCACTTCCCGTACCGATGACCAAAGCGTTACGAGCTTTGGGGTGCTTTTCATGGGCGTCCTTTACAGCAATTTGACCAGCAATCCGGCTCATCGCCACCAGTACATTCCGTTCATCCTCGGGTTGCAGAGGAAGTTGATCTAAAGTAATGGCAGTAACATTACGATTTTCCCACTCTTTGACATGCGGGGTAGTTTGATCCAAGGGATCTAAAAAACCTAGTATGATAACATTTGCAGGAAGAATGCTGTTTTCAGCAATTTCACGAGCTCTATCAGCTCTTTTTACGCTTACAACCAAAGTGGCGTCTCCGTAAAATCTTTGGAGACCCTCCCTTGATTCATCATTGTTCAGGGAATAGATTTTTGCTCCCGCTAACAGGAAGTCTTCCATCTTAAAACCGGCAGAAAGCCCAGCGCCGTGTTCGATTTTAATCTGATATAATTGCGAGAGGGTGCGGACATCATCGGGAACTAAAGCGACTCGTTGTTCTCCGTGGCGTGTTTCTTTGGGGATTACGATGGTCGTGATTTCAAAAGACGACGGCTTTGCTTATTTTACTCTGTGGCGCCACGCACATGTCAAGGTTGAGGCCATGTTGTGTCAAAATGGAGCGAATGGTAGAGAGGGCGCGTTCTTCGCTATTGCATTCTTGGGATAAGTGCGCAAGATGCACATGTTTAAGCTTAGGGTGGGAAACATGGGCTAACAGTTCACCGCACGATTGATTGGAAAGGTGACCGCTGCGCCCTAAGACGCGCTGTTTATAGACCATGGGGCGAGCCGAGGAGTGCACCATGGAAGGTTCATGATTGGCTTCGATGTAGAGGTAATCGCACTGTTCCAGTTGTTTTTTGACAAGGGAAGTCACAAATCCTAAATCGGTACAAAATCCCAATTTTAAGCCATCTAATTTAACGGTAAAGGCGACTGGATCGAGTGTGTCATGCTGGATGCTGAAGGGATGGATTTCCATATCAGCGAATTCAAAAGTTTCGCCTGTGGAAAAAATCTTGAATTTTGGACAGTCATGCAATGTTTCAACAATGCCCTTTGCGGTTTCCTGATTGGCAAATACAGGAATGCCCAGCCGCAATCCTAAGATTTTGAGACCTTGGATATGATCGATATGTTCATGGGTGACAAAGACGGCGTCTATGTCTTGAATATCGACATGGATTTCGGCAAGTCTTTCTTTGATTGCTTTCCCGCTGATGCCGGCGTCAATTAAAATTTTCGCGCGGGGAGTGCCCAAATAAATGCAGTTGCCTCGCGAGCCGGAGGCTAAGGGACAAAAACCAATCATGGCTGTAGTTGTAACACACTTCAAGCCTGATTTTCAAGAGAATGTCCTTCAGTACTCGATTAAAATTTTCCCTCTATGAACCTGGAATGTCTTGCCTACTTTCAGGTGGTGGTTGTCTTTCTATCTCATCTAGTAGTTGGTCAAGTATGGCATCGTAGGCTTTATGAGCAATCTCCGATTTTTGGGATTCGTATTGGGCTTTGCCGACGGGTTTATCTAAAGATAGTTTATATTTATCATCATCTTCCATGTTTTTCATCATTCGCTTGACGCCACCCATTTTGCCACTTGCTAATATTGAACCCCCTACAATAGAAATATTTTGTTCTTTCGCTGTGTTGGCAAGAGTCCGGATTACGAGACGTACCGAGTTGCCATTAGCGAGTTTATTTTCGTTATGTACCACTGCTACATCTTTTTTTAGAAATTCACTGACTGCTTTAATCTTAGATCCTAAGGGCATGCTGCCCTTATCGGGATACAATTCCTTCAAAGTATCGTTTTTTGGTGTGCTTGTCTCTTGAGGTGTTACAGGTTCATTGAATGAAGGGCTTTGTCCACTAATGGCCGACATAATTCCTCCTAATTATTTGACGTATTAAAAACTTACATTTTTATTATAGTATATTAATAATAAATTTACAAATAAGGAGGGTTATTGAGTTTTTTATGAGATGTCTGTAAGAATATTTGGTTGCCAAATCGTTCTTAAGGCATTAAGGATGACAATCACATCGATGATTTCCTGGCTAATGGCGCCTGCTACCGGGGGCAGATAGCCGAAAGCGGCAATCAACATTCCTATAAAAGATAAGGTCATGCCACCCCAGGCACTTTGTAAAGCGATTTTCCTCATGCGGTGGCTGATGTGTAGGAATTCATCGACTTTTTCCAGCGAGCTATCCATCACTACCGCGCCGGCCGACTCTACTGTGATGTCGCTATTTTGCCCAAAGGCAATGCCTACTGTAGCGGCGACTAAAGCGGGCGCGTCGTTAATCCCGTCCCCTAAGTATGCCGTTTTAGTCAAAAGAGTTTCCGCTTGTACGATGTCGACCTTTTCTTCCGGAGTTTTTTGGGCGTAGATTTCTGTGATACCGATATGCTTTGCCAGATACTCCACTTCCTCTTTCCGATCCCCCGAAACAATCATAATTTTTTTAAAGCCGTGTTTAGGAAAAAGATGTTTTACGAAGGCAGAGCTTTCTTTTCTAGGGGCGTCATGAAAACGATAATGGGCAGCCAGTTGATGCTCGATTAAAAGGATACACTCTAAGCCATGCCCTTCAGGCAACGCTATGTGCGGATCTGTCAACTTTTTGCGGCTGGTGATCATCACATGGCGCCCATCGACAATGCCTTGCAAACCTTCCCCCTTAGGCTCGCTGATCGTTTGAGCTTCTTTGAGAGAGATTTTTTCTTCTTGTGCTTTATCTAAGATCGCTTTTGCCAAAGGGTGTTTAGAGTACCTTTCCAAGCTGGCGGCTAAAGTTAGCGCTTCCTTAGGGTCGACTCCTCCATAAAGCGTTTGTTCACTGAGCGAGGGCCTTCCATAGGTCAGCGTGCCGGTCTTATCGAAAATCATCGTTTGGCACTGATCCAATTGCTCTAATACAATGGGATTTTTGATTAAAATGCCGCGGCTGGCACAAAGCGAGATCGATCCGATGATCGCTACCGGTATGGCAATCAGTAGCGGGCAAGGAGTGGCAATAACTAATACCGCTAAAAATCTTAAGGCCTCCCCGCTGGTATACCATGCAGTCAATGCAATCAATAAAGCAAACGGCGTGTACCAGGCGCCCAATTGATCGGCTAGGCGTCTCATGCGTGGGCGTTTTTGTTCGGTAGCCATTAAGACGCGCATGATTTTAGCGTAGCGGGAGTCTACAGCTTTTTTTGTCGCCTGGAATGTAAGCGAGGCATCGCCATTGATGGAGCCTGACAAGATTTCAGAACCGGGCGCTTTGGCAATTAGAAATGGTTCTCCTGTCAAAAAGGATTCATCCATGACACCATTACCTTCAGTGACCGTTCCGTCGACCGGGCTGATCTCATGAGGGAAAAGGTAGAGAATATCGCCAACATCAATGTTGCCGATAGGGATTTCTTCGATTTGTTCCTGGTTTTTTCTGTGGGCGGTGCTGGGAACGCGTTTCGCCAGCGATTCCAATACCCGGGAAGCCTTCTTAAGCGCATAATTTTCTAACGCTTCTCCACCTGCTAGCATCAAGACCACAAGCGAGCCGGCTAAATATTCCCCTAATATGATAGAGGTGATGATTGACATGCCAGCTAGCAAGTCTGCGCCAAATTCGAAGGTGATGAGCTTGAGCAAAAGATCGTAAAGAAGCAGCGCGCCGCCGATGGCAAGTGAAACATAAAGGGGATAAGGCGCGGCAAGGGGGATTGTAAAGCGTAAGAAAATATGGATTGCAATACAAGCCAGGGCAAGTAAAGCGATATAAAGTTGGGTTTTTTTATGAGCCATAGTGGTTGCTTATTCGACCGGCTCCTCTTGCTTGATGAGAAGCTTGCGCGGCTTACTGCCATCGGCAGGCCCAACCACACGGGCTTGTTCTAGTTGGTCCATGATGCTTGCGGCTCTCGCGTAGCCCAGTTTGAGTTTCCGCTGCAGAAAGGTGGTGGATGCATTCCCTGTGCTGATCACGATTTCGAGGGCTTGGTCGTATAAAGGATCGCGGGAACCCTCATCATCACCATCGCCGCTGCCAAAGCCCGGCAGATCATCCATTTGATCAAAGGAAGCGATCATATAATTCGGCGGGGCTTGATCGCAGATGGACTGGACAACGCCGTTAATATCTTCGTCCCGAATATAAGCGCCCTGGGCGCGCAGCAGGTGATGCGCTCCCGGTGGTAGAAATAACATGTCTCCATTTCCTAGAAGCGTTTCTGCCCCGATTTCGTCTAAGATAATTTGGCTGTTGACCCTGCTGGAAACCTTAAATGCAATGCGGGCAGGGAAGTTGGCTTTAATCAGGCCGGTAATTACTTCCCTGGAGGGGCGCTGCGTGGCCAGGATTAAATGGATGCCGACAGCTCTTGCCATCTGCGCAATGCGGGCAATTGACGTTTCCATGTCATTGCTGGCTACCATCATCAGATCGGCAAGTTCATCAATGATGCAAACAATATAATGCAGTTTTTCGGGAATTTCACGATCTAAAGCAGCCTCGAATTCCTTATTGATCTCACGGGAATTAAAAGAAGAAATATTACGCAGTCCCGCTAATTTTAACAGTTCGTAACGGCTTTCCATTTCCTTGACCAGCCATTTCAAGGCAGCACAGGCGCCGGCAGGTTCCGTGATGACAGGGGCCAGCATGTGGGGAAGGCGCGTATAAGGTGTCAGCTCCACTTTTTTCGGATCCACCATGATCAACTTAATTTCGTCCGGCTTGGCGGTCATCAGAATCGACATGACGATGGTATTGATGCAAACCGATTTGCCTGAACCCGTCGCACCGGCAATAATTAAATGGGGCATCTTGGTCAAGTCTTCCATCACATAGTCCCCGTTAACGGTTTGCCCTAAGAGGACGGGGATAAAGTATTTTTTAGAGCCTTGCAAATAGGCGTTCATCATCTCTTTAAAGCCGACTTCCTGAGGTTGAGGATTCGGCACTTCGATTCCGATGGCTGCTTTTCCCGGTATGGGGGCTAAAATCCGGATAGATTTTGCTTCCATATTCAGTGCAATGTCATTTTCTAGCGCCTTGACTTTTTGCACCTTTACCCCAATAGCCGGGTGCACTTCAAACGAGGTAATGGTCGGGCCGCAATTGATTTGGCCTACTTTTGCTTCGATACCGAAACTTAAGAGGGTCTCTTCAAGCACTTCCGCTTGGCTGCGTAAATCCTTTTTTAAAGAGGATTGGTCTACTTTTTTCGGATTGGTTAACAAGGCGGGGGCGGGAAGTTTAAATCCGCTGAAGTCGCCGTTATAGACTTTCTGTTCAACGATCGCTTTTTCTTTCTTATTGAGTTTTACTTCGAGGGGCTTAGTCGCTTTAACTTCTGCCGGCGCAACGATTTTCTCATCTGGAGTATCCAGGGCGCGGAATTTTCCTTTGATTCCTTCAAACGGACGGGAGCCTAAAAGGTCGTTCAATGAATTTTTTTTCGTTAGGGAGGGACGGTGCAGCAGATTTTTTTCCGGTTGTATTTCGAGTGTTTCCTGGACGTTTGCAGTGCCTGGCAAAGCCTGTCGAAAGGGGGAAGGGAAGGGAATGCGCAGTCCGACTTTACGGGTTGGATCTTCTAAGGAGGGTGGCTTAAACTCCTGCTTGGGAAATACATCTGCGCTCTTGGCTTTTAGGTTATAAAAGAAATCGAGCAGGGTCTTCGGGTGTGTTTTAGTGAGGATCAGCAGGGCGGCAATCCAGGTGGAGCCGAATAGCAAAGTAACACCGATGGAATTCAGTATCCGTTCTAAATTAAAAACGGGTAAGTCCTTATAGATGTAATAAAAAGGCGCGCCTCCTAAATGAAAATGAAGTTTCTTTTTCCAAAGCTGAGTATAAAAAGCGCTGCCGATATGATCCCCCAGCTCAGGTAATTTGTTTTCAAGCACTGAGAGCAAGAGGCTGGTTGATAGGATAAGGAGCGCAATGGTGAGATGTTTTAATCCGGGGTTATTGATGCTCTTATTGAAAAGATTGCGCCAGCCGATCCAGCCGATATAAAGTGCAAGCAGGTAGCTCGATAATCCAAAAAGTGCTGCCTGGATCCAGCCGATGGTAAATCCGGCTAAACCGAGCCAGTTGGATGTTCCTTCGGCATAGGCAAAGCTGAGTAAACTGATTAACATCAAAAAGCTTATGGATAGGTAGATCCAACCCCATACTTCGGGGGTGAGCGGCTGAGGTTTAGCAACCGTCTTTGCCGGTACTTTCTTTGTGAGTTTTTTTCTTTTTTTTCCGCTCATGAAAAGTAAATGGTAACGCCTATCCCCAATAGCAGGCAATACCATGAAAAATACAGGAATTTCTCTTTACTGACCAGTTTGACGAGCAAAAATAATCCCAGCAGACCTGCCAGGAATGAAGTCATGAACCCTGCCAAATAGGGGGCTGTGGCTATAGAAAGAGTAGATTCTTCGTTAAAGACTAGCTGCGCTAGCTTTAGGGTGGTTCCGCCTAGAACGGCCGGAATAGAAAGTAAAAAAGAAAAGGTAACCGCGTCTTTTTTAGTCCATCCCAGAAGAAAAGCTGTGGAAATAGTGGAGCCGCTTCTAGATACTGCCGGCAGCAGAGCTAATGTTTGGGACAGGCCGATCCATAAAGAATCTTTGAACGGGCGCTCCTTGAGAGCTTCTGGCGGTTTTTCACGACCCCACTTGACGCCGATGTAAAGAAAAGCTGCCGTAAGTAAATAAAAAGGTCCTAAAAGAAACAGTTGGTTGTAAAGGCTTTCGATAGGCTTCATGATAGGGACAATCAAAAATAACGGGAGCGTTCCTAGGATTATTTGTAGCAATTTTGTTTTTTTCGTGGTGAAAAGCTCTTTAATTTCGGTTGAGAAAAAAATACAAATCGCAAGTAGCGTGCCGAGATGACAGACAAGATCGAAGACAATGAGATTGTCTAAGTGATCAAAACCTAAAAAATGTTGCACTAAAGTTAGATGTCCTGAAGAACTGACAGGAAGAAATTCAGTAAGACCTTGGATAATGCCGAGTAAAATTGCTTGAAGAATAGTCACGCATGATCCAAAAAAATGGGCGACCGAAGGGACTCGAACCCTCGACCCCTGGAACCACAATCCAGTGCTCTAACCAACTGAGCTACGATCGCCATTATTTTATGCCAGTAGATTCTCTTTTTTTTCCTTAAATGTCAAGCAAATTGATCTTAAGTGGATCTGTTTTCAAAAGCATTGATAAAAAGCGCAGTTCCGAATTGAATGAAAATGGAAATAATGCTGCCGGTCAAGATCCATTTTCCTGCTTCTTCTGCACTTGTGCAGTTTTCATAGCTTCTATGGGCGCAATTGGCTGTTAAAACAGCTCCCGTAATTAAGATTGAAAGTTGTGCCAGACCGATCACGCTGTTAACGGCAATGAAGGTAGTGCTGGGACTTCTTGTCGTAAGAGGCGCTACGTTACGTCCATTGAGTGTTCCGGTATTCTTGCGGGGGATTTCGATGATTGAAGAATCATGTTGAACTGAGGTTGTAGGACTAGTCATGAGGTTTTCCTTCTTGAATCAAAAATGGAAGTTTATTCTAAATGTGGATTATTTTGGATAGGGATTTCTTGCAAGGGAGTTAAACAAAGGCAAAAGGCTCCGCTTTTCGCTTCATTATGAGTGTACCCAACAGGAATACCAGGCAAAGATAAGCCGTCAGCCATTCTCCCGGAATATTTAGCCGAAAAGAAACATGCAGCGGGGCCGGTAAATTATAGATTAAATTCAACATGAAATGAGTAAAAATCGCATTGATGCCATGCAGGAAGGGGAATAGTAAACCCGCAATGAATAGGAGCATCGTCAAGCTGACCATGAAGGGGATAATGACATTATAAAAAAGGCTTAATACGGGAAATTTTCCAAAGTAGAAGAGCGTCATAGGGAGCGCTACAAGGTTCACAGCCAAGCTCAAAGCGATGGCATCTTTGACGAATGAAATCAAAACGTACCCATGCTGGTCTCCAAGAGGCATTATCCTTATGTACGAAAAGGGTCTGGCGGGAATGAACCTATCTAAAAGCTCTTTGCAGGGAGAATAGAAGATAAGAATCGCGGCAGTCACGGCAAAACTGAAAGTAAATCCCAGGGTTAAGATCTGCGAGGGGTCTATGAGAATAATGCCTATGATGGCGATCCCTAAGGAATTTAAAGCGGCCGGAATTTTTTCTAAAATAATTCCCGAAAGAGCGATCAGGCTCATAACCCAGGCACGGAAAATGGAGGGGCCGGGTCCTAAAAATAGAAAATAACTACTTAGCAGAAAGATTAAAAGGCCCATAGCTCCTTTAGGAGGTAAAATTAGTCTTAAAATCATTAAGAGAGCGGCGGCAATAATGGCAAAGTGAAAGCCGGAAATAGCCATAATATGCTGCAGGCCGGCTCTGCCAAATTCTTGCCGCATGATCCTGTCTTCAAAATCTCCGGTTAGAATTCCCGATAAGAATTCTGCGGTGCGAGGGTGACGAAAATGCCTTGAAATATAACCTTTAACGGTCTGCTTGATGTGGAAGCGCCATTCGGCCCATGAAGAGGTGTCTTTAAGCGCAATCCAGGGGGTGCTTTCTTTGACGTTAAAGCTATAGCAGCTTCCGAAAGGGGGTTTCAGAATCCCTTCTAAAAGGTAGCTGCAAGTTGCGGGAGGACGTATGACGGCCTGTTTTTTGGGCAGGCGGAGAGAACAGGGAAAGTTTTTTCCTAGGCCTTTGATCGATCCTGTGCCTTGGTAAAGCCAATGAGACCCGAAAGAGGTTTGGGAAGAGCGGACGGCAGACGGGGAAAAAATCAAAGTGCAGGCAGTCCCTTCTTTCGGCAGGTCGGGGTACACGAAAACCAGGTGCACATAAAGCATTGCCCCTATAAATGGGGCAAGGCCGTATTTGAACCGGTGCCGATCCGTCGCCAGAAGGACGCAGAGGGGAATTGCTACCCACATTGTTTGTAAAAAGGCGGCGTAGGCACCGCAAAGAGCCATTAAGGAGAAATAGAGGGCCGGATGCCTTTCTAGAAAATAGTTAGAGCTGGACTTCATAAAGGCGCCTATCCATCCCGATGGATGTTTCCGTCGAGGAAATGGCGCTCATTTGTAGCGTTTTTAAGAGTTTTTGAACACTTGTTTGATCGTGAATTTCAGAAGACAGTGTGGAAGGTCGATGATGTTTATCGGCAAAAGGCGTTATAGAAGAGGTTAGGGCTTCAGTAACTTTTCCGCGGAGGCGTAGAGCTTCATTTAATGCGTAAAAGCCGGCCGCAAGTTCGTTATCATGAACGGATCCCAAGGAGGTTTGGCTTAATCCTGAAGCTAAAATTAAATGGTTATAGCTAACCGTGGTGTCATTTTTAAGGTAAATTTGCTTCTTTTCTTTATCAATAGATAAGACTTCGCCCACCAAGCCAAATGCATTGCGCTCGAGTTGGACATAGCCCGATTTTTCGGCAGGGCCTTTGAATTGATAGAGCAATGGTTGCAGGATACCGCTGGATTTATCGATCAAGATCACATCGGCTTTGATATGTCTTGGATTTAAGGGATGCTCGATATCCATTAAATTAATGCCAATAATAACTGCCCTGTTACTTAATGCCATGCCTTAATTAAACCTTAATAAACCGTTTACATCTTTATTATGTCTTAATAAAGTAATTAAAGTCTATGTATATATTTGAGTTCATTTCGGAAAGGGTGAAAGTAGAGTTCTTTTGAAATTTATCTTCAGATTTGATAAATAGAGTCTATGAACTCACATGTAAACGAATTTTTTAGGTCTTTTTCTGGCAAATCGCCGAAAGGGAATTTTTATAAAGTTATTGATCTGCACAGTTCTCCTGATGTGGATTGGAAGTCGCTGCAGGCAATTGCTCCCTCGCTTCCGAGGGGTTGGTATGAGCTGTGCCAGCTATCTAAAGAAGATAGAATCCAATTCACCTTCGAGTACTGGCAGTCTAAGCTTATCTACCAACCACAGGTGGCAGAGTCTATCGCTTCTTTTTTTTCGCAGGTTAACGATGTTGGAGTATTTCTTACGCAAGCGCAAGCCGATAGCGCTTTTGACGCCCAAATGGTTTACAGCTTGGTGGATGATCGCGGATTTTATCGCGGCTATGCGCCTGCCAAAGAAGATGAGATTATTAATTTACAAAAACTGTTTCCGAGCTATATCCTACCCCAAGATTACAGGGTTTTTTTGCTGATTCATGATGGATTTTGTAAGGCTACGGACTGTACTGGAGTGATCCGGTCCGGCAATTTGGAAAATCGCTACAGGGAATTTCTGGAACTTATAGCGAGACTAGGTCCAATAAAAACGGAAAAGGGAACGTTTGTTGATCCTAAAGCCTTGATCCCTTTTTATGAATCCTTCGGCATGCCCTATTATCAATGTTTTTGGGGAGAATGGTACCCTGAACAGGAAATGGGCAACGTGTATTACAGCTCCGACAGCCATACGATTTCAGAGGTGGATCCATCCAAACCTTTAAATCCGGAGAGAATGACGTTTCCCACTTTTATTGATTGGTTGTTTTTTTATCTCGAACAAATTGAATTCTAAAAATGTACCTTGTTGAAGACTTATATAAAAAGCATGGGGAAAGGCTCGGATTAGAAATTATCGCCGGAAAAGAGGGGATGAAGAAGCGGATTAAAGTGCCTGAAGCTCATCGTCCCGGATTAAGTCTTTCGGGTTATCTTAAGGGGCATGCCAGCAAAAGGATACTGATATTCGGCAAAGTGGAAATTGAGTATCTGAGGGATCTGAAGCCTGCCGTTAGAGTAGAACGATTACATGGCATACTCGCTTTGCCCACACCTGCCGTTATCGTTTCCAGAAGATTTCGACCCCCTAAAGAACTTATACAGCTCTGTGAGAAAAATGAAGTGCCGCTCTTCAGGGCCAGTATGAGCACAATGAACCTTTTGAGTAAGCTCACAATGCTTCTTAATGAAGAATTTTCACTCAGTATGAGCGTTCACGGAACTCTTGTGGAAGTGTTTGGGGTGGGTGTCCTCATACAGGGAGATTCCTCGGTAGGTAAAAGTGAGGCTGCGCTGGGATTGATCGAACGAGGCCACAGACTGATTTCAGATGATATCGTGAAAGTAAAAAAACGGGAAGGATCGTATCTTGAGGGTAGCGGCGCTGAAATTACACGCCACCACATGGAAATTCGCGGTATAGGGATTATTAACGTTGCCAACCTTTACGGAGCTGTTTGTGTACGTGATTACAAAAGCATTGATATTGTCGTAAAACTCGAAGCTTGGGATGATCAACACTTCTATGACCGTGTTGGTTTAGATGATAAATATTGTGATATTTTGGGTGTAAAGCTTCCTTTTCATATACTCCCTGTTAAACCCGGAAGAGATGTGGTTTTGCTGCTGGAAACGATCGCGTTGAATCATCGTTTAAAAGGAATGGGCTATCATTCCGCGAAGGATTTCAACTCAAAATTACTGAAAATGATGACTGACAAAGGGCCGAAAACGAGTGAAATTACAGGAACGGGTACAAGTAAGAAATAAACTGGGTCTGCACACACGCCCGGCAACTGTCATCGTAAAAATGCTCCAACATTGTAAAAGCGATGTGCAATTTACCTGCAGGCAGGAAACGGTGAATGCTAAAAGTATCTTGAGCATTCTGATGCTTGCTGCCCGAAAAAATTCAAAAATTACCATTACTGTTGAGGGTGAGGACGCGCCGAATATTATGGACCAATTATTGACTGTTTTTGAAAGGCAGTTTGGGGAAGAGTAGGCAATGCAGATTCAAGACCAAGAGATTATGTTAAAAGGTATCCCGATTTGTAGGGGGGTCGCCATTGGAATTCCCTTAATTTTATCTGTCAGGGAAGCTGCTATTCAAGAACTGGTTATTGCCGATGATGAGGTGGAGGGGGAAATTAATCGCTATCGGGCCGCCTTTTCCCAAAGTAAAGAAGACATTCGAATACTGCATAAGAAACTTAAAAATGAACAAATTCAGGAAGGGGCTGCCATCTTGGATGCCCATTTGCAAATCATGGAAGATCCTCTTTTGACCGAACAGGTAGAAGGGGAAATCCGTATTTCCAAAAGAAACGCCGCGTTCGTTTTTCATCGTATTGTGGCCGAATACCAAAAAAAATTTCAGTCGATGGCCGATCCCTACTTCAGGGAGCGTTTTAAAGATATTCAAGATATTTGCAGGCGCGTCATGAGCTATTTGTGCGATGACAGGCGTCACTCCCTGGCAGAAATACCGATGGGATCGATTGTGTTTTCCCCTGAATTAAGCGCAACGGATGCGGCAGAGGCCAAAGCCTCCTGTATCGGAGCCTTTGCCACAGCCGGCGGCGGTCCCACGTCTCATGCCGCCATCATGGCTAAAGCCAAAGGAATACCATATGTCACCGGTATTCCACTTGAAAAGCTCGCAGGATGTTCAGAAGGGAGTGAGGTTATTGTTGATGGAAGAACCGGTTATGTGATCCTGCATCCTTCCACTCAAACCTTGGCGCGCTATAAACGTCTTAAAGATAATGTAGATGCGCAAACTCTGCAGCTCTCGAAAAATCATGCTTTGCAACCTGAGACCATTGACGGTTGCCGGGTTTTGCTTTCTGCCAATATCGATATGACAGAAGATGTCGATATCTTCCATCAGCACGGAGGCAAGCGTGTCGGACTTTTCCGTTCCGAATATCTGTTTTTAGCTAGCGATACATTTCCAACAGAGGAAGAGCAGTTCCAGATTTACAAACGCCTTGTCAAGAAAATGAAGGGGCTGCCGATTGTGATCCGCACTTTCGACTTCGGCGGAGATAAACTCAGTTTAAATCCTCAGATTACCTATCAAGGATTTCGCGCCATCCGTTTTTTACTTAAGGAGCGAGAAATTTTCAAAGCTCAGCTGAGAGCCATTTTAAGAGCCGGTTTGCATGGCGATGTAAGTGTAATGTTTCCCATGATTTCTACTCTTTCGGAGTTAGTGGATGCCAAGAAGTTACTGGAGGAGGCTCGTGATGAATTAAGCGAGCGGGGTATCGAAGCAATTCCTCAAATCCGCATAGGCTCTATGATTGAGGTTCCTTCGGCCGCTATCGTAGCGGATCTGATCGCTAAAGAGTGTGATTTTGTTTCTATCGGAACCAATGACTTGGTGCAATATTCTTTAGCTGCCGATAGGAGAGGACAGCCTTTAAACAGTTTATATGCTTCCGCTGATCCGAGTGTTTTACGCATGATTAGATTGATCGTGACGGAGGCAAGCCAGCAAGGGATCCAAGTAACGGTCTGCGGAGAAATTGCCGCCGATCCACGCTTTACCTCTCTTTTGCTGGGTTTAGGAGTGCACGAGTTTTCAGTGGCCCCGCTTTACATTCCTTCTATTAAACAAGCAATTCGCAATACCTGTTTTGTGGAAGCTGTGCACTTAGCAGAAGCTGCCCTTGCTTTAACGGATGCGCGCGATATCGTGGAGTTGTTGCAAAAAGAATATCAGCGCAACAATCCTGAAGATGAGTTGTATAATATTTGAATCGTTAAAAAGGTAATCCACAGAGAATCGTCTCTGTGGATTGAAAATTATATTCCGAAGCCGAGGCTGCTGAGGTTAGGCATTCCCCCTTCAAATAAATTCGGTGGCAGATTTTCCATGGAAGGCAGCTGGGTTTTAACTTTCTCCATCGCATTCTTGTGAGCCAGTAAAATCAGAGCCTGCAGCCCTTCGATGTCTTCGGGATCGACACATTCTGGTTTAATAAGGAGTTTCTTAATTTCAAAATCGCTGTTGAGAACAATGGTGACTAATCCATTGCCGGCGCTTCCTTCTCCCTCGACGTTTTGCATTTTTTCCTGAAGCTCAGCGAGTTTTCCTTGCATTAGGCGCGCTTGTTTCTTTTGTTTTTGGAAACCTTTTCCCATGATTTACCTATGATATTTTGGGTGTTTTTTGAATCGTGCCTTCCAGTTCGACGGCAGCAAACTGCAATAAAGTGTCGTAGCGCCCCTGTTTTTCTTTAGAGAGCGGTTGAGGCGGGGTTGCCGGGAGAGGGTCTTTTTTAATGGGAGGTACAGGTAGTGGTTCTTTCTTAACCTGTATCGGAGCCGGAGTCTCTTTTTTAACGGGTGGCGGCAGGGGCTCTTTTTTAATGACCGGCAAAGGTTCTTCTTTTTTAGTCGAAGGGGGTGTGGGTTCTGCCGATGGCCTCCCTTCCAGCTCGGCTAAACGGCGTACCAGCACTTCGATAGGGATCCGGTGGAAACTGCGGATCACATGTAAGAGCGCAGATTCGAGCGCTATCCTGGGCGAGGGAGCAAAACGGATCTCTTGTTGTACCTTCGTTAGGTATTCCAGCAAGTCAAGGCATTGTTCTTTTCGGTACCGCTTTGCCGATTCCGTATATTTCGTGCGCGTTTGTTCCGATAGGGGGAGTAGCGATGACTCCGGTCCGGCTAATTTCACTACCAGCAGGTGGCGAAAATGTTCGGCCAGCATTTCGATAAAGTGCGTTAAGTCTTTCCCTTCCGCAAAAAGTTGTTCGGTAATTTCAAAAGCGGCGGCCAAGCGTCCCTCTTCTGCCGCCTGATCCAATTGAAAAAAAGTATCCTGAGGCATGACACCTAAAATAGAGGCCGCTGTTTCAATTGTCAGATGGTCTCCTTCATGAAAAGAAAGGATCTGATCAAGAAGCGATTCGGCGTCTCTTAATCCCCCTTCCGCGCGCGCGGCTACTAGCCGAAGCGATTCCTCATCTGCGCTTAAACCTGCCTCCTCTACGATCCGTTGCAGTTTTGCAATAATGTGCTCTAAAGGAATCCGGTTAAGATTAAAACGCTGGCAGCGGCTCAAGATGGTGGGCAGCATCTTATGCGGCTCTGTGGTCGCAAAAAGAAATTTGACTTTCGGGGGAGGCTCTTCCAGTGTTTTGAGCAAAGCGTTGAATGCTTCTTTGGTCAGCATGTGCACTTCGTCGATAATGTAGATCTTGTAGCGACCTGAGGCGGTAGAGTATCCCACGGTTTCATTGATTTGGCGGATATCGTCGATGCCCCGATTTGAGGCGCCATCGATCTCCAACACATCCATCGAATTGCCGGCCGTGATTTCCTTGCAGGAAGAGCAGAGATTGCAAGGCTCCAAATCTTCGGTAGGGGATTGGCAATTGAGGGCTTTGGCAAAGAGGCGAGCCAGGGTGGTTTTTCCTGTACCTCTTGATCCGGAAAACAGGTAGGCGTGGGCTAGCCTTTTCTTCCGCATGCCGTTTTTAAGGGTAGACACAATGGCGTCTTGCCCTAAAACCTCTTTGAAGGTCTGTGGACGATATTTTCTAGCAAACACTTGATATTCTGACATAGCAAGAAGTTTAATCGCCCTAAAGAATTATTGCAACTGCTAGGAGATTGAATCAATCTTTACAGAATCTTTAATAGTTTAGTGTATAATAGCACCTTAACATTAAATAAATAAGTATTGAATGTCTGTTAATATACATAGTTTGCCTTCGGGGCATCAAAATATTCCTCATTCTTCAGTTGTGGCATTGGATCCGATAGATTGCCGTACCCGAAAAACCGCAAGCTGCGCCTTCGATAAATTCCATAAAACTGTAGGACGGCAGGTGGCAAGTCTAGCTCATCGAGTCATTCAGTGGATTTTACAAGCCGCAGCCTGGGTAAAAGTAATCATTTTGAAGATTTTGGGGTGGTTTAAAGGGGTAAATCCCCCTCAGAAAACAACGGATGATCTGAAAGCTACTCCGCAATCGAGGGCAGCGCTTTCCAGCCAGCCCTTAGGGGGAACACATCTGAGTTTGCCCTATGATCTGAGAGTTGCTCCAACGCAACCGCGGGTAACTCCTTACAGAAAGAATCCAGCGCAATCAGATAGGCAGCTCTTATGGAGAAACGATCCGTCGCAATCTTTGTTGAGGTTGTCACCCGCTTCTTTGATCAAGGTTCCCTCATTCACTTTTTTTCTCGGTAGTCACACGCAAATCATTGTGGATAATCCTTTTGGAAAGGGCAAAGTCCCTTCGGATGATGAGGTCTATCAATTCAGGATGAATCTTCATAAAGTGCATTCTGAAATTTCCGGTCAAGAGGTTGTCTTAGAGGCCGGTGGAAATTACTTAGCCATTGCAAGTCCACAAGAATCTAAGAGCTTGTCTTTAGGTTTACCGCAGGTAACGGCGCCTTTGAACGGTATTGTGGACACGTTGATTTCCCTCTCTCTTCCGCAGGCGCCTTCTCTTTCAATGGCAGCCTCTATGGTGGATGAAGATGATTTCCCCTTAGTCGAGCCGGACAACTACCATGAAAGCGGACGCAATCTTTTCTTAGGTTATCTTATGGAGGATGCTAAACTTTATACGGAATCCGTTCCAAATCTGGAGTGCGCCATCACCTATTGCGTCCGGTTATCGGAAGAGGAAGGAATCCTTTGTAGTTCAAAGATCGAGAAAATTCGTCGGTTTTTTGATAAGCTTAAGGCTGTTAATCTTCAGGAAAATAAACCGGACTACCCCTTGCTAATGGGCGGTAATATACCCTTTCAGCGGATCTTATGCCCCAGATTAGATGATTTGCTCAAGATTCCCTTTCCTACTTGTGAGCAATTATTGGAAATCAAGTTGGTAAAAGCGGAATTGGCGACAAGTTTGGGTCATGGCATTGTATCTGCCAATGGGGGGAAAAACGGCGCCGTTTTTATCAAAACCCTGGAAAATCAAGCGGTCGGTGTTTTTAAGACACCCGAAAAGTTTGAAAAGATTGGCTGGACCGACTTAGCAATTCAGTACTTTAAAAAAATGTTCGGTCAAGCCCGCCTCTTGAATGCAACCGAGTATGCACAGGAATACGCGGAAGTGGTCGCTTCCGATCTATGCGATGCTTTACATTTTGAAGGAATCGCCCCCAAAGCGATCATGACCCGTTTTTGTGGAAAAAAAGGGGCGTTTATTTCTTTCCTGGACGGTTTTATAGAGTTAAAAGACGTAAAGCAGCAATTCAATGCGCGTAGCAGCTTTTCTAAAGAAGAAATCGCCATATGGCAGAAGATGGTGGTGTGGAATTTTCTTATCGGAAACTTAGACCCGCATGACGAAAATATCTTTGTTCAAATGGATGAAGAGGGGATTCTGTCCGATCTAAAAATGATCGATCACGGAAACTGCTTTCCTCTCTATAACCCTGGTATGGGCTCCGCAGGGAATTTAGGGGCCTGGGGGC
The DNA here is from genome assembly GCA_041738095.1 of Waddlia sp. Taxonomy (GTDB): domain Bacteria; phylum Chlamydiota; class Chlamydiia; order Chlamydiales; family Waddliaceae; genus JTS-AC334. The sequence goes on from JBGSQP010000016.1 coordinate 212,718, forward strand.
ATTTTTCCATTTCGCGTGAGCCTTTCTTAGAAGAGATCAAAGCATTTATTTTGGAAAATATTACAGAGCAAAACTGCGTCGCTTTTTTAAATGGATCAACGGAAAGAGCCGCTTTTTTTAAAGACTCTATGAAAAAGCTACAAATCGAGCGCGTACGTGTTCTTAGGGAGTGCGTCGCTACTAATAAAATTCATTCGCCGGCACTTTTGGCAAGGATAAAGACCGATTCCTCCTTCCAAGCCTGCCTAAAAAAATATTATTAAGGAGACTATTCATGTCCAGTTTATGTAGCAGCGCGATTGTTCCTAAACCTACCATCATAGGACCCCAGCTACCTAAAAATTTCGAAGAGCAGTTTGATGTGTTGGCCGCCATCAAACCCATGCAGAAATTGCAAAGAACACATCTCATCTTTTGGTCGCAGAGCCCTGAATATGTGGCGGCTGTAAACAAGGGGCTGAAGATTATAGAAAATCTTTCGGATAACTTAGATGCCCTGGATCTTAAAGTGAAAGATCTCTTTTTAGCCAGAGCCTTGCGTCTCACAGAAGAAATTAAGAAAGCCAATGAAGAAAATAAAATTTCTGATTTTACTAACGGTAACTTGCAACTTTTACAGCATAAGTTAAAAAAACAAGGGGCTTCCAGAGAGTATTATGAGCTGGTAAGTTTTTTTGAGGGTATTGCTCCTATTGCTTTTTCCCGCGGCGGATCCCGTTTCGGTTATTTCAAATCAAAATCACAAGACGAAGTTTATAATCCCACAGATGCCAACGGTATTTTAAAGTATTGTGAAGAAAAGTGGCTCCTTGTTCCTTTAAGCGATCAACCTGACCAAAAAAGCGTTGTCGATACTCTTAGGCAAATTGTCTCCTCTATGAGAAACGTGCAACCCCAAGGCGTTGTGCATAAATTAACACATGAAGAACTGCTCTTCGGACAAGTCCTGATCGGTCAGCTAATGACAAATTATCGTACGCAAATGGACCAGGCACCTTTTGTCAGCCACCAAGTGTTTGATCAGCTGACGCAGCTCCATCAAATTTTTGTAAAATATAGGCAAGAGCGGAGTGAATTATCGATAGACCGGAGGGCTCTTCAGTCGGCTAAAAATGCTTACGGAATCTTATTGAATGTTCTAGATGATGATCGCTTTCAACACTTTTATTCTCAGAGCGAGAAGATGCAGGAATTGGAGAATGCCGACAGCATTTTAATGGATTTCATTACGTTCCACAACAATCCGGCTTCGATGGTTTGCAATAGTAAGCTTACGCTTGTTAAAGAAAATCGAGAGGCAGGCGTTAATGTATATCTTAGCGGGATGCCGGAAGATAAGGGCCGCGAGCTTGTTGTATTTTTTTATGGCAATAACACCTTTTGGAATACGAGGACATTTAAATTCTCTGCCATGCAATGCGGTCGAGGCACGGAGTTCGGGCGTCTTAACGGACTTGTGCATCAGCAGGCACTTTCCGCTGCAGGAAAGGCTCAAGCGGCTTTAGAGTCGACTAGAAAGAGTATGGCCAAGCAAATCGGGAAGGTGGATAAAATTCGCCTTGTAGGCTATGGCCTGGATGGCTGTACGGCTCAGTTGATTGGTATGCATTATAAAAAAGTGGTCGATGATAAAGCAGATGTTTTAGTGATCGGCTGTGGAGTGCCGGCTTACATGGATGAGAGTGCTGCTGCCGATATGGGCAACCATATCGCAAATGGCGCAGGGTTCCGCTGCATCAATTACGTGATGGCAGAAGATGCTAATCTAAAGGATAACGGATTTACCGGTCCCTTAGGTATCCACTACGACAACTCAGCATTTGTGGCTGTTCCTGTTCCTAAAGGGAGAATGTTTGCTGGAGAAACATTGGCTTCGGATTATAGGAAATCTTATATGTCGATGTTGGAAATTGCCCAAAAGATGCACCGCGGTTTACGAGAGGTCTATGCTGCGGCTACTGATGTTGAAAAAAAACTCGACCTGATGGCGCCTCCTATGGAGAGCATTACTAACTCTTCTTCGATTTCTCTTTTGACACGAGACAGAGGCGACGAATAGTCAGATCGATTGCTGCAAAAAGGTCATTTCACGCAGCAGTGCATCAACAGCAGTTGCGCTTAAGATATCCACTTGAGCGTTTAACTGCTGTTTTAGTATCTCCATTCTTTCTTTTACAAAGCGTTCACGGTTTTGGATGTTTTCCATTTCCGTGCGCTCCTTAGCTGCTTGATGTTTTAATGCTTGCACTTGTTGCGATAAGGGAATGCCCGCTGCATAGCTTTGAGAGGCAGCGGCTAAAAGTTGGAGTCCTTCCGATAATAACTCCCAGCCTAGAAGCTTCCCTTCCTCAATGAGAAAAGAACGGTCGCGAAGTTTTACAATATCATCTTGAGCTTGTTTTTCCTTATAAGCAGCAGCCAGCTCCAAAAGAATCGCTGTTTCGCTTGACAGGAGCTGCGCCTTTTCCAAGGGTAATTTTATTGAGGCTCGGATAATATCCTCGCTATTAGGGGGGAAATGTTCAAAACGGTATTTTCCCTCGTATCTTTTGAGTAGATCGTGGAGGTCGTTCAGCGACATATCATAAAATTCAGGATGCTCTAAGCTTTCAAAGGCAGTGATTTCTTGAGACAGGCGGTCGTTCCGTTTTTTTACATCCTCCAAAATATCCCTTAAAAGAAAACGATTAAACTCTTCGGGATATCCCTGTTTCGTTTCATCGTGTTTAACGTCATAAATTTCACGATAATGGCCTGAGAGGTCCGCGTTTTCTATTTCGAACAAAGCGTCAAGGGCTGTTTTAGCCTCCTCTTCAGTCATCCGGCTAATTTGCGCGGAGCCTATGGCATTTTTGATAGAGGCCCTTTCGATCGTAAGAAGGGATTGGAGCTGCTGCTTTTTTTGTTCAATACGATCAGAGAAAGAGATTTTCGCTTCAAGATGGGCTTGTTCGTAGAGATTTTTGGTCTTTTCCTTCTCTAATTGGGCTTTCGGCAGCTCTTGATAACTTACTTCTAACAGCTTTGTGATAGAGGCCGCAATTTTTGGGTTTAATAAATACGCTAACGCTGTGGTTCCTTCCGGTTTGACCAGCCCTGCTGCAGAAAGTAAACGATCCAATTCCTGTTTTTGTTTTTCCAAGGCGGGTCCCGTTGCGGATTCGGCACGTGCAAACCTGACCAAAGCGGCAAGCGCGCATACGAAGTCTGATCTGGCTTTGCTTAGTCCTTGAGGCACGGTGAGCAGCGCTGCCAAGTCTTTCGGTTTTCCGGTAAGGATGGAATTCACCATTTCTTGATGGGAGCGCTCCGCATTAAGCTGAGATTCAATTTTGATTTCTAGCTGCGTTTCGGAATGTTTTAATTGAGTTAGGTCATTGAGGAGGGTTTCTGCTTCTTTATGGAAGTTTTCATAGAGATGCTGCAATTGATCTTTGGCGACATGACGCAGCTTTACATTTAATTCTTCATAAAGGGTTCCGATCTGCTGATTTAGGGAACGTAGAGAGTGATCATCCGAAATTGTTTCCAGTAAAGTTCCTAGTTGCGTGGATAACGTTAAAAAAAATTGAAAAGATTCTTGAAATTCTGCCAAGTGTTCCGGATTTAGCTTTCCTGACTTAAAGTCTTCCAGTTTAATCTTATAATCCGACAAAATTGTTTTGGCATTTCCCAGAAAGTTCATTTTGTCAAAACGTTTTTTCATTTCTTCCAGAGGGGCTTTAAATTCTTCTTTTTCCTGCGGTTTCAATGAATAAAATTCTTTAATAAAACGAATACCGGCCTCTAGAAATAGTACAGGATTATTTTCCCGGGAACCTGCTGTTAGATCAAACTGCTGACGCAGCGAAACGATTTTTTCTAGATGGGTAAAGGGAGTTTCTGTGGCATCGATCCTTTTATTAAAAGCGAGATCGATCAAAAGAGGTGGGAAAATCTTTAAGGCTTCTTCTACTTCGATCTGTAAATTTTGCGGGACATTTGGCTCGCTGAGCAACATGTTGCGATAGACAAAAGCTTTGCGCGCATGCTCTAGTAACTTTTGCTCTTTGCCTTTCACTACATTTCCGTTGTCTAGGCAATCTCTGCGCATGAGATCAATTTCGTTCATAATGACGGCATGGTCAAAGACGCAGTTTCGGCTGTGGGTAAGGACTTCTACCTGCGCAGTTAATTCCTTTGCTTTGTCCTTGAAAATGGTCTTTGAGAGATTACCGATTTGCACCTTCACAGCAAGAAATGGTCGAGCTGTTTCGCTCAGATTCTTGATTTTATCCTGGTTTGTTTTATTTGCAGGCTGTTGCATGCACTCTGTCATGTCTTTGACAATATGCGATAGGTCTTTAAGCACTGCACGGGTGCCGTAATGATAGTGTTTTTCGGGGGTCAAATGTTTTTTTATCAGAAAGAAGGTCCTGGATAACCAATTCCCATGATGCACCTCAATATTTTTGATGCGCTTGTCTCCATCCATTTCGACAACAACTGTCAGATTTTTACGATCTTTTTCCTGAGCCAACGGTTCAAGGATATGAGCGAAATTGTTTAGCCATTCTTTGTTATAATCTACAGGAGACGTCATAAAAACCTCCTGTGATTATTATAAAGAAATTATTTTATTCGGTAAAGGTAAGGCTATTTAATCCGTCCCAGGCGTGTTTAATCATGGTTTCAAGCTCTGGGTATTTGGGCTCCCATCCCAGAAGGTCATGCGCTTTTTTGGAGTCGGCAAGCAAAATAGGGGGGTCTCCTGGCCTTCTTGCACCGTTTATCACGTTAACTTTGACCCCGGTGATTTCTTCAGCTGAACGGATAACTTCACTGACGCTAAACCCCTTGCCATTGCCGAGGTTGTAATGATCAGAGGGTTTTCCTGCGAAAAGCTGCTCCATTGCCAGGATATGGGCATTGCCCAAGTCCATAATATGAATATAATCGCGAAGGCAGGTGCCATCGTGTGTAGGGTAATCGGTTCCAAAAATAGTCACCGTGGGATTCCCTTTTTTAATCTCTCGTAAGATCACAGGGATTAAATTGCTTTCTTTCTTCTTATAGTTTTTGATTGCGCCATCCGGATCACCACCTGCCGCGTTAAAATATCTCAGGCAGCAGGAACGCAATCCGTAGGCGTGATCAAAATCGTGCAAGATTTTTTCTACCATCAACTTGGACTGTCCATAGGGATTGATAGGATGGCAAGGATGGCTTTCATCAAGCGGTGTTTTTTCCGGATTTCCGAAAATGGCCGCAGTCGATGAAAAGATGAAATGATTGACGCTATGCCGTCGCATGGCATTGAGCAAATTTAGGGTGTTGCATACGTTGTTGCGGTAATATTTTTCCGGATGTCCGACTGATTCGCCGACATCGATAAAAGCTGCAAAATGCATCACGGCTTCAATGGAATATTCTTTAAAAACGCGATCGAGAAGGGGCGTGTCTGCCATGTCCCCTTCAATAAAGAGGCCGTGCTTAAGGGCTAATTTGCTGCCGGTGCTCAGATTATCCAGCACAATGGTGTCATAGCCCGATTTATGCAGCAAATGGTTCACGTGAGAGCCGATGTAACCGGCGCCACCTATGATCAATACCTTTTTTTTTCCCATAAACACCTTGGTTTAAATCCCTGTTATCGACGAGAGAGAATATTTTAGTTGGTAAAATTCTATGGGATTTTCAATAATGAGTGTATAAAAATTAATTCCGGTTTTATGAAAGAATCTGGAGCTCCGTTCGATTCAAACAGCGACCTCACCTTTTCCCGGGAACAGGGATATTTTGACAAAAGTCTAGGGATCCGTCTCTTGATCGGATTTTCCTTTATTTTTGCTCTTTTTGTTATTCTGCATTTCCGTGAAGTCAAAGTGGAGGTTCTCGAGCTAAACAGCTTTGCTCCCAGTTATATCGTGGCCCAAACCGCGTTCGAGTTTTATGATGAAGAAGCAACGATCATCATGAAGCAGGAGGCCGTGCGCGATATCGGAAAAATTTATCAACTTTCCGACAAAGAGATCCATCAGCAACGCGTGGAATTTGAAAATCTTTTGATGAAAGGGGAAGGTTGGAAAGACCAGCAATCCGGCGAGATCTCCTTCGAGGAATTGTATAAAGGCGTTGAAATTTTGGAAAAAACGCTGTTATCTGCACGTTTTACAGACCCCCGTACGATTCAGAAAATGAACGATTACGGTTTACCAACACAATATTTTTTCCCTTTTGTTCCTGCCGATCCGGATAAAAACGCTCGTCTTCCTAAAAAAGTATGGGACTCTTTAGTGAAGCAGATGTTTCCAGCTAATGTTCTTTCCCCAAACGCTTTTGCTTTTATTTCGAATCATTTTCAAAAAAAAGAGTGGGTGTTTTTTGATGATATTTCTCAGCAAAGAGCTGTCAGGCGTCGTATACAAGCCACAGTGCCCGATAAGGAGACGCAGGTAAGCGCCGGAAGCCGCATTATCGATCAGGGCGATCGAGTGACTTCCCGCCATATCGCGATGCTGCAATCGATGAAGGATGCCTTGAACGTTCAGCGTAATCTTTGGCATCCAACGACCATCTCCGGTAGCTTAATCTTAGCCATCCTTCTGACAGCGATCTGCGGTGCCTTTTTTCATGCGCACTACCCGGAAATACTGCATTCGAACCGCAAGCTTTTCTTGATTGTGACCGTTATGATCTTGACCTTTATCATCGCTAAAACGACGGAATATTTCTTTTTAAATTCCAAAAGCAATCTGATCGAGGTGATACGGTATCCGCTTTTCGTGCCCTTTTCGGCAATTTTACTTTGCAGTTTGCTAGGACCCTCAATAGCCACTTTCAGCGCCGCTTTTCTGACATTCATTTTGATGATCAGTCTTGCCTTCGAAAGTCGGGGTTTTATGATATTAAACCTTGCCGCATCCCTTGTAGCCATTTTAAGTGCGAGGGGATTAAGTCGGAGAAGCGAGATCTTTTCTGTGTGTGCCAAGGCGTGGTTTAGTTGTATGGCGGTAATCGCAGCGATTCATCTTTACCAATCTTCGGGTTGGGATGGCCTCCTCACTGACTTTCTTAGTGCAGGGGGTTTTTTATTGTTAACGGCGGTTTTGGTAGTGGGTCTTCTGCCTTTGCTGGAAACCGGTTTTAAAATCATGACCGATGTTGCCTTGATGGAATATATGGATCCGAACCATGAATTGCTGCGCCGTTTAAATATCGAGGCGCCGGGAACTTATCAACATTCTGTCGTAGTCGGCAATCTGGCAGAAGCTGCTGCTTTGGCCATTGGCGCCAATGGGCTTTTCTGCCGCGCAGCTACGTTGTATCACGACGTTGGGAAAGTGGCGACTCCACAATATTTTTCTGAAAATCAGCACGGGGATGGCGTAAATATCCACCAATTGCTCACCCCTCAAGAGTCCGCTCAAGTGATTATCGCTCATGTGCCTGAGGGGGTTGCTTTGGCAAGAAAGGCGAATTTACCCGAACAGTTTATTGATATTATCAAAGAACACCACGGAACGACCCTTGTTTATTATTTTTACCGTAAAATGCTGGAGCAGGCAGGGGGAGATAAATCTAAAGTGAATCCCGATGATTTCCGCTATTCCGGCCCGGAGCCCCGCAGCAAGGAATCGGCCATTGTGATGATCGCTGACTCTCTGGAGTCCGCCTCACGTTCCTTAGACCGCTTTGATCGTGAGAATCTGATGGAGCTGACAAATCGCATTGTCAGGGAAAAAGCAGAGGACGGCCAGTTCGACCAGACCTTACTGACTTTACAAGAACTTGCTATCGTAAAAGAAACTTTAGTTAAAACCCTGGTTGCCTTCGGTCATTCCCGTGTCAAATACCCCACGCGTGAGTTGGGAGAGGAGACTTTGCGCAGTGAAGTTAACTAATTTCAAGCTCGCCTTAATCACAGGTGCCAGCAGTGGTATCGGAGAAGCTTTAGCCAGGCTCTTGGCTAGAAAAAAGATTCCTCTTGTGCTCGTAGCTAGAAGTCAAGGGAAATTGCAAGCATTGGCCAATGAGCTGGATGTGTCCGTACAGGTTTTTCCTTGCGATCTCAACTCTAGGAAAGAGCGGCTGCGTTTAGTTGAATTTATTCATCTGCAAAAACCGGATCTTTTTATCAACAATGCCGGCTATGGGCTTTATGGCGAGGCCTTGAGCTATACTGCAGAGGAAATGCTGCAAATGATTGAACTTGATGTCGCCGCCCTCACGGAGTTGTCTCTTGAGAGTGCTCGTGCCCTGGTTGGTGCCGGCAAGCCAGGCTTGATCCTGAACGTCTCTTCGGCGGCTGCCTTCCTTCCTTTTTTTCCATTATTCAGCGTGTATTCTGCCTCCAAAGGGTATGTCAATACATTTTCCCAATCCCTGGATGAAGAAGTACGGGAGTCAGGAGTAAGGGTATTAACCTCTTGCCCGGGAATGGTAGATACAAATTTCCGCTTCAGGGCTTCCGGGGACCATATGATGAAGCCTTCGGGGATCTCCATGCCGGTCGACGTTGCCGCTAAGGAAATCTGGGGGCAAATTGAACGAAGGAAGCCCGTGCACACTTTTAATTGGAAGTTTCGCTGGCTGACATGGTTGGGGAGGATATTACCTCGCAGCCTTTTAGCAAAAGCTCTTAAGGCCTCGGTAAAAGAAAGGTTCCCCAAAAGGAAGCTAATACTGAGGGATTAATTACTTTTTTCAATTTTATCTATTTTTTCTAACATTTGAATTTTACCTTCTAAAATCTTAACCCTTAATAATTGTGATTCTAGTTCTTTAAGGCGGATTGAATTTGTATTTATTATCCCAGGGTTTGGCTTTGTTTGTTTATCGAAGAAATCAGCTTTTTCTTTTGTATCTATAATTTCATCCTCAATAAATTTTTCTATTTTAATATTATATGCATTATATCCACTTATCTTGGAAATTTCATATTTTAAAGATTGAATGGATGGTTGTTCATTTTTGTATTTTTTTAACTCTTCTTTTAATGCTTTACGGTCTGATGAAGGCTTGTTAAATTGATCGATTTTTTGTTTCATTTCAATTTCTGTTATCATTTTTTTTACTGTATTCTTGCATTCTTCTAAATTTAATTTATAGTTATTCCTGAATTTTTCATGGAGCCATGATTTAATCCAAATGAAAGGGTGATGTTTGAATGAGTTATTAATGTGCCTTTCTACCGGAATATCTTTTTGTTCCATTAATGATCGGGCAATTTTAGTGATCTTGCCATCGCTATTTTTTATTGATTTTATTTTTTCTAAAGTTGCCGAGTCTGATATTTCAAAATTTGTTGCAAATAGCTTAAGACTATCTAAAGGAGACATGGTAAACCTCACTTCAATTTAATTTATAGCGTTCATAGATGCAATGCCTAAGAGGGTTTGAATGTTTGGCATTGCTTCCTCCTTAAGTTTATATATCCAATGAAATTATAGTATAAAATTTAATTTAGTGGAAATGCTTGTATTTTCATGTTTATAAAGCATTGGAGAAAAAGGGGATACATGGTAAAATGAAAAATTCATTAACTAATCCAAGATAAGATGCCATCATTCAATGACTTAGGGCTAGAGCCCTCGATTCTTCAAGCTCTCAACGAAATGGGATACAAAGAACCTTCTCCAATCCAAGAGCAGGCAATTCCACAAATTCTCCAAAGAAAAGACTTAATCGCCCAGGCTGAAACCGGATCCGGTAAAACAGCCGCCTGCGCGATTCCTGTCTGTAACTTAGTCGATACATCCAAAGCCGAGGTACAGGCTTTAATAGTAGTGCCTACCCGGGAATTGGCGCTCCAATATGCCACAGAAACACAAAAAATTGGTAAACGTCGCGGTGTCAAAGCGTTTGCTATTTTCGGAGGGGAGGATGCAGGGATTCAAGAAGCGAAATTAAGCCATGAGGTGCATGTTTTGATTGCGACACCGGGACGCTTGATAGATTTTATTTATTCCCGCCGCATTGATCTTTCCCATGTGCATATTCTGGTTTTAGATGAAGCGGATGAAATGCTTAGCATGGGCTTTTATGAAGACCTGGAGTTTGTGATGCAGTGCCTCGTCCAGGAGCATCAAACATTGCTGTTTTCAGCCACAATGCCGCCAAAAATCCGTTCTATCGCTAAAACCCACATGAAAACGCCGGTTGAAGTGACCTTAACGGGCACCAACCGTTCCCCTTCATCGATTGAGCACCGATTTCTTTTTTGCCGTCACGATCAGCGTACCGATTCCATAGCCAAGCTGCTGCATGAGTATAAACCGAAGCAAAGCATCATTTTCGGGCATACACGATCGCAAGTAGAACAGTTAGCGAAAGACTTACAAAGGGATGTAGAGGGCGTCGACTTTTTGCATGGCGCGCTTACTCAAGATATCCGCAACATCATTACCCGTAAGTTCCGTACCGGGAAAACACGTCACTTGGTGGCCACCGATGTCGCTGCCAGAGGGCTTGATTTTTCAGAGGTGAGCCATGTGTTCATTTACCAGATATCTCAAGATCCCGATATTTTCCTGCACCGTTCGGGACGCACCGGCCGCTTTCAAAAAACCGGCATGGTCGTCGCTTTGGTTACGAAGCGTGACTTCAGCATCTTGGAAAGAATATTAAGCATTCTTAAAAAGAAGCCGCAATGGATCGGTAGACCTCCGGTATACAACGTTCAAAGTAGCGTCGCAGAATAGCTCTTTAGAAAAGGTTTTTAAGGCATTCCACCAGTTGTTCGGCGTGTTGCTCTAATTCCTTTTCCGCTTTGGCAAAAGCATCGGTTTTCTTGTGGACGCCACAATAAATTTTGATTTTCGGTTCTGTACCGGAAGGGCGGATCAACAGCTTGCTGCCATCTTCCAATTTAAATAAAAGCATGTCCGAATTGCGATGCGGCAGGGCTGTTTTTTCCCCTGACCCTACGTCTGTTCTCACTAGGTCCAGATAATTTTCGATGACCGCGACTTTCAATCCAGCAAGTGTTTCAGGAGGATTTTTGAGCAGTTTTTCCATTCCTAATTGCATTTGCTCCTTACCTTCTTTTGATTCAGGGAAGGTTAACGAGAGGAGTTTCTCAACGTACACGCCGTAACGGGACCAGATTTCATGCAGCACATCGATAAGGGTTTTACCGTTTAATTTGGCATGCAAGGCCGTTTCAGCAATCAGCGCAGAGGAAATGATGGCGTCTTTATCCCTTACATAAGTCCCTAAAAGATATCCGTAGGATTCCTCTCCGCCAAAAAGATAGTGATATCCTTTGGGCTCTTTTTCCCAGGTGCGGATTTTCTCGGCGATGAATTTAAAACCGGTTAAGACGTCAAAGCAAAATCCACCGTAAGACTCTGCAATCTCGCGGAAAAGTTCTGTGGTAGCAATCGTTTTGACAAAAGCGGTACCGGGCTTCATTTGCCCCTTTAAAGCTTCACAGATGTGATAAAGTAAAATGCAGGCCATCTGGTTGCCGTTTAATAGATACGTCTTTCCCTTGTGTCTGAGCGCGACGCCGACGCGGTCTGCATCGGGATCGGTGGCAATTAAAAGGTCTGCAGAGGCGTCTTCCATCCGTTTAATACCCAAAGAAAGCGCTTCCCGGTCCTCCGGGTTGGGACTTTTAACTGTGGCAAAACCACCATCAGGGATAATCTGGGAATCTACATATAGTAGGTTATTAAATCCCCATGCTTGCATCGCTTGAGGCATGAGCGTGATGCCGGTCCCATGGAGGCTGGTATAAACGATATTGAGTCGTCGTCCATGCTGCCGATTGGCGTCTTTATAAAATTGCAGGGGTTTAATTTCTTCTAGGTAGGCGTTATCAATTTCTTCCCCCACCAAGGTAATTAAAGGATGGTCAAAAGAGTCTACGCTTTTGACCAGCCCCATATCGGTGATATTGTTAACTTCATCCACAATTCCTTGATCATGAGGAGGGATCACTTGCGCTCCATCGCTCCAATAGACCTTGTAGCCGTTATATTCCGGAGGATTATGGGAAGCTGTGATCATAATGGCCGCTGTACATTGCAAATACCGGCAGCCAAAGGAGGCTAAGGGAGTGGGGCGCAGCTCTTTGGTCACATATGCGCGGATGCCATTTCCTGCTAGGACTTTGGCCGCTTCTTCGGCAAAGAGCCTGGAGTTCCTCCTCGAGTCATAGGCGATGAAGACAGAATTTTCTGCATTGTGGCGGGTGAGGTAGTTTGCCAAACCTTGCGTGGTCATGCGGATGGTATACTTATTGATGCGATTGCTGCCAACGCCCATTAACCCTCTGAGCCCGCCGGTGCCGAAAGAAAGGCGGGTATAAAAGGCATCGTTCAATTGCTTTGGCGTATTGAGAAGTGCTTCGATCTCGTCACGGGAAGCAGCGTCGAGATCGGCGTTCATCCACATCTCCAGATTATTTTTTGCCATCGGTTCAATCAGCATGTGTTACGGCCTCGTTAAATTGTCTTGCGATTTGATGGAAATAAAAGCCCCCACGCTCTTGACTTTGTGAGCAGGCGGCAGGCTGCCCTTCGTCGCCCCCGATGCGGATAGCTGGAATAAGAGGGATACTGCCTAGAAGACGCGTTTGAAATTTATAAGCCAATTCTTCCCCTTTACCCTTTCCGAATATGTCATACACCACATCAGAGCCGGGCGGGGTAAAACCGGCCATGTTTTCGATGATCCCGATTAGAGGAACGTTTAACTGGTCAAATGAATTAATGGCTTTAACTGCATCGAGCATGGCGACTTCCTGAGGAGTCGTTACCACGACGGCACCGTCAATTTTCAGCAGTTGGGAAAGCGTTAGCGGCACATCGCCTGTGCCGGGAGGGAGATCAATAAGCAGCACATCGAGTTCTCCCCATTCCATATCTTGCAATAATTTTTTTAACGCTCCATGCAGCATAGGGCCTCGCCAGACTACGGAGCGCGCTTCCTCCACGAAAAAACCAAGCGAAACGGCCTGGATGCCGTATTTTGTGAAGGGGAGGACCTTTTCCTGGCCGTCCGCACCTTCAATGATGCGTGGGGCTAAGCGTCTTAAACCTAGCATGATGGGGATTGATGGCCCGTAAACATCGGCATCCAGGACGCCGACCCGTTGTCCCTGTTGAGAAAGTGCTACTGCTAGGTTGACTGTTACGGTCGATTTGCCGACACCGCCCTTGCCGGATCCTACAAAGTAAGTGCAGTGACTAAGGGCCTTCATTTCGATCCTTTAAGATTTGGCGGACACCTGCAACCACCATAAGAGCCATAAAGAATAGGCAGATAACGCCTACAACGGCCGCTTCAAGAAAAAGTCTGCCAAAGAGATAAATCATGATTCTTTCCTTGCATTATTTTTAAGTCGCGATTAAACAAGCTTCTTTATTTTTGGAGCATTTGCCTGAAATGCAGCGTAAGAAGCCAAAGTCATTAAATTGTAAGTGTGGTTAGCAAGGTCAATAATATCAAAGAGTGCAGGGATTTGACTGTCGCAAGTTTCTAAGCAATAGAGAATTTGTGCCATACGTGCTCCGTTCAAAATAGCTAAAGCGATCAATGCAGTCTTACTAGACCGTTCGCTTGATTCCCCTTGTTTTAGGTGAAGCAAGATATCTACAGGATATTGCAAGGCGCAAAGGCCGGTTTCATAGGTGCCCGGTAACAGAAAAAGCTTGAAGGTTTTTGAGGCGCCTTCCAAAGCCACCGCCCCGGCTACAAATTGATTATAGAGCTGATTAACCGCTCCAGCCTTCTGAGTGACATCATTCTTACCGGCTGTAGCATAAGTCCATGCGGCAGAGGGCCCTTCGGTAATGGTATTTTCCATAAACAAAAAAAGGCCAGTTTGTCCGATAGTGCTCATTTTTATACTCACTTTGACTTTTGCATAGGAAACTACCGATTAAATCAAAAAAAAGCAACGCTCATTGAGTTTTAAAATAAATTGTGGTAGTATTAAAGCAGGAGAAGGAAAAAATTATGTGGCATTCTCCATCGAAAATCCCTTTCTGGGAAAAATATTCATGAGGTGCTAGCTTCTCCATTAGGCCTGTCTAAAACTAGGAGTGTTATTATGAAGGACGTAAGACATCACTTGAAACATGTGCAAAAAAAAGTTATGCAATCGGTGAAGAAAGAGGAGTCGAGTCAGACAGAATTTGAGGGAAATCAAAAAATTACTTTTTTTAAAAGGCCTAAGACAATTTTAAAATGGAAGAAGATCGCGTTATAACCAAACGTATTCGCTGTTTTTTAAAAAGCTCCCGGAATCAACCAGGGGGCTTTTTTTATGCATTTAAACTATTGACGGCTTCCCTCCAGGTTTCTCCAAAGTGATGTTGAACGCCGGGTGATAAGTCCCTTAAATTGATGGTAGCAGAGCTTAATAGCTTTCCTTGGTGATAATCTCCCGATAATGAAGACACAATCTGATATAGGCGATCAAAGGCCGCTGGATTCTGCAGAGGCCTTTCTCCAAGCTCAAAAGCTGAGGTTGTGATTAGCCGCTCTATAAGGAGTTCTTTATCTTCTGCCGTTAGTCTCAACCACTCCTGTTTTGCATACTGCAGGGAGGTATGCCGGGAGTTATACCGTTGAAGATCAGCATGTTCAAACGACTCGGGGCAAAGAATTTCTACTTCTAATTCCATCAGTTGCGAAATATTCGCTAGGGGAATGGTTGCTTCCGGATAGAAACCCTCTAAGACATCGGCTCCATTTTGTCTGTCTAGATGGACGACCCATAGATTTTCCACCATGCGCTGGACGCCTTTGGTCACGCAAGATTTCATGTGGCGCTGGTAATCCAGTTCACGAGCACTGTAAATATCTAAGGGAATTTCAATGGTAGAGGTTCCCTCGCCTTTTACCTCGATGTTTTCCATAAAATGATGAATCATTGAGTACAGGGGATGCTGTTGAGGATCACTCAGTAAATCGCGCAGATTAAAATCATCCATCCACTCTCTTTCTCCTGAGGGTAAATTGCCCATGTACTCCTCGATGAACGCCTGCGGATCAGGCAATACCCATCCGAAAGGCTCAAAATCCCGATTCATGCAGGTGACAATTTCCGTAAACGCCGCTGGAAGCCCTTCAATGAGGGCACGGCTGGCCCTTGTGATAGGTAAATCATTCTTGCATCCCCTTAAAGCATTGAAAACAACGGCACCGAAATATTGACCGGCAGCGGCCGCGCCCAGATGTAGTCCTTGAGCCACTACGGCGGGCAAACAAAGATAGGTGGGAAACACAATTTCAAACAGCTGCTTGCTTGCGATGGACGCGATGCTTATTGCCAACGCTCCTAAGCCATGCAGGCAATAGCTAAGAGTTTTGATCGCATATTTTTCTAAGAAAACATTGTTCCTTGCCAGCGTGGCCTGAATGAGCAGCGTCGTGCAGGAGAGGAGGGCTCCGGCAACACTTTCGATCAGTGCAATGGGGATGGATGCTGCATAACCGCAATACGTTAGGGTTGTGGCGATAAATTTGATGCTTCTGCCGTGCCATCTATCATTCGTCGATTGGTAAATGGCGGCATGAAAGGATTGGATCCCATGGAGTAAATGGGCCGAAACCGGTTTGACATGTAGAAGTTCTTTTTTCATAAATAGGGAATCGGGTGATGTCATCATTTTAATTAAAATTTAAATTTGTTAATTAAGTAGGCCATCCATAACGCAAAGGAGTTTTATGAACAGTATGCAAGCAGTTAATCCTTACTCAAGAGAGACAATTTTATCAAATCTAAATGTGATCTCGTCGCTCAAATCGGGTGAAAAATTGGTGACAGATGACAGAGTCGGTTGTGTAAGTAAGGAAAATCGCTGGGCATTAATTACAGCAAGGAGAGGGTATTGGAAAGCTTTTTCATTAGAAGTGATCGAGCGCACCTTTTCCCAGGCCTTGGATTTGATAAAAGTAGAAGCCATGATGCGTCCCCTTGATCAAGTCGTGTGGAAAGAACTCATTCCCGGCGCCTTGTCCGGTTTAAAAGTCTTACAAGAAACTTATGCGAAAGAGGGCAAGGATAGAGGTTTAAAAAAACTGTATGAGGATTATCTGGGGAAATTTAATGCCTTTGCATTACCAATGCATCCTGCAAAAAACCCTTTTGGCAGTCCGGATCCCTTTTGTAGCGACCCAAAAATGAGTCAAAGAGAAATTTCATTGAAAAATAGCTTTAATGCGTTTGAAGCGGTTCCTCTGGATGATACCTTGCCGGTTACGGAGCCGTTGGAACTCATGTTAAACATTAGCAAAGAAGAGTTGTATCGTAAATTTCCTTTAAATGTACTGGCAGCAGAAAGGAAAACAGAGGAGGTTGTAGTGGGTTTGGATGCTGTCGGGAATTGGCTCGGCGCATTTTTTGATGAGCTTTTAGGGGAGGAGGATCAAGCTACGTCATAGTGAGGAATATTCAACAACGGGTTGGCGCGAACACCGAATACATCCTTGAGCAGGGTAGCGGAAAAAACGGTTTTACAGGGTCCTGTCGAATGGCAGCGTCCTTGATTTAAAATGGCAATATCATCGCAAAACCTGACGGTCGCGGCTAAATCATGATTGGTCACAATGATGATTTTCCCCTGCGCCGTGAGTTTTTTAAGGAGGTGCCAGATTTCTAGCTGATGTCTGACGTCTAGGCTGGCCTCCGGTTCGTCCAGTAAAAGAACCGGGGATTCAGTGATCAAGGCCCGTGCAATATAAACCCGTTTTCTTTCCCCATGGGAAAGATGTAAAATGGAGCGATCTTTTAAGTGCCAAGCGTCGACTGCCGTCAGGGCTTGCTCTACATGATTTCCCCGCTGCGCACCGTAAGGGTAGCGCCCCATCGCTACCATTTCATTCACGCGAAAATCGAAATGCACTTGTGGATTTTGCGGAACCAGGGTCACTGTTTTGCTGATTTCCCTTCGAGGCTTTGCCAACAAGTTTTCTCCTTGCCAAACAACATTGCCGGCAGTAGGGGCCCAAATGCCGCTTAATAATTTGAGCAGCGTCGACTTGCCCGAGCCGTTGGGTCCGATGACTCCATATAAAATGCCCGGATTGAATTGAAGGTTAATGTCTTGGATAAGGAGCTTTTCGTTTAAAATGAAAGATAAATTCTGGGCCTTAAGCATAATTGCGGCTTTTTTCACTCCCCATTTCGGTTAACAATAAAAGGAAAAATAAGCCGCCAATGATTGTTGAGATGTTGCCGATAGAGAATGACTGGATGCCGAAGGTCCTTAAGAAGACATCCAAAAATAGCAAAGCGGCGCTGCCGGCCAAAATATTGTGTGGGATCAGGCTTCGATTGTCTGCGCCGGAAATCCGGCGGATCACATGGGGCAACACTAAACCAAAGAAGGCAATCAAGCCAACGGCTGCCAAAGCGCCTCCTGTTAACAAGGAGATACACAAGAAAAGGCGCCAGCGTACTTTAGCAACTTCCACGCCGAGATTTTTGGCTTCCTCTTCCCCTAAGGCCAAAATATTAATTTCCTCACGATAGCGCCAACAGCCCCATAAACCGATGAGTGTAAGCGGCAGTTGCATGTGCACGTGCTTCCAATTCCGGTCTGCAGTTGAACCGGCTTCCCATTCCGTGAGCGTTTGGATCAGTTGCCAACGGTCCCTTAGGGCATAAGTCAGGGCCCCTTGAATAGCCAGCAGCAAGGTAGAGACTGCGATACCGGTTAAAATCAATGTAGCGATCTGCACCTCTCCGTTTCTACGCGATAGGGAATATACCAGCAGCAAGGTTGCTAGACAACCGCCAAAAGCTGCCAGGGGAATAGAGTAAGGATGACTCAAATGCCAGTGCATCATGAAGGCTACGGTGACAAGCAGGCTGCCGCCGCAAGACATCCCCAAAATGCTTGGAGAAGCCAGCGGATTATGGAAAAGGGACTGCAATACGGCCCCGGATACGGCAAGAGAGGCTCCCGTACAAAGTAAAACAAGAAGGCGTGGCAGTCTTTCATCCAGCAGGGGATTCCAGACGGTGGAGTTGCCAAAAAGACGTTGCATAAGCCCCTCCCAAACTTGATTCCAGGGTGTTGCTCCATGGGTGAGCGTAGAGAATGTTCCCAGAACAAATAAAAGGGTGCAGCAAAGGTAAAAAAGATGTGGTTTTTTCATCATGGCATGAGTGCCCTAGCAAGGTCGAAGTAAGCTAAAATAATATACTGCGTCGGCGCTTGCGTGTTGCCGTCGACGAAACAGATGCGTCCAGCCTTTTTTGCATACAGCTGATCAAAAGCCGGATTTTTATGGATGTGTAGTAGCGCTTCCGGATCGCTTGCGGAAATGATCAAACAGTCCGGATCAAACTGTACAATTTGTTCCTGATCTACGGGAAGGCTCCATTCCTCGGAATCTTCTGCAGGAGAGGGAAAAAAAGTATAATGCGTTTGCAGGCGCTGCAACAGTTGCCCGGAAATGGTTTTTTTAGTTGGTGCTGAAAATTGCGTGTAATAATTTAGCACCATGACTTTAGGTTTTTTCGCATCGTGAAAAGCCATTAAGCGATTATCGATGGCCATGAGCGCTGCATCCATGAATAGCGCCAATAATTCGGCTTTAGCGGGCTGATCGATCAAAGTGCCGATTCTGATAATCGCATCACAAATTTCCGGCAGTGTGTTGATGGATTTCAAAGTAAATAACGGAACGCCTTGGTTTGATAAAGTTTCCAGCAGGCAAGGGTGGGAATAATCGGCGACAAAGGCGATATCGGGTCCGGCCTGAAAAAGTTCCTCGGCATGATGCCGGTCCGTATTTAACGGGATCTTAAGGGTGAGTTCCTCAGGGTACAAACTTATCTGCTCTCGGAGGCCATGCGGGATGGCGATGATGTGTTCCGGTGTCGTTAATGCCAGAAGGAAACTGGCGGAAACAAAAGTTTGAGGTAAGAGCTTTTGATAAGAACGATCGGAAGAAAAGAGGATTCCTAAATCATCGTAAACGTGTTTTTTGCCGTGTGGCAAGCCTGAAGGGTTGAGTTGCCGTCCGATCACTTGCGATTTAACGAAATCTGCCTCCGGTAAACGGAGTATGTTGTCAATTCCACGGCTGGCAAGAATTTGCGCATCGATATCCCATGTAGCGATTAACCGCGTCATCATTTCAATGTTGCCGGCCAAAGCCGATTGGATTTGTTTTCTTTCGAGTGGTGGCAAGTCAATGAGACGATTTTCTGAAAAATGCGGGGTAGTTTCAACAGAATGCTGAGAAGAGACGGGGCGGCCGGTTTCGATGGAAAAAGCCCAATACCACCAACTTAAAATGAGAAGGATAGGTAAAATGTAAACAGTAGAAAATTTAAAAAACATAGGGTTAAAAAACGCCGCTTTTTTAGGAGCGGCGTTTTGTGTGTGAAGGGGTTACTCGGTTTCTTCTTCTTCTGCGGCATCGGCGATCAATGCTTCAGAAATTAGAACGATTCCGGCAACGGATGATGCGTGGATTAAGCTATTGATGACGACTTTAGCCGGATCTACAATGCCTGCCGCTACGAGGTCTTCCACCTTTTCGTTCATAGCATTGAATCCCGTGTTGCCACCGGCATTTTCCACTTCCAATAAAATGACCGAACCGTCGTATCCTGTGTTGCAGGCAATTTGCTTTAAGGGTGTTCCGCAGGCCTGTTCTACAATGTGCACGCCGATGATTTCTTCCCCTACTACTTTCAATGACTTGAGCGCTTGTTTTGCACGCAGCAATGCCACGCCGCCGCCTGGCACGATGCCTGATTCTACCGCAGCCTTTGTGGAGCTTAGGCTATCTTCAAACATTTGCTTCTTCTGCTTCATTTCCGGTTCGGTAGCTGCGCCAACGCTGATGACAGCCACACCGCCGCCCAGCTTCGCTTTTCTTTCCTCCAGTTTCTCTTTGTCATAAGAACTGGTGCAGAGTTCGATTTCTTTATCGATTTGAGAAATGCGCGCTTTAATGGCTTTGGAATCGCCGCTGCCTTTAACAATAGTGCATTTTTCTTTTGTGATGATGATTTGTTCTGCTGTGCCTAATACATCAGGTTGAGCGTCTTTCACGGTCATGCCGGCATCTTCGGAAATTAAGGTTGCTCCGGTAAGGGCCGCGATGTCTTGCATCAGGGCTTTGCGTCTATCTCCAAATCCTGGCGCCTTTACAGCTGCCACTTTCAAAGTGCCGCGCAATTTGTTGACCACCAGAGTAGACAAGGCATCGCCTTCGATATCTTCAGCAATGATCAAAAGTTCCCGGCCAGCTGCAGCAGTGGCTTGCAGGAGCGGCAAAATCTCATGCACGCTACCAATTTTTTTATCGATCAGAAGGACCTGCGGATGTTTCATTTCAACGCTTAATTTCTCGGCATTTGTGCAGAAATAAGCGCTCAAATAGCCGCGGTCAAATTCCATTCCCTCTACGATTTCTATCGTGGTTTGTGTGCCTTTGGCTTCTTCAATCGTGATGACACCTTTATTGCCCACTTTATCCATGGCTTGAGCAATCAGTGCGCCTACTTCTTCATTCCCTGAGGCTGAGGCGGTGGCGATGTTGCGGATTTCTTGATTGGTTTTTACCGGAATGGCAGATTTCTCGATGGCGCTCACAATCGTTTCTACCGCTTTATCGATGCCTCTTTTTACGCTGATCGGGCTGGCGCCGGCCGCAATTTGCTTGATGCCGCCTTCAACTAAGGCTTTAAGCAATAAAGTACCGGTTGTCGTGCCGTCGCCGCATTTTTCTTTGATTTTCTGCACGACTTCCTGCGCCATGGCAACACCCATGTTTTCGAAGGTATTTTTAAGCTGAACGTCTTTTACGATGCTGCTGCCGTCATTGGTGATTATCGGGGCTCCCCATGATTTGTCTAGCCCTACATTGCGTCCTTTGGGTCCAAGAGTAAATGCCACGACGTCGGCGAGTTGTTTGATTCCGGATAGAAGAGCATCCCGTGCTTCTTCTTCAAAAATGATTTCTTTTGGTGTCGACATTTGTTCTTTCTCCTACAATTTTATTTTAATCTCATCACAATATCAAGCGCTGGCACCGAATGGGTGACTGATCCGATCGAAATGCCGTCTACCCCGGTTTCCGCATAAGCGCGTACGGTATCTAACGTGATCGTTCCTAGCGATTCCACATACACTTTTTTGTCTGTTTTCCGTATGGCTGCCACGCATTTTTTAATTTCTGCCGGCATCATACGGCTGAGCATGACAGCCTGCGCTTCAGTTTGCAAAGCTTCTTTCAATTGCTCGATCTCTGAAATTTCCACTTCCACTTGCAGTTCAGGCCGTTTCGCTTTTACCAATTTAACGGCATCTTGAATGGGGGTTTTCGTGCGGTTTGCCAGGAAGTAAAGATGGTTATTTTTAATAATGAAACGGTCGTCCAGGCCAAAACGATGATTGGTACCGCCGCCGACCTGTACTGCGTATTTTTCAAGCGATCTCAGTCCGGGTAAGGTTTTTCTGGTATCCAATATTTGGCACTTGAGACCTTTCAGCTTTTTTACGTACTGGGCCGTAACGGTGGCAACCCCCGAGGCATGCTGGATCAGATTCAATGCAATCCGCTCTCCTGTCAAGATCCCTCGCGAGGGGCCGGTGATGCTTCCAATGATTGCACCGGCTGTTTGATAAGAACCTTCCTTGACGCTGAGCTTGACCTCGATTGCCGGATCGATTTTTTTAAACAGAATCTCAAGATAAGGTAAGGCAGCCAACACGCCGGCTTGTTTTAAAATGAAGTGCCCGGTAGACATAGCTTTCTCAGGCACAAGGACTTCAGATGTGATATCTCCTGTGCGGACATCCTCTTGAATGGAGATATCAATTAGCCGTTCGATTTCATTTTGGAGGAACATCTGCGCCCTATGGGAATAACGATTCTTAAAGAGAAAAGTCTACTGTATAGCCAGGAAATTTGCAATAGGGAGGGAAAGATACCTTCCCTCTCTTTGCTCTAGTTTTAAACCGCAGAGTTGTACCGAAATGCAAAGCATAGTCAGTATATCGATTAGCTTCGTCGTCAACTGCTGAATGTCTGCCTTATTTAACCTTTTCAGATTAAGTGTTTTAGTACTGGCTTTACCTGGCTTAAATTTAGGGCGGTTCCTTGCCATATTTCCAAATTTCGAATCACGTTCTGTCGATCTAACAGTTGATCAAATAGTCAATTAATTTGTATAATAAATTGTGGAAATTTAAATAATGGAAGAAACAATTATGTCGATAGGGAATTACACAAGTAAAATTCCGGATTCAAATGATCTTTATATTAAAGAGATTGATAGGCTAGCCGAACAATATGCCGAAGAAATGGGGTGGGATTCCCCGAATGGAAATGGCCTGCTTCCACCCGCGGTAAAAAAAGAGAAACTTAAATTAGAATTTAAAGATCAGATCAAAGTCGATGAGCTTAAAGAACATTTAGCTCGTGCATTTGAAATTATCGGCAACGAGGGTAAGATTTTATTAAATGAGACTGAATGGGAACTGTTGGAAGGAGAGTTGAGTCATGCCGCAGAGATTATGGAGAATTTTGCGTATGATACCGTACTTTCCACAAATTACGCCAAATTCCTAGGTATAACAGCGCCCTCCCTTCAAGCGATCGATGATCTAGCCAGTTTGAAATTCGAACAAAAGCCTGAAGAGGCGCTTTCGCTATTAGCGCTGTTAACGACTCTGGAAGAGGATAACCCGGAGAGCTGGTTTGAGTTGGGAATGTGTTTTCAAAAGCTTAATAGACACGAGAAGGCGCTGCAAGCGTATGCCAGCTGCTTGGGAATTGATCCCAATCATGTAGGCAGTAAGGTCTTTTCAGCGGTATGTTCTTTAAAACTTGACCAGTTTAGAGAAGCGCGCAAGTTCTATCAAGAGGCCAAGCGCCTAGTCCTTGAACAAAATTTAGAGAGCGAGTGGAAAGGAGTTTTAGACCCTATTGAAATGCAATTGGACCCTGATCAAGCACCGTAAGGAGGATTATTAAAATGGAACCCTCGTACCAACCACCACAAGCAACACATATTTTTGAGTCTAAAATACCTGAAATATTTCCCGATAGTCCTACAGGTTCCTCTCCTTCATTGACTAGCGCCTCTGATGCCAGTCAGGCTAAAATAAGCGACATCATGACCCCAGGTAAGAATCAAGCGGCTCAGCTCCGTAGATCTTCGAATCAATCAAACATCAAGAGTACTCCTCAGGCATCGGTGTGGACCAAGGCTACACTTAACAACTCTCCGGCACACCAAATGGGAGGGGCGGTGATGGTAAAAGGGGCATTGGCCCAGGGGTTCGGATCGATCAGTAGAAAGGATGGCAAGAGAGAGCTAGCGACTCTTTCCCCTGGAATAAAAAACCCGGAAGGCAACCGATACACAAATAAAGTGACTCTTCCCAATGGCAAGACGCACACGTTAACAGTCATACTGCCTGGGAATATGGCAAAAAATGAAATCAATAAAATGTTTGCAACGCTTGCGACTAAAATGAATATTCCGGGTGAAAAGTCCGGTTTTCTTACTGAAAATGGACTTGCCGATGTCCACCTCAGCGAAGAGGAAGCATTTTCTGATGACCTGGAGGCTCTCATTGAGGAAGTTGCAAGTGAAGCAACTGCTCCGCACTTAAGTCCTGCTTCTTCGCCTACAAGCGCCGTTCGTCCGAAATTTAGTGAAAAAATGCAAGAACGTGCCAAATTAAACGCAGAAAAAGCAGCAACCCCAAATAGCAGTTCGCAAGCTGCACCGCCCAGGCCAAAAACAGACGCTCCATCACTAGGGAAAGTTTTCAGTGCGCAAGATTCGGCTTCGGTTCCTAATGGAGTGCCTCTTAAACCGGCTACAACTAAATCGAATAACGATTCAAATCCTTTTATAGCAACTTTAGGTGGCAGGAAGCCTCTTGCCACATTTATGAAGTCAGCAGATCCGGTGATTCAAAACCTAGCCTCATCCGCTGCCAAATTTATGACCAGCCTGGGGGCAACTTCAGGAAACACAAAGCCTTTTGGACTTAAAACTTCCGCAGGAAAAGTGAACTTGCCTGTCATAGACTTGAAACAATTAAAAGACGATCAAAGCTATGCTGTCATGACGGATGGGAAAACTACGGTATCCTTGACTGGTAAAGAAATCAAAGAAATGGCGCAGAGCGCAAAGGCCTGGACCGCAGGAAAGCGATCCAAAACGTTTAAAGATCCGGGTTTGGCTACAGGTTTGGTGACATCAATAGAACAAAATAAAGGGAAAAAATCCAACACGCGGGAGATGATGCAGGTAATGACATTTTCTCAAGCTCCCAGGCCAATGGTAGATGTTCAGGGCAATATCGTTCCCCGAAAAGCGGACGATCCGGGTCATTTTGTGTGCAACGCCAGCGCTCCCGACTTAACAGATCCTGAAATTAAGAAGATGTTTCTAAAAGGCGACGCTCTGGATATAAAAAAAATTAAGGCCGAGTTTCTAGAGCCGATGATCAATGACTATGTCAGTGAATGTATTGATAACGGAGTGGAGCAGATTACATTATCGGCTATCGGGCTGGGGGCATTTGGGGCAAAGTTGTCAACTGAACAAAAAAAAGAATATGCTCAAACCATTGTGGAGTTGACTGCCAAAGCAATTGAAAAAAATAGAAAAAGTGAAATCACTCACGTGGTTTTTTCTGGTGAACAATTTAAAGAAGTTGAATTACCAAAATCTAGCGTCAGTTTTATACAAACAGATAATGAAGTGACAAACTGTGAACTAGCGGCAGGAGATGCAGGGATGCGATCTGCTGCGTTGTATGCCGGCGATCAAAACAAGCTTCCAGGATGTTTGGCTGTTCAGGGGGTAGTCAAAAAGATAAATGATTCAGAAGAACCCTTCAAAGCTCATGTTGCGCAAGATGAAGCCAGTTTTCTCAGAAATCCCATTCTAGCCTTTCTGCAAAGCGGTTTTTACAATCCAGGAATCGCAAATAGAAAGTAATTAAAATTTCTTGCCCCAGGTGATGCCGGCAAGAAATTTTTGTTCCGTAATGTCGACTTCACCGCCGCCTAGAGAATCGGGAATGGAGTTGCGTCCGGATTCATGAAACTCGATACCATACGCACCAAAAACAGAAACTTCGCAAATGCGGGCAAGATCCCAGGTGGCGCCGAATGTGATAAAATCTTGGATCACATTGGCCACTAAGATGTTGGCCAGCGTCTGATGATTCGGTACCGGGTTTCTATGATGAATGTAGCCCACACGGTAGGAAGACCACTCATTTGCCTGCCAATCAATGCCTAAGCGGAAAATTGTCTGATCGCGCCAGCCTAAGCCGGGGCCCCAATCCTGTCCCATAGGCTGCACATCGTCAATAGCCGGTAAGAGGGCATTATCGAGGGGGCGCATACGATTGTACTGCATGTGCTCCACATCGAAGGCCACGGTTAAATTGCAGAGCATTTCTATCGATAATCCGGCTGCTACACGTTGCGGGATTTTAAGTTTCCCTTGATCGGGAACCACGCCTTTATAGCCGCGGAAGCTGCCTACAATCCACTCGACCTCCGGCGAATAGGAGAGGCCGATCGCTACCGTGTCGGAAAAACGGCTGATCCAGCCGATTGTGACGCCAATACCGCCGGCATACTCATACCCTTCATCGGTGACTTTGCTGGGGTGCTCGCTCCAGAAATCATTGGCAAAGTTTTCCATGCCATCGATTTTAAGGCGGTGGCCATGGAAATCCAAAGTGATCCCTAAGGCGTGGCGGCAAGCGAAGATGATCGACCAGGAAGGGGAGGCTACGTAATGTAGATATTCCAGCCCTAATTTTTTTTCACCGAAAAGGGGTACATTGGAATCGAAGGCGGTTTTGTAGTAGCTGCGGTTGTAGAGGATAAAGCCCCACGTCATGAGACCTTCGCACATCCATTGGTTGACCCCGAACTCTGGCAAAAAGAAATTGGATCCGCTGGCATGAGAATCATAACAGTCATCATTGGAAAAATCGGCGCTGCCGGTGCTTCTGGACCAGTTGACACCTAAATCCCAGCGGGAATCGATGAATGCCGCGGCGGCCGGATTATAGGCAATCGACAAGGAATCGAGCGGATACGCCATGACGGCGCCTGCCATACCCATCGCTTTTGTGCTGTAAAACAACCCTGACGCTTCTGTGTAAGTCGGAGCTAGGAGTGAAAAAAGTGAAAGGGCCAGACAGAGTTTGCGATGTGACTTCCGCATCTAGAAATTCCTCCAATTCGTAAAGATGAACCTAAGTGAGATAACGGAAAAAAAAGAATTTGTAAATCAAAATTTAATGAATAAAGCGGCGGTAAATGTCGCGTTTGGGGACGCCCCGCATTTCAGCGGCCATTTTGACGGCTTCTTTTTGGGATAGTTTAAAATCGGCCATTAACCAGGCAACATGCTCTTCGGGAGTCAGCGTTTCCCAGGCGGATTTTTTCTCTTCGGGAGCAATCATGAGCACAATTTCCCCTCTGGGAGAGTGCTCTTGGTAGTAGGTGTAAAGGGTGTGCGCAGTGCCGCTTTTCCATTCTTCAAACATTTTGGTGAGCTCGCGTGAAACGGCAATGGTGCGAGTCGGGGCCAGCTCGATTAGAGTTTCCAGCACATCCGTCAGTCGTTGAGCCGACTCATAGCAAATAGTTGTACCGGGATAGAGGAGGACTTCGATCAAGGTTTCTTTCAAAGCGCCTTCTTTACGGGGTAGAAAACCGGCAAATTGGAAGCGGTCGGTAGGTAAGCCGGAGGCGGAAATCGCCGCGATGGCCGCACAAGGGCCCGGCAGGGGAGTGACGTTGACTCCTTCTTCTCTGCATCGTTTGACAAGACGCTGACCCGGATCGGAAATGCCGGGAGTGCCTGCGTCTGAAATCAAGGAAATTTTTATTCCCTGTTTTAATTGATCAATGATGCCGTCTTCTTTAGCCGATTCGCTGAACTGGTGGAAGCTTACGAGCGGTTTGCGGATTTCGTAGTGATTGAGTAATTTTATGCTGACACGCGTGTCTTCGCAAAGGATCAAATCACACTCTCTTAGAGCATCCAGGGCTCTGAAGGTGATATCGGCTAAATTTCCAATGGGTGTTGCGATTAAGTAAAGCATGAGTAAAGAGATGGGCTTTTTGGAAAACTTGAAAAGGTGGCACCCAGATTTGAACTGGGGATGGAAGCTTTGCAGGCTTCTGCCTTACCACTTGGCTATGCCACCGTATTCAAGAGGGGATATTTATATCTAAAAAAGGTCAATGGAGTCAAGAAACTTTATGAAGCGTGTGAATTTTTTAAGGAAATTCACACGCCTCCAGTTTTAGTTGGCTACGTGTTTCATGCGGAAAATGGTCCAGGAAAAGCGTCTCCACTCTTTCCAGCCTTGCTTCAAAGATTTTTTTTGTGCCTTCAGTTCAATGCGCAGCTTATTTAACAGATCTGTTTCGTTTTTGCTTTTGGCCTGCAGGTATTTTTCGGTTAACGCTTTGAAGTCGGCGATCTCGGAGAGCATCTTTTCCGACATTTCATTGATGCGTTTTTCCAGTTCGTCTTTCTTTACGACCCAATGTTCTCTGATCTGATTTAAAAGCAGATCTTTTCTTTCAAGCACCATCCGTTTTTTTACGGTGAACGTGTCCATTCTTTTCAAATCGTGAGTCAGTCCGAGTTTGCTCAAAGCCCAGATCGTCCATTTGGTAGGATCAAAATGGTACCAGCGGATTCCGTTGCGATAATCGTTGGCGTAAGTGTGGTGGTAATTGTGGTAGCCTTCACCGAATGTCAACAACGAAATCAGGTAATTATCGACGGCCGATTGTTCGGTGCAAAAAGGTTTGTCGCCCCAGGTGTGGGCCAAAGAGTTGATAAACCAGGTAAAGTGATGGAGCATGAAAAGGCGCACCCAGATTGCCATGACAAAGGCGCCAAGGTAATCGTTCATCATCCAGCCTACAGCAAGGTAGACCAAGAAGTTTGTGAGTACCATGAGCCAGGGGTAGTAATGGTGTTGAAATACGACCATCTTATTGCGCATCAAATCGGCAACGATTTTTTTCTCGATCGTTCGGGGTTTTTCTAAAATCCAGAGACAGTGAGCGTACCAGAAGCCTTTGTTGATGGAGTAGGGGTCTTCGTCGGTATCAACATAGGCATGGTGGTTGCGGTGATCGTAAGACCAACGCAAAACGCTTCCTTGTGCAGTCAACGTGCCGAGGAATAGGAGCACGGCTTCAGCAGCCGGATGGGCGCGATAGGTGCGGTGGGAGTAGTAGCGGTGGTAGCCTCCTGTGATGCTGATTCCTGTTGCGAAAAGTAGGACAATCGTCAGGATCCACATTCCTAAAGTTGGCGGGCTGTAGTAGAAGTAGAAAGGCAGCGCCGCTAATAGTATAGTTTGATAGATGATGAGGAAAGAAGCTGGTCCCCAATTAATGCCACGGGAAGTATTGATCATAGTTAATCCCATAAAGTTTTTGTATCATTATATATTAAATAAAGAATTTACCCAAGTTAATTCATTTGCGCGTAAGGCAGCACCGAAAAGGGAATCCGTGCTTTGTCAAAAAAGAGAGCGAATGCTCCTTGAAAAAAAAACATTCCCACTTCATTCTATCTTTTTTTGGTAATCCCCATGTTTGATATTTTCCTCTCCCTGCTACGTTCCATAGGCATCAAAGCCCCTTTGGTTTTTTCTTATACCTCAACGCGCATGATGATGGCAGCGCTTACGGCCCTGCTGCTCAGTATTTTTTTGGGGCCCTGGTTCATTCGCACTTTATATGCTTTAAAGATCGGGCAAACGATTCGCACCGACGAGTGCCCCCCTTTGGGGGTTTTGCACGCTAAAAAGAAAGATACTCCTACCATGGGAGGATTGCTGATACTCTTCTCTTTGAGTGTGGCCATGTTTTTGTGGATGGATCTGACCAACGTTTTTACGCTTTTACTCATGCTGACAACCCTCATTTTAGGCGTTATCGGGGGATTGGACGATTATTTGAAACTGCGCTTTAAAAATACGAAAGGGTTATCCGGCCGAAGGAAATTAGTAGGACAATTGGCTCTTTCTTGTTTTGTGGCCTTTTACCTTTTTTCCCCCGCGCTGAATGAGGGGATGCAGCAAGGAAAATGGTTTAAAGCTCCTGTCATCAAAGAAGATATGCAAGGCGCTCAGGATCCTGCCACTCTTTCATTAAAAGAGTTTGCCGGCAGGATCTATATCCCCTTTTTTAAAGGACCCGTTGCGCAGTTTTCTGGTATTTTCCTTATTTTGCCCTTTCTATTGACCGTTGTCGTCATCACCGGGTCCTCAAATGCGGTGAATTTGACCGACGGTCTGGATGGATTGGCTTCCGGTTGTTTGTTATTGGTGGCTTTATGTTTGGGCATTGTGGCATTTCTATCCAACCATACTGAATTATCGAGTTATCTAAATATTCCCTACATCGAAGGTAGCGGCGAAATTGCAGTGTTTCTTTGCGGTCTGATGGGGGCCTGTTTGGGATTTCTTTGGTACAACGGGCATCCAGCGCAAGTATTTATGGGCGATATCGGCTCCTTGCCATTGGGGGGCGTTATCGGGGTTTCAGCTATCTTGTTGAAAAGAGAATTTCTTTTAGCGTTGATTGGCGGTATTTTCGTGGCCGAAGCGCTTTCGGTCATTATTCAAGTTGCCAGTTACCGTTTGAGAAATAAAAAACGGGTGTTTCTTTGTGCTCCTTTGCACCATCATTTTGAATATAAAGGGTGGCCGGAAACTAAAGTGGTGCTCCGTTTTTGGATCGTGGCCTTTATTTTGGCAATCATCGGGATGGCGTCCTTAAAATTTCAGTAAAGGAGGGGCAGATGCGGGGTAAAAAAGCTTTAGTCATCGGTCTGGGAGTAAGCGGAAGTTCGGCGGCGCGTTTTTTAATAAAAAACGGCGTAAGTGTTACTGCTGTAGACCGTAATGCCGCCCATTTGCAGCTGAATCCCGAAATTAGGGAATTACAACAGCTGGGGTTAAGCCTGTTGTCTGAAGATGCGCCGCTGAATGTTAACACTTTTGATGTAGCAGTGATTTCTCCGGGAATTCCAACAGACCACCCGCTCTATTTGCAGCTTTTGCGGCAAGGGATTGAAACCATCGGCGAAATTGAACTGGCGTGCCGCTCAATTGATAGGCCCTTCATCGGGATTACCGGCTCTAATGGCAAGACCACGGTTTGCATGATGGTTGCCCACGTTTTAAATCATGCAGGAAAACCGGCCAAAATTTTAGGAAACTTCGGTATACCCCTCACCTCCGCAATCGATAAGGGTGATGAGATTATTGTTTGCGAGCTCAGTTCCTTTCAATTAGAAACGTTGCAGGCCAGCGTCATGGACGCGGCGTTGATCTTAAATATTACTCCCAATCATTTGGATCGGCACCGTTCGATGTTGGATTATGCTGCGGCAAAGGCGCGCATTGGGGGGTGCCTAAAGCCTGAAGGAAAACTTTATCTGGGATCTCAAGTCACGCATCATTTTTCCCATTTATTCGAAAAATATAAAAAAAATATTGAAATGATCGCTCCGCCACACTATAAAGGCATTTCGAGCCATGACGTTGAAAATCAGGCAGCTGCCTTTGCGCTTTGCCGGCAATTCGGGGTTTCGGAAATAGTGTTTGAAGAAGCGTTGAAAAGTTTTAAAAAGCCTCCCCACCGGATTGAATTTGTGCAATCCCTAAATGGTGTGCGTTATTATAACGATAGTAAAGCGACGAATTTAGAAGCAGTGGTCAAAGCGGTAGAGTCGATGCCAGGTCCAATTGTGCTAATAGCCGGCGGCAAAGACAAGGGAAGTAGCTACACGTATTGGTTGAACAGTTTTAAGGGAAGGGTAAAAGGGATTGTTGCTATCGGGGAAGCGCAAGATAAACTGGAACATGAATTATCAGGCCAAATATTTGTGCACAAGGAAAATACTTTGGAAAGTGCTGTAAGGAGAGCCTCAGCTATTGCCGAAGAGGGGGATTGTGTGTTACTCTCTCCAGGGTGTTCAAGTTATGATATGTTTAAAAATTATGAGGATCGAGGCGACAAGTATAAGGAAATCGTTCGCCGGATAAATGGGGATTAGAGATGAGCAGAAGAGATACCATCATTGTAGCTGTATTGATTAATACAGGTCTTTTAGCGGTTTTATTTATGATGGCGATCCATACGGATTTAACCAGCCCCCGATCGGCTTATTCTTCGGAAAATGCCGTGGCTGAAGTGGAACGTCCGGTTTTAAGGCCCGATCCAAACCCAGTTAAAGTGCAATCTAGAGCCTTCCCGGTAGACGACATTGATCAGATGCTGCAAGACTACACCCCTCCTACGGTGATGGCGCAGCAAACAAGACCTCAAGAGAATCCTCAAACGTTGACCCTTCCAGCAACGCGTGACCTTTTGGAGGAAGATTCCCAACGTTTTGTCGAAGTGACTGTAAAAAGGGGGGATTTTTTAGAGAAAATCGCTAAAGCAAATGGCACAACGGTCAGCGCGATCATGAAGGCTAACCAGATGTCGACTCCAAGAATTGATGTCGGCCAAATTCTTAAAATACCCGTTACAGGAAATCCCCCCAAGGTGGTTCAGCCTAAACCTGAAATTGCTGCTGTCGATTCCCAATATTATACTCTAAAAAGCGGTGATAATCCCTGGAAGGTTGCTAAACAGTTTCACGTTGGTTTTGGTGAACTTTTGAAAATGAACCAGCTTGATGAAGAAAAAGCCAGGAATTTAAAGCCGGGTGATGTGCTCCGCGTCAAATAGATGAAGTCCTTATTGTCGTTCACGGCCTGCGCTATCTTTCTCATGGGGTTGGTGATGATTTTCAGCACGACCTCTGCGGAAATACTGGATCATACCTTAAACAAAAACACACATCTGCCTTTTTTCAAGCAAATTCTTTATGCGTTGGCAGGTTTAGGGGCCGCTTTTGCCCTTTACAGGATGGGGTATAGAAAGCTTTTGGAATTGAGCCCGTTGTTGCTGGTTATTTTTACAATTTTTTTACTGTTTACTCTTATTCCCGGGATTGGAAAAGCCGTGAACGGGTCTCGGCGCTGGATCCACGTTGCCGGCATTTCTTTCCAACCTTCAGAATTTGTAAAACTGCTTGTACCGATGACTTTTATCTATCTCACCATGCAATGGAGGGACAGATCTTTCTATTTTAAAGAATTTTTTTTTAAAGTTCTTCCGCTTGGTGTACCTCTATTTTTAATTATGATTGAACCCAATAATGG
Source organism: Waddlia sp. (assembly GCA_041738095.1). Taxonomy (GTDB): domain Bacteria; phylum Chlamydiota; class Chlamydiia; order Chlamydiales; family Waddliaceae; genus JTS-AC334. Next base: position 244,925 of record JBGSQP010000016.1, read on the forward strand.
AACAGTCGGCGTGATCGTTTTGACCTTGGTCATGCTATTTTTTCTAACGCGCGTCCCGTTGAAATATTGGGCTCTGCCATTATGCATCGTGGCAGTAGTAGGAGTGGGGTTTGCCTCGCAACTGCCTTACGTCCAAGGGCGCATTAGGGTGTATTTAAATCCAGAGCTCGATATTTTAGGCAAAGGGCATCAGCCCTATCAGGCCAAAATCGCTTCGGGATCGGGGAAACTTATTGGAAAAGGTCCGGGAAAAAGCTGGCAAAAATTAAGTTATCTTCCGGAAGCCCAAAATGACTATATCGGCGCTATTTTTGCTGAGGAATTCGGCTTTATGGGAATGTTTTCCTTAATTTTTTTATATGCTTTCTTATGCTATCTAGGCTTGCACATTGCCAGCCGGGCAAAAGATCTTTCGGGATTTTATTTAGCAGCTTCCATCACCTTTTTGATCGGCTTTCAAGCTTTCATGAATTTAGGCGTCGTTTCCGGTTTATTGCCAAGCACAGGACTCAATCTACCCTTATTCAGTCAAGGGGGGTCTTCCTTAATAGCCAATCTTATGGGCATCGGCATTTTATCCAGTACGTGCGATTCGTAGCTTATGCCACGCTTTGAATTTAAGCCAGGCAAAGCCGGCGCCGAAACAACGCATCTTGAATAAGCTGCGTGATACAGGATATCAGCAGCTGAGAAAGTGGTTATACTGAAATGAATGCAAGAATCGGTTTTCGACTTGATCTTTTTCCGCCTGACTTTGCGCTCAATGCGCTTTGTCAAACGAAAAAAATTCTAAGTCAAAATTCCGATTTTTGAATTCATTTCAGTATAGAGACCAAATTGTGAGTTACGTTCGGTATACCCCCTCGAGTTGGCTTAATCTAAAGTTATGCGTGTAAGGAGGTTAAGTAAGCAATTGCAAACAAAAATAAACTGGGTTAACAATGCCTTGATTTGCTTGAAATAATAATAGAACATTTGGTGGGCATGAAAATTACCGATGCAGCCGATCAAAAGCGCGAGGCCTTAAGAAATTTCCTATGAAAAATAATCATCAAATCTCTGAGCCACCCGATTTTTCTCTTGTGTTGGGAGGGCCGTTGTTTCAACTTCTAATGAGGTTAAAACTGACGACCCCAGCGCTGGCTTTGTTAAAAAAAAGAATACTTTTTATTACGTTGTTTGCTTGGCTGCCGCTCTTAATCTTTTCTCTGATGGATGGTAAAGCCTGGGGAGGCTTAGAGGTGCCGTTCCTGTTTGATTTTGAAGCGCAGAGTAGGTTTTTAGTTGCATTGCCGCTGCTGATTGCCGCTGAACTTGTGGTGCATAAGCGGGTGCGCATAATGGTTGGGCAATTTATTGAGCGGAATATTATTACCGAAAATGTCCTGCCGAAATTCATGGAATTGATTGCTTCTGCGATGAGACTGCGCAATTCGGTACTTTTCGAATCGCTTCTGCTCTTTTTTATCTTTGTAGGAGGGCATTATCTCTGGACTGCTTTCAGCGGGATGCAGACCATCGTCTCCAGTATAGGGTCCTGGTATGCCACCTCTGACAGCCAAGGTATACATCTCTCGAAGGCCGGCTACTGGTACTTTTTCATTAGCAGGCCATTATTCCAATTTATCCTTAGTCGTTGGTATTTTCGTCTGTTCGTATGGGCTCGTTTTTTATGGCAGTGTTCACGACTTAAACTTAATCTTATTCCAACCCATCCGGACGGTTCCGGCGGGCTTGGATTTCTTGCGCAGATTTCCGGTGCATTATTCCTACTGATTGCAGCACATGGGATACTGCTATCGGGACTGATTGCCGACTACATATTTTATGCCGGTGCGAAACTACCCGATTTTATGCTCTTGATAATAGGGATTGTGCTATTTCTCTATTTAATAATCCTAGGACCATTGCTTGTTTTTATTGTTCCTCTATTGCGCGCCAAACGCAATGGTTTGCGTGAATATGGGATTCTTGCCAGCTGTTATGTTAGTGAATTTGATCATAAATGGGTGTCGGGTGGCGCTGCCTGTGATGAACCGTTGCTTGGCAGCAGCGACATCCAATCGCTTGCCGATCTTGCAAATAGTTTTCAGGTGATCAGAAACCTCCAGCCCGTTCCGTTCAGCAAAGAGACCCTTCTCCAGATAACATTTATTGCCTTGATCCCCGTTCTTCCATTAGTGTTGACTATGATACCTTTGGATGAGTTAATCCGAAAATTTATCGAGGCGATTTTTTGATATTTTAAAAATAATTACCTTTAGCTAATCATTATTGATTTGTAAAATATGTTCCTGACTCAATAAAGTCTTACTTGACTTATGGATGATACTGCAAAAAAAAACGTGTACCGCATCGCCATTGCAGCCGGAGGCACTGGCGGACACCTGTTTCCTGCCTGCGCTCTGGCTCACCAACTCGCACAATCGGGAAATTCTCTTTTATTTTTAGGCGGTAAAATTGGCAGCAATCCATTTTTTGAAAAAGACCGTTTTCCCTACGAAGAAATTTCCTGCAGCCGCTTGAAGTCTCCTTTATTTCCTATGAAAATAGCGCAAGGTTTCTATGAAAGTGTGAAGATCCTCAAAGATTTTCAACCTGCACTTTTGGTGGGTTTTGGAAGCTATTATACCGTTCCTGTTTTATTAGCTGCTTTATGGTTGCGTATTCCTTATATCCTGCATGAACAAAATAGCATTCCCGGTAAGGTTAACCGCCTATTTTCCAGAGGCGCAAAGTGGAGCGGAATCCACTTTCCGGAGGCGCAGAAAAAATTAAAGTCGCGCGCCTTCGAGGTGGAAATGCCTCTAAGAGCAGGCTTTGAAGTCCTGCCTGATAAGCAAGAATCTCTTCATTATTTCGGTTTAAGTGGCGATCTTCCTGTGCTTTTAGTTTTCGGAGGTTCACAAGGAGCTCGCGCCCTTAACAACCTAATGTTAGAAAGCGCGCCTCATTTGAGGAATTGGCAGGTACTGCACTTCACCGGTAATGCCGATTGGACAGCGAAACTACAAGCGCAATATCGTGCCCATAATGTGTATTGCTGCGTTAAAACTTTCGAAAAGGATATGCCTAAAGCGTGGCAGGCAGCGGATCTAGTGATTTCCCGTTCGGGGGCGGCCTCTATTGCCGAACAGATCGCTTGCGCAGTCCCGGGATTATTAATTCCATACCCTCATGCCACCGATCAGCATCAAGAGGCCAATGCAAATTTCATGGCCGATAGCGTCGGCGGGGCGATCAAATGCTCCGAAATGCATTTAAACCCAACGATTCTTGTACAGCGACTGCAAGAGCTTTCCTCAAATTTAAAACACATGCAGGAAATGATTTATCAATTTAAACAAAAACGGAAACTGCCTACATTATGCCAAGCCATCGAAGCACATCTTACCACCTGATCGGAGCCGGGGGGATCGGAATGAGTTCCCTTGCCCGCATCCTTTTGGACAAACTGCAACACGTATCAGGCAGCGATGTCTCTGCAAGCCCGATTACAGACGATCTCATCAGACGGGGCGCTGACATTTCCATCGGACATTCTAAAGAACACATCTCTTCCGAAAAAATCGTAGTCATCAGTTCCGATATCAAGCAGGATAATCCTGAATTATTGGAAGCTTTGCGGTTAAAGTGTGAAGTGCTCCATCGTTCCGATCTACTTTTTAGATTGATGCAGGGGCATAAAACGTTGGCAGTGACTGGAACGCATGGCAAAACCACGACAACTTCTCTCTTGGGGTGGGTGTTATGTGAGGGGGAATTCGATCCCAGTCTTTCCGTTGGAGGTATCGCAAAAAATTTTGCATCCAATGCAAGGCAGGGCAAAGGACCCTTTTTTGTAGCTGAAGCCGATGAAAGTGATGGCACCTTTACTAAATATAAACCCTATGGTGCGATTATAACCAACATTGGTCTTGATCATATGAGTCATTTCATGACTGAAGAAAAATTATGCCTGTCCTATGGGGAGTTTATCACACATGTAGAGTCTTCTGATCATCTCTTTTGGTGCGGGGATGATCGTCGCCTAAGAACTTTGACGCAAAAGGGGACTTCTTATGGATATACTCAAGATTGCGCATTAAAGGCGTTGAATTTTTCCCAGCAGGGGTGGAATTCCTTTTTCGACGTTGCATTTGAAGGGAAAACCTATGCGCGTCTGGAAATTCCATTAACCGGAAAACACAACGTTTTAAATGCTTTGGCCGTTTTTGGCATGGCGTTGAAAATTGGGGTTTCCGAGGCTAAGATCCGGCAGGCGTTTCAGAGTTTTAAAGGCGTAGCCAGACGTTGTGAAGTTAAAGGAGAAAAAGGGGGAGTGTTGTTCTTGGATGATTATGCGCACCATCCTACAGAGATTGCCTCAACCCTAAGGGCTATTAAGAATGCAGCGCCGGAAAGGCGTTTGATTGCTATATATCAGCCGCACCGCTATTCAAGAACGAAAGATTGTCTAGGCAGTTACGGCACAATTTTTGATGCTGCCGATGAGGTTGTTATTACAGAGATATATTCGGCGGGAGAGGCTCCAATTCAGGGTGTGCATACAGGAAGAATTGTAGAAGAAGTGAAGTGTGCATCCGCAGTTTCGTGCCGTCATTTACCTTTAAAAGAATTACCTAAATGGGTCCTTTATCAACTTAGGGCAGATGACATTGTGGTAACGTTAGGAGCAGGCAGCATCACCAAAACTTGTACCGAAATCATGCGTCTCATATATTAGGGAGCCCATGATCAGTCTTAAGAAAAAAAAAAGCACTCTGCCCGTTCGTAACGCTTTAGGTTGGATCCTTTTTTCAACGTTTATTATTTCCGGAACAGCAGCGCTTGCGATGCTCTATACCTCGCATGTCCTAGAGCGTCAAAAAAACGATCCCTCCTTTAATATCGTCTCTCTGGACTTACAAGGTGCTATTGATCCGGCGCTAATCGCTGAACTATTGGAGCTGTCTGCGGATCACCCGGTGAATATTCATCATTTCAATTCCGCAGAGGGAGTCCATAAACTTTTAAGTTATCCGCTTTTTAAGACAGCGACAATCAAAAAGGAACTCCCTGCCCAGCTTAAAATCGACTACACTCTTAGAATTCCCCGGGCCATTGCCTCGGACTGGTTGTGTGCTGCCTGGGATCAAGAGGGTATTTTAATGCCGATCGACTCCTGCTTTGATCAAATGGAACTGCCTGCCGTTGTTTTAGGAGATATCGGCCAGGTGGAATGGGGTAAATCAGGCCAATGCAACAGACTGATGCTCGCTTTTGAGATCTTAAATGAATTTCATCCACAGTATAATCTCACAGTCGATGTCTCAAGGGCAGAGGAGCCCAGTTTCGGGCGCCGCGAAGTCATCGTTACTCTTCCTGGGGCAATACTTAGGCTTAATCCGGAGGATTGGCGTCAAGAGATCGCTAATTACTTGCAAATCAAACAATCCGGTTTTTTAAAAAAGATGAGTGTGATCGATCTTAGGATTTCCTGTCTGGGTTTCGTGCAAGAAAAACCATCTTTTTAGAGTTTTTTTCTTTAAAAATGCTCTTAAAAAAACACACGTTGAACATAAAAAATTGCTTTGTTATCGTTGTATCTTCGAAGACAATTTCTCATTAGATAGGTTTTTTAAATGTCAGATTTTATCGAAATTCATTGGACAAGCGGCAGTGTGGATGAAGCCAGACGCATATCTCGGTATCTGGTACAAGAGCGTTTGGTGGCCTGTGCGCAAATTGTGCCGTGGATTGAATCGATCTTTATGTGGAATAACCAGTTGGAAACCAGCCAAGAAAGTAAAATAGTCTTCAAAACACGCCGTGAAAAGTATGAAAAGGTGAAAGAGATTATTTACGACAACTCTTCTTACGAAGTGCCGGAAATTACCTACACTTCAATCGAAGGGGGAAACGATGATTATTTAGCTTGGATCAATGAAAGCTTAGTGAATCCGCAAAACACTAAATCTTAAAACACTATATTTTTAAAAAAATATATAGCACTTTTTCTCTTGAATATTTTTTTCCTTATGCTATCTTGAATTTAGTGGCAGGTGAATGTAACCAGAGGATTTGTGCTATATGGCAGCGCTTAACAAAGTGATTTTAGCAGGCAGGCTGACGACGAGGCCGGAATTAAGAAAAACACCAAACGGTGTTTCCGTTACCGACCTACTCATCGCATTGAATAGAGAGTTTACAACAGCTTCCGGAGAGAAACAACAAGAAGTTTGTTTTGTCGATGTCGTTGTTTGGGGAAAACAGGCTGAAAATTGCATCCAGTTTCTGGATTGCTCTTCCACAGTCTTGGTAGAAGGACGCCTTCAGCTTGATGTCTGGCATGCTAAGGATGGTGACAAGCGTTGTAAGTTACGCGTTGCTGCAGAACGCGTGCAATTTCTTGATAAGCTAGACAAAAAGAAGAGCAAAAACGCAGAGCTGGAAGATACTTTGGCTTATCAATAATTTCTCTCTTCCACCCTTAAGGATAAAGATAGGTATCATCCGGTGCGTTTGAAATAGGGGTATTAGAGAGGCTTGCCTTTAAACATGTTTTCACCAAAGGTGGCAAGTGATGGCTTTACTTTTTTTTCAGTTATTTTTCAACTATTGCATTTCACATTAAAACCTGTCAAAATGCTATGACAAAATATGACCCTGATTTTGTGGCGTTTAAGATCAATGAGGGATCAATTTTTAGTCCTGCAATTCTTGAAATTACCGGACGACTGGATGCATTAGCGGCATCTGAAGCGGAAAAAGTCATAGCAAATATTTTTCATTCAAACCATCACGGAATGATAGTGGACCTTTCTTCACTCGATTATATCAGCAGCTCGGGATTAAGAGTCTTACTGCTTGCCTCCAGAAAAGCGCATATTTTAGGAAAAAAAATGGCTCTTTGCTCCATTCAAGCCCAGGTGAACTCTATTATTAAAATTGCAGGGATGGATCGGATCTTTGACATTTGCCTGAACAGGGAGGAAGCCTTGCGCTTTTTTATCCGATGAGCCGAAGCGGCACTCCAACACTTCACGAAGAAGAGATCGAACGGATTTTTGTCGGCTTTGCCGTGGAAGCCAAAAAGAAAATGACTGACGATTTGCTTCTCCCTAAAAAGAAAGTTATCGTTCTGGCGGGACCAACTGCCTGTGGCAAAACAGATTTCTCACACGAACTAGCCAAAATTTTACATGGGGAACTGATATCGGCTGACTCTATGCAAGTTTACAGAGGAATGGATATCGGAACGGCCAAGGCAGATTTACAATCCCGAACAGAAATCCCTCACCACTTGATAGATGTTAGGGATTTGCAACAGAGCTTCAATGTGGTGGATTTCTATGAAGAGGCTCGCCATAGCTGTCAAGATATCCATAATCGTAACGCCTTGCCGATCGTTGTAGGAGGATCGGGGTTTTATCTCCATGCTTTGATCTATGGACCCCCAAGCGGTCCCCCGTCAATTCCTGAAATCCGTCAAGATTTGGAAAAGGAAATGGAAAAGTCCGGAGCGGAAGTCTTATTTGAGAGGTTGAGAAAACTGGACCCCAAATATGCCAGCACGATCACCAAAAAAGATAAGCAAAAGATCATTAGGGGACTGGAGATCATTAAGTTAAGTGGAAAGCCTGTCAGCAGACATTCCTGGAGAGGGAAGAAAGAACTTCATAATTTCGATTTCCGTTGTTGGTTCTTATACCGCCCAAAAACCGTATTAAATCGGCGCATAGAAGACCGCTGTGAAAAAATGATGGCCGATGGTTTTTTGGAGGAAGTGAAACGTTTGAAAACTCAAGGCTTATTGGAAAATTCTTCAGCCAGCCAGGCTATTGGGTATCGACAGGCCCTAGACTATTTAGAGTCGGAGCAAAATTCGGCTGATTACAGCAAATTTATGGATTTGTTTAAGCAGGCTTCAAGAAAGTACGCTAAAAGACAATTTACCTGGTTTAGAAAAGAGCCATTATTTCGTTGGCTCGATTTGGACATGCACGATCCAGAGGTGGCAATGGAGATGATTCGGCAAGATTACGAAGCAGGGTAGAGAACGGTTAGAGGATATTGGGCCGAAACTTATGTGTATCCTTTACATTTAACCTAGACCTGGTTTATCATTTCTCATAAATGTAAATGATCATTATTAATCGCCATGAATACTCCCATCTCTTCCATGAATGCATCACTAGAAAAAAAATCCCCTAAGTCCAATCCTGAAGAACTCCAAAAGAAATTAGCGGAACTTCAGTCGCATACCAATCCGGAAGAAAAGTTGCGACTGACCATTGATCTGATGGAAAGTGCGTTATCGCAAGAAGGACATCCTTGCTTTAAAACTTTTTGGGATGCTAGAGAATGCTCTTTGCAGCTTTTTAAAGAAAATATACCGCCGGCTGTCCGTGCAATTCATTGGCAAAAATACCGTGATCTTACGCAGCAAGCCAGGATTCTTAAGGAACATTTTGAAGAAGAATCTTCATTTGCCGTTGAGCAGATTGAAATGGCTTTGCAAGCACTTGAACAAGAAATTGCGAAACGCTCCGAGCTTCTTAAAAACGTCAACCTCGAACATTTCCCCCTTCATTGCAAAGCGATGCAGCAGCATTTAGAGCGTTATCAGGATATCCAGTGTGAATTAACGCTTTTGAATGCCAGCGCTTCCAGGATAAACAGCTTGAGAAAAGAACTTGCCACAACTAAAATGCGTGTGCGCAAGAAAAGTTCTTTTTTTGACCGTCTTTCCAAGGCAGGCAATCAAGTATTCCCCATTCGAAAAGCCCTAATCGAAGAAGTCAGCAACTTGTTTTCTGCAGATATCGATGGATATATTAATGCCAACTTTACACCGAAATTAGGGGAAAAGCCCCTGCATCCTTACAGGGAAGAAATCAAACTCCTGCAGGCTGCAGCCAAGCAATTAAGCATTAATAGCCAAACTTTTTCCCAAACCAGACTTAAGCTTAGCGAGTGCTGGGATAAGCTGAAGGAACTTGAAAAAGAACATAAAAAGTTTTTTGCCGAGAAGAAAGAAGTCACTAAGAAAAATACCGAAGAATTGCAGGGCAAGATTCAGGAAGTGATTGAACAAAGCACAGCTGAAACGCTCACCGTTTATGAAGCTCAATCACGCCTTGATGAGATTTCTCGGAACATGCGGGATGTCGAGTTGGCACGAGATGATGTGATTTTCCTTAAGGACATGCTCATTCAGGCGCGCAAGCCTCTCTTAGAAAAACTTAAGGAAGAGGAAAAGAAAAAGCGTCAAAAAGAGTTGGAGAAAGAAGAAACAAGACAAGAGCAGATTCGCTCTCTTGAAGAGGCAATCGCTACATTAATCCAGCAATCCAAAAACTTGCCTTCTAAAGAACTTTTTGAAGCCCTAAATTCAACAAAAGCTCAGATTACCGCAATCACTCTTTCAGACTATGAAAAAGAAACCCTCATCCGTTCTCTGCTTCCTATCGAAGATGTCGCCTACGGCAAACAAGATGATGATTTCGAATTGCCCTCCGCACCGGATGAGGCAAAAAAGGTTTTAAAAGATGCCCTCTCTTTCAAGCTTCAAAGAAGAGCTTTAATCAAAGATCAAATTGATAAATATCGTAAACTCTGTGGAAGTTCTGGTCTAGATTTCGAGCAGTCGATGCACTATAATCAGCAACTTGCTCTTGAAAAAGATCGCTACGACAACATTTCCGAAGAGCTTACAAAACTGGAAGCAAAAATCGCTAAATATAATAAAAAGTGATTCGCGCCAGTCTCTTTGATCTAGACCACACGTTGTTTCAGGGGAATTGCAGTTTTCTTTTTGGCGTTTATTTGTTTAAAAAACGCCTACTTCCTCTCCATAAGATGTTCTATTTATCGTTCTGTTATTTTTTTCATACCATGGGCTGGATGGAAACTCCAACCCTTCATAGAATATCCAATCAGGTTTTTTTTGTCGGCACCTCGATTTCTCTTCTAAAAGAGGCGTCTGAGGATTTTTTGAACACGTCCTTCGATCAGATGCTAAATCCTGTCATTGTGAGCTGCCTTGAAACAGCAAAAATGCAAAAGCAGTTTGTCGCCATCGTTTCCAGCGCTCCCGATTTTCTGGTACAGGGAATTGCGGCGCGTCTGGGGGTGGAAGAATGGCTGGCTACAGCTTACCAAACCTGTGACGACGGTACGATCGGTTCTCTCATTAAATGTGTACAAGGTGAAGAGAAAGCTCAATATGTTCAAAAGCTTTACGCCCGGACGGGAATTGCCCCTTATGAAGTGGCTGCTTACACCGACAGTCATTTGGATGTGCCTCTATTGCAAGCTGTAGGACTTCCGATTGTGGTTAATCCCACCCGCCAGTTGGGAAAAATTTCCCGACAGCATGGCTGGCAGGTCATTGTTTCATAACCCTATATTCACGCATTGAATACTATAATCCCCTTTGTCCCATTGAGTTCAGGTGTTGATTTTGAGACCCTCCTGTTTCACCCAACTTATTCAGGTTGCGTTATTACGCCGCTGGTTTCTCCAGGTTCAGATTCAGGGCGACTCCTTGCCCTGTTTTCAAATTCTGAATCACGCTCGGTATATTCAGTTCAAAAAAACTTCGAAATAGATAGTGAAATTGCAATTTAAGCGCTCCTTATTTCATAATCACGCTTCGTCTACTCCAGGAGTTCCATATGCCCCGCTTAAGTGCTATCGAAGCCATTACAACCCGTAGCAAACCCTTTTCAAAAGAACCTGCGGAGCATTCCCGCCAATCGGTACAGTTTGGCACCTATGTTTTTACCCGCAGTGTCATGCATAAAATGCTGCCGCGTCAGATCTATTTGAATGTCGTGAACGCTATGGAGGGCAAGGAGAAAATTAAAGAGGAGTATGCCGATCCTATTGCAGTTGCGATGAAGGAATGGGCGCTGGAGCTTGGTGCAACGCATTACTCACACTGGTTTTTACCTCTTACAGGGGCTTCTGCTGAAAAGCATGATGCCTTTATTGAATGGGCTTCGCCAGATCAAATGATCGAGCAATTTACCGGAAAGCAATTGATACAGGGAGAGCCTGATGCTTCTTCTTTCCCTTCCGGAGGACTTAGAAGTACTTACGAAGCTCGCGGCTACACCGGTTGGGATCCTACTTCGCCCCCTTTTGTGTGGAAAGAAGGAAATGGGGTCACTCTGTTTATTCCGAGCGTCTTTTTTTCCTGGACAGGCGATGTCTTAGATCATAAAATCCCATTGCACCGATCGGAAAAAAAACTGAGCGCTGCAACGATGCGGCTACTGCAGCATACGGGTATTTCGGCCTCCTATGTGCACACGACTTTAGGCTTAGAACAGGAATATTTCGTCATTGACCGTTCCCTGCGTAATCTTAGACCCGATCTGGTAATGGCCGGACGTACCGTGTTCGGCGCGCCTTCACCTAAAGGGCAGGAACTGCAAGATCATTATTTCGGCTCAGTAAAAGAGCGCATTTTGTGCTTTATGGACGATTTTGAAAGGGCAGCGATCCGGCTCGGCATTCCCGTTAAAACCCGGCACAATGAAGTGGCGCCCGCGCAACACGAGGCCGCTCCTGTGGTAGAAAGGGGAGTCTTGGGTATAGACCATAATATTCAATTGATGGAATTAATGCGTCGCATCGCCGAGAGGCATCAGCTGGCTGTTTTGTTGCATGAAAAACCGTTTCAAGGAGTAAATGGCTCTGGAAAACATTGCAACTGGTCTTTAGCTACCGATACGGGGATTAATTTGCTTGATCCGACCGATACCCCGGAAAACAACCTGCACTTTTTGGTGATCCTCACCGCAGTTTTGCATGCGGTACACCGTCATAGCGGCTTGTTGAGAGCCTCGATTGCATCGGCTAGTAATGATTTACGCTTAGGGGGCCATGAAGCGCCGCCGGCCATCATTTCTGCTTATTTGGGTGTTGCCATAGAGCGTCTTCTCGAAGACATTGAGAAACATGGCATCCATACTAGCTCCAAGAAGAGCAAATATGATTTAGGCCTTAAGGAAATGCCCGATTTAACGAAAGATTATACGGATCGTAATCGTACATCGCCTTTTGCATTTACCGGCAATAAGTTTGAATTTCGTGCTTTGGGCTCCTCTGCAAATCCCTCGCTGTCAGTTACTGTCTTGAATGCCATTGTAGCAGAGAGCCTCAATGAAATTCTGGACGAAATCGAGAGCCTTCTTGAGGAAAAAAAATCCAAATCCCGTGAAAATTTTCTGGAAGCGGCGACCCCTGTGATTCGGAAATATATTAAAAAATCCCGCCCAATCCGTTTTTCCGGTGATAATTATTCTCCGGATTGGGTCAAAGAAGCGACTCAAAGAGGGCTGCCGATTTATCATAAAGCTGTGGATGCCTTCCGTGCTTTAATTGAAAAAAGCACATTTAAAGCCTTTGAGGGGATATTAACCTCAGGAGAGTTAACTAGCCGTTTTGAAATCTTAATGGAGCATTATGCTCTTACAATAAACATTGAAACAAACCTGATGGTGGAAATATTTAATACTCAAGTACTCCCTGCCGCTCAAAAACAGTTGAGGCAAGCGGCAGACACGATCAATTCCATGGCTAATGCCTTGCCAAAGAATGCCCTTAAAGAACAAAAGAAAGAGCTTGCGGTATTTGCTGAGTTAATTGAAACGGCCATTGTTTTTAAAAATAAAATTGAAGGCGCACAGAGATGCGCCCTAGCGTTAACGGGGACTGCCCAGGCTGATGCTTTTTGTAGGAGTGTAACTCCCTTAATGGACGATTTTCGTGAAGCTGTGGATAAAATCGAGCCTTTAACAGAGGATGCTCTTTGGACGTTGCCAAAATATCGTGAACTATTCTTCATGGTTTAATTTTGCAAAAACCAAGAAAAATAGGTTTTTTCGGGGGCTCATTTGATCCTATCCATCTTGGCCATTTAAATATGGCGGAAGAATTGAAAAAGGCAAAGGGCCTCGACGCGGTCTGGTTTTGCCCGGCTAATGTGAACCCTTTTAAGCGGGATCGGCAAACAGCCTCCATCGATCACCGGATTAATATGGTTCGTTTAGCGATTGAAGGGCGCAGCGGCTTTTCTCTTTTGGATCTCGAAGCTAAAAGGGATGGCCCTTCTTATACGGTGGAGACGCTTCGGGAGCTAATGAAAATTTTTAAGGCAGATAAGGATCCTTCCACGCTATATTTGATTATGAGTGAAGAATCGGTCCCAGGCTTTTACAAGTGGAAAGAGGCCGAAGAAATAGTTAAAATGGTTCCTTTATTGATCGGTAGTCGCTTAGGGGCTTTAAACGTTCCAGATAGCAAAAATCCGGCGATCGATACGGCTATTGCCAAAGGCCGTGTGCCTACAAAGCTTTTTAATATTTCGAGCACAGAAATTCGAAAAAGAATCGCGGCAGGGGAAGACTGTACGTCTTTTCTGCCCGAAAAAGTGATAGACTATATTACAGAAAATCATTTATACTAAATACATTAAGATTATGAATATAAGAGAATTTAAAATGATTAAAGATATTGCGCAGGCAATTTACGACAAAAAAGGTTTTAACATAATTGCCCTTGACGTGCGCAACGTATGTTCAATGACGGATTACTTTATTATAGCAGAAGGAAGCGTTGATCGACACGTCCAAGCACTTTGCAATGAAATCCGAAGAAAATCAGATGAATTCAAAATCAAGCTCTTTCATGTAGACGGTGAACAAGGCGGCGATTGGATTGTAATGGATTGCGGACAGGTGGTGATACATCTTTTCGTTCCTGAGCTAAGAGAAAGATATTCCCTTGAAAGGTTGTGGCATGACGGAACAATCATCGATCTTGAGTTAAACCATAAAGAATAAAATCTATGACTAAAAAACCACGAATTGTTGTGACAGGCCTTGGTGTTGTCTCTTGTTTTGGAAATGATGTCGATCATTTTTACCAATCTCTTTTAGAAGGTAAAAGTGGTATCGTTCCCATTACGGAGTTTTCTTGCGAAGAGCAGCCAACAAAATTCGCTGGTGTCATCCCGGATTTCGAGCCGGGGGATTACATGGATAAGAAACAAGCGCGCCGTGTCGATAATTGTATTGCTTATGGTATGGTCGCCGGCAAAAAAGCCCTGGAAATGGCCAGGATAAACCCTGACGCTTTGAACAAAGAAAGGTGCGGAGTTGTCCTTGGATCCGGCATGGGTGGGATGAGTTGTTTCGTTGATGGTGTGGAAACCATGAATGAAAAAGGCGTTAAACGTGTCTCTCCCTTTTTCGTTCCCTTTATTATTACCAATATGGGAGGCGCTCTGTTGGCCATGGATTATGGTTTTATGGGGCCAAATTATTCAATATCGACTGCATGCGCTACAGGAAATAATTCGATCATCGCTGCAGCCAATCATATTATAAGCGGCGATGCCGATTTAATGGTTTGCGGTGGCATCGAAGCTGCCATCATCCCGATGGGTATGGCCGGTTTTAGTGCTTGCAAAGCACTTTCTCAACGCAACGACTCTCCACAACAGGCTTCTCGCCCCTGGGATAAAAACCGTGACGGTTTTGTCATGGGGGAAGGTGCCGGGGTATTGGTTTTGGAAAGGCTTGAACATGCGCTTGAACGTGGAGCGACAATCCTTGCTGAATATTTGGGGCACGGACTAAGCTGCGATGCCTACCATATGACAGAACCAAGACCGGATGGTTTAGGGGTCGCTCTATGCGTAAGAAACGCTTTGTTAAATGCAGGCATACACCCTGAAGATGTCAATTACATCAATGCCCATGCCACATCCACTCCTTTAGGAGATATGGCCGAAGTCAATGCTTTAAAACTAGTCTTTAAAAATCCTTCGCAGGTCGTGATGAATGCAACAAAGTCCATGACCGGACATTGTCTCGGGGCTGCCGCCGGCATTGAAGCGGTTGCTACTGTTAAAGCCATCATGGAAGGTGTCGTTCATCCCACCATTAACCTAGATGATCCTGAGCCTGACCTCGAATTCATCATACCAACTAAAGCGCATCCCTTGGATATCAACGCGGCGATTTCAAATTCCTTTGGATTTGGCGGTCATAACGCTACCATCGTATTAGGAAAGTACCGAGGTTAGTGCTTTGCGTCGTGAAAATTCTTACGGCATTATCCCGCTGCGCAAGCATAGAGGGGTCTGGGAAATCCTGATCATTTTACATCAAGGCGGTCACTGGTCTTATCCTAAAGGGCATCCTGAGAAAGGAGAAACGCCCCTTGAAACGGCAGAGCGGGAATTATTGGAAGAAACCGGCTTGAACATCGCTTACATATTAAGGCAGGATCCTTTCTGCGAGCGGTATTTTTTTACGCATCAAGGCATAAAAATAGACAAGCATGTGGATTATTTCTTGGCAGAAGCTACTGGGGAGGTTAAGATTCAGCATGATGAATTGTCAGACTATCGATGGGTTCCGCTTGAGAATGCGGAACCTCTGCTAACATTTCCCGAGGCTAAGAGAATTTGCAGGGAAGTCTCTTTATTTCTAAGCCAATAATCCGTCGATTTTGATCTGCAGCACTAACCTGGTGAATTCTTGCCAACATTTACAAAAATCATCCACTGCATCCTTAATAGGTTCTTTAAAACGTGTTAACGTTTTTAGTTTATCAATACTTCTTTTTAGCCGGCAGGCGCTTTTTCCTAATGGGGTTGTCTGCTGATAGGATGCCGCGACTTCCGCTTCTTGAAGAATTGTTGTCATGAATTGAAAGGGGTTGGTCGTGCTTGGAGGGTGGATGGTGATCTGTCGTGTAGTCGATATCTCTAAAATTTTAGCGGCAAAATCGATCTGTTTTTCTGATTGCGGCCGTTCCAATAAGTGGTGTACCAGCATAAATGTTCCGCATAGGGGGAGTACCTCCGGTATGCTTTCTATAAAATTAATGGATAGGTTCTTTGTTTCAGTTTGTTGGATTGTATTTTCGATTAAGGAAGGGGAGAATTCAATTGCCATATTTTTGCTCCTCTAGTTGGAGTTGACGAGAGTAATGTAGCAAATTCTTTAATTTTTTAAAATAATATTTTCTCAATATCTCAAAGATTGAGAAAGCGGAACGATTTGGATGTTCCTCTCATTGATTGACGTTTATAGGAAATTTTTACAGAATAGATCTAATATTACATTAGAGGTACTCCGTGAGAAAAATACTGGAATTTTTTCTGCTCAATTCTTTGCGAACGATGTTATGGTTCCGGTACCGTGTCACTATTAAAGGCCTTGAGCACCTGACTCCCGAAAAGTTAAGTAAACCGGGGGGTGTTTTGCTGCTGCCCAATCATGTCGCTATGATGATAGATCCTAGTTTGATTGCTTTAGCCGCTTGGAAAAAAATCCCGGTGCGTCCAACCATTGCAGAAACATATTATTACTTGCCCATCGTTAATAGCGTGATGAAGTTCATCAATGCTCTTCCTGTGCCGGATTTTGAGGCCTCCACTAATAATGCCAAAAGAAAACGGCACGAAAATGTTTTGGAAGAGATGGTCAAAGGTTTGAAAAATGGGGAAAATTTCTTGATTTATCCCGCAGGCCGTTTGAAACATACAGCAATAGAAGAGATTGGAGGCGCATCGGCAACGCACCAAGTGATTCAAAACTCACCCGAAGCTAATGTAGTACTGGTTCGGATCAAAGGTCTTTGGGGTAGCATGTTTTCCCGTGCGTTGCATCCGAAAAGCCCTGATATGTTTGAAGGGATTTGGAAAGGGTTAAAAATAACCTTAAAAAACTTGGTTTTTTTCAATCCACGCCGCCATGTGATCATTGAGTTTTATACGGCTCCGGAAGATTTTCCTTACCAGGCTTCCCGACTTGAAATGAATCGGTGGTTGGAGAAATGGTACAATAAGCCGGATGGCTTGACTAAACAAGAAGGAGAGTATCCCGGCGATTCACTTGTTTTGGTGTCGTACAGTATGTGGAGGAACGAGTTCCCAAAGCTGTATCAAAAAGAAGCCGTTGTAGAGCAAAAGGTACGATTGGAAGATGTGTCTGTAGAAGTTCAGGATAAAGTTTTAAATAAAATCCAACAGTTAACTGATATCGACAAAGCCACGATAACACCGGAGATGTCTCTTGCTTCTGATTTAGGGATGGATTCCCTCGATGCATCGGAGTTGGCGATTTTTCTTCAGGAAGAGTTTGGTACAGATGCGGTTCCCGTGACAGAGATGACAACCGTCAGTAAAGTCTTAGGGATTGCTTCAAAAAAAATAAAAATAAAAGAAGAGAAGAAAGAGGACCGGCAAGATTTAAGTCAGTGGTTTGTTGAAATCCCCCATACAAGAGCCCAGGCAGCACCGGGAAATACGATTCCCGAAGTTTTTCTACGTAATTGCCAAAGGATGGGCAATCGGCCGGCATGTGGAGATGACAGATCTGGCATTATGTCGTATTCACGGTTAAGGCTGGCCGTTATTTTGATGGCTGAATGTATACGGCATAAACCGGGGAAATATATTGGAATTCTGCTGCCGGCAAGTGTGGGCGCCTACTTATGCGTCCTCGCTATTCAACTTGCAGGCAAGGTGCCGTTGATGATCAACTGGACAGTGGGTCCCCGGCATCTAAAATCGGTGCGCGAGATTTCTAAGGTGGAGACAGTCTTGACTTCCCGGGCCTTTTTAGAAAGGCTCGATACGACAGATCTGACTGGCGTTGACGACATTTTGGTAATGCTTGAGGATGTAAAGAAAGACTTTTCCGTATGGGATAAAATACGCGCTTTATTCAGATCCAAGCTGGGCGTGAACGGTATATTGAAAACCTTCGGCGTCCACTCCATATCTGAAGAGGATCAGGCCGTTCTGCTATTTACCAGTGGCACTGAAAGCATGCCGAAGGGAGTACCGCTTTCACACAAGAATTTACTGTCCAATCAAAGGGCGGCTTTTGATGCCATCGAGCTTTATGCCGATGATGTAATGTTGGGGATACTTCCTCCTTTCCATGCTTATGGGTTTAGCACGAGCGGTTTGATGGGACTGCTTGCAGGCATGCGTTGTGCCTATTATCCGAATCCTACTGATGGACAGGGTGTTGCCGCAGCCTTTAGTAAATGGGGGGCTACTGTAATGAGCGGTGCGCCGTCTTTCATTAAAGGTGTTTTGAAAGCCGCAGAGCCCAAACAAGTCAAAACAATGCGTTTATGCGTAACCGGAGCAGAAAAAGCCCCGCCGGAATTATTTAAGTTGATGGCTAAAGTGGAAAAAGAACATTGCCTCCTGGAAGGGTATGGCGTAACAGAATGTTCCCCTATCATTTCAGCCAATCGTTTCGGCAAGCCGCGCAAGGGTGTGGGCTCTCCATTACCGGGAATAGAACTCATCGTTGTACATCCTGAAACGCATGAGATATTGCCTAAGAACACAGATGGCCTCGTTTTGACGCGCGGACCGAACGTTTTTTCCGGTTATTTAAATCCCGGACAGGCATCCCCTTTTGTGATTATCGAAGGTGCCGAATGGTACAATACCGGAGATATCGGTCATCTCGATCAGGAAAATCGACTGACATTATCCGGTCGATTGAAGCGGTTTATCAAAGTCGGAGGGGAAATGATCAGCCTTTTGGCAATTGAAAGCGCTCTTTTGGAAGCGGCCCCTAAGAGGAAGTGGCCAATAAGAGAAGAGGGACCTACTTTGGCCTTGATTTCTAAAGATGGAAACGGGGAAAAACCCTCCTTGGTGCTGATTGTGACATTTTCAACTTCTCCGGAAGAAGTGAATCAACAACTGAAAGAAGATGGTTTCAGCAACTTAGTCCGCATTTCTGAAGTGCACCTTTTGGATGAAATTCCGATCATGGGAACCGGTAAAATAAACTATCGCGTTTTAGAGGAAAGGTTCATTTTCTCAAAAGATTAATCTGTCGCACCTGAGTGCGCAGGCTCTCCTGCGTACTCAGATTTTCTCAATCCTTGATAAGTTTACGCTTGCTCTTGTATAGTTTCCGCTAAATAGATAAAAAATGGTAAATCGCATGATATCACCTGTGGATTACAAATCAATCCCCCTTAAGTTTTTCAATACCGAGACACGCGTAAAAGAAGTTTTAAAGCCCCGAGAAGAAGGCAAGGTTTCTTTATATACTTGTGGTCCAACAGTGTACGATTTTGCCCATATCGGTAATTTTCGCTGCTATATTTTCGAAGATCTCCTAAGGCGCACCATGAAGTTCTTTGGATTAAAAGTGACGCAGGTGATGAATCTTACGGATGTGGATGATAAAACGATCAAAGGTGCCATTAAAAACAGTATAAGCCTAGATGCTTTTACCAAACCATTCAAAGAAGCTTTTTTTGAAGACTTGAAAACCCTCAATATCGAGCCGGCAGAATTTTACCCTGCTGCTACCGATTACATTCCGGATATGATCAAAATCATTGAAGGATTGCTGGAAAAAGGGGTTGCTTACCAAGGCGGGGATGGAAGCATATATTATGCGATTGGTAAATTCCATCGTTACGGCTGCCTATCCCACTTGAAATTGGAAGATCTAAAAGCCGGAGCCTCGGAGCGTGTCGCCTCTGATGAATATGAAAAAGAAAATGTGTCCGACTTTGTGCTTTGGAAAAGTTATGATCCGAAAAGGGATGGTGAAATTTATTGGGAAAGTCCCTTCGGCAAAGGGCGTCCGGGCTGGCATTTGGAATGTTCAGCGATGGCAATGGAAATTTTGGGTGAAGAAATCGATATCCATTGCGGCGGCATCGATAACATGTTTCCCCATCATGAAAACGAAATCGCTCAATCGGAAGCTTATTCCGGAAAACAATTTGTCGGGCTCTGGATGCACACAGAGCACCTGATCGTCGATAATAAAAAAATGTCTAAAAGCCTCGGCAACTTTTTCACCTTAAGGGACCTATTGAAAAAGGGATTTACGGGACCCCAGATTCGCTATCTGTTGTTGCAAGCGCATTATAAAACACAGCTTAATTTCACATTTGAAGGTCTTGACTCTGTGAAACATTCTTTGCAGCGTTTAAATGATTTTGTACACCGGATGCAAGAGATTAATGGAGAGGGGAAAAATCTATCCGTTCAACAGATTTTGGAAAAGGCGCACTTCTCCTTTGCAACAGCGTTAGCTGATGATTTGAATATCTCCGTTGCTCTTGCTGCTTTGTTTGAGATGGTGCGTGAGGTGAATTCTCTAAGTGACCGTAGTGAATGCGGTAGGCAAGATGCAGAGGATGTATTGAGTCTTCTCAAACGTTTCGATACGGTTTTAGGGGTACTTACATTTGACAAAAACGGTCATGAAATTCCTGTTGAATTGAGTGAAGCCCTGGAAAAAAGAATTGAAGCGCGTAAGCATAAAAATTGGGCGGAATCGGATCGGTTGCGCGATTATATCTTAAGTCAAGGGTATATCATTGAAGACACCCCGGCCGGAGCACGGTTGAAAAAGCAATCATGAACCGCCAAGATTTTTTCAGGGAAGCGTTTAAACTGGTTCTGACTAAAGGAGCGGCGTTTCTGGAAGAACCCGATGTACCTGCTTCTCTTAAGGTGCGCCCGCCAGGGGCATACCCTTCTGAAAAAACCTTTTTAAAATTGTGCACAGGGTGCGATGCCTGCATGGCAGCCTGTCCGGTCAACGCCATTCTGATAGACGATTTAGAGAAGAGAAAGCCCTTTCTTGACCCAGAAAACAAGCCCTGCATTCATTGCCCCGGTTATCCGTGCATCTCTGCTTGCCCAACCGGTGCTCTCCATAAAGAATTCGGTACCTATTTAAGATTGCTCTCAAATTAACACTTGTCGAAGATTTATTTTTTTATTTAAAGTGCTTTTCGGGTACTCATTTGAGAGGGCATATGTGTTTTTCTGTAAAAGTAAGTATGGCAACCGGCGTGATCACAGGGTGTGCAGGTTTTGCGGCCCTGGCCAGAAATTCACAGAAGCGCTTGGTGCTGCTCTGCTTGATCCCTGTGTTTTTTATGATCCAACAATTTGCCGAAGGCTTCGTCTGGTTCCATATGGGCCCTCCTTTTGAAGTGACACCGCTTAGCTCTTTTTTCAAGAATCTTTATTTATTTTTTGCTCTTAGTTTTTGGCCCTTTTTTCTCCCTTTTGCAATTGCCGTAGCTGAAAATGATCCGCTGCGTCGAAGAATTTGCTTTATCTTCTGCTTCTTCGGTTTTTTAGTCGGCAGCGGTAACTTTTATGAAACACTGATGCTTGATCCGATGCCTGAGGTCCTTGGTGCCAGTTTAAGTTATGATGACGGCATTACGCTTAAACATATTATTTATGGGGTTGTGGCCGTTGTTCCGATTTTCCTATCCACTCTGCCCGGCATGCTCTTTTTGGGGATCATGGGCAGTGTTTCTTTTTTATTGGCTGAACTTTTTTACCGGGAGGCATTTATCTCCGTTTGGTGCTTCTTCGCTGCATTACTGAGCGTCTATTTTTTCTTCATCATTGCTAGGGTAAATAAAAATATCCAAAATTCATCAGAATAGCGGCAAGGCATTCTCTTTAGCTTGGCGTGCTAAAGAGTGGATCCCCAACCCTTAGAAAAAGCATCGGGGTAAGAAGCCTCAATAGCTGCCGCAAAGGGAGGACGTCTGCATGGGACATGCAGACGTCCTAATACTACGAAGTAGGTTTCATCCAGGGAAATAAGAGTACATCCCGAATAGAAGTTGATTGGGTTAACAGCATGACAAGTCTATCAATTCCAATCCCTATGCCTCCGGTAGGCGGCATGCCTTGGCTGATTGCTTCCACAAACTCATGGTCAAAGGGGTTGGCTTCTTCATCGCCGGACTCGCGTCGTTTGACTTGATCTTCCAAAAGCTGCTTTTGGATGACAGGGTCGTTAAGTTCCGTATAAGCATTGCTGAACTCTCCGCCCATGATAAAGCTTTCAAATCGTTCGACGATCCCTTTTTCCCTTTCTGCTTTGTTTCGATGGGGCTTGCAAAGAGGTGTGGTTTCAATCGGATGGTCCGTGATGTGATGCGGCTGGATGAGATGCGGCTCCACTTTATGCTCGAAAAGGGCGGCAATCATCAGCCCTCTTGAAAAGTTTTTTACTTTTTTAGTTTCAATATGTCCGCAATCGATCAAAATTTTGTAGAGTTCTTCATCGGAGAGCGTGTCTACATCAATACCAGCATATTGAATGATACTTTCTTTCATCGTAAGACGTTTCCAGGGAGCCTTAACATCTATGATGGCTTCTTCACCGGTTTCTGCCGATAAAACTTTCAGTTGAGTCGTTCCATGTAATTCCAGGGCGAGTTTTTCGACTAGATTTTCCATGCAACGCATCATATCGTTATAGTCCCAATAAGAGGCATAAGCTTCAAGGAGAGTAAATTCAGGGTTGTGCGTGCGGTCGATGCCTTCATTGCGGAAGACTCTCCCCAATTCGAAGACTTTGTCCATTCCGCCTACAATCAATTTTTTTAACGGAATTTCTAGGCTGATACGTAGAAACATTTCTTGATCTAACGCATTCAATTTGGTGATAAAGGGCTTAGCTTCCGCTCCGCCGTAAATGCTTTGCAAAACGGGAGTTTCCACCTCGATAAATCCTTGTTCTTCGAAGTATTTACGGATTTGGCTTAAGATTTTACTCCGTTTCTGAAAAGTATCGCGCACTTCATCATTGGAGATCAGGTCAAGCCAGCGCTTACGGTAACGGATTTCTTTATCGTGTAAGCCGGAATGTTTTTCGGCCAAGGGCAGCAGGGTTTTGCAAAGCAAGGTGACTTTTTTTGCAAAAATTGTCAGCTCTCCCTTTTGCGTTAAAAAGAGGTTTCCTTCGATCCCTAGGATGTCGCCAAGATCAAACTTTTTTTCGATGACTTTCAGGTGTGTGGGTGCATCGGCAACGTCCGGAGTGGATTCATAGCCTTGTACTTGGGTTAAGTCACGGTTAAACATGACCTGGATCCGTCCGGTGGTATCTTGTATGTGGGCAAAGATATTTTTTCCCATGGCCCGGAATAAGACTAATCTTCCGGCAACGCAGACGCTTTCTGTTGTGCCGGCGGCGGCATCTTCGCTATGTCCTAAAATGTTCTCTTTATACTGGAGATGTAAAGGATGCGCAAGGTGCGTCGGTTTAAAATGATGAGGATAGGGTTCTATCCCTAGGTCTTTGATTTCTTGTAGTTTACGGATTCGGTTTTGAAATTCTTCGTGCTTTTCGTATTCAGCTTTTTCGATCATATAATTTTAAGGGGGAAAAGGGGTTATTTTTTGGAGGATTGCTCGGTCTCTTTCGTATCATAGCTGCGTACGAAATCAAGCCTTGCGTAACAATAAATAGCCGTTAGGACGACAAGCAGGGTGTAGGCTGCGGCGTTCAAAATGAACATTACCGTATGGCTGGATGCCTCTTTCAGTTCACTAACGGGGGGTAATGAAGGGTCTTCATTCATGGGTTTCATCATACCTTGCCCAGGGGTTTTCAATCAATCTCGTACTTTTGCAGCTAATTTGTAGTGACTCTTGTCTAGGGGGGCCATTGTTCTTCAGTTTGAAAACGTTAGCGCGACACCATCGACACTTTCGTCGTCTGCAGATTGTAAACCGCTTGTGTAAAGGCTGTCAATGCAGCCAGAAACCTGTGTCGTCATTAATTAAAAAAAAGTGCTTAGAGGGTTTACGTCGATAACGACACGATAGCTTGAGGGAACATGCACTTTTAACCTGACCTTCTCCATCAAGCGTGATAAGTGTCCCATATTGGCTCCGCGAATCAAAAACTGATAGCGCCACTTGTCCTTTATCTTGACATGGCCGCAAGGCACTACAGGGTGAAGTTGATAATCAGCGGGTAATTCTTTTTTAAGGGCATCCCGTAGCCTTTCGGCCATTTCCTTGCAGGGGAAATCTTCGGGGCCTGAAATGCTTAACTTGGCCATTTGAACTGCAGGAGGAAAACCGAAGGCTTTCCGTATCTCGATTTCTTCACGATAAAAACCCGGGTAATCTTGCTTAGACGCATGCAAGATCGTGCTGTTTTGCGGCATGCACGTTTGTAAAATAACTTCTCCTGCCGAAGCACCTCTACCGGCGCGCCCTGAAACCTGGGTAATGAGCTGAAAGACCGTTTCGGAGGCGCGAAAATCGGGAATATTAAGGCTGCCATCACAATTGATGATCCCAACGAGTGTTACTTCGGGAAAATGCAATCCTTTTGCAATCATTTGAGTGCCGATCAACACATCGGCTTTACCTGTGCCGAATTGTCTGAGGAGGAGCTGATGGCTCCCTTTATGGCGGGTAGTATCGGCATCAATTCTCAGCGTGCGGATTTCCGGAAAGAGCGCTTTTAGGCTGCGTTCTAAAAGTTCGGTGCCCACTCCCTTAAATTGCATGAGATGGGGATCGCGGCAGGAGGGGCACTCCTTGGGAGGGGGGGATAGGGTAAAACCGCAAAGATGGCAAGACAGGCAGTTATCACCCAAATGAAATGTTAAGGCCTGGTCGCAATGGTTGCAGCTAAGAGGCTTACGGCACTTTTGACAGAAAAAAGTCGTGTGGTAGCCTCGCCGGTTCAAAAACAAGATGGTTTGTTCGCCGACGGCGTATCTTTTTTTGATGCCATCAAGCAAAGGTTGAGAAAAATTGGTATACCCATTGGCTCTCTCGAATTCCCTTTTCATATCGACAATGGTGACGTGGGGAATGGAGCTGGCTTCAGCGCGCAATGGAAGGGGGCTTAGGTGATATTTGCCGTTTTCGGCATTATAGTAGCTTTCAAGGGATGGTGTGGCGCTCCCTAGAATTACAGGACACGAGACGAATTTACCGCGCATGACCGCCACATCGCGAGCGTGGTAGCAAGGAGCTTCTTCACTGTTTTTATAAGAGGCCTCGTGTTCTTCGTCGACGATGATCAGTCCCAGGTTTGGGACAGGACTGAATATTGCCGAACGCGCGCCGATTACTATGGGAGCTTTTCCTTCAGCAATCTCTTTCCAAGCCTCGAAACGCTCACCGTGACTTAAACGGTGATGCAAGACGGCAATCTGTTCTTTAAAGCGGGAGCGGAATCGTTCGATGGTCTGCTGTGTCAGGGAAATTTCGGGAACCAACACGATAGCCCCTTTGCCGCTTTCTAGGGCTTTTGCAAGCGATTGTAAATAGACTTCCGTCTTACCGCTGCCTGTGACGCCATGCAGCAGATGCACATCAAAGCGGCAAAGGGCCAAACTTTCTGAAATGGCGGCACAGGCCTTAGTTTGATCCTCATTTAGTCGTTTTGATTTGGTAAGGATATACTCTTCATCGATCAAAGGGGAACGGTCAGTGCGTACGCTGTCGAGCTGCAGGCAGCCTTTGGCCACGAGAGAGTCAACAGGGCCGCGGGTGCCGCCTGTTTTTTCTAAAAGCTCCGTAAGTAAAATTCCTTTCTTCACCTGCAGCATCACATCAAGGATAGCCGCTTGGCGCGGACTTTTGTTGCGTATCTCTTCGCAAATTAGGCGCAGCTCTTCCCGTGTTTGCTTGCGGGAAACAAAAAGCTGTTCTTTGGCGCGGATCTCTTTTCTTAAGCTGGCCGGCAACATCACTTTAAGCGTTTTGGAAAGCGGGGCGCAATAGTAGCGGGAAATCCATAGGGCAAGCTCAAAAAGATCTTCACTCAACGGTTCTTGATCGGCAACAATCTCTTGGAGTGGTTTCACACGTGGAAATGAGGAGTTTTCTTTAAGAGCATAGACATAGCCACCCTGTAGTTTGCCATTAAGGTTGACTTTCACGCGTGTTCCGCGCTTGATTACGTTTAGAAGATGTTCAGGAATGCCATAATCTAAAGGCTTATCGATAGCCACATCGACAATGATCGAAGCGTATTTAGAAAACATCTTTAATCTGTTTCCAAAGTGCAGCTTTGAGGGGAGGCTGCTTTAGGTAGTCATCTATCGGTTCTAAAGGAATGGTTTGGGTGGAGGTCGGTAAATTCAAAGTGTTTAAGACAGTTTTCTGTCCTAAAACAAGTCGATAGGTAAGGGAAGGATTGAATTGAGTGATCGATTGAACCTGGGCTGTACAAAAACGGCTTTCGATGGCTTGGGCCACACTTTTTAGGAACGTCTGCTGCTGAGGGGGCTCATCGGAATAAAGCAGTACCGCTTGAGGCCCGGCAGGTGTTTCCTGCCAACGAAAAGCAAGCGCCTTTGCTTCTGCATCATCGGGTATCGTATCGATAATCTTTTGTTGGGGAAATTTATTGGAAACGATTTTGCGCCAATCGGAAAGATCTCTTTCTGAAGTCTGCGTTAGAGGCTGAAGCTCAGGAATAGAGTCCGGTTCAGGCAGTGGTTTTTTTTCAAGTTGCACAATGGAGGGTTTGGGCAATGAGGCTCTTGGGGTAGTTTGGGGAAAGGGTTTAGGCGTTGGTACAGGTGGAAGGGGTTTTGGCAATGGGGTAGCGGAAGCTTTATTTCTGCCGGCAAATTCCTTGAAATAGTGGTACGTGTCTTTGTCTGCCGCTACCCATGCGTCGGTAGTATACTCCTGCAATAAATACAGCTTGGTAAGGGAGGCAAGTTCCTTAACTGTAGACTTCATGGAGCTTCTGATTGATAAAAGGGAGAAGATGGGGGAAACCGCGCGCTGCATAACGTTGAACCAAAAATGCGCGGGCATGCTCTGGTCCTTGAGGGAAAATATTTTTAAACAGGTTGATCAAAAAATGCGGCTCAAAAAGGGGGGCAAGCCGCTCCTTATGCCTAAGCAGAAAAAGAAGGACATTCTCATCGTCGCGAAATTGCAGCAGGATTTTTTCAACGGCTTTAGCTAATTTTTTAAGTGCTTTGGCGATCTTCTCAAATAGCTTCGTATCGGGAGTCGCTTTTTCGAAAGGCATCAATCGTTTTAATTCACGGAAATGGTCCAGGCAAGCCAAAGAGTCCAGCCATGCACTGTTGGCAGAGCGGATTAAAGAGGTGGCTAGTGTATCGGAGGCATCCAAGTTATTCGAATAGCAAGAAGCGTACCGTTTAATTTTTGCCAACACGCCTTCTTGAAGGCTCCAATCGAAAGGGCATGCGAGCTTATGAGGTTGTCCGGCCAGGGAAATGATATTAGCGCTCATTGCGTCAAACCGATTTATGTAGGTTTGTGTAAATTTTTGGTTAGTAGGGGTCATTAATTTATAAGTTTCATTGCAAAGGGAAAACGCAATAGCTAAATCGTATAGAATAAACTGTAAGAGTATACTGTTGTTGGCACAGTATCCCGATAACTCTGGAGGGGTGCGGGGCATAGGGTGCTATCCTCTACAAGAAACTTATCAAAAAGAGGACTAAAAGAAAAGACGTACCTCTTATAAAATATTTTTTGCATAGGTTACCGCAGCTTTAATGTTGGGGAAAACCCCGTTTTCTCCCAGGCGGTCCAGAATACCGGATTTTTTAAGTTCATTATAAATTGGTTTACTGTGCGTGATGCCGCTAAGTAATAATCGGGTCTGTGTTTTTTTTGTTTCGTTTACAATATCTTCAAGCGCCCGGAGGCCGGTGGCGTCTATGTGCATCAAGTGTTTCATACGCAGAATCAGGATTCGAGGGGAAGGGCTGATTTGGCCTAAGGCCATTTTGAATTTTTCGGCAGCGGCGAAAAATAGAGGTCCTTGAATTTCAAATAGCTGAATATCTTCGGGTATTTGCAATTCTTTTAATAAGTCGAATTCCTCTTCCGCTTCCGATTCTTTTATATGCGCAAAAGCGGCAAATTGGGTCGATTCCACCATACGATGGATGAACAGAAAAGCTGCTAAAATAACGCCTACCTCTATAGCAGTGACAAGATCCACCAGCACTGTTAGAAAAAAAGTGATTAAAAGCACGGAAACATCGGAAGCCGGGCTCTTGAATAGGCGCACGAAGAGATGCCATTCACTCATGTTATAGGCAATCATTATTAGAATAGCAGCCAGTGTAGCGAAAGGGATCATGCTGACGAAAGAGCCGAAATAAAGCAGTAAAACAGCGACTGTAAGCGCGTTGATCAATGCGGAAACGGGGGAAAACGCGCCAGTTTTTATGTTGGTCGCAGTACGGGCGATGGCACCGGTGGCGGGCAAACCTCCCGCCAAAGCGCTGGCTATGTTTGCAAAGCCTTGAGAAACAAGTTCCATATTGGAGTTGTGCCTTCTTCCTGTCATGCCATCTGCGACTACGCAGGATAGCAGAGATTCGATCCCGGCTAAGAGGGTAATGGCAATGGCTGAAGAAATGATACTGTCAATCTCTTCGGCAGCGGGAAACTTAAAGTTGTAAAATGCCAGGGAAAATTTGATCTCACCAAAGCGATTCCCGATGGTTTCTATATCCAGGTTAAAAAACCAACACACCATTACAGAAAAAATGATGGCTGCCAGAGATCCCGGAAACGGTGTTTTAAGCTTTCTCCAAAAAGTGATAATGAAGAGGGATAAAGCCCCAATTGTTAGCGTCTGCCAATGAATTTCTGAGAGATGGCTAAAAATTGCGTACCATTTACTCCAGAATTCCGCTGGGAATTTTTCTAATTTCAAACCTAAAAAGTCCGGGATCTGACTGGTAAAAATCAACAACGCAATCCCGCTGGTAAAGCCGATTGTGACCGGATAGGGGATGAATTTGATTACAAAACCAAGACGTGTAAAACCGATTGCCAAAAGGAATATTCCCGCCAATAGAGTGGCCATTACTAAACATTCGTAGCCGCAGTTGTTGATGATGCCAGCTATCAGGACAACAAAGGCGCCGGTCGGTCCGGTAATCTGGTAACGGGAACCTGTGGTCAAAGATGCAACGCCCCCGGCAATGATCGATGTAATGATGCCTTGTTCCGGCCTGGCGCCGGAAGCAATGGCAAAAGCAATTGCCATGGGGATCGAAAGTATACCCACCATGAGCCCTGCTAATAAGTCTGAACGAAAATTTTTGAGAGCATAGCCCTCTCGAAAGGAAAGAATGATTTTAGGGATGAAAACAGCAGGCACTTTAAAAAACCTCAAACAGGATGCGGTCACGATGTTCTGATGTTAAGCCTGCCTAGAATAAATAGCAATAATAAAGTGCTAAAATACTAACGATCAATCGTCTACAGCTTCTTAAATTTATGCTCTTGCCGGTACAGGTCATAACCGATGACAGTCAAGTTTCCGAAGATGGGAATCATTTCTACTAAACCTCTGCCGATATCTTCCCCGCCCTTTTTGGCGGTAAATTTTTTGCTTGAGGTTCTTCCGGCTGCTTGGTTAAAAATGGAGGCGGCTATTTTGCCGATACCAAATAAAACACGCCCCAGGCCTGTCACAGTACTGACAAAAGGCACATAACCTAAATATTTGAACACTTTATTAATCAGCATAAAATCCTCTCTTGAATTACGTCATTATTATAACATAATTAAAATTATTTTTTTATTACCATGATAATTCTTTTTTTCTATATACTAACTTTAAAAATATTAGGGCTTTATGAGAAAAGAAGGTTGGGACCATGTATCGGATTGGTATGATAAACTGGTCGGGGAGCATGGGCATTATTATCATCAAAAAATCATCCTACCGAATGTGGTAAAAATTTTAAGTGATCGTCAGGCGAAGTCCGTACTTGATCTAGGTTGCGGTCAAGGTGTCTTGGCGCGCGCGCTACCTAAAAATACCGAATATGTCGGCATCGATATTTCCCCGCGCCTGATCCATGCCGCCCAGGCAAAAACTCAAGGAAAGATGCGCTTTGAAGTACAAGATCTGACGCAGCCGTTCCAGCTTTCGAAAAACGATTTCGATGCCGCTACGCTGATCTTGACGCTGCAGGATATGGAAAACGCAGCCGTTGTCTTTAAAAATGCAGCAGGCCATTTAAAAGAGAAAGGGGTGTTGTTGGTCGTTTTAAACCACCCTTGTTTCCGCATTCCTAGGCAGTCCGCCTGGATGATCGATGAAGCCACGAAAATGCAGACAAGAAAAATTAACCGTTACTTAAGTCCTCTCCAGATTCCGATTCAAACGACACCTGGCAAGCAGGAACTTTCCGAATCGGTTACGCACCATCACCAATCGTTATCCAGCTATTCTTCTTCTTTGCAGGATGCCGGACTGATGATTGAGCGTATGGAAGAATGGATTTCAGATCGGGAAAGTACCGGACGCGCCGCAAAGATGGAAAATCGGGCCCGCCAAGAATTTCCCCTATTCCTCTGTTTAATTTGCCGAAAAATCACTTTATAAAGGAGTTCAGATGCTTGTAACGACAATGGTGTCCATTTTTGGATTATGCGGATATTTGGCCATTATTTTTGAAAAAAAATTAAAAGCCGATAAAGCCTCTTTGTCGTTGCTCACTGCAAATCTATGTTGGATGACCTTTTTGATTCTTGGGGGAGGGGAACTCTCAGAGCGAGTGAGTCATCTTGAGGCCTCATTAGGTTACACGTCTCAAGTGTTGTTTTTTTTGATCGGGGCTTTGACCATTGTAGAAGTGATCGATGCTCATAATGGGTTTCAATTTCTCACCAACCGTATCAAGTTCAAATCGCCGACGGTCTTTTTTTGGATTCTTTTATTTGCCAGTTTCTTTTTGTCGTCGCTGATTGATAATTTGACGACCTGCATCGTTATGATTACTTTGTTGAAGAAAATCGTACCTGTTCGCATGGATCGGTTATTATTTTCAGGGGCGGTCATCTTTGCCGTGAACGCCGGCGGCGCTTGGACGCCGATCGGTGATGTGACCACAACGATGCTGTGGATTGCGGATAAAATTTCCACCGACTTTATCATCCAACAGCTCTTTGTCCCATCATTTATCTCCCTCATTATTTTTGGGGTCCTCTTAATGGTACTTAATCGCTCGGTTCTAAAAAACCGGGAAATATTGTCTGGCCAAATGGAGAAACCTTTGATCCATCCAGGTGCTAAACGCGTGCTGTGGATTGGTCTGGCGTCTATCCTTTCAGTTCCTGTATTGAAATCTTTGTTCGAATATCCCCCTTTTATGGGAATGCTCTTAGGTGTCTCGGTGATCTGGCTGGTGACAGATCGCATTCATGGCGAATTTCACGAGAAGCGTCACCTTAAAGTATTTCATGCTTTGGGGCGGATCGACATGTCGACCGTTATGTTTTTTCTAGGCATTCTTTTAGCAGTCGATGCGCTACAGGCTGCAGGAGCCATAGAGGCCCTTTCAAATTTTTTAGAGCAGAATTTCAGTTCCCAGTTAGGAATCGTTTATGGGATCGGTATTGTATCGGCTATTGTCGATAATGTGCCTTTGGTCAGTGCCATGATTAAAATGTACGATCCTGTAGCGTATCCTATAAACGATATGATTTGGCCGCTGGCTGCCTATGCAGCGGGGGTAGGGGGAAGCTTGCTGATTATCGGATCGGCGCCCGGCATCGCCTTGATGTCTGCTGAAAAAGTCGACTTCATGTGGTACATGAAGAAGTTTACTTTGCCGGTTCTGGTTGCCTATACTGTCGGTTATC
Source organism: Waddlia sp. (assembly GCA_041738095.1). Classification (GTDB taxonomy): domain Bacteria; phylum Chlamydiota; class Chlamydiia; order Chlamydiales; family Waddliaceae; genus JTS-AC334. The sequence goes on from JBGSQP010000016.1 coordinate 276,390, forward strand.
TATTGATACTTTTTTAAGCAACGATGCCAAAAAACATTGTGGTGAGATCTTTCAATTCGGATTGGCCCAGAATCTTCGAGACTGAAGCTACACTAATCAAAGAAGCTCTCGGGACTAATTGCAGTGCCATTCATCATATAGGGTCTACTTCCGTTCCGGGCCTTGCGGCAAAACCCATCATTGATATGATCGGTGTGATAAAAGATCGTGCAAAAGTCATTGAACCACTTGAATGCTTAGGTCTTACCTACAAGAGCGAATATAATATTCCCATGCGCCTCTATTTTTTACGTTCCGAAGGCGTTCAGATAAGTCTTTATGTTTATGAAGAAGGGCATCCCGAAATCGAACTGAAACTTTCTATGTTCAAAAGGTATTCGGCAACCCACCAAGTAATCGAAATGCATAAATACTAGTGCTTCTTCCGGGCGCAGCTATCACATTCTTTCTGTTAGAAAGTTTTTCGAATGGATAGATTAACAAAACTTGCAAAGCTGTTTTTGTATGTACCTGAAACTGTCCCTGCAAGGGGACCTCGGTTTTGAGTGGTTGGAAGGTCGCCAAACCACTGAAATTCATAAGATGCATCGATTGAAGTGCAGTAATTTAACGCCCACTTAAATCCAGTTCCAAACCGATATTGTTTTCCTACAGGAAAGCTAAATGTTCTTTGGGAGTTGGAGATTACCGAGTTATCATAGGCTCCACCAAAACTTAACAGGAGGTTATCGTTGAATTGGTATTCACAACCTAGAGCGTAATGCCATCCATCTTTATATCGAGTTGTTGAAGTAAAGGTCAGCTGATCTTCTCTTGCTAGTGTGATATCAGCCTTCCCAAACTTTGACCATTGCTGCCACCCTATATCACCGGTGAGAGCTAGGCAAGCTGTCAGAGAGTGATAAAAGCCGAACATCAACATTTGCGGACAATTGGCTGTGATCGAAACTGGGCTTATACTGATTCCGGAATCAATAAACGCCTGGCTTAATGTGGGTCCGATGTCTTTAAATTTTGGTTTATCTTTGAAATTAAACGAGATTTTAGAAAGATATTGTAATCCGATGCGTGAAGAGGGATTAAATTCGTAAAGTATCCCTAAAAAATAGCCATGACCCCAGGTGGTATCCTTGAGTATGAATTCTCCATCGGGTAGCTGATCAAGCTGGTTGTTCACTTTTGACTTTTGTTTAAAAAAGGCGAAATTTGGTGTATAACCAGCTCCAAGTGATAGATGGCAGTTGACTCTATAGGCAGCTGAAAAGCTTGCTGAAAAACCTTGAATGATGCCTTCTGTCAGGTAGTATCTTCCCACCCAGTCGCTGGAGTAATGAAGTTGTGATCCAAAAAATCCAAGAGTTCCAAATCCGAGGGCAAGTTTTGAATTGATGGGTTTAATGTAGTAAAGACTAGCCGCAGGAAGCCAGGGTCTGACCGTTCCATCCTCTCCATCAACTGTTGTGTCTGAGTTAGGTTTAAATTTTAGATTTATGTATATGGGTTCAAGGCCTGCATCAAGTTCTGGACGATCATATCGCATCATTCCAGCAGGATTTGTAAAAAGTGTTGAGGCATCGTTTGCAGAGGCTGCCCAACCTGAAGATCCAAGTCTAATTCTTGGAGCCGAGATTTCATAGAGCATAATTCCTCCACTAGAGAGTGGAGCGGAAAGTATAAGGAGAAATGGGATGATTTTTTTGAACATATTTTAAAATTTAATCATCGATATTCAGTGATTTCATTTTTTAAATCTACTCTTTTAGTACCACATTTCTCAAGTCTTTCTGCAAGGGTAGGGGTGTTAAAATCGAAAAGAAGTTGTCTTCTTAAAAAATAGGATTTTTTACAAGTATAAGAAAATCTAATTTTTTAATTTTTTTGCGATAGGCACACTCGCAATAGCATGAAGGCAACTCTTCCATTTGAGGATGATAAAGAATCTATTTTTTTACGCACCCTCACTATGACTTTAGCATTTTGTAAAGGGGCTTCAAAAAAAGAAAAAAAATAATGTTCTCAAACCTCTATCAGGCAAAAAGTTTATTACCCGAAAAGCGTCATTTGAAACTCAGTAGATTTTGGCTTAGAAGGTGCCTTCTTTTTGGGTTTTGAAGGTTCGAATGCGCTTTTGCGGTTGGCGTTCTCTTCCAAATGCACCAAGATTTCTTTAGCCCTATCAATTACAGGGGAGGGCAGTCCGGCTAATCTGCCCACATGAATGCCGTAGCTTTTATCGGTGCCGCCGCGCACGATTTTGCGCAAGAAGATGATGTGTTCTTCCCCCTCGTGGACTGCGATATTATAATTAACGGCGCCAGGAACCTTTTCTTCTAATTTTGTTAGTTCCCAGTAGTGGGTGGCAAACAACGTCTTGGCCATTTTTCCTTCAGTGGTCAAAAGGTATTCGGCAACCGACCAGGCAATCGAAATCCCGTCATAAGTGCTGGTGCCTCTTCCGATTTCATCCAAGATGACCAGTGAGCGATCGGTGGCGTTATTGAGGATATTGGCCGTTTCGGTCATTTCGACCATAAAGGTTGATTGTCCGCGAGAAAGATCGTCACTTGCGCCGATCCGGGTAAAGACTTTATCCACCAGGCCGATTTTAGCGGCGCGGGCCGGTATAAAAGAACCGATTTGCGCCATAATCACAATCAAAGCGACTTGTCTGATATAGGTCGATTTTCCGGCCATGTTAGGCCCGGTGATCAAGAACATCCGTTGCGAGTCGTCATCCAGCGCGGTGTCGTTGGGGATGAACGTTTCTCCTCGATTATTGGCTTCAATGACCGGATGCCGGCCGTCCAGAATTTCAAGCCCTCTGCTATCGTCGACTATTGGCCGCTGGTAGGAATGGCGTCGGGCGGTTTCTGCCAGGGAATGCAAGGTGTCGACTAAGGCGATCGCTTGGGCAATCTGCAAAACCTGTGTCGAAAATTTTGCCACTTTTTGGCGTAATTCCTGAAAAAGTTCCGACTCGATAGACGAAATTTTCTCCTCGGCAGTCAAAACTTTTTGTTCATATTCTTTAAGTTCGGGAGTGATGAACCGCTCAGCGTTGACCAGTGTTTGCCGCCGTTCGAAGAATTCCGGAGCATTTTCGGCTTGTCCTTTGCTGATCTCGATGTAGTAGCCGAACATGCGGTTAAAGCCGATTTTCAAGGTCTTAATCGATGTTTGCTCACGTAAATCGGCCTGGTAGCGGGAGAGCCATGTCTTGCTGTCGCGGCTGATGGTGCGTAATTCGTCTAGCTCAGCATGGTAGCCATCACGGAATAGATTGCCGTCACTGATTCTTAGCGGAGGATCGTCTACTAAGGCATGCGCAATCAGTCCGGTCATCTGTGGCAGGGGATCGATTTGGTCTACAGCCTGAGCCATTAGGGAGGAGGTGTTCTCTTTTAAGTTGGCTTTTAGCAGTCCCAACGGTTCCATGGAATAGCGTAAAGCGACTAAGTCTTTGGGCGTGGCGTAATTGGCGCTGACCTTCATGATCAGCCGCTCTAAATCGCGCACTTGTTCTAAAAGGGGCTTGACTCCGTCTAAGATCCAAGGTTTTTCAAGTAACGATTCAATGGCATCTTGCCGCTCATTGATCAAGGAAAGGTTCATGAGGGGTTGCTTGATCCAGCGCTGCAATAAGCGTCCTCCCATAGGCGTTAAGGTCTGGTCGAGCAGATTTAACAAGGTGTTTTTTCTGCTGCCGTCCTGCAGCGAACGGGTAAGTTCCAGATTCTTTTCAGTCATGCGATCCAGAGACATGTACTGCAAAGAAGAATAGGTCTGAAGGGCTGTAATATGATCTACAGGTAGGCAAAGGGAGTCTTTTAAATATTGCAAGAGCGCGCCGGCTGCGTTGATGGCCGTGACCATCCCTTTTAGGCCAAATCCATCCAGGGAGTGCACTCTGAAATGGGAGAGCAAAAAGCCGGTGGTCACTTGATGGTCGAAACGCCAATCTTCTTCCGTATTTAATAAGAAATCATAGGTGTAACGGACTTCAGTAAAAAGAGCAGCGTGCTTATCATTAAATTTGCGCGAGGTTAAAAACTCAGCAGGGCGTAGTCTGTGGATTTCATTTAAGAGATCTTGTTCGCTTTCAAATTCGGCAACGCGGAAATCGACTGTGGTGAGATCTAGTACTGCCAGGCCGAAAATAGAGCCGACGCGGGTGATGGAAGCAAAATAATTGTTGGTTTTATCGGATAGCAGTGAGGAGTTGATCACTGTACCGGGTGTGACCACGCGCACAACTTCCCGCTTGACCAATCCTTTGGAATTTTTAGGATCGCTGGTTTGTTCCGCGACGGCTACCCTATAGCCTTTGGCCACCAATTTGTCGATATAGGCTTCGCAAGTATGGTGCGGCACTCCGCTCATGGGGATCTCTTGACGTGAGGTAAGAGTGAGTTCCAGTTCTTTGGCAAGGATAGCGGCGTCTTCATAAAAAGCTTCGTAGAAGTCGCCCATGCGGAAAAAGAGCAGGGCATTGCCGGCGGCTTGTTTGCAAGCTTGCCATTGCGCCATCATGGGGGTAGATTTTTGTTCTGTTGTAGTCATGGGGTATAGTTTACTTATGCGTTCCTATTGCTGCCACTGGAAAAAGAGGCATCGAGCTTTTCCCTTTGACAATATTCTAATCCTTTTTCAATGCACATTCTTACGGTATAAGCTGAGGCCACAGAAAAACTAATGACGGCCGAGACCAAGGAGTTCGGCGTATAGGCCTTTTCAATTGCCTGCAAGATATCGCCGGCAATTACCAAAACGATTTGGCCGCTCATCGTCACTTTAAGCTGCGTATCGATATTTTCTTTCACGACATCCAAGGCCGCTTGAAGCGTTTCCTGATCCTCTTTCTTGAGATTTTTGAGTTTCTCAATTAAGTGCCACAAAGTGTCTTTGTCCATGCAGAAACGGATGCTGGCGGCCGCGGCTGGATCAGTAAGTTCTTCTTTCAGTTGCTTGCCGGTCCGGTAGGTGATGAAAAGCGATAGCAGCGTAATTCCCAGGCCGGCTCCTAAAGAAATCTCTCCCCAGAGGATCATCCGGGAATATGCCGCCGTTTGCTCTGCCGGGTGTCCGCTCACTCCCTGCATGGCTGCGTAAAAATTTCCTAACATCAAGAGTGCATCGCTTGCAGTTTGCGCTGTTTTGGCTGCGGATAGGGCGGCAATGGTTCGATTTTCCACTTTCAGGGCAAAGCGGGTATCTTGCAGACTTTTCCACGCCATATCGATTGAGTAATGCAGCGAAAGGATTCCAATGGTACTTAAAAGGGCAAGGGCGATTTCTCCCATTTGTTCAGGGGCATTTTTGTCGGCTTTGGCAATTAAAAAGAGCGTATCCAGAGCTAGAACAGCTATTTGAGCGGCAACAACAGAATAGCGGCGTGATACCTGAAAGGCATCTTTTATCCGGCTCCAACAGCGGCCGTCTTGCTTCTTGGAGGGAAGAAGGGGAATCCGCTCCGGTTCTAAGAGCAGCTGTAAGGGGTGCACTGTCATTGCAATAACTTTTGGTAATGAGCAACTCTTTGGGCAAGCGTGTTCGCGGGTAGAGGAGAGGCACCAAAGGTCATGCGGAATAAAAATTGTAATTTGCTGAGCACATCATTTTGGGTGTTTTCGGTGGCAATCAGATGCAAATGCCAATGTTCAACGGTTTGCCCGGCTTCTTTTCCTGTTTTATGAAAAAGGTAGGTTTGATGGATCGGACCTTGTTCTTTTAATTTATTGATCACGAATTGCGATAAGCGTTCTGCTTCGCTATATTCGTCTTCTGTAAGTTCACGAAAATCTTTCCGATGCTCTTTCGGGACCAATAAAAAATGCATGCTGCCGATCGGAGCGTAGTTATAGATTACGCGGATGCGCCGCCCTTCAAACACTTGTTGTTTTTGGATGACGTTGGGATCGCAAAAAGGATCGTTCCCTTTCATATTCTGATCCACTTTGTGAATATAAGGGGGAAGCGTGATTTCAGAAGAGGAAGCTACAGTCGGTGTGCCGCCAAAGAGCACTCTCCAGATAACGTTCAACTGCTGCCAATAAGCATTGCTTGTGGTTTCACAGGGGACCATGTCCCAGTTGCCTTGGGTGCCGTAAACTAAAAACGGACGTGTTTCCCAATAGGCTGCCACGCGTTGCATTAGTCGATAGGATACCGCGGAATCGTTGGCTGTAATCTGAAAAGAGCCTTTAGCCAATTGGGTAGCTGGAATGACCACTTGCGCACCAGCTTCTTGCAAAATTACACGCTGTTGCGCAAGCAAAGGAACGGACATAGAAATAGCCATCAATACTGCCAAAAAAATATTCATCGTGCGCTATTTTAGCATGGAGGCCGTTTTATTGGCGATCAAACGGTTCTCGTCAGAGCCGATGACGTAGAGGGGGATGTACGATTTTCCCGAGCTGATTTTTTGACAATCTCCCGGTTTGATCTGTATCACCCTTCGATTGGCGTTAAAGTCGATCAAAACGTGCTGCCATTCCAGGCTGGCCGCAATTTTTTCTCTAATTTCCGGGGAATTTTCGCCGATGCCTCCGCTGAACACGATGGCATCCGCCCCGCCCAGGACTGCTAAATAAGATCCTAAATATTTTAATATACGGTAGCAGAACATTTCCACGGCTAAAGTGCCCTCAGGAGTCGTTAAAAGTTCTTGCATGTTCGAGGAAATTCCTGAGATTCCCAAAAGTCCGGAATGGAAATTTAAAAGTTCCATGATCTGGGAAGGGCTTTTTCTTTCCCGCAGGCATAAAAATTCCATTAAAGCAGCATCGATATCGCCGGCGCGCGTACCCATAATAAGCCCTTCTGCCGGGGTAAAGCCCATCGATGTATCAAGCGAACGGCCATCCTTGATTGCAGACATCGAGCATCCATTGCCTAAATGCAAGGTGATGATCTTACCCTTCCCTCCGACTTTTTCTTGGTAGATTTCCCATAACGATTCGTGGGAAATCCCGTGAAAACCAAAGCGTTTGATGCCATATTTGGCCACTAAAGTTTTGGGTAAGGCATAGCCAGCTGCTGTCTCTGGCATTGAAGCGTGGAAGGTGGTATCAAATACGGCGCATTGCGGTACCGAAGGAGAAAATAGTTTAACGCAGCTTTTGATTCCTGCAAGGCAGGCGTCATTGTGCAGGGGAGCTAAAGCTGAAAGTTGTTCAAGTGACTGGATGTTTTCCCGGTTAAGCAGAGTCGTGGCGTTGAAACGGTTTCCTCCGTGCACAAACCGATGCCCAATGGCTTTGACGGTTAGGGGATTAAATCCAAAATGGGTCGTTAATTGATGGAAGATCGATGGCAAACATTCCCCTTTATCCATGGTTTGCGTCCATTCGAGGGTTTTAGATTCGCTTATCGATGCAATATGCAACTGTTTTTTTTCTTTGAGATGGGCATCGAATATTCGATTGCACGAAGAATCGAATAGTGACAGCTTTAGAGAGGAACTGCCGCTGTTGATGGATAAGATTGTGGATGGGGAATCATTCATAAGTTTTGAATCTAACCCTAATCAAATATTTTATTCTATAAATTGGGTATATGTGATAAGAAAGATTTTAAATCTAAAATTTAACGGAGGTTCCCCATGAAAATTTATTCAGCTATTATATTAGGCGGGCTCGCGCTTTGCTGCACAGGATGCGGCATGTTGAGAGAAGTGAATGCCAGCACGTCGTCCATACGCAGAAATCGCATGGCAGTTGAGAGCAGCACTTATTCCATTGAGCAGAATCGCGTTGCTGTCGAAAGAAGCACGCAAGCCATTGAGCGCAATATTGAAGCATTAAATAAAGTCACAGAAAATATCGAAAACATAGAATAAGCAAAATCGAATACCGAAGTGCCTCTATTTGAATGCACTTCGGTAGATTTTTAGAAAGGAGTTTCTTATGTTAAAGCTATTTTTATGTGTTACTTGTGTTTTTGTTAGTTTCAGCTTGTCAGCGGCTCCTCAGGGGCTGGAGCGCCTCATGAAAGGGAATGCACGGTATGTTGGTGATGCGTTAGAGCATCCCAATCGTACGGAGGTAAGACGGCAAGCGGTGGTCGCTTTGCAAGAGCCTTTTGCCGTCATTGTCGGCTGTGCTGATTCCCGTGTGGCACCCGAGATTCTTTTTGATCAAGGCATAGGCGATCTTTTTGTCGTGCGTGTGGCGGGCAATGTCATTGGGCCATTAGAGCTTGATAGCATTGAATATTCATCCCTTTACTTACATTCTTCCGTAATTTTAGTGCTGGGACATGAAAATTGCGGTGCAGTGAAAGCTGTTATAGCGGGGACGACGCAAGATATTGAAGCTGTGGCGGAGTTAATTGATCCGGCAGTTCAAGAGGCCAAAAAAAATCGCACCTCGAATCTTTTGGAGTCGGCTACCAAGATCAACGCTTTGAGAATGCGCGAATATTTGTTAAGTACTCCAGTCATCAAAAAGCTGGTGGCAGATGGGAAAGTGGAAGTGCATGCAGGCTATTACAATCTTCAAACCGGTGCAGTTGAAGTGCTTACTAAGCCGGCGTCTTGAGCCATTTTAAGGAAGATTTAATAGGTGATGTGGTCGTCAATATCATCCAAAATCAAATGCCCGAAATATTCAGGATGCTGAGCGAGCCACTCTTTTATTTTGCTCGCTCTTCATATTTCAACGTAAAGTGGCTGCAAAAGATCCTCCATTCGCTCTGTTCCGTTTATCCATTGATATGATGACGTGCGCTTCGCCAATTTCATCAATTTAGAAGTGCGCTGTGGCTGTTTCACAGGTGATACACCTAGTTGCATACTTGGAGCAGTCATTCAGTTCCCCAACTATACCGAACGTGATTCAAAATTTGGAATTATGGTAAGGAGTCGCCCTGAATTTGAGCCAGGCGAAGCCGGCGCCGAAACAACGCAACTTGAATAAGTTGCGTGATGCAGGCGGGCTCAAAGTCAGAGGCTGACGACGCAGCCATAAACCAAATTGTGAATCACGTTCGCTATAAAACAAAAGGTGAAAAGTCGCAAAGAGAGTTTGTCAGATTTAAGATTGGAAAGAATTGAATAATAACGCCTTCTATGATATAAATTTTGATTTTAAATTGTATCAATATGTCTATTCCTCTTTTAAATCTAAACAGTCCTAGTATTAATCCTAATTCACATCAAGATAACAAGTTAAATATTGAGGTTCAAAAAGAAGAAGATCACTATTTTGATGCGTACAGCGAAGAAGAAAATTTTTTAAGACTGCTTTATATGCTAAAAATCACGCCCGAAAATGGGCTGATTATTGATGAAAATGGGCTGCCTCCCATGCCTCCTCTTTCCTCATCAATCCAGAAAGCAGCACGTTCCCTCCTCTATTCCGATCAAGAAGTGAGTGATGGTAAAAATACCTATAGATTTCACTTAGCTTCCTTAATAAACGGGGTCATACCTTCTTCAGGAATTGAACTCGTGGGAGGATTTACACGTCAGCAAATCATTAATGATAAAGATTACATTCTAAAATGCCTTCAAACCCTTACGGGAATGAAAAACCTAGAAAGTTATCTATCACCCGCTCTGTTATCTGAGGCCGGCAGAAAACTTCCGGATCACGATATTAGAATCTTATGTCCGGAGGCAAAGGAAGCCTTTTTGCGTGAAAAAATTGAAGAAGTCGGCAGACAAATCACAAAAAATCCTAATGAAAGCCTTATTAAAAATCCTCTTTTTTCCAAATGCCGTGTCTATTACGAAAAAGAACTGCGGTATTCTATTATTGCCTTGAAAAGTCTTCGGGAATCCTTTGAATTAATGTTTTGGTCCCGCGCCGAAAGAAATTTCCTTTTTACTGCAGATGCTTTAGGTATCTTGGTTCCTTCCCCCTTTGGCACTTCCGAGTACTCCCTAAAAACGGAAATGGGAAAAGGTTGGCAACCTTTCGTTGATATTTTAGGTAAAGTGGTAAGGGTTCCAGATCCGTATCAGGTGAATTACATGGGATTTCCTAAAATGATGTACCATTTTACCCGATCGTTTATTCTGAGTGACAGCGAAGTCCTACCGATCTTACTAGCCAAATCCCTAAAAGATAATTACGATCCCGCGATGCAAATGGCTAAATTGCTTGCTAACACTTGCGATGCTCACAACACAGGCAATCCTGATCTCCTTACAGCTATGGCTTGCAATGCATCCTTTTATCTTCAAAAGACCTTAACATCGGATAATCTCCAAAAATTCTGGAATAAATTAGTAACGGATTCCAATTTTCCTTTGCTTAAATTGATTGCCACAATCGATAAATCAGTCTCCGTAGAATCCCTATTAACTGCACTCCAATTTAGCTCTCTAGTGGCAGTTTGCACTAATGCTCCTAATCAAAGATTTTCCATACGAACTCATGCAGGCGCTCCCGCAATTCAGCTATTTTGTCCCATTAAAGAGTGTACTTTACTAATTCCTTGTTCCTTGGAAAAACTTGATCTCTTAGTTAAAGAAGAAGTTTCCGAATCTCTTCTAGCCGTGATTGAAGAGATCGTATTCCGTCAAATCGAATCCAATAGTGAAATCCCAAAGATTTTGAAAAAACTTCAAATGGATCCGCTTTCAATTAAACAAAAAACCTTAAACCTTATAAACACGGATCAAATTTCAAAAAAATATTTAGGATTCCTTTTATTGTCGGCTCTTATGGCTCAAGAACCAGAAGAAAATTATTTGCAGGTTCTTATTAAACAATTACCTGCTATGGCCAAATACCGCAATGATCAAACAGCCCCGTTGCTAAAGTTCGTTTCAAAAATATTTACCGGTACAGGTGAACACAGAATTGCCCAATTGATTTCTTCATATACTGCTGATGCAGTTGGAGACTTTAATTTTGTTCAAGGGCTGATTACTTCAAAAGATCTCTCGTTTGTTAAGATCGCTTCGCAGCTATGGAAGGGGGTTCGTTCCTCCAATACCCGGCAAAATGACCTTTTAGTGGCAGCAAGCCTTCTTCCCTACCTTTTCGGAGCGGCACTTTTAATTTACAAAGAGCATTTGAAAGAGAATCCCGATGAAAAACTGCCGGAAGAAGTCCAATTCTTTAATCAAGCATTAGATCGAGCAAGCCGGCAAAATGAGACAACACTAGAAAAAGGTTCATCTTTATTACAAAGTTTAATCTCTGAAACACTGATACGTCATGAAGGCCATGGAATTGAACTATACATGTCTTCACTGAAGCGATTCATCAATCAATTAATCAACCTTAGACTTTTTGAAATGGCCTTGGAAGCCATAGAACTTACGCTTCCTTATGTTCCTGAATTAAAAACCATCTGCGATACCTTGCTTAAAATAGCGCTGTTTGATCCCAAAACCATAGAACATCTAAAGAAGAAAATTCAACTCCTCAGCTCTACCCCCACTGCTGCCCAAATAACCATTTATTGGAAAGCTTTAGAAGCTATGATTCTCTATAAGCCTACAAAAGCCCTTGCCTTAGAGTCACTAGGTTTATTAAAAACCCAAGAGCATGAACGGGTTTCACAAATAGCTCATGTCAAAATGAATTCTCTTTTTAAAAAGAATAATCCCACCTCCTCATTTCAAAAGACATATCGAGGCTTGCTAACTCCTCATGATTTACAAATTAACCTTGAAAGATTGATTATATTCCATCTTAATAAAAAACAGATCCCTGAAGCAATAAGCTTGTGGAATCAAATCTTCACATTAAAAGACACGCCCACAACACGAGAATTAACCAATCGACTTTTAGAGAGCCTGACTGAGATGTCAGAGCATCTGCCGAAAGCGTATAGCGTTTTAAGGAAGCTAAATGGTCTTTCCTTGATTACACCTGAAGAGCGCGTAGTGTATGCAGTCCGGATTTTTGACGGGTTGAAAGGTAAACCCTCAATGGCCGTTATGCTCTACCTGCTCGAGACCATCGATGCGAATCTTTCAGGAGACGCTAGGCGCGAAATAACAGAGCGTGTTCTTTCTGGCCTTACGGCATTCAATCCCCCTCCTGAACCCATGAAACAGCTACTTGCTAAAGCTTCTCCACTGTTGCTGCAGGCTGCTGTTGAGAACCAATGGTTTTTAGAAGCCGACGATTTGATTGATTATCTAACTCCCGATGAACTTCTAAGCAGAAATGATAGTGCCCGCTATCATGAACAAGCACTTGATCATTTCGTTCAGAAAAAACAAACGGGCAGGATTTTTGAACGGCTTAGCCGAGTAAGGGATTGTATCGATCCAAGCCCCTTTCGGCGCCTGATCCTATCCATACAGCCCAGAATCAATCCCCAGAATCAAGCGCGTTTGCTGCTGGAAAACGTAGATGAACTTGAAAATGAAATGGGGTTTGAACTTCTGCAGCAACTTATTTTTTCAGTGATTTTCCAAAAGGATATTTCTGAAAAAACAACCCTTGCGTTATTCGAAAAAAGTCCTCCAAAAACCTTGGCGACATGGAAAATTGTATTCAGCGAAGCTAGCCGCTCTTTCATTTTAAATACCTGGGATCGGTTCAAAAATTGGCTTCAATCAAATCCATCGGTTGGAATGGGAAAAATCATACGAGACCTAGGCGTAAAAATGAATGGCCATCGTGATTGGTTTATGGATTTAAAAAGAGAAGTTTTAAATCTAGAGTCTCCACTTTCACATCACTGTTTGAAGGAGAAAGAGGCCTTAGGAGGCATTAGCTTATCCATCATGCGAGCGCTTAAAACCTATGAAGATGAACGGGTAGAGCTTATGACATTATATTCTCGTTCACCGATCGTTTTAGATCCCAAGGTAATTAGTGAATGGTTAGATTTTTTAATTCAGACAGGTACATCCAAAGGAGATCAAGAAGCGATAAAGTTATTAACACTTGCTCTTACCTCTTGCAAAGACACTGCGCCTTTAGTGGAAGCTGCAGATCGTTTGATCAATGCCCTTGTGGATAGCGATTTAGACCTTATGGAGCTTTACATAACTCTTACAAAGAATTTACCTTTACTTTCCTTGCTTTGGTTAGCTGAAAGGCAAATGAAGAACGGAGTTCCTACTAGTGCTTGTGTTTCCCTTACACAGCCATTAATTCATATGAACTTTTCTAATCTGGAATCTCAAAATGATGAACTGATGATCCGCCGAGCGAATCTTATTGGCCCTTGTATCATCAATAATATGGCGTCTTTTGCAAGACATACCACCCAGCCAGATGTGATTTTGGACATATTAATGCTACGTTATCCGATTATAAAAATAAGCAAGCAAGCATCCAAACAATGGCTTAATTATGCTGCAGAACAACTGGTCCAAATGCTCTTGGATCCTAAAACCGCACCTCTTTTTGATAAAACACTGCTTAAATGCACCAGAGTCTTTACCGGGCCATTGATGGATCAGATTATTATAGAGGATAAACTCCCTGTTCCAACAACAATTATACAATTGATCATTCCCTATCCTAGAAGGTTTGTTAAGGTACCTGCATTTATTGAGTGGGAAAAGAGCTTATTTAGTTGGACAACTAAAATACTTCATAAAGTTTTATTAGCTCCAAAAAATGAACACATTTCTGATCAATGGTATCAATTTGCATCGCAAACGCTTTTTTTCTTAATCTATCGCTTTCAAGAGAAAAAAAAACCGGTGTTGTTAAAATTAGTGCAGGAACTTGTTTATGCAATACCCCCTGACCATGATAATTTTGCTACACATCTGACAGATTGTACTGAATTTTTTCATGAAACCCAAAGTGTCATGGGTGTTTTTGAATATCTGGAACCCCTGTTATATGTAAATCAGGCAAAGATTCCTCTTCCTTCTACCTATTTGAATTTATTGCCGTTAGTGATAAAAAAAACGCTTAAATTCAATTCGGTAGAAGCCATCATCCATGCCATAGAAATTATAAATAACCAGCTCAGCTTTTCCTTTTTTATAATGGATCCCTTTATAGAGAGCTGCGAGCTTTTATTTGATCAAATTCCAAGCTTCAGCGGATTATACAAGATCATTCAGGACAAGCTTTTTTACACGGAAAATTTCGTAAACTTTCTCAAAATAAACCCATCGTATCCTACTCATGTCTATCTAGGTTTCGTTGAAAAAATATTGGACGTCTATAAGCGAGATAAAGATAAAAGCGTTCTTATCGATCTTATCGAAATACTGGTGGAATCGATTGAGGATAAGGCTTTCTTATGTCTCAGAGGAAAGGAATGGTATCCTCAATTATTGAAGAAATTGAAAATGGAAGTGGACGCAATTGAAGATAAAGACATCACCGCTAAATTCGATGCTTTAGTCCTAAAAAGGAAACTAGGCTAATACTTTTTCCATTGCTGCACATGCGACTAGATTGCGCTCCTAGGTTCTGCCAAAAATTATTTACAACGATCTTAGTAGATTTTTTGGCTGCGATATCATCTTGATGCGATTGCAATACTTTTCTGAGTAACTAGAAGAATCCCTTCAGAAAAGTCCTGCTACGCACTTTCCGATGCTCTCTTGGTGCCCGAGATTCTTTTAGATCAAGGCATAGGCGATCATTTTTCGTATGTGTGGCGGGCAATGTCATGGGGCCATGAGAGCTTTGCTGGAACATGAAGATGAAAAGCTGTCATAACGGGGACGAAGCAAAAAGCTGGTGGCAGATGGAAAAGTGGAAGTGCATTACAATCTTCAAACCGGTGCTGTAAAAGTGCTTACTAAGCCAGCGTCTTGAGCCATTTTGAGGAAGATTTGATAAGCCTTCGTTGTATCCTCGCCTCTTAAAAGATAGGCTCCCTCATGAAAGGTGGAAATAAATTTTTCTGAAAAATGTTGGGAGAGGTGGTCGTCGATATCATCAAAAATCAAATGCCCGAAATATTCCGGATGCTGAGCGAGCCACTCTTGTATTTCGCTTGCTCGGCATCTCTCAACATGAGGGGAGCGGCAAAAAAATCTCCATTCACCTTCACTTTGTTCCGTTGTTTTATCCAGTATGAAAGGGGTAAAGGGGTGCATGTGAAAAATTTGTTTTAACTGATTGACGCTTCTTTCTCTTCTCCAGTCGGAGGATATGATGATGTGCGCTTCGACGATTTCATGAATTTTTGTGATCAACTGATGAAAATAAGATACAGAATTGGGATCAAAGAGGTATGCAGTAGCGGTTTCACAAGTGATACACCTAGTCGCGCACTTTGAGCAGTGATTAAGTTCTCCGAATTTTTCTTTAACGATCTCATCAATGAGTACTGGCGAATTGCCATCACGATTAAAGACACCATCGATGTCGAGGAAAATGGCAAATTTTGGCTTGTCAGAAGTAGATGGAATCGTCATTTTTTACCTGAAAAATTAAAAATTATAAACAAAAAGCTAATTACCATCAATCACTCAGGTTTACTAAATCTTAATATTTAATTTTTATTTTATTAGAAAAAAGGGGTAAATATGAAAAATTGAACGGATAATTCTTTGGTGTGGTACTCAAATCGATGAATGTACCATTTACGGGCAAAGTTCCCTGATTGAGAAAATTATAAAAGTGGCATTCGCAGCTTTAGCTTGCTTGATATTTATCCCTTTTCAACTGCCTGGCATTGACCCAATCCATTTACCCCCACCCAAATTAACTCTTCAGCAAAAGGCAATTGGACATCTTTTGTCTGGCGGATGCGTTTGTAACGCCCCATTTTCTAACAGGTAGCGGAGCACAGCACGCGATCAATAGGGGAAGGCGATTCGGCGAGTTGCTTGACGCAAACGTCTCTATCAATGAATTTGTTGATTACGCCACAGGTGCCGTCATAGACTTGCACTCAAAGGCTTACAAGGAAGGAATGCTGGTACGTCAACATGAAGGACCCTTAGGCGCTCTTTGATCCGGTACTTCGGAACTTCCTGCTAAGCCTGCCTCTTGAGCCATTTTGAGAAAGATTTGATAAGCCTTGGTTGTATCTTCGCCTCTTAAAAGATAAGCTCCCTCATGAAAGGTGGAAATAAATTTTTCTGAAAAATTTTGGGTGAGGTGGTCGTCGATATCATCAAAGATCAAATGTCCGAAATATCCAGGATGCTGAGCGAGCCACTCTTTTATTTCGCTCGCTCGGCATCTCCCCACATGAGGTGCGCGGCAAAAGACTCTCCATTCACCATCGCGCTGTTCCGTTGTTTTATCCAGGATGAAGGGGGTAAAGGGGTGTATGTGAAAAATTTGTTTTAACTGACTCATGCTTCGTTCTCTTCTCCAGTCAGAGGAGATGATGATGTGCGCTTCGGCGATTTCTTGAATTTTTGTGACCAAGTGATGGAAATGAGATATAGAAGTAGAGTCAAAGAGGTGCGCGGCGGCTGTTTCACAGGTTATGCATCTGGTCGCACATTTGGAGCAGTGATCCAGTTCGCCGAATTTTTCTTTAACGATTTCATCAATAAGTACGGTTGAAACACCATTCCGATTAAAGACGCCATCGATGTCGAGAAAGACGGCAAATTTCGGCTGATGGGCAGTAGATGAAATCGTCATTGTTTACCTAAAATATAGAATCTTAATTCTTAGCTTATTATATATAAAAATGACAAGATTCAATTTTTATGATAAATGATAGTTGAGCCGATTATATAATAAAAGGAGGGGTTATGAATCAAAATATTAAGGATTTAAGAATTGCCATTCTGGTGGCAGATGGTTTCGAACAATCGGAGATGACAGAACCGAAGAAGGCTCTTGAGCAAGCCGGTGCAAAAACGGAGATTGTTTCTCCAGTAAAGGGTAAAGTCAAAGGATGGAAATTAAAAAATTGGGGGGATGAATTTCCTGTCGAAAAAGAGTTGGAAAAAGCCAAGGGGGAAGATTTTGACGCGCTTCTTTTACCGGGCGGTATGATTAGCCCTGATACTTTAAGAATGAATCCTCAAGCGATTAATTTTATTAAAAGCTTTGTGAAAGCTCAAAAACCTATAGCCGCTATCTGCCACGGATCTTGGTCTCTCATTAACGCCGAAGCCGTGAAAGGGAAAACCATGACTTCTTGGCCGTCTGTAAAAATTGATCTTGTGAATGCAGGGGCGCATTGGATAGATGCCGAGGTGGCCAAAGACGAAAATCTAGTCACCAGTCGAAAGCCGGAAGATATTCCCGCGTTTAATAAGGCGATGATCGAATTATTTTCCCATAGCAAGACGCTTGCAAAAAAATAACGTAGACTAAATAGAACGGCCGCATCAATGCGGCCGTTCAGAAAGATTAAGCGTGTTCGAGTTGTCGTTTAAAGTCTTGTGCCAAATTGATGGAGTCGGAAGATTTTTTTCTAACAAAATCCGAAAAAGCCGCTTCCCAATTGAAATTTGCCTTAATTTTGTCCATGGGAGATTCGATTTTGCGGTTTCTTTGCGCTTTCTGGAAGCCTTCATAGTAACGCCGATATTCTTGATCGGTTGTTTGAACACCCATGATGTTATCAAGGGTCCATTTTGTTAGCGGAATCGATTCATCCATCGCGTCTAAATCGTCAGGATTCATCGCGCCTACAAGCTGGCCTATCAAATGGAATCCCTTGGTGTAGGGAAGTACTTCTCCTTGGTCACGATGGACTTCGCGCGCTTCGTCTTCAAAATCGTCATATTCAGCGCAATAGGGTGCCAGCTCTTCAGTTTCTTTCATCCACTCGACATCAGCGTCCTGATCGCTGCAGCTTAAAAACGTCAGAGGGTTTTCTTGTGGTTTAGCACGGTTTTTTATCATTTCCGCAATCGATTTACGGGCCGCGTTGCCGCCATTGGGCTGGCCATCGCAAAAAAAATAACGGGAAATACGTTTACCAATACCGCGCTCGAATGATTCTTCTAAACGTTCCCTGGCCGGGGTGTTGCCGCTTGGAAGAGAAGCTGCAATTTTCTTGACTTGCCCCCCAACGGTGTTCATAAAGTTTTCGGGAGTTTCGCCTGATCTTTGAAAAGAGATCACATCTTTTCGGTTAAAATAGCGGATAGTAAGTTTAGGTATGGGTACGTAGGCCATTACTTCGATCATCTCTAACATGCGGGAATTGGCCTCTTCCCAACGGGTTTGAGGTCTTCCTTGAGCGTCTTTTGCGTTGGAACTGTCTCTCATGGAACTGCTATCGTCCATAATGAATTCCAGTTCGTCATAATTTATCAAGTCCATAAGTTTATTCATCATGCCCATGGGCACTTCATGTTTTACAAAGATCTTGCAGAGGGCATCCACAATGGCATCAGGCGAGAGTCCGACCCTTTTGTACATTTCGACTTGCTGCATCATTTCGATAGTAGAATCTGTTGCGGCAGAGAGGGGGACATCGCCATGTCCAGAAGATTTAGAAACGATTCTTAATTGCTCGTGCTGCTCCATGCTGGAAATGACAACAAGGGCCTGGCTTGGATAAAGAGCGCTGGTTGTAGGCTTTCCATGGGATTCCTGATACTGTTTCCATTTAGGATTGATCTGAGTGACTCCATCTATTTTGACGTATTTTGTAGGTTCGACATTCGTCATATACGCGGGCATTGTAAATGGAAAAGGGCGAGAAGCTGAAGTAGGTCTTGTAAAACTCATAAATACCTTTATTAAAAATGAATTGGAGCAGCAGTGTACTTTATTCAATTCATTTCGGTATAGCTTCGTTTTCAGCCACTAAATTTAGGTCCGCCTCATTTACTCCACCTATTCAGGTTGCGCGCATTCAGTGCTTGCTTTACCTTCCTAGGGCGATTCCTAGCTATATTCCCAAATTTTGAATTCACTTCGGTATAGGATAGGGTCAAGATGGCTTGCAGCAAATGGCAGCACCTAAGAAATCGAGGCCGATTGCCTGGCAGACGCCGTCTTCCAATAATGGGTCATCGGAATCGATTTGCCAAAGAGTAGTTTGATCCGACGTTCCCCATAGCGATTGAAACTGCTTGATATAGTCCAAGTCATTTTCTGCAGTTGTGAATTCGGGTTTGAATTGGTTCGTATCCACGGCTCTGGTCGACCATAAGCCGTTTACTGTAGCGTTTATAGTTGATCTTAGATCCACATCTCTCAGTGCGGCTTGGGTTTCTGCGGCCCCCAGATAACGGATAAGGATTCCTCTTCCAGCGAGATAGTCACTACCGAATAAGGCGCCGAAGCTTGCAGCAAACGGAGCCTCGCGCATGATGCCATCGTTATTGCCGACCAACGCTTTTTGGACGCCAAGGGCAACTTTTTGAAGGAGCAGCTGCACCGTACTTTCAAAGAGGGTTTCATCGAACCTTAAACCGGGCTGAGTGCGGTCGAGATAAAGCTTTAAATCATTTTTTATCAACAGAAGGTCGACGAGTGCTCCGATCAGCAGCCCCTGATCTCCTGACCATACCCATCCTGCGCTCCATGAGGGATGTGAGGGGTCTTGATAGTTGGATCCTTCATAAAAGGCGGTGGGTCTTTCCTGCACAAGCGCTGCGCTGTCATCGATATGTTTTAGATACTCATACTCTTGAAGCTGGAACCAGGAGGTAAACCAAACCCACTGTCGGTACGCCATTTCAAGATATTGGTCTTTGTCAGGGCAATTCTCACTGCTTAGGAGGCGATAGAGACGTGTAGACAGCAGGATGGTTAAGGCGTTGACCACTGTGTTTTTAACCCCTTTGTGTTCCCCTTTTGCGTCGCCGTTGTGAAAGCCATGAGGGATCGGTTTGGCTTCTTCGCTGTGATCGTAAGCAAAGTTCAGGAGATTTTCCCAGCAGAAATGAGTCGAAACTTTTAAATACTCTTTTGCTAATGCGTTATCGCCCATTCTTTTCAATAGCTTGTAGGCATTAAGTCCCATCAGTCCCCACCATCCTAAATCGTCTGCCCAAATAGAACTCAGATCAAAAGACTTGAAGTAGGTTAAATTCGAAACCAGCATTTCTTTGGCTGTTTGCTGGAATTTAAGTGCCTGAGGGTCTTTTGGCCAGCGCTTGCAAAAAGCCGCTATAAAACAAAGAGTGGCATCACAGGTATTGGCGCGTTTCCAGAAATTACTAAACTCCCAAACGTTTTTAAAACATTCAAAAGCCTTCGTTGAATACTCAAACAAAATTTGTTCCGGTAAAGATATACTATGCGGGGCATTCCCTAAAATTAGAGAGGGAATGTCTTGAAGAGATGGTTCTGTCATTATACGAATTTTCTTGCCCACCAAGGTTTCTTTGCTTCTATTTGATTCCGCTTTGTCCCATTGAATCCTTAAGGAATCGTCTGGAGAGATTTCAGCAAGAGGTGTCGCAAAGCTATTGAGGGGATATTTAATGTTTCCGGAATACTTTGGTGTATAAGCCATGTTTTTTCCTTACCAAAAAAATATATACCGAAACGACAGAAGTCGTTTCGGTATTCAATTCAGGTCAAAATACGATGTTAATGGAGGCGTAGGGTCCGCTTAACATAAAATTGCTGAGGTGTCTTTCAAAACCTACAGCATAAACGCCAACTTCGGGAGTGATGAATTCAGTGGCGGGCAATACCTGGGGTGCCGTCATATCAACCGTTTGGATAGCGTCTAAATAGATCTGACATTGGTAGCCGATTTCAAAAGCTATTTTAAAGCAGCGGATATTTGTTGCAAAAGAGAGGCCTAGGCTTTGCTCGAAACCGGGGACTAGCTGCGATCTGTTCGGCACTTTTGTTTTTTGCACATTTGACTCCAGATCGAAAGGCTCTAATTCCGGTGTGTAGGAGATGTACTTGGTGTGGTTTTTCATTCTTCCCATATAAAGGGAGGCGTTGGAATTGCCTACAAAAGAAAAATTGCGGCAGATCAGGTAATGATAATCGATGCCGATTTGTGGGCCTGCACCTTCAAATTTAGAAGGGGTATCGATAGTGCGCGAAATCGGCTCTTCAGTTTCCCCGGTAAAAAAGTAACTGGATTTCAGTTGTTGCTTGATATTTGCATAGCTAACGCCCGCATAAAAATTCACAAGTAGGTGGCCTGAGAAACAAAACTCTTTTCCTAAGATCAAATCGATCTGATCAAAATGGAACGATACCTTGCCTTTAGCTAAATTATAAGCTGAGGAGTTGGGTCCAATATCGAAAAAAGGCCCTACCATATTATTTGTGGAGGTCAAGAACGATGCTGAGTCGTTGGCATGCAGTCGCTCCCAGCTTAATCCTAGATTAAGGTTGTTCTGGAATTTAGCTAAGACGCCAATTTCAAAGCCGAAATGGTAATCGGGATCAATTTCAAATGTGTTCCAATTAGGTGTAACAAGCGGCAAGGGGATGGCTTCCACCCCATAATTTAAGGCACTGCTATTTGGTTGGAGATAGAGGCATTTTCCATAAATTTCATAAGAGCATTGAGCAGAGAGGCTTAGGGGGAAGGCGCAGGCTATGATGGAATAGATGCAAATGGCAAAGAGATGACTCATGAGAACTCCTAATAAAAAGTGGGCTTAAAATAAAGGTTCGATGGTTTTTAAGTATATGAAATTATAGTTTTTTTTTAGAATGCGCTAAGAAGAGGAATCCAATGGAGGTAACGCATGTTTTCAAAATTCTCCAGGGCATTGTCGTATTGTTTAGGTCATCCAGCTACAATTACCCTAGCATTTTTAATTATTCTAATCTGGTTTATTCTCGGCCCAATTTTAAATTACAGTGAAAACTGGCAGCTTTTTATCACTACGACCACCGCCATCATCACGTTTTTAATGGTCTTTCTTTTGCAAAACACCCAAAACCATGACACAGTTGCAGTGCACCTTAAACTCGATGAGATCATCCGGGCGATGGACGATTCGCATAATGAACTTTTAAAATCGGAAGAACTCTCTGATAAAGAATTGGAGAAATTGTTAAAACGTTATGAAAAGCTGGCTTCACAAGTGAAAAATAAAATCAAAAGAGGAAAGGGGGATAAAGGCAATCCAGAAGATTAAATCTGCCTCTAATTCCCTAAAACATAACTAAAAATAAGGGGCGCGACAATGGATGCGTCCGATTCGATGACAAAGCTGGGCGTATCTGCACTGAGTTTTCCCCAGGTGATTTTTTCATTGGGCACAGCTCCGCTATATGAACCGAAAGACGTCACGCTATCACTGATCTGGCAAAAATAGGACCAGTAAGGCACCTCTATTTCCAGGTCTTGACGCAATAACGGGACCACACAGATCGGGAAATCGCCGGCGATGCCTCCTCCAATTTGAAAGAAACCAAGTTTGTACTTGGTAGATTCTTTTTTGTACCATTCCACTAAAAAGACCATTTGCTCGCATCCGGATTTCATGGTGTCAAAGCGGCTAAGATCTTTTGAAATCACATGGGAAACAAAAATATTACCCAGCGTCGAGTCTTCCCAGCCGGGTGTGAGAATTGGTAATTGTTTCTCCTTGGCAGCCAGAACCCAAGAGTCTTTAGGGTCGATTTCAAAACTCTTTTGAATTGTCGGCAAGTCCAATAATTGATAAATATATTCATAAGGAAAGTGGGCTTTCTTTTCCTTATCAGCCTGTTGCCATAGTGCGAGAATTTCCTTTTCGATGCGACGAATAGCGGTATCTTCTGGAATGCAGGTATCCGTTACGCGGTTCATCCCTTTTTTTAATAACGCCTCCTCATCAGATTTGCTTAAGGAACGGTAATCGGGAAGTCTCAGATAGTGATTGTGTGCAATCAAATTAAAGATGTCTTCTTCTAGGTTAGCTCCCGTGCAGGTGATGGCGTGGACTTTGTCCTGACGAATCATCTCTGCAAGTGAGATGCCTAATTCTGCCGTACTCATGGCTCCGGCAAGTGTGACCATCATTTTACCCGGTTGCTGCAAATGTTGTATCCAGCCTTCGGCCGCGTCGACGCAAACGGCCGCATTGAAGTGCTTAAAATTTTTCTTCATAAACTCTCGAATCGTCATTTTATTGCTCACGTGAATTTGTAACTTAACAGTTTATAAATCAGTTTTGCCGCTAAATAATCGGGTGCCGGATTGGAGGGATTCGGGCATAGTTCCACGACATCGCAGCCGACAACGTTTTTTTGCTGCAGAATTTTTTTGAGCAAGACCGTTGCTTGCTTCCAGTCGAGTCCGCCCGGCTCAGGTGTTCCTGTGGACGGCATCAAGGAGGAGTCGAATACATCGAGATCAATAGTAATGTACAAAGGATTCTCAAGCTGCTTCAAGACACGGTCCATCCAGGATCCTTCGTTGTCAAGTTCGTGGGCAAAAAAAGTATGCGCACGGTCTAAATAGGGCAGCTCTTCTACGCTCATGCTGCGGATGCCTATCGAGACAATGTTGGCAACTTGGGGGATTTCTTTGACTCTGGCCATAACAGAGGCATGGCTCCAAGGGTTGTTTTCATAACTTTTTGGCAGGTCGGCATGTGCATCCAGCTGAAGTACTGTAAGGGAACCGTACTGTTCAGCGTGCGCCCGAATGACAGCAGAAGAAATCGAATGTTCGCCTCCTACAGCCACTACAAATTTTCCCAGGTTTAACAACTCTTTGGTGCGCCGATAGGTTAAGTCCAACATCGTTTCTGAAGTGTCCGCTTGAATAGCGCCATCTGTATAAATGCCTTTTAGATAAACTTGGGAGTTCGTTTCGATATCATAAAGCTCCATGTTTCTGGAGGCCTCGATCAAGGCTTCAGGACCTTTAGCGCTCCCTTTTTGGTAGGTGGAGGTTTTATCAAAGGGGATAGGCAGTATGACTATTTCAGAAGAGGAGAGACTGCAATACTCATCCGGCAACCCGGCATATCGACCGGAGATTCCATGTCCTTGTCCGAAGGGGAGGTTTGCGTCCATTATACAACCAAATAAGTGTAGCTTTCTAAAGAGCGTTTAAAAAGTTTTTTGATTTGGGCGCTCTCCTCGGGAGAGATTCTTTTAATTTTCAAAGAAGCTTCGATCTGTTCATGAAGCTGACTAAGCAGCTGTTCTTTGTTGTATTGAGTAGCATGCAAGACTTCCTCGACCGTATCCCCTTCCACCAGATGGGAAAGCTCCCATTGGTTATCATCTGTTAATTCTGCATGGACGACATTCGTATCGCCGAACAAGTTATGCAGCCCTCCCAGGATTTCTTGATACGCGCCGGTTAGAAAAATGCCCAAGTAGTAGGGGTCGCCGCTGTAATCGTGCAGTTTGATAAAGGGAACGGCGTTTTGAGTGCCTATAAAGGTATTGATGATCCCGTCGCTATCGCAGGTTAGATCCGCCAGGATGGCTTGGTGGGAAGCTTCTTGATTATGTTTATGAATGGGAATAATGGGAAATAACTGGCCAATGGCCCAAGAATCGGGTAAAGACTGGAATACGGAAAAATTGCAGAAATACGTTTCGAGCAGGAGTTTATCTAAAATGGAAATTTCATCGGGAACGAAGGGAAGTTGCTTATAAAAAATACGAATCTTCGCGAATAATAGTTGAGCTGTTTTCTCCGCTCTGGCTCTTTCTCTGACATTTATTTTGCCGTAGATGAACTCCTCCAAGATTTGTTCTTTGAGATCCATGAGATCATGAAATGTTTCACGGCAATTTTCTGTCGATAACTTCTGATCCAAAGAATGCAGCGTTTTCAACAGGGCGTGTGTATTCAGAAGGTCTTCACTTTTTTCCGCTTTTGGCACAGGCGTTACATCAATTACCTCGGTAATTAAAACCGAATGATGGGACACCACGGCGCGTCCCGATTCGGTGATGATAAGCGGATCGGCAATCCCTGCCGCTAAACAGGCATCGCCTATGGCGGAAACCACATCACGAGCATATTCTTCCATCGTATAGTTCATCGAAGAGTCGGAGACACTTTTCGAGCCATCGTAATCGACGGCCAATCCCCCTCCCACATCAAAAATGGATAAAGAGGGGAGTAGAGCCGCAAGTTCGGTATACATGCGCGCGCCTTCCTTCAGCCCCTTTTTTATCGATTCAATGCTTGTTATCTGACTGCCGCTATGAAAATGCAGCAGCTTAACCCAATGGGTTTTTTCTTCTGCTTTCAAAAGGTCGATGCAAGAAATAATCTCGTGGGGAAATAAACCGAACTTGGAATGGTCTCCACCCGAAGATTGCCAGCGGCCCGATCCCGTGCTTGAAAGCTTCATTCTAAAACCGATCTCTGGCTCAATTCCTAACTTTTTTGACGCTTCCAAAATCAGATTTAACTCATACGCTTGTTCTATAATTACCACGGTGCGGCGTCCAAGCTTGGTGGACATCAACGCAAGAGTGATGTATTCCGCGTCTTTGTAGCCGTTGCAGAGAAGTAGGGTCTCTGCAGGGGTTTTTAGGGGCAAGGCCGCAATCAGCTCCGGTTTGCTCCCGACTTCAAGGCCGATCTTTTCTCCTGCGCTCTGTACCGCTTCTACCACATGTCGTTGTGGGTTGACCTTCACAGGAAAAACCATTTGATACGTATTGTGGTAGCTATACTCATGAATTGCCGATTGGAAGGCGGCGTTCAAAAGGTGGATTCGATCGCGGATAATGCCACTAAAGCGGATAAGAATGGGAGGTTCAATGCCTTGAGCCACAAGGGATTTCATTAAATCAAAAAGATCGCCGCCGTTTCCCTGGCGGTTAGGCTTCACAGAGACATGTCCTAGGGAATTGACGGAAAAGTAGCCTTCGCCCCATTTATCAATTTTATAATGATCCTTGTTTTGCACAGCAGACCCTCTATTTTCATCCTATAGCGCATAGTAAAATTATCGTACTACAATTGCATCAAAAAAAGTCTTGATCCCGGTTTCTTCCTCCGATAGAGTCGATCCTGGGGTTTTAAGATCATCATGTCTAATTTATTTGCGAAAAAATCGGTAGAACGAGTGCTAGAGCAAGCAGGTCCTGACAATGCCCTTAAAAGATCGCTTACCGCATTTAGTTTGATTATGCTGGGAATAGGAGCCATTATCGGTGCTGGTTTATTTATTCGTACTGCCGCCGCCGCCGCAGATAATGCAGGCCCGTCAGTGACCATCAGTTTAGTTCTGGCGGGAATAGGATGCGCTTTTGCAGGGTTATGCTATGCGGAGTTCGCAAGTCGCATTCCAATTGCCGGAAGCGCCTATACTTATTCTTATGTGACTATGGGAGAACTTGTTGCCTGGATTATCGGTTGGGATTTGATTTTGGAGTATGCCTTAGGGGCGGCAACGGTAGCGATCGGGTGGAGTGAGTATTTTAATAGGTTTCTAGGATATATCAATGTCGGCGGAAAACCCTTATATATTCCTTACGAATGGTGCCATTCCCCATTTCAGAGCGCAGTCGATGCTTCGGGGGGGATGCAAACGGGAATTTTAAATATCCCTGCATTCATAAGCGTTCTTCTTGTAAGCGCCCTGTTAGTACGCGGGATCAGTGGGTCTGCTTTATTTAACAGCCTGATTGTGATGCTCAAGATAGCGATTGTGATCATGTTTATTGTCTTTGGCTGGCAATTCATTAATCCGGCAAATCACGATCCTTACATCCCCCTCCCTGAAATCTATACCGACAGCCAGGGGCTTACCCATAATTATGGAGGCATGCTGGGAATCGTAGGGGCGGCAGGGACTGTTTTTTTTGCTTTTATCGGATTTGACGCCGTTTCAACTGCCGCGCAAGAAACGATCAATCCTAAAAGAAACATGCCGATTGGTATTCTCGGATCTCTAACCATTTGTACAACTCTCTATATCTTATTTTCGTATGTATTGACCGGCTTAGCGAGTACCGAAGACTTTAGAACAGTCGGGCAAGAGGCCTCTATTATTTATGCTATCCAATCTCATATGACCGGGTATGCATGGCTGGCGCAGTGGGTTTCAGGGGCAATTTTGATTGGACTTTCTTCTGTTTTATTAGTGTTGCTGATGGCGCAATCCCGTATTTTTTATTCGATGAGCCGTGATGGTTTGCTCCCAAGTCTTTTTTCCGCTGTCCATCCCAGGTTTAAAACTCCATATAAAGCGAATCTTTTATTTGCCGTCATCGTAGGATTAATCGCCGCGTTTATTCCGGGAGCTGTTGTCGGAGACATGACAAGCATAGGCACTTTATTTGCTTTTGTTTTGGTTTGTGCGGGTTTGATTGTCCTTCGTCGCACAGCCCCTGAAATGGAAAGCTCCTTTCGTACGCCGTTCGTTCCTTTAACCCCTCTTTTAGGCATCGTGACGTGCTC
>JBGSQP010000003.1:0-6604 GCA_041738095.1 Waddlia sp.
CAATCCGACAGCGATGCTCAAGATTAGTCAGAAAAGCATTGTCATTTTCAAAGAAAATGGAAAATCATATAGGTGCAATTAAAATGTTTATCTGCGATTACAACAAAAATTTGAAATCACTACCTGTTTAGGACTACCCATAAAAGACCTTTAAAATCGTAAATATTATATTTTAATTATACAATACAAGTTTATTGTTTTGGTGTTTTTATATTAATATTGTAGAGATTAATAAATTAACTATTCCGATTCCTCTTTTTTACAAAACAAGGTGGTCTGAAGGTGAAGAAGTCTAAAACTTTTATTCTCTTGATAATCAAAAGTTTGCTTACCTCTCAGCATGACTTATTCTGAAACCGATAAATCGTAAGAACTCAAGAGAGCTATAAGCTCGTGCGCAAGAGCTTGAAGGTCAGATTGCTAAAAAGATTAACAATAGTGGAAAACCGCCAAGCAGTGATGGAGGTAATGCAGGGAGAAAGCTGGGAGGCCAAAATGAACATTTGGTAAGAACCCTTGCACAAGTCGAAACTCCTAATCTCATTGTATCACACAATCCTGCCAAGTGTAATAGATGTGGATTTTCTCTTCAGGAATCGAAGGCGCTTATGTAGAAAAAAGTCAAGTATTTGATGTGCCGGTGGCTAAAGTTAAAGTCACCGAACATAGATAGAAGCTAAAATTTGTCTCTGCCGCTGAGAACTTTCCAAGGGGGCATTTCCAAAAAACGTGAAAGCTCCCGTGCATTATGGTGAAGCGTAGAGGCACTTGCCGTCTTTTTTGAATATCAGCTTTTCGTACCTTTTAATAGATTTACGCAAATATTTGAAGATATTTTTGGGATCGCAATTTCGCTGGCAACATGCGCCAATGTAGATCAGAAACTTTTTGCTCAGCTGGAAAGTTTTGAACTCAACCTTAAAGTTCACCCGATCGTTTCTAAAATATTCCATTTCGATGAAACCTGTATAAGGTGTCACAAAAAGCTGCATTGGACTCACCAGGCCTCATCGGTGATAGCAACATTTTATGGGATTCATGCCAAACGGGGAAAAGAAGCGATTGATCATGTTGAGATTCTACTTAGATTTTGTGGCAATGCAATCCATGATCATTGGTTTCCCTACTTTTCCTTTAAACAAGAAAAAGAGGAATGGGCCATAGACATGAAGGAGTGCCGAATCCAAGCTGAAAAACTGCTCGAGGATCATATAGAGAATTTGGAATGCGTTCTTCGTCTCATGCATAACTTTTGTGTTTCCTTTACGAATAATCAGGGAGAACAAGACATTAGGATGGTAAAACTGACGCAAATCGCAATTTTAAGAGAGGGCAGTTTTTATGTCGAATACGAAGCTATATCTCAACATGAAGGAAGCTTGGTTGGGGAATATTGGATTCTCTTGCGGAAGCTCATTTGGGAAGGTTTAGAACACCACCCATCTCTACACCCTCGGTTTAGTTATTCTTCTTATTTAATTTTTTAGATTGCGTGATTTGCATAGCAAATGAGGGGGCCTCAATAGTTAAGTTTTTTTCAATGAATACGTACGGGAATCCGTTAACGGCCCCGTACGTGTGGAGATTGAATACTACGCAGCTATTAGATTATAAAGATATAATCCAAGCGAGATGGCAAATGTGGCAAGCACCGGCGTTTTAACATAAGGGAAACCTGTTAATTTATACAGCAAGTTTACCGCGCTTAAAACGATCAATGAGGGGTAGATCACTATAAGAATAGGCTCTAAAAATCCTTGTATCCCTGCAAAATGCAATGTCGACATGAAAAATGTTGTAACCAAAGTTAAAATTAATGCCGGTTGGTAAGCTAGTTTTTTGCGTGTAATATCTTCATGTAAAAATTCAGCAAAAACAGCAGCCAATGCAATCGCTGTTGTCAGGCAAGCCAAAGCTACCGCAATGACAGCAATAATTCCGGCGTAAGGACCCAAAATATGCATAGCAAGCATTCCTAAAAGTTCGTCTTTTGGAACGCCTGAAAGGGCGGCACTATGAAATGCGGCAACATAGCTAATCCCTACATAGACGACAGCGAGTAAAAAAGCGCCGATGCAGCTTGCTTTCAAGGTCATTGAGACAAGTTTTTTGACATTGGTATTTTCTCCTAATTCTTGCTTTAGGCAAAGCACTACTACCGAGGAAAAGAAGAATGTGGCTAAAAGATCCATCGTATTGTACCCCTCTTTAAGCGAGGTCAAAAATACGTTAAAATCTGAATCGCCGGAGAGGCTATGCACTACATCTCCTGTGAAGAGGCCTTTGATGACTAAAATGGCCAGCGAAAGGAGGAGCACGGGTGTTAAGGCAAAGCCGAGAATGTCTAAAATACGGCTTTTTTTATAAGTCATTAGGTAAATCAGAAGGCATGATAGGGCTGAAAATACAGGTAAGGATAAATCACCCAAAAACATTTTTGAGGTTGAGTATGAGAATGCAATCACTCTGGGTAATGCGCCGAAGGGGCCGATGAGAGCCATGATAAACAGGGCTATCAAAAAACCTGGAACCTTACCGATGCGGTCGAAAAAAGACTTATAGCTGCCATCGAACAACGCCATCGCCATAAGTCCCAGGAATGGGACGCCAACCGCACTGATCAATAGGCCGACCATCGCATAAAAGTTCTGGTCTTGGGCATACCTTCCGATAGCCATCGGGAATACGATATTTCCGGCCCCGAAAAACATGGAAAACATCGCCAACCCTGTAGATAAGGTATTGGATTGCAATTTTGCTCTCATAAAATCTCACTAGCTTTTTAATGTTTAATTCTTTACTTCGTATGTATATATGCCGAAGTGAACTCAAAATGGGGTCTTGCTTCGTTATTACCCTTTCGAGCGTCTTCGACGCCGGCTTTGCCAGCCTTAAATTTATGGCGGCTCCTTGCTATATACCGAATGCAATTCATAATTTGGTTTTTGGCTGCGTGGTCTGCCGCTGACTTTGAGGCTCGTCTTCGTTATGCAACTTATTCAAGTTGCGTTGTTTTGGCGCCGGTTTTTCCTGGATCAAATTCAGGATGACTCCTTGCCATATTTCCAAATTCTGAATCACATTCGGTATATCCCTCAATTTTTGAATTCTCTTCTGTGTTGGAGCGGTTAAAACGTGCGCTAGTTGCGCACAGAGTACACAATAATAATTGTAAGGGAATGTATGAAATAAATCTGTTTCATAATTGTAAAATCTATCATTTTTTTATTATAAAAGCAAGTATGGATCCCTTGTTTTAGCCCTGCCTGTTTAAAATTCGGGCAACTCTCTTATTCTTGACTTTTGATAGTTTTTGATGGAGAATAGGCATCAATTAGTTAGAGATCGGAAATGAATACACCTCACATCAAAATAGCGCCTTCAATATTGAGTGGCGATTTTGGCCATCTGGCAGACGAAGCTAAAAGAATCGAGGACTCAGGCGCCGAATGGCTGCATGTTGATATTATGGACGGCAATTTTGTGCCGAACCTGACTCTTGGGCATCGCGCCCTTGCTGCTATTAACCGCGCCACCGATATGTTTCTCGATGTGCATATCATGGTCTATCATCCTTATGACTACGTCGAAAGGATGGTGGCCTCCGGTGCTGATATGTTGACTTTCCATTTTGAAGCAACTGAAGATGTTGAAGAAACTCTGGCTTACATTCGTAAGTGTAATATTAAAGCCGGACTTTCTTTCCGTCCCGAAACTTCAAAAGAGATGGCTCTCCGTTATCTGGACAAGTGCGATATGATGCTGATGATGACGGTCGATCCGGGTTTTTCAGGTCAGGCATTTATTCCGGAGGTTCTTGATAAAGTGCGCTTTATCCGCACTGCCTGCGACAAATTGAATATTTGCCAGGGTGGCGTTACGCCAAAACCCGGCAAAAAACTTCCCCCTTTTGATATTCAGGTAGATGGCGGTATTAATGAAGAGACGGCAAAGCTTTGCGTTGAAGCCGGAGCGAATATCTTGGTTTCTGGCTCGTATATTTTTGAGCATGAAAATATTGCCGATGGCGTAAATAAACTCCGCAATGCCGCGAAGTTGAATAGAGGTTAACAATGGTATTAAGCAATCAAATCAGTCCTGGAATGATCCTTTCGCTTGAAAAGAAGCTGTACCGCGTTGAATCAAGCGTAAAAGTGACAGTGCCTAAGGGAACTCCCTTTGTCAAAACCAAGTTGCGCGATTTAACCACCAACAAAGGTGTGGAAAAGAATTTTAAAGTTGGGCAGGAAGTTCAAGATGTCTCTTTGAATGAAAGGCAGTTGGAGTATCTGTATCAAGAGGGTAAAGACTATCTGTTTTTGGATATTAAAAACCTCGTTCAGGTAATGGTTCCTGGGGCTGTTGTGGGTGAGAAAACCGATTATTTGAAGGAAGGAATCCCTGTTGCTGCTGCCTTTTATGGCGATACAGTGTTTTCTGTAGAGCTTCCTCAATTTCTGGAAATTATGGTCAGCAAAACTGAGGCTGAAGAGGATTCCGCTCCACTTTCAACCTCAGGAAAAATCGCAGTTCTTGAAACCGGCGCCAAAGTGGAAGTGCCAAAGTTTATCGAGCCGGGCGATATTATTAAAGTCGACACCAAGACACATGAATATATTCAACGTGTTTAATCTAAGGTATTCCAATGGATTTAAAACAGATTAAGGATTTGATGGCTGCAATGGGGAAAACCCAGATGAAACGCATCCGCATCAAACGAGATAATTTCGAGCTTGAACTGGATAAAGAAGATATCTTCAATCCAAGAAATGCAGATCATGAGACGCATTCTTCTATCCATCAACCAGGCGTGTATAGAGAGACCCTAAGGGTACGTCCCAATGATATTCCTCCTTCCTTAAGTCCTCCCTTGCACCAAGAGCCTCATAAAGAAGAGCCAGGTCTATTTATCAAATCTCCTATGGTGGGTACCTATTACGGATCTCCCGGACCCGACGAACCTTCATTTGTTAAGGTGGGCGATCGAGTGGAAAAAGACACGGTCGTGTGCATTGTAGAAGCTATGAAAGTGATGAATGAAGTGAAAGCTGGCGTACAGGGAATTGTAAAAGAAATTTTGGTGGATAACGGTCATCCCGTGGAATTTGGCACCAAGTTATTTAAAGTGGGTTAAATGCAAAAAGTTTTGATCGCCAATCGTGGGGAAATTGCAGTCAGGGTGATCCGCGCCTGTCACGATCTTGGGTTGCAAACTGTAGCCGTTTATTCTGAAGCAGATGCTGAAGCCTTGCATGTTTTACATGCTGATGAGGCTATTTGTATAGGGGAAGCCCCTTCCAACCGTTCTTATCTTAAAATTCCAAATATTTTATCAGCTTGTGAGATCACCGGAGCCGACGCTATTCATCCCGGTTATGGCTTTCTAAGTGAGAACGCTAACTTTGCATCGATATGTGAAAGCTGCGGGCTGGAATTCATTGGACCCTCAAGAGATTCGATCGCATTATTAGGCGATAAGGCACGCGCAAAATCGATAGCCAAAGAGTCTGGCTGTCCGGTCATACCCGGTTCAGATGGGGTCGTTTTTGACTTTAAGGAAGCGCTTGCAGAAGTTAATAAAATCGGGTACCCGGTTTTTATAAAAGCGGTAGCGGGCGGTGGCGGAAAAGGTATTCGCATAGCCCATAGCGAAGAAGAATTTAAAAAACTGTTTTTAGCTGCCAGAGCAGAAGCAGAAGCTAGCTTTGGCAATCCTGATGTCTATTTGGAAAAGATGATCCTAAATCCGCGCCATGTGGAAGTACAAGTCGTTGGAGACAAGCATGGAAACTATTTGTATCTAGGGGAAAGGGACTGTACGATTCAGAGACGGCGTCAGAAACTGATAGAAGAAGCTCCCAGCCCCTACATTAACGATAAAATGCGTAAAAAAATGGGGGAAGCTGCTGTTGCTGTAGTCAAAACGGCAAAATATCATTCCGTTGGAACAGTTGAATTTCTGGTCGATAAAGACCATAATTTTTATTTTATGGAAGTCAATACACGTATCCAAGTTGAGCATACTGTCACTGAAGAATTAACAGGTATTGATCTTGTAAAAGAACAATTGCAAATCGCAATGGGAAAAAAATTAGAGTTAAAGCAAAAAGACGTTGTGCTCAATGGGCATGTTATTCAATTTCGCATTAATGCCGAGAATCCTTCCCAGCAGTTTGCTCCATCTCCGGGTCAATTGGAGTATTATCTACCTCCCGGCGGTCCCCATGTAAGAGTTGACAGCGCTTGCTATTCAGGTTATAAAATTCCTCCAAATTACGATTCTATGATCGCAAAGTTGATCGTCAAAGGAAAAGATCGGGAAGAAGCTATACGTATCGGAAAAAGAGCGCTTCGGGAATTCCACATCGGCGGAGTACATTCCACCCTTTCCTTCCATCAGTATATGCTGGAAGACCGGAATTTCTTGAAGGGGGAGTATGACCTAAATTATATTGACAAACTGATGGCTGACGGCTGCCAATTCTCCAAAAGTTAAATGAAGGCGAGGCCCGGAACCGGACCCCGCTCAAAGTAAAAAACGCCTTAAAATTCAAAAGAGGCGCCAAAATTTGCTCCGGCTAGACTCAAATCACCATAGCCGCAA
>JBGSQP010000021.1:0-3151 GCA_041738095.1 Waddlia sp.
CATATTAGACCCCATATCCTCGGACCAGTCCATGGTGCGTCCGGTGAGGACGACATTCTCGGCTCCGTTATAGAGTGTGCGCGTGCAGGCTGTACTTTTTGAGGTAAAACCACCGCTGATTAGCAGAGAGGCGAGGAAAAATTGTTTAAACATAGGGTCCCTTGCGATATTTGTTCCATTGTTTGGGTATAAGCCATCCTTAAATACCGGTCAAGAACAAGAATCTTCTTTCATTGTCTTAATAAGAACTTAATAATTTTTATTTATCATCATCTCCTTAGAAAGGGACGATAGTGGAATTATCAAGGCTTGAAAAATTTAGTGTCACTTATAAAATTACCAGAAAAATTGCTTGCTGGGATACTGCTTCCAAGGGCAGCTTAGGCGCGCGTGTCATCGGTTGCCTCTCGACACCGTTTACCTTACTAATCGATGCAATCGCACATAGTGCGTTGTTTGTCTATAAGCTGGCGAATTTTTACAGCCATCTATTCACCCAAGTTCATTCAGATATGGATTATGAAGACAAATACCTATTGTCAGCGGGCATGCACATTGCCAGAGCGGGGGCCAACTTAGGTTTACTTGTTTTGGTACCGGCGCTTTGTGCCATTTACCCCTCGGGCGCTGCCTATTTTTCGGATCCGAAGACGCTTTTTGCCTAGTTCTGACCGTGTTGAAAAACACCTTTTCGAAGACATCCCATTTTATTTAGCAATAAACATCTCACTTATTTTCAACCAAAAATGGTTTTTGAAATGAAGCTGTCTCCAAACATCCGTTTCATGCTGGAAAATGCTTTTTCCACATAACCTGTAAGTTTACCCCATAGAGATCTCGCTCTTTTATCATTACCCATGCCAAAAATGGCAAACACTGCATGATCTCTTTCATCCCCCTTTCCTCTATAACGAGCATTCTTGGTGGCGGGATTACCGGCTTCTCCTTTTTTGGTTGTTTATCATAAGCTCCGTTTTCTAGGTCTCCCTCTTCCATGAATTTTGACCTTCCACTCGCCTTCCCCGATTACTTTCATGTCTGTAGAATCTAAAATTACAGTTGGAAAGCTTAGGAAGACTGATGCCAAGCGTTGCCACTCGCTTGCAAATCAGGGAGTACGTAGATATTTAGAACTACCGATGATTGATTTTGCAAATCCCTCGAGAGCTCTGTAGGCCAGTCGAAAATGGATTTTCATTTAAGCAGGATTTGGATAAGTGGATTAGAATACTCTTCGGGTCGGCCGGCGCCTTTTTGTTTTTTCACTCTGCCGAGAGTCTTGATAACTTTTAGGTCTATAAGAAATGTTAGACTTCCTCTTTGAACCAGTTGCGTTTACGCATCTGAAACTCCTCTTGTTTTTCTTTGCAGAAAGAGGAAGGAGCTTCTTTATTTTAGGGGATTTTTCAATACAGCCCTTTAGAGGAAGAAAGAGAAGCTCCTTTCCCAAAAGAAGAGAAGAACTTAAAACTGGAAGGCCGATTAATTAAATATCATCATCTATACAGATGTCTAAAGCTTAAGTGGACGTCTTTTACGTATAATTATGCCTCCAAGAATACCAGCAACTTCTTTTAAAGTGCCAGGCTCTATTCCATGTTTTAATTCTATGGGGGTAAGTTTTAGAAAATCTTTGTTGATTACCTTCGGAAATATTATCCCTACAAGAGATATAGGAATAGAGCTTGCATGTACTAAGGCTTCATAGGCATTTTTACAAAAACAAGCTTTAAAACGAGTAGCAAGGCCGAACGTAACAATTGAAGCTACAGCAGAAAAGACAGTTAGGGCAACACTATGTACAAGAAATGCAAGGGCATCAAAAGTAGCATTCAAAAAATCCATTCTTTTACAGAATGAAGTCGTTAGAATCCACTCACTTGTGTTATTATATTTTATTTCAGCAGTAGTGTGATAGTAAAAATAAAAATCTTTAATTTCAGATATCATTACATTTCCTTAACGATTAAAAACTTTAATAGAATTTTTAACATAAATTTAAAAAATACACAATAAAAAAACGAGTGTGTTAAATCAATCCCTGTTAATTGTATAAATTAAATTATTTATAGCTTATAATGTGTATGAATATTAATTTTCCTCTTGTAAGAGATATTGAAAAAGATTTTCGTCTCTGTAAGGGATCTACCGATAAGGTGGCTTCCATTGTGAATCATTTGGAAAGAGTCACCTCTGCAGCGGCGTTCACTCCTCTAGTCGTACAATCCTTACTGTATCGCTTTAAAAAACACGTTCAGATTTTAAATTTGATTTCATTTTCGTCATTGTCGCTTATTTTGTATTAATGGGAATCTTAGGTGTCTTGTCACCATTAATGAAATATGGTATTATAAGGTTAGGAGGATAAATCTATGGAATGCACGCCGAAAAAAAAGAATCTTAGAGCTAGAGAAGCCAGGTTGACGATAGACTGTTCTGCAGAGCAGAAAAGAAAAATCAAAATGCTTGCCGCCTCTAGAGATATCAGTATCACCGATTTTATGTTGGAGCTTGTAGAAGAAAAATATAGCTGGTGCCCTCTTGGTTTAAGTCATCTTCCCAATGCTGAGACGATTGCGTCCATAGAGGCCAGCGAGAAAGGAGAGGGCATAAAAACATTTGAAACGATGGATGATCTATACAAAGACTTGGGCATATAATGCGGAAATACGAGCTTTCCACCCAATTCAAAAAAGATATCAAGAAAGCCTAAAAACAAACCTCCCCCAAACCGAATATCAAGGAAACTTAAAAGTGTCATGTGCAACCTGATTTTCTTTTGATCTATAAGAAAAATGACAAAGAAAACTCTATCCGGTTTGAAAGAGCGGGTTCTCATTCAGAGCTTTTCAAAAAATAGATTCACGCCATGTTATTATACCGAAGTGAATTCAAGAATTGGGAATATAGCGAGGGTTTGCACTGAGTTTAAACCAGGCAAATCCGGGGACGAAAGCACTCAACCTAAAAAGGTTAAGTAATTAAGGCAGGCTTAAATTTAGAGGTTAAGGCAAGTTATGGTTTAGCCGGTAAAAAGACAAAAGGCTCTGCCGGCAGGAAATTTTCGGTGGCGTTGCCTGAATAGATTTTACCTCCGGCAAGCGTCAATTTTTTTACGGCAGCTCCCTTGGTAAAATCTAGCGCGGCTAGT
>JBGSQP010000028.1:0-186282 GCA_041738095.1 Waddlia sp.
CTCCGGATGTAGGATTCGAACCTACGACCAACGGATTAACAGTCCGCTGCTCTACCGCTGAGCTAATCCGGAATAAGAGTGACCATAATAGGACGGATGCAGATTTTCTGTAAACTGAAAATAATTTCTGGTAATCAAGACACGATTTCGTTAAAAGAAAGATTCAACATTTGCGAGGAAAATGATGATACGCAAACTTATGACCACAGCCCTTTGTCTAACAGCATTATATGGATATGGCGCAACGCCGAAGCTCTTTGAGAAACTCGGTGGAAAGAACTTGGCGATCATAGAAAACGCTAAATATGTCACCATCCTTTCCATGATTCCTGAAGAGGCTAGAAGCCGCTATCAGCCATTGCCTGAAGTGCACCTTGATGCAGAGGAGATCGTGCGTTTGAAGCGAAATCTTTTGGATGACCATAATTACGATTTTGAAAGACAAAAAAACTGCAACTTTAATCCGGAAATCTCTTTCAAATTTCAGGATGAGAATGATCAAATACTGCACGTCTTTGTCAGCCCGAGTTGTAACCAGCTGCTATTTGGGACGGGTAGTAAAACTGTAATGCTTAACTATGACCCCGCTCAGCAGCGTTTGGAACATTTTTTGCAGCAGTTGATTGTGGAGACCCGCATGAAAAATCAGCCTAAAAGGGACAGGGCATGAGAAAAGCTTCCTTCATTCTTCTGACATTTCTGTTGATATTATCCGCTAGAGGAGAGTGCGCAGACTGTGTAATGATTCTCGTTTGCGATACGATTGCCGATAATATTAATGACTCAGTGTATAAAGACCTTCAGAATATGCAGGCGGAAGGGCGCAGAATTTCTGAATATACGGGCATGCCGCTGGTCGAGGTGATTTTTACCGGTGATGACTTACGCGGAGAAGAGCTTTTGGCTGTCTTGCGCGGTTTGCAACTGCAATCAGACGATTTTGTATTTTTCTTTTTTTCCGGTCATGGCTATCGCACGCCTTCCAAGGGTAAAGACCCTTGGCCCAATTTTTACTTTACTCTGGAGGATCAGGGACTCGACTTTGGTCTAGTCATTGAAATCTTACGAGGTAAGAACCCGCGGCTATTGCTTGCTTTAGCGGATTGTTGCAATACGGAATTTGATGATGATATCGCTCCGCTTTTGGTAAAAGCGCCAAAGCTACGGGAGATACGTAAAAATTATCAACGATTGTTCCTGGATGCTAAAGGGGAGATTTTGATTGCCAGTTCGAAAATTGGAGAGGCCTCTTGGGCTATTCCTTCCGGATCTGTTTACTCTTTAGCATTTCTGGAAGGTTTGAGAAAAGAAACGCATTACGCCAAGAAGGCAGCTTGGAGCCCTTTATTGAAAAGCGTCAAAAAATCAGTAAAAAAATACCAGACCCCTTACCATCAGATTATAAAATATCAAACCTCCGGCTCCATTCCGTCATAACTTATAATCGTCTCGTAGGAATACTGTTTTCCGAGCAAGGCGATTTTTTTTCGGGCGAATTTAGCATCTTTATAAATCCAAATGAACAGGTCAGAGACTTTTTGATTCCAGCCTTTTATGGTTTACTTTTTGGGAAGACTGTAAAAACTTGCGTTTAACTCTACGCAATCAAACCGGATCTATAGTAATCAAGGAATTTTGAGTAAGAAAGGCCTTCCGGATAAAAACTTTTTTCTAATGATTATAACTCCACCCGGAAGTATCGATATGTAAACTGCCCATGATGGTACTATCACAAATTGGCTAGGAAGGTCAAAAAGAAAAAACCCGCGCTTTAGCGCGGGCTTTTTTGGAAGGACTTTTAGTAGTCCATGCCGGCAGGAACCGGTGAACTCTTTTTATCTTCAGGGAAATCAGCCACGATGGCCTCAGTCGTCAGAAGCAATCCGGCAACAGAAGCTGCATTCTCAAGTGCCAAGCGTACTACCTTGGTCGGATCGAGGATGCCGGCTTTATACATGTCTACAAATTCGCTGGTTAAAGCGTTGTAGCCAAAGCTGTCTTTTGATTTTTCAACTTGCTGCAAGATGATCGAGCCTTCTTGTCCGGCGTTGGCAACGATTTGACGTAAAGGGGAGCTCAAGGCTTTTGCAATGATGCGTGCGCCTGTTTTTTGATCTCCTTCAAGGGTATCTGCCAGCTGGTTAACCGCAGGAATGCAGCGCACGAGAGCAACGCCGCCCCCGGGAAGAATTCCTTCTTCAACAGCAGCTTTTGTCGCATGTTGCGCATCGTCTACACGGTCTTTCTTTTCTTTCATTTCGATTTCGGTTGCAGCACCGACGCGGATGACGCCTACGCCGCCAGAAAGTTTGGCTAAACGTTCTTGCAGCTTCTCGCGGTCATAGTCTGAATCCGTGTCTTCAATTTGACGCTTAATCAAAGTTACACGTTCTTTGATGACTTTTGATTGGCCGGCGCCTTCGATGATGGTTGTGTCTTCTTTGCTGATAACGATTTTCTTTGCTTTGCCCAATTGTTCGATCGTGGTGGTCTCGAGCTTTTGGCCAAGCTCTTCCGATACCATTTGGCCGCCGGTGAGGATGGCGATATCTTCGAGTATCGCTTTGCGGCGATCGCCGAATC
This sequence comes from Waddlia sp., assembly GCA_041738095.1. Lineage (GTDB taxonomy): Bacteria > Chlamydiota > Chlamydiia > Chlamydiales > Waddliaceae > JTS-AC334. The sequence goes on from JBGSQP010000028.1 coordinate 2,584, forward strand.
CGGGAGCTTTGACGGCGCAAACTTTGAGGCCGGCGCGGATTCTGTTTACAACTAACGTTGCAAGAGCTTCCCCTTCGACGTCTTCGGCAATAATGAGCAGGCTGCGTCCACTTTCGGCAACGGCTTGTAGTACCGGAATGATGTCTTTGATTGAGGATACTTTTTTCTCGTAAATGAGAATATAGGCATCTTCAAGCACGCATTCTTGGGTTTCTGGATTGGTCATGAAGTAGGCTGAAAGGTAGCCGCGGTCGAAATTCATCCCTTCTACGACGTCTAGTGTTGTTTCGAAGCCTTTGGCTTCTTCAACAGTAATGGTGCCGTCTTTGCCGACGCGCTCCATCGCTTTGGCGATGATTTGACCGATTTCTTCGTCGTTGTTGGCAGAAACGGTGGCGACTTGGGCAATTTCTTGGTGCGTTTCCACTTTCTTGCTGCGTTTTTTAAGCTCGGCGACAACAAGCTTAACGGCTTGCTCCATGCCGCGCTTTAAATCCATCGGATTTGCGCCGGCTGTAACATTGCGCAAGCCTTCTGCGTAGATCGCTTCGGCTAATACGGTAGCGGTCGTGGTGCCATCACCGGCCTTGTCGGCGGTTTTGCTGGCCACTTCTTTTACCATCTGGGCGCCCATGTTTTCGTGCTTGTCTTCAAGTTCGATCTCTTTTGCTACTGTAACGCCGTCTTTAGTGATGTGTGGTGCGCCGTAGGACTTATCGATGATGACATTGCGGCCTTTGGGACCTAAAGTGATTTTAACGGCTCCGGCCAATGTGCTGACGCCTTTGAGGATTTTTTGACGGGCGTCTTCTTTGTACTTAATATCTTTTGCTGCCATTTGTGGACTCCTATTTTATCTGTTTACTTAGTTACGATAGCGATTAGATCATCAGATCTGACAATCACATATTCTTGATCGTCAAGGGTGACTTCTTGGCCAGTGTATTTTTCCATTAACACGATATCGCCTATTTTTACAGGGATAGGGACTAAGTTGCCCTGTTTGTCTTTTTTACCGGTGCCTACGGCAATCACTTCCGCCTGTTCCTGCTTCTTTTTTGCGCTGTCCGGGAGGATGATTCCGCCTTTCAATGTTTCTTCTGCTTCCAGTTTACGCAAAAGAACGCGGTTGCCGAGAGGCTGTAATTGAGTTTTTTGCTTTGGGGTCATTTCCTTTGTTTGTGCCATAGGGTGTCTCCATAAGTTAGGGTGTTTTGGTTAATAGGCTATGTCATTCTATTTTTTTTCGCAACAAAAATCTAGCACTTGCAGTCGCTGAGTGCTAATAAATCATCTAGCTCATCCACAAGGGTTTCGAATTTTTTAATAGCAGCTTTGACCGGTGCTGGTGTGGTCATATCGACTCCGGCCATTTTCAATAATTCAATTGGATAGCGGCTCGATCCTCCTTTTAAGAAGGAGAGATATTGATCCCTTTCTTTTGCTCCACCATTTACGACTCTTTCGCTTAAAGCAAGCGCCGCGCTAATGCCCGTTGCATATTGATACACATAGAAATTGTAATAAAAATGGGGGATGCGCGCCCATTCGATACCGATTTCCGGATCAATGAATACTTGCTGGCCAAAATAAGTGGTGTTGAGCTTATAGAACTCTTCGCTCAGCAAAGCCGGGGTCAAAGGGGTTTGCCTTTCTGCTAGGGTGTGTATTTTCCATTCAAATTCAGCAAACATTGTTTGACGGAAGAGCGTAGCGCGGATGTCTTCGATTTGCTGATTGATTAAAAAAATCTTTTGCTCTCTAGAGCGGGCATTTTCCAATAAGTAGCGGGTGAGGAGAGCCTCGTTAAAGGTGCTTGCCACCTCTGCTAAGAAGATGGGATAATCTCCGTACTGAAAGGGCTGGTTTTGGTGGCTAAGCAAGCTATGCATGCTGTGGCCTGCTTCATGCGCCAAAGTAAACGCATCTCTTAGTTTATCTTTATAATTCATCAGGATGTAGGGCATGCTGTCATAACAGCCGCTGGAGTAGGCTCCGGAACGCTTGTTTTTGTTTTCGTACCGATCGACCCAGCGCTCCTGCGTCAACCCTTTAGAAAGAGCCTGATGATAGAAATCTCCCAGAGGAGCAGCTGAAGAGATGACTGCTTCTAAGGCTTCGTCAAAAGTAAGGGAAAGATCAAAATCTTTGATTAAAGGAACGGATAAGTCGAAGAGATGTAGTTCGTTCAAATCCAAGACTTTTTTACGCAATGCCATATATTTATGCAGTGGACCGAGGTTCTCGTTCACAGCTGTGACCAAGGCATGGTAGACTTCCTCATCAATATTTTTCGGGAAAAGGGCGGCTTGCAAGCTGGATGTGTACTTGCGCGCTTTGGCATTGAAAACATGCGTTTCCACTTGACCGGAAAGAAGCTCGGCTAAGGTGTTTTCATATTTTTTATAGTGACCGTGGTAGCTCTTGAAGGCGTTTTCACGGAGATGACGGTCCTGGCTGCGCACATAAAGGCCATAATTTGCATGCGTAAGTTCCAATACCTTCCCTTCGGAGTCCTGGACGGTGCCGAAAGCAAAGTCAGCGTCATTGAGAGCCGAAAAAGCTTTTCTGGCAGTTTGCAGGGCTTTTCCCGAAAGGGCCAAGAGTTGTTCATTGTCTGCAGAAAGGGTGTGTTCTTTTCCTCTTAGGATCTTTTCAAGGTGGAAGTGATAAGGAGTCAATAGGGGAGCTAGCAGTAAATTGTCCAATGTTTCCTTTGGCAATGATAATAAAACCGGTTCAAACCACGCCGTTTCTTGAGCAAATTCATGGGCCACAGACATGATTTTTTGATAAGCTGTTTTATAGGTGTCGTTTGTAATGTCTTCGTCGTGCCTTAAATGTGCGTAGGTATAGAGTTTTTCCAGATGTCTGCTTGCATTCATGATGAAGTCGAGACAACTTTTTAAGGAGGCGGGGTCAGCGAGCCGTTCTCTGTATTCCTCCATTTCCGGCCATCGCGGGGTTTTTCCTGCTGGGAAGCTGCTTTCAAATTCCGATTGCCAATCTTCGAATGTCTGGTATAATCCTTCTACATTCCATTTATCCTGAAAGGGTACTTGTTCCCGAATGATTGTCATAGTTTGCCTCCAAAATCGTTTAGAAAAAAGCATAGCTGGCGGACAAATTTCTAGCGAAACATAAAAAAATATTTGCAACTAAAGCTTGGGAGACGTATCTCTGTTCTCAATCGATTGACACAAGACACCTTATGATTGCTGAGTCAAATAGCTTTACACAACATGCCAAAGGCTTCTTTATCGTTAAAAACGATAGAGGTCTTCATACCCGCCCATCGACAGAAATTGTCAAATGCGCTTCCTCATTTAGAGCGGATGTGCGTCTAATATGTCAGAAAAACGAGGTGAACGCCAAGTCGCTATTAGGCATTTTGATGCTTGCGGCGGCAAAAGGTTCCAAAATCCGCATTGTGGCAGTCGGCGTAGACGCACAGGATGCTGTCGATTCTTTACTTTTACTTGCCCAGCAGCAATTTCATATCAATTATTAAAAAAGTTGGAAGCTATTCTTCGACGGGAACTGTTTTATCCAGAACGTCTCTTGTGCAATAAACCGGTGCATTGCTCATCAGGGCCAGGGTAATGCAATCGCTCGGACGGGCGTCTATTTCCAGGATGTGTCGTATCCCATCTCGATACTGTTCTAAAAACAAACGAGCAAAGTAAATGGTTTCTTGGACATCGTTGATAACGACTTGCTTGATTTTGATATCGTAACCTTTAAGGATAGAGTCGATCAGGTCATGCGTCAGGGGGCGCGGTTTTTCCGTGCCGGTAAGGTATAACTGCAGAACCCTTCCAATGCCGGGATCGGTATAAATAGCAAAACGCTTGTCCAAACCGGAAAGGATCACCACCGTGTAGGAGCGTGTTTGCATGATTTTATCAAAAGAGAGTTGAACGAGTTCCGACATCATAATCGGCATTCTAACGACAAGAAGTGATTTTAGTCTATGGTGACATGACCATCTTTAAATCCAGTAATCACTCTACCTGCAAGAGAGAAAAAAAATCCAGTTTCTATTACCCCGGGGATGTTTTTGATTTGATGGTGTATTTTTTCAGGGTGATCACAGGGAAATCCCAGTGGAATATCGACCAAAAAATTGCCATTATCACTTAAGATGTCCCGTTTTTTTCCGGAATAACCTAATTTTTTAAGTTGATTTAACACAAAAAGGGATGCGAGGGGAACTACTTCCACGGGTAATGGGAACTTCCCTAAATGATTGACCTTTTTGCTTTCATCTATGATGACAATCATTTCCCGACTCATGGACGCGGCAATTTTTTCACGGAAAAGCGCCCCGCCGCCCCCTTTGATCATCCGTTTTGAAGGGTCGATCTCATCGGCGCCATCAACAGCTAAGTCTAGCGTAAAAACGGTTTCAAGAGAGATAAGCGGGATGTCTTCCCTGGAGGCAAGGGCCTCGGATGCAGAAGAGGTGGCTACTCCTCTAACACGCAAACCCTCCTCCCGACATCTTCTTCCCAGTTCTTTAATAAAGAAATGGGCTGTAGAGCCAGTGCCCAGGCCGACAAGCATGCCATCTTCAATCAGTTCAGCCGCTTTTCTGCCGGCCGCTGCTTTGCCTTCTATTGACATTTCCGCCTTCTTTGGATAATCTTTTGCGCTTATGGTTACCTTAACAGAACTTTCTCAGCACCTCAATCTGAAACTCGATATTTCCCTGTTTAAAGACGCTTGCCCCAACGGCATTCAAATCGAGGGAAAGAAAGAGATTCGGAAGGCTGTAACGGCAGTTACAAGTAGTATGGAAGCGATAAGGAAAGCCGTCGAGGAAGGGGCGGATGCCTTAATTGTGCACCATGGGCTCTTCTGGAATAAGGACGAATATCCTCTCACCGGCACTAAAAAAACCAAAATCAAGCTTTTGCTCGATCACGAGATCTCCTTGCTTGCCTATCACTTACCCCTAGATGCTCATCGCCAGTTGGGGAACAATTGGGTGGCGGCCAAAGAGATGCAGTGGACAGCATTAGAACCTTTCGGTCTGTTCGATGGGCAATATATCGGCGTAAAGGGTGTTTTTCCGGTAATCTCTGTGGAGGCTTTTCGGAAAATTCTCGAGCGTTACTATGGACAAGCCGCTCATGCTGCATGCGGGGGCAAAAAAGAGGTGAAGTCGGCAGCGTTAATTTCCGGAGGCGCCTACAGGGCAGTTACCGAGGCCGCAAAACAAGAGCTAGATTGCTTTATTTCAGGGAATTTTGATGAGCCGGCTTGGCATCATGCCTTTGAAGAGAAGATTAATTTTTTTGCCATGGGGCATAATGCTACTGAAAAAGTAGGGCCGAGGGTAATGGCGGGCTATATCCATGAAGCTTTCGGCATTCCTTGTTCATTTCTTGATTTGGAAAACCCGTTTTAATCTTTTTTTACTCTTCCAGCCAGTTTTTGCATAGGACTGCCCTTTTTGGTTGGGCTCTTCAGCTTTTGCAGCATTTCTTTGACGAATTTACTCTTAACTTGTGCGCTATGCTTGTTTTCATCGAAGAGCTCAACTTGAAGATCTTTCAGCTCTACTCTTTCTGCTTTGTGGCGACTTATCCAGATTTGAATGGCTTGTTTCATTTGATCGATTGCCTTTTGATTGATCCGTTTATCTTCTGCTTCAAACTGCTTGGCCAGTTTCTTTCGCGCTTTTTGGATTTGATAACTTTCTTTTGCTTTTGCGACCATGCTCCCTCCAAGACTCTAAAAATCACGTATAACATATTTTAAAATATTGAGGAATCGGAGAATCTGCCCGAGAAAGAATTTGTGGCTTTAGATCATTGACAGAAAATCACTTAAAGTTTGAGAATAGCGCCTAATTATTCAGGAAATGCGCCATGAATTCGGTAATCGATGTCTTGAAAGAACGGGGTCTCATCGAAGCGATGACTAACGAGCAGATTCACGATCTCGTTAAAAATCCTTGTAAAGTCTATTGCGGTTTTGACCCGACCAGCGATAGTCTTCACCTGGGAAATATGGTTCCGATCATGGGGCTTGCCTGGTTTCAAAGGTTTGGTCATACCCCTTATATCATTTTAGGGGGAGCAACCGGAATGATCGGCGACCCGGGGGGGCGTGTTAAAGAACGTCAACTTTTGGATGAAGAGACCCTAACAAAGAATGTCGAGGGGATCGGTAAAAATTTTGATGGCATTTTGGATGTCAAGCATCCAACCGCAGCCCCTGTTTTTTTAAATAACTACGATTGGTTTAAAAATTTCAGCTTCATTACCTTCTTGCGCGATGTGGGGAAATTTTTTAGAGTTGGGCAAATGCTCGCTAAGGAAAGTGTACGCGCGCGGTTAAATTCAGAAGAAGGAATCAGCTTTACCGAATTTAGCTACCAACTTTTACAAGGCTATGACTTCCTTCATCTTTTCCAAGAACATGGAGTGACTGTTCAAATTGGTGGAAGCGATCAGTGGGGGAATATTACCGCCGGCATCGATTTAATCCGTAAAGTCAAAGGGGCTGACTCCTATGGTCTTACTTTCCCTTTACTGACCACCAATGACGGCAAAAAGTTTGGAAAATCGGAAGATGGCGCGATTTGGTTGTCGTCTGAAAAACTCTCCCCTTACAAATTTTATCAATATTTGGTGCGTGTTCAGGATGCCGATGTGGTCCGCCTGCTGCGCATGCTAACATTTATGGACATGCAAGAGATCCAAAAGATCGAACAGGAAATGTCTCAGCCGGGTTATGCGCCAAATACAGCTCAGAAAAAATTAGCGGAAGAGGTCACGCGCATCGTGCATGGCGAAGAAGGTCTCAAGACGGCTCTCCATGTAACTGGGGCAGTGATGCCTGGTCAAGACGCAGCCCTCGACAGTGTACTTTTGGAAAGCATTTCTTCTGATATGCCCTCAGAGACCTTCTCTGCTGTGGCGCTTCTTGATTGCAAGGTCATCGATTTAATTGTGATGGCTAAACTGCAGTCCAGCAAGGGAGAGGCCCGAAAGCTGATAAAAAATGGGGGATTTTACCTCAATAATCTCAAAATGATTGATGAAAATCGTGTATTGACAACGACAGATTTCATCGATGGACGACTGCTTCTCATAGCGGCAGGAAAGAAAAATAAGAAATTAATTCGACTTTCTGATTAGAAAAGCAAAAAAATTTCTTGAAATGAAGTTGAGCAAAGCTATTATGGGTAGTTATTAATGCTTTCCGATCAGAGTAAAGGAAAAATTTTCTTGATTAAAACTCTGGGAGGGGTTGAGAATGGCAAATAAGTCGTTTCCATCGATGGCATTTAACTTTAAGGAGTTTGGGCACTATGTCTTCGAATAACAAGAAATCTACAATGACAAAGAAAAAACTGATAAATTCGATATCTCAGGATAAAGGAATTCATCCCAATGACGTACGTCACGTGATCCAAGCATTTTTGGATAAAATGACGGACTGCTTGACCCATGGAGACCGACTTGAATTCCGTGATTTCGGGGTTTTTGAAGTTGTGGAGAGGAAGCAGAAGATCGGAAGAAATCCTAAAAATGCGGCTGTTCCTATCGTTATTCCGGCTAGGCCGGCTGTAAAGTTTACTCCCGGTAAGCGCATGCGTAAAATGATTGAAAGCAACGATGAGATCGCTATCTTAGATTACGGTGATGACTTTACCGATGAAGACGAAGAGTAAAAGATAATGAAAAGGTACAACCCATGGCTGTACCTTTTCATCTTTTCAGTTCCGCTCTATCAATAGGGCATTTGCTTTCGCAATTGCTAAATTTTACAAGACAGCCTTTCTATCTTATCGATTAACTTGCTAATTCAGTTAATATTAGTACTGCTTGTTTTATTATTAATTTGTATGTAAATTATATATAATTGAAATAAATATTTGAATTATATATAATTATTCTATGTGTATTAATTTAAGTATATCTAATTTTTTAAAAGTTTATATTATAGACCCTACTTCAAAGGATTTATCTTCAGCAGATCAAAAGATTGCTACCTTTGCTTCTATAATTTTAGTGGTCTTTCTTGGTCTGTTTCATTTCGCCGCTCTCCTTAATAGATCTATAACCAAGAGTGGTAAAGATGCGAGCGCTGTAAAAATAGAGAGCGTGGCAATTAAAGCCTTTCAAGAGTCACAAGCCTTCGAAAGCACGCACCCTAGTCATCCAGAAGATACAGAATCCAAAAAATCACCAGATCCTTTACCGAACTTGCCTAAGGGGAAAATTCCAATCCAAGCGCCTTCTGAAGCCATCGTAAAATTGCCACCCTCAGATTGTGTTGATAGGAAAACTCAGGTGCTTGAGGTCGAGTTCAACGCGCAGCCTTTAGATTCTTCAGTTACCGATGTGCCGCTAGTTGAAGATTCAGACCCTCTTGCTTTAAGCTTTGTAATGGTAAATAAGGGAGAAGAGGGTGTAACAATTGATCAGATAAAGTCGACTTTTGCACGCTTAGTTAAAGTTTGTGCTGGAGATAGGGTTGATGTCGACGAAAATGGTTTGGTCTCAGAGGTCCCGTACCCTAATAGCTGGGGAGCAGCTATCTGGCGCATGCGGATAGGCAGTAATCATCACGACTTATCCAATCTTAAACCCCTTTTTGGAAAGGCCTTCATGGAATATCAAACCGGTCGGGATGAGGAACTCTATGCCTTAATCATAGAAGCCATCGAAGGGCTGTGTGTTCTCAAGCAGGGGTACAGCGGGGAAAAAATGCGCGTTTGCGCGGATGTGGTGGGGTTTGCCTATAAACTACTGGAAGAGCCTATAATTGAAGAGTTGAAGCTCTTTCCGGCAGGAGTGCCTGCTGTGAGTATGAAGAGGGTATTTTCCAAAGCGCTTGTTTTAGCGCACCTAAATCCTTTTAAGGATTATCAGGATGGAGCACTTGCACGCTGGTTGTCCAATGCGTTTTACTATTTAAAGAGTGCAGACCCAGAGCAGCAGTATGTGATCAAAAGGGCTAGTTTTGGTTTTGAGGGGTTAAAAGAAATATGGCGGATCGATAAGGAATGGCAGGGGAAATACCAATCTTCTCTAGACGTTTTGCAAGACCTTGAAAGTTCGGTAGCCAATCCTTCAAAATCGGCCGGTTCGTATGCTGCTTTGAATTTTATTTATAGAAAAGCCCTATTATTCGCATCGCTTTCTCCTGAAATTGAAGCAGAAGAATTAATCGTTTGGAACCATTTTTTGGAACAGCTCAGAATGGCTGCTGAGAATTATCACCAAATTATGGTTGAAATCCAAGTGAGGGGCGGTGTTGGCTTGGAAAAGTTATGCAGGGAGCAAGCTAACCGCTATTTGGATTGTCTGGATTCGCTTGGAGGCGATGCCGTAAAACTAGGGGTACTTATTCACATGGGCTATAACAGCGACCGAGGTGGACATGCGGCCCCCACAAGTCTCTTCAGAGGCTCCGATAATAGGTATTATCTCGTGGCTCATAATGCGGGAGCAGCCTCGGCAGGGGCTTCTCAATGGGATGTCGTAAAGCAATGCGAATTTGGCCACACAGCAGTCCCTTATGGGACATTAACAAGAGAAGAGGCTGGAAACTTTGTTAAAAGTGCGCTGTTGTTTTGGGGTAGAAATGGTGTCTTAAACGAGGTGGAAAGTGCATTTAAAGCTCTTTTTCCTATCGACAAGAAACTAAGCAGTGATTTTATCCCGGAACGTCCTTTCCAACGCATTGATAATTGCTGCGTTAGAAATATCAATGAATGGATTATTTTTTCTTTGCAGCGATTAGGTTTGCACGATCAGGCTACGAAATACCTCAATTTCAACTTGGCCAAGAGACACGATTTGCATCAAAAATACCCTGTGGAACCTCTAAAGCGTGTCGAATTCTGGTGAACGAAAAATTTTGATTTTGAGGTCCGTCTGCATCAAGCAGCGTGTTCGGATTGCGTTGCTTTGGCGCAGGCTTTGCCTGGTTCAGATTCAGGCGACTCCTTGCCATAATTTCAGATTTTGAATCACGTTCGTTATATACTGAAATGCAAGAATCGGTTTTTCTGTAGATTAATCTAATTTATTCACATTTAACTATAACTTTCAATCAATTGTTAAGTATTAGTTGTTAATTGCTTGTGTAAAAATAATCTTGGCAGTTTTTTCATTTTTCTATATACTTGAACTTTTACATCTACAGGGAGAGCTTGTTAATGTCGTTTCCCAAAATCCTTTTTTTGTTTGCGTTCGTAATGTTCGGAGCAATTGCTGCTGTGGCTGTTTTTAAGAAGGCCAAGGGGCAAGAACAAAGTGTGCATTACGTGGCTTCTACAGAGCCGATTGAAATAGAGCTGGAATTGCATCCTGTTGCGGTCCATGCCAAAGAAGACTCCAAAGCAGCTGTGGTACCCAATCCGGCTCCAATAGAAACAAAACAAATGAAGCCTCCTTTGGAAGCGAGCAATTTCGTAGAGGTTGATCGCATCGAAGAGTTCTTTAATAAACGGGAGCCGCGTCTGCCGATTGTTCAAACGATTACTTATAAAAGCCAGGTGCCTTGGCAGAAAGGGCGTCCTGCATGGGTGGCAGACTACGCTTCCCATTATAAGACCTCCCGCCATTTCATTGCGCGCAGCTTGAATGGCAAAATCGATTACGAAAAACAAGACGTATCCGATGGCGTACGCTTTAACGTTTTTAATGACGAAAAGAAGTTTGAATTTTTCCTTTTAGCCGATTTGCAAACCCGTAAGATGCATTTTTATTACCTGGATAGTGACTCAGGGGAAAAAGTATTGTTGAAATCGTATGTGATCGGAGTAGGGCGTCCTGATCCCAGCTCACCCTCCGGCTCTTTAACACCGGTAGGGAAATTTAGTTTAGGCGATAAAGTGGCTGTTTATAAGGCTAAAACCATGGGTTTTTATCAAGGGGAAAAAACAGAGATGGTACGCATCTTCGGTACGCGCTGGATCCCTTTTGGCGATGAAATCGAAGGATGCTCTTCCTCTGCTAGAGGCTTTGGGATTCATGGACTGCCTTTGCTGGCTAAGGGCAACGGTGAGTTGGAGGAAAATTCGGCCTCCCTTGGAGAGTTTGAAAGCGACGGTTGCATTCGCCTTTCCACTAAAGATATCGAAGAGCTGTTTTCCATTATCATCACTAAGCCAACCACTATCGAGATCGTCAATGGCTTTCAACAATCTCAACCGTAAAGGTAAATCATGAAAGATACGCTGCCGCATGAAAAACAGATTGGGGAATACCTGAAGACAATCGAACATTTGAAAAAACAAAGTAAAGACAGCACTTTGTTCAATAGCGAGATTCGGAAGCTGGAAGAAAAACTCGATAAGCTGAAAGAAAAAGTCTACAAGCAATTGACCGCTTGGGAAAGAGTGGCGATCTGCCGCCATCCTCAAAGACCTCGTACAATTGATTACATCAAGCATTTGTGCTCTTCCTTCCTTGAATTGCATGGAGACCGGTTGTATCGGGATGATCCTTCCATTGTGGGAGGACTAGCCACCATTGGCGGGCTCAAATGTGTGGTGATCGGACAGGAAAAAGGGAACGATACGGAAAGTCGCATGCAACGCAATTTCGGTATGCTGCATCCGGAAGGATTTCGTAAAGCGTTGCGCTTGATGAAATTAGCGGAAAAATTCAGCTTGCCTGTTGTATCTCTCCTGGATACACCCGGAGCCTATCCCGGACTCGATGCCGAAGAAAGAGGGCAAGGCTGGGCAATTGCAAATAATTTAATGGAAATGGCGCGCCTTAAAACCCCTGTTGTTGTTTTAGTGATCGGTGAAGGGTGTTCTGGAGGTGCTTTAGGGATGGGAGTGGGTGATATTATCGGTATGCTGGAACATTCATATTACTCCGTTATTTCACCTGAGGGTTGCGCCTCAATCTTATGGAAAGATGCCAAACGCAATACGGATGCGGCAGAAATGCTGAAGCTGAATGCCGAAGATCTGATGCAGTTTAAAATCATTGATGAGATCATCCCTGAGCCCTTAGGCGGAGCCCACCATAATCCTGGTGAAGTGTATGAAAATGTTAAAAATTTCATTCTGGAAAAAATTCAGATGTTGGAAAAAATTCCCAAAGAGATTCTGCTGGAACAGAGATATTTAAAGTTTCGCAGTATGGGGGAATATGGCACCAAAACGCATTCTTTGGAATTGGTTGATAAATGATTACCCAACTGACAATGACCGACCAATTGAATGTTCTTATTGAGGAGAGCCATGCTAATGATTTATTCCTGTTTAAACATAGCAACCGTTGCGGCATTAGCGCTGTGGCGTTTGCCGCATTTAAATTCTTTGCAGATAAACACCCTGAAGTCTCTTGCGCCTATCTTGTTCTTCAAGAGGATAATGAGATCTCTAGGCTCCTTACCGAACTTTCCGGAATCTCGCACCAAAGTCCGCAAGTTATCCAGTACAGTTTTGGCCAGCCGGTGTGGTCCACTTCGCACCACGCCATCACAGCCGAAGCTTTAGAAGCGCGCCTATGAGACGTCTGTTCCTTTCCACGCTAAAAAACAGCAAGCATAGACTGTTGATTCTTTTTACTGTCATTTCCATGTGCGCCTTAACTGTTGCCTCCCAATTGGAAGTGTTGGCGCTCGGCGTGATGACCAAAAAGGGGCCCGATTTCTTTGAACTTTTTGCCCCCGATCAAAACGGTTCTTTACAAAGAGTTGACCAAGTCGACAAAGATACGTTGCTTGCTAGATGGAATGAAATTGCACCCGGCTCGGAGACGCTCACGAAAGAACAGGCCAGGCAGTTTCTTTCCCAAGTTAAGAGCCCGGATAAAATCCAGCAGGTGATCAACACGATCGACCGCTATTTCCCTATTTCCAGCAATCTGCGCAATCTTGCCTTTATTTTATTGGCTGTGGCGGTTTTAAAAGCAATCACCCTTTTTGCCCATCGTTTTGCTACGCGGGTGTTGTCAATTCGTGTTAGCCGCGACTTACGGCAAGAGTATTTTGAGCATATCCAGTCGCTGCCTATGGAATTTTATCAGCAGTACCATATTGGAGGGCTTTCCTCAAGAGTGGTGGGAGATTCTTCCCTTATTGCTGAAGCAACAACGGCCGTCATGACCAATTATTTACAGACGCCCTTTACCGTGCTCTCCACGCTGACCCTTTGTTTTTTGACTTCATGGCAGCTTTCGCTGATCGTATTTTTTGGCTTTCCGCTGATTATTTATCCGATTTATTATATCTCCAGCCGCGTCCGTAAAATTTCCAAGCAAATTCAGCAGAACAAAGAAAAGTTCACCTCCGTGCTGATCGATTTTTTAGCCGGCATTCAAACGGTTAAAATCTTTGCCATGGAAGATTTTTCGCTCGAAAAATATAAAGAGCAGAATAGCAAGATGGCAGCTCTTGAGAAGAAGAGCGCGCGTTATGATCTTTCCTCCAGACCGGTAGTGCATACGATTGCCATGTCTTTTCTTTCGATCTCGTTGCTTTGGGGTTTATATGTGCTCAAGTTAAGCGTTTCCGAAGCGCTTTTTTTCTGCGGCCTTCTTTATATTTTTTACGAGCCGATCAAAAAATTTGCCGAAGAGAACAGCCACATTCAAAGAGGGATTGCCGCTGCCGAGCGGATGTTTGAAGTAATGTCGATCCACCCCAAAATCATGGATAAAAGCGATGCACTTGCCATTTCTTCCTTTGAAGGCCCTTTAGAATTTGACCGGGTGGGATTCCGCTACGGACAAGAGTGGGTGCTGCGGGATTTAAGCTTTACCGTGAATAAAGGGGAAACGGTGGCCATTGTTGGACCTACCGGAGCCGGAAAATCTACGATTGTTCAATTGATCCCGCGTCTGTATGAAGTTCAAGAAGGGGAAATTCGGATCAATGGCCGATCGATTAATGCCTACACACAAAAATCGATACGGGAATTGATTGCGTTTGTGCCTCAAAAACCGTTTCTTTTTATTGATACAGTCGCCTCTAATATCTCTTTTGGACGCCCTTTTACACAGGAAGCAATCGAACACGCCGCCAAAAAAGCACATGCTCATGAATTTATTCAAAGACTACCTCAAGGGTATGAAACAGAATTGGCCGAAACCGGAAAAAATCTTTCAGGAGGGCAGCAACAACGGCTTGCCATCGCCCGCGCCCTAGTTAAAAACGCTCCTCTTCTGATTTTAGATGAGGCGACTTCTTCATTAGATAATATCAGTGAGTTGTCCATTAAGCAGGCCATCCGCGAGTTAAGGGGGCAAGTGACACAGATTATTATCGCCCATCGTCTTTCTACGATTGAAGATGCCGATAAGATCATTTATCTGGAAGACGGCTGTAAAGTTGCTGAGGGCACGAAAGATGAACTGCTCGTTAAGTGCATTGGATTCCGGCAGATGTGGGACGCTATGCATCGTAAAAAAGAATCCATAACCCATGTTAACTAAAAAAGCGCTTGTGATCCATTCCGGCGGCATGGATTCCTCCATCTGTCTTTACCTTGCCCTACGAGAGTTCGGTCCGGAAAATGTACTGGCCCTTTCTTTTTCTTATCATCAACGGCATCAAAATGAACTGGACCAGGCCGCGGCTATTTGCAAGGAATGGGGTGTCGACCGAAAAGTGGTCAGTCTTGAATCCCTCTCCCAATTAACAGATAACGCTCTTATGAACCGTGCCTTGGATATTAGCCATATGCCAGGGGAGCCGCCCAACACATTTGTGGTCGGCCGCAATGGATTAATGGCTCGCTTAGGAGCCATATTGGCCCATAGTTTGGGGGCCAAATGCCTTTATATGGGGGTTATTGAAGTGGAATCGAGCAATTCCGGCTATCCGGATTGTTCCCGTGACTATATGAATCTCATGCAGCAAATTTTACGTCTTGATTTGATGGATGCCACATTCGAAATACGCACTCCGCTGGTTTATATGAGTAAAAAAGAAACGCTGGAGCTGGCTTACAGTCTCGGTATTTTGCCATATTTATTGGAAATGACGATCACTTGTTATCAGGGTATTTCGCGCCAAGGCTGTGAGCACTGTCCGGCCTGTATCTTACGCAATGAGGGCATCCGTCAGTTTGAAGAGGCTCATCCGGAATGGGCTTTAGCTGTTCAAAGATCTTAGTTTTTTGTTTCCCAGAAGCCCCTGCCATTCATTACAATATGATAATTAACTTTTAAAGCGTGCGCTAAAGCTGTAGAAGCTCTTTCAGATAAGGCCTCTTGTTTGATATCCAAGTGGAGGGTAGTGCGCTTGTGTTGCTCTAAAGCCTGTGCTAAGGGGATAAAGTTCTCGTCTTTTAAATTTCCTGCGTCGATCAATAAACGGATGCCTTTCAGAGGATCCAAAGGCAATGTGGTCAGATGATTTTGCCACTCTTCTTTGGTTGTAAAGTTATAATTAATAAAAGCCATATTTTACCTATGGCTAGTATTATAAAGGATAAATAGATAATTAAAAATAGGGGGAATTTTTTTAATAACACATAAAAATTCCCCCTATTTTTTAGACATACATGCTTTTGGCACTTTCAGAGATGTCGCCGTCTTTTTTGACAGTTTTCATTGTGTCTTCAATGGCTTTTATGAAATCCGTCATGGTGACAGTGCCGTCCGGATGAGTGCGTAACTCTTTCTTTGGGCATTTGAGCTTGGAAAGTCTTTCTAATGAAAATAATGAGGCGCCTTCTACGATGCCTTCTATGGCAGCTCCCGGGCACTTATCGGTTTTATCGGCGAGTTTGTCGAGGTCGAAATCGGCAGACAGTAAATTTTCTTTTGCTAATTTACGGGTGTGGATCTCAAAGATTTTACGGCGTGATCGTTTATCGGGCAGTCCGATTTCCACATGCTCACCAAGGCGCCCATGGCGCAGAGCCGCGGGATCAATATCGTCTTTTCGGTTAGTAATACCGATCACCAGTAAATTATTGAGCTCTTTTAAACCGTCCATTTCCCCTAAAAACTGATTGACCAGCGGTTCTCTTACAGAGTCTGACGAACCGCCCCTTTGCGGCAATAAGGCATCGATTTCATCGATAATGATAATGTGCAGGGGACTCTTATCCCGGTATTCTTCTTGTGCTTTTCGTGCTGGCGCAAACATTCCACGGATATTTTCTTCCGAATTGCCGAACCACATATTGAACATTTCTGTTGCGGTAAACATTTGTAGCCGTTCCCCCGAGCACCCCATCATCTCGCCAATATGGCGTGCCAAAGTAGTTTTTCCGGTTCCTGGAGGGCCATAAAAGAGCATGCCTTTAATAGGTTTTGTGCCTCTTCTACGCGCCTCTTCACGCAAGTCATCGCTACGCGACAAAAAGATGCGGAACACTTTCTTAAATTCGTTGTCCAATCCACCCATGCCTAGATTTTCCAGATATTCAATCGGGTCATCCACTTCTAAAATTTTGGGATTGGCGTTAATTGCTAGATTAGCAACAGCAGGTTCATCTTCGCTGAACATGCTGAAAATAGAGGTCTTCTCTTCTTTCTTTGGATTCTCTTTTGCGCGGAATATTACCTCGGTGTCTTCGGTAATTTTCACAAAGATCCTTTTCTTATCCACATTGAGTAATTCATCTTCCAGCTGCAATTCATCCACTAGAGCCTGGATCGTGTGATTGCTTTTGGTGTCTAAAGTGATTATTTGTCCCTTGATCAATTTTTCAGGAAGCGCCTCAAGCAGAGCCTCTCTTAATTCTTTTTCTTTGATGTTGGCGTGATCGGCTTTGGAATTTTCTTGTGTGGCAATGAATTTAATTTTTTTCAGAGGATAGATAGTATCTGTATCTACAATCTTCAAGTTCGTTTTTTGCTCAACTTTAACCTCGATTTTTGTTTCTGTGTCAATTTTCCAAGAGGCTTCGTTCCTTTTTCTGGGAAAAGCAACCGTATTGCTCTTGGCTTTGGCAGAACGGACTTCGACCAGATAGCGCCCTGATTCGAGATCTAAAAGGATTTTTTCGCCACGTGCAAAGCTTTTATTTAGGCTAAGAGCTTCTTTTTTGAGCTCTTCAAGATTTACCCAGGCACCCTTGATGATAGAGGCATCGTCAATGGTATAATCTTCTAGTATTTCCGTGACTGCAAGATGCATACGGGAGGCTAAAATCGGTTCTCCTTGGGTTAATACGATCAAATCCGTGCCCGCAATCATCAGATCGATGGTTGTATCAGCTAGGGGGGCAAACCCTTTTTTGATCAACTGAGAGGTGATTAAGGATTTTTCCTCGACGCTTTTATTTTCGTCCCTTTGCAGAACCCCCTTGCGGAAAAAGGCTTCGATTTCCCAGCCTGCTACCGAAGGCAGTGTTATTTTGTGGCCGGTCACTATGTAAGGATGCTCTTTCAATTCTTTGCGGATCTGTTGGATAATTTCATCTCTATTTAACACAAGAGGGGGACGAAGATGTTTCGAAATGTTAGTTTGTTTTGTCGCCCTTAATGAAAAACGCATGCACTCTATCTCTTCAGAGTAGATCTCTTCGATCAACGTGAGCGGGTCGACCGGACGGATGGAAAATTCCACCTTGGTATTTATGGTCCATTTACCAAAAGAGGAAAGGTTTTTGTTGAATTCCGTGTCATCGGCAAATTCTGCGCGCAGTAGCTTAAATTCAAAACGGTCACCAATGTCGCGTACAACTGTAAAGCGTTGATGCGTTACAAGTTTTTTCGGGGATTGTGTAATGCCGCAAACGGTTAACTCGGGAATTGTGACCTTTAAATCATCCTCTACTGTTTTGGTAGAATAAATCTGGAAAAAGGCGCGTTGAATCTCCCGAATTTTTTCATCTTTTATTAAATTCAACTCAAGTTGTTTTTCAATTTCAAATTCAATTTCAGTATTCTTATCGATGAGCCACAGTTTTTCTATGTTTTTTTCCGGATCGGGCGTTGCATCGTCGGACAACGCTTTTCTAACTTCAATTAAAAAAGCCCCGGAGGATAGCCGCAGCTCGAAGATTTCTTTGGAAACGAAGGGGCGCTGCATTTCCAGTAGTGTCTTTCTCATTTCCTGTACTGAGATCCAACGTTCTTTGTCATGATCGATTGAGATGGATTGATTGCCTGGCATATCGGAAATTTTAAAAGTAATTTCTTTTACTAAGGTTGGCTCCCCGCCGGCAATAATAATATTGTGGTGCGCTTCTAATTTAATGGGGATTTGTTCATTGAATACATACCCTTTTTTGTAGTCAGGGTTTGCTTCCGTGCTTACTCTAAAAGCTTCTTCTTGCAATACAGAGCGTTTAAATCGGATTTTTATATCCCATCCTGAAGGGTGGGAGTGTGCAATCAATCTCTCTTCACTAAATAGATTGTCGCCAAGATGCTCCTTAATCAAATGGTGCAGCTCTTCGTGCCTGAGGACTAGAGGCAGAGCATTGCTATTAGTATCCGGCGCACGCTTATCTAAGCTGACATAGAAATCATACCGTTCGATTCCATCAGTGATCACTTTATCAATTAAACAAACATCTTTGGGAAGATTCTGCACTAATTTAATCTCTGTGGCTTTATCCAAAACTCCAAAAGAGGAGATCGTTTCAGAGTTGTTTTTAGGATGAAGAGCAGTAATGCGCGCTTTTAAAGTACCCCAGGGAAATGAAAGAAGGTAGGTACTTTTGCGCGCCAATATTTTACCTTTTAGTTTTTCCGAAAGAAGACGATGGATTTCATTGACTTGGAGAATATGTTGTCCTTCTTCTGAAAAATACCTTTGGTCAAGCTCTAATTCAATGTCCAGTTTTTTTAACTGATGAGGGGGTGATTTCAAAGGCGAGAATGGGATCACTGTAACCATAGAATGATTTTGCGAGGTAAAAAATGCGTCAAAGATCGAATCTGCATGGTGATCGCAGATGGAGATCCAACCGGGAGTCAATGCCGCTTGTGCCACTTCAAAGACCTGATTGGCTACTTGAATATAATGGGGACCGCTCTCCTTGTCGAAGAGAGATCGATAGTCTTCTGGATTGAGCCATGCCAGATCTCTTTCAGCAAGGGATACTTGGGGACACGATTGCAAGAATAATGCTTTGTGACTGCCTATAATCTGAGGGGATTTTGACGATTTATCTGCTGAAGCAGAGTGGGATTTTTCACTATTTATGGAACCAAGCTCAACTGACATAAGAACATCTCCTGCTTTGAGGATTTCATGAATTGCAACAGTCTGCAATTCCAGAAGTTCTTATAGGCTGATCATCGTTTTTTTGAACAATGATTTGTTTCGAAAATTTTAGTTTAACATACCAAGGCTGACAAGCTTTTCCTTGAGTGGCATATTTTCTTGTTTTTCGAATGCGCCGCTCTTGACGAGCCATTCGATATAGTCTTTCGGAAGCTCTTTTAAAGGTTTGCCTTGATGCTTGCCAAAAGGCATCAAGCGCATATCTTTTTTAACCGATAGAAGTTCTGCCGCTTTTTCGATCGGCAAGTCGTCTGTCATTAATTTAAACACTTGATAAAGAACAAGCACGTCATCCAAGGCGCGGTGGGCGTTATTTGAGGGAATGTCGTAGATTTCACGCAAAAATTGTAGGCTATGTCGGGGCAGGTCCGCACGGTAGCGACGCGCCCATTTGAGGGAGTCCAGAAACCGCCACTCTGGAAAGGGGAGATCTGAGCGTTTGAATTCATGACTTAGAAAATGCATATCGAAAGCATCATTGTTGTGAGCGATCAGGATCACATCGCCAGTGCAAAATTCGGTAAACTTGGAGCCGACATCCCGAAAGCTTGGGGCATCTTTTACCATATCGTCTGTGATGTGATGGATTTTACTGGCTTCGGGAGGGATAGGACATCCGGGATTAATCAGTTCGACTAATGTACGCTCATTCATAGGATCGTAGGCGGCAATTTCTATAATGCGATCTCTATCGGCGCGGATACCGGTTGTTTCTGTATCGTAAAATATCGGTCTAACGGTCATGTTTCGATGCTCTTAATACTTCCTGGAACGTTCTTGATCCCACGGCAACCGATATGATGAGGGGCCCGAAAGTCTCGCAGATGAGTCGGATAGCATTGAGATAAGAAGAGAGTATATCAGCCTCAATGGATTGATTTCTATAGGGGAGAACGATTCTGTAGAAGCATGTTTCCGACTGTTCGTCAATGCCAAAGCCGGGAATATCAAGTTCTTTATTTAAAAGATGAAGTACGCGCGCCAAATCAGCTTGTGTGCCCCGTTTGACCGCCACAGGCATAAAAGTCAGTAGCTGGATTAAGGCGCTGTTTTCCTGATATCGTATAAATAGGGGGAACTCTTTTCCCCCGATTCTTATGAGGGTATGGATTTGACCAGTCTCATTTTGGTGATGAGGGTCAAGCTTCGATTCTTTTAAAAAATCAAGCAGGGACTCCGTCGAAACTTTTATCATGGAGCCGCCACGCTCATTGCTTCTGTTTCATTACGGGCAGATTCAATGAGTTCATTTCTGAAAATGGGAGTGTCTTTATCGGCTTCAATACCGATGGAAACCTTATCCCCTTGTATTTTCAAAATTGTGATTACAATTTTCTTGTCTTTTCCAATGGTGATTTTCTCTTCAGATTTTCTCGTTAGCACTAGCATGGTTATTCCTTATAAACAATAAAATTAGAAACCGCCGCCTGGCATCCAATTCGGCGCACGATCGCCGCCAACGACAGAAGGATTGTTGGTAGCCGGGACAACAGAATATTCCCCATCTTTGGGCATTTGATAACAACTTGATAATAAGGTGATTGCTGCGAAAAATACAGACAGCATCAAGACATACTTAAGCTTCATGAAAAGCTCCTTAGATTGATTTGAGAGCAGTATCATACAAATCACCCGAGATTTGGGCAATCTATTCCTTTTTCATGTACTCATTAAAAGAGGGGGAATGTTTTTCCGGTTCTTCTTCTGCTGGGATTTCTCCCAATTTTGTCACTCCATGGCTGCCTTCGGCTATGGCGATTTCCTTGCCTAAAACATGCAAAATATAGATGGCAGTTTTTGGGGTGAGTTGCCGTTTTTCCAAAACTTTGATTCCGCTTGAACGGTTGGTTTGATCCAGCTTGTTAGCCAGCATTTTTTTTAAGATAAACATAAGGAGCATCATGACTGCAAGAAGTGCTCCCAAATAAATAAGCATGTTCAGGAACTCTGCAAAAAAACGGGTATCGCCCATTTGATCTGCCTGCTGAAGCTCTTCGGTTAAAATACTAGGCAACTCAGGCGACGCCTCTTGTCCGAAAAGCGAGGGGAAAATCATAAAAAATGTTGAATAAATGCTGCTCATGGCAATGGGTTTTAAGTGAATCCGTCATTTTTTTCAATTGTTTCTTTCGGTATACTTAATTCGATGAAAAAAATATTAATCGCTTTGGACATCGACGGCACCCTTACAACGGATCTCCGCTCTGTCCCGCAAACGGTGCGCTCTTATTTAGCGACCCTGGTAGAAGAAGGCCACCTGCTCGCCTTAATTACGGGTCGATGCTTTTCGTTAGCCGCCCCTGTTTTAAAAGACTTTAATTTTCCCTATTTATTAGGTCTGCACAACGGTGCCATTATCCTTCAAATGCCGGGCGATGATTTGATATTTTCGCAGTATATGGATCCTGGTATTATAAACGTTTTAGATAGTATTTTAGCATCCGAAGGTACAGACTATGCTATTTACACCGGGGTGGAAAATCAAGATCTTTGTTATTATCGGGCAGACAAGTTTTCCCCCTTTTTTCAAGATTTTTTAAAAAGGCGCGCACTTTTCTGCGGGGAGAAGTGGCTTAACGTAAAGTCTTTTGAAACGGTGCCTTTACACTTGATAACTTCCATAAAATTATTCGGAGACTTTGCGGCGGCAAACCGTCTGCAGCAATTGATCGAAAAAAATCTATCCCTGCATATCCCTGTTATCCGCGATCCTTTTGACGAGAAAATTTATTTGGCTCAGGCAACCCACCCCGATGTCAATAAAGGAACCGCTATCCGAAAAATCCTACAAGGAAACGACTTGTTTGTAATCGCGGCCGGCGATGATGTGAACGATCTTCCCATGTTAAGGGCTGCCGATATCAGCATCGCGATGGAAACAGCACCGGAAACGTTAAAACAAATAGCCCATAGGATAGCTAAGCCAGCTTCCGTTTACGGGATCATTCAATCTTTAGAGGAGGTATTATTCGATGTACGGAACCATAGGCTTTGATAATCATAAAATCACGTGCATTATCGGCGCAGAGCCGGAAGAGCGGCATGCTGATCAAGATATTTTTGTAGACCTTGAAGCGGAAGCTGATTTTTCCCATTGCGCGTCAACGGACTCTTTGCACGACGCCATCGATTATGTACAGCTGGCGCACGTTTGTACCGAGGTTGCGCAAAAGGGAAAATACTTCTTGATCGAGGCGTATGCCAGCGACTGCTTAAATGAACTTTTGAAGCGCTTTCCTATTGAGAAAGCGTGGATAAAAATCAAAAAACCGCAAGGCCTGCCTTCGGCAAACTACGCTGTCGTATCTTTATCCAAGAGAAAAAAAATATGAGCTGGACTCTAGTGACCGGAGGGGCCAAGCGTCTTGGAAAAGAAATTGCCTTACACCTTGCCGATCAGGGGTATGATCTCTTGATCCATTACAGAAACAGCGGCCATGAAGCAAAAGAAACCGCTAGACAGTGTCAGGAAAGGGGTGTCAAGGCTGACATTATTCAGGGAGATTTTCTGGCGCCGGAATCTCTCGCCCGGTTTTTGGAAGGATTGCAAGATATAAAAAATCTTGTGAATAATGTCGGCGCCTTTTACCAAGGGTCTTCTTTAAATACCCCGCCTGATAAATGGCAGCAATTATTCCAACTGAATTTATTTGCGCCCCTTGCCCTATCCCAAGGATTGGCAGGAACTATCCGCAACAAGCGTGGGAGCATCATTAATATCGGCTCTGCCGGTTGCGGAAGGTTGATTGCCGAGGCTAACTACACGGCTTACACAGCTTCTAAAATGTCTCTATTCCTGTTGACTAAAGCGCTTGCTAAAGAGTTGGCAAAGGAGGGTGTGAGGGTCAATATGGTATCGCCCGGCGAGTTGGATATTTCAGAAAGTTTACTAAGAAACCAAGATAAAATCCCTATGGGTAGGGCAGGGACTCCCTTCGAAGTCGCGAAGGTTGTGGCTTTTTTGCTGGATGAATCGAATGGATATATTACCGGACAAAATATTGAAGTGGGCGGGGGATTTGCGCTCTAGTTTTCTATTGTTATTCCTATTATCTGCCTGTACATGGCATCCCCATACGGTAGCCTATAAGAAGCAGTATGTGCATCTCAATAGGGCAGTTCCCGCTACTTCGGTTCAAGACAGTGAGTATTTTGCGCTATTTTTAGTTGCCGCTCGCCATCTGGATTATTCCGATGCGGCTCAATTGTTGAAAACTGTGGCCAAACATCCTAGCGATTGCAGCAAAAACAGCGATGTGGGGCATGCTTGGATTGTGCTTAAAGGGCCTGAAATCTTGATTGAAGGGGGGCACTCGGGAGAGCGCGGCTTTTGGCGGCCCCGTTATTTTGAAGGAATTATGGATAGGATCGAGTCTAAAGATCCGGATCCTGTGGCCTATCTTTGGGAATCACAGCAAGATGGCTATTTTCAAGTCGGAAGCGGGGGATTTTCCCCGACGTTTGCCGCTAAGGTCAATCTTTCCAAAGCGCAGTTTTGCAATGTGCTGAATTATATCCACCCTGATCACTATAACTACAGGAATTACGCGTTGACGTCCAACCAGTGCACCTCGTTTGTTGTTCAGGTTGCCGGATTGGCAGGCTTAAGTCTCGAAAGCGAAGTCATTGTTCCTGTCGATTCCTGCATTCGATTGGGAAGGAGGCCGTTTACTTTATGGACGGATCCTACTTACTCAAGCATTACTCTTGCAAGTCCTGATATTTTGGAAAAAAGCCTGATGCAGGCGGTGCGGGAAGGGAAAGCAGAAAACGCTTTGCAATGGTATAAGTCTTCTATGGAAAAGAAAAAGTGTTGGCGCTGCCGGATAAAGGGGCATGCTGAAACCCTCAAAAGATTTCCCGAAAGATACAGCCGATCTCGTCTGTTTGTGAATTGATTGCATCCACTCAATTTTTATGAAAATCCCTGACTTTAAATTAGAAGAATTCTGGAGAAAAATATGAATTCACAGCTTCGTATTTGCTCTGTTCTTCAGATGCTGAAACCTGGACTTTACAAGAACTGTTAGCTATTGCCGATGAGGATTCTAAAAAAATGTGGCACACCCTTACTGACAAAAAAGGGTAAATAATACGTTGTAAAAATTACTTCCGGCTTTCATGAAAATCCGAAGCTCGGGTTACCGTCCAATAATGGCCTTATGATCCTGTTCGATGAGGGAGCAGGCGCTCCCGTCTGTATTTTTCTTGATGAAGGGGATTTGACAGATGTACGTACAGCTGCCGCTGGTTACGTAGCTGCAAAGATGTTGGCGCCAAAGAAAATTACAAATAGTGGAATGGTAGGGCCGGGAGCCCCAGCGTTTTATCACTTGAGGTATTTGACTTTTGCGACCGAATGTCGAACGGTAAGATGTGGGGAGTGGATATTGAGAACGCAAAAAAGCTGGTAAATCACCCAGGGTCTGGAGAAATGGAAAATTGAGGTAGTTGAAGATCTCGATCAACTTGCAGAAACGTGCAATGTTGATAGTAGCATTCGTTGCGCGGTATTTGGTGATGTGGCGCATACTCTAAAACAAGGTTTGATCGGTGAGAACAAACTGTTTGAACTGGGAGAAGTATGGGTTGATCCTTCCTTGGGAAGGTTATCCGATCACCAAATTACGGTCTCTGATTTAACCGGCATCAAAATATAGGATTTACAAATTGCAGAAACCGTTTTTTTCACATTAAACCCCTTATCCATATCCGCATGAATAAGGGGTAGTATTAAGGTGATTTTTTATGCATGTAAAGCAAGGGCAGGTTGAACTTCGCCTATTTGTTCAAAAAGTCCCAGGCGATCCCATGATTGCCAAATTTCTACGATTTTTCCGTTAGCAAAACGGTAGATGCTGATGCCGGTAATGTTGATTTTTTCATTTGAAGCTGAGATGTCATCTAGTTTGCCCTGATGCATTCCTTGGCAGTTCCATCTCACGACAACCTTGTCTTCCACGCCAAAGATGTCTTGAATCGTTACTTTTTTAGTAGGAAATGCTGTTTTATATTTTTCTTCCATGTCTTTAAAGCCTTTGAGGCCTTTCAAGCCGTTTTTCTTGGCAACGTCATTTATAATGACATTTTCGGCTATATAATCCGGGCATTTTATAAGATCGCCTTTAGTATAAACTTCTTCGAATAGCTTTTTGATAATAATAATATTTTTTTGATTTTCCACTATAGACTCCTTATTTTTATGGTTGGTAGATATTGAGCAGAATTTTAAGCAGAGAGGGAGAGTTCTAGGGCAACCCCGGAAAAGGCCAGAAAGATCTATCCTGTCCTCATAAACCCATTTTCACTGAAAAATATTTTTGTCAATATTGTCGTAAAACATCTAAAAACAGTAGTTTGGGTGTAATGCGGCAGAGCTTAAACTCTGCCGCCCAAAACTTACTCTTTCAATAGAGAGTGGCTATCAGAGGCAATTCCCATGGCGTGCATCCCTTTATCCACATAGAGGGTGGTGCCGGTAATGGCGTTCGCTAAAGATGAGCTCATAAATGCAGCTGCATGGCCCACGTCATCAGCAGACATTTCGTCTTGAAGAGGGGCATTGGCGCAGGCATACTTGATCATCCCGTCGATAAAGCCGATTGCCTTCGCCGCACGGCTGCGATAGGGACCAGCAGAAATCGTATTGATGCGAAGCCCCCACTTTCTGCCTGCTTCCCATGAAAGGACGCGAACGTCGCTTTCCAAGGCAGCTTTTGCAGAACTCATTCCTCCGCCATAGCCGGGTATGGCTCTTTCAGAGGCGATATATGTAAGAGATAGTGCGGAACCTCCCTGATTCATTATGGGGCCAAAGTGTTGCAATAAACTGATGAAAGAATATGAGGAAGAGCTTAAGGCCGCCAGATAACCGGAGCGTGTGGTTTCGAGTAGGGGCTTATGCACTTCCGGACCATTCGCCAAGGAGTGGATCAAGATGTCAATGGAACCGAAATCCTTATGGATTGCCTCAACGACTTCAGCTACTGTATATCCATCATTGTCTTTATATCTTTTATTTTCCCTAATCTCCAAGGGGACATCTTCGGGGCGGTCGAAGGCGGCATCCAATGGGTAAATTTTGGCAAAATTTAGCAAGGAGCCGTCAGAAAGTTTGCGCGAATCGTCGAATTTTCCTTTTTCCAGGCTAGTTTGAAAGATTTTCAAGAGGGGAGTCCAAGTACCTACAATAATTTCTGCGCCTGCTTCTGCCAGCGCTTTAGCAATCGCCCAGCCATAGCCTTGGTCGTCGCCGATTCCAGCCACAAACGCTCTTTTACCTTTCAAATCGATCTTTAACATAGTGGAGCTCCTTCAAGTTCTAAGAGAAAATATTTTAACAGGAGAGAAGAAATTTGTAAAATGATCCCTTTTTTCTTGAGAAAACAGAAGAATACACAATATATACTGAAATGAATTCAAAAAGCGGTTTTCGAATTGATCTTTTTCCGCCTGACTTTGCGCTCAATCTCATCAACTTCTCCAAGTTGATATCGATTTGAAATTGGTGACGTTATCTCACTTTTGGTGGCCTGAAAAAGGGTTCACTGTGGATCAATTTAAGGTGCGATTGACTGAGTCAGGCAAAGATTTTCTAAGAATTTTCACGCAGCCCGTCGCTCTCATCGGTCTTGAGTTGGCAGCCATTTATGGAGTCTTCAGTCCTTATGATGGAAGAAAGTTATATGCCACCATAGAAAGGGCTCAGTATGGGAATTTTGTTCTAGCCCCTTGTTTCCAACCATCACCTAATAGAAATTTTTTTTGAGGAAATTAAGCAAGGAAAACGCTTTCTAATTTTAGAAGAAGCAAGGTAAAATAGGCGCCATGAAAAAACTCAAGCCCTTCTTTTTTATTCTGGCCGCTGTTGCTTTAATTGCTTACGGTTCTGGCCGCCTCTATTTTTATCTAACCGGAGGATTTCGCATTGCACACATTTCCTCCAATTTTTCTCCGGATCCGCGTTGGGAAACTAGAGCACTCACAACTGCTGAACAACAAACGATCGATTCCGTTCTTGCTCAACCGTTTACCTACCTTGGGAAGGGATGTCAATCGTATGTCTTTTTAAGTGAAGACGGCAATTATGTCCTAAAATTCCTAAAGTACCAGCGTTTTCGCCCGCAGGAGTATCTTTACTGGTTTTCTTTTTTGCCTCCGGTAGAGAGTCTGATAGAAGAAAAAATTACTAAGAAGCGCAAGAAGTTGGATGATTTATTTTCCAGTTGGGTGCTCGCATTCGATCATTTGCAAAAGGAAACCGGCTTAATTTATGTGCATCTCAACAAAACATCCCATTTCGCTCAGCCATTGATTATTAAGGATAAATTAGGATACGTGCATGCATTAAATCCTGATCGGATGGAATTTTTAATTCAAAAAAAAGCGACCATGCTATGTTCGGCTTTGGATAAGTCGGATGTGGACGGGGGTAAGCAGCTTTTGGATAAGCTCTTTGCTATGATCCTTTCCGAGTACCATCGAGGATTTGCAGACAATGACCACGCGTTAATGCAAAATACCGGAGTCTTTGAAGGAAATCCTGTGCACATCGATGTTGGGCAATTTGTCCAGAGCGAGGCGATGAAAAATCCTGAAATTTATCAGCAGGAGCTTTTCAATAAGTACTATAAATTTCGCCTATGGTTGCAAAAAAAACACCCCGAACTCTATGCCTATGCCACTAAGCAATTGCAAAATGAAATCGGGGAGAGGTATTCAACCTTGAAGCATATCCCTAAACCCCATTAGAGTTTTAAAACAATTTTTCCGCGGGTGTGGCCTAATTTCATTTTCCCCCAAGCTTGAGCAAAATCTGTAATCGGAAACTCTTCAATTGGCGGTGTTTTCACAGATCCCGCCTCTATCAAGTCTGCGATTTTTTTAAGTTGAACGCCATCAGGCCTGACAAAGACAAAGGCTCCTGTAATTTCGAATTGTTTACACTTCTCTTCATCGATGCGATTGACGATGCTGACTATGGTTCCCTCTTTCTTTACCAGTTCATAACTTTTTTCAAGTGTTTTGTAGCCAACGCAATCGTAAACACAATCTACGCCCTCAGGTTCCCGTTCCAAGATTGCCTTAGCAAAGTCTTCTTTAGTGTAATCAATGGCGACTTGTGCTCCCAATTGTTTCACATAGTCATGATTGCGCGAACTGGCAGTTGTATAGATTTTAGCACCTGCGTGCTTGGCAAATTGTAGTGCCAGACTTCCAACACCTCCTGCACCGGCATGAATCAAGATGGTTTCTCCTTTGGTAAGCTTTGCTGCTTCAAAAAGAGACTGCCAGGCAGTCAAGCCGACAAGAGGAAGCGCTGCAGCCTCCCGAAGTGTAAGGTTTTTAGGTTTATGGGCGATGTGTTTTGCTTCGAATGTGACGTATTCTGCATAGGTTCCCCATTGCACTGCAGGTTTACGGCAATAGGCATACACTTCGTCGCCTACTTTAAAGCCCTTGGCTTCTTCACCAACAGAGACAATAGTTCCGGAAGCATCCCATCCAGGGATCAGCGGGAATTGATGAGGTAGCATTTTTTGTAAGTACCCCTCGCAAATTTTCCAGTCTACGGGATTTACGCCTGCGTAAGCGACCTTGATTAACACCTCATCTGCTGCCGGTGAAAGATTCGGCACTTCCGTCAAGTGCGCATTTTCCCCATTTCCAAAGGCTTTAATAGCGATAGCTTTCATAATTTCTCCATTTTTCTTATACTCCGTTAATTCAATAGAATATTAGGTTTTTTATCTATGCCAAAAGCACAAACGATCCACACAGTAGAGGCTCCAAAAGCGATCGGGCCATATTCTCAAGGTGTCAAAATACCATCGGGGAGTTCCTTGCTGTTTGTTTCAGGGCAGCTGCCTGTTAATCCTAAAACCGGAAAACTGATTGAATCATCGATTGGCGAGCAAACGCAGCAGGTGATTGATAATTTGGAGCAGATCCTAAAGGCTGGAGGAAGCAGTCTTGGACAGGTGGTGCGTGTCGATATATTCCTCAAGGATTTGAAAAAAGATTTTTCGGCGGTCAATGAAGAGTACGGTAAACGTTTTAATGGTCCTGTGCCTCCTGCCAGGCAAACAGTGCAAGTGAGTGAGCTTCCCTTAGGTGCCCCATTAGAAATCTCATGCATAGCAACAGTGGAAGAAACATGAAAACTCTTTTCTTGCTCGTTCTTTTATGCAGCTCCTTATGTGCCCAAGAAAACGATAGCTACCAGATTGTGCTCCTAGGCAACGGCGAGGTTGATGGCAAAGAAACTATCGACGAGAAGTCCTTGATCAGGTTGCTGGAAAAGATCAAGGAGTACAACCCTGATATGCTGTTTTTTACAGGGAATCTGATTGAGGGCTTGGAGGAATCGACCACTTCTGAAAGCGCTGCAATCTTTGAAAAAAGACTCAAAAATTTTAGCAAAGTAATCCATAGGCATTTAGGGAAAGAGGTTCCTATTTATCCTGTCATCGGAAATCATACTTTTGTGAACTCCCGCGCAGTGGAGATTTTTAAAAAACATTTCAAAATTACCGATGCAGCGCCGCTTGAATCTTATCAGTTGGCTTATCCAGTCTCTTTAGATAAAACGCAATTCATTGTCATGGCCTCAGGAATCTTTGAAAGACATTTTCGGGGGTATAGGAAAAGTTGGAGAAGCATGCCGATATTGGATTGGTTGGAAAAAGAATTAAAAACGCATCCCGAACGTTACAAATATCGGTTCGTGATCGGGCATTTGCCGGCCTTTTCTACCGGGTCTTCCGCCGGAATATATACCGGAATGGATAAAGACCCTCAAAGTCGCGATGCTTTTTGGAAAGTGCTGAGAAATAATTCCGCTTTGGGTTACTTCTCTGCTCATGAAAGAATTTACGATCGCTCAAATCGCAATGGGGTATGGCAGTTGATCTCAGGAGGATTAGGGGCCCGTAAAGAGACAAGTGATCCTAATAATGTTTTTCAACATTTTATGCTGCTTAGAATCCCGAAAGATCCATCAATCCACCCGACGGTGCGTGCCATTGATTTGTCAGGGCATGAGTGGGATCCTTTTGAAATTGTACCGATAGACCGTCCGTTGCACCAACTGCGCATTTCTGTCGGAGATTAGAGCCAGGTATTGAATTTGTTATAAAGCCAGCCTAACAAAAAGAGCCCTATTGATCCGTCTAAAAATCCATAAATCAATCCCACAAAACTTCCTGCAACAGTGACCTCGTATCCGGGGTAGACGTCTGCCATCAAGCCTGCAAACATCGGTCCATAGCCTGTGTAGAGATTAATAAAAGTAAACACAAACAGCCAAAGTCCCCAGATGGTTCCGCCGGCCAGGCCTAAACTTTTAGCATTTAACATAGACACACTCCCTTTCAATAAAAACTTCTATATATTTTCAAAAGAGCTTTCTGTCAAGGAAGGATGTGTTGATTTTATTTTACTGTAAGCCAGTTCATTTTAAACAAAAATTCTGGAGTAGGAGTCTTGTACTTTTAATATGTGCTGTTTATGGCTCTATAACTAAATTGATTCACAATTTTTTTGAGACCCGCCTGCTTCACGCCCCTTATTCAAGTGGTGTTGTTTCGGCGCCGGCTTCGCCTCGGCTCAAATTCAAGGCGACTCCTTGCCATATTTGGGGGCACGTATGGTGGGAGCCGATAGTTCCCTCTCCAAAAGATGCTGTTGTAAAAGATGAAACGATTCTACTTCTTTAAAATCTCAACATTTTGGCAAGTACTTAGTTTTCGATCGCCGATAAGCTTCCTCCATTAGGCGGGAGTAATTCGTAGACGATTGAGACTTCCGCAGAGATTTCAATGTCTCCCGATACAATCGGCACTCTTTCAGCCGCAAAAGACTTTGCTAAATAAACTCCGCGGGGTAAAGGGCCTTCTTCTCCAGCGACAATTTTAAGTACTCTACCCAATTGCACCTGGGCAGTTTTGCTAAGGACTTGCGCTTCACTCCTGGCGTTTATCACAGCTCTTGCTAACGCTTCTTCGTAATGAGGGCGCTGATTATTCAGGGTAAATTGGATGTTGTCGATACTATTGGCTCCAGCTTGTGCTAAAGCATCAATAATATTTCCTGCCTCATGGATTTTCTCGGTTTGAATCGAAAGGTTGTTATTAACCTCGAACCCAATAATTTCTTGTCTCCAGTTAGCGGGAAGAGGGTGTGGCTGCTGTTTGTAAAGAGGTTGAACACTGAAGCGCCCTGTTTTATAATCGGATTCCTTTAAACCTGCCTGCTGCAGACTGGATATGACTTTTTCCATTTTATCGTTATTCTCTTGCAAGGCTTCCATCGCCGTTGCTCCGTGCGTCAATACGCCGGCACTTAAATTTAGATGGTCGGCAGGTACGTAGGAGGAAGCTCTGCCTCGGATACTAAGGAAAGGAGTGTTTTCGGCGATTTCTTGTCCTTCAGAAAAGGTGAATGACAAGGCAAAAAGAGAAAGAAAAATAATTCTCATATAGGTTCCTCGTATATGTTGCCGCCTTTGCGGTAGAGTTGATGATTTAAGTAGAAATATATAGTCGGTTTGGCTAAAAAATTTAATAGAATTCTAAACAGAAGGATTAAATATGATTACAATCGATCGCGTTCATGAACTTTTGGGTGAAGAGGCAGATGAATTATTGAATTATCAATGCAAGCTCGTCCCTAAAAACACCCTGACATTACCGGGGTCCAACTGGCTGGATCACGTGCACATGTCTAGCGATCGAACTCCTAGAGTCCTTTGCAGCCTTAATTCCCTATTTAACCATGGCCGGCTTTCTGGCACGGGCTATTTGTCCATCCTGCCGGTAGACCAAGGAGTGGAACATTCCGCCGGAGCCTCCTTTGCGCCGAATCCGCTTTATTTTGATCCTGAAAATATCATGCGCCTGGCAATAGAAGCTGGCTGTAACGGCGTGGCGTCAACCTTGGGGGTGCTTAGCAATGTTGCCAGAAAATATGCCCATAAAATTCCGTTTATTTTAAAGCTTAACCACAACGAACTGCTTTCTTATCCCAATGACTATGATCAGATTATTTTCGGCCATGTGGAGCAAGCGTTTGAAATGGGTGCGGTGGCTGTAGGTGCTACCATTTATTTCGGTTCACCTGAAAGCCATCGGCAAATTCAAGAGATTTCCCAAGCCTTTAAGTATGCCCATGAGCTAGGTATGGGAACCATTTTGTGGTGCTATTTACGCAACTCCGCTTTTAAGGTGGATGGTGTGGATTATCATGAAAGCGCCGATTTGACCGGTCAAGGGAATTACTTAGGGGCTACCATCGGAGCTGATATCATAAAGCAGAAGCTTCCTACTAATAATGGGGGCTATGCCGCTTTGAACAAGAAAGAAAAATTTGGGAAATACAGTGAAAAAATGTATGAAAAGCTGATTTCTACGCACCCGATCGACCTTTGCCGTTATCAAGTTTTGAATAATTTCGGCGGGCGTGTTGGATTGATTAATTCCGGTGGAGCATCCGGTAAAAATGACCTCGCAGATGCGGTTAAAACAGCAGTTATCAATAAACGTGCCGGGGGCATGGGTTTAATCAGTGGCAGAAAAACCTTTCAACGGCCCATGGATGAAGGGATCAAATTGTTTCATGCCATTCAAGACGTTTACTTAAACAACGAAATTACAGTGGCTTAAGATAAGAATCAGATTTCAAAATAAAACCTGATTCTTTTTTACATGAAAAACAAAAAATTTGATACACTTCGGTTATTAAGAAAATTGTATACCAAGGAGCGGCCTTCATGAGGTTCATTTTTAACTTTGTCTTTTTTGGACTCTTGTTTTTTCTGATCTACAGATTTCTACCCGATACATTTGAAACGCTCGTATCTTGGGCAGATAAAATTTTTGACATCCTACGTGACCTGGTGATGATGGCAGTTGAAAAAGTCAACGCTCTCAAAAACAACACAGGAAATCCTTAACCGTAGGTAAGTGAAAAGCCCGCTTAGATACCTTTTTCAGTCTTTAAAACAAAGACTGGAAAAGGTATCTAAGCGGGCTTTTTTATTTATAAAGTACGGAAGAGGAGGGATTTGAACCCCCGGTTCCCTTACGAGAACTTCGGTTTTCGAAACCGACGCATTCGGCCGCTCTGCCACTCTTCCTAAAATTGGTTATATTAGAGACTACATATTGTGCCATACTGAACGATAAATTCACAATATGTTGCATTCACTTCGGCATATTGAATCTAGCAACTTTCTGAAGGAGGACTAAGAGTTCCGCATCGTCAATCGGTTTGGATAATTCAGCATCCATTTGTGCTCTTCTTAGAGTGTCTTTTGAGCTTGAAACAATCTCGGAAGTCAGGCCGATTATGTATGCTTTGGATCCTTTATGCCTCAACCCTTTTAGTAATTCAGGGCCATCCATAGAGGGGAAGCAGCAATCTATAAAAATGCAGTCATACAATTTAGCTTGGCAAATTTCGAGAGCTTCTTTGCCTTCCGAGACGATGTCAACAGTGCATCCGTAATTCTCAAGATACTCTTTCAAAACATACTGATTAACAGAATCTGCTTCAATGATCAGCGCTTTAAAAGGGAATAGGGGCATTGCTTTTTCTTGCTCATTTTCTTTATACACAAGATCGCTCAGGACATAAAAAAGATCGGAGGGGCTAGGGGATTTCTGGATTACTTTTTTTTGCCCGGGCTGTGATCTTTCCCATTCCTCATCTGTTGCAACACTCATGATGACAAACATACTGGAGCGGCAAGCAGGATCTTGTATCAGCCGGTCGGCTAGTTGGAAGGCATTGAGAGAAAGCGTATGGCCGATCAGAAAAATATCGAAAGATTCTCCTTTTTTAAGGATATCAAGAGCTTGCTCCGCCCCGTTTACCGCTTTACATTGCATGCCAAAAGTTTTAATGAGTTCTGCAATCCTGTAACGCGTATTCTCATCGGTATCCACAACGAGCCCTTTATATCCCAAAAGAAATTCAGATAAGTTATGAGGGATGTTGGAAGTTTTTCTTGCCTCTAAGAATAAGTTTACCCTGAGAATCCTCCTATTTTGATCCATTTTTTGGATAGTGAGGGTGCCATTGATTTTTTTTATAATATCGTTGCAATCGATAAATGATTGATCGATGTCATCATGTATATAGCCGATTTCTAAAAGATAGTTCCATTGGTTGTCTCTCAGGCGGTGGCCGCTTAGTTCGAGCGTTAGGGGGATTTTAGGTGGATGCATTATTAAATTGCTTAGTAAACATTTTATAATGTCTTTTATGATTTCTTGATCCCCATAGACAAATGAAGGGATTTCAGATGAAAAGCGGACGCTTAATTTAGGTTGCTGGGGAGTCGCTGTTTTCTGAATTTTCTCGATAGTGTCCATAAAGAGTTTTTTAATATCAAATAAACTCAATTGGATTTCCATCTTTTTATAGGAGACCTTTGACAAATCCAAAATCTCCCCTACGATGCCTAAAAATTTCTTGGATGATTGATGAATGATCCTGGTGAGCTTTCGTTGATTTTGATCCAAATCTGTGTTTAGCAACAAATGACAAATCCCGGTAACCCCGTTCATGGATGAGCGAATCTGATCAGAGACATTGTCGATATTCCTTATCTTTGCGGCATGCGCTTGATCTCGTTGTTCCATTGCAGATTGCAATTCATCATAGGCCCAGTTCTTTTCTTGATGCGCCCTTAAGTAATCGAAGCAAATGCCGACTAGTATGGTCGAATGAGCGACTAGTCGCAGATAGGCAGCAATCATAAAATTGTTGTTGTAAAGCTCGTCTGAGCCGATCATGAAATATAGTTGCGTTAACGCGGTCGGGATGATGGCAATCAGTAAACTATGGGAAAAATAGGAGGGAAATACTTTGTTGAACTTAAGCAGGGTGGGTAAGGTAATCAAAAGGAGAAAAACTAGGGGAAGCAAATCCCAAGGACGTTCAATGAATTGATCATGATAGTAAATTCTTGGCACCGAATCAAAAGTTGAAAGAAAATACAATAGAAGAATCGAAAAGATAATAAACACAAGGCCGGTAAATGCCAAAAAAAGAGGTTTTAATACAATTTTTTTCACATCAAAATAAAGCAAGAGGAGCAGGCACAAAGTTAAAATGGCAAACCGAATTATCCGGCTGATCACCCAAATAAAGGGAATGAATTCCTCGTTTGCTACAGAGGAATTAATGAAGTTATATGCAAAAATGCTGTGATAAGCATCTCCGACGGTTGATACAAAGAGCATGAACCCTAAGAGAAGAATCATTGCGTTATGGCTAAAAGAGTAGTGAAATAAGGCAAATATAGCAGCACTCCACGCCAGGGTAATCGCTATCCAGTCTATGATCGCATAGACTACAGGCCCCAAAAATTCTACATCATAGTTTGCCGCGGAAAGTGGAGATAGATTGCCCGGTTCATTGGTGTCTGGCAACGAAAGACTAAAATTGAAGCCCATCAAATTCAAGATGGCGGGAAGTATAGAAAAAAATATAATCACCGCAGTGAATTGATATGGCAGTTTGTATTCTGTGCCAATTAGGTTCATTAATAGCTCCTAATCTGCTTCCTTGATCTAACTCTTATTATACATTATTTATTTTAATTTATTTAAGTACATAAATCTTGGAGAGATTTTTAAGGTGTAGAATGGCTAAGTCTATGATTGTAAGTATTTTATGTTGCGAACTGCCAAAGAGACCGTAACCTTTTGAGTGTACTTTATTATCATCTGAAACATTAATTCGGACTTTGCACGTTTAAAAGCTGGTGTATAGGTGCCTCAAAAGAAAACGTGTTTTTCGTAGCGATGATTTTAAAATTTGGAGATAGACCGAAGTGAATTCAAGTGCGCCATGAAGCGCGCATTCTCTAGCTGATGAAAGTTCAGCTGGACAATCGATGATCAATCGAATTTCGTATCGAGTCTTGAACTCAGGTTTGCTCGATTGAAAACAGAATTGCTTCTGCTTTTCCCCCATCTGATCTTCCGAAAAAAAGCCAGTTCTTGCGTCCTATGGCAAGGTGTCTGAGGGCTCGCTCTGCAACATTATTATCGAGTCTAGCAAAGGGGGC
This sequence comes from Waddlia sp., assembly GCA_041738095.1. Taxonomy (GTDB): domain Bacteria; phylum Chlamydiota; class Chlamydiia; order Chlamydiales; family Waddliaceae; genus JTS-AC334. Next base: position 38,843 of record JBGSQP010000028.1, read on the forward strand.
CTCAGTGTAATTTTTCAAATAAGGAATTAGACCGCAGAAATAGCCGATGGCCTCGCGCAACTTAGACTTCGGCAATATCTTCCCATTCGTAAGCTTCTCTTTAATCTTATCGATTAACTCATCAATAATAGGAGCTTCCTTTCCTTGCCGAATTTTCAATCTCTCTTCCTGATAACTTCCTCAAGCTACCCGTTCAAGCATAAAAAAGTAGCGAATTTATCGTAAGACCCATTTTCTAAATTCCGGATCCCCGGCTTCAGCTTCAAAAAAATTTTGTCTTATATGACTCCAGCAGGGAAACCAGGTGATCACCTTTTGCTCTGCCAACTTTTGAAAACATTATATTTATCCGAATGGAGCCCAGGATCTGAATCACGACCCACATATAGGCTTGTTTGCATTTTCCTGTAGAAATTTTTTTTATCGGCGTCTCATCAATCAATATATTTTTGCTTCCTAGAACCTCTTTTAACATCTCATCATACAGCGACTTTAATGCCATTCCAGTTTTACTAACCCATTCCGAGAGCAGCTTACGACTGACTTTAATTTCTTCGCGATTCAAGATTTCTTTAATCCGATAAAGAGTAAGATGATCGGCGAATTTTTTTGTGACTATCTATGCCAGGAAGCTTTTATCAGCGCTGCATTTGGGCAAAAGAGCCTCAGGAAGCTCAGTTGTGAATACGCCGGCTTCTTCTTTTTTAGGGTGTGCATATTTGGGGCGGATAATTTCTTTAACGTAGAAAGAACCGGGCTCATAAGCAAGTTTATGAGAAACTTAAACACCGATTTTAACAAGCGCCTTTCCGGTTTCTTTACAAATTTTATTTTCTTCCGGGATATCGAGGTAGATTGTCTTGACCGGCAGATCAGCCGGGAGGGTAATATATCCTGTAGGTCTACTGATGGCAAATATTTCGCAAATATCTGTAAATGTTTTGTCTCCTCGTTGATATTCCTTAATAAATAGTTTTCTTTGCTCTTCTACGTTGTAAATTCTCCAACCCATAACCACCTCATATTTAATATTTAAGGAAATTATAGTATTTTTGTGTAAACCATGTGAGTTGGTCGGACCGGTCCAGAAACGCATGGAAACGAATTATGCAAAAAGTCTATTACTTCTTGGAATACATCTAAAATTGAATGTTGATGGTTTGATTCGTTATGATTCAGAAAGTCGGGTGTGGGATTTAAAAAAGTAAACCTGATTTGGGAAGTCTCGCCCTTTCGGTGTGACCTGCTTTGCGGCCAACGAGTCCTTTCGGTTGGCATAATCCTTCTCTGTTGCAAAAAAAAACCACCCAGAAGGGTGGTTTTGTTTCGGAAGAGGTAGGATTCGAACCCACGGTCCCTTGCAGGACTTCTGTTTTCAAGACAGACGCAATCGGCCACTCTGCCACTCTTCCTTAAGCTTAAAACTTATACACTTTGATAATATTTTAATCAATCCCTATTTTTGCCGGAATAGATTCATTAGTATCAAATTTTTGACACAAATTAAAAATAAATTTAACATATATGTAGAGGTTTGTTTTAACAAGCATTACATTTTCGGAGGTTAAAATGCCGAATAAAAAGAAATCGGAAGAGTCTCACCTCTCAATACTCGAAGCAGTTGAAGCCTTATCAGCTATAGCGGATATCGATTTTCAAAAAGATATTGAAATCGCTACACCGGAAGAAATTCGGCAGCAAAATACTATTTTAGAAGCCAAGATCAGCCATTGGACCGGCACGCCGGATGAAGAACACAGCGTGAAATTGATTACCGAAACTTTTCATGTTGTGCACAAGTATCTACGAAATTTTTACAAACAAAATTATCGCAAGGTGAATCGGCCAAAAGTGATCGAAGGCGTTAAAACGATTATGGTACTGGTAGGGGAGGCAGCAAAAAAACTCGATCATTACACGACACTTTTTAACCACACAAAGGAACAATGTGTCAAGAATTTAAAAGAATATAAGCAGCTGCAAGAATTTTACCTCACGCGCATTGCAAAAAAAATCGACGAAGGTGTTCTAAGCCGCTGGATTTTTGAGCTGACTAAAGGAGCTATGGCGCATTTGGAAGAGTCTGCCTTAGTAGGAAAACAAAACAGACCTTTAGAGGCCAGGCATGTCTATATCGATATGGAATCCGTTAAAAGTGATGTGGAATATGAGCTATTCTTTTTACGTAAAGAAGATGGGTCCCGATTCTTCAATCCGCGTCTGATTCGGAATATAAAATTGGTGGCAGATTTCGGAGAAACGATTTCAGAAGAAAGGGAGTCTATCGACCCTCTGGAAGAAATTGTTTTGTGGCAAGATCAGGTCATGCATGCAGCAGCTAAGCATATCCTGCAAGCCCAGGGCAATTCCTTTGATCAATTTTTTCACGAAGCCAGACAGGCGCCAAAAAGAGAATTGGTAGTAGAACTCTATAAAGCTTATATCGCTCTGATTATGAGCGCCAATTCTGCCAATTTGTTAATTCATGCTCCCCAGAAAAGTTGTACACAGTATTTTGCCGATTTTCAGTTGTTTTTAAGAAAGGCATTGCATACGCGCGATTATCAACGGATGCTGCTCTATCCTTCCAAGAATGCTTCAGTACAAGTGTTTCTTGAGAGTGTTCACAGGCTTTGCAGAGCATTTTTTACCGGCATCAAAGGATATCAAGAATTGCTTCCGGTCTTTAAAAAATTGATGCAGAAAGCAGAGCACTCCCAGTCTTTGGAACATATTAAAGCAGCAAAAGAATGTAAGATGGTCTGGAGTCGCTTGGCAGCCGATTATGCTGCACTGAAAAAAATGATAAAGGGACATCCGAATGGACCGCTGGTTAAAGTGTTAAATCTTTTACAAAATGGAGGCTTTCATATCTTTGATCCGATGACGCAATACAATTTGCCAAACCAGCTATATTCCATTTATTTGAATGATCATAAAATTCTAAATATTCATATGGCTTCGCCAACAGGCCAGGAATTCATTGACAAGGCTAAAGCTTTAGATGAGTTCCGTGCCTTTTTAAGGTCGTATTTAATGGGGCAGACAAAAAAACGTCATTTATTGATCAATATGCAAGACAAGACTTCATGGAGGGAGCATTCAAGGGCAACAGCTTTAGAGGATTTGGCAGCGCAGACACCTTTTGCTTCTGCCCTTTCAGTGGTTACTTTCGCAAAAGAGACAGAATTTTATCATCAGATTGCCCCTTATCATCAAGACAATCATGCCGAAGCCTTTCTGCAACATTTTAAGGAAAACCTGGCTGATGAGAATTGCGGTTTCTATTTCCCGCCCCAATTGAAAGAAACGTTGTTTGATACATTCATTGGGAAGTCATTGGAAGCAATACATCAGGTATTTTTTTCAGGAGCCAATGTGCTGACTGTAAAAAACAGACTCGATTTTATTGAGATTTTCTATCTCTTTCTTCAAATAAAAATTCTTGATCACCTAAATCCCGAAACCTTTAGTTTTACGTGTAAAGATGGAATCGATGTGGGGGGGTGCGCAAGCACAGGGTTGCTGGCCTTTATAAGAACATTAAACGGCGAAGAATTTTCAGAGACAGACTATATGCAGCTCAACCTGCACCTCTATGCGCCGGCTTTACTGATAAGAGAGAGGATTATTCTTCCTGCGCCTTTTGAACGGATGAATTCAGCTTTGAGAAGAATTGAAGGCGTTAAAAGTGAAATGGGAGCACAAGAATTCGAAAAAGAAGTTTTGGACAAGTTTGGGCCCTTGTACAAAACTCCCATACTCAAAGCAAAGACGTTATTTCCTAGTTAAGGCAATAGATTTGGCTGTACTTATTCTCAAGGTAGGAAATGTAGGCATCCGAAGAGAAATCGGTTCCGGTTGCCTTCTTTAACAGTTCCTTTCCGGTGTATCTTCTGCCATGCTGATGGATATTTTCGTAAAGCCATGTTTTGATGGTGCTAAATTCTCCCTGTTGCACAAGGGTGTCCCAATTAGGATGTTTCTTTTCAAAGGCTGTAAATAAGTGGGCAGCATATAAGTTGCCAAGGGCATAAGTAGGGAAGTAGCCAAAAGCGCCCATCGCCCAATGGATATCTTGCATGCAGCCTTCGCTATCTGTTTTGGGTGTAACACCTAAAAGCTCTTGCATTTTCTCTCCCCACGCTTGAGGAAGATCTTTAGGCTGAAGCGTTCCCTCGATAAGCGCGATTTCAATTTCATAACGCAACATCACATGCAGAGGATAAGTAACCTCGTCAGCCTCAACGCGTGTCAGGGAGGGCTCGACTTTGTTGAATGCTTTCCAGAATTGATCAAGGGATAAATGTTCCAGTTTACCTTCAAATTCCTGCTTTAGATGGGGTAGTAGAAAGCTGCAGAAAGGCTTACTTTGGCCGATGCGGGTTTCCCACCAACGCGACTGGCTTTCGTGAATCCCAAGAGAAACAGCTTCCCCCAAGGGGCTGCCGTAATGTGCTTCTGGTAGGCCCATTTCATAAAAGGCATGGCCGCACTCATGTAAGACACTTCTGATATTACTGATAAAAAGTCGGGGATCAATACGAGTGGTGATACGGCTATCGCTAGGATGGCTTGAAGTGGAAAAAGGATGGGATGAAATGTCCAATCTTCCGCTCGCAGGATCGTAGCCAATCCATTCCAACAATTTTTGACCGAAAGAAAATTGTTGGGAGGGGTTGTATTCTTGTTTGAAAACCGCATCATCGACTTGCTTTGCAGATCCGATTTTTTTGATTAAACCTGTTAAAAAAGTTCTTAAGGGGATAAAAACTTTATCAAGTTCTGCAGCAGTCATTTCAGGCTCATAGCGATCTAGCAAAGCATCATAGGGGTGGTTTTTAAAACCCAGGTAGTCTGCCTTTTTACGGTTCATCGATACCACTTTTTTTAAATAGGGAAGGAACATCTTAAAGTTGTTTTCTTTTTTAGCTGTTTCCCAGGCGAATACTCCCTCAGAGCTTAGTCTGGCAAAATCCTCTACAAACTTGGCAGGCAGCGCTTTTTCTTTCAGATAGTCGCTGCGCCATAGTTCCACAGCGCGTTTCTGTTCAGAGGAAAGTTCTTCTGCCAGGATTTTTCCGGTTTTCAAATCGATTAAGCGCTCTAAAGCATTTGCAAACTTTTTTGAGGTTTGCTCTTTATGAATGATACCTGCCAGTGTTTTTATTTGCTCGGCCCTGATAGAGGCCGCATTTTTAGGCATATAAGTTTCCTGATCCCAGCTCAGAAGGGACTCGATTCCGGAAAGAATTTTAGCGTGTCTGGAATGTTGGTGGAGCCGAGTGTAATCTTTATGTGGTTGTTTTTTCATCTGAGTTTTTCCTGATTTATATGACTCTATGGTCGTCTTCGTTGATAAAAATACGCTGTATGCGTGGCCCAAGGCAAGTGATCAGTTCATACACGTTAGAGCCTCCCTTGTGTGCTAGTTCTTGCGGAGGGAGGCTGTGCCCTTGTTCATCTTCTCCGAAAATCAACACCGAATCGCCTGTAACCGCTTTGGGAATGTGGGTGATATCCGTCATAAGATAATCCATGCAAATTCTGCCCACAATGGGGGCTTTGACTCCATGGATCATCACTTCCCCTTTACTGCTATAGTTGAGATGCAGGCCGTCGAAATATCCAATAGGGATTACGGCAATCCGTTCATGAGCACGCTTAACAATATAATTGCGGCCGTAGCTTATCGTTTCCCCTTTTTTGCAATGATTGATCCCTACTATCCGTGAAGTCAAAGAAATGGCTGGGATTCCTTGCCCGGCCAGACCATAGATCCCTAGTCCAATGCGTGCCATATTATAGCAGTTGAAAGGGAAGCGGAGGACACCGCTTGTGTTACAGGCATGCTTCCAGGGTACCGAAATGCCGCTTGATTCTATTAGGTTAATGGCATCATCAAACCTTTCTGCCTGCGCTTTGGTGAAACTGTCTTGAGAAGCATCATCTGCGCTCGCAAAGTGCGTCATGACCCCTTCTAGTGTCAGATGGGAAGATTTTGTTATTTCCCTGGCTAGTTGTAAAGCTTCTTCCAGGCGGCATCCAAGGCGGCTCATGCCGGTGTCAATATGGAGATGCAACTTGATCTTTTTGTTTTGCTTGAGAGCTTCTTCTTGTATTAGGGAGATCATTTGGTGGTTGCTGATGGCTATTTCAAAATCCCAATCGACAACTTTTTTGGTTTCGTAAGGCGCCGCATTAAGTACAAATACCGATTTTTTAATCCCTTCCCTTCTCAGGGAAATTGCTTCATCGACATAAGAAACCCCGAAAAAATCGATCCCCTGGGATGAGAGGAAATGCGCCATGCGCACATCGCTTGTCCCATAGGCATGGGCTTTGACCATCACCATTAAGCGTGTGTTGGGGGGGAGTTTTTTTCTTAAATTTTTAATATTTGATGCTACTGCGCCTAAATGGATATAACATTGATTGGTAAAAATACTGCCTTGAAAAGATTCAGTTATCGTGTCGAGTGGGATCTTATGGGGCCCTTTAATGATGGCCAGATCGCCCGGCCGCATGCCGTGTTTTGTCTCTTGGATGGCTTGCGGTAAGGTGGCAAAGCGTAAAATTGAGGTGTCAGGAGAAATGCGGCGCACATGTTCCGCTAAAGTTTCTGAGGGAAAATTGCCGAAAAGGCATAAATGATGAGGCTTGCTTTCTCCAATTGCCAAGCCGATTCTTTTATAATGTATTTCTTTATCGCTTCTGATCCCTCCGAAAAAAAAGTACTTTTCTCCGTTAGAAGGGATGTCTTGGAAGTGTCTGAGGGCGATGTCTATGGATTGAGGGTCTGAGCTATAAATTTCGTTAATTACAGTGGCGCCACCTTGTACCTGCCAAGTTTCAGTCCTACTTGGCTCAGGAAAGTAGTCAGATAAGACTTCTTGTATTTGCGTTTTAGAGACGCCTAATTTATAAGCCGGTTTGATGGCTAAATTAACCAGGTCGATAAAATAGCTCCGTCCTATTTTTAAGGGCATTTTAACGTTTCCATCAGGAAAGGATATATTGAAGTGTGCTCCATCTTCATTTGTCAGGGCATGCGGAAGAAAAAGGGAAGGTTCATCCCAGAATTCGATAGAGCCTTTCAGGTTTTTCTTTAGTAGGGGATGGTTTGGAGCAAAAGTGATCCCTTGCTGCGGTTGGAGTTGTGCCATTTCAGCGGCAGCCGTTTCCATTGTGGTAAGGGTATCAAGATGCTTATTGCCCAAATGCGTTAAAATCGTCATATCCGGATCTATGATGCGAAAGAGTTTTAAAGCCTCTCCAGGATGGGAAAAGCCGGCTTCAATGAGGGCGTAGGTGTGATTAGAGCTCATACCGAGCAAGCTGAGGGGGACGCCGATTTGGCTGTTAAAACTTTCCGGCGAGCAGTGGACGTGATGCTGTTTTCCCATCAAGGCATGCAGCAGATCTTTGACCATGGTTTTTCCATACGATCCGGCGATACAGACAACTTTTGTGTTAAGTCTTTTGCGGTAGCAGCCTGCAATTTCTTGCAGAGCAGTAAGGGGATCTTTCACGTAAAGAGATTTTAAACCTGCATGTTGCGCGGTGCCAAATTTTACAAGGGCAAATTTGGCACCTCTTTCTGCCGCACGAGAAATAAAGTGATGCCCATCCGCTTTACAGCCGGCAAGCGCCACAAAAAGCGCATCGGGGGACTCGATGCGACGTGAATCAATGGTGATTTGCTCAAGGTAGGCGGGAACGGACGGGTCGCCGCCAGCGGCTTGAAATCCATGCCATAGACGAAGATCAAAGAGGTCCATGGCATGTTTTATATCAGAATCTTATTTATGAATGAAGGTTGCCGAAATTGATCACGCTCGGATGGGTGGGGTCTAACCGTTTAGCGCGCTGATATAATTGATTGGCCTCTGCAAAACAGCTGAACTTGTTGAATTGATAACTTTGCCATAGAAGATCACGGATTCTTTCGTCATGCCCTTCCTTTTCTGCCTCAGGTTCATTCCAGTCTCTTGCTCTTTTAATTCCTCTTTCTTCCTGTATAGTTGAATTGAAATTCATGGACCCTCTACCTTAATTTAAAAAAATTGAAAATGCTGATGTTGATTAGTATTAAAAATGGAATTCCCAGCGCCCAAAAAGAGGAAATGACTTGCCTGCTGCCCAAAACTTCTGCTGCCTCAAATAGTAGGTAGCCGGCTGTCAAGCCGAAAATACTGAAAGCGTAAATTAAGAACGGGGATTGCAGCCGGTTGTAGCGCACACAGAAAGGAGCAGGAACTAAAATAGCGGCAAGGCATAGCCAGGGTAGGGCCATCTTATGATAAAAGGTTGCGGAGAGCTCTGCCTCTTTTTCTGTTAGGCGGCTATTTTTGCGAGGGAGCTTTGCCCATAACTGGCTTAATCGCATCGCTTCCGGAGGTGTGATATTATCTAGGAGATCATTAGTATTGAAGCGCATTTGCGGGCATTGCTTTTCCTCGAATGCCAGGTCAAGAGATAAAATAGCTCCTTCCCTGATCAAGCGTTCCCCTTGGATTCCTCTGGGAGGCTTCTCATAGGGGTATAGGTAGCGGAACCTCCAGATTTCATCAAAAGATCGTATCCAACAAGCATCATCAAACCTTTTTGCTATCGGGTCAAAATTTTGAAAAAGCAGTGTGGTCTGATCTTTAAGGGCAATGCTTTTAACAGAGAATTTTTTGCTATTTTTATTTTTTACCAAGGATTTTGTCGATAGCGCTCCTTTTAGAGCTTGCGGCAAAAGGAATTCGGTATTCAAATAGAGGAGCAAGACGAACACAAGTCCGGTCAAAAGGAAAGGGCGCATCAATTTTTTCAAGGGAATGCCGGCTGCCAGCAGGGCTACCAGTTCGTAATGCGTATTGAGATTCAGCAACGTGCGTATAGCGGCAATCAGAAGGGCGAACGGAAAAAGCACATTGGCCCTTAAAATGAACTCGCCTAGGTAATGGCTTAACAACTGCATCCACTGCATCAAGGCGTGCGGATAGTGGCGACTGCTGCTGTGGCTGGCAAAATCGATCAGAATATATAAAGCAAAAAAGGAAAAAATAATTAAAAAGAAAGTTTTCAGTAATTCTTTTAAGAAATAGCGTTCCCAAATCGGCATCTAGCGTCCCCCTTCAATCCCTTTTGAAATCCTGGAAAGGTACAGGATCGATAGCAAGACGATGATCAGATGAGGTACGGTATAGAGTAGCGTGGAGGCCTCAAAGAGATGGTCTATCGCTTTTGCTGAAAAGAAAGCCGTCAAATAAAAGGCTGCTAAAAGCATCACATAAAATAGGGGGCGCGCAGAAGGATGGCGGCTAATGCTGATTCCAAATGAGGCGCCCATCAAGGTAAAGGTAAAAGCTGCCGCTGCTACAGATAGTCTTCTAATGATTTCAGTATAAGAGCGGTTGATCTCACGTTGAATATTTTTTTTGTCGTTCGATAGAGCCAGCAGGGCCTTTTCTTCTTGCAGTTTTGCCAATAAATGGGACATTTTTAAATGGTCGTTACTTAAATCCCAAACGTTTTGCTGGATAATCTGCGAAAAATCTTTGGAAGAGGTGTAGTTCTCGCCGACATTTTCGATAATCAATCTTTGCGGCTCAACGCTTGTGATCAATGAAAGACCTTTGCCGTGCAGTACGTCTTGCTCAGCGATAAATTCATCTGCCAGGAGAAGGACCATGCGGCCTGTGTTGCTATTAGGCATGGCCAAAACCGCTTGAGAGGCTGATTCTCCCATACGGGAAGGTCCGAGGGTATCGAAGTACCCTCCTTTAACTTTCATTAAATGCTTGTTGCGCAGCAAAAGAAGTGGATTGACCGAGCGCAGCTCCAGCTTCCATAATCCTGTCATAAAATGGGATTCGGTTGCCAGTTCTGAAACCACATAAAGATTTACAAGCGCCAGCAGTGCTCCGCAAATTAAGAGAGGGGCTAAAAAATCTTTCACTGACATGCCGCAGGCGCGTAAGGCCGTTAATTCCTGTGTTTTCGATAAACGCTGCATTAAAAGAATCGCCGATATTAGACAAGCGACAGGAATCACGATCGGAAGGATATAGGGGATTTGAAATAGGATAAAGAGCAAGATCACTTGAAACGTAGGGTCAAGCGAGGCAAAATGGGCAATATCTTCCAATCTCATTGTGAGCAGTACCACAATGAACGAAAGAATACAAAGAGCAGTAACTTTAAGGAATTGGCCTAATAAATATCGCCATATAATGGGAATCATAAGAATATAATCATACAGAAATATACTCTTTTGTTACAATGATCTTATATAGCGGAACGTTGTCAAAAATGGAAAAAATTTGGTTTCTTTTTATACTTGAAAAGCAGGAAGGTCCCTACACATATTCTGAGCTTAAAAAAGATGTCCGCCTCACGCCCGACACCTTTGCTTGGCGCGAAGGGATGAAAGATTGGCTTCCGATACGTGATATTCCGGAACTTGAAAAATTATTTTGCCATGAGGAGGAGCCTCAAAAAACCAAAAATGAGGAAAATGTTCCCGTCGTGGAGGGCTCGGAAGAAATTGCTCTCGATTGGGGGAAAGGGCCTTCATTTTCTTTGCTTTGGCTGCTAATTTCCCTATTATTGTTATTGTACCTTCTATATTTACTTTCTGAATGAAAGATCCTTTAGTATCTATTGTCTATAATTTTCTCCGCAAGCGATTGCAGATGGGTGGTCGAATTCTGCTCGGTTTGTCGGGAGGGCCTGATTCCATGGCTTTGTTGCACTTGCTGATGAAGTGCCGTCAGGAGCTGGCGTTTGATTTAGGAATTGCCCATATAGACCATGGGTGGAGGGTGGAAAGCGGTTTAGAGTCTCTAGAATTGGAGCGACTTGCAGCATCCTTAAGTTGTCCTTTCCACCATAAGAGGCTGCATCCAGAGCAGATGAGCGGCAATCTTGAAGCTGCCTGCCGGACAGCCCGCCGTGATTTTTACGCTGAAATATGCAAGCGTTATGGGTATCAGGCAGTTCTTCTTGGGCATCAAAGAGATGATCAAGGAGAAACCGTATTTAAAAACCTAATGGAAGGAACTTCCCTCATGCATTGCAAAGGGATGGCTCAGATTGCAGAAGGGGGAGGTTTCTCCATATGGCGCCCCCTATTAGAAATTCCTAAAAAAAGGCTACAGGATTGGTTACTGGTTAACAACATCGCAAGTTTTGAAGATGTTACCAACAAAGATGGCCGATTTCTAAGAGCTCGGTTAAGAACCCAGGTATTTCCTGAGATTTCGCGGCAATTTGGTAAAGAAGCGTGCGGCAATATGGTCAGGATGGGCAAGGAATCCGAGGATTTGCGTGTTTTTTTGGAAGAACATCTCAAATCATGGCTGGGGCAGATCACCGAGGGGCCTTTCGGCCGTTTGCTTGACTTACGCCAGGCAATGCCGAAGACACTATTTGAGGTGCGAGCTTTGATCCGTCTATTCTTTCCGCAGTCGTCTGCTGATATTCTGGACAAAGCCTCAATGCATTTGATCCAACGATCGGCCAATCGAAAATTCGAAATGGGTCAAAGAATCCTTTTGGTTGATCGTGGAGTTTTATTTGATTTTAAAAAAATAGGTGATCCCGATTGGCAAATAAATATAGAAGAGGTAGAAGTACCATATAAACCGACAGGATGGAAAGAAGGATGGCTCGCAGGGAATGCTGTAGCCTTTCTTCCTAAAATAGGAACGCCCTACTTACTGCAAAAACCGGAGGCAAACAGTTTCTATCCTCGTTCAAATCCTATTAGCAAGTGGTGGAATGATCATAAAGTTCCTGCATTTATAAGAAGGATGTTTCCTGTTGTATGTTCCGATGGGGCAATAGTACATGAATTTTTGACAGGAGAAGTCCAGGACAAAGGTGCGATGGACGTCAAGTGGCAAAAGATAACGATTGGATCCGGCTCTTTTAAACGATAAATAACTGTATTTAAGCCCGGGAAAGTGTATCTGGTGATTGAAAGCGAATCATTTATGTGATATAATTACTCTACAAAGCTAGGATGCGGGATTGAGTAGCATTAAATCCTTTATCCTAAGAAGTTTAACTGCGATTTTAAAAAAAAGTTCTAGGAACATAGGTTTTTATGAGCGACGACAATAGACAAGAGTTCAAGAAAGGGATGTCCGGCGGATTCGTATGGTTCTTAATCACCATGTTCCTGTTGGCAATGATGGTTCAAAACCTCGTAAACACCAAATTAGCTAATGTTTCGTTTAGTTATCAGCTGGAACATTTAATCAATCTTCAGCTTATCCAACCAGAAGATAGCCGGAAGACGGCTTTAAATGACAATTTAGTAACGTTTAGCGGTCGATTTCGGGAAATTCAAACGGAGGAAGGGAAAAATCGTTTTAAGTATCTCGAATTGCTAAATACCAATCATGCTCTTCTTAACGAAAAAGACAAACTCCAGCAGGAATTGACGCTATCTAAAGAGAAAATTATCGATTCTGCCGACTTATTTCTTCACGTGAGCGGATTCCCCATCCCTGAACGAGGGTATGTTGTTGTCGATGACTCCTTCAATAACCAAGAAGATGCAGATTACAGTGTGGTCGTGACAACGTTATCCCCTCGTTCTGTAACCAGTATTGGCGAGGTGCGCAGCCAGTTTGAAGCGGCATCGAAAAGTCCGACCCAGGCAAATGTCTCTCAATCCGGATCATCTGTTCTGGATTTAATCCGTATTCTCCGCTCCCAAACCTTTGGATTAGGCTCAGAGGCGATTAAGCAAAGCTTAAGGACTATAGAAAAAGATGTAGAAGCTGCCTATAGTTCGCCCGTTGATTTATCGATTAAATTAAGTACCTATGAAAAAGCGCTTGGGAAAATTTCAAGCATATTAGATCAATTGAATGCACCGGAAGATAGAGTGCGTCTCAGTCAGCTGCGCAGCGTTAGAAACTATAAAGAATCGTTACAAGAGTATCATACGGTATTGGTAAAGCTTGATGATAACATAGCCCAGCTTGAAAAAGCACGCTTAGCTGTTGCTCCGGTCGTCTGGTTCTTCGACAATAAGGAATTATCAACAAAAGCTCTCGAAAAACAAGATAAAGAGAAATTTAATCATTGGTTTATTAATGCCAAGCAAGAATGGGAGAATTTCACTCTCAACAAGGGTGGTGTTTTCAAAGCCCCTGATCAGCCTTTGAATACGGTTCTTGGAAAAACATTTAAAAGTGAAGAGCCCGCTCCAAACTATATGAGCTATCTGATCACCCTTCTACCGGTAATCCTGGTTGTTTTGGCTCTTTATTTTATATTTTCACGTCAAATGAAAGGCATGGGAAACAATGCCATGAATTTTGGCAAGTCGCCTGCACGTTTAATGACCAAGGAAAAAAATAAGATCACTTTTAAAGATGTTGCCGGAGTCGATGAAGCTCTTGAAGAATTAGAAGAAATTGTTGAATTTCTAAAAAATCCTCAAAAGTTTACTGCCCTTGGCGGTCATATCCCTAAAGGCGTTCTCTGCATTGGCCCTCCAGGTACAGGAAAAACATTGATCGCCAAGGCAGTTGCCGGCGAGGCCGATCGTCCGTTCTTCTCCATTTCCGGTTCTGACTTTGTTGAAATGTTTGTAGGTGTTGGCGCTAGCCGTATCCGTGATATGTTCGACCAAGCTAAAAAACAAGCGCCATGCATCATCTTCATTGACGAAATTGATGCGGTCGGGCGACATCGAGGTGCCGGCATCGGCGGTGGGCATGATGAAAGAGAGCAAACGCTTAACCAACTTCTCGTCGAGATGGATGGATTTGACACCAATGACGGCGTTATTTTGATCGCGGCGACTAACCGGCCCGATGTTTTGGATAAAGCATTGCTTCGTCCGGGTCGATTTGATAGGCGCGTTATCATTAATCTTCCTGATATTAAAGGGAGATTTGAGATCTTGAAAGTGCATGCGAAAAAGATCAAAATGGATGAGTCGGTTGATCTATTGTCTGTTGCCAAGAGTACTCCAGGCTCCTCAGGCGCTGATTTGGAAAATATTTTGAATGAAGCTGCCTTAATTGCTGCTCGTAAAGAGAGAGTCGCTGTAACAAATATTGATGTGGTCGAGGCGCGTGACAAAGTTCTTTATGGAAAAGAGCGTCGCAGCATGGAAATCGATGAAAATGAGAAGCGGACGACAGCATTCCACGAATCGGGTCATACGATTGTCGGGCTTGCCGTCGAACATTCCGATCCTGTTGATAAAGTAACGATTATCCCGCGCGGAATGTCTCTTGGTTCAACAATGTTCCTCCCGGAAAAAAACAAGTTAAGCTATTGGAAAAAAGAAATCATTGACCGTTTGGCCGTCTTGATGGGAGGGCGCTGTGCAGAGGAAGTCTTTGTCAAAGATATTTCCAGTGGCGCACAGCAAGACATTGAACAAGCTACTGCTCTTGCCCGCAGCATGGTCTGTGAATGGGGAATGAGTGATTCATTGGGTGCTGTTGCCTATGATGAGCGGGACCGTGGTGGTCAATATTTGGGAATGATGAACTACCATGAAAAAAGGTATTCAGAAGAAACAGCACGCGGAATAGATGTAGAAGTGCGCCGTATTTTAGATCAAGCCCATGATCGAGCCCTATCCATCATCGAGGAAAACCGTGAGAAAGTTCAATTGCTTACCGATATGCTGATGGAATTCGAGACTTTGGATAGAGAAGATATCTACCAAATTTTCAACGGTAAGTGGGACGTTGAGGCCAAACGGGTTCGTTTAAAAAAGGAACAAGACCTTCACAAAAAAAAACCGGTAGTTCCCCCTCCGCCGCCATCAAGAGCAGCGGAGATTAAACCTTCCAAGCCTAAGCCTCCAGCGACGGAGCTGCGAAGTAATCTTGGGGCTTAAAGCCTCATGATTAAAAAAACTCAAGCCTTAGGGTTTGAGTTTTTTTTTATCCGAAAGACCTCAAAGCCGGGCAATCAACCGATCTCGCGTCAAGAAAAAATCATAATTCATGTTTTTTTCGGGGTTGAGCAGGTTTTTTTTCCAATAATACACAGAACCAATCGTATACAATGCTACTTTAAAACTGCGAGCCACGTCTGTGGTTGCGTCATATTCGGTGGGTATCAGTAACTTATAAAAGCATTTGAAATCCCTTAGGTGTCCTGCATCGATTTTGTGGTTATTATATAGAACGTTCCCCAATTGATGTACGGTGGCAGTTGCGTTATTAAGTGCAAAGTAATGATGGCATAATTTTAATAATTTCGATTTTTTTTTTGAAACTAGCACGAAGGCTATATCATGTATGAGTGTCTCGCGCACTTTTTTTACAGATGAAAAATACACTTGAGCGATCGATTCAAATTTTTTATTCACTAAACGGTACGGAGAGTAACCATCCCGACCGTACCAAGTGTTTCCATCTTTTGACAAAATGGGTAGAAACCGAAAGAGCTGAAATGAAATTTGCTTGGCCATCTTTTTTTTACCCACATAAGAAATTTGTATTGTGGATACATCAAAAAGAGTGATTTTATTCGGCTTTAAGTATTTTACAATTAGTGCGTTAAGAGTCTTGACAGAGGTGCCGTTGATTGATTTTCCACGCCTGAGGTTGAGTAACTCCCCGTTATTCTCTTGAAAGGAAAGATCAATAAGGGGGAGTTTAAGGTTATCCATTTCGAATATTTGAATCTCAGTAAAGGCGATGCCTTCGAAATAACGGATTGATAATGCAGCTGTGCTTGAATAATTTATAATCCCTTGCCAGACATTTTGATCTGAAGGAGTCAAACGAGATTTCAATTGCATCATCTGCATCCTGTGAGAGGCGCAAGGATCGATATCAGAGAAAAATTCTAAGGAGAGAGGTGTTGGGGTATAAGAAGGAAAAAATAAAATAGGAGCGCATGGTGCAATTGAAGTTGTCACCATGGCTCCTATATGTTGCCTTATTTCTGCTGGAGCAATACTTTACGGCTTAGTTTAAGCTGGCCGCGCTCATTAATGTCGAGGACCTTGACACGTACCATATCGCCTTGTTTGACGAATTGGTTGAGGTCTTCAATGCGGGCAATATCATATTCGGAAATATGGCATAAGCCTTCTTTACCGGGTAATATTTCTACAAAGAGTCCAAACGGCACAACGGATGTTACTTTCCCTTCATAAATTTTTCCGATTTCAACTTCGGCAGTCAAGCCCATAACAATTTCTTTTGCCTTGAGAATGCTCTCTAGGTTAGGGGAGGAAATGGTGATGTAGCCTGAATCGTCGATATCGATTTCGACACCGGTTTGCTCGATGATCGCGCGGATTTGCTTACCGCCGGGTCCGATCACAGAAGCAATTTTGCTTGGTTTAATTTGCAGGGTTTCAATACGTGGCGCATAGACCGACATTTGCGATTTAGAGGTCGGGCAAGCTTCCATCATTTTATTCAAAATGTGGACTCGGCCTTCTTTGGCTTGATCCAATGCGGCTCTCATAATATCGATTGTGATGCCTTCCACCTTAATATCCATTTGAAAGGCTGTGATGCCATCTTTATCTCCAGAGACTTTAAAATCCATGTCGCCTAATGCATCTTCCATTCCAAGGATATCCGAAAGGACTGTATAGGCGTCTTTTTCCAGGATCAGGCCCATGGCAATTCCTGCCACCGGACGTTTGATCGGAACACCGGCATCCATTAACGACAGAGTTCCTCCGCAAACCGAAGCCATTGAAGAGGAACCATTGGATTCAGTAATATTGGACTCGATTCTGATGGTGTAAGGAAACGCTTCTTTTGAAGGAAGGATTGCCTGCAAGGAGCGCTCTGCAAGTTTTCCATGGCCGATTTCCCTACGACCAGGGGATGAAACGCGGCCGACTTCACCAACAGAGAAAGGAGGGAAGCTGTACTGGAGGTAGAAACGGCGCGTGCCTTCACCATCAAGATCTTCATAACGCTGGGCCATGTTGGATCCGCCGAGGGTGCATACGGCCATTGCCTGGGTTTCGCCACGTGTGAACAGGGAGCTTCCATGCACGCGAGGAAGTACCGATTGCTGGATATCAATAGGGCGGATGTCACGCGTTCCTCTGCCGTCGCTGCGAATTTTCTCTTCAACAATCATGCGACGCATGTGGTGGGAGGAAACCTTTTTAAATGCTTGAGAAACATCGGTCGTCTTAAAGCGTGGGTTCTCGGCAGGGCAAAGTTTAGCAAAAACTTCTTCCTTAACATTATTGAAAGCAACTTCACGTTCTTGCTTATCTTTGATCTTAAGAGCTTTTTGCAAAAGCGGTTTGGCAATCGATTCGGCTTCCGCTACTAATTCTTCCGAAAGCACTTTCAGTTTGCTGCGATTTTTCGGCTTGCCGACTTCTTTTCTCCATTCTTCCAGAGCTTTGCACATGGTGCTGATCCCGGAATGACCGATTTTAATTGCTTCAAGCACTTGTTCTTCTGTCAGGAAGTCGCAATAACCCTCGATCATTAAGACGGCGTCTTCTGTTCCGGCAATGAGCAGGTCAAGAACAGATTCCTTTTGGTGGGCCATTGTAGGATTCAAGATAAAACGGCCATTGACCATTCCTACGCGTACTCCGGCGATCGGCTTGATGAGGGGGATATCTGAAATTACAAGGGCAGCAGATGCGCCGCAAATTGCAAGAGGCTCAGGGGCATTGACACCATCATAGGACCAGACGTAGCTTAAAATCTGCGTATCTTGGTAGTAGCCGTCTTCAAACATCGGACGGATAGGTCGATCGATCAAGCGGGACATTAAAGTTTCCCTTTCAGTGGGACGTCCTTCACGTTTAATGAAGCCGCCAACGGTTTTACCCGCGGAGGAAAATTTCTCTTGGTAATCCACTTTTAGAGGAATGAAATCGATGTCTTCCATCGGTGTCGGATTGGAACAGGCTGTCGAGAAAACAACAGTTTCACCGGATGTGACAAGTACGGCGCCATTGGCTTGTCTTGCAATTCTGCCAGTTTCGAAAGTGATTTCTTCTTCACCAACAACAACTTTTAATGTTTTTGGTTTTAAATCTATTGATAAATCCATGTTTAAACTCCAGTGTGAAATAGTGATGCGGGGAGAATTGATTGAGGAGGGATGGATAGAATTCAGAAAGCGAGCCTTAATCCTTTAAAGCACATTTTCTGATTTCTACTCTCTACCTCTTATCCCCAAGTTTGATGTAAACTAAAAAGGCAGCTTGCGCTGCCTTTCATTACCTACGCAAATTTAATTTTGCAATGAGGCTCTGATAACGACCAGTATCGGTCGAATTTAAATAATCAAGCAAACGGCGGCGTTGGCCGACGAGCTTTAGCAGGGCAAGACGCGATGCATGATCTTTTGGCGAACGTTTCAGGTGCTCGGTCAACTCGGCAATCCGTTCAGTGAGGATGGCGATTTGCACATCTGCGGATCCGGTATCTTTTTCGTGCAGCTGAAATTTTTTGGTGATTTCTTCTTTTGTACCTTTGTCTAATGACATTCAGTGCCCCCAATTCTTTATATATTTCTTATTCTTTAAGCTAATATTGTATCACAGAGTACACCTAAATGTCAAGGCTAGACCTTAGTATCCAGTATGACTTCTATGGCAGGAGGGAATTTCCCTGAAGAATCGTTCCTTAGAACTACTTTGAAGGGGATTTTGATATTGCCTAAATGCTTCTCCCATTGCAATTCATCCCAGATCTTTTTCTTTAATTCATCGTTCGGTGCATGGTCTTTATATTTTGTTAGTATTTTTTTTATATAGGCTTGTTCTTGTTCCCTATAAATTTCCGATCCATAAAAAGGATGTTCTTGAAAATGATCCATGGAGCCTCTTGCCTTTGGAGTAGTCCTTTGCTATGTTATACTAAATTCAGCAAGAGAAAAGCAATGGATCCGGTATTCCCAATTATTTTAAGTCCTAAATCAGATGATGAAAGATTTATGATGGAAGCCTTAAAAGAGGCCTGGAAGGCTTATAAAAAAGATGAAGTGCCTATAGGCGCTGTATTGGTGAAGGAAGGACGCGTGATTGCTAGAGGCCATAACCAAGTGGAAATGCTTAAGGATGCCACAGCACATGCCGAAATGCTTTGTATCACAGCGGGGGAGTCGGCCCTTGATAATTGGCGCCTTGCGAATACGACGCTTTACTGCACGATAGAGCCCTGTTGCATGTGTGCTGGAGCGATGCTCCTTTCGAGGATAACCAGGCTTGTCTGGGGGGCGCCGGATATACGTCATGGTGCCAATGGGAGCTGGATAAACTTGTTTGATAAAAAACACCCCATGCACACCATTGAAATTGTCAATGGAGTGCTAAATGAATACTGTTCTATGCTAATGCAGGATTTTTTCAAAAAAAAGCGTATTGAAAAAAAAATCGATCAAAATAATGAATGAGATTATAAGTTTAACCGATGAAATGGTCGATGATCAAAGGCGTAAACTGCTTGTGCTTGGAAGGCAGTTTGTGCCTAATTTGACTTCAGAAGATATTCTTCAGCCGAATGATTATCCAGTGTTAGAGGAAAATCCCCTTTTTCGTTATGAAGAGGGGATTTTGGCAGGGATGCAGACCTTGCAGTCGGCTTATAAAGCCCTGCAGAAGTCTCTTTAATTCCAGTTAAAATGCCGCTTTCCGGGGGCGGAAGTCTCGAAAACATGTACCAGTCCCTCGATTTTTCTGTGAAGCTCAAGTAGCGCTTGATTCAAAAGTTCCTCTCTTGCAAGCGAGTCCAAAGATTTACAGCGTGAGATGCGATCCAATAGGAGTAAGCATTCTTCTTGTTCTTCGTAGAGCCGGGCAAGGATATCATGAAAGTGATGGTTGAAAGCTTGCGATTTAACGCGCTCTTCTCCAAACGCAAATAGGCTCTTTAAACCATGCTGGATTCTTTTTTTTGAGTATGACCTTTGGAGTTTTGCTCTTCCTTTCCGAATGGTTTTTTTTACGCTTTCTTTTTCAGGAGTCATAAATAACCCCATCAGAAGAGACGATGAGCCGATAGCGCTGCATAAGATAAGCAGAATGCTTTTGACTACGAGATTACTTCCGAATAAGTACTCACTATTCCAGTTCAATGTCTTTAAAAATAAAACTGTTGCTAAAAGGGTATAGATGAGTCCAATGGAAAAAAAAATGGAACGATAAAAGTGCACGGAAGGCTTATGGATTGAGTAGGGCCTATGATAAAATCCTGTTTTATCCGCCTCAATTTGGTGTTTAAACAGATGAAGAAGAGGATAGTCTTCTTTTAGTAATTGATTCATGTTTATTACCTTTTTATTAAGTTCTTGAGAAAATAATAACATATTATTCTGAAATAGTCAATTTTATTTTGATTTTTTGCAGCGACGCCAATTTATACCGAAGGTGATTCACAATTTGGTTCATGGCTGCGTCGTCAGCCTCTGACTTTGAGCCCTCCTGCATCACGCAACTTATTCAAGTTGCGTTGTTTCGGCGCCGGCTTCGCCTGGCTCAAATTCAGGGCGACTCCTTACCATAATTCCAAATTTTGAATCACGTTCGTTATAAGAATGTTCCTAATCCAAAAATTTCCTAGTTTGATTTTTTAAATATCAAACTAAGAGGCTAAAAATTGGGGAAAATCTTAATCAGCGATAAAGAATGGGATAGGAACCGTATTCTTGAAAAGGTACAGCTGAAATGTTGGACATTTCATATCGTCAGGCAAAAAGACTGTGGACAACGTTCAAGTTAAGGGAAAAGAGGGTTTAATCTCAAAGGCTAGAAGCAAAAAGAGCAATCGAGCCATCAAAGAAGAGCAGGAGAAAGAAATTCTCTCGATGATTACTGATACTTAATTTGGGGGCAAGCCGCCATTTGTAGCTGAGAAATTAATTAAAAACCACGGCATCTCTTTATCTTTGGAAACAGTCAGAAAGTGGCTGATCGACACAATGTATTGATAGCTCAAAAGAGGAAAATTAACCCTCATCAACGCAGGGTCCGAAGAGAATGCGAGGTTGAGCTTAGTCAGGTGGATGCCTAGTCTCAGATTTCTATTAAAGAGGTCGCATAGAATTGGCATATTTTAAGGTAACAGATCAGGCGAGCCCGGCGCGACTGAAGACGCAGCCAGAAAGTACTAAAAAGATCATAAAAGGCCCACATATACCGGTTCCAACTCAAACTTATCCATTTGACTAGATCTTTTTGTGTCTGACTTTGCACTCGATTTTATCCACTTTTCCAATTAGATCTCTACGCATTCTCAAACACAAAAAATAATAACTTTGCGCTGGAACGGTATATCTAAAAAGTTAAACTTTGTCTCTTAACGTCTTTGTTTTTCATTTTTTAGACTTCTTTTTGGATATTTCATCCATGCGCTTGCGTTCCTGTGATGTTAATGCAGATTCACCCTTTTTGGATATTTTCTCCAACATGGCATCAATAAAGACGCTATCCTCTAATTCCGGCTCTCCGGTTGCAAAATTATAGATTTTATGACCTGTGGATTTTTGTTTGGGTTTAAACCTTTGAAACTGCCTGATGACTGCCAATTCGAACTTGTACAGCTGAATAAACGGGCTGTGGATTCCCCAAGCGATCAGCGCGTAGAAATACCCCAGCAAAGCCCCTGAAAGATAGAAGAAGCAATAGATAAAATTAAATTGGGAGAGGTTAACGAGCAAAATAGCGAAGAGTACACCGATGATAAGCCAGAGAGATTTGATGGGGATTAGGAAAAAAAGTAAAATTTCTCTATCAGGATTTAAAAAGGCCCAAACGGTCATGACAGCCAGTATTGCAGCTGATGGTCCGGCGATCACAGAATATTGACTAAAAACAGGCATTAGCAATAAAGAGAGTATTCCGGAGGTAATACCGCAAAAAAAATACAATCGCGCAAAAGAGGGCGCGCCCATACGCGCAATTAACTCGCTGCCCATCATCCATAATATATACATATTGAACGCGAGCAGAATTAGGAAGGAAAAGGAGATCCCGCTACCATCTATTGGGTGAACAAATAGATAGGTAAGAGGCTGCCATAAGAATAAATTCTGCAAACCCCACCATGAAAGACTCAGCCACTCCTGAGGTCCATTCATTCCGAATATATACCTTAAAATACCCGTTACAAAAGCTGACCCGATGCTGATGAGGCTAGTAAGAATAATAAGGTTTTTCACCAGGCTTGGAGTGCGTTCTGGTCCAATTCTAAGGCCGTTAGCTGTTTGGATCATAGAAGATTTCCTTTTTTCAAGCCATTCTATCAGGCCCGGGAGTCATATGCAAAAAATGGGTCATAAAAATTTATCAAATCTTAATATATTCAGCCTATATTTAAGTATAACTATTAATATAAGAGGTTAGATATGGCATCCCCAATATCTTCAGATAAACCTAAGCCATCTGGGCATGAAGCTCCGTTCAATGGTTTCAGAGTTTCTGCTGACGGCAAAACAGCCGAAAAGGAATTTAAAGTTAAAAACAAAACGATGATTCTGAAGGTCGTATTTGATAAGAAGCTTGATCCGGCAACTTTAAAAAAAACTGTGGATAGATATACGGATGAGCGTCTGGAAATCATGGGCAAGCTCGCAATATCTATAGGTCTAACAGCAGAGGGCAGAGGCCGCGAGCATAAAATTGCTAACGCAATACTTCTGAGATGGGAAGCCGGCGCTCTGATTGTACAAAAACAATTCAAAGATGGACACATCGGGAAAGAAATAAAAGGGGATCATTACGCAGATAAATGCAAGAAAGATAAATATAAAGCTCCCGACTCCCAGAAAAAAGTCAAAAAACAGATGAAATATTTTGAACGGTTGGCTAAAGAGCTTGCCGGAACTTCGAAATCCACCGCCTCTACTGGGCTTACTGTTGAAGATTTAGATAAAGATGAAGGTTCAAAAGGATCCCCACGTATGCCCACAGCTTCTGATATTGATGGTTAAGGGGCAGAGATTTGTCCTTGCGCCCTCTCTTTAATCAATTCCTTCTTGTAGATTAACCTCTATTCGGTTTATAATTCACGTTATTAAAAAGCCAGTTTGGAGCTATAAAAATGAAAAAAGGAACACATCCTGAATACCGCGAAGTGCTCTTCGTTGATTCCTCTACCGGACATAAGTTGTTGTGCAAATCGTGCGGAACTACTTTGAAAACTGATGAAAAAGCAACTTACGAAGGTAAAGAATATCCTGTTTGCCACGTTTCCGTATCTTCTTCATCACACCCATTCTTCACAGGAAGCAAGCAGTTTGTTGATGCTGAAGGACGCGTGGATAAGTTTAGAAAGCGTTATCAGCCAAATAAAAAAGTTGTAGAAGCAGTATAATTACACGTCCAGCAATCAAGGCGTATGGAAAAAAAAATCGAAGAGCTCCTCAATCGCCTAGCGCAGGTCGAGGAGCTGCTTGGGCAGCCCGATCTCCACAGCGACCAAAAGCGATTTCGTGAGCTCGCCCAAGAACATGCGCATTTATCTGATTTGAAGCACGTTCACGAGAAGGTCCAAATTAAAGAAAAACAGCTCATAGATAATAGTGAGCTTTTATCATTAATTGAAAATGACCCTCTCTTTTTGGAGGTGCTGCAAGCTGATTCTGTCAAACTGCAAGCACAGCTAGAAGAGTTGCGCGCTAAAAGGGAAAACTTAATCGTTCCTCCCGATCCCAACGATAGCCGAAACACTATATTAGAGCTAAGAGCGGGTACCGGCGGCGAAGAGGCCGCTCTTTTTGTGGCCGATTGTGTCCGCATGTACCGAATGTATGCGGATCGGATGGGCTGGAAATGTGAAGAGCTTTCCTCTACGCCATCGGACATGGGCGGTTATAAAGAATATGTGATGGCTGTTAGCGGCCTTAATGTCTATCGTTTCTTGCGCTATGAGGGAGGTACTCATCGTGTTCAGCGCGTGCCGGATACGGAAGCTCAGGGAAGAGTGCATACCTCTGCCATCACCATTGCAGTGATGTTAGAGCCTGAAGAAGATTCCGATGTAGTCATCGTCGATAAAGATCTGCGCGTCGACACATATCGTTCTTCCGGAGCCGGCGGCCAGCACATTAATACCACTGACAGCGCCGTCCGATTGACGCATTTGCCAACTGGAATTGTCGTTTACTGCCAGGACGAAAGAAGTCAGCATAAAAATAAAGATAAGGCGTTACGTTTATTAAGGGCAAAAATTGCGGAAGTGGAGCTGCAGAAAAAAAATGAGGCACGCGCCTCAGATCGGGCAAAGCAAGTAGGGTCCGGCGATCGTTCCGAAAGAATCCGTACCTATAATTATTCTCAGAATCGGATTACAGATCATCGTATCAACAAAACCGGTTATAATCTTGATCGCGTTATGGAAGGCGATCTGGAAGATTTCGTAATGGCCCTTGTAGCCTATTATTATCAACTTAAATTCCAATGATAACGATCAAAGAGGTGCTTTTCAAATCAATAGAGCATCTTGAGCAAAAGGGCATTTCAGGTGCCCGCAGGCAAGGCGAGGAATTGATTTCCGACGCTTTGCGCCTTTCTAGAATACAACTTTACATGCTCTATGATCGTCCTCTGAACGAAGAAGAATTAAACAGGTGCCGGGCCTCTCTGATGCGTCGAGCAGCCGGAGAGCCTTGTCAGTATATTCGTGGAAAAGTCGATTTTTTATCATGCGAGATGATGGTCAATCCTGCGGTGCTTATCCCTAGGCAGGAAACAGAGATACTTGCTGACAAGATTATACAGTCGTTGCCACAGGAAGAGTTCATATTATGGGATATCTGCACAGGGTCCGGCTGTTTGGGAATCGCAATAAAAAAAAATAGGCCCTTATTGAAGGTTACCCTATCTGATGTATCCGTTGAAGCTTTAGAGGTAGCAAAGAAAAATGCTGCGGCAAATGATGTAGACGTTGCTTATCTCCACGGGGATTTTTTAGAGCCATTTGCCGGCTGCAAAGCTCATGTTGTCGTCTGCAACCCTCCTTATATACGAGAGGATGAATTCCAGGCTTTAGCCCGAGAAGTGCGCGACTATGAGCCAAAGAAAGCGCTTATATCGGGTGCTACCGGTTTAGAATTTTACGAACGGTTGGCAAATGAGCTTCCCGATTATCTTTTTCCTGGCGCTGTCTTATGGTGTGAGATCGGAGCAGGACAAGGTCAAACAGTCAAAGACCTATTTTCGACCCAGTCTTGGAAAGATCCGTTCTACGAAGCGGACTGGTCCGGAAATGATCGATTTTTTAGGGTATCGCTAGCGTGACAGTATTGTTTTTTAATTCTTATGAATAAGCACGCAAACGTTTTTTCCTTGAAATTGAATGTTTTTTTGATTAATATAGTACCCTAAAAACATGAAGTATTTCCAATGCTTGGCGCATTAACAGAAAAAATGCAGAATCTTTTGTCCAGGATGGCAGGAAAAAAAACGCTGTCCGAGGAGAATATTGCGGAAGCTGCCGCTGAAGTGCGTATGGCGCTGCTCGAAGCTGATGTAAATTATTCTGTTGCTAAAACATTGGTTAAACGCGTTAAGGAAAAAGCTGTCGGCGACGACGTTTTAAAAGCAGTGTCCCCAGGACAGCAGTTCATCAAAATCGTGCATGATGAACTCGTTGCCTTAATGGGTGGAACGGAAGCTAAGCTGGATCTTTCCAGCAAGCCTGCTGTGATTATGTTGTGCGGGCTGCAGGGGTCAGGAAAAACCACGCATTGCGCTAAGCTTGCTAATTATTTGCGCAAGCAAAAGCTAATTAAAAACCCTCTGCTCGCCGCTTGCGATTTACAGCGGCCGGCTGCCATTGAGCAACTGCAGACCTTGGGAAAACAAATCAACATTCCTGTGTTTACATTGATCGGTGAAGCCGATCCGGTAAAAGTTGCAAAAGCTGCTCTAGAAAAAGCGCGTCAAGAAAATCACGATTTACTGATTCTTGATACCGCAGGACGTTTGCACATTGATGATGAACTGATGCAGCAGTTAGAAAGAATTAGAGATATCACCCGTCCCGGAGAAATATTATTTGTCGCCAATGCGGCCACCGGTCAAGATGCCGTCACGGTAGCGGAAGCGTTTAATAAACGGGTAGAAGTAACCGGAACCATCCTCACAATGCTTGACAGCAATATGAGAGGGGGAGCTGCTATATCGATACGTGAAGTGACCGGAAAGCCGCTTAAATTTGAAGGGATCGGGGAAAAAATTGATGATATTCAGCCTTTTAATCCCTCATCAATGGCAGACCGGATCCTGGGAATGGGCGATACAATCAATCTGGTGCGTCGTGCGCAAGAGCATTTTGATGAAAGTGAAGCTCAAAGCCTTGAAAAAAAACTGCGGACTGCCAGTTTTACCTTTGAAGATTATCTGAAGCAGATACAGATGGTCAAAAAAATGGGATCATTTAAGAGTTTGCTAGGGATGCTTCCCGGAATGGGAAGCCTGAAAGATCTACAGATTGATGACAAAGAATTTGTCAGAGTGGAAGCCATGATTCAGTCGATGACCCCAGAAGAAAGGGGGTGTCGTAGCGAACTTTCCGTTCCGCGCCGTAAAAGAATTGCCAGAGGAAGCGGAACGACCATCGATGATATCAACCGGCTCGCGAAGTCGTTTAAACAAGCTAAGCTATTTTTTAAAAATATGCCAAATATGAAACAATTAGAAAAATTAATGGGAGGTTCCCGATGGCCTTAAAAATTCGTCTGCGCCAGCAAGGCCGCACAAACCGTGCGACGTATCGTCTGGTTGTTACAGACAGCAGAAATCCAAGAGATGGAAGATATCTCGAGACTTTGGGTTGGTACAATCCAGTCGAAGTAGAAGCAGATAAAAACATGAATTTAAAATCTGAACGCGTTCAGCATTGGCTTGATCTGGGAGCTACTCTCTCTGAAA
Organism: Waddlia sp.; assembly: GCA_041738095.1. Lineage (GTDB taxonomy): Bacteria > Chlamydiota > Chlamydiia > Chlamydiales > Waddliaceae > JTS-AC334. The sequence goes on from JBGSQP010000028.1 coordinate 65,697, forward strand.
GAGCACAAATTCTAGTTTCTAAAGCTGCTCCGCATGTAATCAAGGCTTTGAAAGACAAAGTGATTGCGAAGAAAGCCAAAGAGGCAGAAAAGCGTAAAGCGCGTAAAAAGGCGAAAGCTTAATTTTCGCCCATGCGTATTGATATCTTGTCCCTGTTTCCGGAGTATTTTAAGGGTCCCTTTGATGAAAGCATGATCAAAAGGGCTCGTGAAGCAGGGATATTGGATATCCGCCTAACAGATATACGCGATTATACGGATGATCCCCATCGACGTGTTGATGACCGTCCCTATGGAGGAGGCCCGGGAATGGTAATGATGCCGGGTCCTATTGTTCGTGCCATTCGTGCAGTAAAATCAGAAAAGGCAAAACTGATCTATATGTCCCCTCAAGGGAAGCCATTGAATGCGGCCATGTGCCACGAATTGGCGAAAGAATCTCATCTGGTGTTTATATGCGGACACTATGAAGGAATCGATGAGCGTGTCTTCCAGTTGGAAGAGGGCGATGAGATCAGCATTGGAGATTATGTTCTTACTAATGGTTGCGTAGCAGCCATAGTGTGCATTGACGCCCTTTCAAGATTTATTCCGGGAGTGATTGGACACGAAGATGCCGCTAAGCAAGACTCCTTTGAGAATGGATTGCTAGACTGCCCCCACTACACACGGCCAGAGCTGTATGAAGGAAAAGCGGTTCCCGAGGTTCTGAAAGGTGGCAATCATAAAAAAATCGAAGAATGGAGGCGCGATCAGGCGTATAATAATACCCTGCGGAGCCGTCCGGATCTTCTAGGTCCGATAAAAAAAGTTAATTAGTTGGAGATTGAACCAATGAGCAAAGCAGCAGTCATTCAAAGACTGGAACAAAAGCAAATGAAAAAAGATATTCCTGATTTCAGAGTTGGGGATACAGTAAAATTGCATACCCGAATTATTGAAGGGGATAAAGAGCGTATCCAAATGTTTATTGGAACAGTGATCGCTCGTACAGGCACAGGCTTGTCTGAAACATTTTCCATGCACCGTGTCGCTTATGGCGAAGGGATGGAGCGTGTATTTCCTCTTCACAGTCCACGCATCGCTAAGATCGAAGTCACGAAATTCGGTAAGGTGCGTCGCGCAAAGCTTTATTACTTAAGAGGAGCTTCAGGTAAAAAAGCTAAAGTTAAAGGTCTTATCGGCAACCGCCGCGCAAGGACAAGTTCTTATAATGGGCAAGCAGCTATTCAAGCCGCTTCTGTTGCAGAACTTTCCCCTGCAGAAGCTGTAAAAGAATAAACCTGCGATGGCAAAGCTGAGCGATTTCGCTCAGCTTCTGCCAGAAGAACGGATTCGACTGCAGGAGATGAGTCAGCATGAAGCAGAGGCCCGCCTCAATGGATATCAGTTTATTGCTGGAATCGATGAGGCTGGACGTGGCCCCTTAGCTGGGCCTGTAGTTGCTGCTGCCTGCATATTGCCCCCAGATGCATTTTTATCCGGCATCAATGATAGTAAGAAACTGACCCATAGGCAAAGAAACGCCTTTTTCCAATTTCTAACAAATTCCTCCCAAATTGCTTTTGGTATTGGCATCGTTGACCATGAGGAAATTGATCGTATCAATATCCTTGAAGCGACCAAGTGCGCAATGATGCTGGCAGTCGATAATTTACCAAAACCGCCAGACTTTCTGTTGATCGATGCAGTGCAACTTAAAATGCTAGCTGTCCCATTTAAAGCCATTATTCATGGAGATGCTCTCTCTCAATCGATTGCAGCCGCATCGGTGATTGCTAAAGTGACAAGGGATATGTTGATGACCTCCTACCATGATACGTGGCCCGAGTACGGCTTTGATAAGCATAAAGGGTATGCGACAGCCGGGCATCGGAAAGCTTTGGAGACATTTGGTCCGTGCCCTATTCACCGCAAAAGTTTTGAGCCGATCAAATCACAGTTTGCAAACCGCAACTGAAATATTGTCAGTTGAACCAGCAGTATAAGCTGTAAGGGCAATAGCGGCAGCAATATCTTCAGACTGCTGTGACCTTCTAGAATGTGCGACATCGCCGATCTGTGTAGAGTTTGCCACATCGGTGACACCATCGCAGCAGTGAATTAAAATGGATTTTTCAGGTGCTACTAATTTTATGATTTTAGGACGGGCGCTGCATCCCAGGCATTGTTCTCCCAAAGATCCGGAATTATTCACTGTCGGGAATATTTCTTCAGTGTCCGCTATATTCTGTACGATTTGTGGCTGGTTGTGTTCATCGAAGAGTAAGCTGGCCCCACGTTTCTCTACTCTTTTCGCATAATGATCTAAATAAAGGGAGCCGTCTTCACTGAGAGCGATTGTTTTGCCTTCTTTTGTAACGAGAAGTGTGCGGGAATCGCCAACATTTGCAACCCAAAGGATCTGCCCAATCCGTACACAAAATGTGGCCGTGCTACCGCTATCGCCGCAAGTAGAGGTACGGCTAACATCCACGCAGGCAATTTTGATGGCATTCCAAATGCCGACATCCGTTAGTTTGTCAAGATTGTACTCTTCCAGCCGTTCTTTTAAGTGGGAGCATAAATTTTGTTGAGCGTGCAGAGCTGTTAGAGAGCCTCCGTGCCCATCAAAAATACCTGTCACGATCGCTTTAATCTGTTTTTTATTCACAGCAAAAGAGAATTCTTGTGCCAAATGAGCATCTTCCATAGTAGAACGGCGGCCGATGGTTGAGGCAAATCCTACTTTAGGGACTTGAAGACTTGGTGTGATCTCAAATTCCGGAGATATTTTTAAAAGGGCCGATTTCCATTTCCCCATTTCATCGCAAGAAAATTTAAGATTTAGATTTTTTGAAAAAAAATCGCAGTAATATTGAAATTTTGTCGTGTTGGGGTTTTTCAAAGGGGGAGAATTGCATCGTGCCCAAGCTTTTGATAATTTGCTTTGAACCAAATGAGCGTTTAGGTGCTCTTGATATTCCAGCGCGTCGATCTGTTTTTCTAAGCATAGGGGCAAGCCGATGATAGGGTTGGGTACAATTTTGCGATGAGTTCTTTGTTTTTTGGCTGGAGGCTCCCGCCTTACATCTTCAAATGCCCGCTTTCTGCTGGTTGTGCCAATAGTGAAAGTTAGTCTATCAGACACAGCAGGTTTAGTGCTGTTTGAGGTAAATGTATTTGTATTATTAATGATATTCATTTTTTTATATTAAAATTTGAATAACAAAATATACATTTTTGTAAGTTTTAATTCAACTTGCTCTTTATTTTTTAAATAAATTTTCCTCTAACTGGCGGTAATTGATTTTACCGGTGCCCATAAGGGGGATTTCCTCCATTTTAACGACATTTGAAATGCGGATTAAATTACTGAAGCCGTTGTCTCTTAAGGCTTGGTTGACTTCATCTACGCTCGTATCAAAAGTGGTGACAAGGATTAAGAAGGGCTTTGCCCCGGGAAATTCTTGCCCTAAAACACCTATAGTGGGGCCATCTTCTCGAATTCTCCAGTTTTTGGCAGGGGCAGCGCTTAATAAGGCGGTTTCTATGGCTTGTAAACTAACCATTTCGCCTCCGGCTTTAATAAACCGTTTTTTTCTGCCGGAAATAAAGAGGTACCCCTCTTCATCATAGTAGCCAATATCTCCCGTATTATACCATTCCTTCCCATCTACTGTAACGAACGGTGGGGCTATGTCGGGATTAAGATACCCATGAAAAACATTCGGTCCGCGCGTTAAAAATATACCTTCGGCGCCTTGCGGCAGAGGTTCAAATGTTTCCGGGTGTGTGATGATCACTTCGACTCCCGGTAGCGGTTTCCCAATCCCTCTTAACGGCTTGCCCGGAAAGTTGGCGGAAATGATAGGGGAGCATTCCGTGATGCCGTATCCCTCCAACAAACAACCCTGCTTGCCGAATTTTTTTACAAGTTCAATAAGCTCCGGGGGTGTTTTTTCAGCGCCTACAATACAGAGTCGCATGGTGCGGAGTTGTTCGGGGGTGGCAGACTTTAGCATGGCCTTAATAAACGTAGGGGCACCACAGGTGATGGTGCCGCCCCAGGTTTCAAAACTTTTTGCCAATCCTTTGCCATCGGTCGGATTAGGATAAAAGGCTGTTCGAATGCCGGCAAGAAAGCCCAGCGTGCCTGTAATGCAAAATCCGAAGGAGTGAAAAGGGGGGAGAAAGGCGAGTAGTACATCATTGGAATAAATGTCGACAACCTGGAGCGCCGCTCTGTGATTCGAAAGGATATTATCGTGCGTAAGAGGAACGCCCTTTGGCATCGCTTCCGAGCCGCTGGTAAAAAGGAGAACAGCTTCATCATCTTTGGTTAAATGATCAATTCCGAAAAGCTTCATTAAAGATTTTGTGCTTTTTTTAGAGCGTATAAGCCCTTTGATTTTATCGAAGATGGAGAATTCCCTTTTCACCGTTTCCAGCATAATGAGCTTATCATCAATCGGACTCATATCGACAGTGTCGAGTCGTTCTAAAAAGGCCCAAGATGTCAGGATTGCTTCCACTTGGGAAAGTTGTTTTACGGCTTCCAAATGTCTTGGCCCGATTGTCCAGTTGATCATCACAGGAACCTTGCCGGCTAACTGTACGGCAAAGGCGGCAAGAAAGGCTCCAACGCTTGCCGGTAGTAAAATGCCCACATATTTTCCAGGCATATGGCGGATGCGTTCGGCCAGCATGCAGGTCCCTAATTTAACCCTTGAAAAGGGAAGGATGCCTGAACGGGAATCGGCATAAGCTGGGGAATGGCCCATTTTATCGCAGGTGTTTAAGAAAACTTCGATCATGGTCTCGCCTTCATTCGTATAAAGGCGCTTTTTGTCTCCTTTAGGCGCCCATTTTTCATCGATCTTGGTTTCTTCTTCCTTCTCCTCAAATACAATTTTTTTAGCAGCCACAGCCATGACTCTTTCTACGCTGGTAAGTTCTGTGACAGGAACGGGGCCGGTATCAAATCTATCTTGTAAAAACATGGCCAGTTCTGACGTGTCTAATGAATCAAGCCCTAAATCTTCTGCAAGCGACATGCTTGGTTTGATGGCTGTTTTTTCAATTTCTGTAAGCTCGGAAAGTTTTGTTAGAACTTTATCTTGTAACTCATAATCGATCTCTTTGAGATGGATAACCGTTTCTTCTGTATCAGGGGTGACGTAAATTTCGGGAAGCTCATTTTTCCATCTGCTATATGATACGAGGAGGAGTGAATCCCCTGGAAGAGAGCCTTCTTGCACGCTAAGGCCGTCAGGTTGATTGTACCAGTGCTCCAGCCAGCGATTAAGTTCCAGGCGGGTCGATTTTTCCGGAAAATTCAATGGGGCCGGCTCAATTTCAATGATGACTTTACGGCGAGGCGTGAAGAAAAATAAGTTCTTAAGTAACACCCACATGTTTTTTTTAAGTGTCGGAAAAATGGGGGGGACCTTTCCTGTGAGCGCACGTGAAAAACTACTGCCCCATAAGCCTTTAATTCTTATCAGAACAATATTGGCTTGCGGTGCTCCCTGGATGATTTGGTGGGTTGCGGAGGCTCCTCCAATTTTTTCTACTCCTGTATGTTTCAGTCTGCCGGCTGGATAAAGGAGAAAGTTTTCGCCGTTATTAAGTCCTTTGATCACTTCGGCCATGACCTTATCGTTGCGTTTCCTTTTCAAACTATTGTTTGAAGTTTCGAAATTTGGCACCGGAAGGGCATTTAAAAACTTCATAACACTGTGAATGACCGGTGTGAAATACATGTATTCAATGACTAAGGGGCGTATCGGAAACTGTGCAAAAACCGCCAAAGTAGCAATCGCTGGATCGACCAGCGCTGCGGGATGGTTCGGTAGAAATAAGACACCGCCCGGTTTTTTCAGGTTTTTAGACGTGAGCTTCTCGAGCCCTTTGATTTCAATTTTATAGCGCAGCCTCAGCAGCAACCACATCGTTTTAGCCAATAGGACTATCAACAGCTTTCTCATACAACCTCCCTAAATCTGTATTTTAATTATAAATTATTGTGTTTATTTTGAAAAATTATTTGGTTATGTTACATTTAATCGAAGCAACAAATGAAGGATTTACAGCGAGGTTGCCGTTTTTCCATCAAAACATTGGATTTTTAATGGAAGTTTATGGTATAAAATTGGTAATCCTGGAATTTTTTTTATATATAGCATGCTAAAAAGTATGACGGCTTATGGGCGAGCTGAAGTGTGTTCGCCTCAAGGCTTAATTTCTGTTGAAGTCCAATCTTTGAATCGTAAATATTTAGAGATCGCCATCTCTTTGCCTAAAGAGCTTTCCGCGCTGGAGATGGAGATGCGGAAATGGGTGGAATCTAGGATAGGACGGGGCAAAGTCACGCTTAAAGTAAACGCCCGTTTCGATAGTAGTTCACCCTTGGCGGTGATCCCGAACCTCTCTCTTGCCCGACAAGTAAAAGAGGCTTTGTCAACGATAGCTTCCGATCTCCACATTTCAAGCGAAATTGAACTTGAAGATCTTCTTCAAATCTCTGATATCCTGCACTACCAGATTAAACCGCAAGAAGAGCACCTCTGGGGCGGAGTCCTTAAAGAAGCCTGCTCTATGGCCCTGGATCAAGCCGAAGCGATGCGCCTTACCGAGGGAAAGGCGATTGAAAAAGATTTTATTGGTCGTCTAAAGGTGATGGCGGATGCTTTGGCAGAAATTGAACGTATAGCCCCTTCGGTCAAAGATAAATACCGGGAAAAACTCAAAACAACTCTCTTAGAATTTACCCCTCAAAATACAGAACTGGAAGAGCGCTTGTTACGCGAGGTAGCGATCTATGCTGAAAAAGTCGATATTTCTGAAGAAATTATGCGTTTTAAGTCTCATCTTCAGCAATTTTCTCAAAAATTGACAAGCAATGGTTCTAATGTCGGCAAAACCTTGGAATTTATCCTGCAGGAATTAGGGCGGGAAATCAACACGATCGGGGCTAAGGCGCAAGACATTGCCATTTCTCAAGCAGTAGTTTCCACGAAATGCGAGCTTGAGAGGATTCGAGAGCAAGTGCAAAATGTCGAATAAAGGTATTAACGTTCTTGGAAATTTAAAAAAGGGAAAAGTCTTCGTTGTCAGCGCGCCTGCCGGGACAGGCAAAACCACATTGACTCAGATGCTTGTAAAAGAATTTCCTTGTGTCGTGCAGAGTCTTTCCTCGACGACTCGCCTTCCACGCGAAGATGAAGAAAATGGTGTGCACTATAATTTTATGGATAGGCACGATTTCGAACGGAAAATCGAGGAAGGGGAGTTTTTGGAATATGCTGAAATCTACGGAAATTACTACGGGACATCTAAAAGATGGATCGAAACAAGGTTGGAGGAAGGCAAGCATGTGGTGCTTGTTATTGATACCCAGGGAGCCATGCAGCTGAAAGGGAAATACCCGGCAACTTTTATTTTTGTGCTCCCCCCCTCTTTAGAGGAACTTCGTAGGCGTTTACTGGAGCGAAGGACAGAAAGTGATGCCGTTATTGAAAAAAGACTTTCTTGGGCCCAAAAAGAGATCGAACTCAGCATCCTTTATGACTATCGATTTGTAAATCAAGACTTATCGATAGCCTACAAGATTTTGCAAAGCATATTTATTGCTGAAGAACATAAAGTTACAATTAATTAAGGAGATGAAATGGATATCAACGAGAATCTAACGAACGAGAAGATCAGTCGGAAATTCGATAACCAGTTCGACCTTGTCAACTATGCGATACGTTTGACAGCGGAAATGATTATGTCCGGACGCGCTTCCCGAGTGGATTTGGACACCGAAAATCCTGCCTTGCATATTTTGGAAGAAATTTCTGAAGGGAAAGACAGATTAGAAGTCACCAAAGATAAAAGACCTCTTCATCAGTCCATGGAGAACTATCTTGCCGTTGAAACCGTAACCGACGAACCCGTACCTGAGAAAGCTATAGCTCCATAATGGTTCTGGCTGTCATCACGTCCCAAGATATTGTCTATTTTGGCTCCCTTGTATTTCTGGTATTCATGGGATTGGCAGCCAGCACATTCTTCGCTTGGTGGATGGGAAGGGAAAGCTCCTCTCCCTCTCCTTATTCCGGCCATCGTTTAAGGCGTGGTTCAGAGCTCCATTGGTTGGCTGTGGAGAAGGTTTTGCGTTACCTTTTTGAAATGCATGATTACAACAATCGCATGTTTGATTTGCAAAAATCCGCAGTGTGCAGAGAGACCGGTAGGATTTTTCCTGAGGCATTGACCTGGTACGGAGCCTTAAGAGTTGATTGGAGTTTTATTCAGAATAGATACCCCGGCCGTTTTGTGTCTTGGGGTAGCTTGACCGAAGATCAAAAATTGGTCATTATCGATAAGCATGAATCTCTAGAGGGTTTTCAAATTGAATTTTCATCACCGATCCCTTCCCCTAGGAAAATTGACCCTATCTATGCAAATGCCAAGCCAGGTCCCCTTTATGTCGATGTGGAGACCGGATTTTTGCTGGGGTGGAAATGTGTTCCCGAGACTGAATTTGAAGTCTTGATTGTTCAAAAACCAAAAGAAATCTATATGCCGGGATTAACGAAAAAATGAATAAAAATAAAGTATTGATTACTTCTGCATTGCCCTACGCAAACGGAGCTTTGCATTTCGGCCATATCGCAGGAGCCTATTTACCGGGTGATTGCTACGCCCGTTTTCAACGATTGATCGGCAATGACACTTTGTATATATGCGGCTCCGATGAGTATGGGGTCGCTATCACATTAAGCGCAGATCTCGCCGGCCGAAGCCCGAAAGAACATGTCGATATTTATCATGAGGTCATTAAAAACCTATTCAAAAAAATGAATTTGTCTTTTGACCACTACTCGCGAACAACCTGGAAAGGGCACTACAAGCCTGTACAGCAATTTTTTCTTGATCTTCTCGAAAACGGTTACATCGAAGCAAAAGTTACCGACCAGTTGTATTCGGAAGCAGATCAACGCTTTCTCGCTGATCGGTATGTAGAGGGCACGTGTCCAGGATGCGGATTTGAAAAAGCACGCGGCGATGAGTGCACAAAATGTGGGGCCAGCTATGAAGCGACTGAACTCAAGAACCCTCGTTCCAAAATCTCCGGAGCCTCACTTGTTTTAAAGCCTACAAAACATTGGTTTTTAAAGCTGGAGCTCTTCAAGGATCGATTGACAAAGTGGCTGGAAAGTAAAAGCTGGAAGCCTAATGTGATTAATTTTATTAAAGGCTATATCGATGATTTAAGGCCGCGCGCCATTACCAGAGATTCCGAATGGGGTGTCCCGATTCCTTTGCCGGGTACTGAGGGAAAGGTTCTTTACGTTTGGTTTGACGCTCCTATCGGTTATATTTCGGCCACGCAGGAATGGGCAGAACAAAAAGGGGAGCCTGAAAAGTGGAAAGAGTATTGGTGTGACCCAGAAGTGAAGCTGGTTAATTTTATCGGTAAAGACAATATCCCTTTCCATGCGGCAGTATTTCCTGCGATGGTTATGGGGCAAAATCAACCTTACAAACTTGTAGATGAATTGCCGGCCAATGAATTTTATATGCTGGAGGGCAGGCAGTTTAGCAAGTCGGATGGTTGGTTTATCGATTTGGAAGATTTTTTTGCAAGATACTCTGCAGATCAAATCCGCTATGCCATTGCCGCCAGTGCCCCGGAAACATCCGATTCTGAGTTCACCTGGAAAGATTTTCAGATTCGTTGTAATAGCGAACTGCTGGGTAAATATGGTAATCTGGTTAACCGTATTCTGGTATTCAGCCAAAAGCATATGCATGGTAAAGTGCCTCCAATAGACTCTTTAGAGCCAATTGATCAGGAGTTTCTTGATGCGATCGATAATTTGGTGCGGCAAGCTTTTGACTGTTACAGTCATTTTTCGTTAAGGCGCGCCACCCAAGTGATCATGGAACTGGCACAAAAAGGAAACGTCTATTTTGACGCCAAACAGCCGTGGAAGCTGGCTAAAGATCCTTCTAGCAAGGCCGCCTTGGAGACCACGATTGCCTGTTGTCTAGAGTGTCTGAAAGCTCTAGCTTTAATTTCTGCACCGATTGTTCCCGAGACAGCCTCAAAAGTTTGGAAGATGCTGGGGATGCAAGGGGATTTGGAGCAGGCTCTGTGGGAAGATGTCGCTAAAACTCCCTTAAAAGCGGGGAGCGTTCTCGGTCAGCCGGAAATTTTATTTCGAAGAGTTGAAGATGAAGAAATCGAACAAGAGGTTAAAAAATTGCATAGTTTATCTGCTAAAGGAGAAGTGAAATCCCCTTTAAAACCTTCCATTGATTTTGAGCAGTTTGAAAAATTGGATTTAAGAATCGGAACCATTTTATCTGCTGAACCTGTGGTGAAAAGTAAAAATCTCTTGAAAATTCAAGTTGATCTGGGCTTTGAAAAGCGCACAGTCGTATCGGGAATTCGGAAGCATTATCAGCCCGAAGCTTTGCTGGGTAAAAAAGTGGTCGTTGTCGCCAATCTTAAACCTGCTAAATTAATGGGTATCGAAAGTCAAGGAATGCTCCTTTGCGGTAGCGTAGATGAGAGCCTTGAATTATTAACCGTTAATGATCTTCCCCCCGGCAGCGAGGTATCCTGATGAAAAAGCTGAAGATTTTATTTGAAAATAATAAGGAGTGGGTGCGCAAAAAGACCGAAGCGCAGCCCGAATATTTTCTAATGCGGGCCAAGGAGCAGGATCCACTATACCTATGGATCGGTTGTTCGGATAGTCGCGTTCCAGCCAATGATATTGTCGGTTTAGAACCTGGAGAGCTTTTAGTTCATCGCAATGTCGCTAATCTATTTCCCAATACGGACTTTAACTGCCTTTCTGTTCTGGAATTTGCAGTCAGTGTATTAAAAGTTCAGCATGTTATTGTATGCGGTCACTATGGCTGTGGCGGTGTGAAAGCGGTTATGGAAGAAAAAAAATTAGGATTGGTGGATAACTGGCTGCGTCATATACGTGATGTTTATGCCCGAAATAAACAAGAGCTGGATGCCATCACTGATGAGCAATTACGTTATAAACGTCTAGTTGAATTAAATGTGATCCATCAAGTGTTGAATGTCTGTCATACGACCATTGTTCAAGAAGCTTGGCATCGTAATCGATCTTTAAGCATTCATGGATGGGTTTATGACCTGGAAACCGGCAGACTTAAAGATTTAGATTGCTGTTATACCGGTGTAGAACAAATCGAAAGTATTTTTAGAATTAAATCCCCGAATACCTAAATGCCTCTTCATCTAAGTTTTTCCGGTATTTCTGGGGTAAACGGGTTGACTTCCTATTGCTCCTTATGCTATCCTTTTGCTTCAATTTTAGTGATTATGGAGAACTAATACTCATGCCACGTCATTGTGAAGTTACAGGCAAAACTATTTCCCGCGGAAAATCTTATGCACTACGCGGTATTGCCAAAAAGAAAAAAGGAATCGGCCTTAAAGTTACCGGAATTACAAGACGCAGTTTCAAGCCAAACCTTGTGCAAAAGCGCTTGTGGGTGCCTGAAGAAAACCGTTTTGTTTCTCTGCGCTTGTCAACAGCAGCTCTACGCACAATTGATAAGAACGGTGTGGGCTCTGTGATACGCAAGATGCGTACTGCCGGTAAGAAAGTCTAAATTTATCCAACAGGCGGCACATCAAGCGGAAGCCATTTTTCGCTAATATTGTGCCGCTTGTAAATATGCCGCCCCTTTTCGGTGCCTATGTGCTCATCATCTTTGGGTGCTGGATAATTTTTTTCTTTGTAGTCCTCCACATGTTTGTACATCATTTTGACGCGCTCTATTTCTTCTGTTTTTAGATTTTCACGATTTTTTTGAACGAAATTTGTAAGATCATCGACTTCTTTTTTTGATAATTTAATGTTTTTGAAAATATCTTTGTCCTGCTTTTTCATCCATTTTAGATGATGGTTCACTAAAAGCATCATCTGTGAGGGATTCAGATCATTAGCGTGTTCTTCGGGCCCTTCTGCCAATTTCCGGATACGCTCGATTTTTATCTTTTCCATTTCTTTTCCGAAGGCATCTTCTGCCTTCGAATAGTCGGATTTTCCCATATCAACCCTATTTGTTTTCGATGCATTATTTGTTATAAATATAATTTTACCACTTATTGGCAAAAGTAGTCAAAATTCAATTATTTTGGTATGATATGTAACGTATGAATTTAAATTTAAATGCAATTAATTGGGAAAAATCCATAGTGGCTGCAAATTGCCCTGGGCTTGAAGAGGCGCGTCTTGTCTTTGTTTTGGACCAGCATGAAAACAAGTGCCATTTATCTTTTTTAGCTGCCGTTGTTAATGACATGTTCCACAAAGATAAAGACCTCATTCTAGTAGAGGAATCAAAGTTATTAAGGGGAGAAGAGCTCCTTGAGGCGTTATCTTCGAATGATAAGGCTAAGGCAGAACTTCTAAAAGGTTTTATTGTTAGGGGATGGGATCATCCCGATCGGAACTTATGGTTGGAAGATGTCAAGTCTGTTCAAAATGCGATCGAATGCTTAGAAGATCACAATGAAAGCTCTTTAGCAGAGCGGTTCCGTTCTTTTGCTAAGTTGGCGGCTTACTACGACAAAGTAGTTGGGATACGCACAGATATTCATGAACATTGGTCGTTTATGCAAATCAGCCCTTTGCCGGAAAGTGAAAAAGCTTTCTGTGCTGTGCTTTGCGCTTATGGAAAAAAGCTCCTCCATTTAAAGATTAGCGCGCTTGTTTATAAGACATTTCCTTCAAGGCAAAGGTGTTTGCAGGAAACTCTTATGGATGCTCTGGAAAATAAGGATATAAAAATCTTGGTCAATGCCGGGATTTGGCATGGCGACCCGGAGCATTCTCCATTTAAAGATCTTGTAGAAAAATTACTAGAACAAATTAAAGACATTCCCTTTGCTATTTTAAATCCTGAAAAACTTTAAATTGTTTCATCCCGATCTGCTAGAAGGGCATCTAATTCGTCTTCCGCTTCTATGTTGCCAAAAGGAGCGGTGCTTTCATCCGTTTTCGGTAGAGGTTTGGGATAGGCAATATCAAGTACGGTTTGTCGAAAATCTTCAATTTCTGAAAGGGCTGGGGTTTGATCAGGCCAAACGCCCATAGGAGACTCTTCCCGAAACCTGCGATGTAGATGCCGGCATACAAAAACACCGCAGTTATGGGCATCGGTCTGATGGCGGTGGGGATTCTCAAGGATCATTCCACCAGTTGTCCAGGCCGTTTTGCAGAGATCTAGGACGTTCGAAAGAGTGTTGCCGTCTGCTAGAGGTCTGTATTGGCTATAAATTCCTTTTGGATCGTAAAACTCGATAATATTGTCTTTAATTAAGATTAAAGAAATATGATTGCGCTCCCAACGCCCTTCTTTGACAAAGTTAATCGGGATGATAATGGTAGAGCCTATTTTAAAGTTTTTACGATCAAGAATTTTCTTTATCTCTACTAAAGAGTGCACATTGATTCCAGTATTTGACGCTAGAAAAAAATCATGAACTGTTTCATGGGTTGTCTTCGAGGAAAGGTTGCGGATAAAAGCTAAAACATCCTCACCGCCTAACTGTCTGCCGGGATTGGCGACTCTTTTTTGGCCATATAAAGTTGGCGCATCCGCGATAGGTTCATAGGCGTAGGAAAAAAACACACCTTTGATAATTTCAGTCGCTGTGGAAATTCCGGCTGAAAAAGTTTCGAGCTTTCCAGGGCGTTGCCCCTCATAAGGTAAATAAGTGGGAACTCCTTGATAAGCCCTGCTGCCATCTGTTGCTATGTTTATCCAATCGTTCATTTCATCTATAACAGGTTCGGCATAAATCTTATCTGCTTGAACCTTAACTTTTTCTTCAAGAATATCTCTAGTATTTTTAAAACTCTCAAGCGCTGTTCTAACTTCTTTAATCAAGTCCGTTAAAGGGTCAATCTTCTGTAGTTCATAGCGGTTATTGTAAATTTTTCGAATATTGTCTAGTCCATTTAATAATCGTTCCGCTTTATGATATGCATCCAATGAAGCTTCATTTTCTGGAGCAAAACTTTCTATAACGTTTCTGCACGTTTTATCGATCACTGTGATCGTCTTTTGAAAATCGGTACCGAATAAGCTTGCATACGTTTTGTCGAAGATTCCTTCGTTTGTGATCTTAAGTTCAGCGCCGTAAGCTTTAATGTGTGCAGTTGGATTGTCGGGAAAATTAGCAATCTGCTCTATATTTTTATTTAAATTATGTAGAGGGTTTAATGACATAATAATTATTGCTGTAAAGTTGTTCATACTCATTATAAACTAAAATAATATATTTTCATATATTATTTTTTTGAAAACATCTTGTCTGGGTATGGTGGCAAACTTGCATGTAGGAGGCGCCCCCGGCAAGGCGCGTTGGTTTATTGACTAATCTTCCAGTATTACCAGTGGGTGATTTTTTCATCGTGGTGTGTATAAAATTCACCGATTCGCTATATTAAAATTATCATTACTGTTGGAGCCTCATGGAAGAAATCAGTGCCGATGTGGCCATTATCGGATCCGGACCGGCAGGGCAGAAGGCTGCCATACAAGCCTCTAAGCTTGGCAAGAAAGTTGTCGTTATTGAACGGGCCTCTGAACCTGGAGGTGCCTGTCTTTTTGCCGGAACAATCCCTTCAAAGACCATGAGGGAGGCTATCATTGATTTAACACGTTTTCATGAACGTCGTTTTTATGGTACGCAAATGCCTTTGCAAACGGTGACAATGGAAGATTTGCAAAGCCGGCTAAATACTGTCATCGACGATCAGAAGAGTATGCTCTACAGGCAGTTTCGCAGGAATAATATCCGCTTGATTCAAGGAACGGCCCGCTTTGAAAATCCTCACATGGTCATTGTAGTCGATGAAGAGTATCGGATGTTATACCAAATTCGTGCCGAAACCTTTGTGATTGCGACAGGTTCAGTTCCTCGAAAACCGATCGATATCCCTTTCGATGGTGAAGTGATTCTTGATTCCACCAGTCTTCTTCGCCTTAAGTATATCCCTAAAACACTTCTGGTTTTGGGCGGAGGTATCATTGGTTCTGAGTATGCGAGTTTTTTTTCTGCTTTAGGTACTCAGGTGACCATTATTGATAGAAAAGATCACATTCTTCCATTTTTGGACTCGGAAATAGGCATACACCTTCAAACGGCGCTAACGGATATCGGGTTGAAGTTCTTAGGTCATAAAGTGCCCAAAAAAATCACCCGGGTGGATGATCAGGCCGTGGTAGATTTTGAAGACGGATCTACTTTAAGTGCAGATGTTTTGCTGTTTGCATTGGGACGAACAGCTAATGTGGAAGGTTTGCATATTGAAAATGCGGGTCTATCCACAGACAGTAAAGGCTATTTACCGGCCAATGAATTGTTCCAGACTAGAATTCCTCATATTTATGCGGTAGGCGATGTGATTGGCGGGCCGAGTTTGGCCTCCACAAGCATGGAACAAGGCAGACTGGCCGCACGTCATGCTTGCGGCGTCCAGACGCACCATTTCCCTACTTTCTATCCGATCGGAATTTACTCGATTCCTGAGATCTCGAGTTGCGGATACACAGAAGATGCTTTGAAAGAATTAGGTTTTAAATATGAAGTGGGGCGTGCATACTATTATGAAATTGCCCGTAGTCATATTGCAGGCGGTACAACAGGAATGATTAAAATTGTGTTCCATGCAGAGACCCTTGAGATTTTAGGAGTGCATGCCATAGGAAGGGGTGCAACCGAATACATCCACGTTGGTCAAATGGCGATTAGCTTTCATGCCAAGATCGATTATTTTATTGATCATATCTTTAACTACCCGACTTATGCAGAAGGATATCGCGTGGCAGCTCTCAATGGCTATAATAAAATTAAGCATAAAAGGTGAGAAATGAAACCTGAAAACCAGGAGCCTAAACGGCATATTCCGGAGTTTATATTTTTAGAGACCGAGCAGGATGAGCCCCGAAAAGGATTTCGCGACACTTCGGAAGATTTTAAGCAGTCTTTCAAGACGATTCAAGGGCAGAGCTATCCTGCAGCCATAAGGTTGGTTTTCTTTTTTTTCGCTTTCGTTTTGGTATTATTTTCTATGATCATCACGCCGATCGTGCTTTTCTTCATTGTTTTTAACTTCCTGACCCTTTTTAAACTCGAAACATTTAATCGAAATGCCCAGCAGCTCTGGAATGCCTATAAAAAATTATTGGTGATGGGGGTCGGTTTGACTCTTGCCGTTTTTAGTCCTCCTTTAGGCATTTCAGTCATCATGATCTATTTTATGATGAGAGGAGAACAGTTCGGCAATGTCTGGGTCAATAGGTTTATGCAGCCTCCTTTTGGAAGGAAATCTTAATTTCGATCTGTTTTATCTTATCGGATAATTTAGGTTGGATTACTCATGGAAGGGTTAAATACCTTTTCTGCTCGCCCAGTCTACATGTATATCTACGGCAAGCGCTGTTACTGATCGATTCCGAGCGTCTGACATCAAGATTTTTATTTAAATTTATTTTTTGAAAGTTGAATTGCAGAAAGGATATTATACTACCAATTTTTATCTGATTGACTTATTATGTTATAATTTATTTCTACTTAGGTTTTTATGGGATTAAATGAGTTAAAGCTAGTTAATGTATGGAGGAAGGAAACATATTATGTAGAAGATGTTGGAAGTGGTGTTAAATATCGTAGATATTCGGACTCGTTCTTAAGAGGGACGTCATTAGGTATAGTCATCGCTACGCCTTTGGTGCATCTGGTCGCCTCGATTGTTCATATTGCATTTAGAATCTTTAGAATTGTCTCTTTTTACCATTTTTGGAAAACGGATGCTGAACCTTACACATTAGGTCAAAGCGGTCTGGATGTTGCGAAAGACGCTTTACGGATAGTTATTCAGCCTGTCGCTTATCTGGCTCTGGAGTTTGCGGCCTTGTACGGTATCGCAAAGCCTTGGGATGGGCTAAAATTGTATCATACAATTGAGCAGATTCAATACGAAAGCGAAGTTTTGCTGTCATTTTCATAGGGGCCGTTTTACTTGCCATATTTTGCCTTCCCTTTATACCGAAGTGAACTCAAAATTTGGTTTCTAGCTTCGTTTTCAACCACTAAATTTAGGTCCGCCTCATTTATTCCACCTATTCAGGTTAAGCGCATTCAGCGCCTGCTTTGCCTTTTTAAGGCGACTCCTAGTTATATTCCCAAATTTTGAATTCACTTTGGTATAGACATTCGAGGGGACAGCTTGGTAATGCTTGAGATAATTCATTCCATCTTTACCGAATCTTTAATGAATTAATTTATATTGGTATTAAATATAATATTACAGAGTAGGATTTTATGAATTTTAAGGACTTAAAGCTGATTAATGTATGGGAGCAACAATCAGATTTTTTAATAGATGTAGGGAGTGATGTAAAATATTATAGGGAGTCGGAGGGAGTCTTGAGAGGGAAGTCTCTGGGTCTAGCCATCGCCACGCCTTTGGTGCATCTGGTTGCTTCAATTGTTAATATTGCATTCAGAATCTTGAGAATTGTCTCTTTTTACCATTTTTGGAAAACGGAAACTGAACCTTACACTTTAGGTCAACGCGGTCTGGACGTTGCGAAAGACGCTTTAAGGATCGTCATTCAGCCTGTTGCTTATCTGGCTTTGGAGTTTGCGGCCTTGTACGGTATCGCAAAGCCTTGCGATGGTCTAAAACTCTACCGCACGATTGAAAAGATACAATATGACCGCGTTCTTTTAGGCAGCTGGTTTAAACCGGCTGTTAATCAATTGAAAAGGTTCCATCCGGAAAATCATTTAGCTTTTCGTCGGATGGATCCACGACTCACTTCTTTGTTTTATGATCCAAAGGAGTCGGGCGGGTCGGAAGACACTGGGGATCAAGATGTAGATTCGTCACGTTCTTGGAGTGATGCAGGTAGCGAATCGGAAAACGATGAGGATGAAGAAGCTGAAGGAAGTGAGTTCTCTGTTTCTCTTCTTCCTGCTATGGTTGCATCTGATTTAACTGAGCCTGTTCAAAAGTTGGAAGTCCTTATACCTGTTGTAGAAGATGAAGGGGAAAGTTACTTAGTTGAATTATTCCAGCAAGAGGAAGAAAGGCAAGCAGCCTTGGATCGTTTATTAAAAGGTACCATTGTTCATATCGAAACTGAAGAAAGCAAGGTCTCTGCTTCACCTCGTGTTGCATCGATGGAGTCTGCAGTGAAGCCGGAAGTGGCTATTCTGGAAGAAAAGGGCGATTCTGAAAATCAATTAGCTGAATTATTTCAGCAAGAGGAAGTAAGGCAAGCTGCTCGAAAGCGTCTGTCTGAATTAGAAGGAAACTTCTCGGAAGCTCTTCGGTTCGCGAATGTCCAAGCCGATGAAGCCGCGCCCTCGAAAAAAATGGAAGAAGCTAGGGCTAAAATCCTCAAGAGCACTGTAAAATGGGAAAGAGAGGCTGCTCCTAAACAATGTTTAAAATCTCTATTAAGAGACTTTTCTGTAAAAAGGGGAGCGGAGACGTTTCACGAGAGATTACGTGAGGCTATTATTCAACATCTGATAACATTTCCGGAAGATGTTGAATCATTAGAAAGTGCTCTGCAAGAAGGGGGAATATCTCCTGAAATGCAGCAGGAAGTGCTTCTGGCTCTTATGATTTCAGTGCCGGGAAAATATAGTGATAAAGTGCCTGAAACTCTCAGCGCAGAATTGAAGGACTATGTCGCTGAGCGGATGCGTAAAGAGCTGGCGGCTATTGATAAGTTATGTAGTCCTTTAGGAGGGCTTAATGCGAAATCTTGCGTTGAGGCGCTTGCTTCATGGAAAAATCTTTCCGATCTTCAGCAATTATTGTTAGAAAATGAAGATTTTTCCCTTCCCTTCCATGGTGTGGCATATAAGGTGGCCGAGCGTTTTTTAAACGAATTTACAGAAGCTTTTATCTCTGACGCACCTTCAAAATATATTGTGCTTGCTGAGCTTGAAAGGTTTCTCACGAATATTAACGTTAAGAATCCCGATTGTATTCAGTATGTCAAGGATACAATTGGAGCCCGGAAATTTGATTTGGCCTTCTATGAAAAACTCTCTTACGCAAGGGGTATGAGTGCCAATAAGCAAGCTTTTGCAAGGGGGATGGTTGCCATTATTGAAATGCGCAAACCGAATGTACAGTTGCGGGAGATTAAACCCTGGCTACAGTCTTTACATGAAAAGTTCCAGGGAATTGATGTGCAAGAGGATCTATTATTATCCGTTATTTGGCCTGAAGCGGGGA
Organism: Waddlia sp.; assembly: GCA_041738095.1. GTDB lineage: Bacteria > Chlamydiota > Chlamydiia > Chlamydiales > Waddliaceae > JTS-AC334. Next base: position 84,994 of record JBGSQP010000028.1, read on the forward strand.
AAGCGCTGTCATCAACCTTTGCTCATTTGGAAGATAAATTAAAAAATTTCGGCAGTATAAGTTTGCGGCAGCGCTCAAATGATCCTTTTACAAGAGGATTCTCTGAGGAATTGAGCAAAATCAAGGAGCTTTTTGTCATTGAAGATACACTGTCTGAAGTAGAAGAAATTGCTGCACCTATCAAAACCCTTTCTTATGAACAAAGACGGGAAGAGCTTATAGCCCGTGTTCTTGCTAACTCTGAGGAATATGAAACGATTGAAACCCTTGAGCCGGGGCTTAAAGCAGAAGTCTGTATTGCCCTATTTATAGAGGGTTTCCAGCGCTATGGGATAAATCTTTTGGAAATTGCACAGCAAAATATAACCCCACAGCTTCATACCTATATTTTGCAATTGGTTTACCGTGCGTTTGATAAAGTGAAGTCTTCTTTGGAATCTAAGTTTTCCGTCAGAGAAATTGGTGAAAAATTGGAACGATTTATGCAAATTAGAGTAGCTTTCGACGGTCTTAAAGTGCTGTTTATCAAACCATTTAGCGAGACTTCTACAGCGCTTATAAATAAATACACCACAATGATCGGGGTGCATGAATCTAAAATGATCGCAATTGAAAAATATAATGATTTACAACACTTTGAGCGCCTCATTACCTCTTTAAAAGATGGATTTCCCAAAGCGTATACTCAGTGCGCGTCTTTGTCTGCTTTAAAAATAGGAAGTCCCTTTTTCGAGGTGCTTGCTAGAACGGATGGAATTGATCATGACAAAAAGGCCTTGGCCCAAGCTCTGGTAGGAGCCCGCTCCCTTTGCCGTTACGATGTAAAAGTCGATGATGTACAAAGTTGGCTAGTAACAGTTAACTTGACCCTTACCGATGCATTGCTTGAAAAAGAGGATCTTTTAATGCTCAGCTATACGCGTGCGCTAAAGGAAGAAATTACTAAGACGTTTAGTTTTATAGAGAAACAATTCATTCGTTTAGGGTTGAATTTGATGAAACCAGAGGAAAGTGCGGTGACGCAAAAACTCTTCGGTGAAGATCTGCTTGCGTTGCATAGGAAGCTTTTTAAGGAGTAAAATTAACTAGCCATTGCAGGGATCGCACGAAGTTGTTATAAGCGCAATTGAGTGCACCAGCAGGAGGTTACATGATCCAGCGCCTAGATGTTCAAGGAGTTGAGGTTTTAGGGGAAATAAAAGACCATTACCGTGAGGTTTTATCTTCCCAGGCGCTTCATTTTTTAGCCTCCCTTCATAGAAGTTTCAACCGCGTGCGCTTAAAATTGCTGGCTCAGCGGCAAGAGCGGCAACATAAGTTAAATCTCGGGGAAATGCCTGATTTTCTGAAAGAGACAGCAACCATGCGTCAAGACCCTTTGTGGAAAGTCGCTGCCGTTCCTGCGGATTTGGAACGACGTCGGGTGGAAATTACCGGCCCGACCGACAGTAAAATGTTGATCAATGCCCTAAATTCAGGCGCTGATGTTTTCATGGCGGATTTCGAAGACGCTAATTCTCCTACTTGGGAAAACATGGTGCAGGGGCAGGTAAATTTAATTGAAACGATTAAAGGTTCCATTAGCTTTGAAAGTCCTGAGGGCAAAAAATACGCGCTGAACGAACAGCATGCCGTGCTTCTCGTGCGGCCCCGCGGCTGGCACTTAAATGAAAAACATTTTTTGGTCGACGGAGAGGAAATCTCAGGCAGCCTCTTTGATTTCGGCCTCTATTTCTTCCATAACGCTAAGCAGTTGTTAGAGAAGGGGAGCGGCCCCTATTTCTATTTACCAAAGCTTGAAAGCCATCTGGAAGCAAGGCTGTGGAACGAAGTCTTTCTCCATGCTCAAAAGGCCTTAGATATTCCCAAAGGCACCATTCGGGCAACGGTCTTGATCGAGACCATTTTGGCTGCTTTTGAAATGGAGGAGATCCTTTATGAGCTTAGAGAACACGCCTCAGGTCTTAATGCCGGCCGCTGGGATTATATTTTCAGCATTATAAAAAAATTCCATTCTTCTCCATCTTTGCATTTGCCTGATAGAGGGCAAATTACGATGGCTGTGCCGTTTATGCGCTCCTATACAGAACTGCTGGTAAAAACCTGCCATAAAAGAGGGGCGCATGCAATGGGAGGAATGGCCGCTTTCATTCCCAATCGTAAGGATCCTGAAGTCACCGAGAAAGCACTGAGAAAAGTGCGCGAAGATAAATTGCGCGAGGTGAAGGACGGATTTGATGGTACTTGGGTAGCGCATCCGGACTTGGTTCCTATTGCCGGAAAAATTTTTGATACGCAACTTTCCACAAAACCGCATCAAAAAGAGCGTTTAAGAGAGGATGTAGAAGTGACGGCAAGTGAATTACTTAACTTCACCGTGCCCGGAGGAAATGTCACTTTGGAAGGATTGAAACAGAATATTCATGTGGCCTTGCTCTATCTTTCGGCCTGGCTTTCGGGCCGCGGCGCCGCTGCCATTGACAACCTGATGGAGGATGTGGCGACAGCAGAAATTTCCCGCTCGCAATTATGGCAATGGTTGGCTGTAGGGGAAAAGCTTGAGGACGGAACACCGATCACTCAGAACCTGATCGAGCGTTTGATTGGTGATGAGTCCGCTTCTCCAGAAGCACAAGGATTGTTTGCCGAACTTGTATTTTCAAAAAAATTTATTGAGTTTTTAACATTACCCGCCTATCAACTTTTGGAGTAAAAAGATGTACACGCAAGATGAAATTTTAGCGCTGGAAAAGGAATGGGCAAGCTCACCTCGCTGGAAAGACATAAAGCGTCTTTACACCGCAGAGGATGTCGTCAAATCTAGAGGATCATTGCCTATTGACCACCCTTTGGCCAGGCTGGGTGCGATAAAATTATGGAACCTTCTGCATAAAGAGTCGTTTATTCGCTCATTAGGGGCTCTTACCGGCAACCAGGCCGTACAGATGGTGCAGGCAGGCTTAAAAGCTATTTACGCAAGCGGCTGGCAAGTAGCCGCCGATGCCAACGATGCTTTGCAGACCTATCCTGATCAAAGTCTTTACCCTGCATTGAGTATGCCGCATCTGATTCAGCGTATCAATAATGCTTTTATACGGGCCGATCAGATTCAGCATATGCGCAATGAAGGAAATATCGATTGGTTCGTGCCGATTATTGCCGACGCCGAGGCCGGGTTCGGCGGGGCATTAAATACGTTTGAATTGGCAAAAGCTATGATTGAGGCAGGCGCTGCCGCTATTCATCTAGAGGATCAACTCTCATCTTTAAAAAAATGCGGTCACATGGGAGGAAAAGTTTTGGTGCCGTGCCATATTTTCATTGAAAAGTTGATGGCTGCGCGTTTTGCTTCTGACGTCATGGGGATACCTACTTTATTGATTGGTCGTACGGACTCCTATTCGGCAAAATTAATCCGGTCGGACTATAATCATATCGATCAGCCGTTTTTGACCGGAGAGCGCTCCCCCGAAGGGTACTACAGCTTGAACGGCGGAGTGCCATATGCGATCGAACGCGCCAAAGCAATTGCTCCTTATTGTGAACTCGTTTGGATCGAAACCTCGACCCCCGATATTGGAGAAGCGCGTGAAATGGCTCAAGGGATCCATGCGCAATTTCCCGGAAAATGGTTGGCCTACAACTGCTCCCCTTCGTTTAACTGGAAGAACAATCTTGACGATCGAAGCATTCGTAATTTTCAGGAGCAGTTGGCTGAATTGGGCTATAAATATCAATTTGTTACCCTGGCAGGATTTCATTCCTTAAATGCCGGCATGTTTGAGTTGGCGGTCAATTATAATCAAGAGGGGATGGCTGCTTATTCTAAATTTCAGGAACGGGAGTTTATGCTGGAAAAAGAACATGGCTTTTCTGCGATTAAGCATCAGCAGTTTGTAGGCACAGGGTACTACGACAACTTAACAAATATTTTTAGTCAGGGCAAGTCGGCTACAACGGCGATGGAGGGCTCCACCGAGAAAGATCAGTTTCATTTATAGTTCGCCGGAAACTTAGTCGGCTTTGTGTTTTAGGTGCTCGATAGAAGATAGTTTTATATATAGTTTTGGATTAACTTCTCGGATTATGGAGATCAAGCGATTCAGTTTTTCTTTTCCCTGTTGTTTTGCAAGTTCTTCATTGTGCTTTAGGCGCGTTCTTCTGAAAAGCGATCAGACTCGCTATCATCGTAAGGTTGAATATAGCGCTTTGACAATTCTGAGGTGTTGATTATTTTTTGAAGTAATGGTTTTCGTTCGGAATAAAATTGGTCTTGAAAACTTCAAATGCTTTTGCCCTGTCTTCTTCCAGTTTTTGTATGGCAGCTTTTCTGTTTTTTAATTTTTCTGGGAGCAGTATTTCTGGTATCGAACCGAAATCGGATTCAAAATTTTGTATATTCCTTTCCCAAACGGATTGTTCCATAAGGTTTGAAAGCGCAATTTTTTTTATGCGATATGCTTTTGCGCTATCAGATAGGATATCCCAAAATGCTTCATTGCTTTCAGACATTAGAGTTTCTAATCCTTTATCTATACATTCCCTTTGCATATTATCCGCAGTAGTCGCTTTGTAAAATTCAGGGTGAAATTGAAGGAGAATCATTGGAGCGGTACCCGAGTGTTTTAACTCAGAAGCTTTGATCAAATTCTGATAGATGACAGAAGGTTCAAGATGCTCTGTCGGGCCACTATCTTCAGGCACTGCTTGATGATGGAAGGCAGCGCTTAAAATGGAGTCTTTTAAAACATTATAATAGAGTCCTTTGTGGTCATTGCTAACAAGTTGGAATTTCTGAATTCCTTTGTGTCCTTCTACGTCCTGTAAAAGCTGTGCGCCGAAGTAAATATTTGATATTTGGAAACCTCGACAAACGGCCATCAAAGGAATGCCTTTGTTAAAGGATTGGTGGATGATGCCTAATTCAAGAATCGATCTGCGGTAGTCATTTCCCCAGTTGGTATGTTCTTCTTCCTGTTGCCCAAATAAGGCAGGGGGGACATCTTCACCGCCGGGCAAGAAAAATGAATCTACTTCAGCTGCTAACTTCTCGGCTTTCTTTAGAATTTTTATGCTTTCTGCGTGTTTGCCTGGGTTTTCTGTAATATTTTTAATAAGCTGTTGTGGAATGGGAGGTTTATCTCTGTTATAGGGACCTATTTCGCTTAGTAAAGTTTGGATTTCCGCATTAACGTTTTCAGGGTTTGTTTTTTGTGTTTTCAGAGTAATTCGGAGTGGGATGGTGTGTGCTGATTGATCGAGTTTCATATAGGCTTTAGGTGTGGTAATGCCTCGGCTTTCAGAATCAACTAGCATAGCTGTAGTAGGTCCGGTAACCAAAGCAGATTTTTTTGACTTTGCATCAAGGGAAAAGTTATCCAAAGTGCCAAAAAACACTGCATCTTTTAAGTTACATTTTATGAAATCACTATCTTTTATAGAAGCGTCCAGAAAATGGGTTGCAGGTAAGGAAGAATTAAGAAATGTTGTGCCGAAAATAGATGTATCTTCGAAACTGCTGCCGATAATCGAGCAAGCACAAAAATTGGAACGATCTATTTTTGCTCCAGTAAACATGACTTCTTGGAGATCACAATTGTGAAATGTGCATTTATCAATTTTTGCATTCAGGAAAGAAACATTAGAAAAGCTACAGCCATCGAATGTAACTTTTGATAAGGAAGCATTGCTGAAATTGCAATCGAATTTGCATGCATCGAATGTGATTCCATTACAATCTACACGTAAGAAAATGTTTGCTGTGTCAAATGTACAATCGGATATTACAGGTGGATATCCGTGTTTTGCTAAGGCTTCTTTTAAGTTGATTCTATCTCGGGGATTGGCACGTATTTCCTGGGTTAAAATTTTTGTTAATTCAGTTTCAGAGACAGATTTTGCAATTTCATTTGAAGGAGTCTTAGAAATTTTCAAGTACTTGTTGGCAAGTCGTTGTGTTTTTCTTGCAGTAAGAAACCCGAAAAAATAAGCAACTTCATCTAGTGCAGCGTGCAGTTTCCTGTTAATTAGGGCAATTATCGATTTGCGATCAGTTCTTTTGGAAATATTAATAGGTCGATTTTCTGCTTTTTTGATTTTTTCAAATATAGCATTCACTGTTATGTCAGTTTCAATTTTTTTTGTTCGGTTTTTAAACTCCGCAAAACTTTTTGTCTTTCATATAGACTCAGGCTTTTGAAGAATATTTCCTTGCGTCTATAGTCGAAACTTGAAATTGATTCTTTTATACTAGTCATATTTATTACAATTATATTTTTTAATTTTGTTATAAGTTTCTCTGTTTTATGTATATTATTATAAATTATAATTGTTAATTAACTGTTAAGTCTTAATAAATTTTGAATTAAAGGTGAGTTCAAGACGCCAGCCGAATGATTTAGCCTGTATTTTGCATAAATCTTGATACAGAATAAAAATGGGACAAAAATGGGACACTTTACCGCTCCCTCCCCCTAGGGTGAGGTGCATTCTTAGTTGACACAAACAACTTATTTTAAGCTGTTTGTGGTTAAATTTGCACAGTTAGATTTACAGGCCCGCTTGAAGTCTCATTTGTAGCTCGTTATCTGCGCTAAAGTCTTCGATCACGACCACCTTTCTGCACAAGGGACAGACATTATGTGCGGAAAGCCATGTCTCGATGGCGCTTCGTTCAAAAGTATGGCCGTGGGAAGTTACCGGATCCGTCATAGGCAGTTGCGTGATGCCGCAAATAAAATCGGCTGGAATCTCTTCTTCTTCAACCCTTTCTAATTTAAATATGCAATCGTGTTGGATAGAGCTGATTAATCGTTCCAGCTGATTTTTTATGTTTTGACTTTGAAAGATATAAGGATCTATTTTACATTTTATCAATGCTAAAAACTCAGGAGAAGTATGGTTAAACAGGACCGCTCTTTTCATGGATTGTAGTTTATATGTATTTCTTTGCGCAGCGCATTGGAGGCTCATCTTTTTTTCTTCTAATTTCTTTAATAAATGCCCAAGTTCGGTCCTGATTTCCCTTCCACCGCGTATTTTAATTTCTATCAGGGATTCAAGCTCTCGATGCAGCGCTTGGAAGTCGTCTGCAATCCAGTCTTCGATGATTTCATCGTGATGCAGGGGAAGCGCTGTGAGGAATTTTCTTTTCTGTTTTAAAGTGGCGGCATGAAGGAGCTGTGCTTGCTGTTCCACTGTATCGTTTTGCATCGATAAATTCAAAAAATCATTCCAGTCATATTGGGGGATAATTACTGCAAGCTGATCGGGGGAAAACACCCCGATGCACTTTGATAAAATGGGCTGTAAGACGCTATTAGAGGCTGCAATTGCTAAGGACTTAAGCGGAATCCTATTGATAAATTCGCTCAGGTCGACAATCAACCGCCTGGAATATCCTAAGGGATCCGGATCATTCCATGTAATGTAGTGGAGCCATTCTCTATTCACTGTCTGCAGTCCCTCCGCTACACTTTCAAAGAGGTAAGAATCGACTCCATTTTCCCCTACTAAGACCAGTTCGTCCAGCCACTCGAACGAGTCTTCAACATCAACCCTTCCTATAAGTTCAGCAATCTCATCCGGTGGAAATAGCGGTAGCAGGCCGATTTTTTGTCTGTCGTTTAATTTCGATAATATAATCTGTTGCCGAAATCCTGAGATCCACTCTTTATGAGCGCGAATGAGGTACTCTGAAATCTCGGGCTCTAAGATCGCTTTGGAGAGAATACTCCATGGATCGGAGTTTGTTTTCCATAAGCTTGCAAGGTTATCGGCTTCTTCTTCCCGGCCCATGACCAGTGCTTGGTCAAACATGGCAACCATCCAATCGTCATCTGGAATGGATTTCACAAAAAATTGAAGGGCTGTGTCCTCTTGATGTTTTAGAAGTGTGTAAAAAGGCATTTTTTTTTGCTTATTGCGCAGTTTCCAGTCGGCCCGTCTTTTGAGAAGTTCCTCGATGATTGAAGTCATTCTTTGCTTGCAGGCGTAATGCAGGGGGGTATTCCCCTCTTCATCCTGTAAGTTGAGGTGTCCTGCCCCTTTTTCCAGCAAACGTCGGGCCAAAGCCCCGCATCCGTTCCGGCAGGCAATGTGCAAAGCTGTCTGATGGGCGGTATCCCTAAAATCGATATCCTTGACTTTTTCCAGGATGATTAAGGCCAGGGACTCTTTTTGGGATTCAATCGCAAAAAAAAAGGGGGGAGTGCTCCAAGCATCCAATAGGTTGATTTCTGCTCCATGTTCGATCAGCGTAAGAGCTGCCAAATCATCCACCGGCTGATTACATGCATGATGTAGAGGAGTCTTTAAAGAATGATTTAGGATGTCTATAACTGCGCCCTCTGCAATCAGCAGTTTGACAAGCGGGGCATTTCCTCGAAAGGCCGCAACGTGAAGGGGAGTATTTCCTTCGCAGCCAATAGCGTCGATGGCAGATCCTAATTTTATCAAGCCTTCTACGGCAGATGCATTCTCTTGATCAAGGGCTTCGTGAAGGAGTGTATTGCCATTGAGGATCACGTGGCTTGGATCTACGACTCCTTGCTGGACTAAAACGAGAATAAAATCCCAGTTTTTATGATGGATAGCGTCGTTGATCACTTGGTTGACGATTTTATCCGGCGGATTTTGGAGTAAAGTCGCTCCGATGATTTTATAAAGCTTAAGATTGAGCGTGTTGATTTGTTCCTGTGGTTCAAGGATCGCCAGAGATTTCAATGCCAGATCCGGATGATCGCAGGTCCATTGCTCATTGTTGATATAAAGCTTAAAAAGAGCGGTTAGCTCCAAAGCGTTCGTTTGATAGAACTCCCGAAGCTGCCAAAGGGGAAGTTCGGAAACCAACTTCGGGATAGGTTCGATGCTGGATGCCATAATTCCTCCGCTTGACTACTCAAAGGTTGTGTAGCCTAAGCGGAATATAATGGCAAAAAAGATTTTACAAATCGGGTGTTATGTTTTTATTTTTTCCAGGGAGTAAGGATCTCATGTCCATCTTCTGTGATCAGAATGGTATGCTCCCACTGTGCGCTGGGTCTGCCGTCTACCGTGCGAGCTGTCCATTCATCCTTGGGATCGATGATGGCTTTTCTGGCTCCGGCATTGATCATAGGTTCGATGGTAAAGGTCATCCCGGCCACTAAGGGGATTTTAACTCCATTGCGGCAATGGGGGATTTGGGGGCCCTCATGGAAGCCGACACCGACTCCGTGGCCCACAAATTCATTCACGACCGAGCATTTTTTTGAATTGGCGTAAGGTTCGATAACATCTCCGATAGCCGAGACTAAAACTCCCGGTTTTAAAATTGCAATCGATTGCATGAGAGAGTCATACGCCACATCCATCACAAGTTTTTTTTCGCTGCTGATTTCGCCGATAGCGATCATCTTGCTGCAGTCACCGTAAAAACCGTTCAGAATGCAGGTGACGTCTATATTCACGATGTCGCCTTCCTTTAGGGGAGTCTTATCCGGAATGCCATGGCAGATCACTTCATTGAGTGAGGTGCAGATGCTTTTTGGAAAGGGGGGATGCCCATAGTGTAGGGGAGCGGGAATGGCGCCTGCCTGCCGATGCAATTTATCGGCGAAATCGTTAAGTTCCAGCGTGGTAACGCCGGCCTTGGCAAGCGCGCACGTCGCTTCTAAAATTTTGGCGGCCAAGTGGCACGATGTGCGGATCCCTTCGATCTGCGCCGCGTCTTTAATTAAAACTTGGTGTTTTCTTAAATATTCCGTCTTAAGCGCCGCTTCTTTCCCAAAGGAGGGGAAGTGACACTTCTTCCATTTTATTCCGCTGCCGCACCAGCAAGGGTCATTACGTCCGTTCATGGTTTCCATTTACTTGGTTTTCTGTTACAATTTTACCATTTTTGAGAAATTTAAGCCATGAAAGCCAAAGATTTACGACATCCTTTTAAGTGGAAAGAACGAGAAGTCTTATTAAAAGACAAAGTTTTATACGTTCCGGACCATTATGAACACTATGAGAAGTTCCATTTTCCCGGCTGGGAAGGAGAACCTGTTTTTGGCAATTCTAATCCGGTGATCGTGGAATATTGCAGCGGTAACGGCGGTTGGATTGCAAAAAAAGCCGAAGAATGTCCATCCTGCAATTGGGTAGCCGTAGAGAAAGATTTTGAGCGTATGCGCAAAATTTGGGCCCGAGGTAAAAGGATGGGATTGACTAATTTATTTGTAATTTGCGGCGAGGGGCATAATGTCACCTCTCACTATTTCCCCAACGAGAGCATTACGCAAATTTATATTAATTTTCCTGACCCTTGGCCAAAAACACGCCATGCCAAACACCGGATTATTAAACCTTCCTTTATCGAAGAGATCAGTCGCATTTTGAAAAATGATGGAGAACTCATGTTTGTTACCGATGACCCGGGATATTCCGAGGAAATGAATAGCGTCATGCACAAACAGGAAAGCTTGGAGTGCCTCCATCCCGATCCCTTTTATACCACTGAGATGAAGGGTTTCGGTACTTCGTTTTTTGAAGAGCTGTGGCGGCAGCAGGGGAAGGTGATCCGCTTCCACCAATACCGTAAAAGAGGCGTGTAGTTGATGCGCATCGTAGTTAAAGATCGAAGCGTGCACGCTTTTTCTCCCACTACGAACCTTAAAGGCAGAAATTTTCCCCGCACGGAATTGGCAGATATACTGCAGAAGTATAATCAATCGATCGGCAACGACGCTGCCGCCCTGGCGCAGATCCAATCTTTCAGAAAGGCAGATAGCACCTGCATTGTAACCGGCCAGCAAGCCGGCCTATTTGGTGGGCCGGCATATACCATCCTTAAAGCGATCAGCTGTGTGATCTTGGCCCGCGCCACCGGCTCCGTACCGGTTTTTTGGCTGGCTTCCGAAGATCATGATGTCGATGAAGTCGATCACACATATCTTTTGGATGCCATAGGAAATTTACGTAAATATCACTTGGCCCTACCTAAAGATGGTCGCTTCGTTGAAGAATTGCAAATAACCCCCGACCATTTGAAATTAATTGAGGGATTTCATCAAGCGGCAGGAGTGACCATTTCGCAGAGCAATCATTCTTACAGTCATTTCATGGCGCGCCATTTGGCGCATTTATTCCGTGGCACGGGACTTGTTATTTTAGAGCCCTATTTGTTAAGGCGATTAGCCAAGCCTTTCTTTAAAAAAGAAATAGAGGCGTGTGATGAAATCCATTCTGTGCTTAAGCATGCCTCGGACAAAATACGGCAGGCAGGAGATAAACCACAGCTTCAGATCGATAATGGTTCCAACCTATTTCTGAAAATGCACGGCGTATACCGCAGGAAAATCCGGCGTGAAAGGGATGTCTTTCTTGTCGGCCACGAGAAGTTTTCGGAAAAGGATCTATTGGAATTGATTGAAGATCAGCCGGAGCGTTTCAGCGTTAATGCCGCAGCGCGTTGTGTTCTGCAAAATTCCTTATTCCCTCTTTTAGCGTATGTCGCAGGTCCTGCGGAAATCGCTTACTATCGTCAGCTTGAGGAGTATCATCAACTGCATCACGTTCCCGTTCCTCAACTTGTGCCGCGCTTAAGCGCTAGCTTCATTACGCCTCAAGGGGAAGAAATGTTGCGCAAATGCGAGTTAGAGCCTTGGGAACAACTGCCGGTAAGATGGCTTGATGCCAAGCCGGAGTTAGGCGCAGACGTCAAGGAGCTCGCCTCTGAATGGCTAAAAACATTAGATGCTTCGATTGAAACGGAAATGACCACCAGCGAGAAAGCGACGTTCGTACGGTTCATGGCTAAAAAAATGCAGCGTAAACTGGTACGCCTCCGACTCAAACAGCAGGGGATTCCGCTGAACTCATTACACTATTTGAATAATCTCTTGCACCCTCATCAGAAATTGCAAGAGAGAGTATTAAACTGGTGGGAATTTCAGCGTCACACCGAAGAAAACTTGGTGCAAACCCTACTCACTCAAACTGATTTAAGTGTCCGTGGACACCATTATTGCTACTTATGAATATATTTGAAGCCCCTCATGATAAAGAGCCTGTTCCGGAAGGATTCCAGGCCGTGACAATCACTCTTGACGCCGCAATGCAAAGCACTCTCGAGTGGCAAGAAGCTAAAGAAGCTGCTGAACGGTATGTTGCCCAAGGCAAAAAGCTGTTTATCGAACTCGATTTCGGTTTGTTCGATCGTTTGACTTTTCCTCTCGCGCATGAAACGCAAATGCAATCGCTCCATCTTTCCATTCAGCATTTTTCCACTACGTTTTGGCCCTCATTCGCTAAAGAAATCGTCGGTGTCAGTCTCTATCGCGGTTCCGTTGACGAGGCTTTGACGGGGAGTGATTACCTTGCTCTTTTAGCGGGCCAGTTGCCCGATGAAGCCGTGCCTTTTCTCTTACTGGAAGCCAAACACCCGCGTCAAAGCACCTATGCAAAAGAGCGGTTTACACATTTTACGCTGGCGGTAAAAGGGGGAGGGGGTCCTGTGCAAGAATTTGCTTGGGGTCAAGGTATCGGGCCGAAAGGATATATCGGCAGAGCGCTGCCGCAAGAAACGGCGCCTAAAATTTCCCCGGTGGCTCTTTGCTTGCCATCGGAAAATACCCCAGTCCTACAAAAAGCGATGGAAATCATGAGTCAGCGTTTCACACACTATCGCATGATCCCGGAAGCCCATCTTACGGCAGAGTGGGAGGGGCTCGATTATCTGATTGTAGATCCCGATACGTTAACTCCTTTAACCAGGCGTAAACTGATGGGGTTTTGTGCCGCCGGCGGCACGGTGGTCTCTCTCGGAAACGAAGTAGGGATGCCGAGCGAAGTTCCGTTTAAAGAAGGGGATTTTCAAAAATCCTAACCTAGTGTAAATTGTTGGTCCTAAATAGATTGAATAGTGTTAGTTAAAGTTTTATATTTTTTTACTGTGTACATCATTTTTCGTAAAAGGGCATGCTTTATTCGGTACTGAAGTCACAACTGTCTATCAATCGACTTCTTGCATAATTCGTTTCCTTGCCCATGCCCGTGCCTTTGCCCGATTAAGGCTGTTTCTGGACCGTTTTTTAGGCGGCAAGCTTGTTCCCTGGAGTTTTTTGATTCCTGTATATCCAGAATCAAAAATCCCCTGAATATTTTGAATCCAACGAACTTTATGGTCCCTGAATAACTTAAAATCATGTTTCTTGCACATTCCCTCAAGCAGTCGACTTGAATTGGGAAGAACACGAAATTATTCTGCCCTATCCCGGTGCAATTCCTGAAAAATGGGAACTGTGTATTCAAATGGTTTGAAAAGTAATGGATTTTTAAGGGGATTTAGAGGATTTTAAGGGCATGTTTAATGACTTTCCTGCCTCTAAAAATTTGCATCAGCTGGCTCAAGAACCTGTTGATCTCACTAGCGCGTTGACCCCCGAACGCCTCAAACGTTTTACCGTCTCCGCTTGCGGCTATAAACTCCTCTATGGCACGGAACGGGTGACGGAAGAAGTTATGGAAGCGCTCTTTCAGCTGGCGCGCCAAACGAAAGCGTTGGAGAAAATGGATGCCATGCAGCGTGGCGAGGTGATCAATAAAATCGAGGGGTATCCCAGCGAACATCGGCGCGTACTCCATACTGCCTCGCGAGATTTTTTTCAGACGCATGCGGCTGATCAGGCAAAGGAAGCTGCGGCGGCTGCCAAGCGGGAAGTGGAGCGGCTGCAAGTCTTTTTGCCGGTAATGCATAAGCGTTTTACCGATTTGGTGATGATCGGCATCGGCGGTTCCGATCTAGGACCCAGAGCCAATTACCTAGCCGTCCGCTCTCTACAAAAAACAGGGCGCTCAGTGCATTTCATCAGCAACGTTGATCCGGATGATGCGGCCTCTGTCATGAAGGGGTTAAATCTGAAGGAAACTGTGGTGGCGGTGGTTTCCAAGTCGGGTACGACGCTTGAAACACATTCCAACGAAGAATTAGTGCGGCGCTACTTTCAGTCCGCTGGACTAGATCCTATCGAGCATTTTATCGCCATCACCGGTCAGGGGAGTCCGATGGACAATCCGGAAAGGTACCTCAAAAGCTTTTACATATGGGATTGGATCGGCGGCCGTTATTCGAGCACTTCGATGGTAGGCGGTGTGTTAATGGCTTTTGCCTGCGGTTTTGACGTGTTTATGGAATGGCTTAGGGGAGCAAGCGCGATGGATAAAGCAGCTTTGCAGCCTGATTTGGAAAAGAATCTGCCCCTCGTCTCAGCCCTTTTAGGCATTTGGAATCGCAACTTTTTAGGGCATGACACGCTGGCCATTATTCCTTATACTCAAGCCCTGCACCGTTTTCCGGCGCATATCCAACAACTCGATATGGAATCGAATGGAAAGAGGATCGACCGTTTGGGCCATCCGATTTCCTATAAAACCGGCCCTATCATCTGTGGAGAACCGGGTACGAATGCCCAGCACTCTTTTTTTCAATTGCTGCATCAGGGAATGGACGTGGTATCTACGTTTTTTATCGGGTATAAAGAAACGCAATGTGGGGAAGATATCGTGGTTGAAGGGACCCATTCGCAGCAAAAACTTTTAGCGAACTTGCTGGCGCAGGCTGTGGCACTAGCGCAGGGCAAGAAAGATCAAAACCCTAATAAGGTTTTTCAGGGTAATCGCCCTTCCGAAGTTCTGTTTGCTAAAAAACTCACGCCCTATAGTCTGGGCGCTTTGCTGAGCTTTTTTGAGCATCGTACGGCTTTTCAAGGGTTTATCTGGAATATCAATTCTTTCGATCAGGAAGGGGTAGAACTCGGAAAAAATCTGGCCAAAAAAATGCTGGGCCGCATGGCATCTCAAGGGGAGTCATATCCTTTGGGAGAGGCATTTTTAAAACAGCTGGAAGATCTGTAATGGCCCTTTATCATATCGAAATCCCGCGTAGAGCGCGCTCTTGCGCTTTGCAGGGGGAAGAATTCAAAGGGGGCACCCACTATGTCTCCCTTCTTAAGTATGATAATAAAGGGGGGTGCCAGCGCACCGATTATTGTGAAGCGTGCTGGGGAAAGGTCGATCTGTCATCTTATGAGGGGGTTGTGTATTGGAAATCTCAAGTCCCTTTGAAGTCGACGGCCCCTGACCAATCCCTCAAAAGGGAAGAGCGGGCTCTTGAACTCTTGCGCGAATGTCTGCAATCAGAAGGGAGCAGAGCAGAGGCTTATGTCTTGGCACTTTTGCTGACTCGTACCAAACAGTTGGTTTTAAGGCAGGAAATGATTGAGGAAGAGGAGCTGCTTCAACTTTATGAGATAAAGAGCACCGAAGAGATGCTAATGGTGTACAAACAGAATCTTACGCCATCTCAAATCGAAGAGGTCAAACGGCGTTTAGCCGAGCAGCTTGCCTGATGCTCCGTCATCTGGATGATCTTTTAATTTACTTAGGATCTGAAAAAGGGCTTTCAACCCATACCATCGAAGCCTATCAGCGTGATAATCTAGCTTTCACTGCTTTTTTAGAGGCGCTTGGAGTCTACTCTTATAGCGATGTGACGCAAAACACTATCTTGGACTTTTTAGCGTTTCAAAAACAGCAGTATCAATACGCTTCTTCAACCCTTTGCCGCCAATTGATGGCCATTAAAGTTTTATTCCGTTTTCTGAAAAGAGAAGGGATTGTCTTAAATAATGTCGCACTCTATTTGGACAGCCCTAAATTGTGGCAGCTGATCCCTGAGGTGTTATCGTTGGAGGAGGTTGAAAAACTCTTGGCGCAGCCGAATCGGGAAGATCCGGTAGGCGCCCGCGATTGGGCAATTCTTGAGCTTTTGTATTCCAGCGGGCTGAGGGTTTCAGAGTTGTGCGGTATTGGTATTCATGATGTCAATGATGATACGGTGCGAGTATTTGGCAAAGGCAGCAAGGAAAGAATTGTGCCTTTGGGAAGCAAGGCCCTTGAGGCGATCGAATTTTATCTGCTCCACGTCAGGGACGGTTATGATAGCGAAACGCAGAAAGCGCTTTTTGTCAATCAGAAGGGTAAGCCATTAGACCGTACCCTCGTGTGGAGAATGATTAAGGAATATGGTAAAAAGGCGGGGATTACTAAAAATATTTCTCCCCATACGTTGCGCCATTCCTTTGCCACACATTTACTTGATAATGGAGCAGAGTTGCGTGTTATTCAGGAAATGTTAGGACATGCTAGTATCAGTAGTACCGATCGTTATACGCACATCAGCCGGTCGCATTTGCAAGAATCTTTTGATGCCTGCCATCCCCGTTTTAAATCAGTCGAAAATTAGGTTGTTCACCGTTATTCAGTGCTAAGGCGCGTTCACTTACTTTAGCGCCTAGGTGTAAAGAGTATAAAGCGGCGGCTGCGGCCCAGGTTACATGGATCGACAGGAAGGCGGCCGCGCCGGTAATGCCCATCATCACCCAGGTTTGCTGCTTATAGATGAGGGCAACCTTATCGATGAGTTCTCTTGTTTTCCCATGCCACACGACCCCAATGATGAATCCTACGGCAAATACGGTTGGGTTAGTGGCAAATAGTGCAACTCCTAAAAGCCCGAAAAGCACCTGTTTGGCAACTTCCCATACTTTATATAAAATTTCTTTCCATTTGCTTTTTTGTTCAATTGGGTTATCTCTTGGGGAAGGGGGGGCGCTGTTGACGGGTGTCAATGCTGTAAGTCCGCTCATTGATGGCTCCTGTATTAGATAGAAAATATAGCTTGATCAGTATAAATAATCAAGAATATTTAATTAGCTATTTTTTATAGGCTAGATGGATTAAATTAACATCTTGACAATACAAAAAAAATAGAGTAATATATAGTTAGAGTAAGTTCTAAATATATTACATTATATAGCTTAATACGAATCAGAGGTTCAAGTCATGGATGAATATGAGCTTGGAGAATTCAAAATCCCCAAGAGAGTCCAGAAAAAGCTCAACGACAAAGAGTGGTTGAAGGCGGAGCTTGCGAAAGGAAAAACAGCGCAAGAAATTTTGGGCTTTAAAGATCATACCATGGCTAAGTTTTATAAAGCCGCTTCCCACTTGTTTGAAAAAGAATGCTATACAGATTCAGCGAATGCTTTTCTATTTCTGGTCACACTCAATCCAAAAATTTCAGAGTATTGGCTTGGCTTGGGAATGTCTAGGCAGATGTGTGGCATGTTTGAGGACGCAATCGATGCTTATGAGATGGCTGCCTACTATGAATTGGAGAGTCCGGTTCCCTACTTTTATTTGGCAAAATGCCTCTTTGCGGTCCATGACAGAGAAAATGCCCTCAAAGCGTTGGATTTGGCTGTTGAATATGCTGAAAATAAAAGTGAATTCGCCGATCTGAAAAGGCAGGCCATGAGAGCCCGCGAGCTGATCATCGGCTACGATTAAAAAAAAAGCACCCCTCGAGAGGAGTGCTTTTTTCTTTTGTCTTTTGACCTATCTTAGAAGTTATACACGATCTGCGCCGAGACGATGTCACCATAGGCGTCGTATTTACCATACAATCCGCCTCTGGTTAGATCTTCTTCATACTCAAAATCTCTTTTATCAATTTTTGGTGTTTTGAAAAATAAATGAGCATAGCCTACATCTATATGCAGATTGCAGCTCAAATCATACCCAGCACCAAAAGCTAGCCAGATACGGTCGTTGCCGGGAAGACGAGGAGATCTTAACTCTTTATTAGGAGTCGGATCTTGGTCATACGCTAAACCGCCGCGGAGTTTCCAGCAGGCATTCGGTGTATAGATAGCCCCGATAGCACCTCTCCAGGTATTTTCCCATTTAAATGTGGTAATACCGTCCGGTTGCAGTTCATTATTGAATCTGAATCTTAAGCGTTGCAGCACATCCCATTTTGTCCACTGTACGTCCCCGACTACAGCCCAGCAGCTATTAAATTGATGGTAGCCGCTCAAGTAGATGGAAGAAGGCAGAGTAACGTCTGCTTTCGTTCTGGTGTTTTCAAAAACATTGGCTAGCGGAGTAAGTAAAATCCCTTGTGGAATGTCGTCAAATTTTTCGGTACCTTTTACGCCGTGCTTCATTTCAGAGCGGAAAGAAAGTCCAACTCTGGTGTGGCAAGAGGGTTCCCAAAGGATGCCGATATTACCACCGAAGGCCCAGCTGTTACCTCTTAACTTAACATAACCATCGTTTTGTTGGGCAGCTAATCCTAATTGTCCTGCCAATTCCGGACCTAATGCTGATACGCCGATCAATCCAAAATCTACTTTATTGGAGAGCTTAGCGTGTAGATACATGGCGTTAAAACCAGCGCCGATGCTCCAGCAACTGTTAAAGCGATACGCGATCGTTGGGTTGATATTGATGGTTAGCAATGAAGAGCGCAGTGCGTAATAACGGCCAACCCAGCCATGATCATAATCGGTGACTAAGCCAAAGGGAGAGTTAATCCCTAATCCGACGGCCCAATTATAATTAATTCTTTTTGAGAAATAAGAGTGTGCGACACCTGCATTTTCCCCTGCATTGTGTCCATTATTGCCGGTTAATGGCTGAATAGGGGGATTCTGAAGACCTGTTAGGGCTATCGATCCTTCATCATCGTAATTGGCAGTGGGGATAACGAGGTGAGCGCCGTCTACTGTTTGGCATCCGCATAGGCGCATGAGGCCCGCAGGGTTAAACCAAATGGTAGAGGCATCTTCGCCTAAGGCTGCAGTTCCTGCATAGGCCGTACCCATTGCGCTAACGCTCTGTTCGATCAGTGCAAAGCCGCCTGAATAGATCGGGCTGCTTGCAATCACCGCAGTACTCGCGAGTAGTGCAAATAATTTTTTGTTCATGAAACCTCCATACAAAATTTTGTAAACTAAAGTTTCTCTTGTAGCTGAGCGTTAATTTTTTTTACAAGGTTTTTAGTCACTAAAATGAGGTGTGGAGTGTACCGACCACATCATTGCGGCTGTTGATCATTTGATGCCACTGAGGATGCCTCGTTTTTAAGCTGCGGGCTGTCTGTTGATTGAGGATGCCTAATTTTTCTAGCAGCGTAATGACGACTAACGGGATGGGGCGGCTGGAGCCGTCCTCGCATTTAATGGCGATGCCGATTTTTTTGGAAGGAATGGAAAGGCAGGAGACACCGTCTGCGCCTTTTTTCATGATAATCTCCCCATGCGTAAGACGCATGATTTCGGTATCGAATTTGTTGGTCCCTCCCACAAACCAAGGATATTTGCTCATGACTGCTGCCACACGTCCTAAAGGAGATTTTTCAAATTCATTGGCCATGCGGGCGTAACCCAAAGCCATCATTTCTAAAGGAATAGCCACCGTGGGTAACCCGCAGCCATCTATGCCAATTTCAGTGGGCACCCAATCGCAATAGTGGCTTATCGATTCGAAGATCATTTCTTGTACCGGATGATGTAGACAATGGTAATGGCGCCAGTCCACGCCCATCCATTTCGCGGCAGCCGACAAGCCGGCATGCTTACCGGAACATTCGTGATGAAGAGCGCTTTTAAGGGTTGTTGTTCCTTCCAGTCCATGCTGGGAAACACCGCAATAGAGGGCAGAGGAAGGCAGTTTA
Source organism: Waddlia sp. (assembly GCA_041738095.1). Lineage (GTDB taxonomy): Bacteria > Chlamydiota > Chlamydiia > Chlamydiales > Waddliaceae > JTS-AC334. The sequence goes on from JBGSQP010000028.1 coordinate 104,540, forward strand.
GCTTTCCCTAAGATTTTTTTCAGACATTCCAGATGTTTGGGCTCTGCCGTATGGGAGGCGGCCATGAGGGCTAATTCTTTAGGTGTGAATCGGTACTCTTTATAGGCGCCGGAGGCGACCACAATAGCAGCTTGGAACGGTTTTAAAGTGGAACGGAAAAAGGTGATACGCGAGGGGTCGCCAAAAGAAAAAAGGGTTTCCCCTTTGTGATTGACGGCGGCAATATGACCGTAGTGTTTTGATTCTTCCACGTCGCCTCTGAAGACGGTGGCAATAGGGTGTTGTGTCGGCATTGGAAGGCATCGTTGCCTAAAAGCGGCAATTTTATCAATTAAAAATTTTATAAGTCTTTACGAAAGGTATATAAAAGTTTAAGATGTTTTGGGTTACGAGGTGAATATATGGAAACAACATTAGTTAAACAAAGACCCTTAGTTGGCGTCGGAGTGTTAGTGATTCAGGAAGGGAAAATCCTCTTGGGTAAAAGATTGGGAAGCCATGGATTTGGGGAATGGTCATTTCCCGGAGGACATTTGGAATTAGGTGAAACCGTAGAAGCCTGCGCAATGCGGGAATTGGCCGAAGAAACCGGTTTGAAGGCTAGTTCGGTGCATTTAGGGCCTTGGACAAATGATGTGATGGCAGGCGATAAGCACTACGTGACATTATTTGTTTTTGTTAACCAATTTAAAGGTGAACCTAAAGCTTTGGAACTTCAAAACTATGAGGAATGGCAGTGGTTTGACTGGAATGCGCTCCCATCGCCTGTCTTTGGTCCGATTCGCTCCCTTATTGACAAAGTGGGCGCTGAAGGATTGAGAGATTATTGTCACGTCTTGTGTTCTCGATAAGAGAAAAAGAGCGCAAAACCTTTTAAAGGCTTTGCGCTCTTACCTATGTGCTACATATTGGCGATTTTGTCTTTTAGCATTTGATTGACGACTTCAGGCGGCGCTTTCCCTTTGGTAGCCTTCATCACTTGTCCCACCAAAAAGCCGAAAGCCTTCTCTCTTCCTTGCTTGAAATCCACTACGGACTGTTTGTGATCAACTAAGACTTGGTCGATCAATCCTTCAATGGAGGTGTGGTCTGCTAGCGGTTGAAAGTCCGGGTTTTCCTGTACAATCTGTTCAGGATCTTTATCGGGAGCCGCTACCATTTCACCGACTACGGCCTTTGCCAGTCTGCCGGTGATTTTACCGCTTTCAATCATTTGCATCAGTTTGCCTACATGCTCGGCAGGTATGCCGGATGTAACCAACGAAGTGCCCGTTTCTTTGTAGCGGCCGGCGAATTCAACAATTAGCCAGTTGCAGAGATTCCGCGCGTTGGAACAAAGCTTCAAGGCGATTTCAAAATAATCAGCCAAAGGCTTGTCGCTGGTGATAAAGAAGGCACTGTCCGGGGAAAGTCCAAGTTCTTTGATATAACGGCGTTCACGTTGAAGAGGCAATTCCGGCAAGGCGGCGCGGATCTCTTCAATATAAGCCTCGGTTAATACAATCGGAACCAGATCGGGTTCAGGAAAGTACCGATAATCGTCAGCGTATTCTTTACGCCGCATCAAAATGGTTTCTTTTTTTTCGGGATCCCAGCGGTAGGTGGCTTGTTCCATAAGGGATTGATGGGGAGCGTCAGGTTTCTCTTCGTACAATCTGATCTGTCGTCTAACTTCCGATTCGATGGCCAGAGCCATATAATTGAAGGAATTGAGGTTTTTAATTTCCGCTTTATTGCGCAGTCCGGCTTCCCCTTTAGGGCGGACAGAGATATTGACGTCAAAACGAAGGGAACCCTCTTCCATGTTGCAATCGGAAGCGTCTAGGTATTGCAGAATCGCTTTTACAGCCATAGCATACGCTACTGCTTCTTTGGAACTGCGGATGCAGGCTTCCGAGACAATTTCGACTAAGGGAACGCCGGCGCGGTTGTAATCGACCCCAGCAAAATTAGTGAAATGTTTGAGCATGCCGGCATCGTCTTCAAGATGCACCCGGTTGACCGGAAACGTTTTTTCTTCCCCTTCCACTTCGGCAACGACGAGGCCGCCTTTAATAATCGGCTCGTCGAATTGTGTGATCTGAAAGTTGCGGGGGCTGTCAGGGTAGAAGTACGATTTGCGGTCGAACTTGCTAAACTTGCAGACTTCAGCATTCAGTGCGCAGCCCAATTGCACAGCTTTACGTACGGCTTCTTTGTTCAATACAGGCAGCGAACCGGGCATGCCGGTGCATACTTCTGTGATGTTGGTGTTGGGCTCGTCGCCAAAATGGTTCGGAGCGGAGCTGAAAAGTTTCGATTTTGTATTCAGTTCAGCGTGGATCTCAAGTCCTATGATGGTTTCCCAGTTGTGTTTAAGCGCCATGTTAATCCTTGAATTGGGGAGGAATTTCGTGGAATGCAGAGCCTTGTTCAAAGGCGTGGGCGGCATGCAGGACGCGCCGATCTTCTTTTTGGGGGCCGATCAGCTGCAATCCCAACGGAAGGTGTTCTTTGGTAAATCCTTCCGGAATGCTAACGGCAGGCAGGCCGGCCAAGTTAATGGAGATGGTATAGATGTCTTCCAGGTACATTTCCAGGGGGTCTTTTTTTGATCCCATTTTAAATGCGCCGGAAGTGGTGGCCGGCATGGCGACCAGATCGCAGATTTCAAAGGCTTTTTTGTATTGCCGGATCATTAACGTGCGCACTCTTTGGGCCTTGCGGTAGTAGGCATCTTGATAGCCGGTGGATAAAACGAAGGTGCCCAGAAGAATACGTCGCTTCACTTCCGCGCCGAAGCCCCGTTCTTTAGACTTGTCGTACACCTCGTCCAAGGTCTGGGCGTCGGGAGCTCTAAGGCCATAGCGTATGCCGTCAAAGCGGGCCAGGTTTGTAGAGGCTTCAGCGGTAGCAAGAATGTAATAAACAGGAATGGAGTACTTGAGAGTGCTCAAGTCCACATCAACAATCACGGCGCCTTGTTTTTTGAAAATTTCGAGGGCATCTTCAAAAACTTGCGCGGCTTCTTGGTTTAATCCTTGCAAAAATTGGCGCGGAACCCCAATGCGTAAACCGGAAATATCTTTTTTGGCGGCACTGAAGTAATCTTCCGATTGTTCCGGCAGGCTTGTGGAATCTTTTGCATCATGACAGCCGATCACTTCCATGATCAGGGCGGCGTCTAAGGCATTGGTGGTTATCGGCCCGATTTGATCAAGGGAAGAACCGAAGGCGACTAGACCGTATCTTGAGACGCGGCCGTAGGTCGGTTTAAATCCAACTAAGCCGCAAAGTGACGCCGGCTGGCGGATAGAGCCGCCGGTATCGCTACCCAAAGCGATAGGGCATAGGCGCGCTGCCACTGCTGCAGCTGATCCTCCGGAGGAACCTCCCGGTGCGCGTTCGAGATCCCAGGGGTTGCGTGTTTTTCCTAATGCGGAATTTTCAGTGGAGGATCCCATGGCAAATTCGTCCATGTTGGTCTTGCCGATGATGATGGCGTCTTCGTTCTCTAATAGTCGGGTGACAGTGGCATCAAAGGGCGCTTTGAAGTTGGTTAAAAATTTTGAAGCGCAGGTCGAAAGTTCCCCTTTGACGTGAATATTGTCTTTGAGCGCAATGGGAATGGCAGCCAGCTTGCCTAAGGGTTCCCCATTGGCAAGTTTTGCGTCCAGTTTATCGGCTTGAATTAGGGCGCGTTCATGATAAACCCTCAAAAAAGCGCCGATTTTGCTGTCATAAGTTTCAATCCGCATTAGAAAGTGTTCAACGATTTTCCGCGCTGACACTTCTTTCTTTAAAAATTTATCACGGATCTGAATCGCAGTTAGAGTATGCATTATTTACCTCTGATTACAGGAGGAACACGGATCATTCCACCGACTTGTGCAGGAGCGTTGGATAGGAAAATCTCGCGCGGCATAGTTTCTGCCACAACGTCTTCCCTTGTTATATTGGTCATACCTTCCAGTACGTTGTTGCATGGCGGTACATTGTCGGTGTTGATTTCATCCAATTGTTCAATATATTCAATGATATTGCTCAAATCTTTTAGCAAAGCTTCTTGCTCGGCGTCGGTGCATTCAATCCTGCTGAGGCGGGTCAAATACTTGATCATAGTGTTATCGAGACGGACCATTTTCATTTCCTTCATGATTTAAGAGCAATATCATATTCCTCCAAGCAATTCCTATCAACACTAGGAGATGAGTAAATTGTTTTTAAATTATCTTTATTATTTTTTTTAGTCCGGCTAGTAATATAATGTATGATATGTTATATTATTTTCTTTTTTTGAGATCCTATAAAGGAGAAATAAATGTCTAAAGCAATAAGTCATACCTTGGTGGAATTCACTCAGGCTTTGAATAACGGAGAAAAATGCGTTGTCGAAAGCAATGGAAGCTGGGCCGTTCTAAATCCTGTCATGCAGATTTTCACCAAACTGGAGTGGTTTGAAAAAAGGCGTCTCGAAAAGATTGCCCATGTATTTGAAAATGAACTTGATCGATTAGAGAAACTGCCAGTAGATGTATCTCAAGGAAATTCTCAAAAGCCTGTTTTGGATCTTTACCTTGGGGCAATCAAGGCGGTAAAAGAGCGGATTGAGCCTTTCAAAACATCAAAAGAATTAGGCCTCCACTGGGAAGCTCTTAGCTACCGTACGGCTGCGCTGCGCTATAGAATGGAAAGTGTCAAACCTGCAGAGGCCCCCAAAAAAAATCAAGAGGAAGCTCTTGCAAAACTGGCCGAAGAGTGGAAAGAATCTTATGATTTGTATCAAGATAAGGCACTGACCGATAGTGAAATCGCTAAAATTAAAGAGGCATGCCTATACCCGGAGTTTGTGGACGTTATATCGGAAAGCAAGGCGTTAAAAGACTTCTTCTTTAGATGGGCGCTGCGCGATAATAATTCAGTGGATGCTTTTGTACAGTTCCCCGCCACCTGCGAACGTTTAAAATCGTGTCTCATCGCAGGCAGAACCGGGTATTTTGCCAAAGAATTTCAGTGGGTGCAAACGCAAGGTCATGAAAAAGTATTAACGCTTCCTTTTGAAGTTCAAGAAGGGGAACAGCTGGTAACTAGAGCTATTAGTATATTGGATGAAAGCAAAGAAGTCGTCTTAAGAGGAGGTTATAAACTTACCATAAATAAGGTAATGGAAGCTTTCCGCAATAAGAACAACGATGTCGGTTGTTTAGAATTCCTCGGGAAACAAGGCATTTCTAACTGGCATTGCCACGAACTTGGAAGGTGGAATCCTGAAAAAGGGATCGTTGAGCAGATTGATTTATCTGAAGAGAATGGTTTATGGTGGGAGCAGCTGCCAGTTTTTGAAACTATCGATGTAGAGAAAGCTAAAAGCCGCTATGGCATCGCTTCTTTAGAGCAAGGGCAGTGGGTTGTCGTCGCAAAGTCCACTAGAGAATCTCCCTCCTTAGATATTGACCGCAGTCACGGGTATCTTGAAGTTCTCATTCCCGCAGAGGAGGGCTATAATGTCTATCCTTTGGGAAAATTTGCTAAAAATTTCCCTCGTTCGCTACTGCAAAAAGCAATGGTATTGGCAAATACTGTGGAAGCGCGTATCCAATATCCGGATGAAAATCCTTATTATTCCCACCGACAGCAGGCCACAGCGCCTTACGTCACCACAGAAGAAAAGGGGAAAGCTGTCATGGAGTCGATCCGTAAAGATTTGCTCCAGGCACGCGAAGGAAATATTGTGTTCATGTTCGGCTGGGAAAACTGCGCTTTTTGGCCCCAGCAAAAGTTGACAGAGCATTTAGGACAAGAGGCTCCCAATTTTTTCGTTGCGCCGGCCATTGAATCTTATCCTCAAATGGAACCCCTAAAAACCGCCTTTAATTTTTGCCGCACATTGCCTGAAAAGATCAAGAATGTTGCTTTGAGAATCGTTGCCTTTCTGATGGGATCGTGGAGAGGCATGCATGTGATGGAGAAAGGGCAGAAGGTTTTTAAATCGATGATGCGCAGCGGTTTTAGCAAGGAGTGTGAAATGTATCATCCGGCATACTTGCATAAACGGATTCAAAAGCAATCAATACCGGGAAATGTGTATCTAGGCCACCATTTTGCCCCGCAGATGGTATTTCTTTAAGCGTAAATTTATGACATTAAATATTGAATGATCAAGGGGTACGGTCACTTGCCGGCCCCGCAATTTTAAACCTCCCCCGAATCAAGAAGATATTGCCGTGTTCTTATCAGTCATATCAAGGCATGGTTGATCCACAAGTGGGGTAAAGAAGAGGGCGTGGAGGTTTTCGAAATAAACAAAGGAAATCGGCCTGTTCAGCTTGTATGGAAAACACAGCGCCGTTTTTTGAGGATTCCTTCCGATTTTATAGGAAGGCCACCTGCTGTCCATTTTGATGATCCCATTCACTTGTCAAAGAATAATAAAAAATGCTTCAAATCAGCCCGGAGTATCGATAGACCAATTCTTGAATCACGTTAGGTATAAGGATAAAGGATGGCAGCCCGGCTACTGGCCTGTCATCCTTTTCCTATGAGGTTAACCTCTTTCTTCATCCGATAAAACAAATGTGAGGTGGGCGGTAACGCGGAATTTGGCAACTTTTTCTTTTTCAACGAGGCCTTGAATATGCTTTACATCGATTTGTCTGACTTGCTTTAATGTTTTGATCGCGTCTTTAACTCCAGCCTGAAGCGCTGCTTCGACTGAGGTTCCTTCGCAAATGATTTCAATGACTTTGGCTGTTGTCATGTAACGTCTCCTTGTAAATGGATATTTTTAAAATAGATGTTCCATTTATTTTTATAAATATAATTTATTGAAATACTTGCCCTTTTTTCATTCCTCATCAATAATTTAATTTTATTCTTATAGAAGGAGCCTATGGCTTATACACTTTCGCTTGGGCAAAAAGCCCCGGGCTTTAAATTGCCCGCAACCGACGGTAAAATCTATTCTTTGAATGATTTTGATAAATATCCGGTTCTCGTCGTTTTTTTTACCTGTAATCATTGCCCTTATGTTATTGGTTCGGATGAAGTTACGCGGTCAACTGCCGAGAAATTTACTCCAAAAGGGGTTGGATTTGTAGGCATCAATTCCAACAGCAAGCATACCTACGCGGAAGATTCCTTTGAACATATGGTCTTGAGAATGAATGAGAATAAGTTTCCTTGGCGATATCTTTATGATGAAAAACAAGAGGCGGCACGCGCTTACGGCGCCCTGAAAACACCCCATTTTTACGTTTTTGATAAAGACCGAAAATTAATTTATACCGGCAGGGGGGTCGATCATCCCCGAGATACAAGCAAAATGACCGTAAACGATTTATCCAAGGCTCTGGAAGAACATCTATCGGGTAAAGCAATCACAACCCCCTTGACGAATCCCATCGGATGTAATATTAAGTGGGAAGGGAAGCATTCCAAGTGGATGCCGGAAGAGGCTTGTGATTTACTATGAAAATTTTAATTGCGGGATCAACCGGTTTAGTCGGTGCAGAGCTTGTTCCGTGTCTCAGGGATCGTGGGCACGAAGTGTTTCGTTTAGTCCGCCACGAAAACCAATTAGCAGAAGATGCGTTACTCTGGGATCCCCAGCATCGGGAAATCCATCCTGAGGAATTTGAGGGATTTGACACGGTGATTAATTTGGCCGGCGAAAATATCGCTAATGGCCGCTGGACGCCCGAAAAAAAGCGGAAAATTTACGATAGCCGCGTGATCGGCACGCATATGCTTGCAGAGTTGCTGGCCCGTTTAAAAAATCCCCCTCAACTTTTGATCAATGCCTCTGCTATCGGATACTATGGAAATAGAGGGGATGAAATTTTGGATGAGAGTTCTTCCTCAGGGGAAGGGTTCCTGGCAGAAGTGTGCCGTAAATGGGAAGAGGCTGCCGATTCAGCCAAAAACGCCGGCATCAGAGTAGTTAAACTGCGCTTAGGAATTGTTCTATCTCCGGAAGGAGGAGTCCTTTCCAAAATGCTTTTACCTTTTAAACTTTGCGTGGGCGGGGTGATTGGTTCCGGTACCCAGTACATGAGCTGGATTTCTATCGACGATTTGATGGGGGTTTTTTTACATGTTTTAAGTCATCCTTCCCTTGAGGGTTCTCTCAATACATGCTCTCCAAGCCCGGTGACCAATCGGGAATTTACCAAAACCTTAGGTAGAATTCTAAAGCGTCCGACGCTTTTTCCTCTGCCGGCTGCGGTGGCGCATTATCTATTGGGGGAAATGGCTGACGAGTTGCTGCTAAGCAGTACACGCGCTCTACCCACTGCGCTGGAAAAGTCAGGCTATTGTTTCTTATATCCACACCTGAAGGAGTGTTTCAAACACCTTTTAGGGCGTTCCTGATGCTAAAAGATCCTAAAATCAGGTGGCTGATTTTAGCCGGCCTCCTTGTCACTATTTTTGAGATACTATCATTAATAGGTCTGCGCTTAGAACCCAGGGAGGCTATTCCGCTTTTTGGAATCATCACACTAGCCATCGGGTACCTTACGATTTGGCATGGCATCAAAGCCCTATTCAAACTCAATTTCAGCAATATAAATTTATTGATGGTGATCGCTGTCGCCGGCGCGTTTTACCTTGGCGCGTATGAAGAAGCCGCTGTTGTTATTGTCCTATTTACGCTGGCGGAACGGTTGGAAGATTTCGGAATTGCTAAAAGCAAGTCTTCTTTGGATAGATTAGTCGAGGAAATGCCTAGTTATGTGCAAATCAAAGGGATGGATGAGCCGATCGATATAAAACGCGTTAAAGTCGGGGATACAATCGTGGTGAAGCCGCATCACATTATACCCTTAGACGGTCAAGTCGTTTACGGTCAATCTTTTGTCGATGAATCAACGATTACAGGGGAGCCCATACCTGCCGACAAGCGGTCAGGAGACGAGGTGTTTGCCGGCACTATGAATCGCAGCGGCGTCATTGAAGTCATCGTCAAACAGATGCCGGCCAATTCCACAGTTGCTAAAATACGTGAAATGACATTTACGGCTCTTAAGCATAAAGCGCAAGCCCAGCAATTCATCGAACGTTTTTCTTCATTCTACACGCCTGCTGTTTTAGGCTTGGCAGTTCTACTTACATTTGCCCCCTTACTTTTTAGTGATACGAATCTGGAAGAAAATTTTAAACAGGCGCTTAGTTTATTGGTTATCGCTTGTCCCTGTGCGCTGGTGATTTCAACGCCCATAGCGGTTTACTCTGCTATCGGCAACGCATCCAGCAAGGGGATCTTAATCAAAGGGGGACGCTATTTAGAGGCAATGGGGGAGGTAAAAGCGCTGGCATTTGACAAGACCCGTACGCTGACCCATGGCAAACCGGCGGTGACGGACGTGATTCCCTTTGGAGGGCACACAAGGGAACATCTATTGAGCTGTGCCGCAGGGATCGAAGCCTTTTCAGAACACCCCTTAGCGCAAAGTATTGTGGCTGCAGCCAAGAAAGAGGGATTGAATCTGCATGTTGTAGAAAAATTTGAAAGTATTCCCGGCAAGGGGACTAAAGCTAATTGTCTGGTATGCGCAGATAGTCACCACTGTGTAGGGAAATTGGAATTCATTTTGGAAGAGCATCGCGTGCCGCAGGAAGTGGTGGATAAGTTAAGCGCTCTGCAAGCGCAGGGTAAAACGGTCATCGTGATTAGTTCCCATAAAGAAGTCGAAGGGTTGATTGCTCTGGAGGATGAGATCCGAAAAGAGGCCGCAGGGGTGATTAAAACACTGCTTCAGATGGGTGTAAAGTCCATCATGCTGACAGGAGATCATCAAATTACAGCAGCTGCCATTGCTCAATTGGCCGGCATCAAGCAGGTCCACGCGGAGTTGATGCCTCAAGACAAAGCAGCAGAAGTGCAAAAACTTGTACAAGAACACGGAATTGTCGGTATGGTGGGGGATGGGGTTAATGACGCGCCAGCCCTGGCTGCTGCAAATGTGGGAATTTCCATGACCACTCTCGGCAGCGACATGGCCTTGGAAGCGGCCAATATCGTTATCTTGAATGATCATTTGCGTATGATCCCCTACTTGATCAGTTTGGGCAGAAACGCCTTGGAAATCATTCAGTTCAATACCACTTTTGCTATCGCTGTAAAGCTGCTTTTTGTCGGATTAGCGCTAATTGGCATGAGTCATTTGGCATTGGCTATTTTTGCCGATGTCGGTGTAACTCTCTTGGTTATTTTAAATAGCTTGCGTCTCCTTAAATTTGAGTCTGTAAAATAGAAGAGAAATGATGGAATATCGAAATCTTGGCAAACATGGAATCAAAGTCAGCGAACTCTCTTTCGGTTCCTGGGTCACTTTTGGCAGTGAATTAGACTTGGCGGGCGCTAAGGAATGTATGCGGGCGGCATTTGATTCGGGTGTGAATTTCTTTGATAACGCCGAAGCCTATGCTTCCGGTCGCGCTGAAACCATCATGGGGCAGGTACTCAAAGAGTATCGACGGGAAGATCTGGTGGTTTCAACAAAGATTTTTTGGGGCGGAAAAGGCGTTAACGACACAGGCCTTTCTTGGAAACATTTAATGGAAGGCACCAAAAATTCCCTTCAGCGGCTACAGATGGAGTACGTAGATCTTTTATTTTGCCACCGTCCCGATCCTACGACTCCAATTGAAGAAACAGTCAGGGCAATGGATGTGATCGTGCGTTCAGGGCTTGCATTTTACTGGGGAACTTCAGAATGGACCCGCGAACAAATTGGGGAAGCACATCAGATTGCCGAGCGCTGCAATGCCATCCCACCTGCTATGGAACAACCGGAATATAATTTATTTAATCGTCATAAAGTGGAAACGGAATTTGCTCCGCTCTACGCAAAATATGGAATGGGAATAACCACTTGGAGTCCTTTGGAATCAGGAATTCTGACGGGGAAATATCAAGCCGGCATCCCAAAAGGGAGCCGTTTTGCCAAACATCCGGAACTCGGCCAAAGGCTGACGCAAGAAAAAATTAAAAAAGTGGGGAAACTGCAGGGGTTAGCCGATCGCTTAGGTTGCACTATGTCACAGCTTGCTCTGGGCTGGTGTTTGAAAAATAGACATGTCAGTTCAGTGATCACCGGAGCAACCAGTGTTTCCCAGTTGAAGGAGAATCTTAAAGCCTGCGAAATTAAAGACCTTTTAACCCGGGAAATATTGAAGGAAATTGACGCCATCTTATAGAATCCCTCTTCTTATAAAGGTGATGTGGTAATGGATATTATAGATTTTTATGAACACGCCGTCAGAGAGCCTAGACAATGGTGCAAAGATACCATCAATGGTGTCGGAGAGATTTTCAGAAGCACAGATAAATTTTATAGAATGGTCGTCGCGCAAGTGTTGTCGCTTTAACTGTTTTATTGATCGGGACCCTGATTTCTTTAGCCGTGCCTATTATATTTCATGTGACCCTACCCGTTGCCTTTTTTGCAGCGACAAATTCTATGGTTTATTCAGCGTGGTTGGAGCGTCCGCGGTTAGCTTTGTAATTTTTTGTTAAGATTCGAGCCGAACACTTGGCCTCTGAGGTTTTTTCTCACCTGGTATTCGGTTAGAGGCTTCCTTTTTCTAAAATTTATATTAGATTAATTAAATCTTAATAATTTTCTATTATACTCACTGTTTAATGAAAAACGTGGACCCAATGGAAAATATATCCTCTTTAAGCAGCTACCTCAATCCGTTTTCTGAAAGTTATCATAAGGCTACGGTTTCATTTGACCGTATGGCTTTGCACCAAAAGGTGCTAACCGTTTTTTTGACTGCTATCACCTCTCTTGTATTTATTGTTCCCGGGGTTGTGGTTTACCGGTGCTTAGTGGAGCATTTTACTAAACAGATTGCTAGAGGGGAGGATCCGGTCGCTGCACGTATACATGAGGTTGCTGAAAAGATCCTGATAGAAAATCCCCCTGCTGAGGATATGGAATCAAGCATCAATAAGCTCCATCACGGATTGGAAATGGAGGCGGTAAATCTAGAGAAGGAGGATTTTCCCGTAAAGCTGAATCAGGCAGTCGACTCTGGGAAGCCAGGGGTTCAAGTTAGGACTCTCTATGAGGTGGCGGTATGGTGCAAGCAAATTTCGAATGCTCAAGATACGATCAAAGATATTGAGGCCTGCGCCCCTTGTCCTAAAGAAATCACGGAAAAATTTAGAAACCTTTCCGCTAAAAGGAAAGAGCTTCTTGAAAAACACATAGACCTTATCCAAGGTTTATTTCGTGAAATACAGGACTGCATAGCGGAATTACCACCTAATGAGATTCCCGAAGCATTACGTATGGACTATAAGGAGATCTTAAATTTTATAAGATCCTTCTCTAAAGAAAAAGTTGAGTCTGCTATCAAAGGATTGGATGAGAGTTATGCGCCAGTTTCTCCTGAGAAAACGTCTTTGATACCGCCAACTCTCAACATGTTATCGACTCCTAAAGGTATCTCCAATATCGGCAATAGCTGCTACCTTAATAGCTGCCTTCAAGCTATCTTACACACGAAATTAGCTAATTACATCAAACACGATCGAGGAGATGTAGTGAAAAATGAGCAGGCACATCAAGACGCCCTATCTCTTTTCCAGGATGTTTATGATGGCACGAATACGGATCTCAAACTTAGGGATGCCGCTTACATCTTAAGAGAGGTAGCATTTAGTAATACTCGAATTGCCACCGGATTTGCTACGGAACAAATGACCCAACAGCAAGACGCGGCGCAAATGATGGGTGCCCTCTTGCAAAGTACAGGGTGTGAATTTAAGGAAAAGATTATTACGGAAGCTCCCGGAAAAATCAGGCAGAAGGTCGAGTCGGGTCATCTCTTTTCTTTGGGAATGGATGGAACAGAAAAGGATTTAACGCAAATTCTGCTCAATAACCATATAGAAGAGATCAATGACGAAGAGAACCAATGGGTTTATGAACAAGACGGAGTTTCTGAAAGGATTACCGAATATTCTAGAAAAAGGGTCTTTGCCGCATCACCTCCTGTTTTGGTGCTCCAACTCAATCGATTTACCTATACTGGACTAACGCCCATAAAAATCAATACTAAAATTACGATTCCCGATGAGATCGATCTTGCAGATTTTATGGAAGGGAGAGACGGGCGGTACCGGGTTGCAGCCTATATCAATCATCATGGGAGTTCAGCTGGGTCGGGTCATTATACTGCCAATGTCAAAGTAAATGGTGACTGGGTATGTTGTAACGATAGCAGCGTCAGTAAAGTTGCAGATGCCATAGAGAAAGAGGCACGGGAGCACGCTTATCTCATCGTATTGGAAAAAGTGGATTAGCAGCCGGCCATTCTAGCCAGCTCCTTTTCTTTACTTGAGCCGTTTAAAATATTTACGCGGGTGAAAGTTCTCCCGTTTTCCTCACATTTAAAAATACTGAGATGGTGCTGGGCATGCCTGGCAACCTGAGGGAAGTGCGTAATACAAAGAACCTGGTGGTTTTCCCCTATTCTGCGCAATTTTTCACCCACCACCGTAGCGGTTTGTCCTCCAATGTTGGCGTCTATCTCATCAAACACCAGCGTCGGCACTCCTTCCTTATCCGCTAAAACAGTTTGCAAAGAGAGCATCAAACGGGAAATTTCCCCGCCACTTGCACAATCACTAATAGAGACTCTTTTTTCTCCAGTGTTTGGCGCCAGGTAAAATTCCACCCGGTCATCTCCGGATTTGGTGCGTTTTTGTGCGGTAATTTCGATGAAAAGACCCGCTTTAGGCATGTTTAACGCTTGCAGGTTTTGAGTGATCTCTTTTTCCAGCCGGGCTGCTGCTTTCTTTCTACTGTCGCTAAGTTCGTTTGCTCTTTGATGGTTGAGAGTTGCCAGGCGTGCGATCTGACCTTGAAGCTCTTCAATTTCGACTTCGCTATTTTCAAGTTTTAGTAGAGTATTCTTGCGTTCATTTAAGTAAGCGAGAGCGTCCGCTGTGGTAGGTCCATACTTCTTTTTGAGTTTATTAATCATCGTCAAGCGTGCATTGATGGCAGCGGCCATCTCAGGATTGCTGTCAAGACTTGCTTGTTTTTTAGATAGTGTATACGAGGCTTCATCGAGCTCAATTTTTGCCGTATGTGCGAGGTCGCGGCACTCTTGCATCGAGGGATCTAACCGCGTGAGGTCATCCAGCAGATGGTCGGCTTTATTAAGGGCGCTTAGTATTTCTGAAAAGAGGCCCGAAGTTTCTTCAGATAAAGAGAGCAATTCTTCAGCATTGTTCATTCGGGTGTATTCAGCAAAAAGCTCTTCTTCTTCCCCTTCCTTAAGCGCGCCTTCTTCCAATTCTTCAATTTCTTTTGAGCACATCTCGAGCTCTCTTAATTTTTTTTGTTCATCGCCTACCAAGGATTGTAGTTTAGTTTTAAGGGCATTCTCTTCCCCCCAGGAATCTTCAAAAGCGGATTTCAGATCAGTCAGGTCGCCATAAAGATCGAGTACTTCCAGATGATGTCCCGGATCGAACAGTTTTTGATTGGCATGCTGGGAGACAATTTCCACAAGATGCTCCCCGATTTTTTTTAAGACGGTTAAGTGAACGGCTTGATTATTGATAAAGGCCCGGCTCTTGCCGCTACTACTGATTTCCCGTCGAATAAGGAGCTCCTCTCCGGCAAGATGGTCAATTCCGGACCCGAGCAGAAATGAGACGATTTCCGGCAGATGATCGATAACAAAAAAAGCTTCGATCACTCCTTTCTCCGCCCCGTGACGGACCAGGGAGCCATCGGCCTTAGCGCCTTTGATTTGGCTCAAGGCTTCCATAATGGCAGATTTCCCCGAACCTGTTTCGCCAGAAAGAATGTTCAGTCCTTCTTCAAAAGGAATCGAAGCCGATTCGACGAGGATGATGTTGGCGATATTGAGTTGTTTAAGCATAGTTACTTATCAAAAGTTTGGTTAATAAGACCGTACAAATTGCCGGCGCCAGTTTCTCTAATAAACCCCTTAGGATTTAACAGGGGAGCTTTTAATAATAAGTGCTGTTCAATCATTCCAACAGGGATTAATTCGATGGAGATTCCTTTAAATCTGTGGATCAGTAGTTTTTCATAATCGAAGGGCACATCTTCACTTTCAAAGTGGCCCTCTAGCCCAATTGGTACAGTATTATTGATCGCTAAGACTATTTGGTTTTGCTGTTCAAAATTTAGGGGGTAGGGTTTCCCTCTTGCATAGACATCGATTCCTTTAACATTGTTTGGGGAAAAATACTTGTCTTGTCCGGGGGCCCAATTTACAACGACTGTATTTAGAACAAATAATATAATTAGGGAAAAAGTTCCGAGAGCGATCAAGTATGACAGCGTGCGATTGCTCAATGGCCAACCTCATGGAGGATTTCTTGGTAGGTTTTAAAATGTATTTTCGATACTTCGCCAAGCGCCTGAGGACCAAAACGACGCAAAAACTTGCATCCCGATTCCTTGACTGCGGCAGAAGCTCCCTTCGGGAGTTTCATCTCAAAATTTTCACCTAGCGTCATTAAGCCATTGACAAATTCTTGTCTGGCAAGAATGGACGCTGCGGCAACAACAACATCTTCTTCCCCTCGATGCCTTTGGGTGAGATCGACTTCGAGTTGTTTTTTTTCCAAAGCCGATTCTACAACAGACTCTGCCGCAAATTGGTCGATGATGATTTTCTTGCACCCGGTTCTCATCACAAGCTGCTCGATGGCCGCAGAATGACCCCAAGCCAATAGCCTGTTTAAGTTTTTAAACTTTAGATAGAGTTCGTTGTATTTCAATGGATTGATTTTGATCACATGGAAAGGGCAGATTTTACGGATTTCCTTGCCAAGTTTAAGGATCATGGCATCCGTCATGGTTTTCGAGTCCTTCACCCCGATCTTTTTAAGAACGGTGATCATTTCTCCATCAGCAAATACCCCCGCTATACATAGAGGGCCGAAAAAGTCTCCCTTCCCCGATTCATCAATGCCGATTCTAGGGGTCAGATCGAGTGTTTCGTTTGCTGCTGTGCCATAGGTAAAGGTTCCTAACACCTCGGGTTCTAAATAAAATTCAATGAATGCCGGCGAATCTTTACCCTGAACGGTAAGTTTGCCTGATTCATAAAGGGTGCAAGACACCCCTTTTTTGCGGGCGGAAAAAATAGTGTAGGCAGGTTTGCTTAACTCGAATCCTTGGGATTTAAGGTCATTAATCATTCGGGGGGCGATCGAAACGTCGACCGTGACAACGTAGGTACTAGGTTTTGAAGCGTCTTTCATAGGTAAGGGAGAATAGCGGAAAGATCTGAAAAAATCAATTTTTGAAGCTCTTTCGGTATAGTAATTGCACCCTTTCACCCTTTTAAGGTATAAAGTTGAGGTAAACATATTGAGATACAATCTATGAGTAATGAATTAAAAAACCTGGGAGAATCCCTTAAACAAAAAAGGAAAGAAAGAAATCTTTCATTGAAAGAGGTGGAAAACGCAACATCGATCCGTACAAACTATCTACAGGCTATTGAAGAAGGGGATTTTAATAAATTAATTTCTCCAATTTATGCACAGGGTTTTATCAAACAATATGCATCATTTTTAGGCATAGATGGCGAAAAAATTGTTCGTCAACATCCTGAGATTTTTAACCGCCATGAGAAACAAGAATTTTCTTATGGAATAGGTACCCTGGAATCCCGAGGCAGTCCCGGATCCCATGTTAAGTGGGTTCCAAATGCCTTGTGGCTAGGAATTTTCGTATTGCTTCTGGGACTTGCCTGGTATTTGGCACGTTATTTGGAAGTCATTTAGGTTTCATACGGTTTTTACCATGCGTCATTCGTTAAATTCCGCACGGGAATGGTCACGCCATATTGTTTATGGTATGTTAATCGGAGCTGCCGATCTAGTGCCCGGAATTTCCGGAGGGACGATGGCTCTTATTTTAGGCATTTATGAAAACTTGATCGATTCTCTTAAAAGCCTTGGAACAGGTAACGCATTTTCTTTTTTCAGGCTTGATTTTAAGCGGTTTCACCGCTATATCCCCTGGGATTTCTTGTTGGCATTGGTGATAGGTGTGGGATGCTCATTTATTCTATTTTCCAGAGCCATTCACTTTGCGCTGGGGCATCCGCAGTACCGGACCTTTCTTTATGCTTTTTTTATGGGAATGATCATTGCCTCCATCGCTTTTTGCTATAAAAAAGTTGCAAAATGGGGGCCTCGCTTGTGGAGCGCTATCGCCATCGGAGCCGTTTTAGGGTTTATCCTTACAGGCTATCAAGGCAAGCCCTTGTTGGAAGATGCTTTCTATAGCGTCGAAATCGCTCAATCTATTGATGCACCGGAAGCGGTGGAAAACTATGATGCCAATCGGAAGCTTTTGCTCAATGCTACGGCAAAGGATTTATCCATAATGTGGGTGCGCGGCGACATCCAAGGAGAGACTAAAGTATTTCGTCAAAGCGATCAAAAAGAAGGCAAAGTCTCTGATTTCGTAGTCCCCGATACCTCTTCTTGGGTTGATCCTTGGCTTATTTTCTGCGGCGCCATAGGGATTTGTGCGATGCTATTGCCGGGAATTTCGGGAAGCTATGTGCTGATGATGCTGGGAGCCTATTCACTTGCTATAGGAGCTTTGGTCGATCTGGTTAATGGGTGGGGAAATTTTTTGGTAGACATGATAGCGCTAAGTGTCTTAGGTAATCTGTTGCTCGGCATTGTGTTTGGGGCGGTGCTTTTTTCGAGATTGATTTCCTGGTGTTTGAAAAAAGAGCATGATTTGACGATGTCTGTACTTGTCGGTTTGATGATTGGTGCGATCCGGGTTACTTGGCCGTTTTGGTCATATACTTGGGTACTTGACCCTTTAAGACTCTCTAAAGGTCTGCAGTTGCATGCAGTCGATCCGTTTTTGCCCTCTTTGGCGTCTGCGCAGTTATGGATCGCACTTCTTTTTACCGGCTTCGGGTTCTCTTTGGTCTATTTTCTCGATAAGTGGGCGAATCATTTTGTGATGCTTGATCCTGAGAAATAAATTTTTTAGGGAGGCTAGGATTAATTCTACTTAGAATGTTTTAAATAGGGTTAACCCATGGGCAGGGGGAGTCAGAGGCGCAAGGGTGCGGTCTTTACTCGCTAAGATCTTAAGCAGCTCTTCGGGGCTCAGCTGACCTCTGCCGACTACTGCCAGGGCACCGGAAAGATTGCGTGCCATTTTGTAAAGAAAACGATTTCCCTTCAAGATGATTTGCACCATGCCTTCCGCATGGATAACAAATGATAGTTCATCAATTTCCCTGATAGTATCAGCATAGCTTTCTTTTGTTTTTACATTGCAGAAGGCTGAAAAATCGTGCCGCCCGGTTAAAATTTTTGCCGCTTTTTCCATAGCCTGTGCATTTAACCGATTGGGATAATGCCACGAGGTGCGCCTTAAAAGGGGCAGCTGCAAAGGAGAAGTGCAGATCCAATAGTGATACTCTTTACCACGGCAGTTTAGAGTGGCATGAAAGTCCAAGGGGGCAATTTCCACCATGAGGACTCTTAAGTCTAGGGGTAGCAGGCGGTTAAGTGACTTTTGTAGTAGATCGCATGTGATCTCTTTTTTTGTTAAAAAATTGACGGTTTGACCCATAGCATGCACGCCTGCATCAGTGCGGCTGGCTGCATTCAAAGGTGTCGGATGCTGCAAAATTATTTCTAAAGTTTTTTGCAGGGTTTCTTCAATGCTTGCCCCTTCCTTCGTTTTTTGCCAGCCAAGGTAATGGGCGCCATCATAGGCGATCGTAAGCTTAAAATTTTTACTGAAAGGTGCTGACAAATTGTTCGACTCCATCGAGGAAGCGCTGGATTGCTATCATCACCAAGATCATACCCATCAGTCTTTCGCAGGCCATCAATCCATTGGTGCCGAGAATGCGTAATAAAAAACGGGAGGATAACAAAATAATTAGGGCCGCAAACCAGGCAATAAGAATAGCGATCAGCATGACGGATTGACTTGCTTCCATGTGCGCAAATAGCATGATGGTTGCCAAAACCGAAGGACCTGCAATCAAGGGGATTGCAAGGGGGATAATAAAAGGTTCTGCTTTTGGCAAGTTGGCACGAATGGCGTTAAGCGTAGGGAATAGAATTTGCAGCGAGATCAAAAATAAAATAGTACCAGAGGCAAGACGTACTGTAGGTTCCGAGATTTGCAAAAGGGTGAAGATGACTTCTCCGAGATAATTGAAAAGGACCATGCTCAGTAAGGCTATCAACATCTCGCGCAATAAGATGATGCGTTGGCGTGGCAGGGGAATCCCTTCCATTAATTTTAAATAAGATGAAATGTTTCCGATGGGATCCATTATCAAAAATAATACAATAGCAATTGAAAATAGCGTCATAGCAGATCCTTACATAGCTTTGATAAAGAGCGTCAGCCCTTGTACAATCATTTCCACCGCCATCATTGACAATACCAAGCCCATTAATTGTTCCAAGGCTCCCAGGCCACTTTTATGCAAAATCCGTTGCAGGTAGGGGGCGAATACCAAAACGCCGGTCACCCCGATCCAGGCCAAAGCAATTGCTAAGGAGATTTTTAATGGAGTGTCTTGCGGTGTGTAGAGCATGATGATGGTCAGCAGTCCGGGACCTGAAATCAATGGAGTTGCGATCGGTACAAACATAGGTTCAGTATTTTTTAGGCTGGCGGCAGAACCATTTTGGGTTTTAAAAATCATATTCAATGAGACCAACAGAAGGAGAATCCCACCGCAGAGCTGAACAGTATAGCCGCGGATATGCAGGCTTCCTAAAAAAATCTCTCCCATATATTGGAAAAAAAGAGCGAGAAGCAGCGCAAAGATTGATTCCCTGAACATGATTTTCCGCTGCCGTTCGAAGCTGAAATCTTTGATGAGGGCGATAATGGCAGGGGAATTGCCGATCGGGTTGGCAACGAGGAATAGAGTGAGCGCGATGTTAAATATGGACATTGTTTAAACCCAGGTATTCCAATTTGTCAAGCGGTGATGATTTCTGTTTTGCGCCTGCGCGAGCTTTATACTCTCAAATTCGCAGCGGTAACCTTCGTAGATGCCTATGCCGGTAGCCACGCCTATGCCGACTCGTGGAATCCATAAAGTGGCAATTAGGGCAATAACGTAGATAAAATAACGTAATTTGGTGAGCCAAGCGTGTATTTCAAAGAGTGAGTAATTCACTTTTTGCGGGCTGATCCATGTAAAAACTTTAACGGCTAATCGCGTCAGTACCGTTAAAAGAACATAAATCATTAATGGCGGGACTAAAGGGGGAAATAGAATGGCCAGCGCTACGCAAGAAACGGCACTCAAAGAAACCGGTAGAGGCATCTCGTAAAAAAAAGTCGTGACTTGTTTAAAGCGGTGTTTAAATAGTTCTATTGAAGTCATAAGTTTCTATCATACTTTGTAGCTTAATAAAATCTCAAGAACTTGGATCTTTAAATTGACCGAATCGTGGGGGATTTGATATCGTTGAGTATCGAATATCTGTCTTTTATTCTCAAAAAATCAACAAGAAATATCTATGCACATCCGGACTTTATTATTCTTTTTTGCATGGAGCGCTCTTTCAATGTCTCCTCTTGTAGCCAAGTTCAGTTTAGAGCAGTGCCAGAATCTCGCTTTAGAACATGGTGGAAAAAAAACGATTGCAGACATCAGAGCATTAATCGCCTATGATCGGATTGCGGAAGTGCGCAGCAGCGGCCGTCCGCAACTGAATGCTCATGCTGATTACATGACGGCAGGCGATGCCAAAAAATGGCAAAAAAATGAAGCGAATGAGCATGCACGGGTGTCGCTTGTGATTCCTCTTTACAACTTCGGCTTGACTCGTGAAGCCGTCAACGCCCAGAAAAAAAACACCCAGGCGGCACGATTTGCAGTCGATCAGGTAGAACAAGAAATCCGTTATGCTGTCATCGAAGCATATTTCGAACTGCTTATTTATGGAAAATTGCAATGGATCGTTCAAGAATCGATTAAGTCGTTGGAAATTCAACTGCAAATAACGGAAGATTTCGTAGCGGAGGGACTTTTACAGCGCAATGAGGCCCTTGTGGTAGAGGTGCAATTGGCCCAGCTGCATCAGGATATTTTAGAAGCTGGTTTCCAAAGGGAGCTGGCGGAGGCTAGGCTTAATAGGCTTATGGGAATCGCTCTGACGGCTTCAACTGAAATCGAAGATCTGTTTCCTGAAGAGACGCAGGAACTTTATCTCGAACCGATTCTAGAAAAGGCCAAGTGCCGCCATCCAGAATTATTGATACTGCGCAAGCAAACGGAAGCGGCCAGGCATGCCATGAAAGCGGAAAAAGCGCATCTCTATCCCAATCTGTATGCTTTTTCCAATTACAGCACAACTTCCGACTATGCGCTTCCATATCGGCATGGCCTAGATGCAGGCATCGGCATTGATATTTCTTTTTATGATGGTGGAAATACCTATGCAAAGCTGCGAAGGATCAATAAAGAATTGTGCGAACTGGAATGGCGTATTAAAGAATTGGAAAAAGATATTGAATTGAATATACGCTCTGCATTTTTGGCAATTAAATCAGCGCTAGGCAAAATTCCGGTCGCGATTAAAGGGGTTAATTTGGCTGAAGAAAACTTACTGCTGACAAAAAATTTATTTGAAGAGGGGTTGGTGAGCACGATGGACATTATTAATGACGATGAAAGCTTGTCACAGGCCCGTTTAAATTATTATAAATCCCTTTATAGCTATCATCTGGCAAAAGCAAATCTGATCTACTCTGCAGGAGCACTCTAAAATGTTTATAAAATATCCTTTGATTCTGCTTTTACTCTTAGGTCAAGTAACCTTGACGGCTCAATCTTATGACTATTCCACTGTCGGAACTATTTATCCTTCATCAAAAAGCACAGTCGGCAGTCAGGTGGCGGGCAAGATTGAGCAGATTTATGTTACTATTGGGCAAGAAGTGGCCAAAGGGCAGCCCGTTATTGCATTGGATACTACTCTCTATGAAATTGAGGTCTCCAAAAAAAACAACACTCTCGAATCGGCAAAAATTGAGCTAAAAGATGTGGAAACTGATTTTTTTCGCATGCAGAGGTTGCGGGAAAAAAATAATGGGGAGACTCCTTCCATTTCTTTAAAAAAATTTGAGGAAGCTAGGTCCAAGCGCGATCAAGCTTTGATCAAAGTCAGGCAAGACGAAGATGAGCTAAGGCGGGCAAAAGTGAATTTAGAGGAGGCTGTGATCCGCGCGCCCTTTAGCGGTTTGATCACAAAGAAATTTGTGGATCAGGGAGAGTCTGTTACTGCAATTCCCGTTACACCGATTGTCGAAATACAGTCATTAAATCCTGTATATCTTGAATTTTCGATCCCTCAAAGCTGCCAAAATTGGGCGCAAGTCGGCATGCCGATCCGCTTTAAAATCGAAGGCGCCGACCTCTTTGAAAATGAGGCTAAAATTGATTTGATTTACCCGTGCCTCGAGGAAGCTACCCATTCGATACGCTGCAGAGCGATCCTAAGTAATATAGATAAAAAATTCGTACCCGGCTCTCTCGTCACACTCACCATTAAAGGGCAAATCAAGTGATTTTATCCGATCTTTCAGTAAAGCGCCCTGTTTTTGTAACCATGGTCATGTTCGCGCTGGTAGTTTTTGGGGCCATCGCATTCAAAGAACTGGGTGTAGATTTGTTCCCCAAAGTGGAATTTCCGGTAATAACGATTGTTTCCACCTTACCTGGGGGTGACCCCGAGACCATGGAAAAGACAGTGACGGAAGTGATAGAGGAGGCCGTCTCAAATATCAGCTCCATTAAGCATTTACGCTCCACAAGTGCAGAAGGCGTTTCACAAGTCGTGATCGAATTCGATCTGGAAAAAAACGTCGATATCGCCTACCAGGAAGTGCAGGCTAAGCTGGGAACTATCCGTCATGAGCTGCCTGCCGATCTACATGAGATCATTACGGAAAAATTCGACATCGATTCTGCGCCCATTCTGGCAGTTGTTGTCTCAGGAGACCAATCGATCCAGGCGCTTTCCAAGATTGCCGATAAAACGATCAAAGACCAGCTACAGCAAGTGCCCGGTGTCGGACAGATTAAAATCCTGGGCAAACAGGATCGTAATATTTGGATTTATCTTGATCCTTACAAATTGGAAGGAATGCAGTTAACCGTACAAGATGTCATGCAAGCCGTCAGAAGTCAGCACCTGGAAATTTCCGGGGGCAGGATCGAGACAGGTAGTAAGGGATTGCCGGTTAAAATTAAAGCGGAATTTGAACATATCAGCGAGCTAGAGTCGGTTGTCATCGCTTATCAAAAGGGGCATCCGATAAAAATTGCCGATGTCGGAACGATTCATGACGGCCTGGAAGAACAGCGGACGCTTGCCAGGCTTGATGATCAACAGGCCGTTGCCCTTATTGTAAGAAGACAGTCAGGCACCAATACAGTCACTGTTGCCAAAGCTGTGAAAAACGCATTGGAAAAAATGAAAGGGGATTTGGCCGTACAGGGGATTAAAACCGAAATTGCGCAAGATCTCTCTATTTTTATCGAGCATTCCATAGAGGAAATTGAATTTCACCTCCTTTTTGGCGGGTCCTTGGCCGTGATGATCGTCTTTATCTTCTTAAGAAACTTACGGATTACCCTAATCAGTGCTTTAGCGATCCCTATCAGTATTATCGCAACGTTTATGCTTTTAGAGTGGATGGATTTCACTTTGAATACCATGACGATGCTGGCTTTATCTTTATCCGTGGGAATTTTGATCGATGACGCCATTGTTGTGGTGGAAAATATTTATCGTCATTTTAAAAAGAGCGGCAGAGCCGAAGAGGCCGCAAAAATCGGGACGCAGGAGATCGGATTGGCGGCTTTTGCCATTACGATGTCCATTGTGGCAGTCTTTTTGCCGGTAGCCTTTATGAAGGGGTTGATTGGCCGTTTCTTTTATCAATTCGGTTTGACCGTTACTTTTGCCGTCTTGATTAGCTTATTTGTCGCTTTCACTTTAATTCCGATGCTTTCGGCCAAATTTTTGAAGATTAGCACGTCAAAAAACCGGATTTCACGCGAGATGGAGGCGTGCTTTCACGCTTTAGATCGAAAGTATGAGGCTGTCTTAAAGACAGCGCTTCGTTATCGTAAAACGACTTTGACCGCAGCAGTGACACTTTTGGTTTTGACTCTATTTTTAAGTCAGTACATTCGCTCCGAATTTGTTCCGCTGGAAGATCGCAGTGAATTTTTTGTTAAAGTCAGAACACCCTTAGGCTCTTCTATTTCCGTGACGGATCAAGCCTTAAAGGACATGCGCCAAAAAATACAAACCCAACCATGGTTCCACTATAGCTTTACAACCATCGGCAATGACAGCTTCAATAAGGTCAATGAAGGCGGAGTTTATGTGAAAATGACCGATAAGGCCGAACGTATTATCGGACAAGCTGAAGCGATGAAATGGGTAAGAGAGTCACTGTCTGGTATGGAAAATTTGAAAATCAGCGTTGAACCGGTTCAGGCAATTTCCGGCGGCGGTATGAGAAATGCCGCTATTCAAGTCGATATCAAAGGGCATGAGCTAGATAAACTGGAAAATATTGCGCAGTCTCTTGTCAAGAGCTTATCAGGAATGGATGGTTACGTTGAAATGGATACCTCTTATGAAAAAGGAAAGCCTGAAATAGAAGTTTTGATCAAGCGCAACCAGGCCTATGCCATGGGTGTAACGCCCTATTCCATTGCACAAGCTATAAAGCCGATGATCGGCGGTGCCGATATTAGTAAGTTCCGTTCAGGCGGGGATCGTTACAATATTACGGTACGCTTAATGGAAAATTTCAGAAATAAACCTTTCGATTTAATGAACTTGTCCTTGCGCAATGATCGCGGAAATCTGGTGAAGCTCTATAACTTTATCGATGTGCAGGAGAAGCAAGGACCTGTTCAGATCAACCGTTATAATCGGTTCCGTATTATTTCTTTCTACAGCAATTTGCAAGCGGAAAAAAAGGTGCTTGGGGAAGCCATCAATGAAATCTCTGCTCTGATCAAAAAAATGGACTTGCCGCAAGGCTACAGCGCGCAATTTTCCGGAAATGCCGCTTCTATGAATGAGGCTTTTAGAAATCTATTATTTGCTATTTTTCTATCGGTGATTGTGATTTATATGGTTTTAGCTTCCCAGTTTGAAAGTTTCATTCAGCCCTTTATCATCATGCTCTCTGTGCCTTTTTCAATCATCGGTGCATTGGGGATATTGGTCATCAGTCAGGCCACACTTAGCATTTTCACCATTATAGGCATCATCATGCTGATGGGGCTTGTCACCAAAAATGCGATTCTTTTAATCGATTATATCAATACGCTGCGTTCAAGAGATGGGTTGAGTATGGAGGAGGCAATTTTGCAGGCAGCGCCCACCAGGCTCCATCCTATCTTGATGACCACGCTAGCTATGGTTTTCGGCATGCTGCCTATTGCTCTTAGCAATGGACCCGGCTCCGAAACAAGAGCTCCTATGGCCCTTGCTATTATCGGCGGACTCACTACATCAATGTTCTTAACATTGATCATTGTTCCGGTCATTTATGCTCAAACAAATGCCTTGAAAAATATAACGGCTCTATTTAAGCCAAGCCGATTCAAATTTAAGAATCGGTTTTCGGTTTGATCTTGTAGCAGCGCTTTCCGGTTTTTTTATAGTTGCTGACGGCTTTGCCTGGCATACATTTAGAGCGACTACGATACCGAAAGCAATTTACAATTTGGTTTCTGGCTGCGTCGTCAGCCACTGACTTTGAGGCCCGCCTGCATCACGCAACTTATTCAAGTTGCGTTGTTTCGGCGCCGGTTTCGCCTGGCTCAAATCCAGGGCGACTCCTTGCCATAATTCCAAATTTTGAATCACGTTCGGTATAGCTATATTCCCAAATTTTTGAATTCATTTCAGTATATGTTCAGCTATATTTTGATTATTGAATTAATTTATTGCTTTTAGTATAGTTGTTTGATGTCTATTTTATTTAATATTATAAGTAGCTCTGATTTTGTTAGAGATGGTTACGGCGAGCTGATTGCTTTTAGAACTAATAATGAGGGGGTGCTAAAAGAGCCTCTTGATTTTGCGATCTATGAAAAGGCGTACTCTATCTTTCGTGCTTGCAAACCTTTAGATGATGCTCACGCTAAGGAGCTTTTTCTTGAAAAGGAATTGCATTCCATTGACCCTTCACTCAAATGGGCATTTATTCCACGTGCTTTATATGAACTCTTTTGCATTGAGCAGTGCATTGAAGAAGAAATCGATAATTGGGAAATGTTTGAGGATGTGGAGTCCTTGCTGGAAGAGTATGAAGAAGATGGGGCTTTGTATTTGTCCTGTCCCCATCAAATCGCCGCTTGTAAAGAACAAAGCGCTTTGCAGGGGATCGATCCGTTCCTAAAAATGGAGAAGGCAACTGAAGAGAATTGGTGCTGGCACCAATGTGAATTTAAAGATTGGGGAAATGATGGACACCCGCTGGTGAAAAGAATTGCGCATCATGTCAATGATCTTTTGGTCGATCACCTGCCGGAGGGTCATGAACAATTTTTGAGATTTGAAGAAATAACGGCTTTGGCTCGGGCTAAACTAGCATTTCTAAAGAGCATGACTTCTTTTGCCTCCTCCGATTTGTCAAAACGTATTTCACAAATCCCTTTATTGCCAAAAAGCTTGAGTAAAGTATTTCATAATGTGGAGCGTGCCGTTCTCAAGCCTTTAGGAATTAATGATGAAGGAATGGAAAGAATTGTAATGAACGCCATCGCTTTGGAGTGTTCCGCTCAGGCCGGTGGTCATGAGATTTTGTACAGGGGGGCTAAATTAAGGTTGGACAACCCTTGGATAGAGGTTTCAGGGAAAAAAGTTTCCTACTCGCTGTCGTTTGGCACCGGAATTTATAGCGGGGCTAAGAATGATCCCGGAGCAACCCCGTTTCATTATATGCGAGATGCCAGCAACGAAGCGTTTGCGCTTCTCATTCCAAAAAAAGAAATCAAAGAGAGCCCTTTCAGTATTCCTGAAACACATGCGGTTTCCCAATTTTTTGGAGTGGGAGAAAAATTTCATGCGCGGACAAAGGCTTGGACTGTCGGGCAAGATTTTAAAGCAAAATTGAAGTGGCACGCCGGTATGAATTCTTATGATAAAATCGAGAATTTACCCGAACATATGAAATTGGATGCCGATGCCGAGGAGTTTAGTAAAAAATATCGCCATTATACCGATCGTGCCATCGACTTAAAGTCCTTGCAGACCTGAACAACCCGAGCCATCGCCTCCACTACATCATGTCTTTTGCCGAAAGCGCTAAAGCGTAGATAGCCTTCACCGCATGCGCCGAAGCCGCTACCGGGGGTTGTGACAATATGGGCTTGTTCAAGAAGTTGACTAAAGGCCGACCATGAGTTTAGCGGTGAGAAATCCACCCAAACAAACGGCGCATGTTCTCCGCCATAGGCTTTGTAGCCAAGAGCCGAAAATGTATCCCGAATAAGCGTTGCGTTTTCTAAATAGTAAGTTAAGGTGCTTTGGATTTGTTCCCATCCCAAGTCTTCTAAAACGCCGATACCTCCTTGCTGGGCGATATTGGAGGCCCCGTTAAAAAAGGTTGTGTGGATCCGATGCCAGGCACGGTAAACGGAAGATCCATCTTCGAAGACCAATTCTTTAGGTACGACTGTCCAGCCCAGCCGAATCCCAGTAAATCCGGCCATTTTAGAAAATGAATTCACTTCAATGGCTACTTCGCGGGCGCCTTCAATTTCAAAGATACTTTTAGGGAGCAGGGGATCTTGAATGTAGTAGGCGTATGCGGCATCAAAAATGATGAGAAATTGTTTTTTTCGGGCTTGTTCGACTAAGAGGCTCAATTGTTCTCTCGTCGCTACGCTGCCCGTGGGGTTATTAGGTGAACAGATGTAAAGAATATCGGTGTCTGGAATCGAGTCGGGGAAAAACCCATTTTCCGGCGTGCAAGGCATCGGGTGAATATAAGGGTGTTTGCCGCTGATGATCGAGGTGTCAACATAGACCGGGTAGGCAGGATCCTGGACGGCTACCTTGGCACCATCATTAAAAAGCATTTGCAGCCTTCCTAGGTCACTTTTGGCGCCATCGGAGATAAAGATTTCATCTGTTTCTATGTGCCCTTGATAAATTCTTGAGACGATTTTTTCCCGCAGCTGTAAATCTCCCTGATCGGGACCGTAGCCCGTATACGTTTCCGGCAATCCTAGCCTTTTGGCGGCATTTGAAAGTTTCATGGCAACCGATGGAGCGAGAGGTCGGGTCGTATCGCCAATGCCAAGATTTACAAGACGCGCTTCCGGATGCGCCTTCATAAATTCCAGTTTTCTCCTCTGAATCTCGGGGAATAAATAGCCGGTCTTGAGTTGTGCAAGGTAAGGATTTTGTTTAACCATGAAGGGCCTGTGCAATTTTAAAAGTGCGGATCAGTTTTTGATTTTCATCGGCAAGTTCAGTCAGAGGAAGGCGGCAGGGGCCTGCAGCATAACCGTTTGCTTGCATAAGAGCTTTTAAAGGAATCGGGTTTGTTTCAATAAACAAGGCATGGAAGAGAGGGACTAATTGGTAATGAAGTTCTCTTGCTGCCGTATAATTTTCCTCTAAACAGGCGCCGACTAATTTTTTTATTTCGAGGGGAATGATGTTGCTGGCTACAGAGATGACGCCGCGCGCACCTAATGCCATCAGCGGCAGCGTTAAGCTGTCATCGCCTGAAAATAAAGTAAAGGAAGATTTTACTCTTGCCATCAGTTCACTTGTGCCTTGTAAATCGCCTGTAGATTCTTTAATGCCGGTGATATGGGGTAATTCTGCTAGTCGAGAAATGGTTTGAGGGGCAATCTTGCAGGCTGTTCTTCCCGGAATATGATAAATATAAAGCGGCGTGCATACGTTCTGCGAAAGGGCTTGATAGTGGCGGTATAGCCCTTCTTGCGTGGGTTTATTATAGTAAGGCGTAACAACCAGACAAGAGTCGACGCCATAATGTTCCGCTAACTTTGTCAAACGGATGGTAGATTCTGTTGCATTGGTACCGGTAGCTACCATCAAATGACATTTGCCCTCGGTCTCTTTTCTGGCAATTTGCAGCATGCGTATTTTTTCTGCTTCCGTTAGGGTGGGTCCTTCTCCTGTAGTTCCGAACAACAACACGCCATCGATCTTGTGTTCCAGTTGAAAGTGTAGGTTTTCTTTAAACCCTTCTTCGTCCAATTCCCCATTGGTAAAAGGGGTGATCAGGGCGGTAATTACTCCTTGCATTCTAAAAAATCCTCCATTGTATAAATCCCTTGCCGTCCCTTCATCCATTTGGCAGCATCTAAGGCTCCGCGCGCAAAGCCGCTGCGATCTCTGGCTTGGTGAGTTAAAGTAATCGTATCGGCCGGGCTATCGAATAACACGGTATGTGTGCCGGGAATCGAGCCGCAGCGTACGCTCGAAAAAGGCACTTTTTGATAGGTGGACAACACTTGGGTGAGCGCTAAAGCCGTTCCAGAGGGCGCGTCGGCCTTTTGACTGTGATGCGCTTCAAATCCTGCCGCTTGATACAATCCGCTTTTTAGATAGAGAGAGGCTGCATGCTCTACCGTTTTTAAAAATAGGTTAACGCCAACAGAGAAGTTAGGGGAGTAGAGCAGACCGGTGCCGGATTGTTTGATCCAGCCTTTGACCCTATCCAAATGTTGGTACCATCCGGTCGTGCCGACAACCATGTTTTTTCCTAAGCTCGAGACTTTAAGAATGTTTTCCAGTACATGATTAGGGTGGGAAAAATCGATGCACACATCGGTATCGCGAAGGGTATGGGCATCAATTGTTGCGCCCTGTTTTGGATCTATAATGGCGCTAATGCCGCAACCCTCTTTGTCGGCTAGCTCTTCGAGCAGGCGCCCCATTTTTCCATGGCCGATCAAGGCAATTTTTATTGAGGTTAACATCTTTGTTCCCTATTGAAGGAGGGGATGATAATGTAATCGTTAATTAACATCCAAATTCTGAGGAAATTTATGTCATGTAAACCGTTGCTCTGCGTTTTTTTCTGGATGCTTTTAGCACCATTGCAAGGAGTAAGTGCCGAAGGAGTCCCTTCTCTGGAGGTCGATGTGAGTTATCTTGCGGTAGACATGATTTTCAGCCGGGAAAGAGGAGTGAAAATCTGTGAAATCCAGCACGGTGTGCCTTCCACATTTAAAGGAGAGATCTTCGCTAATGGCGGAAAAAGCACTATTGCCGAAAATCTGCTGCAGCAGTTAGGGCGTTATTTTCCTTTATCTTGGGTGAAAACCGGGGATTTCCCTGATTTGATCATGAAAAAAGGCTTCTTGCAAGACTCCCGCTGGAAAAATATCGTGAGTTTAAACTCTTTATCTAGGAATTCTACCTTTTTAAAAGCTGCAGCAATGCCGGTATCTGACCCTTCAGACCTCTCAGCTTATCACGGCTTTGTTTTTTGCATGCCTAAGAAAAGCGATGAACGTGCGTCCTTTCAAAAAAAATACCCTGGCGTTGTTGCGATTGATAATGCTTCCTACCACTACCGACGGGACAAGCTTATGATGAGTAAGTTATTACTTGATCATCCGTTGTTAGAAGCGCATAAACCAAAATGGGCCGCCTATCCTACAAAATATAGCCCTGAATTGGCCGGGAAAATTCTCCAAGACATTGATTCTCCTTTGCTTGTTATCAAGCCGGTAGGGGAACTCAAAGGTTATGGAGTGATTATTGTGCATCAAGACGATTTGGAGCAGGTCCTGATGTGCATCCTCTTAAAAAAGCCCGAGCTTGCCCCCGATCAAGATCCCGCCTACGCATTTTGGCAGAAAGACCGTTCGAGCCAATTTATTGTCGAGGCTTTCGCAGAAGCTGATCCGGTCTCTTTTCCTCATCTAGACGGGAAGTTTTATTCTCCCTCGTTTCGACAGGTTTATCTGCTGGTTTATAACAATAAAAAGATCGAGGTCATTTGCCTGGGCGGATATTACAAATTACCTAAAAAATCTTTGGAAGAAGAGGGAAGTTTAAATCAAAAATATAAATCCTGCGGTGAGGTTCCTTACTACGGCATGTTGGAAGAGGATGTTATGGAACAGGCAGCGGCCGAGATCCGTCCAGTTCTTGAAATCGTGTACCAAAGGATGCTCTCTCGCTAGTCATTCATACGGTGTGGAATCGGCGTGGATTTCTCTCCAGACTTTTTGCAACTTTAGCGCTTGTTCATGCGATAAGGGGGAAAGGATGGTAAAACAGTCGTCATTTTGAGAGAAAGCGGCCAGGGTCCAGTTTGCGGAACCGTTGATTAAAATTCGGTCGTCGATGATGGCCATTTTATGATGTAGCAGTTCTTGGCCCTGATTTAAACGCACGGCAATGCCTGCTTTGTGCAGTTTTAAAGCGATCGGTGCACTAACGCCCTGGGCGGAGTTCCGATCTAAAATGACCTCGATTTTCACCCCTCTTTTGCCGGCAGCAATCAAGGCATCTGCCAAATCATACCGTGTCCAGGTAAACATCGCGACACGGATTGTTTTTTTTGCCGCGCCGATCAATTGCTTTATTTTTTTTATCCCATCTTGGCTGTCGGGTAAAAAACGCATTTCCAACTGTTGACCGTTGATGGTGAATGTCTGGGCAGTCATTGCTTCCACCTTGCCCGGTTCGCTTATCATAAGCGCTTTTTGCTCCATCATTTGGCTTAAATCTGCGCTAAAAATGCCCAGGACCAGGTTGCCATGCATTTTTAACGAGGCCTCGGTCATGTTGGCAGATCCGATCCATACTTTGTGATTGTCGACGCTTAAGATTTTTTGGTGCATGAGGCCCTTTCCTTTTCGGTAGGTGGTCTGCACTTTGTCTCCAAGTTTTTTTGCCACTCCTGAGGAAGCATGCGGATCGCAGATCACTTTGACCACAACGCCTCTTTCCGCTGCTTCTTTAAGTGCATGGATCACTTTCTTATCACGTAAACTGTAAATAATTAAGGTGACGTTTTGTTTCGCTTCATAAATCGCCTGCTGGAACATCAGTTGTAGGTCGTCTAACGTTTCGGTAGAGTATAATTGTATGGGGGTCGTTGATGAGGGTTGGGAAGTGAAAATTAACGAGGTCAGGGCCCAGAAAAATAAAATTCCAAGCAATACTCCGCTTGCGAATAATCGTTTCATATGCGCGCCAGATTCATTGTTTCAAGAAGGGCGGTCAATAGGCCGGTATACCGCTTCTTGACTTCATCATTTTTTACAGCGATGAAGAGGGCTTTTTTAGTGCCGCATAGGATTACGAGTTTTTTGCCGCGTGTAACGCCGGTGTAAAGCAAATTGCGGTGCAACATCTTGAAATGGGTAGTATGCACAGGGATCACAACGCAAGAACATTCACTGCCTTGATACTTATGGATAGAAACCGCATAAGCTAATACCAGTTCATCCAAATCGGCATACGGATATTCCACTTCTTTTTCGTCCATGCGGACAATCAAGCGCTGCTCGACATGATCTAATTTGAGGATTCTTCCCACGTCGCCATTGTAAACATTTCTATCGTAGTTATTGCGGATTTGCATCACTTTATCACCGGCTGCAAAACGCCTTCCGTAACGAAATAGGGCATCTTCTTTGGGATTTAAAGCCTGTTGTAGCACGGCATTGAGATTCTCTGTGCCCACCACCCCTTTTTTCATGGGCGCTAATACCTGGATTTCGTCGATAGGATCAAAGCGGTATTTTTTTGGAATTCTTTGCGTGACCAAAGTCACGATTTGATTGAGCAGCGCTTCCTTATCTTCTTCCTCGACAAAGAAGAAGTCGCTTTCCGGCCCCCCTTTAAGATCAGGCATTAAGCCTTTATTGATTTTATGGGAATTGGTGATGATCTGCGAGCCGGCAGCTTGCCGATAGATTTCTTTAAGTTGTGTTACAGGCACGGAGTGGGAGGTGATCAATTCCTTCAACACATTGCCGGGGCCAACGCTTGGTAGCTGGTCGACATCACCCACAAAAATCACTCGGGCGTGTGTGGGGATTGCTTTTAGGAGACTGTACATCAGTTGTGTGTCGATCATGCTGGCTTCGTCGACAATCAATAGATGGCAGACGAGAGGTGTTTCCCGATTTTTTTTGAAACCGCCCGTTTTGAAATCAAATTCCAGCAAGCTGTGAATGGTATATGCTTTTTTTCCGGTGATCTCGCTCATCCGTTTGGCAGCTCTGCCGGTTGGCGCCGCTAAAAGAATGGCATCCGTAAGTTTTTCCGTAATGGTCAAAATGGCATTGGTGATAGTGCTTTTTCCGGTGCCGGGCCCTCCCGTAATGATTTGCACCTTTTCACGCATCGAGAGCTTGACGGCAGCCTGCTGGTTGTCGCCTAGGGTGATATTGAGGGTTTTTTGTACCCAGTCAACGGCCTTCATCTCATCGACTTCTCTCAGCTGCGAGCGGCCGTGATGCAAACGGTAAAGTTCTTTGGCAATGCCTCGTTCAGAAATGTAGAGTGACTTAATCCAGAGGAATTTTTGCAGTGCGGCTTCGTAGACCTGTTCTTTGATGACAATTTCTTCTTCTTTTTGCAGACCCTCCAAACGTTCTTGAATCATTGGCGGCTCAACTTCCAGCATTTTGCCGGCTTCTTCGATGAAAAGGTCGGCAGGAAAGCAGACGTGTCCCTCTTCGGAAAGTTTGGATAAGGCATAAAGGATGCCTGCATCAATGCGTTGGGGAGATTCTTTGGCAATGCCTATTTTTTCTGCAATTTTATCGGCTGATTTAAAGCCGATGCCATGGATATCGCGTGCCAAACGATAAGGGTTTTCTTTGACCACTTGTATGCTTTTATCGCCATAGGTCCTGAAAATTTTCTGGGCATAGGCTGGACTTACTCCATTAGCCTGTAAAAAAATCATCACCTCCCGAATCGATTTTTGTTCCGACCAACAGGTAGTGATTTTTTTTAGCCGTTTTTCCCCGATGCCGGCAATGGTACGGAGTTTTTCAGGAAATTTATCGATTATATGAAGGGTGTCGATGCCGAATTCTTCAACAATACGCTTGGCATAAACAGGGCCAATTCCTCGGATCAGTCCGGAGCCTAAATATTTTTGTATCCCGTTTAAATCAGCCGGAGTTTCTACCTGATGTTCGACCACCTCGAACTGGAGGCCATGGATCAAATGCCGTTTCCAAGAGCCGAAGCAGCGCATTGTTTCCCCCGGCTGAATGGAGGGCATGATCCCAACGATACAGGTGAGTTCTGCATTTTTGGGTAGCTGCATTTTGGCAATCGTAAATCCATTTTCCGGATTATGAAAGGTAATGCGCTCGATATAACCGATGATTTGATCCATAAGTTCAATAGTGTATGCGACTTTTACGTTTTTGTTGAGAATAAAGAAGCAACATTTCATAAGGACTATGAGGTGATGATGCTATGAATAAGCTCTTATTTTCATGTTTAATCCTTTGCGGTACACTTTCAGCGGAAGAGTATGAGATTGAAGAAAGCGAGGGGACAGAAGAAGCAACCGATGTTTGCATCCCAGACGAAGTGTGCGAAGCGCCTGTCCGCAGACGTTGCCGCCGTCCTCCTAGATGCTATATCGATCGGGATCGGGATGCTGTTTGGCCGGGAAAGACCGAAAATTCCTTTATTAATGAGATCCAAAGGTAGTTAGTTGCCTACTTTTCGGCCATGACCACAGTAGTGAGTTTACAGCAAAGCGGGGATTCCAAGGGAATCATCATTATTTTAGACGGATCGTCTTGTGCCGGAAAGTCCTCTACGGCGCTATATTTGAGGGATCTTGTAAAAGATCCGCTCCTTCATTGGAGTGTTGATGCTTATTTCCATCTATTTAATAAACGTTTTTTTTCTGAACTGTTTTCCATAAATCCTACCAATGGAAAATATGAAGGCCTGGCCGTCAATGATGACGTTCGGCTTTTGATCCAGGGGTATGTCGCCGCCATCGCCGCCTTTTCTCGATCCGGAGTTTCTGTGATTGTGGATGCTGTCATTCATAGTGAAGAATTTTATCAGATTTTAAGGGAAACTTTAGCTGGTCTTCCCGTGTATTACTTTATTTTGAAAGCCCCGTTGCCGATTCTGGAAAAACGAGAAGGTCGAAGAATGATCCCAATGGGAATAGTAAAAACCCATTACAATCAAGTCTATGGCAGCTATAAAATATTTGATCATACATTTGATAGTATGCGTCTAAGCGCAGAAAAAATAGCTAGGAAAATCACAGAATATATTCACCTTCATCCTCGATAATTTTTTTAAGATCTCTTGAATTGTTTTTTTTAAAGAAATTATTATAATGCGGATAAGGGATACTTTAGGAGGTATTATGCATAATAGGCTTACACTTTTTCTGACCGCATTTGTATTGTCGCTTTCCTGTGGGTGGCTTTTCGCTCAGCCGGTGGATGACAGTCAACTAATCGCCGGCAAGGGCGGAGGCGGGCATCATGGTGGCGGAGGCGGACGTCATGGGGGAGGAGGCGGACATCATGGTGGCGGAGGAGGACATCACGGTGGCGGAGGCCGTCATCATAGCGGAGGTCATCATGGTGGCCATCATGGCTGGGGAGGAGGATTCTATTATAGTTCTCCCCAATTCTACCGTGGCTATTATATGCCAAGGTATGATGCTAGACCCCAGTACTATACCCAGCCCTACTATTATAATGAATCGGATGAAGGTTATTATGAAGTGCCGCCTGAACAAAATATCCAGCTGGCGCCTGCCCCAACTCCATTAACCGAAACTCCTTTGGATAACGGGTATCAGTCAAATCAGCCATAAGGCATTAAGCAGTAGTCTTTTGAGGGGGTATTTTTTATGCCCCCTCAAATTGGTACTATTTGTATCCCTGATTTTTCATTCCTTTAGATTTAGAGCTTTGGCATTACGGCCACTATGTTTTTTATTGGGCAAACAAAGACGTTGCTGGTAAAGCCATTTACTCTACAAAATTTCAAAGGATTTTATAAGAAAATGTTTTTTTTAGCGCATTCGATCAAGGGGAGAGTATTTTTCCTATCCCTTGCGTTGAAGGCAAGCGTTAAAGCGATATCCTAGCTCGGTGTTAATGCGGGCTTCTCTATGCAAAATGGTTTCGGGCCGTATTATGTAAACCCCTTGTTTTTTCAAATATTGACAATATGTTCCTTTCCCTGATCCCGGGGAGCCTAGGATTAGGTAATGATTAGGGCTATAGGAGATTGGATTTGAACTCATATATCTGATAGTTGAAGGGTTAATGGAAATCAGGCATGATTATACCGTTATGCCATTATTTACCCAAGACAGCTTAGATCGTCTCAGGCAGCGTATTGATCTTGTCGACGCCTTGTCTCCTTATGTTGAGTTAAAACGCGCAGGCGCTGCTTATAAAGGTCTTTGTCCTTTCCATGATGAAAAAAGTCCTTCTTTTACAATTCAAAAAGGAGATACGCACTATCATTGTTTCGGGTGCGGGGCGCATGGGGATGCAGTGCGCTTTTTTATGGCGCATCTCCAGATGAACTTCCATGATGCTGTCGAAAGCTTGGCTGAAAAATTTCAAGTCCATTTGGATAAGATAGAGGGAAAAGAGGAATACAAGGGCCCTAGCAAATCCGCCATGAAAGAAGCGCTGGAAGCCGCCTCTCTTTTTTTTCACTTTTGCTTGCTTCATACCCCCGAAGGTCAGGAAGCTTTGCAATATCTTTATAAACGAGGGATTCCCTTAGCATTTATTCAGCAGTTCATGATCGGTTGGGCGCCAAGCAATCCCGGTTTTATGCGCAAGAGCCTGCACGAAAAACGGTTTAGCGATGAGGTATTGCTTGGGTCCGGTCTACTAAGCCAGTCCGAATCAGGCCGCCAACGGGAGTTTTTTTCTGAAAGGATCACGATTCCCATCCATAATTCTCAAGGATCGGTTATAGGATTTACTGCCCGAAAGATCAAAGAGGAAGTTTTTGGAGGAAAGTATGTGAATACTTCCGAAACCCCATTGTTCAAAAAGTCCCGTATTTTATTCGGTTTGCACCACTCCCGCCGCCGCATTATTAAAGAGCGCAAAGTGATCATTGTGGAAGGACAGCTGGATGCGCTCCGTTTGATTTATTCCGGCTTGAACTTTACCGTCGCCGGTCAGGGGACGGCCTTTGGTGAAGGGCACGTAGATGAATTGATGGCAATGGGGATTACAGTCGCTTATCTTGCGCTGGACCCCGATGGGGCCGGTCGGGAAGCTGCCGTAAAAGTAGGGGATCTGTTTCAAAAACGGGGCGCAGAGGTGAAAATTGTTTCTTTGCCTAGGGGGTTGGACCCTGACGCCTTTATTATCTCTCATGGGCCTGAAGAGTTCTCCCGTTTGATGGAAAAAAGCCAAGATTATTTAGAGTTTTTGGTGTCCCATCTTTCTCGTAGCTACAATCTAAAAACTCCAGCGGGTAAAACAGCCCTTGTACAGCAAGTATCCAAGCAAATCAGAGGATGGGAGCACCCGGTCATGGTGCATGAAAGTTTAAAAAAACTTGCGCACTTGACCCAAATGCCGGAAGAAATGTTGGGCATCGGTCAAATGCACCTGGCAAATATTCATATTCGTAAAACGGCAAGCGTGGGATTTGAAACAATTGATCCCGTCCGTATTTTAGAGCTTGATTTCGTACGCTGGTTGGTATTTGAAGGCCTGAGGCGTCCTGATTTTATCGAGTCCGGACAGAAGAATATAACGCCTGAGGATTTGCATGATCCAGCCTGCCGCAGGATTTACAAAAAATTTATTAGCCGTTATCAGGAAAAACGCTCCTGTGAACTCCTCTCCTTGCTCACCGAAGCCGAAGACCAGGAGCTGATCGAAGCCTTGATGAGTAAAAAAGTGGATCATGACCGCGCGGAAAAAAGTTTTTATGAGACGGTACAACGAATTTTGGACCGGAATTGGTTGGAGCGTCGCGAAGAGGTGAAAAGAAAAATCCATAGTGGAATGTGCAGTGACGAAGAGGCACTTTTGCTTCTGAAACAATTTGAAGAACTTAAACGCGGTAAGCCGCAGGTTGAAAAACATGCCGAAGCATCTAGTGTTTTATGACGGGGAGTGTGGTCTTTGCGATCATACGGTGCAGCTATTATTAAAGGTCGATCGAAAGAAACTATTTGCCTTTGCGCCTTTGCAAGGGAAAACGGCGAAAGATCTCCTTCAAGAGATTCCGCAAAAGGTGAAAAATGCCGATAGCTTGATCCTTGTCGAAAATTATCAAACGAAATACCCTGCTTTTTGGATTTATGGAAAAGGAGCTTTTAGAATCGCTTGGCAATTAGGGGGTATATGGTCTTTGATTGGTTGGATCCATCTTCTACCTGCTTTTCTTTATGATTGGGCTTATCGTTTCATCGCAAAAAATCGTAAGTATTTTTTTAGTAAACATTCTTGCAAAATTCCGGACTCTCAGCAAAACGATCGTTTTCTTCCTTAATTTATTTTATTATTGGGAATTATTTAAAACACACAACATCAGTTAGTTGATGGATTCTGTTTGTTTACCTTCTTGAATATTCAATAAAAAATCAAAAAAATATTTGATATCTAATTAATTTAGTTTTAATAGGTAAATGTGGAGTTGTACCATTTGCCATGCGGAACTTCTCCATTAAAAGTTTTTTTTTAATCCTGAGGAGGAGAACTATGTTAAAACTAACTGTTAGAAAAGCGCCTAGCAAATCAACAAGACGCTCTGTAGCTCCTAAGAGCGCAGCCCAGAAAACGATGACCGGAATAAAAACACCGATTTACCAAGCGCGCATTATATCCTTTTTAAATGATTTCAATGCTTATCTTACTCAAAGACGTAGTCAGTATGGAGCAAATGATATTGTTTACAAAAGACTCAACAAGATTCACAGCACCCTAACAAGAGAAATGAAGAAGAAACAGTTCATAACGCCTGTCTTTGCAAGAAGCTGGATTG
This sequence comes from Waddlia sp., assembly GCA_041738095.1. Taxonomy (GTDB): domain Bacteria; phylum Chlamydiota; class Chlamydiia; order Chlamydiales; family Waddliaceae; genus JTS-AC334. The sequence goes on from JBGSQP010000028.1 coordinate 143,574, forward strand.
CCTTGACGCCAGCCTTCCACGGGGTAACAACCATACCTGTTTCAGTAAAAAGCAATATTTCAAAGCTGGCAGCTCATATTCGTGAGCAAGTGAGAAAAGACGTCGTGGTTTTTCTCGGCAATTTTAAAACGACTCTTAGTGCCTGGCAAGCAGAGTTATCCAAACTGGATAAAGAAGTGGTCAGTAATATCACCAAAGCACGCAGATCCAAAGTGCAACTTGCCATCGATCCGACTTTAAAGAGACGTTTTCTGACAGTGAATCGCAACTTCTCTACTTTTAAATCAAAATGGTACAAGCATTTGAATTTTTTAAGCACACATGGAAATAAGAGCATACAGTTACAAGTCTCCGGTTTGAAAAAGCAGATGGAATTGCTGCAAAAATCGTTGAAGAAGAATCAGACGATCATTAACCGCTATGCCAAAACCGTAAAGCCAAAGGTGGGGTACAAAAAAGTTCATTTGCTGACAGCAAGCCATGTGAACGGCGTTGAATCGAAAGGGAAAAAATTTGCGGCTGAATTAGATGAAAGAAGACAGCACGTGCTTCATTTTATCGATCAACTTAAAGCTGTAAAGCAATTCTAATCCGTTACAGGATCCCCAAGCCTTGGGGATCCTGTTAAATCCTGTTATCTATTGATCTAAAAAAAACTATTAATTCATAATCTTTATTCATTTTAAATTAGGTTTTTTGTGAATAAAGAATTAATTGATGTACCAAATTTAAATTTAAAAAAGATGCTTATATGAAGCGCAGAGGAACGCCAGTGATGCTGGCGATGACATGCGGACAATGTAAAGCATACATCATGAGCTATCAAAAGGATGGACCGGGACCCTTGATGCGTTGCTACTTGGATCGCATCCATCATCCTGAGGAGCTGGAGCAAAGGTCTCCCAAGCTTGTATGTCTGGAATGCGGCGTTGTGGTTGGCAGTCCCATGATGTATGAAAAAGAAGATAGGCCAGCATACTTGATGAGGCCCGGCTACTTTTTTATCAAAAAGGTTTACTGAATAAACGTTTGATACAACTCTGTTGGAAGGACGTCAGCAATTCTCGCTGAAAATGCATTATAGATAGGGATTTTCTACCATTTAAAATTAGACAACAGAAATTCACTGACTCTAGTTTAAAGCTCTTACCAATCTTATAAAAAAAAATCTAAAGAACCCAAAGAAATGATCAAACCCTACGGAGCATGGCTGCGACTCTCAGGAAGTATTAACCAATTTTTTTTAGCCATTAGATAGTAAAGCCATTCCCAAGAGGGAATCTGTATGAATTGAAACATCACTCTCATATTTTCCCAAATGCCCCGATAGGAACCAGCTCTTTTCCTTACATGCTGAAATAAGTTGCAGGCGATCCCCTGAGCTTGGTCTATCAAGAAAGCAAGTATCATCAGGAGGCACAATATCGTCGAGAGGTACTTCTTGCCATGGCCGTAATTGTGTTCGAAGTTGTATCCTAAGTGCTTTAGAGTATTAAACGTCTCATTCTCAATTTTCCACCTTGCGCGACCTCCTTTCATAAGTGTGAAAACATTGTCTTGATTGATTCTAATATTTGTTGCCCAGGAGAAGAGGGTTTCTTTTCCCTTCGGGTCCGTCTGCATATACTCCAAAAAATTGACGCAGACATCCGGATTGCATTTATTTAAAACAATGTTATTGAGATACCGAAACTAGTGGAGAAAACCCTTGTCATCTAATACTTCATGGTAGTCTGTCTATTCGGAAGCCTCAAAGGAATCAAACAAAAATTTGTGATCACCTGCCTTTGCACCCAGGATATATCTCATTTGATTTTCCTCTAATAACCGAATGTATAGTGCATTTGAAGAAATCCCAACAGCAACTATGATTACCTTAAATAAGGATGTTCCCTTTTGAAAACGCGGATCGAATAAAAACCGGATCAAGTTCGTCTAAACGTTCTCTAAGGTACGTCTCTGAAGGAGCTCGATTTACGTGATAGAGATTCTTTAAATTTCCCTTAACAATTGAACGATTCTGATCGAATTTGAGTAAGGAAGGAAACTTTAAACCAAAAACGGCAAGGCCAGACATCAGCACATCGGTAAATGAGATTAGGGAAGTTTTTGGAAGGTTTCTTGCGTATGGGATTATTTTGAATTGTTGATAGACGGAAGAAACCAAGGCGTCGGCACAAAGTGATTTTCTTACAGGAATGTTCATGAAAAAAGACCTTCAAGCAAAAATAAGAGCTTGAAAATTACGAAAGGAATTATTTACTGACACGAGAAAAAATGCTGGCGGGAATCATGTTCTGTATATGGTTTAAAAAAACTCGAAATTTTCGTAGTAGATGTTATCTTTAGGTACTCCTTGCGCTTCAAACTGTGTCCTGAAGTGATTTGTAAGCTTCAGAGGTCCGCACATGAAAATTTGGTGATTATTTAATCGGCCGCTAGTCTTGAGGATTTTGTTTATATCAAGCCGATTCCCTTCTTCCGAACAGTGCAAAAATGTGCGAAATCCCGGGTGTATTTCGCTAAATTCTTTGAACTCATGATAAAAAATGGCGTCTTCTCTACGATGAATGCAGTAATAGAAATCGATCTGGATGGTTTTGGGGTATCGTTCATCTCTCAACCAGGCTAAAAAGAGGGCGACACCGATGCCCCCGGCAACCCAGAGTTGCAAATGGCCTGCCTGCGTATAATTAAGCCGTCCATAAGGGCCTTCAAAGGTTGCTTCATTTCCTTTTTGGATGTGCTTGTAAAAATTTTGAGTGTAATCGCCGCGTGCTTTGATCAAAAGCGAGGTCGTCGATCCATGGTTTGATCTGATCATGGTGAACGGATGAGATTCTTTCGTTAGTGAAGGTCCGTTAAAGGAGAAAAAACCATATTGTCCCGGAGAGTACTCTAAAGGAGTTTTGGCAGGTTTTAACATCACCTCTACTACATTTTCGTTAATATAGTTTACGTCTGTAACGACTAATTCTAGCCGTTTATCGAAAAAAGGAAGGTAGAGTTGCTTGTAAAAAATCGCTAAAAAACCGATCCCCATAGGCAAATAGAGCATCGACTGGGCAAATTCCGAGCCGACTCTTTTTTCCGATAAAACAATATGCAGCGAGGCGAAGAGAAAAACCAGGCTCATAAACTTGTGTAGAGTTTTCCACCTATTGTAAGGAAGGAGCTTTAACAGTGTGATTCCTAAAATCCACACCATCAGCCAATAACCCATCGATCCCAGATTCATAGACAGTCTTCCATGGACTGGCAGCGTGAAATACATAAATTTTTCAGGCTGATCGGGGAGCCATTTCAGCCCCTCGATCCAAGGGTGCAAAAGAATTAAACAGAAACCTAAAATGCCCAGAATCCGATGCGTTTGGTAGATCCGGTCGAGGCCTCCAAACCAATCCTCTAGCTTTTTCCAGCGTGTTGAAAGGATAAGGGATAAAGAAAAAAGGGTGAAGCCGCCTACGCCCAGGGATGTTGCCCAATGTTTAAGCGGCCAGCAAGGGCAAACCGCGGTTCCAATGGCCTCAAATAGCCAGATTCCCAAAAAGAGGGCTATAGTTATCAAGGCCCAAAGGAGGGGGTGCTTTTCAGAATGTAGACGTTTGCTCTTGTTGTTCATTGCCTGCCCCCTCGCAAATAGAAAAAAGATCTCGTGATTGGAAGATCGCAAAGAGCTTCGATTAAGTCAATTCCATCACGAGATCTGGGGCATTACTCTTTGATCTTGCTAAAATCCAATAATTGTCCAAACAATGAAAACACGCGCTGTAGCAAAGCGATGCGGTTTTTCTGCACTAAGGGATCGTCGGCTAAGATCCGCACTTCCTCAAAAAGGCGGGCTAGCGGCGGCTGTATGCAAGCGACCAGCTCATACGCCTGATCATAGTTGCCAGTGTGTAGCGCCCCGTTAAACTTCTCTTGCACGTTCGACAATGTTTCGTCCAGTTGAATCTCAGCGTCTTCTTTTAACAATGTGGTGACGAATTGATGATGATTTTGATGGGTGAGTTGTCCTTTGGCTCTTTTATAAACTTCGTAGAGCTGCGGGAACTGATTTCCTGTTTTGCGGAAGGCATTTAACGCCTTTACACGGCAGAATGTATCATAAATATCATTAAAGCCGTGCGCTACGCTGGCTTCGATTTCATCTTTAGAAAAGCCGTAATCCTGAAAGACGGTTTTGATGCGGTTGGTGAAAAATTCCGAGATTTCCTCTAAAATTTCCTTTTTGTTCGTCATCAACCCCGGATCGAAGTTTTCTGCGCACGCAGCAAAGGTTTCATGAAACGGCAAACGGTATCTTCCATTGATCAACATCTTGATGATGCCCAACGCTTGTCTTCTTAAAGCATAAGGGTCGCTGGAGGACGTTGGTTTGAGACCGGCAGCAAAAGAACTGAGCAAATTATCGATTTTATCGGCTAAACTTAAGAGTGTACCGGTTTCGGTGGAGGGCAGGGGCGCGTTTTCTCCCCGCGGCATCCAGTGTTCTTCAATGGCCAGCGCCACTTCTACATCTTCCCCATGCGCATTAGCGTAGTATTTTCCGATGGTGCCCTGTAATTCAGGAAATTCAAAGACCATTTCAGAGACAAGGTCTCCTTTGCAAAGCTGCGCGGCGCGCACGGCTTTTGAAGGAGAACTGATCTGCAGTGCTTTCTGCAATTCTTTGCTATGTTTTTCCAGTCTTAGAACTTTATTATAGACGCTGCCGAATCCGGCCAGATACGTGACGTTTTTGAGCTTTTCATTGAATTGTTCAAAGGAGACATTCAACCCTTTTTGGTAGAGAAATACCCCGTCGGAAAGGCGGGCAGAGAGTACTCGTTGATTCCCTTGGCGGATGAAGTCGGAAGGTGTGTTATCGGCTGTAATCACGAAATGGTTGACGAGGTTTCCCTTAGCGTCGGCGACGGGGAAGTATTTTTGATGTTCCACCATCTCAGAGATAAGCACTTCTTTTGGGGCTTTTAAAAAGGCGGCGTCGAAAGGCGCCACGGTGACTTGCGGTTTTTCCACCAGATGCAGCACTTGTGGCAGCACTCTCTCGCGAGCAATGATGTGGAGTCCAAGTTGATGCTCCAAAGCGTCCAACTGTTCTTTGATCGAGGCGCTGCGTTCGATTGGGTCTGCTAAGACTTGATGTTTTTTTAGTACGGCTAAATAGTCTTGTGCCGCAGGGATCTCAAAAGGGGCAGGGTCAAGTTGTCTGTGGCCGCGTGAATTTTTTCCCGCGACAAGCCCGCCGACGACAAAGGGAAGGGGATCGCTTCCAATGAGGGCAGCTATCCATTGCAGAGGACGGGCATAGGTGATTTCCAAATCGGCCCATTTCATTTTTTTAGGAAACTCGATGCTTAAAATAAGGGCTGGCAAATTTTCCGCTAAAATTTTAGCCGCCGAACGGCCGGGAATATTGACCTGTGCAAAAAGATAGTCAGTGCCTTTGACACTGCGTACTTCTATATCCGCATGTTTTTCAAGATCGTGTTTTGAGAGGGCGTCTTTGCCGATGGAACGGAAGAATCCTATGCCGGCAGGCGCGGGCGTACCGTTTTCATCAAAGGCTTTATCTAAACTGGGCCCTCGACGTTCTTCTAATTTATCGGCCAGGGCAAGCGCCAATCCTTTAACAAAGATGCTTAAACGGCGCGGGGTTCCGTAGACGTGCATAGAGGAAAAGGGGAGTTTTTCCTTTTCAAGCAGCGTACGCATAATTTGTTCCAGATTTCTCATGCCGATCGGCACAAATACGGCGGGAAGTTCTTCTGATCCGATCTCCAATAAAAAATCATCCGTTGCGGTTGGTAAAGCCTCCAATAGGCGGTTAGCAATCTCAGGCACAGCAGGCATTTCCTGTTTAGGAGCAGGAAAGCGGGCGAGTAAGGGGTGTTGGGCTATTTCACGCGCATTCACATAGCTTTCAGCGATCATTTTGGCCAAATCGCGGATACGGGAAATGTAGCCGGTGCGTTCCGTAACGGAAATGGCGCCGCGGGCATCCAAAAGATTAAAAGAGTGCGAGGATTTCATCACAAAATCATAAGCGGGAAGCGGCAGCTTTTTGCTCATCAGCCGTTTGGCTTCTTTTTCATAATCTTCAAAGTGCTTAAACCACATTTCCGTGGAGGCTTCTTCAAAATTATAGTGGCTGAATTCGACTTCATTGCGATAGTAAATGTCGCCGTAGGTCAAATCGTTATTCCATTGGATATCAAAAATGCTGTTGACGTTTTGCAGGTACATGCAAATTCTTTCGAGACCGTAGGTCAATTCTCCCGTGATCGGCTTGAGGGCCACGCCCCCTACGGCTTGGAAATACGTGTATTGGGTAATTTCCATCCCGTCCATCCAAACTTCCCAACCTAATCCCCAGGCGCCGATGGTAGGATTCTCCCAGTCGTCATGTACAAAGCGGATATCATGTTGATTTAAATCGACGCCGATAGCTTTCAAAGATTCAAGGTAGAGTTCCTGCATGTTCAGGGGGGAAGGTTTAAGGATCACCTGGTATTGGAAGTAATGCTGGAGGCGGTTAGGGTTCTCTCCATAGCGTCCGTCGGCAGGGCGCCGGCAAGGTTCTACATATGCAGCTCGGTAGGGTTCGGGGCCCAGGCAGCGTAAAAAGGTGGCAGGATTCATGGTACCGGCTCCCGTTTCCATGTCGTAGCCTTGGTGAATAATGCAGCCTTTTTGTTCCCAATAGTGTGATAAGCGTCTAATCAGTTCCTGGAATGTGATCATGATGGTTTTTCCTAAAGATTAAAGAGTAAAATCTTACCAGAATCACCCTGTATGTGAAAAGCGGTTCTTTAAAGAGATGAGGATCTAATGTCTCTTTTGGGTGGCTTGGCTGAACGGGGATTTTGTAAAAGGAGTGCAAGGATAGCGCCTTCAATGACTTCTTTAGAGGTTAATTTCACTGCGTTAGATTCCATGCTCTTTTTTTCTTTAAAGGAAACCCCTTTGGGGTTTTCAAAAAAATGGTTTGGGGCCGGCTTCGCCTGGTTCAAATTCTGGCGATTCCTTACCATATTTCCAAATTTTGAATCACGTTCGGTATGTTTCTCCTCCCAATTTTCTTTATTAAACATTAAGCTAAGGTTATGAAACAGACAGACGAACTCACTTGGGATAAGTTTTTAAAAAGCGGTTATAAATACAATGATTACGAATATCCCAGAGTTTCGATCGTTATTCCCACCTACAACAATAGTGAGAAAATCCCTCTTACCTTGGACAGTATTTTCAATCAACGCTACCCCGATTTGGAAATCATCATCATAGATGGAAATTCCACTGACCGGACGCTTGAAGTCGTCAAAAATTACAGGGATGAGCGGATCCACATTTTCTCTGTATCGGGCTATAACCGTTATGAGATGTTGAATAAAGGGATATCGCAAACCAAAGGTGAGTACGTCAACTTTCTGTTTCCAGGAGACTTTTATATCCATCAGGATACCTTAATGCACATGATGAAAGCTGCCCTGGATCATCATAAACCTGATTTAGTTTATTGCGGAACCTTGATACGGGATGGCCGCACCGATCCCAAAATACTATTTAGGCCATTCACCATTAACCTTCTAAAGAAAGGACAGCAACCTACCAGCCTGCAATCTTGCTGGTTTCGTTTAGATAGTCTGAGAAGTTTAGGGAAATTCAATACTGGCTATGTGCTGCGTGGCGGTTTTGAATTGATGTGTCGTATTATTTTAGATCAAAGTATGAATTTTGTTTCTACCGGACGTGTATTGACCGATTATGATCTTCGATCAGTTTCCCGGGAAATGGTCTTTGATCATTTTACGGAAACATGGAGAACGATCAGAAATTATTTTGGTTTTCTTACTGCCTTTAAATGGCTCTTTTTTCAAAAAGATATTTCTCGCATTCTAAACATTTGGTGGCGGAGCGTAAAGGTGGCTTTTTTGGGAAGGGCAACGCCTGGTAGGCAACTTTGAATATGCCTTTCGATGTTGAAAAACTAAAATCTTTTCCCGATAAGCCAGGCGTCTATCTGATGAAGGGGAAAGGGGGCCAGGTTCTTTATGTTGGCAAGGCCAAAAATTTGCGTCAGCGGGTGCGCCAGTATTTTATACGTGGCGGTGATGGCCGCTTCATGGTTCCGTTTCTGATAGCGAAAGTTGAAGATGTGGAGACAGTGATCGTTCTTTCGGAAAAAGAAGCCTTGATTTTAGAAAATAACCTGATCAAACAGTATAAGCCCAAATACAATGCTCTATTAAAAGATGACAAGAATTACATCGCTCTGAAGGTAACAAGGCACCAATGGCCCCGTATAGACCTTATTCGATATCGAGGAAAGCCGAAGGCCGACGGGCTCTATTTTGGCCCCTATACCCATGCCGGATCAGCGCGGAAAACTCTGGACTTGCTGCATAAAATTTTTCCTTTGAGACAATGTTCCGATAAGGAATTTTCTAGAAGAACTCGGCCCTGCATTTTATACGATATCAAAAAATGCGTGGCGCCTTGCGTGGGCTTATGCACCCCTCAAGAATATGATCAGCTTGTGAGCCGGGCAGTGAGGTTTTTAAGAGGGCAAGATCATGAGATTGTCAAAGAGCTTTATCAAGAGATGGAAGCTCTTGCAGCCAGGCTTGAATTTGAAAGGGCGGCGGAATTATTGAAGACCATTCGCCATCTTGAAAAGACAGTCGAAGGTCAAAATGTTGATACCCCTTTGGGCAACGATGCAGATGCCATAGGTATTTACCGAGAAGGGGATGAAGTGGTCTTATCCGTCCTTTTTTTTCGCTCAGGCCGCCTGAAAGGCGCTCGCCATTTCAATTTTCGCAGCATTGCAGAGACCGATCAAGAGCTTGTCAGCACCTTTTTAATCCAAAATTATGATGCGTCAAAAGAAGTGCCCCATGACATTCTTACTCCTGTAGATCTGGAGGAGTCGGACGTTCTAGAAGAACTTATAGCGGAAGGGCGTCCGCGTAAAGTTGAGATCTTCAACCCAAAAAGAGGGGATAAATGCAAGCTCATCGAGATGGCATATCTGAACGCTGAGTCGGCGTATAAAAAAGAAAAAGATGCCGGAGAGATTCGGGCAAGATCCCTTCTGGAAATCCAGGAAAAACTTCATCTCCTGAAATATCCCAAACGGATCGAGTGTTATGATATTTCCAATATTTCAGGCTCAGATACTGTAGCGGCAATGGTGGCCTTTGTGGATGGGGAAAAAGATGCGGCTCGGTATCGAAAGTACAAGATACGCTCTGCAGATGCATCAGATGACTATGGCGCGATGCGTGAAGTTTTAACGCGCCGACTGAAAAAAGGGGAGGTCGAAAATGACTTGCCCGATCTTATCATGATCGATGGAGGTAAAGGGCATTTAAATGTTGCATTGAAGGTTATGAAAGAGCTTAACCTTATTACAGTGGATGTGGTTTCCATCGTAAAAGAAGAGGGGCGGCATGATCGCGGCCCGACTCTGGAGCGTGTTTTTATTCCGAATGTTAAAGATCCTGTCAACCTTCAGCGCCACTCCGCAGAACTCTTTTTATTGCAGAAGATCCGCGATGAGGCTCATCGGGTGGCAATCTCATTTCAAAGAGATCGCAGGAGCAAAACGGTAGTTAAAAGCGCCTTGGAGGAGGTGGAGGGGATTGGACCAGCCAAGAGAAAAAATTTGTTAAAGTTTTTTGGGAGTTTGAAACGATTGAAAGAAGCTACTCTTGAAGAAATTGCCAGGGCTCCTGGGATTTCAAAAAAAGATGCTGAAGCTCTTAAGGATTACTTTTCTAATTGATCTGTCTGTAATAGTTTTTTGTTTTCTAAAAGTTCCTGCTCATTGTAGGGGAAGCATCTGCCTCTTACGACCTTTCCGGACAAATAATTGTAGGGTGGTAGGGTTGTTCCGGCACACTCGAGCTCTAAAACTTCCAAGGAGTTTTTTAAGAGGCGATCCACCCCATAATCGTTATCAAGAAGGAGTGGCGGTAGCAGGGGAAGGTATAATTTTATTTTGTTGTATAATGTTTGTACTTGTTTTGAATCCGCCAGCCAAAGATCGACTGGGTGCGTGGAATTGATAGAATTTGCGAGATTTTTTTTAAGCGTTTTAAAATCGCGTCCTTGTGGGTAAGGGATTTTAGGGTATTTTTTAATAAAGGTGTCCAGCTGTTCCTTGTTTTCGATCATTTTTACTGCAGCTGTTTCGTTCGGACAGGTAGACCATAAATTGATAAATAAGTCTGCGCGCGGGTAGGCATATTTATGTAAACCCGTTGAAACGGAGTACTGTTTAGTCGTTTGAAATTGTTTTCTGATTTCCTTAAGCTCGAACACGGCTTTTACGTAGAGCTTGGTCCAAATGTCCGGATCTTTAACTCGTTGGTTTTCTAAGAGGGATATTACCTGTTCCTGCTGTCGTATTTTAAGATAGAGTGATTGTTTTAGGCGTGTTTCAATGCGGCTTTTTTTAAAGAAAAGATTCATTTCAGCAACAAAGATTCCGGTGGCTTCATAGGGGTGTATACTCTCTAAAGAAGCTTTGTTTAAAATTTCTAAGGCGCACGGGCGCATGGCGCTTTCGATGACACAGTCGTACGCGTTCACGAAATCAGGCAGTTCCACTGTAGAGTTCATGTTTTGATAGAGTTGTAACTCTTGCTTCATTAACCCTTTGTCATCTTCTAGGCTTGGAAGAATGGCCGAGTGTGCAGCGCTGCAGCAGCTACAGCCAGACTTCCCATGCTGAATAATGGTCTTTCCTTGGGTGATTACGCACCCTTCACGGTAATAAAATAGTGTTTGATAATAAAACAGTTGCACTCTTCTATAGGCGTGTTCTTTGACCACTTCTCCTAGAGGCTTGAAGTTGGGATCGAAGGGTGTGATCCCTGCAAGGTGGGTGATTTCTCCCATTCTTGAGATGGTTAGATTGGCTTCATAAGGGTAACGGGTACGATGCCTTTTTAATTTCAACTCGATGTCGTCATTCTCATTTTCTCTTTTTCGAGTTAACAGCCGCGTGGCAATTGAGCGTAGGCTCTCATCAAAAAGTGTTTCAGATAAGGAGGGTGCTCGCTCTGTACTAAAAAATGATGTGGGGATTTGATGGACTGTCGTCATGCTTGACATGAGCCACCTCCTTTACTTATCAATCCTGTAAATTAGAAAAAATCTCAAGGTTTAATTTTATTGGTTGCTGTAATTTTAGCAATTAAGTTATAGTCTCAAGCTCCTCATCACAATTTATGGGGTATTAGCTCAGTTGGTTAGAGCGCCACGTTGACATCGTGGAGGTCAGCTGTTCGAGTCAGCTATATCCCATCCCTTTTTTCTGGATTGTCAGTTCCCTTTATAAATTGCAATCTATAGCTAAGCTATAGATTGTCGCCGATTTTTTAGGCGAAAAGCACGATGCGACCCCAGTACACATCCCATTAAGCGCTGCGGAAAAAGTTTTTTTTTATTAAAATTGCATTTCTCCCCTTGCATTTCAATCAGCAAACCGCTAACATTATCCCCTTTGAAAGGCTAAAAACTGGAGACCGCGACAGCTTGAGAGTAAATCGAGAAATACGCGCCCCCAAAGTACGGGTTATCGGACCGGCTGGGGAGCAAATTGGCATAATGACTGCCAGAGATGCCTTAAAAATGGCAGAAGATGATGGGCTCGATCTCGTTGAGATCGCTCCCAACGCCGCTCCTCCCGTTTGCAAGATCATAGATTACGGAAAATTCCGCTATGATCAGACCAAACGTGAGAAAGAAAGTAAGAAGGCCTCCCACCAAATTAAGGTGAAGGAGGTTAAAGTGAAACCTAACATCGATGAACATGACCTGCAGACAAAACTGCGGCATGCAAGAGACTTTCTTGAGAAAGGAAACAAAGTGAAAGTCACCTGTATGTTCAGGGGCAGAGAGATGATGCATCGGGAGATAGGGGAACGTGTGATTCGGAAGGTTATTGATGACCTGCAAGAAATAGCCGTTGCCGAATCTCCTTTACAGATGTTTGGCCGTTTTTTAACCGTGGTCTTAGCGCCACAGAAAAAAAAGAAATAAAGAGAAGCCATGCCTAAATTAAAAACCAAAAAGGCCGTGGCGGCCAGATTTAAAGTGACTGGAACGGGTAAGCTGAAAAGACAGTCCCCCGGGCTCCGTCATATTTTGACAAAGAAATCGCCCAAGCGCAAAAGGCAACTTAGCAAGCCTGCTCTCGTTTCCGAGGGCTTAACGAAGACCTATAAGCGCTTGATGTGCGTATAACGAATTGCGGAGGTAGCAATGGTTAGAGTAACCAATGCTGTCGCATCCCATCGGAGAAGAAAAAGGCTTTTTAAAAGAGCTAAAGGATTCTGGGGTGATCGAAAAAATCACCTGCGTTTGGCAAAAGATGCCGTACAACGCGCTTTGGCGTATAATTATACGCACCGTAAACAAAAGAAGCGAGATTTCCGCAGGCTGTGGATAACACGTATCGGAGCTGCCGCTAAAATTAACGGCATTTCTTATAGCAAATTTATCCAAGGTTTAAAAAGAGCCCGATGCGAACTCGACAGAAAAATTTTGGCCGACATGGCTGTGCGCGATCCCAATGGCTTTACAGCTGTTGTGAGCCGTGCGAAAGAAGCGTTAGCTTAATTCAGAAGCGCGGCAATTGCCGCGCTTTTTTTGGTTTGACATGACAATCGATTCTATCAGAAAAACATTCGCAGAAGAAATTCAAAAAGCCTCATCTTCCTCTCAATTAGAAGATTTAAAAGTTAAATATCTCGGAAAAAAAGGGCCCGTACAGGATTTGATGAAAACCTTGAAAGACGCTTCATCAGAAGAGCGTCCTGTATTGGGTAAGTCGATCAATGACCTAAAGGTTGATATTTCCGAACAGATTATCCAAAAGCTCGCGCGCCTCATCGGTACCGAAGAAAACGAACAAATTACGAAAGAAGGGATTGATATTACCCTACCTGGAAAACGGCGTTATGCGGGTAACAAGCATGTGATCATACAGACGCTAGATAATATCATCGATATCTTGGTTGGGATGGGATTTTCCGTACAATATGGGCCGGATATCGATACAGAATATTATAATTTTGAAGCTTTGAACTTTGCTCCAGACCATCCCGCACGCGATATGCAAGACACCTTCTATATTTCTAAAGAAGTATTGCTGCGGACCCATACAAGTAACATTCAGGCGCGCGTTATGGAAGCGAATCCTCCCCCCTTGCGTATCATCGCTCCGGGAAAGGTTTATCGGAATGAAACCATTACGGCCCGTTCCCATGTATTTTTTCAACAGGTGGAAGCTCTTTATATCGATCGAGGGGTAACCTTTGGTGATCTGCTTTCCACAATGGATGAATTTCTTTCCAAAGTATTTGAACATGATGTGCAAACACGCTATCGTCCAAGCTATTTCCCTTTCGTAGAGCCTGGAATGGAAGTCGATGTAAACTGCCTAGCCTGCAAAGGCGCCGGCTGCTCGATCTGCAAGCACACGGGATGGCTGGAAATCGCCGGCGCCGGCATGGTGCACCCGGAAGTGCTTAAAAATAGCAATATCGATCCGGAGCAATTCAGCGGATTTGCCTGGGGATTGGGAGTCGAGCGTTTAGCAATGTTAAAATACGGAGTCAGCGATATCCGCTTTTTCACAGAGAACCATATGCGGTTTCTCGAGCAGTTTCCCGGAATATAAAAACGTAATTAGGATTTAATGCAGTATACCGTACATAAAAATGATGCCGGCATGAAATTAGCCGATTTTTTGCGATTGAAATGGCAAGAACGCTATTCCGCGAGAATGATCAAACGATTTATCGAATCTAACCACTGCAAAGTCAATGGACGTGTAGAGCGATTTTATTCCTATCCGCTAAAAGAGAGAGACCGGATCGAAGCGGATGAAGCGCATCTTTCCACCGTTGAACGGCAAACATTCGAGCGGCAAAGAGTCCTTTATGAAGACGATGCGTTTCTAATCTACAATAAACCGCCTGGAATGACTTCAGATGAAAAAGGGATCGGCCTCCTTTTTCCTGAATATAAAATCGTGCATCGCCTTGACAAAGACACTACAGGTGCCATTATTTTAGCTAAAGACGAGAAAACCCTAGATGCTATGGTGAGTTTATTCCGTGAGCAGAAAGTTGAAAAAGTTTATTTAGCTCTGGTAGATGGTGTTCCCAGCCTTAATTCAGGCACTATCGAAAATCGTCTGGTAAAACAGTCGGACAAAGAAGGGGAAGTAAAGTGGGGGAGTCATTCTTCTGGGCGCGGTCTTTTGGCCAAAACCCACTGGGAATTGCAAAAAAAAGGCCCAGCTGCTTCTCTTATCCGGTGTCTTCCTTTTACAGGGCGCACCCATCAAATTCGTGTGCATATGAAAGAAATGGGGCATCCAATTTTAGGCGATTACCGCTATGGCAAACATTTCACTTGTCCTTTACATGCCAAAAGATGCATGTTGCATGCCTACGAAGTTTCTTTTACCCACCCTTTTACAGGGGGGCGCGTACATGCTAAGTGTTCTCTTGCGCCGGATTTTAAGGAGGCCATGAAACAGGTCATCGCATGAAATTTTTGATCGTCAAAACATCCTCTCTTGGCGATATCATCCATGCGTTTCCTGTCGTCGACTATCTAAAAAAAGTATATCCTACCTCCCGAATCGATTGGGTGGCTGAAGCTCCCTTTGCAGAGCTGGTAGAAGCTCATCCCCAACTACACACAATTCACAGTGTAGAATCAAAAAAATGGCGAAAAGCCCGCGATTGGAAAGGGTTTAGGGTATTCAAAAAGCAGCTTCAGAGCATTTCCTATGATGCGGTTTTTGATTTGCAAGGTAATTGCAAATCCGCCCTGATCACATGGCTTGCAAAAAGCGCGCATAAAATTGGTTTCGGAAAAAATACCGTAGCCGAGTGGCCGAATCTACTCGTCACCAACTTTAAAATAGACCCCCCCCTTGGCATGAATATTCGGGAGGATTATCTTTCTCTTGCGGAATCTTTTATCGGAGAAAAAAAATCCCCCTCATACACCCTCTCTTTAAAACTCAACCCATCTTTTCAAAATCGACTAAATGAATTGATAGAGACGTTGCCTGAATGTAGAAAGGTCATGGTATGCCCCGGTTCTGCATGGCCGAATAAACAAATGGACACCTCTTCCTTAGGTGATGTATTAAAAAAAATTCCAGGGGCCTATTTTTTAATCCTCTCGGGAAACGAGAAGGAAAAATGTGTCGCTCAAGAACTTGCAAAAACGGTTTCCCATAGTCTTGTTCTTGACAGACAACCTCTTCCCGTCTTGCAAAATTTAATGACGCATATGGATCTGATCATTGCGATGGATTCCTTGCCGCTTCATTTGGCCTCTACGACATCAACTCCGACATTCAGCATTTTTGGAGCTTCATCTTCTGATAAATATAAGCCTCCCGGCGCTCAACATCTTTCCCTTCAAGGCCCTTGTCCATATGGAAAAATGTTTGATAAGCGTTGTCCTGCTTTGCGTACGTGCAAAACAGGAGCTTGCATCAAATCATTTGATAGAAAAGAGCTATTTGAAAGTATGAAGAAAATTGCAGCTCTTGGCCATATTCCTGTTTTTTGAATCCACTTTGCTATATAGCGAAATGAATTCAATAAACATTTTTCGATTGATCTTTTTCCGCCTGACTTTGCGCTCAATTCCATCAACTTTTCCAAGTTGGTATCGATTTCCGCGCTTTGTCAAATGAAAAAACCTCTAACTTAAATTACCGACCAGTTGACATTGTAAAATCAGGTAATGTAGCTATTTATTCCCCCCTTCATCTGCTGTGCGCACAAGGGGATCAAACCCAGCATAAATTGAAGTTCATCCCTCGAATATTAACTTGATGCTTTAGTAATTATTCATTATATATTTATCACAATTATTTTGGTCAATTAAGGAAATGCACTATGTCCTCTCCCTTAGATATTATTAACTCTCGCCCGCAAACGATTAAGCTTCATGGAATGCAACCCAGAACACTGCAAAAGTTTGAAGAAACAGTCGTTCAAATTGCTGCAAGTGCCCTAGAAGAGTATTCACCGGCAAAGAAAATAGATTTTAATTTTGATTGGGAAAAATTAAGTGAAAATTTACAGAACGCAAATATAAAAATAAAGTTTAAGGGGTCTTCAGGTTTTGATCGCAATCAAGGAATGTCTACAGGTGTTAAAGTCTTGGGTGGGCTCGCAAGCTTAGCTGTAGGAACTGTCGCTTTTAAAGAATTAGGAACCAAGTCGATTTTGTTGGCTGATCAGGCAGATTACCGAGAAACCCTTCAAGAATTTAAAGGCAGGCTTAATTTATTAGAGGAATTGCATGAGAATAATGAGCCGCAAATAAAGGTTATCGAGCAACTGTTTGATATCCATGATACGGCCCAACGTATCTTAAATAGAGCACAAAGAAGTCAAAGAGAAAATACACTTTTGATAGGTTCTGTTGGCTTAAATGCACTCTTTGCATTCGTTGGTTTTTCTGCCAGCCCTGCCTTAGTGCCGGTTGCAGTTATTGGAGGAGGGCTTACGATTTTAGGTGCTGCCTTTAAATGGGGACTAAAAGATCGAGTGGGTCAAATTCAATTTAAAGAAGCTCAAAAAATGGCATCTCAAATTGAGGCCCTTAAAGCTCCGGCGTTTAGAGAAATTAAAAAACCTTTTGTCTCTATTAGCAAACGTTCCTACACAACTGCAGTGCGCCATGTAGCTACTCCTTATGTTGGTGGACTAGTAAGAATATTAATCAAACGATAAGCACCTGGTTTGAGGTATATTTGACAAGTTTGGCAAAGTTATATGGCTTACGCTGTTTTAAAAGCCCGGAACAATTAGCGAATGTCTGTTGCGCAGATTTTCACCGGTTTGACGAGCAGAACTGGCGTGCCGCTCTTTCTTCGCTTATTAAATTATCTCCTCACGTGTCGCGATCCGAGGTGCGTTCGGCAGAAAAGAAGATCAGTGCAAAGCTAATTTCTTCATTCGATAATAGTTTTTCGAATTATTCATTAGCGTATATCGCCTGGTGTTACGGCAAGTTAGGCATCGCTCAACAACCGATTTTAACGCTTTGCAAAAGTGCATTGGAAAAAAGAGGGGTGGAATCGGCAAGTACCGATGATCTCACAAAAATTGCATGGTCGGCCACTCTCTTGCAGGATTGGGATAAACCGTTATTAGTAAAGATATCTGCAGCTATTGAACAAAAAATTAAAAGCGGAACGCGGCTTCGCGATGATGAGTGTTTCCGTTTAAGACCTGTTTCTTTGGTGGGCAGAGTGGTTTGGAATGAGGAATTGCTGGGCGCACGTACTGTTAAATCAGTCCGGAAGGCAATGAGCAATATGCAGACTTTTAAATCACCCGGCTCCCATTTTCAAAAAGAGGTGGCTTGGTGTGTGCAACAGTGCCGTTCTGATTGGAAATTGGAGAACGAGTATCAGGTCGAAGGGTATTACTTAGATATTGCGTTTCCTTCAAAAAAAATTGGAATAGAAGCCGATGGCGTTCTACATTTTTATCCGGGTTCTGATGAAATCATCGCAAGGGATTTGCTGCGCGAAAAAATCCTGCAAAAACTAGGATGGAAAATCGTTCACATCACGTGGGATGACTGGCAGAAGGCCCCTAGTTGGAAAATGAAAATAGAACTCATTGACGCCAGATTGGCCTCTCTTTAAATTTCATGGTTCCTATCCAAAGGATCTCTTTGGATAGGAACAGGATGATCCTTATACGATATAACCTTTCCAGGGCTCTATGTATTTAATGGCATCGTGCGCATTTCTAAAGTCCTGCATGGAGAGATTCCCTTTTGGGTCTCGGCGCAAAGCACTGATTGCAGCCTCGTTGATAAGCCCTTCGATATAAGCTCCGGAACGATCTTTTGTCAACTCCACTAATTCTTTCCAATTCAGCTCACCCTCGATCATTTTCTTGTCTATGAACTCCTTTAGATGGATTTCAAAGACTTCTTTTCTCCCTTTCCAGTCGGGATATTTCATTTCCACATGTTTACCGAGTCTGCCATGCCGTAATATTCCTTCAGGCAGTCCGTTGAAGGGACGATGGGCAATGCCGAGAACCAGCAGATTATGCACCGGATGTAATTCGTCATCGAATAGAGCGTCAAGTTCTAAAAGAAATTGATTCATGACTGACTGAAGGTCATTATCGGTTTGTTTTTTGTTGTAATAGATCATATCGATTTCATCGATGACGATTACATGTAGGGGAGCTTCTCCTTTCAAATCTTTGGCGGCGTCTATAGCGGGCTGCATCATGGCTTCCATTTTTTCTTTAAGCTTGGAACCTGCCATGGGCCATAAGTCTGAGGCTTTGTAGTATTGATACCTTTGACCGTCAAGACCGAATAGCTGCCTGACCGCTTTTGATAAGCTGGTCTTTCCTGCTCCCGGCAGGCCGTAAAGCAGTGCGCCGCGCGGGAAGCCGCTCTTGGTAGTATAAAGATGATTTTGATGCAGTTGAGCCAGTTTTAAATCGCTTAAAAAGCGCAAAACATCGTTAGAGAGGCCTCCGAGGCGTAACTTGCGCAAATCCTCTGCGATCCCTTCCGGCTGGATGTCTTTTGAAGGGGTGAATGTCACAGCTTTAGCCTTGGTTTTCGCTTTAGCGCATTCCTCGTAGGCTTTCTTAAGATCGCTCATGGTAATTTTAGCGCCGGGATACTCTCTGATCTCATCGCCTGGCACTTTATCTACCCACAATCTTTTCAAGGAGTATTCTGCCGCAGCGACAACTAATCCTTCAATGAAGGCACCCGTTTTACCCACGGTCATTTGCACGACTTTTGCAACATCTACATCATCGGCGATGAGTCCCTTTTGGCGTATCGATTTCGTGTGAATGTTAAAGATTTCTTCACGCCCTTTTGAGTCGGGGATGCCGATATTGATATGGGGATAAAGTCGGCCTGGACGTTTTGCGGCTTCATCTATTCCATCGGGATGATTTGTTAATCCGATAACAATGATGTTATCGAGGGAGTCTTCCCCTTCGCTGGCGATGCCGTCCAATTCAGCAATGAAAGTGTTAACCACACTGACTTCATATCGTCTCTCGGCAGTCGAGCGATCTTTCAAGAAGGCATCGATTTCGTCTAGAATAAGCAAGTGCAGGGGACTATCCTTGCCATAACGTTTTTGATCGGCGCGGGCGTCGGCAAACATTTCACGCACTTTTTTCTCAGATTCTCCCACATACTTACTCCAAACCTGTGATCCGGTATACAATTTTATGCGCTCTTTTGAGACCCCTAAAATTTCTCCGATGCTGCGTGCTAAAAGCGTTTTCCCTGTCCCTGGAGGGCCATAAAGCAACATACCGCGCGAGGGTTTCTGGCCGATTTCTTTAATATGATCAGAGTATGTGCCTCTGGAAAGAATCGTGCGGGAAATCACGTCTTTAAATTGCTCTGACATGCCCCCAATCCCGAATTCGATCAGTTTTTGATGGATGTTTTCAAAATTGATTTCTTGTGTTTTTGAAGTAATGAGCAGTCCGCCCCCTTTTTCCCCTTCAAATTTTATTGTGGTATCGGGCAGATATTTATAGATGTGGCCATAATATTCTTTTTTTCCGGAGGGGTGGACTTTGTCAATTTTAAATTCAACTTTTTCCCCTTTACCCGTGATGCCGGTTAGGGTTTGCTTGTCGTGTAAAATGGAGTCGGTGGGCATGGCGTCTTTAAAAATTTTCCTGAGCTCTTCTTCCGTTACAATGGTTTTGTCACCTTCCTGGTCACTTCCGCCGGTTAACAGCGCAAGCAGGCCACCGCCTCTTGATGAGGGCGTTGACACCTTGAGGGTGAGCGTCTCGAGTGCCATGGGATCTGCCGTATCAACAATTTCAAGCTTGAGAGATCCTTTGGCGAACACTTTAACGTCTGTATTGGGGCCGGCTAACCAGAGGGTTTTAAGTGTGGAGCGAGGTTCAATATGGAAGCCGGACGCTTTTTTTAGAAGCAACAAATATTTGCGATCTTTTAACTCAATAACGACATGTCCCTTAATCGCCATTTTTTTAGTGATTTGTCGGACTTTGTCCGTTACTTCCTGGGCACTGATCCATGGAATTTCATTTTCTTCGAGATCGTATTCATTTTTCATATCAACGATTTCAAATGTAAGCTCACTTGCCGTTTTGGCATCTTTGAGCTGTTTTGAGAGTAGGACTTGAGAGTGTCCAACAATCTGAATGGAATGATCATTAGTAAGGCGAAAAGCTTTTTGATTGATGACTTCTTCTTCCTCGATATCCATGGACTCTTCTTCGGACTCTTTGATTTTTACTTTATCTAATTCTACTGTGTATTTCCAATCTCTCCCTTTGGAAAAAATTTCCGTCCTGCCCAATACCAGCGTCTGATTAGTCAATCTTTTTCTTAAGTCTGAGGTAAGTCTCTGAAATGGAACAATCATAGGAAGCGGGTCAACCCCATCTTTCCAGGATTCTTTAGAGCTAGTGGTTTGCTGTGCTGAGCTAAAGACTTTGCCTGCGATGGCCTCCACTCTTGTAATCGTAAATTGAAAAGTATCAATGGTGGAAGGATGCACTTCATCGACTAGAGTTAACGTTCTGGTGTTTCCTGAAGAAAAAGTAATCGCTGTGCTTAAGTCTAGCTTTCCGTAAAAAGGACCGCTACCTGAATCGATTTCATCATCTTCCCAGTCCAAATCCCATCGCTCCACTCTTAATTCTAAAGGGCCAATTACGGGGTGCTTAAAGAAAATCTGTTGTTTTAGGGAAAATATTTGATCTGCCAAAAGTTCTTTAACCAGCATGATTAAATTATCGGTTAACAAGGCTTGAGGATGATTATTAAGGCCATTAACCTGGAGTGTACCCGCTGGAATTACACGCAAATGAAGTGTGTTAATAGGGGCTGTAGTGTCTGTTGTCTTATTATAGGGTGTAATCCATATGCCGTGCTGATCATTGACTTTTATGAGATCACCTTCAATTTGATCATGCACCATGAAATTGATATCCATCTGAGAGGTTTTCAGGCTCGGATCAATGATGGCTTCAAAAACTAAATTAGAGATCTTGACAAGATGTCCGCCGGCCTCTTCTTTGAAAAGCTCCTTATAGGTTTTTGGAGAAAGATGAACGATATTGCGGGAAGCACGTTCATAATCCCTATCCCAACTCACCTGAACAAATAAACGAGAGACAAGTGAAACAGCATCATCGATTCGTGCTTTTTTTGCAGGAGTTCCTTCGTGTACTAATGGAGGGTCTTTTCTTTTTAATGTGGAAGAAGGTGTTGTCATGGTGCCTCTGAATTGGTTTAAACCAATGCAGTTTATGAATTTTGCAAAATGAGTAAAGAAAAATTGTAGACCGTTATTTTCTTAGCAAAGAGGAGAACGCTTTTAACTTAAAGGTGTGCACAGTAAATTAAAATCAATGTGATCTTCTACGATTTGGATTGCGCGTTCAATTTTTGGGAGGTCTTTAACACGGGTTTTTGCTGTATAGGAAGTAATCATCTTCATCGCATCGAAACTGCAGACAGGGGCATAAAGCGTCGGGATGTCAACTTTACGCAAGGCATCCAGAATATCTTGACTGGGAGGGACACGGCTGGTAAGAATCATTCCTCCCTGAAAATCGCCTCCCTCTTGGTTAGAGAACTCCAAATGTTTCGTCAGTGTGGCCTTAATAATATCCTCCCTTGAGGCTGGCGTGATCACCAACTCATTACGATTCATTTCATCTTTATACGCTTCTATAGATCCTGCGACAAGGCGGAAATTTTTAAAGTGACGATAGTGGTGCTGCGCTCCGGAAAGAAGACTAGTTTTAAACAGGGATTCATAGTCGCGCATCGTCGGACTGCTTAAAAAGGCATTATAGGGCACACAGCCTATTAAGGGGATATTCCAGGAACGCAAAGCACGTGGGAAATATTCAAGGATCATTTCTCTTTTTTCATCCAGAACGCGATTAAGGATAACGCCGCGTACTTTAGTCCCATAGTGTTTGCACATGGCGACATTAAGCGCTAATTCATCAAAAGCAGATCCAAGCCCTCCTGAGGCTATAATTACAACTTCTAAACCAAGAAGCGCAGCAACCTTTGCATTATTTAGTCCGATAATGGAACCTACGCCGACATGGCCGGTGCCTTCTACTATCGTATAATCATTGGCCTGCCATATTTTTTGGTATGAGGATTCGATCTCTTTTAGAAGAGAGTCTTCCGTTACGGAACCGTCAAGATACTCTCTTGTAAATCCCGTAGGAATGATGACCGGGCTCATATCATGCCAGTCGGCCTCTAAGTTGAAATTTTTCTTAAATAGCACGGCGTCTTTATCCACCATCGTACCATCATCGATTTTGATGTGTTGTTGGCCAACAGGTTTGATGAAGCCTACTTTAGAGTATCTTTTCATCAATCCTGCAATGATGCCCAGGCAAAGTGTGGTTTTGCCAACATTTTGTCCGGTGGCCGCGATGAAAATCGACTGCTTAGGCATAGACCATCGTCCTATTGAATAGGATAGATTTTAGAACTTCTTGGGTTTCTTTATAGATGTCGATATCGGATTCCAGCGCCTCTATTTCTTCCCAGGAGAACCAGCGCAGACCGGCTGTTTCCTCGGGATTTTCCAAAAGTGTGCCTTTTACAGGGCGTGCAATATAAACCATATCGATGTGCTGATGGGCGGGTACTCCCTTATGCTCAGGAATCTCTTCCAGTAGGCACATATAAGGGCGCTCAAAGCTTTTGGCATTCCAGTGCTCAACCCAAATATTTTCCTGCCGGGTCAATTCAACATGCAGCCCCGTTTCCTCCAGAGCTTCCCTTACAGCAGCTTCCGGTGGCGTTTCATTCGGGTCAATATGTCCGCCGGGAGGTAGCCATTTTTGTAACTTACGATGAAAAATCAAAAGCGCTCTTTCATTTTCGATGATGTAAACGGCGGTGGTAAATTCTCTATTCATGGTAATTCTCATAACAAAAATTGTATTAGATGTATACCAACAAAAACGGTTAAAAATCTTGTGTAATGTTACGGATTGCACCACATACAATATTGAGGATCAGCATGAGTCAATCCCTCTTGCCACAGCCTATTTTCTTTATATAAACATTTTGGACATCCGAAAACTTCTGATTTGACCATCTCTGTTGCAAATCCACACGATGCGCATTCTAAGCCATTTTGCGTTCCTACTATTCCCCAGCCTGGGTTTAAGCATTCCGGGCACGTTGTCGCAAGTTGCTTCGCAAAAGAAGCGGCCAGCTCCTTAATCAATTCCATTCGAGTTGGATTCATATGGGCTCTCATGTCCGTTTCTACTAGAGCCTTTTTATCGTCTGAAAGACGACAGCACCTTAGAAACGCTTCTTCAAGCCATTCATGCGCCTGAATACCTTTTACAATATAGCTTGTTTTGTTGGATTTGTTAGGTCTGACAATTAAACCATGTGTAGGGAAAAGCGCATGATCGCAAAATTTTTTTAATCTCTGATGGTCAGAAATGACTTCCGCACAGTGATTTGTTTTTGTGCTTGTTATCGACTGATGAATGGCAAAGCCTCGCTCCTGATCTATGAAATATAATATCTCATGATCGCAAGGTAAAAATGGAATGTGAGGATGAGGGCCGAAGCTTCCTTCGCTGGCAATTCCAATACTTGACTTGCTTTCTTTCATTGCAAGTTCACATTTCCAACGAGCACAGTCCAGTGGAGTCCCTTTTCTTTCCACGTCCCTGGAGAAAGTTCCAAACTGATCCGTATCAATTTTTTCTTTGATTATTTTTAGTCCAAGCAGATTGAGAAATACAGGTGCAATCGCTTTTTCTTTCTCATGCATTGTCGCCATAACACATAGTTTATCTTTATATGTAGCTCCGTTGACTTGTTTTTTCAAATTCGCAGATTTGTCCGGGAAATATAGGTCGGGCTCTAAAGTGATTTCTCTCCATTTTCTTTTGGCTGACAAACGATAGGGTTTGCTATCTGCAGGGTCAATTGCTACTAAAATTACCCATTCATTGAAAAACAAGGTTTGCAGTATGTCGTGTTTTTCAATAATGCTGTCGACTCTAGAACGTGGCGCAAATACAAGGACTTGCAAACGGATAGGCTCATGATAACATTGATCATCGGTTATATTAACGGATTGCAAGGGGAGTCCATGCATCAAGTCGCTACTGTTTCCTTGCATCACACCGAACTTGCCCGTTACATTATGAGTGATTTTACTGCCACTTCCATAGGCAATATTATTCAAAGTAGAAAAAAAATATTGTGTGTTGATCCATTCTGCTACGACCATAGGTGCTGTTAATATTTTTTCTAATGATGTACCATCTATATCTTCTCGCCATTCATAAGAATGCAAAAAACATCTCCCATCTAGGTCTAAGTTTTTTGTGAAGTCCCTAGGTCCGATAATGAGGGCTGCATTCCTTGCAAGACCCCATTCAGGACGTACTTCAGCCCAGTCAGAGCTACGCTTTAAAACATTATTTTTGGCATCACCAGGAGATGGATTCAGTCCGAATGTTTTGCAGCGGTCTTGGCTATTGGCAATCCCTGCTTTGAAAAAATCTACTTTTAACTTTGCAGCGATCTGTTTGTGGGTACTTTTCAATATCCCCTGGTCATCGATAATGACTTCATCTGTAGTTGTGTTATGTTCAGCTCCGACGAATAGCGTATCTTCAGGGATGACGATATCTTTTTCTGAAAGAGCTGCTCTGACTTCCTGTGTATTAAGGATAGAGGCTAAAATCTTTCCATTTGGTCCGCCTTGATTTCCCCCACACGCTCCGCAGTTAAGAGCTGATGCATAAGGGTTGTTTTCTGTTTGACTCCCATGTCCACATAGTATTACTAAATGACTAAAGTTCTTAGTTAGTCCGATCATTCTAAGGGCTGATTCTCCATAGGCAATTTGATCGGAAATAGGTATCTCAATTTTTGGGAGTGTTAGAACGGTAGGCTTAATGATCTCTTGAATGGCTTTTCTAAATTTAACGCCGGTTTGTGGCATGAGTGTACGGATTGCCATCCAAAAACCACACCAAACACCAAGGGTTTCTACAAGTGCAAAAGGCGTTCCAAAATTATATTTTAGGTCCTGGTAAAATCCCTCGAACATATCGAGAAGGCTTCGCCCCTTTCGATGATGTGAAATCCTATCGGCTTCTCCACTAATCGGTTTTTCTAAAACTTTATGTAGAGGTTTCAGTAGAACAGGACAACAGTCTTTCGTCTGATCTGTGTTGTAGTTGTGGATCGAAACCGGTAATCCAAAAAAGCCGGCAAATCCAAAAGTTTCGTAATTGCCTTCCTGTTCGATTCTCCTACGTAACGGCTCAGAGCGCACATCAATGCAGAAAATAATTTGAGCGTCTGGTGTGATGAGTGATTCTTTTGGCCCACTAAGTCTAACACTCTCAGGGATGATTAATTTTAACAGGCTTAACAAATAATTTGCTTCTTTGTTTTCTAAATCCTTAAAAAACTCTTTTTTTAATGCTTTTGACGGAAATAGATTTTCCTTAGACTTTTTTGTCTTGGGATTCTTATCGATTGCGCAGGTAATTACAAGTCGTACAGCTAGAAAATCTGTTAAAGTAATCGGATTCTTAAGATCTTCTTTCTTATTTTGCCAATCTGTATGCCATTTGATGTAACCAGCCCATCCCGGCAACTCTGCTAGTGAATATTTAAGATATTCTTCAACTTGATCTTCTGCAATGGCCAGTTTTTTGAGGCAGAAATTGATTGCTTCTTCAGGATCGGAGGGGAGAGAGGATAGCCATTGATTGTTTTTAGAAGGTTGTAATTTATTATCAAATGGAGCAAGAGAAGCCCACGCTCGATAAAACCCCTTTTCTCTTTCAGGCATTGTGATCGTTGCTTGGCCCTGATCTAAAAAAACCTGACACCATTTAATCATTTCTCTATTGACTTCACTAACGGAATTTCCTGCATTATTATAATGTCCAGAAAAATACAATTCTCCCACTTCAATTGCATCTTCAAAACTTAACGATTCAAGACCTTGAAGTGGATTCCTGGCAATGATTGTTTGCATGGGCCACAAGGGGGCGATAATTTTGGCGGCATTTGCAATGTGAGTTGCGATCTTTACGTCGACAGTTTTCATGATCCAGGTCCTTAAAACTTGTATCCATTTCTGTTGGAAGTGATGGTTTGCTCATTCGGTTGACTTGCATTAAGCATTCGCACATAAAATCGACGCCACCAAAGCGTTCCTTCATGATGTGTGAATGGTTTTAAGTTTAGCCCTATCCATATACAAAATATTAAGGCAATTGCGCCAATGTGGAGAAAGTTAAGCTGCTTAGGTTGTGAAATTTGCATCGGCGATACAATAGATTCAACCAAATGCACAGTAAGCCCATAAAGTATCCCTATCCCTAAGCAGCCGAGGCTTGCCGCCAAAATAAATATAATGGACTGCCTTTTTTGAAGCAGAGTGTGAGCTAGTTGAGTGGATGCTATCCAGCAAAAAAAACTTAAGACAGGTGTCGTATTCGCAAAATTAAGTGAAAGATTAGTTCCAAAAATAAAACCCAGAGTCCCTACTAACCCACAAAGCGAAGATTTCAAAAATGTAGGGATACTAATGACTCTTTCTTCATTTGTTCGTCGATGTTCTGCAATAGTTGATCCGGATTTTAGGAAAAGAAATGCTTTGAATAAGCCATGCCAGCAAAGATGCGCTAATGCAGCTGGAAAAAGCCCGAGGCCACATTGCATCATCATAAATCCCATTTGGGTCATTGTTGAACAAGCCAGCATGCGCTTCACATCACTTTGAAGAAGCTTCCAAATTCCTCCCAAAATAAGAGTAATGATAGCTGATGCAAATAAAATATCTAAAAGCAGATTCTCCTGTAGGAAAATCGGGGAAAAACGTGCTAGTAAAAGGCCGCCTCCATTTACCAATCCGGCATGCATCAATGCAGAAACTGGAGTTGGCGAATTTAGAGAACTGATTAACCAGCTATGAAAGGGCCAGACCCCAGATTGAGTGAACGCCGCCAACATGATAAAAAAAAGGCCTGTAGTTCTTATTGAAACCGGCAGGCTTTCATAATTTTTTATAATGAGATGGATAGACACTGTTCCGGATTCGTAGGCTAATAACCCTATGCCGGCAGATAAAAAAACAAGGCCAAACGTAAATGTTTTGATTGCTAAAACACCTGAGTATTTGGCTGATTCCCACTGTACTTTGTGCATCATAAGCGAAACTAGTACCAAGTTGCTGAGAAACCAAAATATGATCAAGAGGACAGTATTATCGGATGCTGCCATTAGAAGAGTGCAGATTGTAATCAAGTTAAGAAGAAGGAAATAGCGGCGATAATTTCGATCTCCAGCCATATAGCGAATTGAAAAATAATGAACGATGCCGCTGACAAATAAAATAAGCGTAGCTATGAGCCATGAAATTTCATTTGCTATGAAACCCCAAGATTGATTTTTTTCATAAAATGGCAGTCCTGCAAACCAGGCCATCATAATATTCGTAAATCCTATCCAAATTCCTAGAGAAGCAATTTGTGATCCTACCACTTTTTTTTTCTGACAGAATAAGAGGTTGATGATTAATCCCACCGAGGGACTCAAAATCATTATCAGAAAGTAAATTGTTGAG
The DNA here is from genome assembly GCA_041738095.1 of Waddlia sp. Classification (GTDB taxonomy): domain Bacteria; phylum Chlamydiota; class Chlamydiia; order Chlamydiales; family Waddliaceae; genus JTS-AC334. The sequence goes on from JBGSQP010000028.1 coordinate 171,292, forward strand.
TTTTGGGTTATGCCCATCATGTGCCTCTAGGATTTTTCTGTTGTTCTATGTTAGCAAACCTAATAATATAAGAAAAATTCATAAATCTTATAGAGATCATAAGGAAATCTAATGGAAGAGTTTACTCTTAGATGTTTTTTAGCTGTTGTGGAAACAGGGAGTTTCACGGGAGCTGCTCAAAAGGTAAAGCGCACACAGTCTGCTATTACTCAGCAGATGGGCAATTTAGAGAAAGCACTCGGAAAGAGACTTTTTGATAGAGGTAAGAAGATGAGGCTTACTCATGAGGGGGAAATATTCTTGCCTTATGCAAATAAAATTTTTGCGCTCTATTTGGAGGTGTTAGATCGTTTTAAACATCCCGAGCTTGAAGGTGAAATACGTTTTGGGATTCCAGAAGATTTTGCCGCAATGTTTCTCTCTGATGTTCTCACCGATTTCACGAGGATACACCCCCGAATATTACTCAATGTTGAGTGCGATTTGACACTGAATCTTTTTGACCGTTTCAAAAAGGGATCTTTTGACATGGTTTTGGTTAAGATGAGTCGCCCTGAAGACTTTCCTAATGGCATTGATGTGTGGTCAGAACCTTTGGCATGGGTGGGAAAATATCCAGCTTTGTCGTATTTAGATAGAAATACCCCTTTACCTCTGGTGCTTTCACCAGAGCCTTGCGTTTATCGCGCAAGAGCTCTAAAGGCTTTAGAAAATGCCGGGATTAGATGGCGGATTGCATTCATAAGTCCTAGTTATGCCGGAATCGTTGCGGCTGTCAATGCAGAGATTGGAATCACCACATTACCTAAAACGATGATACCAAATAAATTAGAACTCATTCAGGAAGATTTTCTCCCTTCATTGCCTGATATTCACGTTTCCCTATTAAAGCAAACAGACAGAAATGAGTGCCTTCAAAGCTTGGAAGACTTCCTTTTGAAAAAATTGGCTTCCAGTGTGTAAATTAAAACAAATTATGAAGTTAGGATTCAAGCTATGCCCGGTTCATTTACTCTAGGCTTAAGTTTAAGGCGATTTCTTGCTAAATTCATTTCGGTATACAGCTAATGCCTTCTCTACCATTCTATCAGGTCTTGAAATCATCTAGGCTAGAGCCGTTACACCTTCAAAAATTTAACTTCTCGGATCAATAAGCCTGGGCTATATTCCAAAAAACTAGTGATTAATTCCATCACCTTTTCAGTGGCCAGAAAAGCATAAATAGATTTTTCGTCGTATTTTCCCTTTTTGGGATAGAGCGTTATCCAATGAATTTTGATTTCTTGGTCTTCTTCGAAAGAGGCGGATAATTTATCTATTTTACTCATACGATAAGCTAGGTAGGGATAGGATGGTAAATTTTCTATAAGTAATCGTAACGAAAGAGAGGGAGAGAAAACTGCTGAATTCTTTGTTTTTTCTAAGATTAGTTTTTCTTCAAAATCTAGCCAAGCATGGTTAAAGTTGTCTAGCAAATGCGGGAAATTCACAATTTCTTTTGTTCTGAGGGCCTCACATAAAATTTGCGTATTGATGACCATGTGCAGGGCCGCTTGGATCGTTTCCGGCAAGGGAGAGAAAGAAATCTCCCAGTAGCCAGCCGGCCCTTTATCATGTCCTGCAAGTTGCAGCGCAAAAAAATAGGTCATGGCAGCATAACGACTGTCTGTGAGACGCGCTGGAGCGTGGAAAACTGATTGAAGAAATCTTCTATATTCAATGTGCTCCGCTTTAAATGGGGCAATGCAAGTTAACAAAGACTGCATGCATTCAAAATATACATTGCCGGGACAGGTCATAGTAAATGGCACTTTTTGCCGTTTAAATCCCGCTTCAACGGCTTTAATCGTCCAAGACCATTTTACGGCATCGTCGGAATAGGGATGAGGGAGCGCTTGGATTATAGGGGGATTTTTATTGAAAAGAGAGTCAAAGACTCCGCTAACTTTTTCGGTCATTCTTTTAAGGGGATTCAGCGAAAATTTCTCGAAATGTGCAGGAGCACCAGAAGGGAAATGAATGGATGTATCTTTGGGTAGCATGTCTTTGTTGCAAACCTTAAATTTTAAATGCACCTGGGGTTAATCTTCTGATATACTCTCTTTTCATTTCTGTCACGAAAGGTGCTCTATGAAAGAGATCGAAGAATTAATTGCTGTAACAGACACATTATTAGGACCGAATGGCTGTCCTTGGGACAGGCAGCAAACATTGCGTTCGGCTCGCAAGTATCCGTTGGAAGAAGCTTCTGAGTTAATTGATGCCATTGATAAAGGAGATGAGGAGCACATCAAAGAAGAATTGGGTGATTTGTTCTTCAACGCGGTATTCCTTTCTAGGTTGGCTGAAAAAGAGCATCGGTTCCGAATGCAAGATGTTATTAAAGGGGTTATCGAAAAATTGATCAGGCGTCATCCCCATGTTTTCGGTAATGTAAAAATTGAACACACCGATGAAGTTGTTAAGCAATGGGATCAGATCAAAAAACAAGAAAAAAAAGTTATAAGCGATCTCGACAGCATACCAAAGAGCCTTTCATCACTTGCCCGCGCCTCCAAAATATTGAAGCGTCTGGAGAAAAAATGCTATCCGGATCAGGTTCAGCAGAACGTAACTTTTGAGTTTAAAAATGAGGAAGAGCTAGGGGCGCTTTTGCTGCAATTGGTTTTAGCAGGGGAAAAGGCCGGTCTGGATGCTGAACATGCTTTGAGAAAGGTGCTCGGAATTAAAGAGCGTGCTTTCAGAAAATGGGAGTCAGCACAAGATTAGGTAAGGGGAGTTTTCGTCATAAGGAGGGTATTCTTCATAGGGCACTTGGGTGCAGTCCTCTTTTCCCCAAATGTATTGGGCTGAAGGGGCTCTTGGCTCTGCCGGACCCACTTTAGAGCCGGCCAAAAGCCTTTGAAGGCGGTCTAAAAAATAAGGTTTTACAACAGGACTGTTTAGCGCCTGAGCCCCCAAAGCGATCTGTTGCGAGTACGGCAGCTCCAGAGGGCTCCAGAGAATATTCGACGAGCTTACTGTTTGATAAATAAGAGCAATTGTTTGTGATGAAGTATCGCATCGCGGATTGACCATGCGGAAACGAAATGCCAGGAAAACTTTACCGTTTCCATCCCTCCCTCGCATTACTGGAGAGTTTACTTTATGTTCGGCAATCCCTTGTTCAATCGGATAGTTAAGATGAATATGCGGTAAATCGTATACAGCGTAAAACGTTCCAAGTCTATTGAATAACTCCGGAAAAAATATGCCGATTTCTTGGTACCTCTGCTCTAAAAAATCTGCTTTACCTTGATTTGGGAAGGGGATTTTTCTGGAAATACTCCATGCTGCTTTTCTAAGCAAATCATGTTCTACTAACCTTACACGCAAGTGACGGCAAGTGCTTCCCAGCATCAAAAGCCCCTCATTTGTGAGATGGCTTACGATAGAATAAAAAAGATCATCGATCAGCAGGTCTAAGGATAGTAGATCTTCTGCCGGAGGAGTATTCTGCGCAGGATAAAGGTGAGGATGTAGTGCGTGCATGGGGTTAATTATATAGCAATAAAGAGTATTTTCTTAAATCTGTTCTTTCTATATAATCATTCTCATTGCCGGGGACCTCATGGGGTGGGGCAATCCGAACCAGGTCAGGACAGGAATGTAGCAGCCTTAAGGATCTCGCTTCTCGCCAAGAGTCATCTCCGGCTTTTTTAGTTATACACGTGTTCTATTCTTTTGATTCCTTCTTTATCCACAATCAAGCGGAATTTTTTAAGTTCGACTTTCATGCTGTTATCGAGCAGGCGGTAAGAAGTGCGCATAATCAGATTCAGATGATAAACTTTTGGAACCTGAACACGAAAAATTTTCATTGTGTTTAGATTCAATGAAAGATAGCTGTGCAAGGGGTCGTCTGCCTTTTTGATGAATTCTGCGATATTGAAACGAAAGATGATGTTTAAGGCGTGCCTTCTATTATCTTCTCTTTTGCGCTGAAAAATTGAAATTATTCTTTTGTAATAAATTACTTGCTCCGGGCGCTGGAAGTCTTCGATGACCGTATGAAACTCTCTGTTGCGGATGTGTTCGATTTCCATAGGTAGTTTGTTTTCAAATACATATGAGACAGATTCACTTAGTTTTCCCAGGGTGGCATTGTCTACAGGGGAACGTATATCTGTATTGTAATCAAAAAACCATTTACTAAATTGGCGGTATGAAACAAGCCGCATACTTTCCTTGATCCTGTCTTTAATGATATAAAGGAGCACAGTAAATAAAATAAAGGGAAGTGAATTGAGATAAAACCATTCTCTTTGCCAGACAAATAGTACGAAAAAGAAAAGCATTGCAATGCCTGCAGAAAGGCTGCCGATCAAGTTTCGGAATCTCGTATCAATCGATGTGCGAATCGATTTTAATTGAAGAGCATCGATGACATATTTGTTAAGAAGTCGGTTACGGTAAAAAACGTATTCATTGGTAATACGATTTTCTTTATCTAATTGTGGCACATTTAAATCGTTTATTCTATGGGCTTCTTCCTTGATGAAAAGGCTAAGCAGTTTGGAAGGTATTTCTGCGGACTCCGCTTGATGGAAATGGCCGATAAGACCGGTTAGGTAATAAGTGATCGTATTGCTTATGAATTCATCGACATAAAGAAATGGAGTTTTTAAATCCGTAGAGCCCTTCGTAAGAAAACGGTCTTGAATAGAAAAATAGGCTTTACGAAATGTCTCAAGCTCCTCTGCTAAGTTCTCTAAAGCCTCTTTAGAGCCATCATCACTTGGTTTTATGTTTATAAGGATCTTTGTTCTCTCTCTTAAAGAACTGCGCAATGCATTCCCTAATAACTTTAACTCGTCAAGAATAAATTTCTGGTCAGGCGGTGTTTTTAAAAACTTGTTTAACTTTTCAAGCGGAGACCTTTCATTCCCGGCTCGTGCTAAGTCCTTTAAGCTAAATTCAGGTGTTTTATACCGGATAAGGTTAGTTTGGTCCCTATAAAATTGGTTAGGGGGGTAGGTTTCCTCATTAATTTGTAAAGAGTTGGGAATGAACAGGTAAAATTCTTGAGTATAGGAGTGTTCGAATGTGGGGAAAAATTCCGATTTCAATTCGAATTGAAAGCGGTCTCTCTGGTGGATTTCTCCGGTTTGCAAGTCTCTGATGAAACGGTCCATAGCAATCTCATTTTAATTTTACATTATTTTTTGTACAGGTTATGTTGCGTTTAAAAGGGGTTTGTCATGAAAAAAGAGAAATGGGTGATTGTCGCTAATAAAGCACAGGCGCGTATCTTCAAATTGGATAATCTCAAGCTGATAGAAGAAACCTGTTTACTGCATCCTGAGAGTCGGCTGCATAATAGGGATTTGACCAGCGATAAGCCGGGATCGGCAATGGGATTTGAGGGATTCGGTTTTGTATCCTTGGATCAGAAAAAAACTCCTAAATTTATCGAAGCAGAAGACTTTGCAAAGGAAGTGGCAGATTATCTGCAGCATGCACGCTCCAGTGGAAAGATTGAACGGCTATACATGGCTGCAAGTCCAGGATTTCTTGGTATGTTAAGGGCAAAGCTAGATGAGGCGACCAGAAAGTTGATTGAGCATGAAATCGATAAAGATATTTCCCATTTAACACCTGAAGAGATAAAATCCTACTTCCCCATAGGAGTCTAGACGTGGCTTTAAATATAACCCCAAAAATTTTAGCCTTTGCCGGCAGTACTAGAAAGGATTCATTCAACAAAAAACTGGTCAGAATTGCTGTTGCAGGCGCAAAGCAGGCTGGTGCTGAAGTTGCCTTGATTGATTTGGCCGATTATCCTCTTCCACTCTATGACGGCGACCTTGAAGAGCGTGAAGGACTCCCTGAAAAAGCAAAGGAATTAAAGAAAATATTTATTGAGCATGATGGATTTCTTATTTCCTCTCCGGAATATAATAGTAGTATTTCAGGAGTTTTAAAAAATACAATTGACTGGGTGTCCCGTCCTGAACCATCCGATACTGTAAATCTTGCGGCCTTTCGAGGAAAATCAGCCGCCTTGATGAGTGCTTCTCCTGGTGGTTTAGGGGGATTAAGAGGTTTAGTGCACTTGAGGGCCTTGCTGAATAACATCTTTGTGCTTGTTATTCCAGAGCAAGTTAGTATTTCACAAGCAAGTGAAGCGTTCGATGCAAATGGATTGCTTTTAGACACTTCAAAACTCTCTCAGGTAAGAGGTCTTGGAGAAAAATTAACCCAGTTACTGCATCAGCTTAAAGTGAATTGATTTTTTGAATTAGATAGCTTTGGTAGTCCGCACCAGCACTAAGTGCGGTACCGCTATACCATTCATCGATAAATTGCTCAGCATTTTTCTGTTTTCTTCCCGACCGAAATCCGAGAAGAGGTAAATAGATGCCTGCTTCGGTTTCTATTGTTCCTGAATCGAGTCTTGACATTTTGACAATGTGAACATCTCTTTTTCCTAAAGGGGTCTCACAGTACATTTTAAAGCCTGTAGTGAACTCGATTTCTTTATCTTTTTTTTTAACTGTTCCTTTAATTTCCTTATCAAAGATAAAAATTGTTCCCCCCGAAGGAAAAACTTTGCCTTCTCCATCTTTTGAAAGAACCCAAAGCATTAAAGGGATTTGAAGAGAAAGTCTAAATAGTCCTGTATCTTCAAGATACCAGGATGTAAGGGATTCTTCAGGAAAGTGCTTGAAGAATCCTTGGAATAGCGTTGCAAAATCGGAGTGGGAGTTTTTGCGGATATCTTCAAGGACTTGCTCATGAAAGGTAACGCGCCTACGAAAGGTTTCATCGTTTCCTCTCGGTAAAAATGGGGGCGTTACTCCTGTTCCAAACATTTAGTCCCTCTTAATCTTCCAGTGTGCCTTTTGGTAGTTATAAATAAGAAAGGGAATGCCGAAAAGGATTATAACAGCCGATCCAAGAAAAAGTTCAAAATAGACAAGCGTTCCTGTATCTAGCTGCGCAGGGGGGAAAAATCCTGTAATAAAGGATGTTATGCTTGCAATCAATCCAGTTCCGGCTACCATCCACATGCCCCAAGTTTTTCCTCCAGGCACACGATAAGCGCGTTTAATGTGCGGATGGCTGTAGCGTAAACGGATGGCTGTTAGGAATAGAAGGATGTACATGATCAGATAGAGCAAGGCCGTCAAGTCGTTTAATACCCAATAGGAACTGCTTACTGTGGGCATTAGGAGGAAAGCAGAGCAAAGAAGACTGACGATCACGCCTTGGATGATCATGATGGCTATCGGCATGCCTTGTTTGTTGCGTTTATGGAAGAGGGGAGGAAGGTGCCCTTCATGAGCCGTTTGGAAAAGCCCCTTACTTGGTCCGACGATCCAGGTGCTAACCATGGAGATGGCTCCAAGAGATATCAGGCCGGCCAAGATAGGGGTCATCCAGGGCATTTCATAGGCATTAAAAAATGCCGAAAACGCTTGCATGATGCCTGCTACCAAGCTGATCTCATGGCTTGGGACTACAACAGCAATAGCAAGGGAGCCCAAAATGGAAACGGTAAGAATAATTCCCGTAGAATAGAAAATTGCTCGGGGATAGTCTTTTTGCGGATGTTTCACTTCGCGGGCATGTACCGCAGACATTTCCATCCCTGCAAAACCCAGCATAACGCCAACCAGGAATACGATATTGTGGATACTGGAGAGGTCAGGATATAGGGATTCTGTGGTGAATGGAATTTCTGAAGTATGCCCCGAAAGCAGCCAGAATAAACCTAGAGTGATAATAAAAACACCCGGTATTAATGTGCCTATAATAACGCCGATGGTGCTGATCATGCCGGAAATTTTCATCCCAAGCAAATCAATGAGCGTGCACCCCCAGTAGGTTGCCATCACCATTGATAAAATATAAAGTTTATTGTCTGCCAGGGCAGGGTTGAATAGGTAGGCGATGGTGGCTGCTGTAAAAGAGAGCACCGTAGGATACCAAATTATATTTTCAGTCCATTGCAGCCAAATAGCGGCAAAGCCCCAGCGCGGGCCAAAAGCCTCTTTGACCCATGTGTAAACCCCTCCGGTAGATGGCCAGCCGGTGGCTAATTCTGCTGAGACTAAAGCGGTAGGAATGAAAAAAGTAAAGGCGGCGACGATATAAAAAAATATTGAGGACCAGCCGACTCCAGCCATCATCGGCAGATTGCGCAGGCTTTGAATCGCTGCGACATTGATCATCATCAGGGTGAAAACCCCTATAACTTTTCTTGTATTGTGTTGCATAATATTAGCTTTATTATCCTGACTTTGGTCTTTTTTAGCACTTTCAATTTATCGGATTTATTGCCATAATACCCCTTTTGCAACACACGAAATTTAAAGGATTTACTTATGGATTTTGCCTATGGATTTGTGATCGCTTGCGGTCTCTTAGCCCTGTTATACGGGGTTTTGGCGATCCGCTCGGTCTTGAAAGCCGACCCGGGTAACGAAAAAATGCAAAGTATCGCTGCCGCGATTCAAGAAGGCGCGAACGCTTATTTAAACCGTCAATACCAAGTGATTACGGTAGTGGGAGTGATCATCATGGCACTACTGACTTGGCTGCTTGGGGTTTATGTAGGGATCGGATTTTTGATCGGCGCTGTTCTTTCAGGACTTGCCGGCTACGTTGGCATGAACGTCTCTGTGCGCGCAAACGTTCGTACCGCAGAAGCTGCCAGAAGAGGTTTACAGCCTGCCTTGGATATTTCTTTTAAAGCAGGTGCGGTCACTGGCCTTTTGGTTGTTGGCTTAGGTCTTCTGGGAATTGTTCTTTATTATATGTATTTACTGAATGCAGAACTTGATAATCGAGTCATTCTTGAATCTCTCATCGCTCTTGGATTCGGCGGTTCGTTGATTTCCATTTTTGCCCGTCTGGGGGGAGGGATTTTTACCAAGGGTGCAGACGTTGGTGCAGACCTCGTTGGAAAAGTAGAAGCTGGTATTCCTGAAGATGATCCACGCAATCCTGCTGTTATAGCCGATAACGTAGGCGATAACGTAGGCGATTGCGCTGGGATGGCTGCCGATCTATTTGAAACGTATGTCGTTACGATTGTCGGAACAATGTTGCTTGCTGGTATTTACTTTACCGATGCCGTAAGAGAAATGTTTATGCTATACCCTCTGTTGATCGGAGCTGTATGCGTCGTAACGTCCATTATTGGTACTTTCTTTGTTAAGTTGGGGAAAACCAACAACATCATGGGCGCGTTATATAAAGGCTTTGTAACCACTGCAGTCTTGTCGATTGCCGCTATCTATTTCCTAACAGATATTTTTATCGGCATGCACGAATCGTTCACAGTGAATAATACAACCTTCACCGGACTGAACTTATTTTGGTGCGTGCTAACCGGCCTGGGCGTTACCGGAGCCCTGATGATGATAACCGAATATTATACCCTGACAAAATATAGACCTGTGCGCAGTATTGCAAATGCTTCTGTATCGGGTCATGGAACCAATATCATTCAAGGGATTGCCATTTCGATGGAAGCAACGGCATTGCCTGTGATCACTATTTGCATTGGCATTATCGTTTCCTACATTAACGCCGATCTATTCGGTATTAGTATCGCGGCAACAAGCATGTTGGCTTTGGCCGGAATGGTAGTTGCTTTGGATGCTTACGGACCCGTGACTGACAATGCAGGCGGTATCGCTGAAATGGCCGGTCTGCCTAAAGACGTACGCAATACAACGGATGCCTTGGATGCTGTTGGCAATACAACGAAAGCAGTAACAAAAGGCTATGCCATCGGTTCTGCAGGATTCGCCGCTTTAGTCCTTTTTACAGCCTTTATCGAGGACGTCGGTCATTATTTCCCGGAGAGCGTTGTCGACTTCAGACTCGAAAATCCGTATGTCATTATCGGGCTTTTCATTGGCGGTATGCTGCCTTACTTGTTTGCAGGTTTGAGTATGATGGCTGTAGGACGCGCGGCAGGTGCTGTTGTTACCGAAGTTCGCCGTCAGTTTAAAGAAATTAAAGGAATCATGGACGGTTCCGGAAAACCTGATTATAGCCGCGCTGTCGACCTATTGACGCGCGCTGCTATCAAAGAGATGATCGTGCCTTCCCTTCTTCCTGTGGGCGCGCCGTTCCTTTTATGCTACCTTATCAAGATCTTTATCGGACAAGATGAGGCCTTTGTAGCGCTAGGCTCCATGCTCTTAGGTGTTGTTGTTACAGGACTTTTCGTCGGTCTTTCCATGACTTCCGGCGGAGGTGCATGGGATAATGCCAAGAAGTACATTGAAGAAGGCTTTTTGGGCGGAAAAGGTTCGGAAGCACACCGTGCAGCCGTTACCGGTGACACTGTCGGTGATCCATACAAGGACACTGCCGGTCCGGCCATTAACCCCTTGATTAAGATCACCAACATTGTGGCGCTTCTATTGCTGGCCATTATGGCTGCCTTAAGCAAGTAGCAGTTCTTTAGAAAGAAAAACCCGGAAAGAAATTTCCGGGTTTTTTTTATTATCTCCCCAGGTCCACTCTGGATCATCAACCCCCTCACCTTGAATGGATATTGACCTCAATTAAAGATTTTGAGAGAAATGACTAAGCAAGGAAGTCAAGTATGCCGGAAAAAAATTATTCATGGTCACCAGATCAAATTCTGGAAATTAAACGTATAATCGACTTTCCTAGTGCTCTCGTATTTAAAGCGTGGACTGAAAAAGGACACGTGATGGCCTGGATGGCTCCCAAAGGGTTTACAATTCCGTCAGTCGAATCGGATGTGCGCCAAGGAGGTACATGGAAAATGACCATGACCCCGCCCGACGGAGGCGCCGATCTAAAACTTAAAGGAGTTTATCGCGATGTTCACCCTCCTAAGCATCTGGTCTTTACTCATTGTACGTTGGACAAGGAAGGGGCGCCAGGGCACGAAACACAAGTGACGGTCAATTTAGAAGAACATGCTGGAAAAACCGAGCTCACCTTTCGCCAGGCGCCTTTCTTGTCTGAAGAAGAGCGGGATTCTCATGAAAGCGGCTGGAATGAATGTTTTGACCGTTTAGAGACACTTTTGGCAGGGATTTTTCATGGTGGAGGCAAACATAGCAAAAGAAAATAAAGAGCTATGATCTCAAAAACGTTTAATGCTCAGATTGAGTTAATTTGGAAAGCTTGGAGACAGCCGGACTTTTACATGAAGTGGTGGGGTCCTAAAGGTTTTGTCGACTATGGAATGTCCTCTGAATTTTCGTTAGAGTTATTAGTCACAGATTTCTTTGAGCAAGTGGACCAAAAGACTAAAATAACTATGAAGCATGCTGGAACGAAAGCTTTGAAAAGCTTGCAAGCTTACTTTGAAAGCACTATTTCATCTGGCGTTTTAATAAATTGACCCTATCACTGGCAATTTGAATTTCTACATCCTCTTTCCCAGATTTTTCTAATAGATCCTCGAGTTCCAGGAGGTTAATGTAGGAAAAGTTGTTATCATGAATAGAAATGTTCACGCAAGCAGGGTGATTTTCAATTAGTTTCATAATTACAGAAGTTGGGACACTCGCATCTCCAAGGTCAAAGATGGCAGGAAACCCGGAGACAAAACGACGTATGAACCTCTCGAAGAACTGTAAATTACCATAAACCGAGCACTTTCCACCATAGAGGGCCGCCTATAAACCAAACGAAAAGATGGACTAAGCTGATAAGAGCTCCCATTTTCCACCATGTCACCAGGTCCACATATCCAGAACCGTAAAGGATCGGGCCCGGAGCCGTTCCGTAGTGCGTAAGGCAAGCAGATAACGTGCTGGCAAAAGCCAAAGATAAAATTAGGAGCATCGGCGGAATACCGGCCACAACACCCACAACAGCAAACGCGGCAAATAAGGAGCTGACGTGGGCTGTATTGCTGGCAAAAAAATAGTGCACGTAAAAGTAAGAAAGAAGTAGCAGGGGATAGGCATACATCCACCCGATATTTTCAACTGAATCTTGTACATGTTCACTAAACCACTGGATCGTGCCGAGCTGACTAAGCTGGTGGGCCATCATCAAAAGGATAGAGAACCAGATTAAGGTATCCCAGGCTTGCTCCTCCTTGATGATGTCGCTCCAGTTTAAAACGCCGGCAATCAGAAGCGTTGTGATCCCTAATAACGCAACCGTCGTGCTGTCAATTCCAAAATACGGTCCGCCGATCCATAGAACCAACATTGCAAAAAACACCCCTGCTGTAATCCATTCATTTCGAGAAACTTTCCCGAGCTTATCAAGTTGTTCTTTAGCAACTTTATGCGCGTTTGGAGTTTCTTTGATTTCAGGAGGGGAAAAGGTGTAAAGAACGAAAGGGATGAGGATCAAGCTGGCAATACCCGGGAGAAGCGCAGCGAGAGCCCAGGTGCCCCAGGAGATTGAAATACCCATTTTTTCAGCTATTTCCACTATCATGGGATTGGCGGCCATTGCCGTAAGAAACATCGCGCTGGTGATGATATTGCAATGATAAGCAGATTGAATGAGAAAAGACCCCAGTTTATTGCGGCTTTTTGCATCCGGTTTACTTTCGAAGGCAAGGGCAAGCGATTCGACGATGGGGAAAATCAATCCTCCGACGCGTGCCGTATTACTAGGAATAGCTGGTGCCAGCACTAAATCGGTCATTGCCATGCCGTAGCTTAATCCAAGGCTTTTTTTACCGACCAGAGCCACAAAATGATAGGCAATACGCATCCCTAATCCGGTTTTAATAAAGCTTTTAGCCACAAAAAAAGCAAAGACTACAAGCCAGACAATTGGACTGGAAAAGCCGTTTAAAGCCTCTTTAAGAGGTAGGGTATGTGTCAGGATCAAAATGGATAAAGCAAGCAATGCAGTCGGTCCCATCGGCATCGCTTTGGTAATGATACCAAAAATAGTGGCAACAAAAACGGCCAACATGCGCCAACCTTCGGGTTTCATGCCCTCAGGTGCAGGAATCAAACCTAAAATCAGACCGATTCCGATCATAAGAACAAACGGCCAGGGTTTTGCGCCAAATCGGCTTTTACTACTCATACTTACTCCAAAAATACTAGGGGGAAAGACGATTATATGTAAAAAGCTTTTTAATTTGAATTTAATGCCAATATGTGAGCTTTTACGGCTGAGGCTAAAGCGGTTAGGTTATAACCACCTTCAAGAAGAGAAATAATGCGTCCTTGGGCATATTGTTTAGCGACTTGTTTAACGATTTCGGTAAGCTGTGCAAAATCTGCATCCGTTAAATTAAAATTGCCCAAAGGATCGTCGATATGAGCGTCAAATCCGGCAGAGACAATGACGAGCTCAGGTTTAAAAATTTTCATGGCAGGTACCAGAACTTCATTGAATGCTTTTATGACATTAACTCGGGAGTCAGATCCTTCCAAAATAGGGCAATTAGCGATGTTTCCTAATCCTTTTTCATTTGAATGGCCAGTTCCAGGGTAATGGTTTGCCTGATGGGTACTGAAATAAAATACGGAGGGATCGTTTTCAAAAATTTCTTGAGTGCCATTTCCGTGATGAACATCCCAATCGATGATGGCCACTCTTTTGATTCCATAAACTTGTTGGGCGTAGCGTGCCCCAATGGCTGCATTATTGAAGAGGCAAAACCCCATTCCCTTATTGCTTTCGGCGTGATGTCCCGGAGGCCGTATCGCGCAAAAAACCTGCTTGACCTTACCTTCAATGATTGCATCAATCCCGCATAATACGGCTCCAGCTGCTCTTATAGCTGCTTTTAGCGAATTTTTGCTAAGGGCGACGTCACCCGTAGAGAGTTCTCTTTTTTTCAGTTTGATGTCACTGATGGCAGTCTGAATGTAGACTTCAGTATGGCAGCGCAACAGGTCTTCTTTGCTGGCATCTCTGGCTGGGAAAATAGGGAGAGGAATGCCTTCCAAAGCTTTTAAGATAGCGCCTAAACGAGCCGGACACTCAGGGTGTCCGGCTCCTGTAAGGTGATTTTTAAATAAACTGTCAGTGATTAAAGCTGTCATTGCAAGAATGATACCAGATCTTTACGATTCACCACAGGGGATTTTCCGAACCATACAGACCATAAGCCGCGGGCAAATCCTTCATTGGATATTGTGCCTTTCTCTGTGCCGTTGACTTCGACAACAATTTTTCCGTCAGGGAACCACTGTACCGTTTGTGTGTCTCCATTTTTGATGGGAGCATCGAAAAATCCTAAAAATTGATCGATCTGAGGGCGGAATTGACCAAGTTCAGTAGCCGAAAAGGCTTTACTGAATGATTCTCGATAACCTTCCTGAATTTTATCTACCGGGACATCTCTTACAAACTGAAGGGAAAGTTGTTTGATTTTTTTTGCTGTTAAAATCTGTTCGTAGGCTTGTTCAGGAGGGGCTTTTTGCGCGTCTTCCATGTAATGCGCAACGCTGTAGACCTTAACGAAAAGCTTTTTTCGTGTAGCAACACCCGTTGCTTGGAGAGGGTGATCTTTTCCATCTATATCAACTGAAACAAGTTTTGGGAACGTAATTCCGGTTGCTGGATCTCTAACAGTGTCTTGTGCGGGACAGACGCATGCCGCACACATGAAAAGGGCTCCTAGGCCCCATACAGGCAATTTCATAACAACCTCCCAGGTCGTAATTTTGTGGTATCACAGTTGTATCAAAAATGGAAAAAAAGTACGAAAAATTCTTTTTTCAGAAAATATGTTGCGCAAATGTCGTGATATTTTGTATGTTAGTAGCCACTTGAAGATAAGAAAACGAATCGCAAGTGAAACCGAGACCAAGAGTCCGGAAACGTTGTTTGACAGTGTTAGATAAGTAATGTAGAACAAAGAGAGCTTGTGCGATTAAGACGCGAAAGCGTTTTGGTTGCCTTTTTATATTTTTTATTAAATACAACTGATCGAGTTTTCGAAGAGTTTATTTTTCTTTGAGAATTTGATCCTGGTTCAGATTGAATGCTGACAGCGTGGATGAGGCATGCAAGTCGTAC